>CAVZAK010000008.1:0-319201 GCA_963773165.1 uncultured Solirubrobacterales bacterium
CTCCCGACACCGAGGTTGTCGTGTTGACGATGGAGGAGAGTCCGCTGTTCGCCCAGCAGGCGATGGACGCAGGCGCGATCGGATATGTGCTCAAAGACCGAGCAGACAGCGAGTTGCCCACGGCGATCCGTTGCGCCGCGAACGGCGACGAGTACGTCAGTGCACGCGTAGCCGCGGGGATCGACGCTCGCAGGAGACGCCGCGCGAAATCGAAGTGGTCCGCATGATCGCGCTCGGCTTGACGAGCGCGGAAGATCGCGGTCGGGCTTCACCTCTCGAGGCGAACTGTCGAGACCCATCGCGCGCGCATCTTCAACAAACTCGGGCTGAGTACCCGTGCTGATCTCGTCGGGTTCGCGCTACGACGCCACCTCATAGGAACCTGACCGGGAGCTCACCTGGGGGGAATCCCGCGCGGGCAGCCGGACCCGAATACGCGTCCCCGCCTCATTCGATTCCAACTCGAACGAGCCGCTCGCCAGGTAGACGCGCTCGCGCATGCCGGCGAGACCGTATCCGGCGGCCCGCGCGCCAAGGTCGAACCCGATCCCGTCGTCGTCGACTTCGATGATGACCCCTCCGTCTGACTGATCGATGAGCACGCGCACGGTGGTGGCGCTTGCATGCTTCACGATGTTCGTCAACGTTTCTTGCACGATCCTGTAGATCGTCGTCTCGAGCTCAGCGTCGAACTTACCCGAATCGGGGAGCATGACCTCACTTCGGATCTCGAGCCCAGCGTCGCGGCCGCGATCGAGCAGCGCTTCGATTGCCGGGAGTAACCCGAGGTCGTCGAGTATGGACGGTCTCAGGTCGGTGATGATGCGTCGCAGGTTCTCGATTTCGAGTTCGATGTCGGCGATGGCCTGCCGGATCGCGTCGTCCTTCGTCAAGGCATCTCCCCGGCCTACGATCGACGCCAGGACGACGCGCAGGGCCCCGAGCGACTGGAGCGTCTGGTCGTGTAGCTCCCTCGCCCAACGACGCCGCTCGGCGTCGGCTGAAGCGATCGCGCTCCGCAGCCGGTCCGCCTCGACGCTCCGACTGATTGCGACCGCGTTCGCAGCCGACGCGGCAAAGGTGCGCAGAAGCTGTTCGTCCTCATCGGTGAACTCGTCGCCCTCCGGACCCCGATCGAACGCCGCCACTACGCCAATCCCGGTGCCGTGGCTGAGCATTGGTACGAGGAGCGCGGAATGAGCATCCGGAACCCCGAGCTCGCGCGGGCCGATAGTCAGACCTGCGGCGACATCCGATATCCGCTCAGCGCGGCCGCGCTCGAGCACCTGGCCTGACATCGAGGATGCGATCGGTAGGTGCTGCCCCAGGCTGGCGTGCGCGTATCCGGCGCTTGAGACCACCACAAGGTCGTCCCCTTCGGGCAACATGATCAGGACGCTGCGAGCGTCGACCAGCGCTCGCCCCCGCTTCGCTACCAGGTCGAGGATCCGCCCCAGATCCGATGCGCCGCTAATCGCGTCGGCGATGTCTCGGGCCGCCTCCAGCGAGCGAACTGCCCGCTCGAGCTGCTCCCGACGCTGCTCACTCGCCTCGTACAGTCTGGCGTTGTCGATCGCCGTCGCCGCCCACTGAGCGAGGATCACGACCGCCTCCTCATCCCCATCGGTGAACTCACCGCCTCCCTCCTTTTCGGTGAGATACAGGTTGCCCCAAGCTTCGCCGCGGATCAGGATCGGCACGCCGAGGAAGCTGCTCATCGCGGGATGGCCCATCGGGAACCCGTAGCTTCGCGGGTGCTGGCCAACGTCCGCAAGCCTCAGCGGCAGCGGGTCTTCGATGAGGACTCCGAGCACGCCACGGCCGCGTGGAAGGTCGCCGATGGCGCTACGGCCGTCCTCATCAATCCCGAGGGTGAGAAAGCGTTCGAGCTCCTCCCGGTCCTCATGGAGGACGCCGAGCGCTGCGTACCGCGCGCCGGTGATATCGCGAGCCTCCTTGAGGATCTGGTCGAGGATGGGCTCGGTGTTGTGCTCAGCCATCAGGGCCCTGCCTACATGAAGCAGGCGCCGGATCTGCTGGTGCTCTTCCGAACTGCTCATCTCACTCCGTCCCAGCATCGCGCCCGGTCCCATCAGGGTGCTCCTGAGCCGCCAGCCCCAATATATACGGGGATCCGTAGTTCTCCCCAGGACTTGTGCGGCTCCCGCGCGATGGCGCCGGGCTGCAGACGAGGGACTCTCCTGTCTGGAATGGAAGCCTCGGCAAGGGAGCCACCTGACGCACGACCCCGGTGCCCGGACTGCGGCGAGGTGATCGGCGTCTACGAACCGCTCATGCACGTGATCGGCGCGGCCACGCGTCGAACCTCGCTCGCGGCGGACCCTGACGCCTGCAGCGCGGATGGCGACTGCTACCACGCCGGCTGCTACGAGCGTCTCGCCTCCGGCGCCTGACGCCGAGAGGTCGCGCAGCGGCTGCGGGATTGCTGGAGGAAGCTTCCGTACCGACCGTCGCTCGCTTACACACAACCACGGATAGAGGAGTCCGCCGCACGGCGTACCGTGCCGTCGATGAGCGCCATCCGGACCGAGCAGCTCTCCAAGCGCTACGGGGACAGCCCCGCGCTTGACAGCCTCGACCTTGACGTCAAAGAGGGCGAGGTTTACGGATACCTCGGGCCAAACGGCGCGGGGAAGACGACCACGATCAGGCTGCTGCTCGGCTTGCATCGGCCGACCGCGGGCCGCGGGGAGCTGTTCGGCATCGATTGCTGGCGCGACCCAGTAGCCGCGCACCGAAGGGTCGCCTACGTCGCCGGCGAGCCCTTTCTGTGGCCAGCGATGACGGGGGCCGAGACGCTCGAGTTTCTCTCCCGGCTTCACGGTGGCGGCGACATTGCGTATCGAGACACGCTCGTTGAGCGGTTCCAGCTCGACACGGACAAGAAGGTGCGGGCATTGTCGAAGGGGAACCGGCAAAAGGTGCAGCTGATCGCGGCCTTGGCCACGCGCGCCGATTTGCTCTTGCTCGATGAGCCGACGAGCGGCCTCGATCCTCTGATGGAGGTGGCCTTCCGTCAGTCCGTGACCGAGGGGAAGGAGCGCGGCCAGACCGTCTTCCTGTCCTCGCACATCCTCAGCGAGGTCGAGGCGCTCTGCGACCGCGTCGGAATCCTCAGAGCGGGCACGCTCGTAGACGAGGGGACGCTCGCCGAGCTGCGCCACCTCGGTGCGCAGGTGGTTGAGGTCACGTTCGCCGGTCCCGCACCGAAGCTTCCGCGGCTCGATGGCGTGAGCGTAGCCGGCGCCGGTCCGTCGGCACTGCGGTTCGAGGTCTCGGGCAGCATCGCTCCGCTGATCGCGGCCCTGGCGAAGGAGCCGGTGGCGACGCTCACCAGCCGAGAGCCTTCGCTCGAGGAGATCTTCCTTCATCACTACGACCATGGCGACGGTCGCACTGCGTCGTAGGGCGCCGGCAGGGGCCGCGGCGTGGCGCGGGACGGCCGCGATCGCGCGGCGCGCGCTGCGCGACGCGCGCGTGCGCACGATCGCCTTCGGCTACCTGTTCGCTGCTGTCGCCTTTATCCAGCCGCTCAGCTACCGCCACGCGTATCCGACCGTGGCCGATCGCCTGTCGTTCGCGAAAAGCTTCGCCAACAACAAGGCGGTCGTCCTGTTCTACGGCAAGGCATACGACTTGCTCACCGTCGGTGGCTACAGCGCGTGGCGCGTGGGCGGAACGCTGGCGATCTTCGCGGCCGTGTTCGGGCTGCTCGCCGCCGTTCGTGCGTTGCGCACCGAGGAGGACGCCGGGCGCACCGAGCTGATTCTCGCCGGGAGCGTCGGACGCGGGTCGGTGTTTGTGGCCTCGATCGCGGCGATTGCCGCCGGGGCATTGTTGCTGTGGGCAGCCGCCTTCATCGGCTCCGTCTTGGGGGGGCTGCCGGTGGGAGGTTCGGCATACCTGGCGCTGGCGGTCGTCTCTGTCGTCCCAGTGTTCGTTGGCGTCGGCGCGCTTGCCAGTCAGCTTGCGCCGACCCGCAGGATCGCGCTCGAGCTCGGAGGAGGCGTTGTCGCCGTGTGCTTCGTCCTGCGGGTGATCTCCGACACGTCGTCCGGGCTCGGCTGGCTGCGGTGGATCACGCCCCTGGGCTGGGCCGAAGAACTACGGCCTTTGACCGGCGCTCAGCCGCTCGTGCTGTTGCTCGCTGTTGTGGCGAGCGCGCTCCTGATCATCGCCGCGTGGCGGATCGCGGCCGGGCGCGACGTCGGCAGCGGCTTACTCAGGGCGCGCGATACTGCGGCACCGCGGTACGCCCTGCTGTCCACTCCGACCGCACAGGCACTGCGCACCGAGCGGACAAGCCTGATCGTATGGCTCGCGAGCGTCGGCGCGTTCGCGTTCATCGTCGGTGTGATCTCGAAGAGCATCTCCTCGGCCGGGATCTCGAAACAGCTCGAGCGCGAGCTCCAGAAACTCGGGTCGGGGTCCGTTCTCACCCCGAGGGGCTACATCGGCTTCAGCTTCATCTTCTTCGTGCTCGCGACCAGCCTGTTCGCGGTCTCTCAGGTCGCCGCCGCTCGACACGAGGAAGCCGATGAGCGGCTCGAGACGCTGCTCGCGCAGCCGGTCGCCCGCACCCGGTGGCTCGGAGGTCGACTCGCGCTGGCGAGCGTCGCCATCGCTGCCCTCTCGCTGCTCGGAGGTCTGCTCGCGTGGGCCGGAGCCACCTCCCAGGGCGTGTCGATCTCGTTCCCGAAGATGATCGAGGCGGGAGCGAACTGCCTCCCGGTGGCGCTCCTGTTCCTCGGAATCGCGGCACTTGCTTACGGACTTGTTCCGCGTGCGAGCGGCGGGATCGCCTACGGCCTCGTCGCAGTCGCCTTCCTCTGGCAGCTCTTCGGCTCGCTTCTGGGCGCGCCGAGGTGGCTCGTCGACGCCACGCCGTTTGCTCACGTCGGGTTCGTCCCCGCGCAGCCATTCCGAGGTGGCGCGGCAGCGGTCATGCTCGCGATTGGCGTGCTCGCCGGGCTTCTCGCGATGGTCTTCTTCAGGCAGCGCGACCTGACCGGGGCCTGACCCGGCGCGTCATGCGACCTTCGCGACCCCGCGGCGCCTAGCCGGGAACACACAACTCACAGCGGTTCCCTTCCCTTCAGCGGACTCGATGGCGAGCGTTCCGCCAAGGAGCTCGGCACGCTCGTCCATGCCGATCAGCCCGAATCCTCCGCTTCTGGCAGTGGTGTCGAAACCACGGCCGTCGTCGCGAACAACTACTCGGACCGTGGTTTGATCTTCGACGATTTCGACTTCAGCCTTCTGGGCGTCGGCATGCTTCGTTGCGTTGGTGAGAGCCTCCTGAACGATCCGGTAGATCGCGGTCTCGAGTTCGGCGACAGGCCTGTCCGGCTCGCGTCCCTGCTCGTAGGCCAGATCGATCGTGAGCTCAACCTCGAGGCCGCGGGCGCGCACGCGGTCGACGAGGCCTGCGACCGCCGCCTCGACGCCGAGGTCATCGAGCGAGGCGGGGCGCAGGTCGGTTATCAGCGACCGGAGGGCACCGATCTCCTCCTGCAGCTGCGTCACGGCCTCCCTGACCGCGTCGGTCAGCGGGCCGGGGTCGGCGGCGCCCAGTTGCGCAGCGAGTCCCAGCCGCAGCGCCGCGAGGTTTTGGAGGGTCTCGTCGTGCAGCTCGCGGGCCCAGCGTGCGCGCTCCTGCTCGGCCGCGGCGAGCGTTTGTCTGCGCCGCTCGCTCTGGATCGTCTCCGCGGTCGCGACGGCGGTTGCCGCGCTGGCCGCAAACGCCTCCAGCAGCCGCTGGTCATCGCCGGTGAAGGCCGGCCCGTTCACCAGGCGGTCTACAGCGATCAGCACCCCATGACCTCGGCCGCGGAACACGAGCGGGACGACCATCCCACCGTCGGCGTGGACACCGAGCCGGCCGAGGCCATGGCGCTCAAACCGCGCCCGGTTGGGAGCGTCTTCCAGCCGCAGGGTCCTCATCGTCCGTAGCGCCGCGCCGGCGAGGCTGTCTTCCGAGTCGACGCGCAGACCGAGCAGGCCATCGGGCAGATCGCCGGCGCAGGCGGCGATGATCATCTGGCCGTCCTGCTCGTGCTCGATCACCAGCGCTCGAGCGGACACCAGCGCGCGCCCGCGCTTGGCGACCAAGGCCAGGATCGGTTCCAGCTCGGTCTCACCGCCGAGCGCGCGGGCGATCTGCATCGTCGCGTCCAGGGCATCCACCGTCCTGCGGAGCTCGGCGTGCCGAGCCTCCAGGCCTGAGTATCGGCGCGCGTGGTCGATCGCCACGCCGACGAAGTCAGCCAGGAGCTCTACAGCCTGCTCGTCCTGCTCCGTGAACTCGCCTCCGCCGGCCTTCTCAGCCAGGTAGAGGTTCCCATACGGGCGCCCGCCAACGAGCACGGGAACCCCCAGAAACGAGCGCATCAACGGGTGCTCGGCGGGGAAGCCGTAGGACTTGGGATGTGCGCCGACATCCGCCAGACGCAGCGTCACCGGATGCTCGATCAGCTCCCCCAGCACCCCCTTCCCCCGAGGCAGTAGTCCAATGCCGCGTCGGGTCTGCTCATCCAAGCCCACGGTGATAAACCGCTCAAGCTCAGTGCGGGACTGATCGAGCACCCCAAGCGCCGCATACCGCGCACCCGAGACCTCGCGCGCGGACTCAACGACCCTCTGCAACACGACATCCAGGTCGAGTTCAGAGAGCACCCCGCGCGCAACCTCGAGTACGCCGAGCGCGACGGGGGCGCATCACTTGCTCATGGTCGGTCATGACCGTCAAACCCCGGTTGACGCGTGTCGCTGAGCGACCGACAGTACCACGGTGGAGAACTGCGTTCGGGCGAGGCCGGGTGCTATCCGCGAAGAGCCCGCAATGCGTTCAGGATCACGGCGAGATCGATCGCCTCCTGCAACAACGCGCCGGCGACGGGTGGGAGATAGCCGGCCGCGGCGACCCCCATCGCGACGATGCTCAGCCCCATCCCGGCTAGCACGCTCTGCCGGGCAATGCGGAGCGCGCGACGGCCGATGTGGAGCGCGTCGGCCACGCGGTCGACCCGGTCCACCATGATGACAGCGTCGGCGGTCTCGGACGAGACCGTAGCGCCGGCTGCTCCCATCGCGATCCCCAGGTCGGCGATAGCCAGCGCCGGGGCGTCGTTCACGCCGTCGCCGACCATCACAACCGGCCGCAGCTTGGGATCGCCACCGATCTGGCGCACGACACTCAACTTCTCCTCGGGCGACTGCTCGGCGTAGACGCGGTCGACGCCCAGCTCGCGGCCGACCCGGTCCGCAACCGACCGTCGGTCGCCGGAGATCATCGCAACGTACCGGACTCCCTCCGCGCGGAGACGGTCCACGATCCGGTCGGCGTCCGGGCGCAGCTCGTCGGCCATCACAATGACACCGGCGACGTGGCCGTCGATCGCCACGACGACGTGCGCTTCACCCGATCCTCGCGTGGTCATTGACGCAGAGGCGACGATCTCATCCTGCGGCACCCCGCTCTTGCGCGCGAATGCCCGGCTTCCGACGGCTACGCGGTGTCCCTCGAGTTGGCCCTCGATCCCCTCGCCCGGCTCTTCTTTAACCTCGGTTGGGATGCTCAGGCCGAGTTCAGCCTCGCTGGCGGCAGCAACGAGGGCGCCCCCGAGAACGTGCGCGGACAGCCGGTCGACCGACGCGGCGAGACGCAACACGTCACCTGCCGCCCAGCCGTCACGGGGCACGATTTCCCTCAGCTCGGGAGTGCCGACGGTCAAGGTGCCGGTCTTGTCGAACAGGACGGTCCGCGCCTCGCCAAGCGTCTCGATCGCGCCAGCGCCCTTGACGATCACCCCTGATCGCGCGGCGCGCGACACGCCGGAGACAAGGGCGATCGGCGCCGCGAGAATCAGCGGACAGGGCGTCGCCACCACAATGACCGCCAGCCCCCTCACCGGATCGCCGCTCAACGCCCAGGCCAGGCCCGCCGCAAGCAGCGCAATGGGCAGGAAGAACCCTGCGTACCGGTCGGCCATCCGCACCATCGGCGCACGCTGCGTCTGCGCCTGCTCGACCAGTCGTACCAGCGCCGCGTAAGCGCTTTCGCGCGCGGGGCGGTCGGCTCGAACATCAAACGGGCTCCCCGCATTGGCGCAGCCGCTCAGCACCGCCATTCCTCGCCGCACGGCCTCGGGCAGCGATTCCCCGCTGAGCGTGCTGGTGTCGATTACCGCCTCCGCGCTCACCACGGTTCCGTCAACCGGGACGACCTCGCCGGTACGTACCAGCACGACATCGCCGGTTTGGACGTCCTCGACCGGCACCTCCTCCAGCTGCTGGCCAACCCGGACGCGTGCGACCTTGGGAGCGCGCTGGATCAGGGCGGTCAACTCGCGGCGCGCGTGCCCCGAGGCGATCGCCTCCAGGGCGGCGCCACCGGAAAACATCAGGCCGATAATCGCACCCGCGAGCTCCTCCCCCAGGGCGAGCGCGCCGACCATCGCCACGAGCGCGATCGTGTCGACCCCCAGGCTGTGCTCGACGACGACGCTATGGCCCACCTCGACCGTAAGCTCGGCCGCGAGCACGGCCACCGCGAGTCCCCAAACCGTCTGGGCGGCCGCGCCCTCGCCGATGAGGTGTAGGACGCCACCGGCCGCGATGGCCGCAAGGGCAAACGCGGCCAGGATCTGGGCGCGATGATCAATCAGCCACACCAGCCACCGGGGCCGTGTGTGGTGCGCGTGCCCGGGCTCTCTGGCCACGCGTCCGATGACAGTCGCGGGGATGCCACTCATGTCTTGAGCTTCGCAGCGAAGGCCCACGGCCATATCCGTGGCGAGTACGGCTCCCGGCCAGTAAAACTGGCGGTCTTCTGAGCCGCGGGACGCCGCGCCGCGGCGTCCGAGTCTCGGTAGTTTCGCGCAGCCGACCGCGGGGTTGTGCCGCTGCTCGGGTAGCCCGGCGGTCGTATCGTTAGGGCGTGTCCCCCCAGCCAAGTGAACGCCCAGCCGGTGAACTGGTCGACCTTCCACGGGACGAGTGCCTGCGGTTACTTGCCTCGAACAGCTTCGGCAGGTTGGCCGTCAGCACGGGCGACGGGGCTCCTCTGATTCGCCCGGTCAACTACGTGTTCGACGATCGTTCACAGTCGGTGGTGTTCCGAACGGCCCACGGATCGAAGTTCCACGCCTTGCTGCGATCCGCTCATGCCGCGTTCGAGATCGACGGCATCGACGAGGGAGAGCGAACCGGCTGGAGCGTGATCATGCGCGGCGTGACGGACGAGATCGTCGGCCCGACCGAGGTCCGCCGGCTGGAGAACCTGGGGCTCGAGTTGTGGGCCCCCGGGCGCAAGGCGCACTGGATGTACATCCGCGCCTGGACGGTGTCTGGCCGGCGCATCGTCCTCGCGCCGGCGCGGCCAAGACATTCGGGATAGTGAGGCATACGTAGTTCGCCGCAATCAGGGTACGGAATGGCGCGGCTGGCACTACATCCACACCGTCCCTAAGCTACTCGCCATGACATCGAGCAACCCGACGCCGTTCAAGGTCGTGATCGCCGGCGGCGGCGTCGCCGCGCTCGAGGGAGCGCTCGCGCTCCGGGACCTGGCGGGTGAACGGATCACCACCACCCTGTTGGCCCCCGACCCGGAGTTCGTCTACCGCCCGATGCGAGTGCGCGAACCCTTCGCCTACAGCGAGGCGCGGCGCTACCCGCTGGACGAGATCGCGCGCGATATAGGTGTTGAGCTCAGGCAGGACGGCTTCAAGCGGCTCGAGCGAGACCGTCGCATCGTTCACACCGTGGGGGGCGACCAGCTCGAGTACGACGCCCTGGTACTCGCGCTCGGCGCGACCCGCCGTCCCCGGTTCAAGCACGCGTTGACGCTCGACGACGCTCGGATCGACGAGCAACTACACGGCCTGATCCAGGACGTCGAAGGAGGCTACGTCCACAAGCTGGCGTTCATTTCGCCCAGCCGGATGCCGTGGCCATTGCCGATGTACGAGCTCGCCCTGATGACGGCAAAGCGCGCGCACGATATGGGCACCGAGGTGTCCATCACAGTTGCCACGCCGGAAGACGCTCCATTGGCTGTTTTCGGTCAGACGGTCAGCGACGCCGTGGCGCAGTTACTCACGGAGCACGGGATACTGGTTATACCCTCGGCCCGTTGCGAGACCCCCAACCCGGGAGAGCTTTCCGTGTACCCCGGCGCACGGCGGTTCCTGTTGGATCGAATCGTGGCCCTGCCTGAGCTGTATGGCCCATCCACGCCCGGAGTCCCGAAATCGGCGCCCGATGGCTTCCTTCCTGTCGACGTCCATTGCCAGGTGCGCGGCGTCGATCGCGTGTTCGCCGCCGGCGACGCGATCGACTTCGCCGTCAAGCACGGCGGGATGGCGGCCCAGGAGGCCGACACCGCTGCTGAGAAGATTGCTGCTCTCGCTGGGGCGCCTGTCGAACCGACGCCATTCCATCCGGTGATTCACGCGATCCTGCTGGGCGCCGAGAAACCGCTCTACCTGAGCGCTCACATCACCGGCGGACACGGATCGAGCTCGGAGATCAGCGACACCCCGAGTTGGTCACCGCCAACCAAGATCGTCGCCAAGTACCTGTCCCCCTACCTCGAGTCGCGGGACCGAGCGGCGCTACGCTGACGTCCGTGCCTGAGGCCGAATTCCCGACCCCCGATGCACAGAAGGGCGAGGCTGGCGGCGGCGACACGATTCGCGTCGTGATCGCCGACGACCACTCCGTGGTTCGCCGGGGCCTGCGGCAGGTGCTCGAGGCCGAGGAGGGCTTTGAGGTCGTGGCCGAGGCGTCCGACCTCGAAAGCGCGCGTAGGTACGTTCGAGGCCACCGTCCGGATGTGCTGATCCTCGATCTGAACCTGCCCGAGGGGCTGAGCCTGGGGGCGATTCCGGACATCCGAGCGGACAGCCCGGAGACCCAGATCGTGGTGCTGACGATGCAAAACGAACCGGCATACGCACGTCAGGCACTCAGTGCGGGCGCGCTCGGATATGTCCTCAAGGAGGCAGCCGAGTCCGAGCTCGTCGAGGCCGTTCAGCGAGCCGCCGCCGGCGACACATACCTCAATCCACGGCTTGGGGCCCGGGTCGCGGCAGAACCGCCGCCCGGTCCTCCCGATGGACTCTCCGAACGAGAGGTCGAGGTGCTGCGGATGATCGCGCTGGGCCACACCAACTCTGAGATCGCCGACGAGCTGTATCTGTCAGTACGCACCGTGGAGACACACCGTGCCCACATCCAGCAGAAGCTACGGCTCGGCTCGAGATCCGAGCTCGTGCGTTACGCGCTCGATCACAAGCTGATCCGAGGCGAAGACTGAAGTTCTAGGAGGCGTCAGTCGCACGAGCATGGTCCACGGGACCAGCGAGTTCGACGGCATTCGTTCGCGACCTCGCGCCCTCGCGGGAAACTACGCACAGTACCCACGGTTCGCTGACGATGGCAACCCGGCGAGCGGGGCATAAATTGGCCGAACGCAATCGAACGGGAGCAGTCGATGAGCATCCAAGAAACAGCGCTCGCACATGTACGCGTCCACGACATTATGCACACGGGCATTCTCACCACCGATCCGAGCACGTCACTCCGGGTGGTTGCGGGGCTGATGGCCGAGCAGCGCGTCCACGCCGTGGCCGTCGCTGACCCGGACTACGCTCGCCGGCCCTGGGCGATCATCACTACGCTGGACGTCGCGGCCGCCGCAGCCGGGGGGGTAACGAGACGGCCGGCCAGGCGGCGGCAGGCAAGGAGATCGTGACCGTCTCGTCTGCCGATCGGCTCGATTACGCCGCCGGGGTGATGGCCGAGCGCAGCGTTGAGCATCTGATCGTGGTCGACCCCGCGACCGGTCATCCGGCCGGCATCCTGTCGTCGCTGGACGTCGCGGCAGCCTACGCAGACTGTTGATTCACCACACCAATCAAGCCGTCTAGTCGCGAGCGGATCCGGGCACTACCAGCACCGGCCGCGTCGAATGGTGCACGAGCGCACCTGAGACGCTCCCGAGCAGCCCCGACTGCACAGCTGTCCGTCCGCGTGTGCCCAGGACGATGAGGTGGGCGTCGGGTCTTCGGCGACGTCGAGGATCGTCTGCCATGCGCTCGCCTTGTCACGCTCGAGGCGCACCTCGACGTTCAGCCCTTGGAGCGCGCGAACTCGGCGCCCTCGTGGCATGCCCGGCCGATCGCCTGCCCAGCGGTTCGCTGTCGATCTGCGGCCCGCCGCAACCCCGAGTCGTGAAGAATCGGCAAGGACCGATACCGGCGATTCCGTGGACAGGCCCCGGTCCGCGAGGGTCGCCCGGGCGACGACAATCGCCTGCTTGGCGCTGGGAGAGCCGTCGTAGCAGATCAGGGCCGGCATCTCAGACTCCGGTCACGGCGGCGCCGCGGCCGCCGGTTGAATCGCTGACGGCGTCCGCGGCGCGAGCGGCCCGGGTCAGGATGAGGAGCGGGCAGCGGGCAGTCCGGGCGAGTTGCTGCGAGGTACTCCCGTGCATGAGCCGACCCATCGGTCCGTAGCTGCGGGAGCCGACCACCAGCAGGTCGACGGAGGCGCTGAAGATTGCGAGCTCCTCCGCAGGCTGGCCGTAGCAGGCGTGCGTCTCGACGTCCATCAGGCCGCCGAGCTCGGTGTCAGCGTCCTCGAGCAGCGCGGCAAGTGCATCGCCGGGGACCATGGGTCCGGCGGAGAGCAGGAACGCTGGAGCGGAGACCGTTTCCAGCACCGAGACCCTCGCATGGTGTGTTGCCGCCATGGAACGGGCGATCTTCAGCGCGTGTGCGCTCTCAGGTGATCCGTTGTAGCCGACGCCGATCGCGTCTATCGACGCGGACTGGCGAGCGTAGTCGGCCGGTGCGATCGCAACCGCAGATGGAGCTCCGTTGAGGGCGGCGCGCGTGTCGTTTCCGAGCAAAACCCGGCCAACCAAACCCCGCCGCGAGGAACCGACCACGATCAGGTCGGCTCCCATCGTCTCCGCGAGATCGTGGAGCCCGCGCCCAACTGACGCTGCTCCCTGGATTCTCAGATCAGCTTCGACGCCGGCATCTCCGGCCGCTTCCGCGAGCAACTTGCGGGCGTGCTCCTCTTCGCCTACTTCGAACGGCGGGCTCGATCCCCGCCACACATGAGGATCGCCGCGATAGACGTACCCAAACGTCAACTTTCCGCCGTCCGCGACCAGCATCCGGGCCAGCGCCATCGCGTCGCGGCCACCCTGTTGCCCATCAACACCGACGAGCACGTTGTCGAACATTCCGAATACCTCCTGATGGGTTCGCCCGCTACCGTATGTTTCGCGAGTCGGCTATGCCATCGGGGCGCCACCCCAGCCGGATTGCGGATTTCTACGCGGTCCGCGCGGCGGCACGCCATTGGCGCCGCTTGGCCTCGTATTCGGGCGGCAGTGCTCCCTCCAGTGCGTCGGCGGCGTCGAGCGCCTGCAGAGCTGACCGATAGTCACCCCAGCGCGCATCGCAGTCGGCCAGTAGCAGCGCAAGCTCCAGCGCATCGTGATACTCGGCGTCCGCGTCCGAGGAACCTGAGACGGCGGCCCGGTCGGCGAGCACCACGGGTACGAGCGAGCCGAGGCCGGGCAGTCGCCAGGTACGGCGCCAGGTAGCGCCCGGCGATCTTCGCAGGTGGCCACCACAGCGGCTGGCCGGCAGCGGACGACGCTTCGCGTGGGGGCCGGCGCCGGGGCCCGGCCTCGATGGCGATGGTGGCTTCGCGTGGAAGCCGCTGGGGCTCAGCGCGCAGGTACAACGGGGCGCCACCGGTAATCAGCAGCCCGCGCAGCACCGGACTGAACGGTTTGGGCTCGAGCGGGAATCCGATCTCCGAGGCGATCGCCTCGGCTACGGCGTCGGCCTGCTGTGTGGCGAGTCCACCTTGCTTGAGCGGGAATGACGTGACGTCGCCGGCAGCGTAAACGTCATCGACACCGCTGACGCGTCCCTGGCCGTCGACGGGGATGAAGCCGTGCTCGTCGCAGGGAAGGCCCGGGAGCCTGGGGCCATCGAGCAGGGGCAGCGCTACCACCCGGTCCGTGTACAGCTCGCCGGCGCCGGCAAACTCGAGCGCTCTGCCGCGGATGCGCGACGGAAGAACGGATGTGCGCAAGGAAACGCCGCGCGCTTCGAGCAATTGGGTGATGGCTTCTCCTGCCGCCGGTCCAAACAGCTCGAGCGGGTCCTGCTCGGGCGTTACCAGCGAAACGTCGACGGCGTCGGCACCGTGCTCGCGCAGATGCGCCGCTGTCATGAGTGCCAGCTCGTAGATCGGCAACGTCCACATACGCGCGGACGGAGCCACGAACGCGACCGAACGGGCTTGGCCACCCACAAGCTCTTCTAGTAAGGCCCTCAGCGCGGCTACATCGGGGCGGCCACGAAAGGTGAGCGCGCCGGGCAGTGCGTCGCTGGCGATCGCGCCGGTGGCGATCACCAGTGCATCGAACTGCAGCCGTTCGCCCGTCCGAGTGATGGCAACGTGACCGTCCGCGTCGACCTCGACGAGCGATCCCTGGATGAGCCGGCCGCCCTGATCTTCGACGATCTCGTCGAGGCGATACGCGCGCGCTTCACCACGACCGAACGCCTCGGCCACGGTCACGGGCCGATACAGAAGCTCGCGCTGAGCCGAGAGGACCGCCAACTCTACGCGGTTACCGGCGAGCGCCCGCATGGCGAGCAGCGCCTCGACGGCCGCGACACCGCCACCAACGATCAACACACGCACCCGCTCCTCGGCGCCGCGGTTCACGTGGACACCGTTGGCCATTTCAGACCGAGGTCAGGGTCGGCGCTTTGCTCCGTGGCGGAGCCGGGTGCAGGGGGCGCGTCGCACCTCGCGGCAGCACGAGCAACGGGCATGCCACGTGCCGCAACAGGTATGCCGAGACGCTCCCGCGTGGGGAACCGGAGACGCAAACGAGCTCGGCCTCGATCTCGCCTGATCGTCTTTCGCGGGTCAACAGCTCTGTTGCCTGTTCGAACCCGATCAAAGACGCGACGCCGTTGTTTCGCCAGACCGGCCAGTCATATACATGCGCGAGCGTGACGTCTGCCCCGGGCGCGGCGAGCTTTTTGGCGAGGGCGATCGCATCGCGGCCCCCTCGGCGGCCGTCGACCCCGATCAGCACGTTGTTGAACATGTCGCCTCCTCGGGAGCCTCCTCTGTAGCCGCCGACGGTACGACGGGAGTGACGGGCCGCCATCGGTGGGGGACCGCGGCGTTATGCGGCTTGCTACGGACCTGGATTCCCCCCCGGGGGCTGGGAAGTTACGTAGTTATCCGCAGCAAGCTGGCACTCCGACCCCGATGAGGGCACACGGGCGGGCGCCTAGTCTGCCCGCCCATGGCCGCGATCTTCAATCTCAATCACCACCCGACGTACGTCCACTGGCATTTCATCGAGCTGTCTTTGTCGAACGTGATCGTGCTCGTGCTGATGTTGGTGGTGTTCGCCGCGGCGATCCTCGTGCCGTTCCCGCGACACAAACAAGCGGAGACGGACTCGTGAGCGCCGTCCAGCCCCCCGCGCCGAAGAGCAAGTCCTGGACACTTCGGGTCCGCGAGCGGGCTGTCGACGCACTCCCGCCCGAGAAGCTGCTGGCCGACAAGCAACCCTCCTACGTTTCCTCCTGGATCTACGTCTTCGGGGTGCTGTCGCTCAGCGCGCTGGCCGTGATCATCCTGTCGGGGACGATCCTCGCGCTCAAGGGCCCGGGTTGGTGGCACTTCACCAGCATCGGTCACTTCTTCAACAGCATCCACCTGTGGTCCGTCGAGCTGTTCTTCTTTTTCATGGTCATCCACCTGTGGGGCAAGTACTGGATGGCCGCTTGGCGGGGCGGGCGATCCCGGGTGTGGATCACGGGTGCGGTCACCTTCGTGGTCGCGATCCCGTGCGCGCTGACCGGCTACGTCTCCCAGCAGAATTTCGACGCGCAGTGGATCTCGACCCAGGCCAAGGACGCAATGAACGCCGTTGGAGTGGGTGCGTTTTTCAACCTCCTGAACTTTGGCCAGATGTACAGCTACCACGTGCTGCTGCTCCCGGCCGCGGTCGTGGCGCTCGTGATCGGGCACGTCCTGCTGGTGCGCAAGCACGGGGTGGTTCCGCCGTTCGAGCTGAGTGACAGGCTGGCCGCCCTGCAAGCGCCCGCGTCCGACACGTCAACGGGCGGCAAGCCGGCTGAGCCGGTCGATCCATCGTCATGAGCAGGCGCGAGCGACGCCGGCTCGAGGACGAGCACTACCGGACCTGGAAGGGCGGCTACCGCCCCTACGACCTCGTCAAGGAGGCATCCATCGCCTTCGGCGTAGTGCTCGCGATCTCGGTCGTGCTCACAATCCTGTTCTCGTCCCCGGACGAGAAGCCGACGACCGTCCAGTCGTGGGCGCATACCGACCCGGTGGATTTCGCGACCACGGCGGTGAGCGAGCTCGACGGGTCGAGCGGCACCGCAACCTACGGCCCCCCGTACAACCACAACAGCTCGGGCCAGCACATCCTTTTCATCCGCCCGCAGAAGTGGCTTGGGGTGAGTCATCCAGTGAACACCGCCGAGGACTTCGTGATCGCCCCGCTGCGCTCGCTCACCGGCCAGCCGTCGCTACAGAGCGCTGTCTCGGCCTATCAGTCAGCCACGGCCAAGCAGCAGGCTGCGTGGACGACGGCTTACACGAACGCGTTGGGCAAGGCCAAGGTGAGCGCAGGCGGCGCGGTCGCGATCCCGGCCGGCAGCTACGGTCCGGTCGCGCCGATGATGAACTCGCTGGTGACGTTCGCCCAAGACGGCGGGCTCGATGGCGCGCTCCTGACCAGCAAGCAGTTCTACCAGACTGACTACACCAAGCCGCTGCTGTTCCTCGCCGACGGCGGCCTGCTCGCCAACCGTGCCGAGGCCGATCACCTGCTGGGCGAGCAGTGGGGGATGATGAACGAGACCGGCAGCTTCCCGGGCCAGGTGTGGCTGTGGCTGTACACCTTCTGGTATCAGATCAAGCCGTTCTCGACGTCGGCCAACGCTGACATCCTTGTGATGGCCGTGATGGGCGTCCTGAGCCTGGCCTTCATCCTGGTCCCGTTCATCCCGGGGGTTAACCGGATCCCCCGCTGGATCCCGGTCTACAAGCTGATCTGGCGCGACCACTACGGCGCAGCCGGGTGAATGAACGTCGGCGCTGACCATGCGCGATAACTACGTGGGCGTGGTGCACTACGGATTGCGGGTGCGGTCGATGACGGCTACGAGATGCGGCAGCGTGCTGATGGCGTGGCGCCGGGATGCGCGTACCGTGCCATTCACCTGACCTGAGGAGCGTGAGAGCTAATGCCGAACCCCGTGTCCTACCTACACGGAACCTCGTTGACGCCCCTGATCGGGGAGACGGTCGGCGCGAACCTCGATCGGATCGTCGCCTCGTACCCGGATCGGGACGCGGTGGTCGTGCGCCATCAGGATGTGCGTTGGACGTATGCCGAGTTCGGTGCCCGTGTCGACCGGGTCGCGCGCGCCCTCGTAGGGGCCGGGCTGCGGCCTGGAGATCGCATGGGGATCTGGGCGCCCAACTGCGCCGAGTGGCTATTGGTCCAGTACGCCTCGGCCAGGGCCGGGGTGATCCTGGTTAACATCAATCCGGCCTACCGGACGTCCGAGCTCGAGTTTGTCCTGAATCAGTCTGGGTGTCGTCTGCTGATCTCCGCGCGTGCGTTCAAGAGCTCCGACTACGTGGCGATGGTCAGAGATGTTGCTCCACGATGTCCTGCGCTCGAGCGCACGGTGTTCCTGGATTCGGGTGATTGGGAGGAGCTCCTGGCAGCCGGCGACGCCGAGTTGCTGCCGGCGGGGCTTCAGTTCGACGATCCCATCAACATCCAGTACACGAGCGGAACGACCGGGTTTCCGAAGGGAGCGACGCTCACTCATCACAACATCCTCAACAACGGCTTCTTCGTCGGCGAGACATGCCGCTACACCGCGGAGGATAAGGTCTGCATCCCGGTGCCGTTCTACCACTGCTTCGGCATGGTGCTCGGCAATCTCGCCTGCACGACGCACGCGGCGTGTGTGGTGATACCGGCGCCGTCATTCGAGCCGCGAGCGACGCTCGACGCTGTTCAGAGTGAGAGCTGCACATCCCTCTACGGCGTGCCGACGATGTTCATCGCCGAGCTCGACCTGCCCGAGTTTGACGAGTTCGATCTCACGTCGCTACGGACCGGGATCATGGCTGGGTCTCCCTGTCCGGTGGAGGTGATGCGCAATGTCCTCGACAAGATGCACATGACCGAGGTGACGATCTGTTACGGCATGACCGAGACCTCGCCCGTGTCCACCCAAACGAGCGCCGACGACGACATCGATCACCGCACCTCCACGGTCGGGCGCGTGCACCCGCACGTTGAGATCAAGATCATCGATCCCGCGAGCGGGCGGTGCGTGGAGCGAGACGTGGCCGGCGAGCTGTTAACGCGGGGCTACAGCGTGATGGTCGGGTACTGGAACGATCCGGAGCAGACTGCCGAAGCGGTGGACGCCGCCGGTTGGATGCACACTGGGGATCTCGCAACGATGGACCGAGACGGCTACGTCAACATCGTCGGGCGCTCGAAAGACATGATCATTCGGGGTGGCGAGAACGTCTATCCGCGCGAGATCGAGGAGTTCCTCTACACCCACCCCGCGATCAGAGACGTGCAGGTCGTAGGAGTACCAGACGAGCGCTACGGCGAGGAGATCGCCGCGTTGGTGATCGTACGAGAGGCTGGCACGATCGACCCTGACGCTGTGCGCGAGTTCTGTCGCGGCAAGATCGCGCACTACAAGATCCCGCGCTACGTGATCTCGGTGGACGAATTCCCGATGACGGTCACTGGCAAGATCCAAAAATTCAAGCTGCGCGACCAAGCAATCGAGTGGCTTGACTTGCGTAACGCGGTCGCGGACACGGCATAGGCGCTGGTGGGCGTGGCGCGCCGGCCTTCACTGGGCCGGCGAGGAGGGCGAGCGGCGCGCGATCACGTACGCCGAGCTGAATCGCAACGTGCAGCGGCTTGCGAATGCGCTCACCGATCTGGGCGTTGGGAAGGGCGACGTCGTCGGCATCTACCTGCCGATGATCCCCGAGGTGGTCGTCGCGATGCTTGCATGTGCGCGGATCGGCGCCCCGCACAACGTCGTGTTCGGCGGGTTCGCACCCGAGGCCGTAAGGGAGCGGATGGACGTTTCACGCGCCAAAGCGCTGATCACCGTCGACGGCGCGCGCCGCAAGGGCAAGACAGCGCCGGTAAAGGCCCCGGTCGACGAGGTAATGGGCGACCTGAAGTCGCTCGAGCACATCGTCGTCGTGCGCCACACTGGGATCGAGGTTCCGATGAGCTCGCCGCGCGACGTGTTCTACGACGAGATCATGTCGGCGGCGGGTCCGGTTTGTGTGCCCGAGGCGATGGAAGCCGAGCATCCGCTCTTCATTCTCTACTCGTCGGGCGCGGGAGGTGAGCGCCGCCTGATGCTCAATGACGGGACAGTAGGACGTCGAGATCGGGTGCTTCGTGCCCGGTTCGGTGCACCCCGGCCTTTAGCTCGTCGGCGAGTGCGGTCATCTCCTCGACCGCTGCTCGGCTGTGAGCGGCGAACCATAGTTCGCCCCGGGGACTCGCCAAGACCCGTCGCCAATAGTGGACGACGAATCTCTCGGGTAGCCGCAGGTAGAGGACGGTGAGGTTCTTCGGGATCTCACCCGTGCCGAAGGCGCGCAGCGCCTGAAACGCCTGACGCGTAGCTCGGACCATCAGCCGCAGCGTTGCCGTGTCCTGAGCCAGTCGCCCCGGGTCCGTGTCGACCCGATACAGCGCAAATGCGATTGGCACTACGAAAGCCGCGTGCCCGAGCAGCCAGCGGTCGATGTTGGCTGTGATCGTGGTCGGGAAGCCGGCGCCAGTGAACATCGCCTGCAGACGCCGTACTCGGCTCGACGTCGCACCGCTCGGCTCACCAAGCGTGGTCCTCTGCTGACCGATCAGCACATACCTGATCACCGCGCCATCTTGGATGCCGCCAACGGCCGGGAAACCGAACAGCGCACGCTGACCAAGCGCGCCGATCAGCGCCGGGCTGTGGCCGGCGATGTTGCCGAAGAACAGCACATCAGAGCCGTCGCTCATTCCCGTCAGTACGGGCAGCGTCGCCACGAGCTGCTCAGCTCGGACGGCTACCAGCACGAGGTCGTAGCGCTGATCGGCCTCCGGACTCGCGACCACCGTGAGCGACAATTCCGAACGCTGCTTGGACTCCGAGTTCTCCAGGACAAGCCCTTTCGTCCGTAGGTTCGTTAGTCGCTTCCCGCGGGCCAGCAACACCACGTGGTGTCCCGCCTCGAGCATCTTGCCTGCGTATACGCTGCCAATTACTCCAGCGCCGAGAACCAGGATCCGCATAGGCTCGCTCACGCCCCGCCGGGCCTGAGTTTGCCAAGTTCAGAAAGGGCCGTCGGTGGTCTGCCGTCGATCGCGCTCGATCGCAAGGCCCGCAAAACCGGCGAGCACCGCGACCGATTCCTCGTCCTCGTCGGTGAACGATCGCCGGCCCGCCTTTTCAGTCAGGCACAAGCTACCGCCCGGCACGTCTTCAACCAGGATCGGGACGCCGAGAAACGAGCGCATCGGCGGATGTCCGGGCGGCATTCCGTAACCGTGCGGGGTTTCCCCGAGGTTGGCAAGGCGCAGCGGGACCGGATCGAGGATCAGATCGCCGAGCACGCCACGGCCACACGGCCATTTGCCGATCCGCGCGCGCGCGTCATCGTCGATCCCCGCAGTGAGAAATATGGCGAGGCCGTCTCGGGCATCGTTGAGCACGCAAAGCGCCGCGTACCGGGCGCCGGTCAGCCTCTTCGCGGACCCCAACACCCGATCCAGGGAAGACTCCAAGCCCATCTCGTCGAGCACGAACTCGCTGGCGTTCGGCACGGCGATCGGCGATACAGACATCGCGTCCTTTCGGGGGACCCAGTGGACGTTGCCTAGATAACGCCCCCGCTGGCCGCTCTTGAGCCGCTGCGAACGCGAGCTACGCGTAAGGCACGGACCCCCTCTGCGCCCGCGCGAGCCAGCACGATGGAGGCTCAAGCCCTGATCGCGAGCATACACACGGCAACGACCGGCCACAAGACCCCGTCCCGCGGACACATCGGGCAGGACCCGCCTCGACCGGTCTGCAGCCTGGGCCGCCGGTCCGTGCGTGCCGAGTTCTTTGCCTGTCGGCTAGGCGAAGATCGGGAAGCGTCGCTGGCTGGCGAGTCGGTCCATCCCGCCCTGGATCGCGGATTCCACTTCGCGATAGATCGATTCGACGTACTCGCGGTCGTTGACCCGTTCTGGGTCGTGGTCGACGTATATCGGGTCCAGCAGCTCGGTGCGGATCTTCGCCGGCAGTGGAAGGTGCGTCGGGATCGTTTCGATTGTCAGGCCGAAGGGGACGCCGAGCACGATCGGGAGCCTCGAGCCGCGAAGCTTTTTCTTCAGCCCGATGATCCGGTCGAGCCCGTTCGCGAGCCAACGCCCCTCGGATAGGACGAATGCGGTGTCGTGCCCGCCGACGGTGGCCACGGGAACGATCGGCACGCCTGAGCGGATCGCCGTGCGTACGAAGCCCATGCGCCCGCCAAGCACAGCCTCATCGCGCCTGCGCCAGTTGCGCATCGCGTCGACCTCACCACCCGGCCAGATGACCACGTCACGCCCGGCGCTGAGCGCCGCTGTGACGCCTTCGCGAGAGGCTGGGATCACGCCGGCCTGGCGAAAGTAATCGCCCAGGCCTGGCGCCGCCATCAGGACATCGTGGGCGGTCGCATGAAGCACGCGCTCGGTGCCGAATCGCCGCCACCAGTCGAACACGAACGTCCAGGCGTCCATCGTCAGCGACCCTCCTGAATGATTTCCGATCAGGAGCGAGGTCTCCTCGGGCAGTCGCTCCCAACCGGACGTCTCGAGTCGGAAGTAGTGCTTGCACAGGGCATCCCACACAGGCTTCTGAGCCCGCATCAATGTCTGGTTGGGACCCTCGAGGGCGTGTTCGGTCGCGGCCGCGACGCGCCTGCCGATCAGGCCCTCGATTCCCCCCTTGGATCGCCGGTCGGTGCTCCCGGCCTTCGCCGTCCGGGCCGGCTCGGGGCCCGTCCGGCCGTCGGCCTTGTCGGGAGCCGGCGCGCGCGGGAGTGTGCCGTTTCGCTCAGGAGCTGTTGGCTGTGACGCTCCGGCTAACGGAGCCCCTTGCGCGAGTGGTTGTGGAGAGACGGTTGCCATGAGGACCCTCCTGCGAGTTCGTCGTGACGTCACCGATTATTCGAAGACAATCCCAAGGATCCAACCTCGAGGGCGACGCGACATCGGTATGAGACACCGTCGCTCACGCGGAAACCCCGCAACCGGTCTCCTGGCCGTACCCGTTCAGTCCCGCGGGCTCAAGGGAGGGCCGGATTGGGTCACCGCGGTGACGGCTGCCATGGGCTTTCCCCGTAGACCGCCGTCGGAACTCGCCACGACCGGTCGGTAATCGATGCTGTCTGCAACCCTAAAACCGCAACCCGCACGGGTACGGAATCAGTAGTCAACCACGTAGCCGGGCGCTGACAGCGGCGCTAGCCTGCCTCTTGGTTCGACCAGCTAGGACAAGGAGACGACGAAATGGGTGGCGAACGCCAGGGGAAGCATCCGGCCCGTGCTTACGGAGCGACGGGCGGTGGGTTTGCCGAAGGCCAGGTTGACCCTGAGGAGTTCGAGCAGGACAAGCAGGTAGGAGCCTTCGGGACCGGCGAGGAAGACCTCGAAACGTTTCCCGAGGACGCGCAGCTCGGCAGCTTTGCCAAAGGCCAGGAGAGCGAGCAGCACGTAAAAGAGGGCACGTTTGGGAAGGTGGCGGACCAGCCGGAGGAGTAGCCCGCCGGTTAGATTCGACGCCCGGGCGCGCCTCAACTACGGCGAGCTCGCGCCCGCCAAGTGTCCACAGTGGCTGCGTCGTTCGCGGCAGAACCGTTGTGAATATGTGCTGAGTGCCGTCATCGCCGCGGCGTAGGTTCCCTCAGTGCTGCAAGAGCCGCGGCACACCCCACTGGTGGCCGACCTTGACCGCCCCCGCCTTCTCCCCGATCGGATCGCAGAAGTACGCCTTGATAGTCGCCGGCATGCGACCGAGCCGGTCGGCGATCTGGGGTTCGACAATCGCTCGGCGTCGCGGAACTGTCGCGCAGGGCAACCGCACGCCGGCTCGAGGACGCGGTGAGACGCGCCGCGTGCCATAGGTTCGAGGCATTGTCCGCATCGGCGTCCTCAACGCACACGCCTAGCGTCACTTCCCGGCCTCGGTTCCAGTGGGGGCGCGTCTTCGGCGGGGGGCGCCACGATTGGTCAGAGCAACAGGGCCACGCCGCCGAGGAGGACTACACGACGGGGACCGGTGAGCCCGGCGTCGCAGCAGTCGGTCAATCGCTGGAGAGGGCGTTCATTCGAATAGAGTCACCCGAGCTGTGGCCGACGAGGTTCCGCGCACGCCCCCCGGGGAGACCACGTTCGACCAGCAGTTGCTGGCCTGGCTAGGTGACGAGCCGCCTGAGGCCCGCGCGGCTGACGCCGGACGGATTCATGAGATCGCTGCGGAGTTCGCGAGCGGGTTTGACCGACTCAGCAAGATCGGCCGTGCGGTGTCGGTATTCGGGTCTGCCCGCACGCCGCGCGAGCACCCGCACTACGAGCTGATGCGGGCCGTCGGTTCCGCGCTGGGCGAGGCCGGCTACTCGGTGATCACCGGCGGTGGCGGGGGTTTGATGGAGGCCGCCAACCGAGGCGCTCGAGATGTTGGGGCCCTCTCGGTCGGGTGCAACATCGAGCTTCCGCGCGAGCAGAAGCTCAACGACTATGTCGACATCGGGCTGCGCTTTCGTCATTTCTTCGCACGCAAGGTGATGTTCGTCCGCTATGCGTGTGCTTTCGTGATCGGCCCGGGAGGCTTCGGGACCCTCGACGAGCTTGTTCGAAGCCCTCACACTGATGCAGACATCGACGATCGGGCACTTTCCGGTAATTCTGATCGGTGAGGGAGAGTGGGACGGGCTTCTCGACTGGCTCGGCTCGACCGCCTTGGCCGATCACCGCATCGACCGAAAGGATTTGGCCGGGATTCACATGGCCGCGAGCCCGGACGATGTCATCGAGATCGTTGACGCTGCGTGGGAGCAAGGGGCGCGGGCGGTTCGCGATGGCGATTGGCGTGAGCCGAACAGCGTTCGCCCGGACGCCCTTAGGGCCCAGGTCCCGGTGGGGGACCTGGGCCCGTTGGGCTCGAAGAGGTCCGTGTCGCGAGTGCGCGCCGACACGTGAGACCGGGATCCTCCTAGGCGGCGACGGTCACGAACCCGCGCATGTACCCGTTGTGAGACATCGCCCACGGGTCGCACGGAGCCGCGCACCACCACTGATACTTCCCGGGGGTCTTCGGGGCGGTGAACGTGAACGTGACCTCGTGCGGTGAGCTGATCGACCCGCCGCCGGGGATCGTCTCATTGACGCCCAGTGACGGCGAGGTGAACGTATGCGGGCCACCGTCGTAGTTCACGACCGTGACCGTGACCCGGTCACCGGGGTGGATGGTGAAGTCCGCGGGCAGGAACGCGTCGTGCCACTTCCCGTCGGGTCCGAGCTTCGCGTGCTCGTCGTCGGCCTTGACCACCAGCCTGACCGCTTCTGACTTCACGACCGGCGCCGGCTTCGCGATCGCGGCCGCGTTCCCCGCGCTCACGACCGCCGCCTGAGCGTTCGTTCCCGAATTGCCCGACGAGAGCGCAACCAGCGACAGGATGATCGCCAGGATCGAGAGGATCCCGGTCAGCGCGACGGCGATACCCATCCACTCATGCCAAGCCTTCTCACGCTGATCCCCGACCTCGCTGTCGGGTGCGTCTGGGTTGGTGGGTTCAGTCCGGTCGGCCATGGTGATCTCCTCTTCGAGTAGGCGATGATCGAACAACCGTAAGCACGCCGGGCTCCGGTGCAATCAGTGAAGGAGCGCCGAACCACCACGCACTTTCCGGAGCATCGATACGGGTTTGCCGCAACAGCCGGACGGCCGGCTACGCGCCCAGCCGGTCCATCACGATGAACCGAGAGCTCCCGCCAACACCGGAGACAACCACGACACGCAAGCTGCTGCCAGAGGGGATCGGACCGTCTTCGCCGCCGGCTCTCTGCGTACATCGTTCGGTCACACGCCGATATCGGTGATGTGCGTAAATGAGGGGCGTGACGAACGTCGGCGAACCGGGGCCGCTGTCGGACGGTGAGCTTGCGTCACTCGAGCTCTGGTGGCGCGCCGCGAACTACCTGTCGGTCGGTCAGATCTACCTTCTCGACAACCCGCTCCTTCGCGAGCCCCTGCGCCCCGACCATGTCAAGCCGCGACTACTCGGCCATTGGGGCACGACCCCGGGGCTGAACTTCATGTACGTGCACATGAACCGCGCGATCAGGGCGCGAGCGCTGAATGCGCTCTACGTCACCGGGCCCGGCCACGGTGGCCCGGGGCTGGTGGCCAGCGCCTATCTGGACGGGACCTACACTGAGGTCTACCCCCACATCGGCCACGATGAAGAGGGGCTGCGGCGGCTGTTCCGCCAGTTTTCCTTCCCGGGCGGCATTCCGAGCCACGTCGCGCCCGAGACCCCGGGCTCGATCCACGAGGGCGGTGAACTGGGCTACTCGCTGCTGCACGCTTTTGGAGCCGTGTTCGACAATCCAGAGCTGCTGGCGGTCTGTGTCGTCGGCGATGGCGAAGCCGAGACGGGCCCCCTGGCGGCAAGCTGGCACTCGAACAAGTTCCTGAATCCGGCGCGCGACGGCGCGGTACTGCCGATTTTGCACCTGAACGGCTACAAGATCGCGAACCCGACCGTGCTGGCTCGGATCGAACCGCGCGAGTTGCAGTCGCTGCTCGAGGGTTACGGCTACGCGCCAAGGTGGGTCGAGGGCTCGGAGCCCGAAAAAGTGCACCAGCTGATGGCGACGGCGCTCGACGAAGTGCTCGACGAGATCGCGGCGATTCAGCGTCGGGCCCGGGACGAGAACGACACAACACGACCGCAGTGGCCGATGATCGTGCTCCGAACGCCGAAGGGCTGGACGGGGCCGAAGGAAGTGGACGGGCTGCCTTCGGAGGGTACGTTCCGCGCCCACCAGGTGCCCTTCGCCGAGGTGCGCACCAATCCGGAGCATCTCGCCCTGCTCGAAGCGTGGATGCGCTCCTACCGACCGGAGGAGTTGTTCGACGAGTCCGGCGCGGCGCGGCCCGAGGTCACTGCACTGGCGCCGGACGGCGAGCAGCGGATGAGCGCCAACCCTCACACCAACGGCGGCCTGCTGCTCCGCGACCTCGAGCTCCCCGACTTTCGCACCTACGGGGTCGAGGTGCCTTCGCCGGCGACGACGTCGAGCGAAGCGACGCGCGTGCTCGGCGCCTGGCTCCGCGACGTCACGCGGATGAACATGGATCGGTTCCGACTGATGGGGCCGGATGAGACGGCGTCAAACCGCCTCTCCGCAGTATTCGAGGTCACCAACCGCGTGTGGGAAGCACGGCTGCTCGAGACCGACGATCACCTCGCGCCCGACGGACGGGTGATGGAGGTCCTCTCCGAGCATCTCTGCCAGGGCTGGCTCGAGGGCTACCTGCTCACCGGTCGTCACGGCCTGTTCAACTGCTACGAGGCGTTCATCCACATCATCGACTCGATGTTCAACCAGCACGCCAAGTGGCTGAAGGTCACGCGCCAGATCCCGTGGCGGCGTCCACTGGCGTCGCTGAACTATCTGCTTTCCTCGCACGTGTGGCGACAGGACCACAACGGCTTCTCCCACCAGGATCCCGGGTTCATCGACCACGTCGTGAACAAGAAGGCGGAGGTCATCCGCGTGTATCTACCGCCCGATGCCAACTGTCTGCTGTCGGTGGCCGATCACTGCCTTCGCAGCCGCCATTACGTGAACGTCATCGTCGCCGGGAAGCAACCCGCGCTCAACTACCTCGCGCTCGAGGAGGCGATCGAGCATTGCGCGCGCGGGGTCGGCATCTGGGACTGGGCCTCCAACGACTTAGGCGAGGAGCCCGACGTCGTGCTCGCCTGCGCCGGTGACATCCCCACGCTCGAGACTGTCTCGGCCGCAGCAATACTGCGGGAGCGCCTGGCGGATCTGAAGGTACGCCTGGTCAACGTGGTCGACCTGATGCGGCTCGAGCCGGACACCGAGCACCCCCACGGGATGTCCGATCGGGAGTTCGATGCGCTATTCACGAGCTCCCGGCCGGTGATCTTTGCCTATCACGGCTACCCGGCGCTGATTCACCGTCTCACCTACAGGCGTACCAACCATCACAATTTCCACGTGCGCGGCTATATGGAAGAGGGAACGACGACCACGCCGTTCGACATGGTCATGCTGAACGACCTCGACCGTTTCCATCTCGTGATGGATGTGATCGACCGTGCGCCCGGGCTCGGCGAACGCGCTGCCCACCTCCGCCAGGAGATGGTGGATGCCCGGTTGCGCCACCGCGCCTACACGCGAGAATTCGGCGACGACCCTCCCGACGTGCGCGAGTGGACGTGGCCGGCCGCGGCTCGCTGAGGCCGCCACGCGCGAGCATGGCGAAAGCGCATGGATGTCGGGGGAGTTCACAGCGCACCGGCATACCGCGGTTTCCTCGCGCAGTGCGTACCGCTCAGCTCTTGGTGAGGCCGGACGACGCCGTCAGCCGGTGCGTGTCCTCGTCGTAAATGCCGGCTCGAGCAGCCTGAAGCTGAGCCTGGTGGGACAGGACGACG
Source organism: uncultured Solirubrobacterales bacterium (assembly GCA_963773165.1). Lineage (GTDB taxonomy): Bacteria > Actinomycetota > Thermoleophilia > Solirubrobacterales > Solirubrobacteraceae > Palsa-465. Next base: position 27,901 of record CAVZAK010000008.1, read on the forward strand.
AGGCGTTGGTCGAACGCGAGCTTGCCGCGCCGGGCGCAGCGGTCGACCCCGCAGAGCTGCGTTCGGCGTTGACCGGCGACCTCGTGGATGCGGACGTCGTCGGACACCGGATCGTCCACGGCGGAGAGCGCTTCACCGATGCCGTCCTGATCGACGCCAAGCGTCGAGGCAGGGCTGCGGGAGCTGGTCGAGATGGCTCCCCTTCACCAACCGAAGTCGCTCGCCGCGCTCGACGCCGTCTCCTCGCTTCTGCCGGGTGTTCCGGCGGTTGCCTGCTTCGACACGGCCTTCCACTCAACGCTGCCGGACGCAGCTCGCACGTACGCGTTGCCAGCCGCATGGCGCCAGCGCTGGCCCGTGCGTCGGTACGGGTTCCACGGACTCTCGCACTCCTGGATCGCGGCACGGATCCCGCAGTTGGCCGGGCGTCCCGCCACCGAACTGAGGATCGTCAGCTGCCACCTCGGCGCTGGCGCCTCGCTGTGCGCGATCGACCGCGGCCGCTCCATAGACACCACGATGGGCTTCACCCCGCTTGAAGGGCTGGTGATGGCCACGAGGTCGGGAACTGTTGACCCGGGACTGCTGCTGTGGCTACTCGAAAGAACGGGGATGGCGGAACGGGACCTGGCGCACGCCCTGGAGCACGAATCAGGTCTGCTGGGGCTGGCGGGGAGCGCCGACATGCGCGACGTTCTAAGCAGGTCGGCAAGCGGCGATCCGGAAGCGCAGAATGCGCTCGACGTTTACTTACACCGGTTGCGCGCCGCGATCGCGGCGATGGTCGCCTCGCTGGGTGGGCTCGACGTCCTGGCCTTCACGGGCGGCGTCGGCGAGCATTTGGCCGAGATTCGGGCCCAGGCGATAGCGGGACTTGGTTTCCTGGGCCTCGAACTCGACGACAGGCGCAACGCAGAACCGCACGGCGACCGGGAGATCACAGGAGCGGGCGCGACGGCCAGAACGTTTGTCGTGCGCGCGCGCGAGGACCTCGAGATCGCCCGCCAGACCCGCGCAGTGGTTGGCGAGGGCATTCTCCTGATTAGAGTCACTCGTGCAAGGTCAGTACGAACGGAGGGACCGAATGTTCAAGCGCGTGATATGGGCAACCGATGGCTCCGAGGCCTCCGATAAGACACTCGAGCACGTGAAGGCGCTCGCCAGCGAGTTGGGCAGTGAGCTGCTGGTCGTCTACAACGAGGAGTTCACGATGCCCGGAAAGGGCGGCGCCAGCCTTCCTGTCCACGCTGACGAGGAAGTCGTCCAGGACAAGATCAATCGCCAGGTCGAAGAGCTATCCAAGGATGGCGTGTCGGTGCGCCTCGAGATCACCAAGAGCAAGGTGGGGAACGCCGCTCACCAGATAGCCGAGGTGGCTGCGAAGGAGGGGACCGAACTCATCGTCGTCGGTACCCGGGGCCACACATACCTGCGGGGATTGCTCCTCGGAAGCGTCACGGAACGGTTGCTCCAGATCGCGCCTTGCCCAGTGCTGTCGATACCGACCCGGCTCGATGAGACCGAATAGTCGGCGTGGCCGCCTGGACGCTGCGAGGCGAAACTCCAGCGAGTCGGGTACCACTGAGCGCGGCGAAGCAACAGCTTTGGTTAAATCGCCACGGCCGGAATCTCCCGCCAACGCGCCGTTAAGGCTGCAGGCTAAATGGCGGGTAGCGGTCCGTGATCAATAGGAAGGCGTAGGCCGCGACGCGGTTGTGCCAGCGGAACACGCCCTCGATGAAGTCGAACAGCGACCGGGGGTAGCGGCCCGTGAAGAGGATCGCGAACCAAGCGAAGATGGCGGCGAGCAACGCGCCGATCGTGAGAAAGAACAACACGATGTAGTGGGGGATCGCGAGCAGCCACTTGACAAGCGGCAGGCCCTGGCTGAGGTCGCGTTCGGCGTCGGGATAGGCGAAGTGCAGGCGGACCGCCTGCTCCTCGTCGGTGGAGGGGTAGCGGTCATCCATTAGCGCGAAGTAGACAGCGATCCGATTGGTGAAGCGGGTCAGCTGCAGGTTCCAGTCGTACCACCAGCGCGGGTACTTCTTGCGAAACAGCAGCATCAGCAGTACGGGGACGACGAGGATCCCGATGCCGCCACCGGCGTAGCGGGCGCCGCTGCCCCCCGCGTTGGCCCCGAAGCTGCCGCCCTCGATCGTTGCGGCGAGGATCGCGATCGGGATGATCGTGAAGATCCGAAGAGCCGTGCTGAGGCGGTTGAGGCTGCGGTCGGGATAGTCGACCGAGAAGGTGAGCGGGTAGCCGTGGTCACCGCCCGGCGGCACCTCGTCGCCCGGCGAAGGTGCGGGCATCTGTCCTGAGCTTTCCATGACGGCCTCTCTCTATCAGGTGTACGGCGTACACTCCGCAGCGGACTATAGGTGTACGACGTACACTTGTCAACCGCGATGACCCCAACGACGAACACCGGACGGACACGCCTGAGTAGACCGGTCGTGCTCGAGGCTGCCGTAGCGCTCGCAGACGAGGACGGATTTGAAGGCTTCAGCATGCGCCGGCTCGCGCAAGAGCTCGGCGTCGTGCCGATGGCGCTCTACAAGCACGTGGCGAACAAGGATGAGCTCCTCGATGGCATGGTCGACATCGTCTTCGGCGAGATCGAGTCTCCTTCGATCGACGACGACTGGAGGTCGGCAATGCGACGCCGGGCGATCTCGGCACGCGAGGTGTTGAAGCGCCATAGCTGGGCGATCGGGCTGATGGAGACGCGGAACCCTGGGCCGGCCAACCTGCGAAACCACAACGCGGTAATGGGCTGCCTGCGCGAGGCGGGCTTCTCGTTCGAGACGGCGATCCACGCCTACTCAGTCCAGGACGCCTACATATACGGTTTCGCGCTGCAGGAGAGGACACTCGGGTTCCAGACACCCAGCGACGCCGGAAAGCCGCACAGAGAAGAGCGCAGGCGATCGACGTGCTCGACGACTATCCGTATCTCGCCGAGATCGCAACAAAGCTCCCCGGGTCCGGATACGACAACGCCATCGAGTTCGCCTGGGGGCTCGACCTCATCCTCGACGGCCTCGACCGCCGTCGGTGCGCGGCCCGACCGTAATTCCGAGAACGGGCGTGCCGCTCGCGCGAATGCTGCGGAGCCCGGCGCGGGGTTGCGAGGACCTCGAGATCGTCCGCAGGGCCGTTCTGTAACGGTTAGCGTTCGACGCTGATGACGCGTGCGGGAATTCGGATGTCGCTATGTGCTTCGGTCGGTCGCGCTGGCGATCGGCGCCGGGAGCGCCAGCGCCACCGCGCGCCCCGGCCCGTACTTCCTGGCCCCGTTCCGGGTCCACCAGAACTCATACACGTTCGGGCAGACGCCGTCGTGGACGCGGGCGGCGACGTGCTCTCCCAGGAGGACGACGCGGCGGGGATCCTCCAGGTGTACCGCTCGCAGCTGGGCGGCGCGGATATGCACTGCCTGACCTGCGCTGCCGTGCCCGGTCCCAACGGCTTTCCGCAGGACGCCCGCAGGGGGACTGGATCTTGTTCTGCTCTTACGGCGACCAGCTCGAGCACTATGGCAATCCGTGCCTCGGTGGCTACGGGGGCGACCTGTACGTGATGCGCCCCAACGGCACCGACACCACTCGCCTGACCCAGAGCAGCGACCCCGGTGACGGCGCCAACTTCGACGTGCCCGCCGGCGTCCCCTACGACAACTACCACGCCTACTGGTCACCGAACGGCCGAAATCTCGTGTGGACCCGGACAGAGGCGTATCCGCTGTCGGAGGGGGGCCAGCGGTGGGAGATCATGCTCGCGGACTTCGTGTCGCCGAAGCACGGCCGTCCTCACCTCGCGAACGTCCGCGTCGTCGGACCGCGCGTACGGCGTCTATGAGACCCAGCACTGGGCACCTGACGGAAGCGGGTTCCTGTTCACGGCGTTCGGCCCGCGCCAATCCCCCTACCAATCCACGCCGCCGGGGTGGATGAACCAGCAGCTGTACTTCATGCGGCTCTACGGCCGTGGCGCCTCGCCGGCGCACCCGCGCGTCACCGAGCTCAGCGACAACCTCCCGGTTTACCAGGAGCAGGCCGCCTTTACGCCCGACATGCGCGACGTGATCTTCATGACCAACCGCAACTCACCGATCGGCTCGTGGTACGACGAGGTCATCGCCGCTGCGCAGCGGACCGGCTTTGACGCCCCCGATCCCGGGTCGACCGGGACCGTGCAGTTCCTGGCCGATTTCTCGGACCCGAACTTCCGCAGCGACCTGTACATGCTCGACGTTCGCACCCACGACCTGCGCGAACTCACCGACTTCCACAACGTGGTGCCCGAGTTCAATTGGAACCGCAACTACACAAAGCTGCTGTGGTCGGGAATCGTCGGCGGCTCGGACCACAACTTCATCACCCGTGTCGGCAGCTTCCCGGCCCCGACCGCCTCGCAGCGCCGGATCCCGCGGCGGATCCCGGCGCCGGGGCTCTATGGCGAGCCGATCGACATGAACCGCGTAAGCACGCCGGCGGCCACTCGTGCAGACGATGCATCGGCCGGCAAGAACGTCCCGCAGACGGGTCAGGACAAGCAGACGCTCCCAGCGGTCGTGGTCACCTACTACACGCTGTGGCTGGAGCAGCTCAAAGCGCTGGGATCGGCCGCCGGGCTCGACATCGGCAACCCGTTCTTCCTGACATCATCGGCCGGCTAGCGGCGAGAAAGAACGGTCTCCCCCCAGTGCTAGATTGCTGCAGGTTCCATGGCGGGCTCAGCCGTCCATAGCGCTTCGGCCAGCAAACGCAGTGACGCTCGCGAGCGGTTGCTCGCCGCCGCCTATGAGCTGTTCTCGCATGAGGGCATTCAAGCCGTCGGGATCGACGCGATCATCGAGCGCTCCGGAGTGGCGCGGCAGACCATGTACCGTCACTTCTCCTCCAAGCAGGACCTCGTGCTGGCGTTCCTCGAGCGACGCGAGGAGCTGTGGACGAAGGACTGGCTCGTGGCCGAGGTTCAGCGGCGGGCGTCCGAACCAAAAGACCGCCTGCTCGCGATCTTCGACGTCTTCGACGAATGGTTCAGGACTCCGAGCTTCGAGGGCTGCTCGTTCATCAACGTGATGCTCGAGCACCCCGACGCCGGCCATCCCGTCCACCGAGCCGCCGCGGCGTATCTCGCGGGCATCCGCCACTTCCTCGAGGGGCTCGCCAGGCAGGCGGGGATCCCTGACCCTGACGGATTCGCCCGCCAGTGGCACATCCTCATGAAGGGTTCGATCGTCGCCGCCGGCGAGGGCGACCACGACGCCGCCCTGCGAGCGAAGAAGGTCGCGACCGGGCTGCTGGCGCAGGCCACGGGCTAACGACGGCCTTCGACTGAGCCTGCGCCGGGCGGGATCGCCGCGTTTCGCGCCCCGCAGGCTCTCGATGATGCATGGCGCGCCAACTCCGCCGCGAATCCCGAGGCGTGGCCTGCTGTGCACGAGGAGTGTGCGTGACACGCCACGGCTCGCCTCTGGCGCCGACGTTGGCGTGTTATCCAGCATCTCAAGCCCCCGGATCCCGCCATCGCCCGCGACCCACCCCGCTCCCAGCAAGAGCACTCCCGCCACCGGCCCGGCCGCTTGACACCGCCGCCAGAACCGGAGTAAGGTCAGCTCATAGTTGGAGGGAGATCGGTCAGTCTGATTGGCCGCCTCGAGTCGCCTTCTGAGGCCTTACGCGGCGCTCGTCTCCTGATCCGTAACCGTTCCCACGAGGAGAGGACAACTCATGTCTATCCGCACCGAGCTCGTCGGGTCTCTGCCACGTCCGATGAAGCTTCAGCAGGCCTACGCGGACCACGACGAGGGCAAGATCACGTGGGAGGAGCTCGTCGCCGCGCAGGACGATGCGGCCGCCGATTCGATCAGACGGCTGGAGGAGACGGGCGAGCCGATCGTGACCGATGGCGAACAGCGTGAGTCGAGCTTCGCCACCTATCCGCTGACGCACACGCTCGCGGGAACCGGTCTCGGGCCGAACCTCGCCGGCGACGGTCAGTTCTTCGCGATCTTCGACGACGGCCATCATCGGCAGCTGCCGCGCCTCACGGGCGGCCCGTTCCGTTATCAGACGTACGCGTCCGAATTCGTCAGGAAGAACGTCGAGCTGGCCACGCATCCGGTCAAGCAGGCCGTTATCGCCCCGTCGATGCTGATGTTGCTCTATCCACTCGACGAGGAGATCGCCGGGTACTCGCGGGACGAGTTCCTGAGCGATCTCGTCGACGAATGCGAGAAGGACATTCGCCAGTGCTTCGCCGCCGGCGCGGTGCGCGTATCGGTCGACTTCACCGAGGGCAGGCTCGCCAACAAGAACGACGCTCGCAACCCCTGGACGGGACGCAACATGCTCCAGGACTTCATCGACCTCAACAACCGGGTGTTCGCGCGGTTCTCGGCCGAAGAGCGCAAGGACATCGGGCTGCACACCTGCCCCGGCGGGGACTGCGACTCGGTGCACAGTAAGGAGGTTCCGTACGAGCAGCTGCTCGAGCACATGTTCGACATCAACGCCGGCTACTTCCTGATCCAGTGCAAGAGCGAGGAGGACAGGGAGAAGGTCTACAGGCTGTGCGGCAAGCACAGCCGCGCCGACGCGGACGGCGTACCGCAGGTCTGCTTCATGGGTGTGATCAACCCGCTGACGCCGGAGGTCGAGACGCCGGAGGAGGTCAGGGACGAGCTGCTCACGGCCGCCGAGTACATCCCCGTCGAGCGGCTCGGCGCCACCGATGACTGCGGGTTCTCGCCGTTCAGCCGGGACGTCAAGCCCAATCACGGTTCGCCGGACTTTGCCCGCGACGTCGCCATGCAGAAGATCAGCGCCCGGCTGAAGGGCGCGGAACTCGCGTCGGCAGAACTGGACCGCAAGCTCGCGCACGCCTGACACACGGGGACGCAGACGCGCCCCAGCGCGGGGCCGCCCGGGGGTGCACCGGGCGGCCCCGTCACAGTTCAGTTCCGCTCATGTTCGACCACGTCACGATCCGCGTCGCCGACCACGAGGCATCTGAGCGCTTCTACAACACCGTGCTGGCCCCGCTCGGGATCGACGAGACCTACCGGACGGCGTCGTTCTCGGAGTGGGGGAACTTCATGGTCAGCGCCGCCCAGCCCGAGCATCCGCGGACGCGCGGACTGCACGTCGCCTTCGTCTCGCCAACGCGCGAGCAGGTCGATAAGTTCTGGCGCGCCGGGACGGAGGCCGGTTACGACGACCGACGGCGAGCCGGGGCCCAGACAGCAGTACGGCGAGGAGTACTACGGGGCGTTCCTGCTCGATCCCGACGGCAACAGCGTCGAGGCGGTTCATGGCGGCGACCAGCGCGAGGGCGTCATCGACCACATGTGGATCCGCGTCGCGGATCTGGGCGCTGCCAAGCGCTTCTACGAGACGATCGCGCCCCACGCCGGCCTCCGGCTCGGTCACGATGGGCCGGACCGCGCCACGTTCGCCGCCGCCGGCGGCACGTTCTCGCTCGTGCCGGGAACGCCGACCGAGAATCTCCACATGGCGTTTCCGACCGACGACGACGGAGACGTGCACGGATTCCATCAGGCCGCCACGGACGCCGGGTACGAGTCCAACGGCGAGCCCGGCGAGCGACCCCGCTATCACCCCGGCTACTACGCCGCGTTCGTGCTCGACCCCGACGGCAACAACATCGAGGTCGTCAACCACCATCGGACGTAGGTAGGTAGGATCGGGTTCGTGGCCGAGGTGAGTGCGTTCGTCGACGAGGTCGCCAACGAGCTGGCGACCTGGCCCGGCGTCCGGATCGGGCGACGGGCGGATGGAGCGGCGCTCGTCACCTACGAGGGAATCGAGCTCGGAGTCCTGTACCCCGATCGCGGCCTGGCCGAGCTGCCATTCATCATCGCCGAGCGCGACGAACTAGTCGAGCACGGCGAGGCCCAGCCGGCGGAGCTGGCGCTGCCCGACGCGGAAGGCGTCAGCCACGACCTCCGTGGCCCGTCTGACATCACCGAAGTGCTTGAACTGTTCGACCGCCGTTACCGCGACGTGCGTGGCGAAGACGAGCCCTATAGCTCCGAGGACCCCGGCTACAAAGACTAAGCGTTGCGGATGATCCGCAGGATCACCGGGCGCGAAGTGTGAGCCGCCGCGTCGAGAACCGCCGATAGCTCGTCGTCGCGCAGCTCCTCGGCAGCCTCGACCTCGATCACCAGCGGCTCGTCGCCGGTGCCGGCCTCGGCGATCACCCGATGGACTTCGTCGGCCTCGCGCGCAAGCCCCTCGGGTGAGGGCACCGCATAGACGGCCTCGCCGCCGTAGGGCGGCTCGAGGTTGCCCTGCTCGTCGGTCGCGCCGATTTCGATCACGACGTCGTCGCCGGCAATGCTCGCTGGCGGGTCCGAACGGAGCTGCCGGTCGATTGCGCCACCGCGCGGCACCTGAATGATGAGTTTCGGTTCGAAGGTCATCCGCTCACGTCCGCTCGGGGCTGGGAGTCTCGATCTCACGCTTGAGGATCTTGCCCGTCGGACCCTTCGGGAGCTCGTCGAGGAACCAGATGTGCCGGGGGTACTTGTATGCGGCGACCTGCGACTTGACGTGGTCGCGCAGCTGCTCGGCGCTCACGTCCGCGCCCCCGCGCAGGACCACCGCGGCCCCCACCTCTTCGCCGAGCTCGGCATGGGGCACGCCGACGACCGCGACCTCGAGGACGGCGGGATGCTCGTAGAGCACCTCTTCGATCTCACGCGGGTAGACGTTGTAGCCACCCCGGATGATCATGTCCTTCTTGCGATCGACGATGAACAGGAAGCCGTCCTCGTCGCGCGTGGCCATGTCGCCGGTGTGGAACCAGCCGTCGCGGATCACCTCGGCGGTGGCATCGGGGCGGCCCCAATACTGCTTCATCACGTTCGGGCCGCGGATCGCGATCTCCCCGACCTCCCCGTCCGGTACCTCATTGTCGTCCTCGTCTACGAGCTTGACCTCGACGCCCTCGATCGGCGTTCCGATCGAGCCCGGCTTGCGCGGCCGGTCCGGATGGTTGAACGTGGCGACCGGCGACGTTTCGGACAGACCGTAGCCCTCGAGGATGATGCAGTTGAAGGCGTCGCTCGAACCCCCGCAGGACCTCGACCGGAAGGGCGGCGCCTCCGGATACGCAAACGCGCAGCGTCGAAGTGTCGAACTCGGCGCGCTCGGGATGGTTGAGCAACGCGGTGTACATCGTCGGCACGCCTTCGAAGATCGTGACCCCGTCGCGCTGGATGATCCCGAGCGCCGCGCCGGGATTGAAGCGCGGAAGCAGGGTGAGCGTCGCGCCCGCCGCGACGCCGGCGTTTAGCGCGCACGTCTGGCCGAACGCGTGAAACAGCGGCAGACCTCCGAAGATCATCTCGTTCGGTCCGAACTCGAACAGGTCGAGCACGGCGGCGACGTTGCTGGTGAGGTTGCCGTGGGTCAGCTCCGCGCCCTTCGGTGTGCCCGTCGTACCCGACGTGTAGAGGATCACTGCGGTGTCCTGCGCCTCGCGCGGTTCGACGCCGTCGAGCGGCTCCGACTCGGCAAGCAGCTCCGCGAACGCCGCCGGCTCGACCGAGAGGTGCTCGACTCCGGCGTCGTCGGCGCCGGCCTGCGCCTCGTCAGCGAACTGATGCCACGCGAGCAGCAGCTTCGCACCCGAGTTCTCGAGGTAGAAGGCGACCTCGCGCCGCTTCAGCAGCACGTTCATCGGCACGACCACCCCGCCGGCTCGGAGGATGCCGAAGTACGCAATGGCGAACGGCGGGACGTTTGGGAGCATCAGTCCAACGCGGTCGCCCGGTTCGATGCCCTTGGCGCGCACCGCGCCGGCCAGCGCGCGCACTCGCCTGATCGAGCGCCGAGTAGCTGAGCTCAAAGTCGTCGAGCTTGACGGCGGTAGTGTCCGGCTGGCTGCCGGTGGTCTTGATCAGCGTCTCGGCCAGGTTCATCAGCGGCTCTCCTTGGTCAGTGCGACCATCCTTGCACGGCTAAGGCCGCCGTGCCCCCAACCCAGGAGACGCCATGTCGACCGCCGCCATCCCGTACCAGCACCTCGGCGAGGCGCTAGCGACTGACTACTTCCACATTCGCGAGCAGTTCACCGAGGAACAGTGGGACCGTTTCATCCAGACACGCCGGTTCGTGGACGAGGAGGTCCTGCCGGCGATCAACGAGTACTGGGAGAGCGCCGAGCTGCCGTGGCCGCTGATGCGCCGGCTCCCGGAGCTCGGGCTCGTCGGCGAGGACATCGAGGGTTACGGGTGTCCCGGCATGGGCCCATTCGCGCTCGGACTGGTGCACATGGAGCTGCACCGCGGAGACGGCAGCCTGGGGACGTTTCTCGGCGTCCAGGCGGGACTGGCGATGAAGTCGATCGCGATGCTCGGCTCGGAGGCGCAGAAGCAGCGCTGGCTGCCGGCGATGGCCCGGCTCGACGCGATCGGCGCGTTCGCTCTGACCGAGCCGCGGCACGGATCGGACTCGGTGGCGCTCGAGACCACGGCACGGCGCGACGGGGATGACTGGATCATCGACGGCCAGAAGCGGTGGATCGGCAACGGCTCGATCGCTGACGTGGTCGTCGTGTGGGCCCGATCGCTCGAGGACGGACAGGTGAAGGGGTTCCTCGTCGAGACCGAGACCGACGGCTACCGCGCGACGACGATGACCGGCAAGGCGGCGGCGCGCGCGATCTGGCAGGCGCACATCCAACTCGACGGGGTCCGGGTGCCGGAATCGAGCCGGCTGCCGCACGCGAAGACGTTCAAGGACACCGGTCGCGTGCTCGTCTCGACTCGCAGCACCTGCGCCTGGGGCGCGCTCGGCCACGCTGTGGCCGCCTATGACACGGCGCTGACCTACGCGAAGCAGCGCGAGCAATTCGGGCGCCCGCTGTGCGGCTTCCAGATCGTCCAGGACCGGCTCGTGAAGATGCTCGCCGAAGTGACCGGCATGCAGCTCTATTGCATGCAGCTCGGCCGGCTCGCTGAGTCGGGCGGGCTGTCGGACACGATCGCGGGGCTGGCCAAGCTCAACAACACGCGGAAGGCCAGGTACGTGATCTCGGAGGCGCGCGACCTGCTGGGCGGCAACGGCCTGCTGCTCGAGAACCACGTCATCCGCCACATGTCCGACATCGAGGTGATCCACACCTACGAAGGCACGGAGACGATCCAGACGCTGATCGTCGGGCGCGACATCACGGGCGTGAGCGCGTTCACGTGATCGCGGCAGCGGGCCGTTGCGCCGAGCCGCTCAGGCCGCCTCGCGCCGACGCTCGCCAACAAACGCAGCACCGAGCGCGTCGCGTAGCGCCGGAAGGTCCGTCGGAGCAACCGATCCACCGAGCCCGCGCATGATCCGTAGCGTCCAGAACGTCGCCTCCGCGGCCTTTCCCTCCAGCGGCAGCGGCCCCTCGAGGTTGTCGACCAGGATCTCCTCGAGGAAGTCGGCTGTCGCCAGCGCGCCATCCGCCCAGTGCGGGTTGCCGCTCAACTCCGAAACCCGGTTCACCTCGTCTGGAAACGTGCCCCGGGCGTAGTTCCGAAGCCTCTCGGCGAGGAGCCTTGCCTGATCGTCGGTGAGCGCGTAGACGATTCCCGAGAACTCGACCGTCGCCACAAAATCAGCGTAGGTGATGCGCCGGACGCGACGTCGCTGCGAGTGCTAGGCGGCCGTCGGAAGCGAGGGCGAAGCCCATGAGACCGAACTGCTCGTCCAGCATCGCGCCCACCGAGGCGTGCTCAACCGGTGTCACGGTCGTCTCCTCCGGCGTCTGTTCGGTGAGAGCGAGCCCGTTCCAGTCGCTCAAAGAGGTGCGACTACCGTCCCGCCGCTGCGCGCTGACGATCAGCCCGGTCACGAACGGCGAGCGGGGATGCGTCGACGTGAACCAGTTGCCGAGCTCGACATCAACCATCGGGACGGGCTCGGGCACGAATCCGTAGAGATCGCGCCACGCGTCCCCATCGCGACATTTGCAGCACGAGCTCCGGGCCGTCCTGCACGACGCGGTAGCGCCACCCCGCCTGCTCGTAGGGCCCGCCCGGGCCGAACGGAATCGGCTCGAGCAGGGTGCCGAGGCCGAAGCCGACGTCCGCGTGCCAATCGCCGCTGCCGAACCCGACTCGTAACACCAGATGGGTGCGAGGCCGAACCCCACCGGGATCGCCGCCCATCCGCACGCGTGCTAGGAGCATCTGGACGTCCGCCCCCATCGACTCGAGCGCCACCTTCAGCAGCACATTCATCTCGAAGCAGTAGCCGCCACGGCGTTCAATCACCAGCTTGCGCTGAAGATCCTTGAGAGCCAGCGACACGGGCACGCCGCGCCGAGGGTCAAGATTCTCGAACGGAATCGATGTGACGTGCGCCTTATGCACCTCCGCGAGCGTAGGTCGCCCGCTCAGCCCAATCCGAGCAAGGTACGCGTCCAGGTCGAACATGCCGGGACACTAATGACAAGGAGACGACGATGCCCGTCGGCAAGGCCAAGGCAGTAAGTGCGGAGACGGCAGGCGATGAATTCCGGATTGCCGTGCCGTGTTTCACGGAGATCGATGAGAGTCGCATCCGCGATCGCTTGAAGCGCGATCAGTTCTTCTGGCTCGATCTGACCGCGCCCACCAAGGACCAGTTGATGGAGCTACACGAGATCTTCGGCTTCCACCCGCTCACGCTCGAGGACAGCGAGCATTTCCACCAGCGCCCGAAGCTCGACAACTACGACGACTACATCTTCCTTGTCTACTACGGCGCCTGGGACGATGGGACCGAAGGGCCCGGCCTGCTGCGTGAGGTTCACCTGTTCGTCTCAGGCCAGTACCTGATCACCCTTCACGTCGATCCGGTCCCGGCACTCGTCGAACAGCGCGAGCAGCTTGATGGTCGGCTCCTGCACAGCGAGCAGTTCCTGCTCTACCGGGTGCTCGACGCGCTCACCGACAGCTTCTTTCCCGTTCTCTCCGATCTCGACACCGAGATCGACGACCTCGAGTCGGCCATCCTCGGCAACCCCACCGACGAGCAGCTGGGACGGCTCTTCCACCTGAAGCGTGAGCTCGTCGCGATGCGCAAGGTCGTAACACCGCAGCGCGACCTGTTCGCCCGGTCGATCGACCAGATCGCCGAGCTTCCGGGGCTCACACTGGACGAGCAGGACTACTTCCGCGACGTCTACGACCACCTGATCCGGATCAGCGACCTGATCGACTCCTACCGCGACCTGCTCTCCGGCGCCACCGACCTCTACCTCTCGACGGTCAGCAACCGCCAGAACGACGTCATGAAGCAGCTCACTGTGATCGCCACGATCTTCCTGCCGCTGAGCTTCATCACCGGCTTCTTCGGCCAGAACTTCGGCTACATGGTCGTCCACCTGATCACCGGCGAGCTGACGTTCTGGCTCGTCGGCGTCGGGAGCATGGTCGCGACCTGCGTGGTCCTCCTGTTCTATTTCCGCCGGAAGGGCTGGGTCTAGCTCTTGGCGGGCCGCTGGGCCGCGGCTACTCCTCGAGTTCCTCGATGACCTCGTACACGCCCGACACGTACTCGTTCGCGACGAACGACGCCATCTGATCCTGGCGGGTGGTCTCCTCCGCGTCGGCGTCCTCGCGCCAGCGTCGGTAGTCCGCTTCGGTCATGTCGAACACCCCGAACGAGATCACCTCGTCCTCGTCGCGGATGTTGCGCGCGTGATAGGCGCGCTGCAGACCCGGCGGCCGGGAGCCGCCCGCGTCCCAGGCGCGCCGGAACTGGTCCCACGCACCCGGCTTGAGCCGGCGAGCCGTGAACATCACGATCATCTGGTGACCTCCTGGTAGGGGCGCTTCGTCGGAGGGGCTGACACTACCTGCTAATCCGCGTCGCGCGGATCCATGGGCTCCGAGTTCAACGGCCGGATTGCAGCATCTGCCGTGTACACGGTCAGCTCGCTTGGCCGCGCCAGCAAGCCGTCGAGAGCGAATTGAAACTCCGAGAACGCCTGGGAGCGGAAGTGGGCGTCGAGCGCCTCCTGGTCCTCCCATACGCTGAGGAGCACGAACTGGTCCGGGTCCGCCAGGGTCGCGGTGGACGTGTAGCGCGTGCAGCCGGGGTGGCTCGCGGCCTCCCGCCCGAGCCGCTCCATCAGCGCCATGAGCTCGTCCCTGGCCGCAGCGATCCCGAACATGTCGGCGACGGCGATCACGGTCATGCCCGTCAGCTTGACACGATCGTCATGCTCGGGTCATCCACAGTGCTGGTCGGAGCGACGGAGGTCTGAATGAGTTCGACGGGTAATCGTCAGCCTGTACGGTTTCTGGTGTTCGCCGCAACGCTGCGAACTGGTGCGTGGAACGAGCGATTGGCGGAGCTGGCGGCCGAAACGATCGTCGCGAACGGCGGCACCGTCGATTACGCGACGATGAGCGAGTTCGACGCGCCCTCCTACAACGCCGACATCCAGACGACCGAAGGCTTTCCGGCGACCGCCGAGGAGTTTCGAGATCGCCTCACCTCGAGCGACGCCTTCGTGATCGCCAGCCCGGAATACAACTTCTCGATGCCCGGGATGCTGAAGAACTCGATCGATTGGGTTTCGCGCTTCAGCCCACAACCGTTCAACGAGCGACATGGACTGCTGATGTCCGCGTCCCCATCGATGGCCGGTGGCAACCGCGGACTGTGGGCACTACGGATGCCGCTCGAGCATCTCGGAGCCCGCGTTTATCCGGACATGTTCTCGCTGGCGAGGGCCCATCAGGCATTCGACGCCTCGGGGCGCATCGACGATGGGCAACTCCAGGACCGCTTCGAGCACAACATCATCGGTTTCATGGACCTGGTCGAGGCGTCCAAGCACTATCCGTGCGTGAAGACCCGGTGGGTCGAATACCTCGGCGAGCATCCCGACCCGGCGATCGACCGGGTCGAGTGAGACTGGCAGCGGGGAGCTTTCCTGGAGGATCCGCGGGCCAGACGGGTGCGTGCTTGCCCCATCTACACATGCGCGTACCGTCGACCGGCGCCGTCCCTCCCGTGATCATGGTGCGATGGCGGCCGCGGGTCGTGTCACCCCGATGGTCCGGGTTCTGGTTATCGACGACCAGCCCGTGTTTCACGAGGTTGCCCACGAACTGATCGACGCCACGAGCGGTTTTGAATGGATCGGGAGCGCGAGTTGCGGCGAGGAAGGCGTCGAGCAGACAGAGCGCCTTCGGCCGGACCTGGTGTTGATGGACATTCGCATGCCGGGCATCGGTGGGGTTGAGGCGGCACGGCAGATCGCATCGCGCGGGCTTCCGGCGATCGTGGTGCTCATGACGGCCGGAAAGCCTCAATGCACTGCCAATCCCTGCCCGGCCGCGGAAATCGTTCCCAAGGAGGGCCTCTGCGGAGCATTGCTCAGGCGCGTATGGGAAGACTACGGCTAGTCGCCGGCGTGCACGGGCCCTGCACACCCGACGTGTCATACCGTCTGGTATTGCTCGCTCGATTTTGCGGTGAGGGGTATCGCGCCGGTGATGCGTGTCCCTTGCCCGCCGGCCGCGTCGATCGTCAGGGATCCGCCCAGCGAGGCGACCCGGTCGTGCATGTTGTGAAGTCCCGCGCCGGCCGCGACCGTGTCAACGTCAAATCCGGGGCCGTTGTCGGAGACCTCGAAGGTGAGCTCGCGACCTCGCGCTGCGATCCTGACGTGCGCGGCGGTCGCGGTGCGGGCGTGCTTGTACGTGTTCTGCAGAGCCTCAAGGCAGATGAAGTAGATCGCCCTTTCGACGTCGGGCCGGTAGCGGCGTAGATTCGCCCCGGTCACGCTCGTGGGGATCGGGGCGTCGCGGGCGATTTGTTCGAGTGCCGGGACGGGCCCGAACGAGGCCAGCGCGGACGGGAAGACGCCCTGGGCAAAGGCCCGGAGCTCGTCGATCGCCAGTTGCACCTCGGTCCCCAGCTGGTTGAGCTGCTCGGTGGTATCAGACGCCGCATCGCCGGATCGTTCGGCCGCGAGG
Source organism: uncultured Solirubrobacterales bacterium (assembly GCA_963773165.1). GTDB lineage: Bacteria > Actinomycetota > Thermoleophilia > Solirubrobacterales > Solirubrobacteraceae > Palsa-465. Next base: position 43,898 of record CAVZAK010000008.1, read on the forward strand.
TGAAGCTTGATCCTCAGCGCGACCAATCGTTGCTGGGCTCCGTCGTGCAGGTCTTGCTCGATCTGCTCGCGGGTATCGTCCGCGCTCGCGGCCGCGCGCGCCTGCGTGTCGCGCATCAACGCCTGCGTCTCGCGCATCTCCGTCTGCGCGTCGCGCATCTCCCCGACCAGGTTTGCGACCTCGGCCGCGAGCCGCTGGTTCTCCAAGCTCAGAATGGCGTAGGACCCGATCACGTTGATGAACGCGCTCTCGGACTCAAGCGCCTCGTCATGAATGAGGGCCGCGACCACATGGCCCTCGGCGTCACGGAGGTCAGTCACGCTGCGGCCTGCGCCCGCGACGGGAGCGTCCACCTGGCAGCCGTCGGCCGCGGCCCAGCGATCCCCACCGAGCGGGTAGACCATCGCGAGAGTCGGGTCCTCGAACGCGTCCGCGAACGCGTCCCGCAGCCCGCCGGGCCGTGCCGGCGCACTGACCGTGGCGGCGAACCGGCGCAGCGATGCGCCAACGTAAAGCCGCCACCTCAGCAGCCCGACGAGAAATGCCAGGGCCATCGCCGGAAGCGCGAACGCGGCCAGCCAGCGCGCGACGGTCACCGCCGGGGAGCCCGGTGCGAATCGGCGCACGATCAGGCCGAATGCGGTTAACCCGATTCCGGCCGCTGCGACCGCCAGAACCGGCGTCAGCGTCCTGCGGCGAATCCTGCTCGCCGATGCGACGCGTTGAACGAGGCGCGCAACGACCGCCACGAACAGGAGCACAACCAGCAACTCGCGCAGCGGCACCACGACGCTTGCCACCACCCCCGGCTCGTGAGCGACGATCATGAACGCGTTGTGAGGACAGTTCGCCGAGCAGCTCACCCACTCCGAGGGGGTCGGATAGCTATCGACCAGCAATGCCGTGGGCAGCCAGAGCACCGCCACCACCAATGCGAGCGTCCCCGCCAACACGCGGTCGACGCGACCGACCAGCCGCCCTTCGGGAAACGCGAGGATTAGGTAGACGATCCCGGTCCAGCCGATCCACGCGGCGACGCGGCCGATGCTGTAGACGAGCGCTCGATCAGCGAGCGCGAACGTCACCGCCAACCAGACCCCACCGCCGAGAATCAGCAAGGTACCCAGGCGCCCGAACGGCACCCCTCGCCACGCATACAGACCGACCGCGACCGGCACCGCCGCCACCAGCACGCGGCCGACGGACTCGAGCCGCACCGCCCCGAGCGAGCTACCAGTGATCGGGGCCAGAGCGAACGACGCGGCTACCGCGACCGCGGCGGCGAGACCGACAACCAGCTCCCTGCGAATCCCCACAGCGGCGTCCGGCAAGGCTGGGGCAGCAACCGCACTCACGAACTAGACCGCATCGCCCAAGTCAACGGCTCCGCTGCGGCAGCAGTCTGAGCCGGAAAGAAAGGCGCTCGCCGACCAGCGGCGCAATGTGTCCACGCTGTTACCAAGGTTGGCCCCGAATTTCTGCTGGGTCTAGGTGCGCCGAGCCCGCAGGCTGAATTCTAACCGCGACCCCATGGCTCTGCAGTCAGTCGCTGCCCTGATTCGAGGCGGCGGCCGTGGCCACGTCGCGCGGATACGTTGACCGCGCCCGCAGCAGAACGACTCCGGCGGCACCCAGCGTCCCCAGCAGCAACAGGAAGGAGATCTCGAGCCCCCGTGCCGCTCCGGGCGAGATCACTCCGGGATGAGTGCCGATCGGAGCTTGCTCCGGGGCGATCCCGGCGATCAGGTCGGCAAGACCGCCGAACAGCACCGGCGCCAGCGCCTGCGCGAGCGAGCGCAACACGGTGCGGGTGCTCTCGGCGCGGCCCCACAACCCCGCGGGCATGATGTCCAACCGGGCCGCATCCAACGGTGGATTGGCCGCCGACAGCAGCGATGCGCCCGCGATGTCGAACCACACCGCGGGCGTCAGATGTTTGCCGAGAAGGCCGGGGATCAGCAGCGCCGCCGCCCCCAGGTAGCACAGCGCGGGCACGTACACCCGCACATCGAGGAACCCACGGCGGAGCATCGCATCGGTCACACGGCCACTGACCAATGTGCCGACCATCGCCCCGCCGACGAGCAGCGCCAACACGAGCTCGGCCGTCGCCTGGCTCGCGTGGTAATGGCCGCGGACGAACAAGAGCGCAAACGTCGACAGTCCCGAGAAGTAGAAGTAGCCGAGCGATGAGCTGATGATCATCAGCACATTGGTCGGGATCGAGAGGATGTAGCGAATCGCGGGGACCAGGCCGAGCGTCCGGGGGTCTTCGGTCAGCACCAGCTCGGGGTCGGGCTCCACTCCTTTCTGCCGCGCCGCCTCCTGGGCGAGGTCGTCGGGCGGCGCCTCGGGCTGCTCGTCGGCCTCGTCCGGCGGCGGCCGGGAGGCAGCGGCCGCCACCGCCTCTTTGAGATCGACGACGCCCGGCTCGAGTCGGCTCTGGCCGCCACGGAGCGGTTCGGGCACGGTTCGATACAGCTCGCGGGCGAGGAACAGCCCTGGAATCCCCAGCAGCAGGAACGCCACGCGCCAGGAGATCAGGCTCGCGACGCTGCCGCTGATGATGAACCCCGCGGCGGTGCCGGCGATCTCGCCGCCGAGGATGTACGCGTACACCCGGCCTCGCTCGCGCGATGGGAAGTAATCGCCGGTCAGCGACGCGATCGCCGGACCGGCCGTGGCGGTGACGGCGCCGAGCAGGAGCCGCGAGAGCAGCAGATCCGAGTAGCTGCCGGCGAACGCTCCGAGCAGCGAGGCGATGCTCCACAGGAGGATGCTCAGACACAGGATTGGGATCCGCTTGGTGCGGTCGACGAGCAGGCCGACGGGGATCGTGAACACTGCCCCGACGAGCAGGGAGACAGAGCTCAGCAACCCGATCTTGGTGTTGCCGATGTGCAGCGCATGCTCGAGCTGGGGCGCCACGGCGCCGACCGTCGCCATGTCGGCGCCCTGGAGCGCGAGGACCGCGCCGAAGAGCGTGATCACCCGCGCGCGGGCCGGCCCGCCCACCCGCTTCACGACGCCGCCGCGCACGGCGCGCCCCGTCCATTTGGTGGCGCGAACCGTGGCGCTTCCCGCGCGGCCGGCGATCCGCTTGGTCTCCATCTCGCTTAAGCCTCTTCCCCAGTATTGCCCAGGTCGAAGCCGCCCCCTCAACCGGCGGGCTTTGCGACCACCGGTCCCCGGCCGACGATCTCGACGATCTCGCCCGGTTGGCAGAGGTCGATCGACTCAGCTTCTCGGCGCAGCAGCCGCCGCAGCTGGACGAACGCGACGGCCCCCAGGATCGCCGGAACCCAGAGCTCGATCACGCGGTAGAGCAGGACCGCAGCCGTCGAAAGCAGAGCGGGAAGGCCATAGAGCACGAGCGTCGCGACGAGCCCGAGTTCGACGCCGCCGATGCCCCCGGGGATCGGGATGAGGTTGCCGAGCTGGCCAATCAGGTAGGCGATCCACACGATCGTCAGCTCCGGCGAGGATCCAAGCGCGCGGAAGCTCGCCCACAGCACGAGGATGTCGAACAGCATGTAGCCCACGATCCCGAACATCAGCAGGGGATTGCTGCGCTTGATCAGAACCACCGCTTCGTCGACGCCGTCCGCGGTGGCGCGGAGAACCGGCCCCAGACGCGCCAGCTTCGAGCCCTCTTTTTCTGGTCGTTAGCTTCGATTCGAACCGGCGGCTGGCGTGACCGACCATCACCGTCAGCGCGATCCCGCAGACAGCGACGACCGCCGGGACCACGGTCAGGGGGACGCTCGCGTGGCCGGGGAGCACGCCGATCGCGAGGCCGATCCCGATCAGCGCCAGCGTTCCGACGTTCGGCGCGCTCGTCAGCAGAAAGAACGCCACCGACTTGTGGGCGATCTCGTCGGCCGGCATCCCACCGCGCCGCAGCGCCCAGGCCCCCAACGCCAGGCCGCCGGCGCCGCCGACCGGAAGCAACGAGTCGGCGCCGAGCTCGGCCATCGCGATCTTGTAGCTCGTGCCCCAACTCATGCGCGTGCAGAAAACCACCCGGAACGCGACCACGTACGAGAGCGCCGACGCGACCTCAAGGACACAGCCGACGACGATCCACCCGGCGGAAGCGCGGTCGAACTGGTGACGCAACCCGCTCAGCCCCGGTACGAGCGTGATCGTGATGACCGCGACGACGATCAACGCGCTCAGCCGCCACAGGGCACGCCTCACGCGCCGGGGAGCGACCGCCGCCGGCAGCGGCGGGGCATCAAGGTCCGGCTCGATAGGGGTCTGTGCCTCCGTCAGTCCGATATCACCGCCGCGCCGCGCAACTCGTCGGTGAATCCCTCCGACGTCATGACGTCCGAGAACATCGGGTAATCGAACCGGATGGCGTTCTCGTGCTCCTCGGCCGAGGTCCCGGCGACGCAGTCGGACAGCGTGATGACCCCATAGCCCTTCTCGTAGCCGGTTCGCATCGTCGACTCGACGCAGCAGTTCGTGAGGAAGCCACCGAGCGCGATCGTCGTGATCCCACGGGCGCGGAGGATGAAGTCGAGGTTCGTGGTGGCGAACGTGTCAAGACCACGCTTGCCTTCGACGATCACATCGCCCTCCTGAGGGGCGAGCGTGTCGACGATCTCCGCGCCCCATTCTCCCTTCACGAACGCGGTCGAATCGACCACGCCCTTGAGGATCCCGTAGGGATGCTCGGCGAGCTCGCCGTATCCCGGGGCGAACGTGATCGGGGCGTGCACGATCGTCGCGCCGGCCTCGCGGGCCGCCTCGACGAGCCGGCGCGTGTTATCCAGCATCCCCGTCGAATCCATCACGTCCTTGACAGCGCCGTGGAGAGCACCGCCCTCCGAGGTGAAGTCGTTCTGGTACTCGATCAGCACCACGGCAGTGCGCTTCGGATCAACCGCCACGGGAGGCTCCTTTCGGGATTGGAGGTCGTGGATGGACTCTAATCCCTCGATCCTGGCCGTAGAGTTGCGCCGCGAGCGATGTTCGAACGATTTACGGAACGGGCGCGGCACGTCCTGGTCTGCGCTCAGGAAGAGGCACGCAAGCTCAACCACGACTACATCGGGACCGAGCACCTGCTGCTCGGACTCCTGCGCGAGGGAGACGGTGTGGGGGCGCGCGTGCTCACCTCGCTGGGGCTGGAACTCGAGCGCGTCCGAGCCGACGTCGCGAGGATCGTTCGGGTCGGCGAAGCCCCTCCCACCGGCCAGATCCCGTTCACGCCGCGCGCGACGAAGGTCCTCGAGTCGGCGCTCCGGGCCGCCGCCGGCGATGTGGGAACCGAGCACGTCCTGCTGGGTTTGATCCGGGAGAACGAGGGCGTCGCCGCGCGGGTGCTGTTCGACTTCGGCGTCGACCCGGAATCGATCCGCAACGAGGTTCTGCGCACGGTGCCGGAAGGCGGGGTCCGCGACGGCAGCGGAGACCGGACCTCGGCGGCGGCTCGAGAAGTGATGCCGGTCGACCCGGCCTGGCTCGGCGAGCTCGGCCCGATGCTGGCCCGCCTGGCCGCGGACATCCGCGGCGAACTGGGCCGCGAACCGGACGCCGGTGATCTCCTCCTGGCGCTGGCGAGCATGGATGGCGCGCTCAGCGGCCGCGCTGCCGGCGCCGTCGGGGTCGACGTGGAGGCACTCGCGGGGACGGTCGAGCGACTCCGAGACGAGGCGTCGAAGACCGGGAAAGATCGTCAGCGGGCACTCGAAGATGTGATCCGAGCCAAAGAAGATGCGATCGACGCCGGGCGGTTTGAACAGGCCGCCGAGCTGCGCGATCGTGAACGCGAGCTGCGCGCGGCGGCGGCAACGCGAGCTGGCTTGCCGGCCGACGAGACGCTCGGGATCATCCGCCGGCGTCTCGGAATATCGTCGGAGGAGGCGGGGTAGGCTAACCCCGGTTCACACGGCGTCGCTTGTGGGCGTAGGGGTCGGAGGCGGCGCCTGTGGGCGCCTCGGCCTCGAGCTCGGCGCGGACCTCCTTCAGCGCCCGCCTGGCCTTCGGAGTGACCGCCGGGTACCGCGGGTCGACCTCGACGAGCGTCTTGGCCAACACGGACCCGACCGCGATCCGCGCGAACCATTTGCGGTCGGCGGGGATGACGTACCAGGGAGCCCACTCCGTGCTCGTGTGGCTCAGCATTTGTGAAAACGCGCGCTGGTAGGCATCCCAGTAAGCACGTTCCCGGACGTCGCTGGCCGAGAATTTCCAGTTCTTCTCCGGACGGTCGATGCGCTTGAGGAAGCGGACCCGTTGCTCCTCTCGCGAGAGATTCAGGAACAGCTTGACGATCCGGAAGCCGTTGTCGACCAGGTAGCGCTCCCACTGGTTGATCTCCCGGTAGCGGCGGCTCCAAAGGTCGCCGAGCCGCATCGCCGATGGGAGTCGCTGAGGTTTGAGCAGCTCAGGATGCACTCGCACGACCAGCACCTCCTCGTAGTGCGAGCGATTGAAGATCGCGATCTGGCCGCGCGCCGGAACCTGCCGCCCGTACCGCCACAGGAAGTCATGGCCGAGCTCCTCCGTCGAGGGAACCTTGAAGCTGTGAACTGAAACGCCCTGCGGGTTTACGCCGCTCATCACATGGCGAATCGTGCCGTCCTTCCCGGCCGCGTCGATCCCTTGGAGGATGACGAGAAGTCCGTGTCGCTCCTCGGCCGCGAGCCGCGCCTGGTACTCCGCCAGCATCTCCACCGTGAGCTTCAGCTGCTCACTTCCGTCCTTCTTCTTGAGCCAGCCTGCCCGGAATGCGGGGTCGAAGTCCTTCGCCACCGTCACCTTCTTGCCGGGTGGCACCTGCAGCCGCTCGACCATGTCTGTGAGCCGCCGCGCTCTCGCATCGGCCATCGCTCCGTCCTCCTCCCTATTTGAGGTGCCGACGCTCGCCGCGTAGGCGTGAAAGGTAGGGCCGGCGCCCAGGCCCACCCGTCGTCCGCCCCCGTTCTCCCTGGGCCTGGCGCTCCCGTTCGCGTTCGCTCGACCACTTCCGGTCGGCGTCGCGCTTTTGCTGCGCCTCCTGCCCTTGCCTGCGCGCGTCCTCGTGCTCGCGCTCGCGGTCCTCGCTCAGACCCACCTCGAGGAATACGAGGCTGGTTGCGATCACAAGCCCGGCGCTGATCAAGATGAATGCCAGCACAGTGCCGAGCGTGCTGCTGAAGGCGATCGCACACACGATCCCAGCGATCACGAGCGCGCCCGAGCCGCCGAAACCGAGGATCCGAGATCTCCGCCTCATCGCAGTGCGATCAGTCCTCGGTGCCTGAGGGCGCCCGAGCGTTCAGTCCGGATGCGGCGAATGCAGCGAATGGATCTCGATGTTGGCGGTGTCGACGCCAGCGCACTGGATCGCGGCGTACAGATCCTCACGGTGCGCCTCGAAATGCTCGGGGGACTCCCAGACCTCGAACATGTTGACGTCATCGTCGCCGTAGGCAGCATGGTAGTGGCGTCCCTGCGGGTCAGAGGAACCCGACGCTTCGAGCTCCTTGATGACTCGTTCGTAGTCATCTTTCGTCATGTGCTGGCAGCGAGATGTGAACGGCGACGGCATGACGACAGTGATCAAATCGTAATACAGATCGAGCACATCGTGCGGATCGGGTGAAGCCACCAGTACTCTAGGCGACGCTCACGACCGCCACTGTGCTCGGGAGGCTGGCGTGCTCCGCGCCGTCGACGGCCTGAACAGTCACCGACCACTTACCCGGCCCCAACGCGAGCTGATCCGCCAGTTGGCTGGCGGGAACGGCCTCGCGGACCGGCGTGCCACCCCCGGCCGGCGTCGCTGTGATCGCGTATGTCGCGGCGGTCGCGACCTCGTTCCAGAAGACGTACGCACCACCGGAGTCGGGGACGGCCTGCACTCCGGTGGGGACCGGCGGGGCTGTCGGGTTGGCGAGCTCGATCGAGCCCGGCCAGTACCGGATCGAGACCGGGATCCCGTTTTCGTTGACGATCGCGTACGGCCAATACTCCCCGCTCGGGAGCCCGCTTGGTGTCCATGTCGCGGCGCCGGACGGGGGGAGCCCGTCGGCGATCATCGTGCCGCCGGCGCCACGGGGACCGGTGCCCGCCCACAGCTCGACGGTCGTGTCCGGCGGCGCGTGCGGGACGCGGTAGTGCAGAGTGATGGGCTGGTTCGTCGAGACCTTGCCCGCAGGGAGGTCACCGGCGCTCAGGGAGGCTTCAGGGTAATGGCTCGCGTACAGCTTGTGGCGCGGGACAGTCACGGTCACGGAGACGAACCGCGGCCCCGCGATGCGCTTCACCGTCCACCGACCGCCGCGCGGAAGGAACACGAGAAAGCGCTCGGTGTGCTTGGCCTTGTCGACCCACGCGAGGCCACCGGTACGGTTGCGTAAACGCGCTGAGGAGCGCAGCGTGAGCGTGCGCAGGTGACGGCGGAAGCGCGGACTGATCAGCCTCACATTCGGAGTGCCCCTGGCACTTCGGATCGTGAACGTCGCGAGCTGCTTGCCGCGGGAGACGCGCACAGTCCGGCGATTTGTCGCCCTCGCGCCGCTGGCTTCGTCTTGCGGGACCGTCGCATAGTCGTTGATGTTGCCGCCGTCGATGTCCCACGTGAAGCGGCCAGTCTGGTAGTTGAACGCCACCAGCACGCTGATGCTCGGCGTACAGCCGATGTACCTGATGCAGTAGCTCGGGGTCGATGCTTCCGCGGCTGCGGCCTCGTCGGAGATCAGCCCCTCAACGCCGCCGAAGTTATCGCCGCCTATGAACGGGACATAGCTGGGAACGACCAGGTCGAGCGAACCCTCGCCCGTGAAATGGGGCGGGTCGATTCCGATCGAGATCGTGCCCTTCAGGAACTGGAACGGGAACGGTGGAGGCGGCAGGAACACGGTGCCGGATGCCTGCAGAAGGCTTGGCGGCGTGAAGTCGACCGTTGCGCCGGCGAGCTCGACGCCGGTATGGGCGCTGCTGAGCAGGGTGTTGACGACTGACTGGGCGCTCTGATTCTGCTGGACCGCCGCGGGGTCGGGGAAGGTGCCGCCGTAGAGCGGCGCGAGCCCGACAGTACCGCTCGCCGAGAAGGCGCCGTCCAACAGGTAGGTGAAGCTGCCCCCAGCGATCACGCGATCGCCGAGCAGGCCGACGATGATCGCGCCGTTGACCTGTGGGGCAGGCGGAGGGGTGGCGCACTTGAAGAACCTCGGATTGCAGATGAACACCGGCCGGCCTGGAGTGAACGGAACGTAGGAGAGCCCTTGAAGGTTGATCATCTGGAGAGCGACGTCCTTGACGTTGAGGATCGCGCCGATCGTGGGAACCGAGCTTGTGCCGCAGATCTTGGACGTGGCGCAGGAGAAGCTCGCCTCGAGCTCGTCGAGCTTGCCTTGACTTATGACCACCGGAGCGACCTTGAGACCGATCAGGCTCGCCATCCCGAGCGTCGCGCTGCCCGTCCACGTGTCGCCAGCGCGCTGATAGCTGAGCTGCGCCCCGGCGAGCTGGATCGAGGGATCCCCGAGCACGCTCGCCTTGAACGATATCCCGCCGTTGATCACGCTCACCTCCCCGGTGGAGCTGGCCTGCACCGCGAGCTGGCCGGTCACGCTCGAGGAGAAGCTGCTCGCCAGAGGACCGAACACCAGTACCGGCCCGAGCCACGTCGGAAGCGTCAGCCGGCCGTCGACGACCGTCCCGCCACCCGCGTTGGTCGGCGCCAGGTAGACCGTCGGCGGGATGCCGAGCTCTCCGAACGTCCAGCCCGACAGCGACAGGTCGACGCTGCCGACGCCACCGACCGACGCGGTCCCACTGAGGCCCGAGACCGGATCCTTAACCCCGTCGGTTGCGATCACGAGCTGTCCGGTGGCAACGTCTACGCCCCCGGACTCGAGCTCACCGCTCTGCGCGCCACCGCCAGTGGCAGGCGCGATCGAGATCGTATGGGAGCCAGGAGCAAGGATCAGCGCCGCCGGCGTTTGGGTGCCGGCGTCGACGATGCTCACGCCGTCGGCGAAGCGCGTGTCGCCGCTGGCGAGGTAGGTGCCATCGCTCTGCTTGGTGATGCAGTCGGCGAGCACCTCGACTGCGTCGAGGGTCATGCTTGTCGCGCAGCCGGCGAGCGCCTGTGCTGTCGCAGTCGCCTTGTTGTTGGCGGAGTTCGGATCCTTTGTGGTGGCGGTCACCTTGGCGGCGCTCGCGACCGTGCCGGCCTTGGTTGGCTGAAGCCCGACGGTAACCGTCGCGTGCGCGCCACTTGCGAGCGACCCGAGCGCGCACGTCACGGTGCTCGTGCCGCTGCAGCTTCCCTGGCTCGCGGTCGCCGATGACAGCGTCGCGTCGCTCGGGACCGAAGCTGACAGCGACAGTCCGTCGCTCTCATCGGGGCCATTGTTCGTTACCGCGAACGTGTCCGTCAGCGTCTGGCCGACGCTGACGGGATTCGGCTGAGCGTGGGCGGCGAGGCTGAGGTCCGCCGAGGCGGGCGCCGGGGGACCCTGGCTGATCGTCAGGTTGAGCTCGGTGGTGTCGAACGTGTAGTCGTCGTTTGCGGCCGGGCCGAGGATGAAGTAGAGCACGTCACCCTTGCTGACGTTGACCGAGCTCTGGTCGAAGTTACCGGCGCCACCGACGTCATTGACTCCGGAGGCAAGGTTGGTCGAGCCATCGTCGACGTACCAGGTGGTGCCGCTGCCGCCGTTGGGGTCCATCGACACAAACGATCCCGCGACCGCGAGTGTGCCCGACACCGGGCTTGTCCAGGCGACGATGCTGTAGTCGCCCGCTGCCGGATGCATGACGACCGTTTGCGCCGGGACGGTGACGCTGCCGCAGCTGATGGTGGTGCCCAGCGCGTTGAAATCGACGACCGGAACTCCACCGTCGTCGGTCCACGAATAGAGGTTGCCGCAGCCCCCTCCGAGTCCGGACGTCGGCAGCAACGTGTAGTCGGACGGCTCGTGCAGGTCGGCGAGCGGGCCCATCTCGTAGGACCACACGTCACTGTCGCCGAGGCTGTCAGGGCTCGGGTTCTCCATCGGCGACGTTTGAAAGTCGTCAGCGGGGTTCCATTGCGGCGCGGTTTCGCCACCACCCGCCTCGAGCGCCCCGGCGTCACAGCCCGATCCCTGCGGCCGAGCCGTCCCCCGCTGGTCGGTGCCGGCGCAACTCGTGTCGGCCGTCGGGATCAGGTTGATTGCCGGGCTGCCGGCGACGAGTGCCTCGGTGTCGGTCTGGCCCCCGTTGTCATGGAGCGAGCCAAGTCGTGCGTCGCCGAGCGCGTCCGTCGACCGCGTGAAGCCACACGTTGCGGTGCCGGTCGAGGCGATCCCGTCGGTCACGTCGTAGCCCCCAGAGACGAAGCCTGCGTCGCCGTTGCAGTCGCCGCCGTTGGGTGCATCACCGTCGGCGACGATCGAATCCGACACAGTGAACCCCTCCGGATCGTTGCCGACGTTGTTGGAGTACAGATCGCCGCCGCCGCCGGTCGCGCTGTTGAACGCAATCGTGTCGTACTCGAGCACGGTTGACCCGCCGCCCTCGGTAGAGATCCCGCCCCCGTCGGCGGGTGGGTTGTCGGGGCCGCCGACGCCGTTGCCGCTCACGGTGCTATCGGTGATTCGCAGCGTGCCGCCGTTGTTGTCGATCGCGCCGCCGAGGCCGCTGAAGTCGCTGCCGCCGGGTGCGATATTGCCCGGCCCGACTGTACTGCGCGTGATGTGCAGCGTGCCGGACACGAGCTCGATCGCTCCGCCGCTTATCTCTGCGCTGTTGTTCGACAGTGCGTCGTTGCTGAGCGCGACCGTCGCGCCTGGGCTCTCGATCCCGATCGCACCACCCATTCCCGTGGTGTCGTCATTGATCGTTTGGCTACCACCGGAGATCGTCACGGCATGGATCGTCAGCGTTGACCCCGAGGGCAACTCGCCGACCGCGAAGATCTGAGAGCCGCCGTTGCCCTCGATCTCAGTCTTTCGCGCCCCGTCGCCATCGATCGTCAGCGGCTTGGCGATCGATATCGGGCCGAGCGTGATCGCGTAGGGAGTCTTGCTCGCCGGCAGTGACACGATGTCCCCGTCGGCCGCCTTGTCGATCGCCTGGCGCAGCGAGCAGTCGCCGGGGGTCCCCTCGCACTCGCTTGCGCTGGCTGCGGCGTCGGCGGTCGTGTTCACGTTCCAGGTGGCCGCCACCGCGGGCCCGGCGGTGGCGCCGCTCAGCGCCCCCGAGATCACCACCGCCAGCACGCGGGCCCAGCTCACGGAATCGTGACCTCGGTTACCTCGCTCACTGCCGTGCGGGCGGCTACCCAGTCGGGCAGCTGTCGGAGCGCGGCTTGCTCCTCAGCGGCGTCGACGACCCAGAAGATGTGATGCTCACCGCGCGCACACGATGAGACAGCCGGCCTCCCCCGCAGCGGGCTGTCATGGCCGGTCCACGCCGCATAGGCGATCCTGCAGTCGGCCGGTTCGTGGCTGTGAGTCAGGACGAACTTCGCCATTGGGGGCGAAGCTACCGATGCCTACCTTTAACTACATCGGGGAAACTTCCCCATTGTGGTTTCCAAGGTGACCCAACTTCTGGGGCGCCAGGTGGAGCTCGGGGCACTGGAGGCGGTTCTCGGAACTGGCGTCCGCGAGGGGTCCTCGGCGGCCGCGATCGTTGGCGATCCCGGGATCGGCAAGTCGACATTGCTGGCGGAGGCACTGCCGGTGGTGACGGACCGACGCACCGTGATCGCCCAGGGTCGCGCTTCCGAGTTCGAGCGCCAGCTGCCCTTTGGAGTGTTCATCGATGCGCTCGACGCGTATCTGGGGTCGCTCGGACCCCGAGGGCTGTCGACGCTTGGCGAGGGCCGGGGCGCGGTAATCGGGAGGATTTTCCCGGCGCTCGAGCAACTGGAGGCACCCGAGTCCGCGCGTCCGGAGCCGAGCCAGCTCCACAGCGCCGTTCGTGCACTGTTGGCGCTGCTCGCTGCAGAGCGGCGCCTCGTGCTGGTGCTCGACGATCTCCATTGGGCCGATCAGGCATCGGTCGAGCTCGTTGCCGATCTGCTGCATCGCCGTGTCGACGGTACGACTCTTCTGGTCGCCTACGGCCCGCCCAAGCGTCGCGACTGCTCCGCCACGCGGTCGACGCGGCCTGCGAGCGTGGGTCGTGCACTGAGATCGCGCTGGGGCCGCTGTCGCGGGCGGAGGCCTCGGCGCTGCTCGAGGCGACTCCTGACCCGGATTCGATCTATCGCGAGTCGGGTGGGAACCCGTTCTACCTGAAGCAGCTCGCCCGATCCACCCCCGGTTCTCGGGGCGACATGAAGACCGATCTCTACGGCGTGCCGGTCGCGGTAATGCGAGCGCTCGCCTCCGAGCTGGCCGAACTGTCCGGACCGACAAGGCTGGTGGTCGACGCGGCATCGGTCGCGGGCGAGCCGTTCGACGCCGAGCTCGTATCAGCGATCGCGTCGGTCGAGCGCGCGGCGGCCCTTGACGGGCTCGACGACACGCTCACACGTGGTCTTATCGTCACAACCGCCGTTCCGGGACGGTTCGAATTTCGCCATCCGATCGTCCGCCGCGCCGTTTACGCCTCGGCCCCGGCGGCGTGGCTACTCGGTGCCCATGAAAGCGCTGCGAGAGCGCTCAAGGCCGCCGGCGCGCGTCCCTCGGTGCTCGCCCACCACGTCGAGTGCTCAGGGCGCCAGGGCGACGAGGCCGCTGTCGCTCTGTTGACGGCTGCCGGTCGCGAAACCGCTCGCGTGGCCCCCGCCAGCGCCGCCCGCTGGTACGCCGCAGCGCTGCGGCTGTTGCCCGCCGATGCCGAGGTAGGCCGCCGGCTGGCGCTGTTGGCTCCGCTCGCGGCGAGCCTGACCGCGGCCGGCCAGCTGATCCCGGCGCGGGAGGTTCTCGAGCAGATACTGCGCCTGCTTGCACCCGAGCAGAGCGCACTGCGGGCACGGCCGCTCGTCGCGATCGCGCTGATCGAGCGCGTGCTGGGACAGAGAGGGCCCGGACGCGAGCTTCTGGCGACTGCCCTTGCCGAGTCGCTGGAGCAGTCCTCCTCCACCGTCGCCGCACTCGAGCTCGAGCTGGCCGCCGATCGCTACTTCGCGGCGATCGGGCGCAGATGCAAACCCACGCAGAGTCCGCGCTGGTGCGATCGCGCAAGCTCGCCGACGCCAGCCTGACCACATCCGCCAACGCGGTGCTCGGCCTGGCCGAGATCAACCTCGGCCAGGCGGCGGCGGCCCGCAGGCGTGTCCGCGACGCGGCCGAGCTGCTGGACCGCATTCCCGATGGCGAGCTCCGCCTGCACCTGAGCGCGGTGCACTGGGTCGGATGGTGCGAACACCACCTCGAGCGCTACCGCGATGTCCTACGCCATTACGAGCGGGGTCTTGCGCTCGGACGGGCCACCGGGCAGCGGCATCTCCTGATCCCAACATTGCTCGGCAGCGTGATTACCCGCACATGGCTGGGCGAGCTTGACGCCGCATGCGAAGACACCGAGGCCGCGATCCAAACAGCGCAGCTCGTGGGTGCCGAGGAACTGATCGGCCTCACGTTCGCGCTGCGGTGCTGGCTGGCGGTGCGCACAGGCGAGCTGCCGGCAGCGATCACGGCGGCCACGGCCTGCGCCGCCACCCGACCCGACGCCGACGGGCCGCACGCGCTACTCACGCACAGCTGGCTCGGCGAGGCTCAGTTCGAGAACGGCGAGCCGGCGACGGGGCGCGCGGCGGTCCTCGCGGCCGGTGGCGGCCCTGACCTGCCGTCGATCGAGCCGTGTCAGCGCGCCTACTTTGCCGAGCTCCTGACCCGTGCGGCGCTGGCGCTCGACGCCCGCGATGAGGCCGACGGTTGGGCTGCGTTGGCGGACAGCTCGGCCGCTGGGCTCGACCTCATGGGCCGCGCATGTGGGCGCTAAGGGCCCGTGCGGAGATCTTGATCGCCGACGGAACTCCGGCGGCCGCGATAGACATCGCGCAGGAGGCAGTGAGGGCGGCGGGAACCACGCACCCGCTGGAGCGCGAACGGTCCAGACTGCTCGCCGGTCGAGCACTCGCCGCCGCTGGCGACGACGGCTGTATCGAGCTTTTGCGCGAAGCCCACATCCAGCTTCGTCAGTTCGGTGCGCACCGGTTCGAGGCAATCGCGGCGCGACAGCTCCGAGCGCAGGGTGAGCACGTCGGTCAGCCGCGACGCAGCGGGCACTCGAAGGGGGTGCTCGCGGACCTGAGCGGCCGCGAGCTCGAGGTCGCGCGGCTCGTCGCCGACCGTCTCACCAACCGCGAGATCGCCGAGCGGCTCGTGCTCAGCCCGAAGACGGTCGAGCACCATCTTGAGCACATCTTCGACAAGCTCGGCGTGGCCTCGCGAGGAGCGGTGGCCCGTCTGGTGCTCGCGGCGGAGCAGGGCCGGCGCCTCGACGCGTAGTCCGCGTCCCGGCAGCGGAGGGGCGGCCCTCAGTCCTTGTACGGGGCGTGGACGTCGCGCCCGGCCATAGCCACGCCGAGCGGACGCAGCGTGTGCTTGACACGGATCGAGCCGGCGTGGGCGTCGAGCACGTCCGGAAGACGCTTGTAGACCTCGGGCGCCTCGTCGGCACCGCCGCCGATCAGCACGATCCCCTGTCGCGGGAACCTTGCCGATCGAGCCCGCCAAGAGGAATGGTCATATTAGGGAACGATTCAGGCACTAGTCCGGTAGCTGCCGGGGCGTTTTGGTTCGGATTGTCAGTTCGGCGTCGGCGGGGCGCCGGTGGCATGGAGCGTCGGCAATAGCTGCACGAAGGCGTCCAGCACCGTGGCGTCTTCGATCGTCGGCGGCACGCTCCAGCGGTCGCCGTCGGCGATTTTGCGGATCGTGGCGCGCAGCGTCTTCCCTGATCGGGTCTTCGGAAGCGCATCGACGATCGCCACCGTCTTGAAGGAGGCGACTGGGCCGACGCGCTCGCGAACGAGGGCCACCAATTCGGCGGAGATGTCCTCGTGGGGGCGCTCGACGCCCGCGTTCAGCACTGCGAACCCGATCGGGATCTGGCCCTTGAACTCATCTGCAACGCCGACGACCGCGCAATCAGCATATCGGAGTGGCTCGAGAGGACCTCTTCCATTTGTCCGGTTGAGAGCCGGTGGCCGGCGACGTTGATCACGTCATCGATCCGGCTCATCACGTACAGGTAGCCCTCTTCGTCGAAATATCCGGCATCACCGGTGAGATAGAACCCGGCGTAGGTGGAAAGGTAGGCTTCGATGAAGCGCTCTTCGCCGCGCCACAGCGTGGGCGAAAAGCCCGGCGGAAGTGGGAGCCGCACGCAGACTGCGCCGTTCTGGCCCGGCGGCAGTTCGGTGCCTTCGGGATCGAGGATGCGGATGTCGTAGCCAGGGACCGGCTTGGTCGGGGACCCGGGCTTGACGGGCAGCAACTCGAGCCCAAGGCAGTTGGCGGCCATCGGCCACCCGCTCTCGGTCTGCCACCAGTGATCGATCACCGGCAGCCTGAGGTGCCGGCCGGCCCAGGCCAGCGTGTCCGGATCGCAGCGCTCTCCGGCCAGGAACAGCGTCCGAACGCACTGAGATCGTGACCCCCCACGTGCTGGGCCGACGGGTCCTCGCGCTTGATCGCGCGGATCGCGGTCGGGGCGGTGAACATCACCGACACGCGATGGTCGGCGCAGACGCGCCTGAACGCGCCGGCGTCGGGCGTGCCGACCGGCTTGCTCTCGTAGAGGACGGTCGTGCATCCGTGTAGCAGCGGCGCGTAGACGATGTAGGAATGGCCGACGTCCCGATTGATATCCGATGCGGCCCAGTACACCTCTCCCGGGCTCACGCCGTAGACCGCTTGCATCGCCCACTCGAGGGCCACGGCGTGGCCGGCGTTGCCGCGCATAATCCCCTCGGCAGGCCGGTGGTTCCCGACGTGTAGAGGATGTACAGCGCGTCGGTTGCCGCGACGGTTACGCATGGCGCAGGCGAGGCCCCATCCATGCAGGCTTCCACTCGACATCCCGCCCCGGCTGAATCGAGCCCGGACCTTCAGGGCGCTGGAGCATAATGCAGCGAACCTGTTGTCCGTCGAGCAGCTCGAGTGCGCGGTCCACCAGCGGCTTGTACGGCGTGACCCCGGCAGGCGCGATGCCGCACGACGCGCATACGACAATCCTGGCTCCTGATGGGCGATCCGAGCGGCCAGCTCGTCGGCGCCGAACCCGCCGAACACGACCGAATGGATGGCCCCGAGGCGGGCGCACGCCAGCATCGCGATCACTGCCTCGGGGACCATCGGCATGTAGATCACCTCGCGATCGCCTCGACTGACGCCTTCGCGGATCAATGCGCCGGCGAACCGGGCCACCTCATCGAGGAGCTCCCAATATGAGTAGCGCCGTACAACCCCCGTGACCGGGCTGTCGTAGATCAGCGCCGCCTGCTCGCCGCGCCCGTCGCGCACATGGCGATCGAGCGCATCGAAGCAGGTGTTGAGCTCCCCACCCGGGAACCACGCCGGGCTTGACGTCATCGACCGGTCGAAGATCGCATCGGGAGTGCGATCCCAATCGATCTCTGTGCTAGCGGCTCGCCAGAATCCCTCCGGGTCCTCTCGCCACTGCCGGTATGTGTGATCGTAATCGCCCATCAGAGGCTCCTTCGGATCGATCAGTCGCGTATGTCGTCGCCCCCGCTCGTCCCCGACCGGCCAGCGGCCAGACGGGAAGCAGGCTCCGGCCATCGGAGAACTCGCAGAGTTCCGCCAAGGCCACATAGAACGCACAAGCTGCCGCAGGCCCGGAGGTCCGGCCCGTCATCTGTCGCCAGTCAAGGCCTTGCCGCCTGCCGTCAATGAGGGATGGCGGGATGAGACCGTGGACTGGCACCGATCACGAGGGCTACTCGTTTGTGGAGCATGATTGCCTGTCATCAGTTAGTTGATGCGGCGCTCGTAGCTGGCCCACTCGGGCTCGGGCAGGGGGAACTTCGCTCCTTTCCGTGGATGTCTTGGGCAGCGACCGAAGTCGATCTCGTCGGGGCACTTGAAGTGAGCGAGCCGCTGGCGGCAGAGGCGATGATCTCCACCTCGCTGGCGCTGGCGCCCTCCTTCAGGGTCACGAACGCTTTGGGACGCTCGCCCCAGACCGCGGCGGAATCGCCACGACGGCGCATTCGAGCACCGCGGCGTGTGCGCAGATCGTCTGTTCCACCTCGATCGAGGAGATGTTCTCGCCGCCGACTCGATCACCCATGGAACCTGCCGCGCGAAGGCCTGCGACTCCTGGCCTGCGAAGTTGCCGTGGCGTGGTTGCAGCTCTTCCGGATCACCATGGTGCGGCCGAAGTGCGACTCCCGCATGCGAAGTTGTGGTGGTTGTGGACCTCGTGCACCGAGCCCGCGGAAAGGATCTCGAGCACCTTGCCGACGACGACGTCCCGGCGGCGTAGGCGTACTCGCCAGACGAGCTCCATCGCGGAGATTTTTTTTTTTTTTTTTTTTTTTTTTTTTTTTTTTTTTTTTTTTTTTTTTTTTTTTTTTTTTTTTTTTTTTTTTTTTTTTTTTTTTTTTTTTTTTTTTTTTTTTTTTTTTTTTTTTTTTTTTTTTTTTTTTTTTTTTTTTTTTTTTTTTTTTTTTTTTTTTTTTTTTTTTTTTTTTTTTTTTTTTTTTTTTTTTTTTTTTTTTTTTTTTTTTTTTTTTTTTTTTTTTTTTTTTTTTTTTTTTTTTTTTTTTTTTTTTTTTTTTTTTCGTAGGCGGCGCCGAGTTTTTTTTTTTTTTTTTTTTTTTTTTTTTTTTTTTTTTTTTTTTTTTTTTTTTTTTTTTTTTTTTTTTTTTTTTTTTTTTTTTTTTTTTTTTTTTTTTTTTTTTTTTTTTTTTTTTTTTTTTTTTTTTTTTTTTTTTTTTTTTTTTTTTTTTTTTTTTTTTTTTTTTTTTTTTTTTTTTTTTTTTTTTTTTTTTTTTTTTTTTTTTTTTTTTTTTTTTTTTTTTTTTTTTTTTTTTTTTTTTTTTTTTTTTTTTTTTTTTTTTTTTTTTTTTTTTTTTTTTTTTTTTTTTTTTTTTTTTTTTTTTTTTTTTTTTTTTTTTTTTTTTTTTTTTTTTTTTTTTTTTTTTTTTTTTTTTTTTTTTTTTTTTTTTTTTTTTTTTTTTTTTTTTTTTTTTTTTTTTTTTTTTTTTTTTTTTTTTTTTTTTTTTTTTTTTTTTTTTTTTTTTTTTTTTTTTTTTTTTTTTTTTTTTTTTTTTTTTTTTTTTTTTTTTTTTTTTTTTTTTTTTTTTTTTTTTTTTTTTTTTTTTTTTTTTTTTTTTTTTTTTTTTTTTTTTTTTTTTTTTTTTTTTTTTTTTTTTTTTTTTTTTTTTTTTTTTTTTTTTTTTTTTTTTTTTTTTTTTTTTTTTTTTTTTTTTTTTTTTTTTTTTTTTTTTTTTTTTTTTTTTTTTTTTTTTTTTTTTTTTTTTTTTTTTTTTTTTTTTTTTTTTTTTTTTTTTTTTTTTTTTTTTTTTTTTTTTTTTTTTTTTTTTTTTTTTTTTTTTTTTTTTTTTTTTTTTTTTTTTTTTTTTTTTTTTTTTTTTTTTTTTTTTTTTTTTTTTTTTTTTTTTTTTTTTTTTTTTTTTTTTTTTTTTTTTTTTTTTTTTTTTTTTTTTTTTTTTTTTTTTTTTTTTTTTTTTTTTTTTTTTTTTTTTTTTTTTTTTTTTTTTTTTTTTTTTTTTTTTTTTTTTTTTTTTTTTTTTTTTTTTTTTTTTTTTTTTTTTTTTTTTTTTTTTTTTTTTTTTTTTTTTTTTTTTTTTTTTTTTTTTTTTTTTTTTTTTTTTTTTTTTTTTTTTTTTTTTTTTTTTTTTTTTTTTTTTTTTTTTTTTTTTTTTTTTTTTTTTTTTTTTTTTTTTTTTTTTTTTTTTTTTTTTTTTTTTTTTTTTTTTTTTTTTTTTTTTTTTTTTTTTTTTTTTTTTTTTTTTTTTTTTTTTTTTTTTTTTTTTTTTTTTTTTTTTTTTTTTTTTTTTTTTTTTTTTTTTTTTTTTTTTTTTTTTTTTTTTTTTTTTTTTTTTTTTTTTTTTTTTTTTTTTTTTTTTTTTTTTTTTTTTTTTTTTTTTTTTTTTTTTTTTTTTTTTTTTTTTTTTTTTTTTTTTTTTTTTTTTTTTTTTTTTTTTTTTTTGGTGCCGGTCATGCTCCGTCAGCAATGCCAGCGTGACGGACAACGACAGCGGTCTGGGATGCTCTGCTCGAAGCGGTTGTCCCTGAGCTGATGGCCGAGACGCCGAAGCCACCAGTCGAGGGTCGCGGAGATCGCTCCCCTGAGCAGGACGGGGATCGGGACGCGGCTCGCACAGCGTCTGGCTCGGCCGATGAGGGAGGCGGACCTGACGCGACTGTCACGGCGAGCGCACAGCTGCCGGCGCTCGATCAGAGCTCGCTCGCCGCGCTGGCTGACGTGGGCCGTCGCTGGGATGGGTGCATGCCGGCGCGGGAGATCTGGGAGCGCGCGCTGCCTGTTGATCCGGGGCTCGATTTCGCCGATCCGCAGCCTCGGGCGCGGGGCGGTTCGTCCGCATCCGAACCGCGGGGGGTGAGACGACGGAAGACGACGAGCTCGAAGCGACAGTCGGGGCGGGGCAGAGCGATTCGCCGGCGGGCCGGGTGGCGTACGGGTTGCGCCGAGTGCTGATTGGTCCGCCGCTGCGCAGCACGGCGATCGCCGAGCAGCGCATGGGGAGGCTGCTCGCGCTCGGCGTCCTTTCGCCCGACGCGCTCTCCTCGGTGGCGTACGGCCCCGAGGCGATGATGGCGATCCTCGTGCTCGCTGGATCCGCCGAGCTGAAGCTCTCGCTGCCGATCGGAGCGGCGCTGGCGGTGCTGATGCTCTCAGTGGGCCTCGGCTACCGTCAGGTCATCCGAGCTTATCCGCACGGTGGTGGCTCTTACATCGTTGCGAGCGAAACCTGGGGCCCCAGTGGGGCCTGCTTGCGGGAGCGGGGTTGATTGTCGACTACATCCTCACGGTCGCCGTGTCGGTCGCAGCTGGCGTGGCCGCGGTGACATCGGCGATACCTTCGGTCGCGTCGGCGGCTGTCCCGATCGGCCTGGTGGTAATCGTGCTGCTGGTCGCCGGCAACCTGCGCGGGGTCCGCGATTCCGCCGCCGCCTTTGCCGCCCCCGTCTACTTGTTTGTAGCGGCGATCGCGCTGATCGTGATCGCCGGTCTGATCAAGGCCGGCTCGCACGGCTTTCATCCCGTGCCCCGGCGCCTCACCGGGCGACCGAGGCGCTCGGCGTGCTGCTCGTGCTCCGCGCCTTCGCGTCCGGGGCGACGGCGATGACCGGGATCGAGGTGATCTCCAACGCGGTCCCGGTGTTTCGCCCGCCGGAGGCGGCGCACGCCCGCCAGACCCTCGGTGTGATGATCGGGCTGCTGATCTCGATGTTCGCGGGCGTCGTGCTCGTCGCTCACTTCGACGGCGTCTCCCCGAGCAGCAGCCAGACGGTCCTCTCCCAGATCGCACACCGCAGCGTCGGGGGCGGCGTCGCGTACGGGTTCGTGCAGGTGGCGACCACGCTCGTGCTGCTGGTGGCGGCCAACTCGGCGTTCAACGGGTTTCCGCGGCTGCTGTACGTCATCGCCCGCGACGGGTTCGCCCCCCGTGTGTTCCTGCGCATGGGAGATCGGCTCGCATTCACCAACGGCATCCTCGTGCTCGCCGTACCGGCGGCCGTGATCTACGCGGCGTTCGGCGGTCAGACCGACCCGCTGATCCCGCTGTTCGCGATCGGGGTGTTCCTCGCCTTCACGCTCGCGCAGAGCGGGATGGTCGCGCACTGGTGGCGCCACCGCGAGCGCGGATGGCGCTCCGCGCTGGCCACCAACCTCCTCGGCGCCGTCCTATCGGGCGTGGTTGTGGTGATCGCCGCGATCACCAAGTTCACACAAGGCGCCTGGGTCGTGGTCGTGCTGGTCCCCCTCATCGTTCTGGGGTGCAGGCGCGTCCACGACCACTATCAGCGCGCCCGCGAGGCGCTCACGCCACGACCTGAGACCGGGGAGCAGACGCCGCCCGTTCGCCTGGCGCCACCCCGACTCGCGCCGGCGGTCTCCGCGCACCTAGCCGAGGCACAGGACGACCCGGCAGACGTGCACAGCTTCGCCGTCGTCCCGATCGCTGCACTCGACTTGGCTGCGCTGCACGCCCTCGCGTACGCCGTCTCCCTCGGCCAACCAGTGCTCGCCGTCCACGTGAGCCCCACCGAGGAGGAGGCCGAGCGCTTCCAGCGCTCATGGCAAGCGTGGGGTGACCACCTGCCGCTGGAAGTCGTCGTCTCCCCGTATCGCGCGACAGTTGCGCCGCTGGCCAACTACATCGCCGCGCTGCACCGCCAACGCCCTGACGTGACGCTCACACTCGTCGTCCCCGAGATCATCGTCGCCAAGCCCTGGCAGCGGATCCTTCACAACCGAATCGCCGCACGCCTGCGGGCATCGCTAATCGCCTACGAGGGCATCGTCATCACCACCGTGCCATTCCACCTGCCGCGCTGAACAAGTTGCGGGCGCGGTCCAGCGGCGTTGGGTGACTTCACCTCCTCGATCCTGACGGCACGCGGGGCTACGCCGCCCCGGCCAGCTCTGCCATGGGCGGCGGGGCTGCATGTGCTGGCCGCAACGTGCTGTTGCGCGATCCGCCGACTGGAGCTACTGCCTATCGCCAAGTGCGAAGCAATCGGTACGGGACGCGATCGGGACTGGAGCGTCGGTTTGGTACAGGTTTCCCGCGCTAGGTTTCACACCAGCCGACCGGCTGACCAGCGGAGGAGGGTTGCGAAATGGAGATGATGAGCCCGCTCGACGCGTTGTTTCTGGACGTCGAGGACGCGGTGACGCACATGCACATCGGATCGGTGGGCATCTTCGAGGGCCCTGCGCCGGGTCCGGGGGAGGTGCAGTCGGCGGTTGCCGCCCGGTTGCCGCAGGTCCCTCGATATCGGCAGAAGGTCCGGTTCGTGCCGCTCGCGCTCGGCCGCCCGGCGTGGGTGGACGATCCACATTTCAACCTCGAGTACCACGTGCGGCGCACGGCACTTCCGGCGCCCGGTGGCGACGAGGAATTGCGCAACCTGGTCGGGCGGGTGATGTCCCAGCAGCTGGATCGCGCAAAGCCGCTCTGGGAGATGTGGGTCGCGGAGGGGCTCGACGACGGCCGCTGGGCGGTGATCTCAAAGGTGCACCATTGCATGGTCGACGGGGTCTCGGGGACGGATCTGATGACCGTGATCCTCAGCAAGGACCGTGAGGCGACGGCCGCGGCCGACGATGGCTGGGAGCCGGCGCCCGAACCGAACTCGGCCGCGCTGGTGACTTACGCGCTGGCGCAGCGTGCGGCGAGTCCGCTCGAGGGGTTGCGGACCGGGCTGTCGGCCGCGCGCGGTCCGCGCCGCGTTGCTCGACAGACCGTCGACGTCGCCCGCGGTTTCGCGAATCTGCGGACGCTTCTGAGCCGCAACCCTTCCAGCTACGCTCAACGGTCCGATCGGCCCGCACCGACGGTGGGACTGGGCGAGGGCGCGGTTGGTGGACATCAAGCAGATCCGCGCGCTTCACGGTGGCACGATCAACGATGTCGTGCTCGCCGCGATCACCGGTGGCTTCCGGGAGCTCCTGCTCAGTCGCGGCGAGACCGTCCAGGGGCGCGTTCTCCGCACGCTCGTGCCCGTGTCGGTCCGCGCCGATGATGCAGCCCGGGACCTATGACAACAAGGTGTCTGCGATGTTCGCGGAGCTGCCGGTCGGGCTCGAGGACCCCGTCGAGCGGTGCAGTCCCTGCACGAGCAGATGCAGGACCTGAAGCGGTCGGGTCAGGCGGTCGCGGCGGAGCGGCTGACGGCGCTCGGCGGGTTTGCCCCCGCGATGCTGCTGGCGCTCGGAGGGAGGGTCGCGACACGGCTGCCGCAGAGCAGCGTCAACACCGTCACCACCAACGTCCCCGGCCCGCAGTACCCGTTGTACCTCACGCAGCGGCGAATGCTCGAGGCGTTTCCGTTCGTCCCTTTGGGAGGCCACGTGCGGGTTGGCGTCGCGATCTTCTCCTACGACGGCGGGATCAACTTCGGCGTCACCGGCGATCGCGACACGGCCCCCGATATCGGGGTGCTCTGCGGTGGCATCGAACGTGGCGTCGCGGAGCTGTTGGGCGCGCCGTCGCCGAAACCCGACAAGCGGCGAGCCGGCACGGGAGCGGGATCCTGAAGTGGTGCAGCCGATCGCGAGATCACGGTCCGTCGAGGGACATCTGCGCGCCAGCGGGCGCGCTGCTCCTTCCGAGGGAGCGGGAGCGTCGTGCGCCGCTACTGACGGTCCGCGCATGTTCTGCGGGCGTTCGTAGTTGAAGTAGCCTTGGATGGCCTCCCAACCCCCGCGCGAGATCGTTTGGCCTCGACTGCTCGCGGTAGGCTGGCTTGCCGCATGCGTGCGCGTCGCTCATGTCTATCGGTCCCCGGCTCCTCCCGACGGATGTTGGCCAAGGCGGCCGACCTACCGGCGGACGAGGTCGTGATCGATCTGGAGGACGCGGTAGCGGCGTCTGCCAAAGACCATGCACGGGCTGCCGTGGTCAGCGCCCTCGCCGGCGGCCAACTGATGGGCGGACGGTTGCCGTTCGCGTCAACGGCCTGGACACGCCGTGGTGTCATCGCGACGTCGTGGCGTTGGCCGATGGCCCGGCGGCCGGCGCCGTGACGTCGCTGGTGGTTCCCGAGGTGCAGGCACCCGAGGACATCGTGTGGGTGGCGCGGCTGCTCGACGCGATCGGCAACGGCGGGGGGGCGATCCGCTTGCAGGCGCTGATCGAGACGGCGGCCGGGCTGCGGCGGGCCGGCGACATCGGGCAGGCCGGTCCTCGCCTGGAGGCGCTGATCCTGGGCTATGCCGATCTGCGGGCGTCGCTGGGCCGGCCAGCCGCCGATCAGGAGCCGCCTGACCGCTGGAGCTTCGCGCAGGAGACGGTACTGGTGGCGGCCCGGGCCGCCGGGTTGCAGGCGATCGACGGGCCGCACCTGCGGGTGGGCGACGCCGCTGGCCTGCAGGCGTGGGCGGCACACGCTCGCACGCTCGGATACGACGGCAAGTGGGCGATCCATCCGACTCAGCTAGACACGCTCAACGCCACGTGCTCGCCCACCCCTGAGGAGGTTGAGCGTGCGCTTGGCATCCTCGCGGCGCTGCAGCAGGCGGAGGCCGACGCTGGCCGTGGCGCGGTGATGTGGGACGGCGAGATGATCGACGAGGCCCTGCGAAGCAGGCGCTGGGGGTCTGGCGCGAGCTCGCGCGGCGGAGAGCCCGGCGCGCCAGCGCCGATGGTGGGCGCATGACCATGGCAGAATCGGCGTCGCGGGTGCGGGTGGGTGGGCCGTGGTTCGAGGATTTCGCGGTCGGGCAGGTCTTCGACGACGCTCCAGCGCTCACGCTCGGTGCCGGTCATGCCGCTCTGCACCAGGCGATCGCTGGCGACCGGCTGCGGCTGGCGCTGGACGAGCCGCTGTGTCGCCTCGTGACCGGTCGCGACCGGCTGCTGGCGCACCCGAACCTGGTCTGCGACGTCGCTATCGGCCAGTCCACAGGACCGACCCAGCGCGTGCGCGGCAACCTCTTCTACCGCGGGCTGGTGCTCCAGCGCCCGGTGTTCTTGGGGGACACGCTGGGCACGCGCACCGAAGTGGTGGCGCTCGAGCAGAATCGGCCTCGCGAGGGCGCACCGGCCACCGGGCTCGTCGTGTTGCGGATCCGCACGACGGATCAGGACGATCGGCCGGTGCTGGACTTCTGGCGATGCCCGATGCTGCCCTTGCGCGACCCGGACACGCACGGCCATGCCGAGGTTAGATGACATCCGGCACGCTGAATCGCGCCGCGGTGCGCGCGGCGGCGCCGGCGGGTCGCGCCTCGAGGCGCTGCGAGCGCGGGCGGGGGGCCCGGCCGCCGCGGACCTGGCGCCCGGCGCGGTCTTCGACTTCGAGGGCGGCGAGACGGTGACCGCAGCCCCCGAACTGGCACGGCTGACGCTCAACGTCGCCACGGCGCACACAGATGCCACGGGCAGCGCCCACGGCCGGCGTCTCGTTTACGGCGGGCACACCATCTCGATCGCGGCGGCTCACGGACGCGCACGCCGCCGAGACTGGCGAAGATCGGGCCTGGTCCGGCTGCGATCATCTGGGTCCGGTCTTCGAGGGCGATGTGCTGCGCACGGAGTTGCGCGTCGAGGGTGTCGAACCGGCGGCGGACGGCGGGCTGGTCGACTTGCGGGCGTTGGTGTCTGCACATCGCCCGGATGATGAGGAAGCGCCGGTCCTGGACTGGCGCTTCGTGGCGCTGCTGGCCTGAGCGGGCCATGCGAGGAGGTTCACGATGAGCGGGATCCTGGAGGGCATGCGGGTCATCGAGGGCTCGGCCTTCGTGGCCGCCCCGCTGGGCGGGATGACGCTGGCCCAGCTCGGGGCCGATGTGATCCGCTTCGATCCGATCGGCGGCGGGCTGGACCGTGGACGCTGGCCCATCACCCGGGAGGGGCGCAGCCTGTTCTGGGCCGGTCTGAACAAGGGTAAGCGGTCGATCCAGGTCGACCTAACCTCGCCGGCGGGCCGCGAGCTGATAGCCGACTTGATCGGCGCGCCCGGACCGGACGCCGGGCTGTTCCTGACCAACTTCCCGGCCCGCGGGTGGCTGGCCTACGACGCGCTGGCCGCCCGTCGGCCCGACCTGATCATGGTCAACATCACGGGCAACGCTGACGGCTCCTCCGCCGTCGACTACACCATCAACCCGGCCACCGGTTTCCCCTGGGCCACTGGCCCGCGCAACCTCGGGGTCCCGTTCAACCACCTGCTGCCCGCATGGGACGCGATCACAGGGGCGCTGGCGACCACGTCGCTGCTGGCGGCCGAGCGCCACCGCGCGCGTACCCACGCCGGCCAGTACGTGCGGGTCGCGCTGTCCGACGTCGCCTTCTGGATGGTTGGCAACCTCGGCAAGATCGCCGAGGTGGAGATCAACCGCCACGAGCGCGTCAAGGACGGCAACTACTTGTACGGCGCCTTCGGGCGCGACTTCCGTACCCGCGACGGGCGTCGCATCATGATCGTCGCGCTGACCGGCCGCCAGTGGGCCAGTCTGGTGGCGGCCACCGACCTGGGCGAGGCGTGCGCCAGCATCGAGAAGATGATGGACGTCGACCTTAGCGACGAGGGCGGGCGCTTCACCGCCCGCGAGCTGATCGGAGCGACACTCAGGCCGTGGGTGCTGTCCCGCTCGATAACCGAGGTGCGCGAGATATTCGACGCGCACGATGTCTGCTGGGGCCCCTACCAGACCTTCACCCAACTCGTCGAGCAGGACCCGCGCTGCTCGCCCTCGAACCCGCTGTTCGCCAACGTCGAGCAGCCGGGGATCGGCACCTACCGAATGCCCGGCTCGCCGCTGGTCTTCGGGGCGGCCGAGCGCCTCGCGCCCCAGCGCGCGCCGACGCTGGGCGAGCACACCGAGGAGGTGCTGGCCGACGTGCTGGGCCTCTCCGACGCCCAAATCGGTCGGTTGCTCGGCGATGGCGTCGTGGCCGGCGCGGCCGCGATCGCGGACGAGTAGATCGTGGCGAGAACAGGCGTTGTCGAGCGACGGCTTGAGCGTCCAACGTACGCGTCGCTAAGTACCGCATCGCCACGGCGCGCAGTATGAGGTCGCTCGTCTACGAGAGGAAGCGAAAGTCACGGACCGCGAACCCCGCCGGCGGGTGTAGAGCTCCGTGCACGCACCGCCTTGTTTGCTCGACGCCGGCAAATTCCGATGGCTCGTACCTTCGCCCGGAAGGAGCGGCCTCGGGCGGCCAGCGCCGCGCGAGTCGGTATTGCGCGGCAGGAGCGGCTGCGGAGAGCTGCGAGTGCTTTGCAACGCTTGTGATCGCCTCGCGTTGCCCAGCAGGGTACCGCGGGCGCGGTCGCGTAGAGGCAGGTCCGACGGCGAGAGCTTGCCTACTCAGCGACGATTCTGCACGCCTCCAGGCCAGCCCGGGATTCGGCGACCTGTGAGCTTTCGGCGGCCACCGACCGGTTGGTCGACACGCTCGTAGTCCGCGAACTCAACTGACGAATGCGGGAGCGTGGCCGAGAGCTCGTGTCCTGCCGCTTCGTCAAAGTCGATACGTCCCGAGCTCACGTTCCAATTTCTTTGGCGACTCGAGCGGCTGCGAGACCTTTACTTTTGCACCGACCCGCTTGCGCTCCATTGCCTCTGGGTTGACGCGCTGCACATCCCACGCCAAGCCCGTCTTCTCCATTGTCCAGATGAGCCACCACGTTGGATCGAACTGCCACCTCTGCAAGCCGTGCCTGGCTGACCTCGGAAAGGCGTGATGGTTGTGATGATTGCCCTCGCCGAGTCCTACTAGTGCAACAAACGGATTGTTGCGACTCTGATCTCGGGTTTCGAACGGGCGCTTGCCCCAGAGGTGACATACCGAGTTCACACTCCAGGTGGCATGGTGCACGAAGAACACGCGCAGCGCGCCACCCCACAAGAAAGCTCCCAGCCCACCACGAAGCTTCCTAGTAGCGATCAGCCCAACTGTGAATGGCGCCACAAAGTAGCTCACCACTACGACAAGAGCGAAGCGGCGGTGTACTGCCATCACCACGGGATCATCCAGCAGATCTGGGACATAGCGCTGTCGCGATGCCTTCTCGTCGGCAAACAGCCAACCGAAGTGGGCGTGGACAAAGCCTCTTATCCGGCCCCCTTTGTGGCCGACATGCGGGCTGTGCGGATCGCCCACCTCATCGGCGTAAGCATGGTGCTTGCGATGGTCCGCCACCCAGTCTGGGGCTGACCCCTGGACCGCCGTCGAGCCGAGAACAGCAAAGATGCCTCGGATCAGGGGGTAGGTCTTGAAGCTGCGGTGAGTGAATAGCCGATGGTAGCCCGCCGTTATGCCGAACCCACTCAGAAGGTAGAACACAACAAAGATGCGACGGTTCGTCGGAGTTGCCAGAAACCACCGCTTTCGGAAGGACGCTACCAGCAAGGCGGGCGGACCGAACACAAACAGCCCGGTGAATATTCGATACACCCGACTGGCCGGGTGGGTCTCCGTTACTTCAGGAACTGGCTCCTGGTCCACCATCATTGACTCCTACTCGGCGCGTGGAGTTACAGCGGCAACCGACTCCGCTCACGCCGCTCGCGATCACCATCCTACTCTACGGTGTATTTATCGGCGCGCCTCGCGAATCGACGCGTGTGAGGACTGTTCGAGCAACCCTGCTCCGTCAGCGGGATCGCCGCCCCTTCTCTAGGTCCGAGACGGCCACGCCGCGGCGGGTGGCTGTGCGCGCGTTCGCGCAACCGGCGGTGGACGACGTCCGGTTGCGCGTCCGTGCGGTTCCGGACGAACTGCCCTGGTACGACGACCACATTGGATGTGCAGGCGTGGGCTCAGTGCATCGCGCCGGCGGGGACGGCGTCGAGCAGGCCGACGGCGCGGGGCGCCCGGTTGTCCTCCAAGATCACGGCTCCGCCGGGCCAGTACGGGTGCGGCGCGGTGGCGTTGTGGACGAGCAGCGGCTCGTAAACCCAGGAGCCGGTGTTCAGGAGGCGGGGCTGGCCTTGTGGCCCCCGCCAGCGCGTCTGGAGATCGTCCGGGAGCGGGCCGAGCCGATGGACGTGACCGAATAGCACCCACTCCGCGTCAACGCCGAGGCGCCCGACCACGTGCGAGAGAGCGGGGAGGCTCGCGAAGCGCATCTGCGCCCCCAGGACACTTGCGGTGAGGCGCGCCATCCCGGGGCGCAGTAGGCGGCGGGGGCCGAGCGGCATCGTCGAGGCCCGAATCAGCTCAGCCATGTCCTCTGCCAGCGCGGCAAGCGGGCGCGGGAGCGCCTTGATCACGAGCGCTTCGAGGCGGGTGAGCGACGGCCCTCCGGCGAGCTCGTAGTCAATCGGGACGGCGCCCGGTCGCGGAACGCGTCCGAGGAGACCGCGCGTCACGCCGAACGCGGCCTCAGGCAGCAGGTGGCGATCGAGGTAATGCCCGTGCGTCGCCCACACTCCGGGGGCGAGCCACACGCCCGGGTAGTGCACCCGGACGCGCGCCGGCGCAAGCCAGGAGGCAACGCGGGCGAGCTCACGGCGTCGCGTCAACGGGAACGGGGCTGTCAGGAGCGAGGCCGGCGCCGACTCGCCGGATCCAGCCGGCGACCAACGCCCGATCGTGGTTGCCGGGCACGAAGATCACCTCCCGGCCGACCCCGAGCGTCCCGCCGATCAGCCGAAGGATCGGCTCGGCGACATCCATCGCGCGGTCGGCCCGCTCTTCGAGCAGCTCCACGACGTCCCCGAGCAGCACAAGCCGCTCGATGCCCTCCAGCGCCTCGACCAGCCGGTCCAGCGGCTCCGGATGCGTGAGGACGTCGTGCCCCAGACGCGATCCCAGATGAAGGTCCGAGAGCACGAGTGTCGACACGCCAGCCCACGATAGACGGCGGCCACGGTCGCTTGTCGGTTCTTGGCGTCTTGGCGTGCAGTGCCCCCGAGAGGATTCGAACCTCTGCAAACCCCGGATTCGAAGACCGGTGCTCTTGCCGCTGAGCTACGGGGGCGGGTGGAGGGCCAGGCGGCCCTCCGGGGTGAGCCGGGCTCGCCTCGCCGGCGGCGCATAACCACTAGAACAGACGTGGTTGTTGCGGTCGCTGGCGGAGTTCTACGACCGAGTTGTCCCGGCGGCGTTTGCGTTCGCCAAGCCGCTCGAGCAACTCAATCTCTCCGCCCTTGAGGACGGGCTTGCCTCGATTCACCTGTGTTCTCGAGGGAAACGCGAAGACGCGCTTCCGGATTGGCACGACGCGAGAACCCGTCGTGATACGGGTGCCTCCCATCGGAGGTACCTCCTCTTTGTTTGGTTGGGGTGGGTACGTCAGGGCGTGGCGTCGCCGCCTGGACGGCTCGGCGGCGATGCGTCAGCGCTCGCCGGCGCGGTGCTGTCCGCGGCGAAGTCAGAAAGAGCAGGGGTAATCGCCTCACCGTGACTCGGTGAAAAAACGCGCACATATAACTGTCACCCGCAGGAACGAGGTGCACACACAGTGCGCACCTACACGGGAGGCCGTTCTCTCTCTAAGGCCTGGTCTCTATGTCAATTAGATCTTGTTCATGCTGAGCATCACCTTGTAAGTTCCGAAGTCTCTGAATCGGCCCTAGAACGACGAAAGGGCGACCCGTTGGGTCGCCCTCGCGCGGCTGCTATGTGGACCAGACGAACTAGCGTCCACACCTCGCTGCGAGGGCGAAACCGTTGCCAAACCGGCGCGTATTGCCGAGATCCGACCAGCACGCCACGGCCGGCGCGGCGATTGCCGCGGCTGGCAATTGGGAGTGGGTGTTGGCGGAGGTGACCATCAAAGTGCAACTTTCGGTTGGTGGTGAGCCAGGGTAACTCACGTATCGGACGTTTGCAAGGGTAACTCGAAAGAAATTGCAATCGGGTCGATGAGCGACCCTGGCCGGAACCCGAGCAACGAGCACGGGCTCTGGTCGCCGCCGCTGAGGACCGTCAGGACTTGGGGACTTTGTAGGCCGGGCCGCTGCTGACCGTCAGCTTGACCTTGGTCCCGGCCTTGTGCTTGGTGCCGGCCTTGGGGCTGCTCGAGATCACGTCGCCCTTAGCGACCGTCGCCGACGCCTTGTTCGTGACCGTCCCCGTCGAGCAGTTGGCGTTCTTCAGCGCGGCCTTGGCGGCGGCGAGCGTGTCGCCGACGACGTTCGGCACGACACAGGACTTCTTGGGGGTCGTCCCGGTCTTCCCGCCGCTGACCGTCAGCTTGACCTTGGTCCCTGCCTTGTGCTTGGTCCCGGCCTTCGGGCTGCTTGAGATGACCTTCCCCTTGGCGACGGTCGAAGAAGCCTTCTTGGTGACCGCCCCCACCCCGCACTGAGCCTTCTTCAGCGCCTTCTTTGCCGCCGCCAGCGTCTTGCCCTTGAGCGCCGGCACCTTGCACGCCTTGTTTGTCGAGCCCTTCCCGCCGCCCGCCTTCTTCTTGCCGCTGCTGACCTTCAGGGCGACCTTGGCACCGGCCTTGCGCTTGCTCCGGACCCGGCTTGCTCGAAATGACCTTGCCCTTGGAGACCTTCGCGGACGGCTTGTTCGTGACCGTCCCGACTGCGCAGTTGGCCTTCTTCAGCGCCTTCTTGGCCGCAGCGAGCGTCTTACCCTTCAGCGCCGGCACCTTGCACGCCACTTTCGTCGAACCCTTGCCGCTACCGGCCTTCTTGCCCTTGCTGACCGTGAGCGCAACCTTCGCTCCGGCCTTCTTCTTGGCTCCCTTACCCGGCTTGCTCGAAATGACCTTGCCCTTGGCGACCTTTGCCGAGGTGGCCTTGTCTTGACCTTGCCGACTCCACAATCAGCCTTCTTCAACGCCTTCTTGGCCGCCGCCAGCGTCTTGCCCTTCAGCGCCGGCACCTTGCACGACTTCTTCGTCGGGGGCTTGCCGCCGCTCTTGGCCTTCGCCTTGCCGCTGCTGATCGTCAGCGCGACCTTCGCGGCGGCCGCGTGTGTGGTCCCCGCCGCCGGGCTGCTCGAGATCACGTCGCCCTTCGGGACCGTCGAGGACGCCTTCTTGGTGACCGTGCCCTCGGCGCAGTTGGCGGCCTTCAACGCCGTCTTCGCCGCCGCGAGCGTCTCGCCGGCGAGAGTCGGGACGACGCAGTGCTTCGGCGGCGGACCACTGCTCTCGACGAGATTCACCTTCGTCCCGGCCGGATCCAGCGTGCCCGCGACCGGGCTGATGGAGATGACATCGCCCTTGGGCACGGTCGTCGAGGCCTGCTGGGTGATCGTGCCGGCGGCGCAGTTGGCCTTCGTCAGCGCGGTCTTGGCGTCCGAGAGCGACTTGCCCACAACCGTGGGGACGTCGCAGACCTTGGTCTTGAAGGTCGGGGTGAAGTTCCAGCTCAGCTGCGCCGGACCGATGATCGCCGCTGGTCCTGAATCGACGCCCATCAGTTGCGGCCATCTCACTCGCCCACGACGAGAACGGGCCGAACTCGTAGAAGCCGGCCTCGATTCCCGCGGAGCGTCGAAGGGCCGGCCGGATACGCCTGGATCGTGATGCTGCCCGAAAGGTCCAGATCGGAGGGGATCGGCATGTTCGGGCTGCTCGCGGCGTCGGAGATGCCGGGGTCAGTGAAGACTCCCGAGTGGGTGCCGGCCGCGCCGACACTGGTCGAGATCGAGTAAACGCACGACGAGGAGACGAACGAGATCGATGCGTCGCTGCCCGAGTCGGGAGCGTTGTCACCCGTCAGGCTGGCGGTCGTCGTATGGCCGTTATTGGTGTCGCTGTAATGGTCGTCGATGTGGACCGTGCCGCTCAGCGACGTGCTGGTGAAGTCCTGGTCGGCCTTGTCGGGCGTCATCGGTCCCGTCGTCAGGTCGTCGCCGCTGTGGTTCATCGACTCCGAGGCGGTGCCGCCGTTGCCGTCGGACGCGTTGCTCACCGAGTTCGCGTACGACAGGCTCACCGTGCCGCTGTAGCTGGCGACGTTGCTGACCGGGCACGAGGCGGCCACCGCCGAGGTTGCATGCAACGCGAGCACCAGCGCGCTCAGGATGGCGCCAGCGCACACGTGCCCACCACGGATCCTTCCGCCCCCATTCATGTGAGCGCCGCATCATACGCGCCACACCGGCGAGCGGCCATCGCCAGCAGCGCACTCAACAAATGTTCGGCAACAGGGGTACCTCGGGCGGTGGCTGAACCGGGCAGACCCGACCGCCTGCGCGGGCGCGATCGCGCCCGCGCAGCGCGTGCGTCAGGTTTTCGGGACCGGATATGCGGGGCCGCTGCTGACGGTCAGCTTGACCTTGGTTCCCGCCGGGTGCTTAGTGCCCGCCTTCGGGCTGCTCGAAATGACCTTCCCCTTGGCCACCTTCGACGACGCCTTGTTGGTCACCGTCCCGGTCGAGCAGTTGGCCTTCGTCAGTGCGGCCTTGGCGGCGGCCAGCGTGTCGCCAACGACGTTGGGGACAGTGCAGGTCTTCTTCGGAGGGGTCTTCCCGCTGCTAACGGTCAGGGCGACCTTGGTTCCGGCCTTGTGCTTAGTGCCCGCTTTCGGACTGCTCGAAATGACCTTGCCCTTGGCAACGGTCGACGACGCCTTGTCTGTGACCTTCCCGACCGCGCAGTTGGCCTTTTTCAGCGCGCTTTTGGCGGCAGCCAGCGTCTTACCCTTGACCGCCGGCACCTTGCAGGACTTGCCCGAGGCGGGCTTCTTGCCGCTGCTCACCGTCAGCTTGACCTTCGTACCGGCCTTCTTCTTGGCCCCCTTACCCGGCTTGCTCGAGATGACCTTGCCCTTGGCCACCGTCGCCGAGGCCTTATTGGTCACCTTCCCAACCCCACAGTTGGCCTTCTTCAACGCCTTCTTGGCCGCCGCCAGCTTCTTGCCCTTGAGCGCCGGCACGTTGCATACCTTCCCGTGCGCGGTCGACGCAGCAAGAGCCGGCGTCGCTTGGAACGCCAACACGGCGACGCTCAGAATCGCGCCAGCCCACAGTCGCGTAGTCCTCATACCAACCCCCTCGTCGTTGGCGCCGCATGATACGTGCCCGACCGGCGCGCGGCAACCCGGGCGAAACCTACCTACAGGCGCGCGGAGCGCGCCCCCTAAAGCTCAGTCAGATGCCGGCTGGTGGCGCGCGAGCACGGCCACCGTGACGAGGTAGGAGGGAAACATCACTACCCCCACGCCCAACGCATAGTTCGTCAGTGGTTCGCCGGAGAAGCCGAGTTGCGCGAGGAACATTCCCGCCACCGCGGCCGGCGCCATCCAGACCGAGTAGACCACCCGGCGGTCCGGAGCGACGAGCTCGGACCGCCAGGCGATCAGCAGGGCCGCTGCTCCGCCGAGCACCGTCGCCACCGGGACCAGCCAGGCGTGCGACTCGGAGCCATTCCCCAGTCCGCCTCCATCGCCCAACGTCGCTTCCACGAAGACCACGACACTGAGGACCAGCGCACCGAGCCAGAAGCGCAGGACGGCTCGCCACAATGGACCGGCGAACCGCGCCGGCACAGGCTCCGGGAGGCGCCCCTTGACCGGGGCCGATGTGAGGCCGTCGCCCGCCATGCAACGGCACCCGAGATTACCTGCGCGGGTAACTCGCCGCCAAGATGTGGGGGATCTGGCCGGGCTTGGCGCCGGGTAGCGGCGGCGCCACCCAGCACGCCTGGTCTGTCGCGGTGGCCGGCTGCGATCCATTGCCGGGCGCGCCGGTGCTCTTACAGTCCCACGACGGAAACGCGAAGCTGCCCGGGTACCTTCCTCCGGCCGAGAAGCTTTGCGGGTCGGCCAGCCACAGCGGCGGCAGGTAGGTGTTACCCCGGCTGTTCACGTCACGCGTGCTGGCGAGGCCCGACGTCTGCGGTCCGATTGGTGAGAACTGCCGGAGGTAGTGCCCACATGGAACGCCCTGGCAGGTCAGCCCGTTCCCGCCATACGTGGCCGTCTTGGCCGCGACCCCGACGGCGCCCACGGAAATGAAGTCCGAGATCAGCTGCTGATGCAGGGACAGCCAGTCGAGAATCGGATTGAGTTGCTCGAGAAACGGACCTAGCGCGGCGAGCAGTGGCGCGGTGCCGTGCAGGACGTCGATGAGCGCCGGGAAGCCGGTCTTCGAGGCGGTGACGAGCGGTCCGAGATTGACGAACAACCGCTCCAGATCGGGCGACACCTGCTGGACCGCGTTCAGTGTCGGTCCAAGGTTCTCTGCGACGGGATGTAGCTCATCGATGAGCGGGTTGGTGTTCACCGCAAACTCCTGAAGCTTCGCCAGGGTCAGCTTCGTCTCGTTCAGGAACGTCGGAAACACGTGGAAGGTGGCCGCCAGGTCACCGCTGTTGGCGGCGGTGGTGGCAAACGTCGCCCCGGCGCTGGTGATCAGGTTGCGAAGCGCAGCCTGGTTCTGGCTGAGCGCGGCGAACACCGTGCCACCGTTCTGGAGCAGCCGCACGACTGCCATGTGTTCGACATCGAGCACGCGCAAGACGTCGGTGGCATCGGCCGCGAACGGCGGCAGGTTGCCGATCGCGTTGTTGAGGTTGGCACCGTTGCCACGGACCGCGATCGCCAGTTGCTGTTGCCACGCTTGGAACGCGCGGCGTGTGACCGGGTCAAAGGCGTCAAAGATCTGGTCCAGCTGAACCGCGGGCTGAACGTTGGCCCGCGCCAGCATCCCGCCGTCCGGCAGGTACGGTGCCGACCGCGATCCGGGCGTCAGCTCCACGTAGGTCTCACCCAGGATCGTCTTCTCACGGAGGATCGCCCTGGCGTCGGCGTGGATCGGCGCGTACTGGTTGTCGAGCTGGATCGTCGCGATCGTGCGGTTGCCCTGCGGATCGAGCGACTTGGAGACGACCGTGCCGACCGACACGCCGGCAATCCGAACGTCGGCCTCTGTGGCCAGTTCTTGGGCGTGGGGGAATGAGACGCGGAAGCGGTAACCCTGTGGGTTGAACGGGATCGAACCGCCAAACGAGAGCCACAGGAACAGCAGCAGGCCCGCGCACGAGAACACGAACAGCACCAGGGTGACGATCTTGCCTCGGGAAGGAGCACTCGTTTGCATCAGCCGGTTGACAGCGTTGGTGACGAATGAACCAGTGAGCCGGACGCGTCTCGCGCGGCTCCAAGTCCGGGGCAAAATGGTCTGAGCGGAGCGAGATTCAGCAGCGCGCCGACCAGCCCGAAGGCCGAACCTGGGTCGGTCAGCATCTTGATCTGGGTGCAGCTGAACTGGATGAAGACGGGGCGATACGGGCCGTTGGCGTCCTGGATCGAGAACAGCGTGCGCGTGTTGTGCCCAAGCCAGGCGAGCCACCACAGGTAGCCGTGCTGCCCAGCACCCGGTGAGTAGCCCAGCATGTTGACGAAGTGGTTGAGTACGACGAACACCTTCTGCAGATCCGGGGTCGCCGTGGCCAGCTTGCTCGCGGCCGGCTCCAGGTCGCGGACGACGGGAGTCGCGGCCACGGCGAACGGCCGAATCTCGTTCTGCACGATCGGTGCGCTCGGCTTGGACAGCGCCGCGAGAGCGGCGTCGGCGGCCGGTAGGGCGTTGGCGGCCGGCAGCAGCTTGGCGGCGGTCGGGCCGAGTTCCTCGGCGAACGCCTGGACCTCGCCGAGCGTCGCGGTGGTCTGACTGAGCGTGCCGGGCAGGTCGGCGAGCGCGCGGCTGATGTTCTCGTTCTCCGACGCGGTGACGCTGAACACCTTTGAGCTGGCGTCGACGAGCTGGATGATCTGGCTCTGCTTCGCGGCCACGGCCCTGTTCAGCCGCGCGAGTGCGTTTACCAGCCGCCGGAGGTTCCGTCCCCGCAGCGCCACGGCCTTGTTGACACGTGCTAGGTCGCGGAACGTCGGCTCAAAGCGCTCGAACACCTGCGCCAGCTCGCTCCCGCCGTTGCCCCTAAAACCCTCGCCCGCTCCGTTGACGAGGAGTGCCAGATACGAGCGGGTGTCGGCGTCCAGCGAGGCGAGGATCTCGTCGAGGTTGATGTCCGGCGCCGTGTTCGAGACCGGGATGGTGAAGCCGGGCTTCGCGACCGGCGCGTTCAGCGAGCCGGGGTCGACCTCGATGAACATGTCCTTCAGCCCGGTTCGCGGACGGAGCAGCGCCGTAGCGTCCTGCCGGATCAGGGTCTTGTATTTCTGGTCGATGTCCATCTCCACAACCGCGAGCCCGCTCTTCAGCGTCACCGCGCCGATATCGCCGACCTGGACACCGGAGACGCGCACCGACTGACCCTGCCCGGGCATCACTGCTTGCGCGGTCGAGAACTGCGCGTAGAGCTTGAACGGCGCGGACTGGATCAGCGGGAATCGCAGCCGTTCGTGGTTGAGGATGTAACCCGCGACGACGACCGAGAGCACGACGAGTGCCAGGATCGCCACGACGTCGCTCAGGTGGTTCTTGATCGCGAGCTTCATCTCTACCTGAGCTGCCCCAGCGCCGGCCCGGTCGGGGCGGAGAGGTTCGAGATCGGCGGTTGGCTCTCACAAGCAACCTTGGGCTCGAGCGGCGGGCGTCGGTCGCCCGGAGGGGGCATCGGCTGCGTTGCGATCAGCGGCGCGACCGCCTGCCCGAACGTGTTCGGCGAAAGCGAATAGGCGAGCGACCCCGCCGTCAGCAGCACCCGGATGTAGGAGCCGTTGGCGTCAAAGTTGCGCGACTCGCCGGCGAGGCCCGGAAGGTAGTCGACCGCCTCGATATACACCTTCCGCGGCGGGAAACCGTTGGACGCGTTGAAGTGAGGGTCGTTGATCGTCAGCTGCGACCACGGATGGACGACGGTCGCGAGGCAGCTCGACGCCGGCCGGACGCCATCGCGCATCAGCGGGATCGTCTCGGAGGTCAGCTTCGCGAGGTGCGGGACGGTGGCGGCAAGCGCCGACGCCAACCCGCCCAGTTCCGAAGGTTGGACGAGGAGCCGGAGCTGCTTGATGAACGGCAGGCTCGCCTCGATCGCCGGACCCGCGGACGTGACGCCCGGAATCAGTGCCCGCGCCAGCGCCTCGACCGGCGGGAACGCCGCGTTGAGGGCGTTGAACGCCGGGATTGCGGCGGCGAGCGTAAGCGGTAGCTCCGCGACCGCTTGCTGGAGCGCGACGTTCTGCCGGGCGAAGGCATTGGCGGTCGTATTGAGGTCCGTGACGAGGTTCTGCAGGTTCTCGGGATGCGCCGTGAGCGCAGCGGCAACCGTGCCCTGCGCCGCGATCCAGTTCGAGAGATCGTGTGGCTGGATCCCCAGCGCGTCGTGCGCGACGACCGCCGTGTACTGGTAGGCCGGCAGCCAGTACGGAATCGAGGCGTTGTAGGACGCGCCGCCCAGCTTGACCGCCGTGCCGTACTGCTGGAGCAGGATCTGGAGATTGCGGCGGGTGTCGAGCTGCAGGGAGGTGAGGAGCTGGTCGAGCTGGACCGGCTCTACCCCCTGCTGGACCGGGAACGTGTAGCCGCTCGGGGCTCTCGGCGCCGACGGAGTTCCCGGGCTGACGTCGACGAAGAAGTTCCCCTCGAGGAACGTCCTGGGCCGGATCCAGAAGGTCGCGTCGGTGTGGAGCGGCAGGCCCTGCTTGTCGATCGTGATCGTCACGTCCGCGGCGCTGCACTGCGGACTGGCCGGGCCCCGTCGCTTGCAGCTCGACACGGGGTCGATGCTCTGCACCTTGCCGACATCGACGCCGGCGATCCGCACCAGGGAGGCTGGACGCAGGCCCGTGGCACTCGAGAAGGTCGCGTGGATCGTGTACGGATTCGCGAGCGGGTTAGCGAACTTCGTGAAGACGAGGTACGTGATCAGAACGAGGACGGCGATCCCGATCAGGCCCGCCTTGAACGAGCTGATCCTCCTTCTACGTCCGCTCCGCCGTCTCATGGATTCGATGGGTTGAAGGTGAGCTGCGGTCCGGTCGTCGGATTGCGGCTGAACGTCTCCCCCTTGGGAACCCGAGTCCGCCCGCTGAACGTGGGGCCCTGATCGCCGGGGGTGTGGGCGTCGACTGCGAGGTTCCGGCCCTGTGGGTCGAAGTGGTTGAGCTTCTTCGGCCAACCCCGCTGACCGGTCTCGCAGTCAGCGTTGCCGTGGTTATCGACCGCCGCTCCGTAGGACTGCGCGTGCAGGAACTGCTGACCGCCGAACACGGTCAGTGGCGGGCTGTTGCTCCCCGAGGTGCCGTTGACGGGCGTCGTCGCCCCCTGTTCGCCGACGCCGCCGCCCGAAGGGGAGCCGAGGTTGAGCATGGCTCGCTGGGCGAAGCCGTAGGACGTCCGCGCCGAGAGATGCTCGGCCACGTACGTCCACCAATAGTTCCAGTCGTTGCACACCGTCTGGAACGGGCCGAGATAGCGGACCATCGGGTTGAGCGTGCCGACGGTCGCGCTCAGGCCGGTGAGAGCCTGATCCGTTCCCGGCGCCAGCACCAGCTGCTTCAGTGCGGCGAAGACTTTCTCCAGGCCCCGGTTCAGGATCGGCGTC
The DNA here is from genome assembly GCA_963773165.1 of uncultured Solirubrobacterales bacterium. GTDB lineage: Bacteria > Actinomycetota > Thermoleophilia > Solirubrobacterales > Solirubrobacteraceae > Palsa-465. Next base: position 83,896 of record CAVZAK010000008.1, read on the forward strand.
TGCGCGAGCGTCCTCGTACCCGCCTCGATCGCCGGGTTCAGCACCGGGAGCGCCGTCTTCAGCGACGCCGTCGCCGGGATCAGCTGTTCACCGAGCGCCGTCAGGTTGGCCAGGAAAGGTTGCTGCACGCGTAGCGACTCGATCCCGACCGCGAGCGTCGACGGCGACTCGGCGATCGTGTCGGCGAGCGCCGCCGGGTCGCTGGAGATCGCGGCGAACGTCGTCGCCATGTCGGTGAACAGACGCGCAAACGTCGGCGCCACCGGCGCGATCGTGCCGGTGAGCCTGTTCAGCGAGCGCAGGAATCGCGTGAGCTGGGTCCGCGGTGCGGACAGGTAGCGGGCGACCGGCGTCAGGTAGGAGAGCAGCGCGGGGAGGCTCGCGATCGTGTCGTTGAGCGCCGATCCTCGGCCGGCCAGCGCGTCCCCGAAGCCGACCAGGTTCTGCTGGATCGCTCGCCGGGTCGGCGGGTTGAAAGTGCCGAAGATGTCGTCGAACTGGACCGGCACTGTTGTCTGCGAGAGCGGCAGCGTCCCGCCATCCGGGATCAACGTCGCCGAAGTCCCCCTCTGGAGGTCGAGGTACTTCGCTCCGAGCACCGAGGCCGGCCTGATCGACGCCGTCGAATCGACCGGGAAGGCGCCGTTCGCCCTGTTCAGCTGAAGCGTGAGCTGGGCGCCGATCTGCCCGTCCGGGAGCTCGATCGGCTCCATTTCCGAGATGAGGCCGATCCGGTAGCCGCCCTCGCGCACATCGTTGCCGATCACGAGGTTCGCGCCGTTGGCGAAGTTGACCTTCAGCTCCCTCGTGGGCACGAACGGCAGGCCGGTGTTGGCGTTGTAGGCCAGGAACACGGCGATCATCACGACGAGCACCGTGACGGCGCCGATCAGGACCGGATTGGCGAGGGCCGATTGCTGGCGTCTTCTCACGGGGCGAGCAGGTAGTTGAGGAGTTGACGCGCCTGCTGGTTACCGGCGTCGGGTGGGTCCGGGCTGCCCGTCGTGGGCACGGTCGGCGCCGTGGCCGCAGCCGGACGACTCGTCGCGTGGCGAGCGTTGCCGGCCGCGCGGGTGCGAGCGTCGACGTCGGCAACGGTCAGCTTGCAGGCCGAGGTCTTCGGACCCCGCTCGTCGGGGGGCGCCCCGCCGGGGTCCGGAACGCAGGCGGTCGGATCCGAGGGGTCGGTCTCGTTGACGCCGGGCTGACTGGACCCGAGCCATGCGTAGCACTGGCGGTAGGCCGACCCATACTGGTTCAGGCTGAGCGCGATCGTCGCCGGGGTGGCATACGGCGAGCACATCGGGTTGACGAACGCGTCCACGGCAAGTAGGTGCCCGAACGGGCCGAAAGTGTTGATCGCGAGCGTCTGGTTGAACACGTACTGGAGCAGGGCCTCCAGTCCCGTATAGCCCTTGCCGCCGGGGCTGCGCGAATCGCGCTCGACCGCGCGACCGCGATCGTCGAGGTCGTGGAGCACGATCGCCAGGTTCTGCGACAGCTCGGGGGTCGGGCCCGCGAACTGGTTGAGCAGGTGAACGGTCGGCGCCGCTGCCTGCACCGCGGCCTTCCCCGTGACCGACGCCTGGCCGAGCGTCCGGATCGCCGGGATCGCCGAACGCGAGAACGGCGGCAGGTTGACGAACAGCCGGTCGAGCTGCGTCGCCGAGGCGTTCAGGTTGGCGAGCACGGGCTGGTAGACGGTGGCCGCTGCGCCCAGCTGCGCCATCGCCGGACGGAGCTGCTCGAGGAACGCGGGGAGCAGCTGAAGGGTCGACTTCAGATTCCCCTGCTGGCCGGCCACGACCGTCGCCGTGTTGTTCGCCTCGGTGATGAACCGCTGGACCTGGGCGCTGTTGTTGGCGAGCGCCGAGACGACCGTGTCGGCGTTGACCGTCAGCTCCTGAAGCGTTTTCGAATCGTTCGCGAGCAGACTGAGCAGGTTGTCCGTCTCGGTCAGCGCCGGCACCGCGCGACGGAGCGCCGCCTCGAGATCGCCGGACCGACCCGCGGCCGCAGCGCCAAGCTCGTTGATGATCAGCGTCAGCCGCTCGCGGTAGGGCAGCCGCATCACGTTCAGCAGCAGATCCGCGGGAATCGTCGACTGCGTGTGCGTCACGGGGAGCGTGCTGCCCGGCGGCAGCACCTTGCCGTACTGGCCTGGCTGGCAGTCGATGAAGTACTCGCCTATCAGCGACTGCGGGCGGGACTGGCAGAACGCGTCTGAGCGAAAGTCTCCGAAGCCATGCTGGGTCACCTGAATCGTGACGACAGCCAGGCGCGTCCTTTGATCGAGCCCGATCGACTGGATCGTCCCGGCCGGCACGCCCGCGACCTTGAACGGCGCGCCGGTCACCAGGCCGAATGCGTTGTCGAACTGGATCTTGTAGGTGGTGCCGCTGCTGCCCGTCGCGGCGATGACGAGCACAACCGCGACGGCCACGACTGCAATCCCAGCGATGGCGCCGATGATGATCCGTCTCATGGCCCTGTCGGCACCTGGCTCGGATTGCACGGGAAGCCGCTCTCCGGATAGAAGAGGCCGCCGCGCTCGATCGATCCGGGACACCTGTCCCCCTGGAACGCGGTCAGCCCGCCACCGGGAGCCGGTGAGGAGCTGCACGACCTTCGTCAGCTGCTGGGAGAGCGGAAGCGAGCTGAGGAGCGCGCTGTCGGTGGCCGACAGCACGCCAAGCGTCGCCGCCACACGGCTGGCGCCGCCGTTCGCGTCGATCGTGCCGGGGTGAGAGAAGCCCTCGAACCAGCCGGTCAGATCCACGGCGTACGGGCGGGCGACCGCGAGCTCCGGCGTGAAGTCATTGAGCGCGACCGTCGATATCGGGAACGCCCCGGGGCGCACCTTGCCGTTCGCCCGGACAGGCTTGACGGTGACCGCCGCCAGCGGCACCCCGAGGTTGGTGAGATCGATCAGGTCGTTGTTCGGTCCCGGCCGTTTGACGACATTCGCGAGCGCGCGGACCGTGGGCACCGATTCCTCGGCCAACGGCCGAAGCTGCACGAGCAGCTCCTCGAGCTTGGGGGCGACGGGCTTCGACGCATTCACCAGTGGCGTCAGCGCATCGAGCGCCGTGCGGAGATTCACGAACGTCGTGTTGGCGAGCCGCATGAAAAACGGGAGCCGCTGGATCGACTCCCCAAGAGCGGTCTGCTGCGCCGCGAACGCCTGAGTCGTGGTCGCCAGATGCTGCACGAGTCCGCTGAGGTCGGCGCTGCGCTGGGCGAGGTCCGTGACCAGATTGCTCGACCTGACGATGAATCTGGTGAAGCTCGGAGTGCTCCGATTGATCTCGCCGAACAACGCCGCGCTCGACGCCACGGCCGGGTTCAGGTATTCCCAAGCCGCCTGGGCCTGTTTCCCACGACCGGCGTATTGAGTCGCCGACCCCTGGATGACGTCCTGAAGACCCTTGATCGTCGGTGCATCGAGCGTGTTGAACAGCTGGTCGAGGTCAATGGCGCTGGTCGTGTCGTTTGTGCCGATGACGCCATTGGGGGGGATCTTCGGCGCGGTCGCCGGGCCGAGTCGCAGATCGATGTACCGGTTGGCGATCCCCGACAGGGACGCCTGGCGAACGGTCGCCTCGGTGCCCTCGTGCAGCGGCTCGAACGTCGAGTTGTTGATCGTCAGCGTCAGCTGAGCCCGACCGTCCGGCGTCAGCGCGATGTCCGACACCGAGCCGACTGGGTTTCCGGCGACGTCGACGGTGTCGCCGGTGACGATCTGGCTGGCGTTCTGGAAGATCGCCTTGATCTGGTACGAGCTACCGGTACCGAGCACGATGACGCCCACCGCGATCACCGCAACCACGACGGTCGCGACCGCAGCGACTCTTCCGATCACCGTTGAGTTCCGCACCTCCGGACCTGAGCTCGTCGTGCCCGCTCGGTCGTTTCGAGCGTTGGCGATCCGACACTAGGTCTGTGCTTGCAGGCGAGCATCATCCTCATGGGGTGACGACGGCGCCAGTATTGTTGGCGCAGACCTCGAGCTCGTCACCGGCAACCTTGTTCGACTTCTTCTTCAAACCTCTCCGGTCGGCTATGGACCTCACCGCGCGCGACGTGACCGAGCCGCTCGTGAGGACCGAGGAGGAGATGGTCGATGCCGCTGACGCGCTTCGCCACGCCAGCGAATCGATCGAGCGCCACGTCGAGGTGATCGAGGGCCTGGCGACGTCCGTCGGACCGCTGCGGGACTCGGTCGTCCAGCTCACGGCGACGATGAACGCGCTCGTCGACGTCCTCGGGCCGCTGGCGGCGGCCGAGCGGGGCATGCACAACGTCGAGCACGATGTCGAGCACGTGGAACGCGGCATCGGGCACATCTTCGGGCGCCATCGTCACGACAAGCCGGCGGACGCGCAGGTGGCGCCTGTTGAGCCCCCGGCGGAGTAGGCGCGGGATCTAGTCGCGGGGCGGACAGCACCGCCGCGCCAAGCCAGTGATCCGAATCCAGTCGAGCGCCGTACGACGGTCAACGCATCCAACTTTGATCGGAGCAACACATGGGACTCGACAATCCAGTGCACATCGCCATCCTGCTTGTGATCTTGCTGCTGGTGTTCGGCGCCAAGCGGCTCCCCGAGATGGGCCACTCGCTCGGCGCGGGGCTGCGCGGTTTCAAGGAGTCGATCAGCGGCGAAACACCCACGTCTCAGAACGTCGAGCAGCTGCCCGCGGCGACGCCGGCGCCAGTGGCGCCCGCCACGGTGGCGCCCGAGACGCACCGCGAGCCGGCCCAGCCTGCCGCTTAGCCGAACCGGACCAGCCCGCACCTCAGAACTCGCATGTGGATCCCGATCGCAATTCGGGGGGTCGCCCATGACGATCAGCTGACGCTCGTCGGTCACCTCGACGAGCTGCGCAGCCGGATCATCGTGTCGCTCGTGGCGGTGGCGATCGCGTTCGGCATCTGCTTCTGGCAGAACAACGCCCTGCTTCATCTGATCAACCAGCCGCTGGCGCACCAGACCCAGCAGCAGGTCCGCGACGGCCATGGGCCGCTCGGCGCCACCTACCAGGTCCAGCGGAGCACGCGCGACGTTGCCGTTCAGCTCCGCACCGTCGTCGGCCTCCTCCACGCGCCCGGCCTCAAAGGCGTGAACGAGAGCCTGAACCGCGACATCGCGAACCTGTCGGTCCCGCCCCAAGGAGATCGGCCGATTACCTTGGGGGTCGGAGAGCCGTTCACCACGACAGTGACCGTGTCGCTGATCTTCGCGCTGATCCTGGCACTGCCGATCGTGCTGTGGCAGCTGTACGGCTTCCTGATGCCGGCGCTCGAGCCCGAACAGCGCCGGCACATCCGGCCTCTGATGTCCGCGATCCCCGTTCTCTTCATCACGGGTGTCGCCTTCGGCTACTTCGTCGTCCTGCCCGCCGCTCTGCACTTCTTCCAGAACTTCAACACCACCGAGTTCAACGTCCTCGTGCAGGCCGCGCCCTATTACAAGTTCGCCGCGTCCACGATCCTGGCGATGGGGCTCCTGTTCCAAGTCCCGGTCGGCATCCTGGCTGTCACCCGCGCCGGCGTGGTCACGCCGCGGCAGCTGCGCCGCCACCGCCGCTACGCGGTCGCCGCGTGCGCGCTCGTCGCGGCGATCCTGCCAGGCGATGCGATCACGATGCTGCTTGAGACCGTTCCGCTCTACCTGCTGTTCGAGCTGAGCCTGGTGGTCGCAACGATCTCGGAGCGCCGCGCGCGGCTACGCAGCCAGCGCCTCGGGGCGAGCGGTGAGCCCGTACCGGAGCATGGCCTGGGGAACTGAGCTCATCAACCGGCCCAGGCTGAGGATTCAGTGAAGTCCCGGCCGGCGTCGCTACGCTCGGCGTCAACCACTGGAGAGCACGAGAAGGGGATTAGATGAACCGGGACTTCGCCCGCCGAGGGCTGACTGCGCTGTTGCTAGCGGTCTGCGCAACGTTGATGGTCGCCGCGACGGCGTCCGCAAAACCCGCCCCGAAGGTGACGTCCGGATCGCGCTATCTCGCGCTCGGGGACTCGGTCACCTTCGGCTACCAGGAGTCGACGGTGGTGCCGACGCCCAACTACCACGTCGCCTCAAACTTCCTCGGTTATCCGGAGATGCTCGGGACGGAGCTGCACCTCAACGTCGCTAATGCCGCGTGCCCCGGCGAGACCTCGTCCAGCCTCATCAACACCTCCGCACAGAGCCTGGGCTGCGAGAACGGCTATCGAAAGGCCTTCCCGCTGCACGTCTCCTACAAAGGCTCCCAGCTCGCCTATGCGGTCAGCTACCTGCGTCGCTATCACAACATCAGGCTCGTGTCTCTGATGATCGGGGGCAACGATGTGTTCATCTGCGAAGCCGAAACCAAGGACGGCTGCGCGAGCCCCTCGGAGCAGGCACCGGTGTTCGCAAAGATCGCCGCCAACGCCCGCCAGATCCTCTCAGCGATCCGCAACAAAGCGCACTACCGTGGCCAGCTGGTACTCGTCAACTACTACTCGCTCAACTACACGAACGCGTTCATCACCAACGGCTCCATCAGCCTCAACAAGGCGCTCGACAGCTCGGCGACGCGGTTCCACGCCGCCATCGCCAACGGTTTCGGCGAGTTCCAGGCAGGGGCGCTGCACTCGGGTAGCAACACGTGCACCGCGGGTCTGCTCACGATGCTCGGCAAGCCCGGCGATTGTGGAGTCCACCCAAGCTACGCCGGCCAGTCGCTACTCGCCCTGGCGGTAGAGAAGGCGATCCGCCTTTGAACCGCTAGGGGGTAATCTCGAACGACGCATGGCTCGGCTGGTCGGTATCAACCACATCGCCCTCGAGGTCGAGGACGTCGATGAGGCGCTGCGATGGTACGGCCAGTTCTTCGAATTCGATCTGCGCAGCCGCGGCAGGAGGATGGCGTTCGTCGACATGGGCGATCAGTTCATCGCGCTCGCCGCCGGCCGGACGCAGTCCGAGGACCAGAGCCGCCACTTCGGCCTCGTCGTCGACGACAAGGAGGAGGTGCGGTCAGCACTCCAGCGGGCCAACGTCTCCGTCCAACCGTCGGGCTCGCTCGACTTCGTCGATCCGTGGGGGAATCGGGTTCAGGTCGTCGACTACCGCGACATCCAGTTCACCAAGGCCCCGGCGGTGCTCGAGGGCATGCACCTTTCCGGGCTAGAGAAATCGGACTCGGCCGCGCGCGAACTGCGCGAGAAGGGGCTGGCGGACTAGCTACGTGTCCGCCGGCGACGAGCTCCGCATCCGCCCGCTCGAGAGGGCCGACCTGCCGGCGGTGGCAACGGTGTCCGCCGCCGCGTTCGAGTTCGAGATAACCGACGCGGCCCAAGCGCAGCGCTGGGAGGAGCGCCTCGCCTACCCGATCGCCACCGACCCGGACGGCGTGTTCGTGGCCGAGCGCGCCGGTCGCGTCATCGGCGCCGCCCAAGCACTCGTGCGTGAGCGGCTGTGGTGTCTGTCGCTGCTTGCCGTCGATCCCAGCGTTCAGAGCGCTGGCGCGGGACGCGCCCTCCTGGAGCGGACGCTCGGCTACGGGGCCGACAGCGACGGTGGGCTGATCGTCAGCTCCAACGATCCCCGCGCCCTGCGCCTGTATGCGCTCGCGGGATTCTCGCTGCGGCCGACGTTCCAGGCCGAGGGGACCATCGACCGGCGCGCGCTGCCGCGCTCAAACGGCCTAGTCCGCGACGGCGGCGCCTCCGACCTCGAGGCGCTGGCCGACATCTCGCGCAGAGTGCGTGGCGCCGCCCACACGCCCGAGCTCGCGTTCGCGCTCGGTCGCGGGTCGCGGCTCCTGCGGCTGGGCGACCGCGGCTTCTGCGTCGTTGTACCTGGGCACGCCGTCTGGCTCCTCGCCGCCCGCGATGAGGAAGCCGCGACGGCGCTGCTCTGGACCGCACTCGAAGGCGTCGAGGAGACCGACGGTGTCTCGGTCCGCTGGATCACCGAGGAGCAGGGGTGGGCAATCGACGTCCTTGTCCGGGTCGGGCTGAGCCTCACCACCTATGGCGCGCTCGCCGTGCGAGGTCGACCCGGGACGCTGGCACCGTTCATCCCGAGCCCGGCGTTTGCGTAGCCAGGAACGGGAGCGCGAGGTCGAGCACCTGTGACGGCGCCTCCTCGGGGAGGAAATGGCCGGCGCCGGCGATCGTTTTCACGCGGAGGTTGGGGCCGGGACGCGGCGCGAGCGTCCACTGCAAGAAGCTGGCGGAGCCCATCGCCAGCAGCGTCGGCACCGTGAGATCACTCGGCCGATAGCCGCCCTGCAGCGAGGCCGGCAGCTCGTGGGTCAGGAACGTGCGGTAGCAGGCCGAGCTCGCCGCGGCGCGGGCCGGCTCGCGGAGGACCTCCGCGTAGGCGTCGAGCTCGTGCACTGACCACGTCGCCCGCCTTGCGCTCCCGGCGCGGATGATCGTGCGGATGAAATGGTTGCTGTTCGTCATCGTCCAGGCTCCGAGGCCGGGCGTGGCGACGACCAGCTGGTAGGAGAGGAAGAACAGGAGGGGCAGCTGCCGGGGGCTGAAGTTCTCACGCCACGGCGGCGGGATGTCGAGCGCGACCATCCGCTCGATCCGGTCCGGGTGTTCGAGCGCGAGCAGAAACGCCGTGAATCCGCCCCAGTCGTGTCCGATCAGCTTGACGCGGTCGAACCCCTCGGCGTCGAGCAGCGCGACGATGTCGGCCGCGAACGTCGTCTTCGCATAGGTGTCGCGGGGCGCCTCTGACCACCCCCATCCACGAAGGTCCGGCACGAGCACTCGATAGTCCTCGGCGAGGCGCGGGATCAGCTGCCGCCAGCTCCACCAGTGCTGGGGCCAGCCGTGGAGGAGGATCAGCGGCGGTCCCTTGCCCGCCTCGGCGACATGGAGCCGCACGCCGTTGACGTGCACGTCGCGATGCTCGACGCCGGGGATTGGGGGGAGATCGGTGAGCTTCACGATGTGGGCTCGTCGCGTCGCCGATGCACGTCGGCGCGACGGTTCTCGATACGTGCTGACGCCACAAGTATCAGTATTCACGCCGTGACGCTAGTCGCGATATCAGCCGCCTACGGCGCCGGCGGGAGCCGGATCGCGCCTTCGCTGGCCGAGCGACTCGGCGTCCCGTTCGTCGACCGCGCGATCCCGATGGCCGTCGCGGACGAGCTTGACATCCCCTACGACGACGCTGCCACACTCGATCGGCAGCTCGGACTCAACTGGATCGAGCGGGTGCTGAGCGGGTTCATCGGTGGCGACACCGGCGTGCCCTCGCCGACCCCGGCCGGGACCGTCACCTCTGAGGACTTCCGCCGTGCGACCGAGGATGCGCTGCTCGAGCAGGCCTCGGGCGGCAGCGGCGTGATCCTTGGACGGGGGGCGGTGATCGTCCTGCGCGAGGACGCTCGCGTACTCCGCGTCCGCCTCGACGGACCGGCGGAGCCGCGACTCGAGCAGGCGATGAAGCTCGGCGACCTCGACCGCGAGACCGCGGAGCGGGCGATGAAGCGCGTCGACCGAATCCACTTCGACTACGCCAAGCACTTCTACGGAATCGAACTGCGCGACCTCTCGCTCTATCACCTCGTGCTCGACTCGACGGCGCTCCCGTTCGAGACGTGTGTCGACCTGATTGCCGGGGCAGTGGCGGGTAGGCGCTGACGGTTTTCGATTGTCACTGCGAGCTGGGGCTGTTGACTCTCGGGTGGCCTGCCATTCGGCCGGAAAGGGAGCGGGGTAGATCGAGGTCGAGGGCGATTCGCAACGCCTGGCACGACCGAGATCGGGAGGCTGGCTGCGAAACCGCCCGTATGTTCCCGTTTCGCAGCCAGGCTCAGTCGGGTCCAGAACGAGCGCGCCCGCAGGAGCGGCCCTACGGGATCGACATACGCTTCCGCGGACGCCTCCGTTCGAGATGCGCGGCCGGGGCCCCGCCACGCCGTCCCCGCCCCGCCACAGCACGAGCCGCCACGAAGCCCCGCAAAGCCGCGAGGTCCGGATCCGTACCTCGACGCGCCGACCCCTCCACCTCGGGCACTCCGAGGCGTACGATCTGTATATGACTGCGCTCGGGATAGCGCTGCTGGTAATCGGGGCGGTCGTCGTCGTGGCCGAGGCGCACGTGCAGTCGTTGGGCCTGCTCGGAGGACCAGGCGTGATCCTGCTCGGTGCGGGGACGGTGCTGGCGGTCAGCGGCCTCGGCGGTGGCCTCGTCCTGGGCCTCGTCACCGCGGTGATCCTCGTCGCGGTCACCGCCGGCGTTCTCACGCTGTCCCTCAGTAAGGGCGTGGCGGTGCGCCGGCGCCGGGTCCGCGCCGGACCGGAAGGCATGATCGGCCACGTCGGGATCGTCCAGAGCTGGGCAGAACCGGCAGGAAAGGTACTCGTCGATGGCGCCCTCTGGCACGCCCGCCGTTCGGCGTGCGAGCCGGAGGAGCGAGGTCGAGCTGAACCAGGGAGACCGGGTGATCGTCGAGCGGCTCACCGGCCTGACGCTCTCGGTCCGCCCCGCAGAGGAATGGGAGCTGATCGCGTAGCGATGGTCGAGGCAATCATCATCGTCCTGATCGTCATCCTCGTGCTCGCGGTGACGGCAGCGGCCACGTCGATCCGGGTGCTGAGGGAGTACGAACGCGGCGTCGTCTTCCGCCTCGGCCGGCTGATGGACAAACGCGGCCCGGGGCTGATCATGCTGGTGCCGTCGATTGACCGCATGGTGCGAGTCAGCCTCCGCACGGTCACGCTCACGGTCCCGGCCCAGGAGATCATCACCCGCGACAACATCCCGGTCCGGGTGACCGCGGTCTGCTACTACCGCGTGGTCGATCCCAACATGGCAGTGACGCAGGTCGAGAACTTCCACAGCGCGACGCTGCAGATAGCGCAGACGACGCTGCGCTCGGTCCTGGGCGGCGTCGCCTTCGACGCGCTGTTGTCAGAGCGCGAACAGCTCAACGAGGCTCTACAGCACGTGATCGACGCGCAGACCGAGCCGTGGGGGATCAAGGTGACGACGGTCGAGATCAAGGATGTCGAGATCCCTGAGCGCATGCAGCATGCGATCGCCCGCCAGGCGGAGGCCGAGCGCGAGCGTCGCGCCAAGATCATCAACGCCGAGGGCGAGTTCCAGGCGGCCGCCAAGCTGGCGGAGGCGGCGGACGTGATCGGCCGCAACCCGACGACGCTCCAATTGCGCTATCTCCAGACCCTGCGAGAGATCGGCGGCAGCCAGAACTCGACGATCGTGTTCCCGATGCCGATTGACCTCATGCAGTCCGTGCGCGACGCGCTCAAGCAGCCAGGCGCCTCGAGCGCCGAGACGCACGAGGCCGAAGACGCCGACGCGTCCGAGCTCGAACCAGTCGACGCGCCCGAGCTCGAACAGTCGACGCGCCCGAGCTCGAAGCGGCCGACGCGCTCGGAGCTCAACGGAGCCGAGCCGCGCGAGCTCGGCGCTGGGGCGGCCGAAGATGCTGCGTCGACGAGCCTCGACCCCGAGGCCGTCGAGCACACGGATCCCTCCTAACCGCCTATCTGCGCGGCGTGACCCCCCGCTCGGGGACCACGGAACGGGCGCGCGGGGACTGCGACCTCGATCGGGACCCGGGAAGCGCGACGCAGCGCTTGACGCTCCCTGAGAGCCTCGGGGAGCATCGGGATCGATGCCGCCAGCGCCCGGAGATGTAGACCGAGCCGGCGCTCCCGTAGGGCATGCCAGGCCCACGCGAGCTGGCGGTAGGCCACGAACGGCAGCCATCTGACCGGGAACGCCTTCGCGACCAGGACCAGCGTGTTGCGCGACACGAGGTAGTCGAGTCCGCGCGAAAGCTGGCCAGACGAGCCGCCGCCGGCGTGGAGCGCCACGACCGGCTCGTAGCGGCAGCCCCACCCGGCGAGCCGGAGGCGGAGCGCCAGATCGACGTCTTCGAGATACGCGAAGTAGCGCTCGTCGAAGCTCCCGACGTCGAGCACCGCCGATCGGCGATACAGCGCGGCGCCGGCGCAGGCGCCGAACACGTCGCCGGCCTCGTCCCAGCGGCCATCGTCGCGGCCGAACCGGCCCCGCTGTTCGCAGACCCCGTCGCGCCGGAGCACGTCGCCGGCGTCGTAGACGCGATCCGGGTCCTGGAGCGAGAGCATCTTGCACGCGACCGAGGCCAGGGCCGGGAAGGCGTCGATCGCGCCGGCCATGCGCGCGAGCCAATCTTCCGCCAGCACCACATCGGTGTTGATCAGCGCCACGAGGTCGGTACGGGCCGCCTCGAGGCCACGGTTCGCGGCGGAGGCGAACCCGGTGTTGCGAGCGAGGACGACCAGGTGGACGTCCGGGTGCTGGGCCCGGAGGTATTCGACCGATCCGTCGGTCGAGCCGTTGTCGACGACAATCACCTCCGAGGGGGCGAGCTGCTGAGCCGCGACCGACTCCAGGCAGGCCGGCAGCCAGGCGCGGCCGTTCCAGTTCGGGATCACGACCGAGACGCCTGTCCGCTCGGCGTTCACCCGCCGCGGCTCCGGTGCCGGTGGAGATCAGGGATCATTGGCCGATGGGACCTGCTCGCGCCGCCGTGCTCGTGTTCGCCGTCCTCGCGTGCGCCTGGTTCGCGCTCGGGATCCGCCAGGGCCACGACACCGTCGCGCCACGTCGATACTGCAAGGGCCCACCGTACGACTGAGCGCGGACCAGGCGGATCAGCGCGGCCTCGTTGCTGCACTCGAGCAGCGTTCCTGAATCCGGACGTGACCGTCGAGCTACTCCGCGCCCAGCTCGCCGCCGATCGCGGTGAACAAGTCCGAGGCACAGTCGATCGCACTCAGCGCCGCCATCCAGGAGCCGGAGAACGTGCAGGCGTGGTTCGCGCTGGCCAGAGACTCGCGCGCAGGCCAGAGGGACTACATCCGGGCCCTGATCGAGATCCACCGTCTGTTCCCGCACATGCCCTGAGCACGAACGCTCGCGACCGCGCTCGTCCTGGAACAGGGCCGCTCAGAGCTCCTCCGCGATCCGCGGCGCTTCGCGTCTGAAGATCCAGACCGCCGCGACGCAGATCACCACGTAGATCAGTCCTGCGATCAGCAGCCGAGTGGGGCCCCCGGCGGCGGCGCTGCCCGGGGTCGGCGCGTTCGGGTCGATGATCCATTTCCGGGCGAAGCCGAGGATCGGCGTGATCGGGTTCAGCGCGATGACGTCGCGCAGATGTCCGCTGACCTTTTCCAGCGGGTACAGCACGGGCGTGGCATAGAACAGAGCGGTCGCGACGACGGCCCAGATGATTCCGAGGTCACGGAACCGCGGATACAGCGAGGACAGGATCATCGAGACGGCGAGCGAGAACCCGAACAGAGAGGACGACGATCACCGGCAGCAACAGCCACGTCCACATCGGCGATATCCCGAAGCCGAGGATGAATGCGAACACGACGATCAGGTTCAACGCGAGGTCGTAGAGCGTCGTCAGGACGACGGCAACGGGAATCGCCAGCCGAGGGAATTGCGTCTTGCGGACGATCCCTTCCTGGGCGACGATCGAGCTCACGGACGTGCCGGTCGACCCCTGGAAGAAGCTGAACAGAATGATGTTGAACAGCAGCAGCACCGGGTAGTGCTCTACCTGGGAGCCGAGGCGGAAGACGTGCGTGAACACCTCGAGCAGGACCGCGAACAGCAGCAGCGGCCTGGCGATCGACCACAGGTACCCGAGCGCGGTCCCGAAGTAGCTGCGCTTGAACTCGTTGACCGACATCAGGAGCACGAGATCGCGGAAGCGCTTCCAGCCGCCTCCGAGGGCGGACGGGCCCCGGACCTCGCGGAGCTCGACATCGCCGGACTGCTCGCTCACCGCCCGGTCACGCTCCACCACGGTCACGGCGCCATCACTCCACCACCGCTCTGAGGTCTTCGCTGACGGCGATCATGCCCGGGTTGGGATCCGTCCCGCGAACCAGAAAGTCCAGGAGGCGCACGTCGTGGATGACGGTGTCCCCAGGGGTGTGGTTGCGCGAGATCGTCACGTTGACGGCGTAGCGCCCGGGTACCAGCGGGTTCTCAACCGCCGCGCTGATCTTGAGCCGCTCCCCGGCGGCGATGCGCTCGAGGTCGTCGTCGTCCTCCTCGTCGGGCAAGGCCTTGCCGAAACCGAGGATCGGGACCTCGTCGACGTTCAACACCTGGAAGCCGAAGATGGGTCGTTCGAGGTCATGACGCGCCTCGACCACCAAGTTGAACCGGATCGGCTTGCCCTGCTCAACATTCTCAACCCGCCCACCCACCTCATCCTCCAACCACACATCCACCAACTTCACATTCACATCAGGAACCCCACCCACCGCACGCCCATTACCCCCACCAGCACCACCGAAGTTCAACCGAAAATACTCCAGCGCCGCCTCCTCCGGATCACCCACATACCGAAGCTCCCCATCATGAATCAACATCGCCCGATCACAAAACTGCTGCACCGTACCCATGTCATGCGTAACCAACACCAACGTCTTCCCCGCCCGCCGCCGCTCCCGAAACACATCCATGCACTTCTGCGCAAACGACGCATCCCCAACCGCAATCACCTCATCAACCAACATGATGTCCGCATCCGCCTCAACCATCACCGCAAACGCCAACCGCACCATCATCCCCGACGAATAATTCTTCAACTTCAAATCCACAAACTCCCCCAACCCCGCAAACTCCAACACCCCATCCAACCGCCTCCGAGCCTCACCCCGACTCAACCCCATCATCACACCATTCAACACAACATTCTCACGCGCCGTGAACTCAGGATTGAACCCAACCCCCAACTCAATAAACGGCGCCAACCGACCCGCAATCCGCACCCGCCCCGCATCCGCCCGATAAATCGACGCCATGATCTTCAACAACGTGCTCTTCCCAGACCCATTACGCCCCACCACACCAAAAAACTCACCCCGCCGCACATCAAACGAAACCCCACGCAACGCCCGCAATTCCCGATACTTGCCCCGGGAGAACCCTCGTATCGCCCGCTCGCGCCCCACAGGTATGCGAAACCTCTTCTCGAGCTCGCGCACCTCGATCAGCACCGGGCCGTCGATCACCCGTGCGCGCCGCGGTGCGCGTGAACGCGTGTGCTCATCGTCCTCGAGCGAGAACGCCGCGCGCTGGAGCAGGTGCTGCGGGCTGAGCGTCAGCGGCGGTGGCTCTGATGTGTAATTCGTGGCGTCAGGGTCGGGCACGGTCCCTCAGTCGGACCAGATCGTCGGTCCATCCGCTCGCGCGCAGGCTAGCAACGGATCTTTACGGCGGCGCGCGCTCAGACCCGCGCCCGCCAACGGCGGAGTCGCTCCTGCTCAAAGCTCGAGGGATCCGGAAGGGTGGCGTCGTACACGGTCCGCCCCGGCCCGGACGCGCGGCGGACGCGGAGCATCGTCAGCCACTTCCAGAGGACCCCTCGCACCAGATCGACCTCGCTCCCCAGAGTCTCGTTCAGGCCTACCGAGGCCCTCAGCGCCCGGCTCGCCAGCCACGCCAGCGCCACCGGTGAGCGTTCGCAGGCGATGAACCGCCGGAGGACGCGGGCCTTGCTCGGAGCGAGCAAGCCGGGACATCGGGCAAGCAGGGTCTGCGCCTGCACCTCGCGCGCCAGGTAACCGTAAAAGTAGGCCGCGCGCCACCGTCCGAGGCGTCCACGCGTCGGCTTCAGACGAGCGCGAATGCGGGCGATGACCGGCGGCCGGGACTCCTCCCGGTCCCCGTGCGTGACGTCGCCAAAGATCGCCCCCGAGTGCTGCACGTAGTCATAGAGGGGACGATCGACGAACGCGAGTTCGCCCGTGGCCATCGCGACCAGACCGAGCCAGTGATCGTGAAATAGAAACCCTGGCCCCTCCGGGAATGGCAGCGCGACCTCGAGCAGCTCGCGACGGAACAGCATCGCCGCGCCGGTGATCGTGTTGGCTACGAGCTGTGAGGCAAGGCTGCTCGAGTTGTTGCGTCGCCCCTTCCAAAGGGTGTTCCGAAGGACACGGCCGTCGGCGTCCACGAGCCGCTGATCCGAGTAGGCGAGTACGGCGTCTCCGAGCGCCTCACGGAGCGTCGCCAGCTTCTCGGGGTTCCAGCGGTCGTCCTGGTCGGACAGGGCGACGAGCGCAGCCTCGGCAGGAACCATCTGCAGGGCCCGCTCGAAGTTGCGATAGAAGCCCAAGCGCTCCTCCGATCGGGACACGACGAACCTGTCATCGCCGGCGATCACCTCTTTGAGCGCCCGGAAGTGTTCGGGGTCGGAGCAGTCGTCGCTGATCAGACACACCCAGCGCCGATCCGTTTGCGACCGGATCGAGTCGATCTGGGTTCGGAACAGGGCCTCGTCGGGCTCGAACGTGGCCATGCAGAGGGCGATCAGCCCCGCTCCACCGGCCTCGACCGGCGGCCCAAAATGCGACGCCGGTGACGCAGCCTCGATCTGGACCGCTCCCAGCGGGGTCACCAACTCGGTGCCGCTCGCCAGCCGTACCGCCAGTTCGAGCTCGACCGGGCCCGGGCGATCGTGTCCGGCAACAGGCACCGTGGCCCAAAAGCCGCTGAGGTAACTGCGCGGCTCATTGCCGGCGTTGCGAAGGACATCGGGGCGCGGCATCCCGAATGCGGAGGGAGGGCAGCGGCGCCCGTCGACGACGATCTCGAGTTGCTCGATCGCTTCGCGCCGGTGGAAGCAGGTGCCGATGCAGAACACCCCCGCCCCGCGGCCAACGAGCAGCACAGACGGCATCGATCGCTCGAGGGCGACGACCAGCTCCGACGCCTCGGAAGTCATCGGGCCGCTCTCCGGTACGTCCACACGGGTGCTCACGAGGGCGAGAACCTACAAAATCGCCCGCGTCCGGCCGCGCTCAAGCGTCCCCCGGGGGTTGGACGGTCGCCAGGACCTCGGCCTCGACGAAGACGTTGCCGGCGCCGGACTTAGTCCCGTAGACGAAGAAGTCCAGCAAGCGAAAGACGTGGAGCGCCTCGTCCCCCTGCTCGCGCTTGCGCGACATCCAGCAGTCGATCGAATAGCGGCCGGGAAGCAGCAGGTTCTCGATCTCCCCGGTGATCGTAATCCGCCGCCCGGCCATGATCCGGTCGCTGCCGTAGAACTCGATCGATAGGTTCTTCCCGAAGCCGAAGACCCACACCGCGTCCTCGTTGAGCACGTGGAAATCGAAGATGGGTCGTTCGAGGTCATGACGCGCCTCGACCACCAAGTTGAACCGGATCGGCTTGCCCTGCTCAACATTCTCAACCCGCCCACCCACCTCATCCTCCAACCACACATCCACCAACTTCACATTCACATCAGGAACCCCACCCACCGCACGCCCATTACCCCCACCAGCACCACCGAAGTTCAACCGAAAATACTCCAGCGCCGCCTCCTCCGGATCACCCACATACCGAAGCTCCCCATCATGAATCAACATCGCCCGATCACAAAACTGCTGCACCGTACCCATGTCATGCGTAACCAACACCAACGTCTTCCCCGCCCGCCGCCGCTCCCGAAACACATCCATGCACTTCTGCGCAAACGACGCATCCCCAACCGCAATCACCTCATCAACCAACATGATGTCCGCATCCGCCTCAACCATCACCGCAAACGCCAACCGCACCATCATCCCCGACGAATAATTCTTCAACTTCAAATCCACAAACTCCCCCAACCCCGCAAACTCCAACACCCCATCCAACCGCCTCCGAGCCTCACCCCGACTCAACCCCATCATCACACCATTCAACACAACATTCTCACGCGCCGTGAACTCAGGATTGAACCCAACCCCCAACTCAATAAACGGCGCCAACCGACCCGCAATCCGCACCCGCCCCGCATCCGCCCGATAAATCGACGCCATGATCTTCAACAACGTGCTCTTCCCAGACCCATTACGCCCCACCACACCAAAAAACTCACCCCGCCGCACATCAAACGAAACCCCACGCAACGCCCGCAACTCTCGATACTCCGCTGATCGCACCGGCCGGACGATGCGCTCCTTCAGCGTGTCGACCTTGTGGTTGGCAATCCGGAAGGTCTTGTACAGGTCCCGGACCTCGATCAGCACCGGGCCATCGACGGGTCGCGCGTGCCGGGATGCAGCCGCAGGCGAGCCTCCTCGATTGCCGGAAAAGGGGGATTCTCGGTGGACGGCGTCGGCGGGAGCCACGATCAGGGCCTAGGCATCAGCTGGCTCGCAGGCTAGCAACCGTACGGTTACGAACCGACCATTTGACAAGAGCCATCAGCGCAGCCCGCACACGGCGACCCGCCGGGTCGGCGTGATCGTCAGAAGCCACGGCTGAGTGGCCCCGTCCGGGGCGATCTTCACCGACGCCGGCGCCGAGCTCGTGAGCGTGCCCAGCGGATCGGAGATGTCCCCGAACCGGCGGATCCCCACCGTTGCCGGACCACCGTCGGCGGTCATGACCACGCCCGAGGGAGGGATGATCACCTCGACGAACGCGCTCCCGGCCGAGCCACGGGTGAGAAACACACACGAACCCAGCGTGCGCACCGCACCGGCGGCCTGCTTGACCACGGGCCGGGCCCCGAGGGTGGCGCCGGCGGCCGCCGAGCGAAGGGCGATCCGATGGATCCTGATCAGCTCGCGGTCCGCGTCCTGGCGCGCAGGATTGGGCTCGGCGAGGATCTGCTGCGGGGTCGCAGCCGGGCTCCCCAGGCTCTTCGCGGCGGCGAAGTAGTCCCGCGCACTGACCTGGACGAACGGGTACCCGGGCATGTACCTGGCGACGTAGTCGGGGTTCTCGAGGCTGCGCCCGATCTGAAGCGCGCCAAGGTCGGCCCGCGTGGCCTCGCCGAACGTCCTCACGACCTCGGCCTCCTGACGGAGGGCGTTGAGGTTCCCGACGACGGCCAGAGCGAGAACGACCGCGATCGACACGCGGACATTGCGGCTGATCGCGATCCCCGCGGCCAGTTCAGACGCGAGCAAGATGAGCAGGAGCGCGTCGACATAGATGTACCGACTGGCCCAGGCCTGACTGCCGCTCAGCCACGCTCGCGTCCAGGCGGTCAGGACCCAGAAGGCTCCGAGCATCGTCACCAGCGAGAGCACTCTCGTGGGAACCCGCCTGAGATAGAAGAGCCGCCAGGCGACGAGCAGCAGCACCACAACGGCGAACGGGCGGCCCCAGGTAAGCAGCCCGCCCTTGCCTCCAAACCCGGTATTGCCCGCCAGCCCAGTCACGGCGCCCACCGACACCGCCACTTCGTTGGCCACGAAGCCCGGCAGGAGATGGAGCTCCGAGGATCTCGTGCTGACCTGATAGGCGATCCACCACACCGCATACAGCGCAAGCGGGATGGCCACGATCCAGGCGTCGCGCCACCGTCGCCGTCCCACCGCCACGTCGACCACCAGGCCGAGCGCGACGACAACGCCCACACCCGAACTCGCCAGCGAAATCCCAAGGCAGACGCAAGCGGAGATGTCGCCACCCCGGGTTTTGCGGTCGAGCATCAACAGCGCCCCGACCCCCGCCGCCAGCGAGATCAGCCACGCCACTTGGAACGGCCACAGGATGTCCTGCCAGCCTGGGCCGAGGAACAGGACGAGCGCAGCGGCGAGGAGCCCGAGGAGGTCGCCCACGCGCCGCTTGGCATAGACGAACACCAGCAGCGCGGACACGAGGTCCGCGGCGATCAACACCGCGCGGTAGGGGCCATAGTGCGAAAGCCCGGCGGTGACGAACGACAGCCTGTAGATCGCGACCGGGATCAGCGAGAAGTGCCCGTTGTATGAATCGAGAAAGGCGCCGGCGTCGTTACCACGGCGCCCGGTGATCCAGTTCCACTCGTCGAACGAGAAGGTCGTTCCTCGCGTCAGGTGCTCGAGCGCACCGGCCGCGACGACCAGCATCACGCCGAGCGCGATCCACGCCGCCACCGTTGGCCGGATGTGCGCCATTCGCTGCCATCGATCGTTCGGTCGAGCTTCGGCTGCCGGGCCGCTCCGCGGAGCGGCTGTCGTCGTTCCCGGCGCCTTCATCGAGGCCGCCACGATAGCGCTGTTTGGCGGCAAAAGCTGGCGGCTACGCGCCCGATCACCGGCCCGTATCATCGCGCGCCTGTGATCGCGTTCGGCTGTTCGATTAGCTCGCCGGAGGACTACAGGCGCTGGGCAGAGAGGGGCATCGAGCGCGCGCGCGAACCCCTATCACCGGTGTTTGCGCTCCAGGCCGCGGGCTCCATCTTTCGCAGCTACAACCTGCTGCTCGAGCAGGTCGCGGCGCGCGAGGACCTCGAGGCGCTGGTCCTGGTGCACGAGGACGCTGAGATTGTCGACCCCGATTTCTGCCGGAAGCTCAGGCGAGCCCTGACGGATCCCGACGTGGGCGTGGTGGGCTGCGTCGGGGCGATCGATGCCCACAGCATCGCGTGGTGGGACGACGCGGAGATCGTGGGCTCCTTCGTCCACCGGTATCCGGAGCTCGGCGGCGGCGAATTTTCGACCGCTGCCCCCGGCGTCAGCGACCAGACGCGCCCCACGGACGCTGTAGAGGTGGACGTCGTCGATGGGTTCATGCTGGCGCTGGCGCCGTGGGCGGTCCACAACGTCCGCTTCGACGAGGCCCTCGGGCCGCACTGGGGGTATGACTTCGACTACTGCATGCAGGTCAGGGCGGCGAGGCGGAAGGTCGTCGTCGCCGATCTCCGGGTTGCCCATCATCGCTCACTCGCCCCGATCGGCGATCCGGAACCCTGGATCGCCGCGCACATGCGCGCGGCCGAGAAATGGACAGCGGCCCGTCCGACGAGCCCTCGACTGGAAGCCGAGAGCACGCCGAGCGGAAGCCGAGGCGGTCGTGGCGCGCCTGGAGGGAGCGGCCACGCTCCTTCAGGCCGATGCCCGCACGGCACAGCATGCGCGCCGGATGAAGGAGCTCACGAACACGACGGGCTGGCGGCTCACGGCCCCGCTGCGCCGGCTGAACGCGGCGCGCAAAGCGGGTGGCGGCAGTCTCGCTGAGCCTGCCACACGAACCGCCTCGCGACACGTGGTCGGCGCCTTGGATTGGACGATCGCGAGGCTCACGGACGAGCGCGTCTGCTGGCGTGTGCTCGGCGTCGCGATGGCCGTCTCATTCGTGCCACGCTGTGGTTCACGCCGGGACCACGTCCACGAAAACGACTACCTGTACTTCATCAAGAACCACGGCTTTGTCCTCAAGTACCTGATCGCGCCCACGGCCACCTGATCTTCGTCCCCGGCCTGATCTATGCCGTCGTGCTGGAGCTCGCGGCGCGCGCCACTACGTGATCTTCCGTGCGCTACAGGGCGTCGGCATCGCGTGTCGCAGGAGCTCTCGTCCTGGCCAAGCGACGGGTCGGCCTGCGGCCGCGCTGGCGCCGAGCATCCTGCTGCTGCCTCGGGTCGTCGTCGCAGGACACGGTCGACCCGACGGGCCTGGCCCACGTGTACTGCATCGCCGCCGGCCTTGGCGCCCTGATCGCTGGAACGGCCGTCACCGCGCCGGGATGTCATCGCGTGTGCGCTGGGTGGTGTCTGTCGCCACGTTCACGGTCGGGCTCGTGTTCACGCTGGGTGCGGCCTTCTCGATCAGGTTGCACGAGGACCGCAAGCGCCGGGCGTGGGTTTCGTCGTTCCGTTCGCCCTTTATGGTGCGTGGCTCCTTTCGCCGGGCTGAACCACGCCCGTCACGACGCGCAACGGCTTGGAGCTGTCGAACATAGTGATCCCCGATGGGGTCGCCGTGGCGGCGCCGCCGTCGCGGCGGCGGTGACCGGGCTCAGCTACGACTTCTGAGCCCCACCTCCTACCTGATCGACTCCCCATGGGGTACGTGGTCGGGGCGGCCGCGGCCGTGGCGCTGGTTCTCAGGCTTCGCCGCGGGCGATCCGGCTTCGCTGTGGACCTCTCTGGCGACGTCTCCGACTGGATATCGATCGTGCTCGCGACCCACTACTCAGCCGAGCCGAACCAGAACCGCTACGTCTACGACCGCGTCGTGTTCGTGCTGCTCGTCGCCCGACGCCGTGAGCGGACAACCATCTCCCGCACCGCCGTCGTCGTGCTTTCGCGGCGACCGCGTCCCGCTGGCCACGAACATCGCCTGATGCAGGCCGGCGTCGCTACTGCGTTCTAAACGGCGACTGACCGCGCCGGGCTTGCCGCGGTCGAGTCGCGCCGACCACATGAGTCCGACTTTCGTCCCGAACCGGGAGCCGCTCTGGCGTTTCTCGACGGCAGCGCGGGAGGAGCCGGCCTTAGCTCGCCGCCGCCGATCGCGACGGATCTTCGCTTTTACGCTCGCCGATCTCCGCGCCCGATCCGAAGGCGTGCGCAAGGCGGCCGACGCCACCTGCGCAGGCCCTGCGGCCCATCTGGCGCCGGCGCGGGGAGATCACGCAGGTGTCTGCGGCCGCCGGGGCCGTCTCGACCTGGCCGTGCGGCCGGATCGTCGCTCGAGCGCTCACCAGGCGGTGATTGCTGCAGCGATTCGCGGGGACCGCGACGGTCGACCTCGAACATCACCGGCAGCTTCGTCACCCTACGATCCCAACCGACCGCGCCTCCGATACCGTGGCAGATCGTCACCGTTCACAGAGCCGCTCACGGTCTCCCGCCCGGCTCCTCACGTGCTCAGGCCGCCTGGACCGGCATCCCGCCTGGACCGCCGCGCCAGCGGTCCACGGTGGCGGGCCTGGAGCTTCTCGCTCATGCGCGGCAGCGCCCAGAGCCGCGCCTGAGCGTCGCCAGCTCATGGGTGGGCTGGGGCTCGTCGTAGCCGGTCGGTATCCGTCGCGGCGCGCCACTGCGCACTAGCTCGTGGTCCAGGTCCGGGCGCAGCCGGCGGGGGCCGCGGCAGCAGACCAGCACGTGCTCACGCCGGCAGCGCGCGCCGGTGTAGTCGATGTCGTCGATCGGCTCCCGTTGATGGCGTGCTAGCGGCGGAAATAATCAAGAACGGCCTCAACGCCTCGGGCCGAACGGATCGAAGTAGTGGTTTCAAGGGGTCAACCTGACCACCACGTCTGGCGCGGGGGCCTGTGGCCTTGCGCTGTTGCAGCGTGGAGCGAATCAGCACCGCCAGCCGCCAGAGAAGCACGTGTCCTAGGAGAAGCCCTGGACGAGAGCCACTGCGTCCGCGCGGCCGAGGCAATGGAAGTAGCTGCGCACCGTCGGCAGGATCAGGTGCGGGAAGACGATCTCGCTCATTTGCGGCTCGGGCTCGCGGTCTGCGAAGACGTCACAACTGGCACCGGAGAGCCCTGGGAGGGGTCGGCGACCCGAGGCGTACAGTCAGTGCGCACCAGCGGGCGTCGAGTCTCACCTGATCAAGATCGACGCCCCGCCTCTCCACGCTCGGCTTCGATCGAGTGCGCCGCGGACAGACCCGTCGAGCACGAGGCCACGCACGCCTGAAGGTCGTCGAGTCGTTGGGGTACCGCCGTCGTCAGGCCGTAGAACGGCACGTCGCGCCCCTCGACGCGCGCGCGAGCTGCTGGCGCGGATCGAGCTCAGCGGGGGGACAGCCGCTTGTGGCGGGCGGACGTGGCCTGGTGCGTGCTCGCGGCGGCGAGGGTCAGGAGCGACAGCTTCGAAGGAGTCGAGATACGCCGCGCGCAGGGCAGACGTTCGAACCCGGCGGGGCCGACCGGACCTAGCGCGCGGGATCGTGGCGGACGTTGTCAGGCGAAGCCAGCACCCGCCGAGGGCGTCCCAGGCGCCTGTTGGGTTGCGGCTTACCGTCAGCGGTTTCCTCTGAGTCCCTTCTAACGTCGCAGGACCAGCGACGGGGTCACCGTCGTCCGAGCCACACCACAGCGACTGCGGCGGGCACGTGGGGGCTGGTCACCGTGCAGCGACCCCGACGATGCTCCTCAGGCTGCTCATCGTGCGCGTGGCCTGCGAGTCCTACGTTCGCGGGCCTGCGTCCGACGACGATCCTAAACGACAAAAGCTTTGCGCAGGGTCCGATCCGTACCTCGATCCGCTCCAGCCGGCGGCTGCCGCGCTGATCCTGGCCGCGAGCGGGGACGTCACGCGCGACATCGAGATCAAGCACTCCTCTTGCGACATCTGATCGGCGTCGGCGCGGCGTTGCTCCTTTATGCGGCGAACCGACGGATCACCGATCGGTCGGCGGGGTGCTCCCGGCCGGGGACGTGTCTCGCGGCGACAGATCTTTCTCGCGCGCTCGATCATGTCCGAGGGCTCGGAGCTGCTCGGTGTGTGAGGCTTGCGCGGCGGGTCGCGGACTCGATGATCCGGCGGCATCGTTCCGCTCGCCGCTGATCACCGGGGTTGCCGCTGGAGGGCCTCATCGTGGTGAAGCGCGACGCCAGCCTGCGAGTGATCACCGTGACGTCCGTCGCGCTCCTCGTGGGCGGGCCAGGATCGCTGGGGGCTGGCGTGAGCACTCGCAGGCACCAGTTCTGCAGCAGAAACAGCTCAGCAGTCGAAGTCGTCGCTTACGCCAGCGCGAACGCAGCGCTTGGTCACAAGTTCAGGATCGAGCCGAGACGCGAAGTTCGTCTGTACGGCCGGGTTGCCCATTCGCCGGACTGGCGCAGGTTCACTCCCCCGCCGGGCGCCACGGCGCTGTACCAGACACAGCCCCGTCTCGAAGCGGCCGAGCGCCTACTACTACATGTCGTCGACGAGGGCCGGCCCGCGATGCAGCTGTTCGGGAGCTTCGGCAGCGACGACGAGAAGGTCGGCGGCTGGGCGAAGGGGGCGCTTGGTGCCCGCGGTTCGAGAACTTCCTCGACACCGAATCGGATACCGGGGAAGACTCTGCGTGCGGCGCCTGCCGCTCGCCTGAACGGCAGCAGCGGTCTGGATCCGGGGGTCGACTGGACGTTCGACAGCAACGTCTCTAGCTGCCAGGTCGGAGCCCTCGAGCGATTTCTTCGGTTCCGTTCACCATCCGTCGGGTGAATAAGGGCCTCGACGTGCTGCAGGACGAGCAGGTGGTCTACCAGTTCGGCGCGACGGCGCCTGGCAGTGGCCACGATCCTGACGCTGATCAGTCAAGCGATCGCAGAGAGGGTTGGCGGGTTCGCGTGTACCTGCTCGGTGTCGAGCGGCGTGCGCTGCTGATCGCGCCGGCGCTCGACGGCGCTTCTCGGGCCGTTGCACCGTGCCCAATGGCGGGCCTGATGATGGCGCCCGCGGCCGTGAGGAGTCAGGGAGCTCTGGCAGCACGCTGAGCTCAAGAAAGACAGCGGCCCGTTCCGTCGGGGCAGCGAAGTGGGGGCCCGGTGTGACCGTACCGGCACGGTGAGCGCGGACGGGCGCTGGCGGCGGCTCCGGATGCGCACCAGAAGTCGTGGGTCCCGGCTTGTGCGGCGTCCATGACCATCATCCCCCGCGACATCCGCGGTGCCCTGGGCAGCGAGCGGCGTGGGGGTAGCCCGTCGGTGACGATGCGCTCGAGCGCCTCGACTATGCCGTACGTTGGCAGAGACGCAGCAGTTGCTCATGGTGAAGAAGCAGATCGCAGCCGGGTTGTCGAACGCCGCCCAGCAGCACCGCCGCGCAGCAGCTGCCAACGGCGGGGCCGATGGATCCTGCTGGGACCGTGGAGGAGACGACAACGTCACGGCTTCGGTTGCAGGTCGGCCGTTCAAGGTAGTGGAGCGGCCCCAGTACTCGGTCCCATGGCCGAAGGCGTGCGGGCGCCGCCCGCGCGGCCGCGGTCACGGTAGAGGCCCCGTCGCCCGGGCGCCGAGCTTGACGACGCGCCAACGCGAGCGACGCCATCTCCCCAGCAGATGCGCCAATGAGCCGGGCGCGCGTCGCTGAAGATCATCACCGGTTCGCCCTCGTCCGGCTCGGCCCGCCCCCGCGCGTCGAAGACATGCCGTGGAGCCACCGCGGACGAAGGACATCCGCTACCCCCCGTCGCGGCGCCGAATAGCTCCAGCATGTGCTGTACATGCCGAAGAGGCCCATGCGGTCAGTCTTCCTCGGCGAGCGCGTAGTTGGATCCAGAAAGGTCGGACAGCGGCTCTAAATCCTGGTTTAGGTCGGACCGCCTCCTCGTACGCCCAAAGTTGTACGCAGCCGTGTCGAGCGATGTCCCAGCTGGGTCGCGATCGAGACGTCCGCCGAGCAGCATCTCCTGAAGCATCAGGCCCAGCCCGGCATCACTGATGTCGTTCGGCGAACGCCGCCAGCGCGAGGAACGCCCGCCTCGAGCGCCGAGCGGGCGTACGCCTCGTTCGGCCTGGCGAGCGACGCGGACTCGTCTCGAGCCCGTGTTCGGAGGCGGGCCCGATGACGATCCGCAACGCCATGTTCATAAAGCCGTAGAACAGCTGTCGATGTCAGCAGGACCAGTGACCAACGACGCCGGCGACGGTCGATCACAGTTTGCCGCGCTAAGCGCTGTCGCGCAGCAGCCGGTCAGACTGCACACCTTGACCAGGTTGCCCGTTCCTTATCGTCAAGGTCAGCGGGGAGCGGCGACTTACGGTCGGGCGCGGGCGGCAACCACGCGCATCAGTTCGGCTTCGTCCGCGCCCGTCGGCCGGGGGGGGTGGCCTGGAGAGGAAGGTTGGCAGAAGACCAGGTCGCCACCGCGCGGCCGTCGCTGGTCGCGCCAGTCGCTCGTCGAAGAAGTCATCCCGGGGATGCCGACCAGATCGCGCTTCAAGATGCTGGGGAAACCGTATGGCGCGCGGACGCCGTCGCGACCGTCGAAGCGGACGGCGAGTCCAGCACCACGTCGTTTCCGCACGGCGAGAACGCTGGTCGACCCCACCGATCTGCTCGAACAAGTTTCACTCGATCGCCACGCAGGCACCGGTCACAGCGAGGCAGTTGCGGGACCCAGGCTCGTGGAGACCCAGCAGGGTGCCTGGCCCGGTTCCATCCCGTCAAACTCCAGGTGGCCGGGAAAGCCGTTCATGCCGGTCGCCGCGCCCGCATGCTGATCTGCGCGTACGCCGTCGGTGCGGCCGAGCCAGCCCGTCCGGCTGTGCAGGCCGCCGACCAGCTCGTCGAGGCAGGCCCGGGATCAGGGAGATCAGGTGTCGTCGTTGATGAAGACGAGGACTCGCCGTCCGCCATCCGCGGCCCCAGATCTTCGCAGCAGTTTCGTGGAAGGGAACCTCCGCCGGGACCAGCTGGATCGCGCGGCCGCCCACTCGCTGTGCGTCCCAGCGCTCGAGCGGCATCGGTGCGCTGCACGCTGTCGACGACGACGACCTTCAGATTCGGATAGTCGGTCCGCGCGAGGCCGTCGAGGCATAGAGCGAGCAGCGTCTCCCGGCTGCGCGTAGGGACCACGACCGTGACCGGCGGGCGCGACTCCAGCTCCCAGCGCACGCGGATGGCGCCTCGTTCGACGCCCACCGAACCGCGAAGACCGGTGCGGCCCAGGTGCTCCGCCACGACTGCCGTCGCCTCGACGGGTTCCACATTCGGCCGGCGCCTGATGTGCTGAAGGATCCGCGGCGCGCGAGCGACCTCGTGACCAGCCAGATCGAGACCGAGCAGCAGCCGCCAGTAGCGCGCGTCGCCGGTCCACCCCGGAAACTCGGGCACGGTGGCCAGGCGTTCGCGTCTGACGGCGAACGAGCGTCCGAGGTAGTTGGCCGAAAGGAGCATCTCCGGCGAGAAGGCCGGACGGAACCGTGGCTCGAGCGCCGCGCCCGATCCGTCGATCAGGTCGTCGTCCCAGTGGACGACATCGACCACGGGGTCATCCCACCCGTGGGAGGCGATCTGAAACAGCAGATCTGGCTCGAGCACGTCGCCCGCCTCCAGTAGGAGAACGAAGCGGCGCGGGTCGCCGGTCCTGATCAGCTGTTCGATGGAGCTGCGCTCATCGCCCACCACGCGTGCCACCGACCGGTTCTCGAGGGTTTGCGCCTCCAGCGAGCGCAGCGTCGTACCGAGCTCGGGACCCTCGAGGATCAGGCAGTCGACGCCAAGCGGGAGACCCGACTCGCGGATCCGAGATCTCTGTAGGCGCAGCTCTTCGGCCGTCAGCCGGTGCTGGTCGAGCCACTCCGCATACCGCGGCTCGGCGCCACCCGGCGTCCGAGCCCGGCGCCACCGCCACCGCGCGCGGCTCGCGTACGTGGCGGCTTCCCGAGCCGTCATCAACCCGACGGTCAGCGAAGCCCGGGCGCGCGTCCCCGTGGGCGCGAGCCGGTCGAGCGCGGCGCGGGCGGGGCCCTGACCGCGGGATGCCGTCAACGGCCTCGTCCGCGCACTGCCTCGAGCCGGCGCAGGGGCGCGAGGAATTTGTCCAGCTCGTGCTGGTCAGCGTTTCCTCGAGCTCTCGTCTTCGCCGTCGCTGACGAGCCTCGATCTCGAGCTTCGCCCCGAAGGCCTGGGCCCGAGCCGCCGCCGCTTCCGCCTCGGCTCGGCGGGCGCGCCGGCGCCAGTCGACGCCGTCGGGCACCAGCTGCGCCTCCCACTTCTCGGCCAGCCTCATGTGAGCCTCGACATATGTCTCCGGATCACTCACCAGCTCGAGCGAATGGTGGTGGACCACCTTGAAGTCGGCGGTCACGACCTTCCGTCCGGCCGCGCGGGTCTGAAGGCAGAAGTCGAAGTCAGTGAAGCGTCAGCCCCAGCGATTCGTCGAACCGGATGTTGCGCACGACCCACGGAGAGATGCCCAGCACGAAGCCGTCAACCATGTCGACCTCGCCGGTGCGAGCGTACGGCGGCAGCGCACCGTTGTCCCAGGAGAAAGCCGGGAACTCTCCCCCGCCGAAGCTCCTCGATAGCGGTGCACGAACGACCCCCACGTCGTCGAGCCTTCCCACCAGGCGATGCTGCGGACCCCGACCGCGCCGACGCATCCGACGACGCCGACATCCGGATTGCTGAGCGCGCGCCTGAGCTTCTCGATGAATCTGGGGTCGACGATCTCCGCGTCCTGATGTATTTGACAACGAGCGCCTCGAGTCCCTCACACTCGGCCGCACGCTCGAGGATGTGGTTGTAGCTCCTGAAGATCGAACCGGCGGCCGGCTGTGAGAGGACGATCGAGTCGGGGTCGGCCGCGACCCGGAAGCCCCGCTCGGCACAACGCGCGTAGATGTCTGGCTGGGTGATCGAGGACGAGAACGCGATCACCGCGACAGGCCCTTCGTCCGCCAGTTCGTCCGCCCACCCTCCGGGGGCGCGGAGGCCGTCTCGGTCCCGGCCGGATTCAGCTCGGCGAGCGACACCGCATGGCCATGGCCGTTCTCGTCGCCATTCACGGAACGGCTTCCCGCCGCTGCCTTCAACCGTCGCAGCGGCGCCGTCACACGCAAGCTCGTGCTCTCGGCCACCTCGCGAAGCGCGCGGTCATGCCGCCTGATCCGGGACTCGATCTGGAGCTGCCAGGACCTGACCTGGGCTCTCGTGGCCGCCGCCTCGGCCTCGGCTCGCCGGGAGCGCTGCTTCCAGTCTCCAGGCGCCGACCCGACATGCGGCACCGCCCGTTCCACTTCTCGGCGACCCGCATGTGGGCCTGAACATACGGCTCCGGGTCGTCGACCAGCGCCAGCGAGTGGTGGTGGATGACACGCAGATTCTCTGCGAGGACCTTGCGGCCTGCGCTGCACCTGGAGGCACAGGTCGAAGTCGTAACCGTGCAGCTGCGATCCAAGTGATTCGTCGAAGCGGACGTTCCGCACCGTCCATGGCGAGAGCACCATGATCAGCCCATCGACGGTGTCGACCTCGCCGGTGCGAGCGTAGGGAAGCATGTCGTCCGCGCTCCAGGTCAGCGAAGGGAAATCACCCCGCCCAGCTCCGGATAGCGGTGGATGATCGAGGCCCATGTCACCGACCCCTCCCACCACGCGATGCTGCGAACGCCGATCGCTCCCACACATCCGACGACGCCGACGCGCGGATCGCTGAATGCGGCGCGGGCCTTTTGACACAAGGCCGGGTCGACGATCTCGACGTCCTGATGGGCAAGCACCAGCGCTTCCAGATCGGCGAGCTTCCCCGCGCGCTCGAGGATCCGGTTGTAGTTCGTAAAGATCGACCCGTCGGCCGGCTGGGCGATGATCTCTAAGTCAGGCTCGGCGGCCAGACGGAATCCTCGTCGGGCGCACCGCTCGTAGACATCCGGGCGCGTGAACGACGACGCGAACGCGATCATCGCGCGAGGGTACCTTGAGAACCGCCTCTATCATCGCTGGCCATGATCGCGTTCGGATGTGCGATCACGGAACCGGAGCACTACAAGCGCCATGCCGAGCCGGGCATCAGGCTTGCCGCCGAATCGGACTCGAGAGTGTTCGCGCAGGCGGCGCCCCGTTCCGTCGCACCGATTTACAACCTGATCCTCGACGAGGCCGCGATGTGCCGAGACTTCGAGTTCCTCGTGCTCCTGGACGAGGAAGCTCAGATCATCGACACCGAGTTCTGCCGGAAGCTGAGGGCGGCGTTCAGCGATCCCGACGTCGCCGTCGTCGGCTGTGCCGGGGCCGTGGGGGTCGCGAGCATCGCGTGGTGGGAGGGAACCTCGACGTGGGCATCGTCGGTCCATCGCTCCCGGGAACTCGATGGCGAGGAGTTTCCCGGCCTCGCGCCGGACGGCTGGGGCTCGGAGAATCCCGAGCACGACGCCGGTCCGGGGGAGGTCGACGCCGTCGACGGCGTGCTGATGGCGCTTTCCCCGTGGGCGGTGCGAAACGTCCGTTTCGACGAGTCTCTGGGACCGCGCTACGGCTACGACTTCGACTATTGCATGCAGGTGCGTGCGGAGGCTCGGAAGGTGCTGACGGCCGACCTGGCGATCGCCCATTTCTACCCGCTCGGTGTCGTCGAGGACCCGGACACGTGGATCGAGGCCCACATCCGCGCGGCCGAGAAATGGGACGGACGCATGCCGGGCGGCCCGCGTCCCGAGTCTGACTGGAAGGTGCGGGCCCGCCGCGCCGAGGGCGAAGCCGCGGCGGCCAGGCTGCTCTCCGCATCAAAGATGTACGAGGTCCAGGCTCTCACCTGGGCCAACGATCGCCAATTCGAACAGGCCACCGACAGCCTGAGCTGGAAGGTCACCGCGCCGCTGCGGCGCATCAACGCCGCGCGAAGGACTCGCGCTACGGCCGACACTCCGCGGGATTGAGAGCACCCGCGAGGTGGAACAGTTCGACGGTGCCTCGCCCGATATTCGCGCGCTCACTCAACACGAGCCGGGCTCCGGGACTCGAGCGCGTCCAATCCACCTGAGGGGCGAGCGCGATATTGGTGATCGGGAAGTCCGGCGGCGCGAGCACCAGCCAGTTGAACCGCCGCTGGTTCACGACACGGGTCCAGGTGCGGCAGTCGGTGATCGAGGTGAACCCCCCGTGTGGTGTGGGAACGCCGACGTACTGAACGTAGTTCGAGTCGTCGGGGCCGTACAACGGGTATTGCTCGACGAGGCCGACGATCCCGATCCGGGCGTGGTGAATGTGCTGGGCCCAGCGGTAGATGACGGGCAGGGGTGCGCTCGACTGATAGCGCCGGTGGGCGTAGGCGACACCGACGAACCAGCCACCGACTCCGACGGCCAATGCCAGGCCGGCCGCAAGCCGAGTGGATTTTGCCACCGACAATCGGCCGAGATCGCGCCAATACACCGCCAGCACAAATACGACGACGCCGATCAGCGCGCCGGCAACCGCGGGTGCTCCTCTCACCACGGGCCCATACGTCGTCAGCGACAACCCGGTCGGCCAGATCGATGGGTTGATCTCGGTCGCGATCAGAATCGCGGTGGCGACCGCCAGCCACGCCTTCCCGGCGCGCGCACCGTGCGCGATCGGCTGGATCGGGAGCAGGACCAGGCCGAGGGCGATCGGCGGTCCGGCCAGCCGTCCCACGTTGGCGCCGAACACGAACAGGCCGGAGGGCTCCGGCGCGAGCAGGAAGCCAATGGCGCCGGCGATCGCGACGGCTCCCACCATTCGATGAATCCGGTTTTGGCCGGCGAACAACGCGAGCAGCGATCCCGCGGCGGCCAAGATGACGATCGCCCACGCCGCGGGCCCGAACGACACCTGGAGGCCGGGCAGGAAGACCTCCTTCCACACATGCCCAGTCGTCACGTAATGGGCGACCGAGACCAGCGGAGTGGTGATATGAGGCGTAGCCAGCGAGAGCGGGCCCAGGTGAAGCGACACGGATGGGACGGGGTTGCCTACGCGCACGAGATTGCGCGCGTACCAGTAGCCGCCGAACACGATCAGGCCGCCCGACCAAATGAGCGCCTGCCGCAGGCGAGCGCCGGGGGCGCTGATCGCGACGGCCCCGACCGCAAAGGCGAGCGCGGGGACGATCATTGTGTCCTTGGTTCCGAGCGCCAGGCCGGCGGCCGCCGCCGCGAAGCACGACGCGCCCAGGCCGAGCCCGCCGTTGATCAGGATCGCCGCCGCGGCCAGCACCAGCGCCATGCAGACCACGTCGTTGTAGGCGCCACCGGGCTCAGAGACCACCTGAGCGGGGATCGCCAGGACCAGCACGATCGCGACCAGGCAGTGGGGCGCGCGTCCGTATGGCCTGCCGATCGCCCACCCGGCCGCCAGGGCCAGGCCGGCCCAGCCGACGTTCAACAGCGGCGAGACAAGATCGCCGCGGAACAGCAGCAGGCCGAGGGCATGAAACAGCTCGGAGTTGGCCGGATAGAAGACCGTGACCGCGTCGTTGTCGACGTAGTGCAGGCCTCGGATGCTCCCGGTCTGGACCCACCGCGCGGCCCACGGAAGGTGGTACCAGAGCGTGTCGATCGACTCCATGCCGTGGCCGTAGGCGAAGATCACCCGAGCCGACCAAGCCGCGACGAGAACGCCGACGGCCCCGGCGGCGACGAGCCGCGAAGTCCGCCCGACCGGCGGGTGGCGATCGGATCCCGCGACCGGCCCCGCCGCGAGGGGCCCCGCCGCGACCGGCCCCGCCGCGATCCGTCCTGCCGCCGCCCAGACCGCCAGGCCGACGACGATGCACGCCGCGGTCACGCCCAGCAACGTGAACACCCCCAGCACCCCCGCGAGCTCGAGCGCGACGACCGCCAGCGCCAGCGCCGCGATCGCCTCCGCCACACCCGCCACAGCACCGGCGAAGTCCGGGAGCGTCCGTTCTCTCAGCCGATGCGCGGCGGCGATCAGGGGTCCGACGCAGACGGCGGTCAGCAGCAGTCCTAGGAGGTAGCGCGCGAGGTCCACTCGTACCGCAGGTCAGCCGGAGCCCAGTTCGCAGACCGTCAGCGCGCCGGCGGGGAGCACGAGGTGCCAAGGATCCGGTGCCCCGTCGGCGGGGATTCGCAGCGCGAAGAACTTGCCCGCGGCCAGCGTTCCCAATGGGAACGGCGCCGAGGCGGCGAATCTCCGAAGCGTTGCCGTCTCCGATGTCTGAGCGCGAACCACCACACCCGGCGGGCGAATCGTGAAGTCGCGTGGCGCGCGGTTGTCGGCAACCGGCAGGCATTTGCCGACGTCCAGGGGCGGAGCCGGGACGAGGTGGAGTCCGAGCACATTGATCAGCGATTCGTCGGCCTGCTCGCGCACGGCCTCGGGCTGCGCGCGTAGCTCCGACAGGGTGAATGCAGGCGAGCCGTTGCGGCGCACCGCGGCCAGGTACGGACGGGTTCCTCCGCCAGTGGAGATCGCCGCGGCCGACAGGAACAGGCGTTGGTCGGGCGTCGCCGGAAGGCCGTGCGGTGCTCCGAAGAAGCCGGGAGTGCCGTGGTCCCCGGCGATCTCGATCGCGCTCAGTGCGGCGCGCAGGCTGGATCCGTTGGCCCTGAGGAAACCGCCCGCGGCGCGGAGTCGGGACAAATTGGCGCCGAGCGACAGGATGGCGACGGCCACCAGGCCGAGGATCGCCACACGGGAGAGACGGATCCCGCGCAGGGCGTCGGTGGCGACGAGCAGGACCCCCAACGTCCCCATGTAGACGTATCGCTGCGAGTACGGGTACCGGTTCAGGCCGGCGACGACGGCGATCGAGATCCAGAACGCGACCAGGATCGTGAGCGATGTCCAGAGCTCCATGGGCACGGCGCCGCGCCGCAGCCGCAAGGCCAGGGCCGCCACGGCAATCGCCGCCACCACATAGCCCCAGGGAGAGGTGACGGCGTCCGCCACCGAGCCGCTGTTGCTGAAGTCCGTGCCAAGGCCGGTGAGGGCCGCCCCGACCGCAGCCAGCGCGTCGGCGGCGAAGTTCGGGATCAGGAGCAGGTTGGACAGCTGAAATCCCGTGGTCGACGAATACACCGGTCCGGTGAACTTCGGCGCCGCAAGCCACAGGAGGTAGACCGCAACCGGGACCAGCCAGATCCACGAGCGCCGCCACCGATCCTCACGCCCGAGCACCGACACCGCGAGTCCGGCCACGAACAAGAGCCCGAAGGAGAAGGTGACGACGGAGAGGACCAGCAGCGCGCACGCGGCGAGATCCCCGCGGCGAGTGCCGGTCTCGATCGCGATCAGTGCGCCGAGTCCGGCCGCTATGCAGTAAAGGTGCGTGATCCCGAGCGGGCTGAGCGTGACCTCCGGAGCAGCCGCACCCAGGAACAGGAGCAGCACGCTCGGAACCAGCGCCACGAACGGACCGACGGCCCGTCTGGTCCGCACGAAGAAGAGCGTGGCAACGAGCGCGATCCCGAATACCTCGAGCAACCGGAACACCACGTAGTCCGGGCCGAACAACTTGAACACCGCGGCGTAGATCAAGCGGATGACCGCGATCAGGTGACCGTTGTGCGGGGCGAGGATGGCCTTCGGAGCGAACCCCCGGTTGGCGATGAAGTAGGTGTATTCGTCGGAGTAGAAAGTCGTTCCGCGCGTCAGCCACAGACCGAGCGCGGCCCATACCACGACGGCGGCCCCGAGCAGCAGCCAACAAGCGCGCTCGCCCTCGAGCCGCTCGATCGCCGCCGCGGGAAGCCTGGCGAGCGTGCGCGTGGGGAGACGAGGCTCCGAGGCGGCGCTCAACGTACTAGTCGAGCAGCCGGCGGATCTCCGAGCGCGAGAAGGCAGGCTCGCCGCGCTGGCGGAGACTCGAGATCCGCTCGGCCAGGGCGAAGGCCTTGGACTCGAGCAGCCGGCGGAGGAACTCGTTCTTGCGCTGGTCGCGCTGCCCCATGACCATCGTCTGCACCGCCTGCGAATGCATCGAGGCCAGGTGGAGCACGCGGTTGGCCTCCACCCGCTCGAGCACCGGGTGGCGGTCATAGGGCTTGAGGAACTCGCCGAGCGCCTCACCCCACGGCGCGTCGCGGTGCCAGACGACACCGAGGCCGAAGAATGTAGGGACGATTGCGAGCTGAAGGCCCTCGCGGGCGTTGACGAAGTCCTCGACAGCGGTCAGGACACCGTTGCCGGGCCCGCCCTCCCGCTTCGCCACCGACGTATATGGCAGGCCGTCTGAACGGAGGCCCGGATCGCTGGGGAACAGCCCTCCGTTCTCGGCGGGCTGCCGGTGCTCGGCGGGGATCAGATCGGGCGAGAAGTAGTGGTCACGCCGCGCGTGCGGCCAGCGAACATCGTGAAGGACAAGCAGCGGCAACGTGCCGGGGCCGACGCGCTCGTCGATCAGGCGAAGCTCCTCGCTGACCGTGTAGTAGTTGTGGTCTCCGTCGATCACGATCGCGTCGACGGGCGGAAGATGGGGCAGGGCCTCGTGGCTTGTCTCGCGGACGAGATTGACGTTCGCGTTCTCCTCGGCCAGCCGCACGAGCGCCGCCTGGGGCGACGGGTCGATCGCCCACAGCCGGGCACCGGCCCGGTTCGCCCACTCCAGCAGCAGCCGGGTGACATCCCCCGCGTATGCGCCGACCTCGATCACCGACTGCGCGCCCACGACATCCAGGCAGGGCAGCAGGATCTCGGCATTGTTCGCGAGCGAGTGGCCCCATTGCCCCGGATCGCTGGCGATCTCGCAGTGCGGTCCGAGCGTCCAGCTCGAAGGGTGCTCCTCCAGGTAGGCCACCACCTGGTCCATATCCAAAAAGAGCGCTTCCAAAGAGCGCCGCAGTCTAGGCGAAAATCCCGTGCGTGCCGTCGCACTTGATCCACGCGCAACTCGACCATGAGCTCCCCGCTGAGCTGGCGGTTGGCGGCGGCATCGCGCTGTTCGTCGACGGATGGTGCTTCTGCCCGACGGCGCAGATCACCAACCTCACAATCCTCGCCGACGGGCGGTCCCAGCCGCTTATGGCCCAAGGGATGCCTCGGCGGGACGTGTTCCGCGCCTACCACCCGGGCCTCGAACCGGGGGCGGCGCCGACGGCGCCCGGCTGGACCAGCGGCTTCTGGGGATTGGTGCAGATAACGCCAGACGGTGACGCCTGCGAACTGGAGCTCCGGGCCGAGCTCGAGGACGGCGACGAGGCCGTGGTCTGGCTCGGCCGGATCGCCATCGTGGCCCGCCGCGTGCCGGAGGACGTCGCGGAGCCGGGCCCACCGACCGAGCCGTTCGTCGCGATCTGCATGGCGACATACGAGCCGCCGCCCGATCTGTTCGCCCGCCAGCTGGATTCGATCCGGGCGCAGCGCCACCGCAACTGGGTTTGCCTCATCAGCGACGACTGCTCGAGCTCCGATCGCTTCGGCGAAGTGAATCGACTCGTCGGCGATGACCCTCGTTTCATCGTCTCACGCTCGCCGCGCCGTCAGGGCTTCTACCTGAACTTCGAGCGGGTGCTTGCGATGACGCCGGCCAGCGCGCGCTACGTCGCCCTCGCGGATCAGGATGACCACTGGCATGCCGACAAGCTCGAGCGCCTACTTGCCGCGATCGATGGCGCTCAGCTCGTCTACAGCGATGCCCGGATCGTCAGCCGGACGGGCGAGCCGATCGCCGAGACGTACTGGACAGAACGCCGCAACAACCACGAAGACCTGCTGTCGGTGCTCGTGGCCAACTCGGTGACCGGAGCGGCATCTCTGTTCCGTCGCGATCTACTCGACGACGCGCTGCCGTTTCCCCCGGCCCAGTTCTCCCATTTCCACGATCACTGGATCGCGCTGACGGCGCTGGCGCGTGGTGAGATCGCGTTCGTCGAGGAGCCCCTCTACGAATACGTTCAGCACGGCGCTGCGTCCCTCGGACATGCGGCCGCAAACCGCATGACCGCGCTCGGCGACCGGCTTGCGTCGTTGCATCGCGATCCGCGGGAGCGCGCCCGTTTGTGGCGGCGGCATTACTTCGTCGACGTCTGCCGCCTGCTCCAGGTCGCGACCGTGCTCGAGATGCGCTGTGGCGGGCGGATGGCGGCGGACAAGCGGGAGGTGCTCGAGCGGTTCCGCCACACTGACCGCTCGCTGGCCGCGCTGATCGCGCTGGGCATGCGCGGAGCACATGATCTTTTCGGAGCGCATGAGACGCTGGGAGCGGAGTGGATGTTGATGTATGCGTTCGGCTGGCGCAGGCTGTCCGCGGCGGCTGGCCGCCGGTGGGTGCCGAGCCGCCTTAGACTCGATGCTTCGCCCCCCGCGGTGCTCGCGCCGAAGCCCGACCGGGGTCCGCCCGCCAGCACAGCTCCGGGTATCGTCGCGGATAAGATCGCGCCACTCGAGCTGTCGATCGCCGACGGCGCTCCGCCACGGGTGAACCTGCTGATCCCGACGATCGATCTCGAGCACTTCTTCGGCGGCTACATCGCCAAATTCAACCTGGCGCGCCGGCTGGCGGAGCGCGGAGTGCGCGTGCGGATCTTGACCGTGGACCCGGTGGGAGCGCTGCCACACGACTGGCGGCGCCGGCTCGAGTCCTACGCCGGCCTCGCCGGCGCCTTCGACAAGATCGAGGTGGTGTTCGGGCGCGAGTCCGGGCTCGTCGAGGTGAGCCGCGCGGATCGATTCATCGCGACGACCTGGTGGACGGCCCATATCGCCCGGAGCGCACTGCGGTCGCTCGGACGCGAGCGGTTCCTGTACCTGATCCAGGAGTACGAGCCGTTCACGTTCCCGATGGGCTCATACGCGGCGCTGGCGGAGGAGTCCTACACGTTCCGGCACAACGCGCTGTTCTCGACCGAGCTGCTGCGCGACTACTTCCGCCGTCATGCGATCGGCGTCTACCGCGACGAGGGGCAATCGGGAGACAGATCCTCGGCGAGCTTTCAGAACGCAATCACGGCGATCGAGCCACCGAACGCCGATGAGCTGGCACGCCGGGACGGCAACCGCCGCCTCCTGTTCTATTCCCGCCCCGAGGTTCACGCCTCCCGCAACATGTTCGAGCTGGGAGTTCTCGCGCTCGCCCGCGCTCTGGACAGCGGCGCGTTCGCCCGGGGCTGGACGCTGAACGGGATCGGCACCCTCGAATCCGGGCATCGTGTCGCCCTCGGCGGCGCCGCCAACCTCAACCTGCTTTCTCGCGCCGAGCAGCATGCGTACGCCGGCGTGCTCCGCCGCCACGACGTGGGTCTGGCGCTGATGTACACGCCTCACCCCAGCCTGGTGCCGATCGAGATGGCGTCGGCTGGCATGGTCACGGTGACAAACAGCTTCGAGAACAAGACCCCAGCGCGGATGAGCGAGATCTCCTCGAACCTGATCACGACCGAGCCGACGATCGAGAGCGTGGCCGCCGGGTTGGTCCAGGCAGCGTCCGCGGCCGACGACCTTCAGCGTCGCGTGGCCGGCAGCACCGTGCACTGGAGCAGCGACTGGAACCACTCATTCGACGACGAGTTGCTCGCGCGCATCGAGTCGCTCCTGGAGGGGTGATCGGGCCCGAGCGCGATCTGTACGCTCCACCGTCCCCGCTCGCCATGTCATCCGAAACGACGCCCACGATCCCCGCCCGCGACGCTCGCGCCGGCGGCCCCGCGCCCGAGGTCGAGGCGCTGCGGTTGGCCTACCTCGACCTGCTCAAGCTGAGCCTGTGCGACCTGGCCGGTGCCGGGACGCGTACCGTCAGCTGGACCGGGGACCGCCGCGTGTTCTCGCGCGAGCTGACCGGCGCAGATCAGCTGGAGTGGCGGATCGCCGGCCGCGACTGGCCGCTGAACGCGCTGACGATGGTGGGCTTGCGGCGCCTCGACGATCTCCAGGCGTGCGTCGAGTCGGTCGTTCACGACGGCGTCGAGGGAGATGTGATCGAAGCCGGAACGTGGAGAGGCGGTGCCTCGATCCTGATCCGCGCCGCGCTAGACGCGTTCGGTGCGCGCGATCGCACGGTGTGGGTGGCCGACTCCTTCCAGGGGTTCCCCCGGCCCGAGGAGGACGGGGTCGCCGAGGATCGAGAGCTCGAGGCCGACATGAGCGGACTGGAATACCTCGCTCCGTCTCTGGAACAGGTGAAGGGCTACTTCGAACGGTTCGGCTTGGATCGAGGTGTCCGGTTCGTCCCTGGCTTCTTCGAGGAGACGATGGATCAGCTCCGCGCTCGCCGGTGGTCGATCGTGCGCCTCGACGCCGACACATACAAGGCGACGCGGCTCACGCTGGAGGCGCTGTACCCCGGGCTTTCCGTCGGGGGCTACGTGGTCAGCGACGACTACGCGTTCCTGCCGGCGTGCCGCCGAGCGGTGGACGAGTTCCGCGACCGTAACGGCATCACCGAGCCGATCGAGCAGATCGACTACAACAGCGTTCGCTGGCGCCGCGAGCACGACGGCGGCCCGGGGGCCGCTCCCGCCGGCGAGGCGTCTTCCGGCGGCGAGGACTCGGCACCCGCGGCCACGCCCCGCGCGGTCGCCGACCACAACGTGCAGCGGATCCCGTCGGACCGCGAGCTCGAGCTTCACGACGAGCTCGAGGCCCTCGGGGCCCGTCTACAGGCGACCGAGGCTGAGATCGCGTCGCTGCGGAGCTCGCCGCTGGCCGGGCCGAAGGCATGGTGGACGCGCCTCCGGCGCTAACGCCTCCCCCCGGGAACCCGCGGTTCCCACTGTTCGACGGGCTGCGAGCGATGGCCGCCCTCGCGGTGCTCGTCTTCCACGCCGCGTACTACTCGCGTGCGAGCCAGGGCGATGGCGGACTCTCGCCGTATCTCGCCCAACTGAACGTCGGCGTGGCCGTGTTCTTCGTGATCTCCGGATTCCTGCTGTACAGGCCGCTACTGGCTGCGCGGCTCGGTCACGCCCCTCCGGTCAAGCTGCGCGATTACGCGCGACGACGGTTCCTCCGAATCGTTCCCGCCTATTGGGTGGCGGTCACACTCCTGGCGATCTATCCGGGCTTGCCCGAGGTTTTCAGCTCGCGGTGGTGGATCTTCTACGGCTTCGGCCAGGATTACGGCACGCGGGTCGTGGTCGACGGGATCGGCCCCGCGTGGACGCTCGGCTGCGAGGTCGTGTTCTACGCATTGCTCCCGTTCCTGTCGCTGACCCTGGCGTGGGGGGCGGGGCTGGTCGGACGAAAGGTGTGGTGGCAGGCTGAGCTCGTCGCGCTCGCCGCGCTCGCGCTCGCGTCAGGCCTGTGGCGAGCTTTCGCCCACTCCCATCCGAGCGTTCCGCCGTCCACGTTCGCGACGACGTTCGCCTGGTTTGGGCTGGGGATGGCACTTGCCCTCGCCAGTGCAGTGTGGATCACCCCTCGGCGTCGAGCTGTCGGCGTGCTCGAGCGCTACGCCTGGGTCGGCTGGCTGGTCGCCCTGGGCGCCTACTTGGTTATCTGTCGCGGCCTCGGTCTTGGCAAAGGGTTCGTGTTCTTCGAGCGCACCACCACGGCTCAGGACCTCGCCCTATACGCGCTGAGCGGGGTGGTCGCGGTCGGGCTGGTGCTTCCCGCGGTGTTCGAATCGGTCCCACGAAGTCGCCTCGGGCGGTTGTTGGCATCGCCGACGATGACTTGGCTTGGAGTCGTTTCCTACGGCATTTACCTCTACCACCAGCCGATCGCGGATGCGCTCGGCGGCGGGATCAACAGCGGCGGGGACGCGACGGTCCGGTTCCTGTGGCTCGCCGCGGCGACCGCTGCGCTGGCGATCGGGGTGGCCGCGCTCAGCTACTACCTAGTCGAACGCCCGGCGCTCAAATTCAAGGAGCGGCGGTTGGTCGGCGGCCGGGCTCCGGGCCGGCCAGCGCCACCAGCGCCCCGGCCAACACCACCGCCACCAGCGTCACCGCCGGCATCTGCCAATCCCAGTCCAGCGGCGCATGAGCGACGTACGTGACGAAGCCGGCAATCGGTCCTGCCGCCAGCGCCGGCGCGCGGCGCAACGCCCCGCGAGCACTTAGACCGATCCCGGCAAGGAACGCGGCGAGCAGCGCGAGTCCGACGACGCCCAGCTCCGCCATCGTCTGTAGCGGAAGCGAATGGGCGTCCTGGGCGAAG
Organism: uncultured Solirubrobacterales bacterium; assembly: GCA_963773165.1. GTDB lineage: Bacteria > Actinomycetota > Thermoleophilia > Solirubrobacterales > Solirubrobacteraceae > Palsa-465. The sequence goes on from CAVZAK010000008.1 coordinate 125,116, forward strand.
TCGTTGATCGTTCGATCGCGCAACCACCACACCGCCCAGCCGCCGGCGCCGACCCCCCGCAGCGGCTCGCTGGCAAACGCACGCAGCGCCACATCCCAATAGTCGTAGCGATTGCTCTTGAGCGTCCCGAAACGCCCTGCGCCGGCGGTGATCGGCGTGCCCGACTTCTCGTGTGCGCCCACCACGATCGCGAGCGCGAGGCCCGCGCAGATCACGCTGGCGGCAATCAGTCCGGCATGCCGAGGCAGTCGCACCTCGGCGGGGCGCTCGCGCCTGAGCATCCACGCCTGGAACAGGCCTATGGCCGTCACGATCACGGCGAGCAGCACGAGGGTGATCGCTCCCTGCCGCTCGCGCGTCCCAAGTGTGCCTGAAAGTGACGTCACACCCTTAAACGGGGAAGCGGCGATCGAGGCCAGCGCGCCGGCGGCGATCGCCACCCCAATCCCGTGTAGCTGCTCGCGGCGCCGCGCGAGGAAGAAGAGGGCGACCAGCCCGGCGGCGCAGGCAAACAACGCCCCGCGCGAGAAGCTGAGATACAGGCCGAGGCCGAGCGGCGCTGCGGCGGCGGCGCCGAGGATGCGCACGGCGCGCGGCCGCGTGCTGTCGCCACAGAGCCGCGCGCACAGCACGAACCCGAGCGCCGCGAGCTCGCCCATCGCGTTCCAGTACGTGAGCGGTTGCTCGAGCCTCCCCTCGGCCGTGATCGAGCGCGAGAAGTGGAGCGCGCCGGGAAATAGCCGGCCGGAGATTCCGTAGCCGATCACGATCAGCACGCCGGCGGCCAGCGCCGGTTCGACGGTTCTCTGAACGGCGCGGCCCCGGAGGAGCATCGCCGCCGCCAGCAGCGCGCCGGTGTACAGCATCACGATCTGCCCGGACTGGTAGGCGCTGCCCGCGACCGGAGCCCAGTTGATCGACAGCAGCGTCCACGCGCCCAGGGCGCCGAGGCCCCCAATGGAAAGCCACGCATCCCTTCCGCGCGGCAGGGGACGTGAGGACGCGAGCAACGCGACGACGACAAGCAACCAAGCGATCAGGCCGGCAACGGCCTGCTGGGTCTCGAAGTAGCCGCCGGTGAAGAACGCGAGCACCGTCGGCCCGGCCAGCAACGCCACGCGCGCAACGTTCAATACAGCTGTGCGCATGCCCTACCGGTGGACGTCTCGCACTGCGCGCCGCACCAGCCGGGTGGACGCCAGCGGCTGGCGGCCGCTGCCGGCCGGCCGCGATCCGTTCGTGAGCGCGGCGTCGACCTCGGCGAGGACGCCACGGCGGAAGCTGTTGGCGTCGAAGCGAGCCGCGTTCTCGGTGCAGGCCCGAACGTCGATCGCTGCATCGTCGAAGCGGAGCACCGCGCTCGCGAGCTCCGCCGGGCCACCGGACCAAAAGCAGCCGGTGACGCCGTCGATAACGGTCTCCAGGGCACCGCCGCCGCGACGGGCGATCACGGGCCGGCCAGCCGCCTGACTCTCGACGGCCGCGATGCCGAACTCTTCGATCGAGGTCACGACCAGCGCTCGCGAGTTCTGCATGATCTGCGCGACGGTGTCGTCGGGCAGCCTGCCCGCGAAGGTGACCGTCGGGCCGGCCATCCGTCGCAGGGACCGCCCCGCCGGCCCGTCGCCGATCACGATCAGCGGCAGGCGCAGGTGGTTGAACGCGGCGACCGCCTCGTCGATCTGCTTGTGCGCCATCAACTCCGAGACGACCACGTAGTGGTCGCAGACCCGTCCGGGCGTGAACCGCGAGGTCTCGACCGGTGGATTGACGACCCTCGCCTCGCGTCCGAAGTAGGCGCGGATCCTCGCTTGCGTGGTCCGCGAGTTGGCGATGTAGCGGTTCGTCCGCTGGGCGGCGATCCAGTCCCACTGGCGCCACCGCTGGAAAGAGCGGCGCAGGAAGACTCGCGTGACCGGATTGCGCCTCAGCGCCAGCGTCCGGTCACGGTCGTTCCACGCATACCGGAACGGGTTGTGGCAATAGCTCACGTGGACCGAACCCTCGTCGCAGAGGACGGCGTGGGCCCAGGCCGAGGAACTGGAGATGACGAGGTCGTAGCTCGAGAGGTCGAAGGACTCGATCGCGGCCGGGTATAGCGGCAGCAGCATCCGGAAGTTCCGCGCGGATGGCTTGAACCGCTGTAGGAACGAGCTATGCACGGTCCGGCCCGCGAAGCGGCCATCGGTCCCGTCCTCGTCATAGACCGCCGTGAAGATGTCGGCCTCTGGCCACATGCGGGCCATCTCGAGGAACACGCGCTCCGCACCGCGCAGGTCCAACAAAAAGTCGTGCACGAGCGCGACGCGGGTGGGAGCTTGCGCAGTATCGGGCAGAGGCGGCACGCCGCGGGGAGTCTATGGATCTGGGGCAGAACTGTGTGCCGAGTCGCTTACACCTGTTTTGTTTCCTTCTAGCGTCGAGGCCTTCGGTAGCTAGCCTGCCGCCCGATGGTGCTGTTCGTCACCTACTCGGGAGCGTTCGGCGGAGCCGAGCGGCTGCTGCTGGACTTCGCCGGCTCGCTCGAGGCGCCGGTGGGGGTCGCCTGCCCCCCCGGAGAGCTGTTCGGGGCGACGAGAGATCGCGACCTATCGGTGTTCCCGCTCGGCCAGCGGTCGTTGCGGCTGCGAGGCGACCGGCTCGGTGCGGCGTTGAGGCTCGCGGGCCACGCCGTCGAGGTCCGCAGGCTGGTCGATAACGTCCGCCCAGAGCTGGTCATCGCCTGGGGCATGCGCTCTGCGATGGCGTGCCTGCTCGGGACGCGGCTGTCGTGTCCGGTGATCTTCCAGCACAACGATCTGCTCCCAAGCCCGATCGTGGCCGGGGCCGTGCGGGTGGCCGCGGCGCGTGCAGATCTGGTCATCGCGCTCTCGCACGCGATCGCCTGCGACCTCGATCGGAGAAGGGCGCTCGGCGCGCGAGTCGTCGTCGTTCACCCCGGCGTCGACGTTGAGCGGTTCGACGGCTCGGCGCCGTCGGCCGATCCGCCCGAGGTGCTCGTACTCGGCGCGATCGCATCGTGGAAGCGACCCGACGTGGCCCTCGATGCCTGCGCGATCGCGCACCGCCGGCATCCGGACCTGCGGCTGCGACTCGTCGGCGCGCCGCTCGAGGACGACGGGCTGCTGGCATCGCTGCGCGAGCGGGCCGAGGCATTGGGATTCGTCTCGATCCCGGGGGCGGTCGGCGATCCGGCACCCGACCTGGCCCGGGCTTACTGCTTGCTCCACTGCGCCGAGCAGGAGCCGTTCGGGATGGCGGTGCTCGAGGCCCTCGCCGCCGGCCGGCCCGTCGTCGCGCCTGCTGCGGCCGGGCCGGCGGAGATCGTCGATCGGAGCTGCGGGGTGCTGTACGAGCCCGGCGACGCGCGAGCGGCGGCCGCTGCGTTGAGCGGGCTGCTCGACGATCCGCAGCGAGCCTCCGCACTCGGGACCGCCGGCCGCGCGCGGGCCCGCCGGGAGTTCGACCTCGACACCGCCCGCGCGAGGTACGCCTCGGTCGTTGCTCCGCTGCTGCGGTCCGCAGAACTGCCGCCCGCGCCGGGGCTCGCCCTCGTCACGGTCACCCACAACTCCGCCGGCTCACTGCCCGGCCTGCTCGCCTCGATGCGCCGGTTCCTGCCGGGCGTGCATCTGGTCGTCGTCGACTGCAACTCGGCCGACGACACCGTCGCCATCGCCCATACCTGCTCGGAGTTCGTCCAGGTCATCGCCCTCGGAGAGAACGTGGGCTTCGGCCGCGGTTCCAACCGTGGGCTGTACGAGGTTTACGAGCCCGTCGCGGCACTCGTCAATCCGGACGTCGAACTGGTCGACGGCTCGCTGCTCGAACTCGCCGCGGAGGCGTCGCGACGCGACCGTCCCGAGCGCCTGCTGGCGCCGCTGGTGATGTATCCGGACGGCTCGCGCCAGGACTCGGTCCACCCGGTGCCCACGTCGGCAAGCGAGATGGTCCTCGCGCTCGTTCCGCCCTCGGTTCTCCCCGGTGCATGCGGGCGAGTGGCTCGCTCCATGGCGGGCCTCGCGACCACGACGGGTCGGCTGGGCGATCGGCGCGGCGGTCGTCGCGAGGACTGAGACGCTCCGCCGGCTCGGCCCGTTCGACGAGCGGATCTTCCTGTACGCCGAGGATCTCGACCTCGGGCTGCGAGCCGCGGATCACGGGGTCGAGAGCTGGTTCTGGCCCTCGGCGCGAGTGGTGCACCACCGGGCCCATTCGACCGGGGCCGCGTTCGGGGGTGAGCCGTTCGAAATGCTGGCGCGGGCGCGGCACGATGTCGTGACGCGCCGGCTGGGGGGCCGGCGGGCGATGGTCGATGACGCGACCCAGGCGCTCACGTTCGCTACTCGCGGGACGATCAAGCGGATCCTCGGCCGGGGCGCAGAGCGCGAGCGCCGCCAGCTCGAGGCCGTCCTGCGAGTGCACCGCTGATGGCACCGGAGCCGGACGAGCCTCGACGGCGGCCGGCTCCAGCGAGCGCCCTGATCGCGGCCGCGGTGGCGGTCGTGGCGGTGGGCGTGGCGATCGTGGTGATCGTCGGCGGAGGCGCTCATCACTCACATCGTCCGCCGACCGCTTCGACGTCGACCGCCACCACGACAATCGCTACCCAGACCCCACCTCCCGCGGGCCCTCCGGCCAAGCCGGCACCGACCCGTGAAGCGCTCGGGATCAACGTCAACCGCCTGTTCAACGACCGCACGTACACGCCGGCGCAGATCAACGCGTCGCTCTCGGCGCTTCAGCGGACCGGGGCCACGGTCGCGCGCAGCGACGCGCTCTGGGAGGCGGGCGAGCAGGTGGCTCCGATCGGCGGCGTCCACCACTACGACTGGAGCTTCGACGACCAGATCGCCGGCTCGCTCGCCGCACATGGCCTGCAGTGGCTGCCGATCCTCGACTACTCGGCGCACTGGGCGCAATCGATTCCCGGACAGGATCACTCGGCGCCGCGCTCGTCCCTGGACTTCGCCGCGTGGGCCGGCGCGCTCGCCGGACGCTACGGCCCTGGCGGCGCGTTCTGGCGAGCTCATCCGCGACTGAACGCGCTGCCCGTCGACACCTACGAGGTGTGGAACGAGCCCGACAACCAGACGTTCTGGGTTCCGGACCCCGACGCTCCCTACTACGCGAATCTCTACCTGCAGACCCGTGACGCGATCGCCGCCGTCGATGCCGGGGCGCGCGTGATCGTGGGCGGCCTCACGAACCCCAAGGCGTTCCTGCCGGCGATGCTCCGCGCCCGCCCCGACCTCGCCGGCCACATCGACGGCGTCGCAATTCACCCCTACGGCGCCAACCCGCTCGTCGTGCTCCGCACGGTCCGCGACGCGCGCGCAGTGCTCGACTCGCTCGGGCTTTCGTCCGTGCCGATGTACGTGACCGAGTTCGGCTGGACCACCGAGCCTGCGGGAGCGCTCGACTGGGCGCCGGCGCAAGCTCGCCCGGGGTACATCTCCGCCACGCTCGCCGCGCTCGGCCACACCGACTGCGGTATCGCCGCCGCGCTCCTCTACACGTGGGTGACGCCGGAGCGCGACCCGGCGAACGCGCAGGACTGGTTCGGGATCGAGCCGCCCGACGGCGGTGGCGGGCCCGACGTCACTGCGTTCGCGGCCGGGCTGGCGAAGGCTTCGGCGCCGGCGCCGGCGGTCAAGCTGTGCGCTACCTGAGGCAGCTCGTTGCGAGGGGACCCTTGGCGCGGCAGCCCTCGATCTTCAGCGCAGCCCGCTTGAATGCGGACAGGCCCGGCTTGTCGACGATGGCGCCGCTCGGCTGCACGGTGCTCAAACCGGCGAAGTCGAAGTCGCTGAAGGCGCCAGGGGTTCCGGCGTCCATCCAGGTGTAGTAGTAGAAGGCTTGGAGCCCGAGGGCCCTGCGATGCTTGGCCAGCATCGGCACGACCGCGGCGATATCGCGCGCCTGGCCCGCCTGTGTTGTATCCCAGTCGAACGTCTCGAAGGACTCTCCCACCGAAGTCGGCCAGCTCATCTCGGTGTAGAGCAGCGGCTTGCGGCGATCGCCGAGGCGATTGATGGACCGGCGGACCATCCGCAGGAACTCGAGCACCCGGTTCGGCGTCGAGGTGAACGCGTTGACCGCGACCACGTCGAACTGGCGGCGGGCGCCGTGTACCGCGTAGATCTTGCCGAGCCACCGCCAGGCGGCGTTGGCGATCGCCCCCAGGACCACCGTGGCCCGCGGGTCGGCGAGCTTGATCGCGGCGTGGGCCGCTCGCAGAAGCTTCACGTAGCTGCGGGCGAACGGCTGCGGCCAGTAGAGGCTCAGGTTCGGCTCGTTCCAGATCTGCCACATGCGCACAGGCACCCGCGGCCGATGGGCTTGCCAGAACGTCCCCTGCGGGCCGTAGCGGTCGATCAGGGCGGTCAGGAAGCTCGCGTAGGGCCCGGTCCGAGCCGGCGGAGCCGCTCCGCCGCTGGGATTGGTTCCCGCGTCCCAGGGCGGGGCGTAGATCACGACGGGCAGGATCGCGAGGCGACGCTGCGCAGCGAGGCCCACGATCTGGTCCATGGCCTGGAAGTCGGTCGGCACGCCACCGACGTCGACGAACTCGCTCCGCCGGCTGGCGGGTACCTGGCTCTCCGTCGCGTACGGCTGGGCCTCGCTCCAGTTGAACACCACGCGCATCGTCTCGACGCCACTGGTGACCATCTGGCCCATCTGCTGGCCGAGGTTCACGCCCGACGCGAGCAGCGGGCCGCTGGCGTTGACGCCGACGAACTGGCCCGGAACCCCTTTGCGGCCATGTTTCTGCGATCGCGCCGCGGCAGGCGCACACAGGAGGAGCGCGAGCCCAAGGATTGAGAGGGCGATACGGAGTCGCACTGGAGCACTGAACACGTGGCGGGGGTCGGCGGAGCGGCGCACGGTCATCCCGTCGCCAGCAGTTCGTCGATGGCGCGGTCGGTCTCCGCCGCCGTGCGGGACCACGAGTAGCGCGCGGCGCGGGCCAGACCTTTGGCGATCAGCGTCCGCCTTTTTTCCTCGTGCGCTTACCGCCTGTTCGAGGGCGCCGGCGAGTCCATCCCGGTCGTCGGCCTCGACGAGCAGTGCGGCGTCCCCGACCGTCTCGGGCAGCGCGCCGGCGGCGGCGGCCACGACCGGCACGCCGCTGGCCATCGCCTCGAGGCAGGGGAGCCCGAACCCTTCGTAGCGCGACGGCATCGCCAGCGCTTCGGCGCCCGCGTAGAGGCCAGGCAGGTCTCGTTCGGCGACGTAGCCGAGCCGCCTGACGCCCCCGTCGGCGCCGCGCAGATAGCCCCTGTCGGATCCCGCCATCACGAGATCGATGCCGAGCCGCTGGAGTGATTTGCTAGCCTCGTCGAGCGAGCTGAGGTTCTTGCGCGCTGACGCGGTCCCGACGACGAGCACGTACGGCCGCGTTAGCCCATGGGCGCTGCGGGCGGGTTGTTGATCGGCGTCCGGCGTGAACCGCTCGTCGACGCCCTCGGCGATCACCACGATCTTCGCTGGGTCCACGGCGAGCAACTCCACCAGCTCACCCTTTGAGAACTCGGAGACGGTGATCACAAGCCGCGCACGCCGGGCGATCGCCGGTAGCAGTCTCCGCTGATAGGCGACGTACCCGGGCGTATATGCCTCGGGATGCCTGAGCGCGGCCGCGTCGTGGATCACGACGACGTTGCCCGGAAACAGCACCGGCGCCAGATTCGCCGGGGAGTACAGCAGCGCCGAGCGCGCTGCTCGGATCGGCAGCACGGCCTGCTCCCAGACATGGCCGGCGCGGTGGGCGAGGGCCGGCGCGGGCCTGAGGACCGTGTATCGATCGGGCCGGATCGCCGGCAGCCGCGTCGCCATTTCGCGGGCCATTCGCTCGACGCCGCCGATCTCGAGGCGGATCGCGGCGCGGGCGTTGATGGCGACGGCGGCGTGGCGCCCGCCGGCGGCAGGGGCGTCACCGCGCCGAGCGCAGGGCACTACGCCTGGCTGCCGGCCCGGCGCAGATAAGCGCCTCCGGCCAACAGGATCAGTCCCAGTCCGGCGGCGAGCCACACGTCGAAACCGGTGAAAGGCAGCGTCTTGCCCGGCGGATCGTGGCCATGAGACGGCGTCGCGGACGTCGTGGCCGGGGTGGAGCTCGCGCTCGTCGCCGTCGTCGTCGTCGTGGTCGGCGCGACCGTCGCCGGAGGCGGGCTCGTGGCGGTCGATGTCGACGGAGTCGTCGTGGAGGTGCTCGAGCCGCCGTTGCTCTTGTGGTGGTGGTTTCCGCTGCCGAGCGGGTCGATGTATTGCTGATCGCCGGCTGACGGTCCGTTGGCCAGCGCCGCTGCCGGCCCTAGCAGCACGACGGCGCAGAGAACGGCGAGCGCGAACAGGAGTCTCTGCCAACTGCTCACGGTTGCGAGTATTGCAAGCCTTGAGGCTCCTCGGGCCGCCTGGCCGCCAGCCAGATCGCGCTCTGAGGCGCCACGGCGAAATTCCCGGCGATCAACCTCGTGAGCTGCCAGCCGAAGCCGAGGCCCCTCGACTCATACGGCTGAGTGCCCTGGTGGAAGCGACGGATCTCCTCGAAACCTGCGGCTCTCAAGGACTTGCGAAGGCCGCGGACCGTGAACCCGCGCTCGGTCCAGCCCGTCTCCCGGGACTGCCGCCGGGCGGCCGGCGAGAGCCGGTGTAGCCAGGACGTCTCGCCGAGCAGCAGCCAACCGCCGGGTTCCAGATGGGCGCGGGCGCGCTCGAGGACCATGTCGTGCCGGCGCGAGTGGTGGAGCGCGTCGTGGATCAGCACGAACCCGAACCGGCCCCCCACGTCTAGCTTCTCCATGTCCGCGACCTGCGCCGTGACCGTCACGCCCCACCGCGCGGCCCGGTCGGCGGTCAGCTCGACGTTGGCTGGAACGAGGTCGACGGCCGTCACGTCATACCCGGACTCGGCCAGGAACAGCGAGGTCCAGCCCGACCCGGATCCGACGTCGAGCATCCGGACGCCACGAGGTATGGAGAGGCGGCGCAGCACCTCGGCGATCGTCGCCCATCTGACCCAGTGATAGGTCTCCCATCCGAATGGCTTGGTTGACTCGGCAGCGATGAAGTCAGGCGTGCGCGAGTCGATCTCGGCTTGCTTGTGAGCCTCGGGTGCGGCCACGGCGCCCCGATGGTAGCCCGGGTGGTCGAGGCGGACCGCGTCGCGTCGTGATCCCAGCTACCCTCGCACACCTTCGACTCGGCGGCGGTCTGGAATCTGGTCGTTTTGCAGGATTTCTTGCAGACGCAGGAGGACGGGGTGGTGATGCGACGGGCCGTGTTAGGGTGCTGCCGCCCTGCCCCCACGGTGGGCACAAGGTCGAGATCTCCCCCTTGTCAGCGCCGTAAATCAAGGCGATCTCGACCGTCAATTCCGCATGCTTGCTGCCTGCAAAAACCGAACGCTGCTCCCCGCGCTCGCGGGGATCGCTGCGGTCGTCGTTGCGCTGCTGGGAAGCGATCTGACCGCCAGGAGCTCAGGCGATCTTCAGGGCCAGATCGACGCCGGCCGGTCGGCGGCGGCCTCGCTGCGCCAGACGGTCGCGACCGACGAAGCCCAGATCCGCCAGACCGCCGGCGGCGTCCAGGCGGCCCAGGTGCGGCTGACGGCGCTCCAACAGGAGCTCACGACCCGTGAGACCCAACTGCGCGACGTTCAGACCGCGCTGCTCGAGGCCCGCAATCGCCTGGCCGAGCTCGAAACCCGCCTTCAGGTGTCGTCCAGGGCGCTCGCAGCGAATCTGGTCGCCGATTACGAGGGCAACCAGCCCAACCTGATGACGGTCGTCCTCAACGCCCACGGCTTCACCGATCTGCTCGAGCAGGTCAGCTTCCTCCAGAAGATCGGCCACCAGGACGCCAACATCGTCGCCTCCACGCGCGCGGCCCGGGACGCTGTCACCAAGCAGGCGATTCGGCTCGAGGGGCTCGAATCGCGCGATCGCACGCTGACCGAGCAGGTGCTCTCCCAGCGCAACCAGGTCGCTGGCCTTCAGGCGGCGCTGATAAGCCGCCAGATCTCCGAAGAGGGGGCGCGAGACCGAGCATCGGCCCAGCTCAGCGGCCTGAACGCGCGGCTGCGGGCCCTTGAGGCGAAGGCCGCCGCCGAAGCCGCCGCGGCCGCTCGGGCAGCGGCCGCCCGCGCTGCGGCCGCTGCGCACGCCGGCGCGGGTCCGGTGGGCACGCCGAGCGGCCCGGGCGGCCTCGCGACCGACGCCGGCGGCATGGTCCAGGCCCCCGCGGGAGCGCCGGCGGCCGTCGCGCAGGTGATCGCGGCCGGCAATGCGATCGCGACTCTCCCCTACATCTGGGGTGGCGGCCACGGGTCCTTCCAGGCGGCCGGCTACGACTGCTCGGGGTCGGTCAGCTACGCCCTGGCCGCCGCCGGATTGCTCAGCTCACCGCTCGACTCGACCGGCTTCGAGAGCTGGGGAGATCCTGGGCCGGGGCGGTGGATCACGGTTTTCGCCAACGCCGGCCACGCGTGGATGGAGGTGGCGGGCTGGCGCTTCGACACCGTCGCGCTGGCCGAGACCGGCACTCGCTGGGCCCAGGGTGGCGGCGAATTCTCCGGTTTCGTCGAGCGGCATCCGCCAGGGCTGTAACGAGTTTCCCAAGGTTGGGGGCGGACGACAGTGCCCGAAAAGCGTGGTATATCCACGCTTTTCGGGGATCCTCAGGCGGGGCTCTGCCTCGCGGGCCGGTACCGGGGGGCGCTGTGTATCGCCGGCTTCCGTAACCACCGCGTCGCCAGCAGCGCGATCGCTGGGATCGCCACGATCGCCACCATCGCCAGGAACCACAGCTGGCCGGCATCTGTGCCCTCGCCGAGCGCGTGGACGATCCCCAGGACCCAGGCCAGTGCGGTGAAGCGGTGGAGCTTGCGCCACCGCGCCGCGCCGATCCGGCGACGAGCGTAGTAGGAGAGGCCGAGCAGGGTCAGGACCCAGCCGCTGACGATCCCGGTCGAGGTCCAGAACGACTTGTAGTGGCTGACGAACGGGACGGTGATGTCGGCCAGCGACGGATGAAGGTATTGGTCACCGAGCAGCGCGGCGCCGTGCACCACGATCGCCACGATCGTCGAAAGCGACAGGATCTCGTGGGTCACGATCAGATCGGCGCCGCGTCGCTTGAGCAGCTTCGTGCTCATCAGCAGTCCAAGCGAGACCGCCAGGCTCGCCAGGACGAGCGCGGCGAAGCCGGCGGCGCGGCTCGTTATCCAGAACAGATGGGGTGTCGGATCGGTCACGACAACCAGATTGGTGGCCGTGCGGTAGAGCGACGTAGGGCTGGCGTAAGAGCTTCATCAGAACGATCCGCGACAATCGCCCGTGATGGAGCAGCGACGACGTCGTCTTCTTTCAGACCGGCTGCACGGACGGAGCGGTCAGGCTCGGGTGAGGCCGGGCGGGATTCAATGCACCAGGTAGCCGTCGCGCAGCGACGCCTGGCGGGCTCGGGCGAACGGATTGCCCTGGAGGGAGATCGCGGAGTAGCTGACGCGGAAGTCCGATCCGTTCGGCGTCAGTTCGGAGGGCTGTGCTTCGCCGACCTGGGTACTGGTATCACTGGCCACCACGAAGCGACTGCCGCCCGGCAGCAGACGAAGCCTGGTGTAACCCCACCTCGGGTCGGAGACCGAGCCGACGTGGTGCGTGGTCGTCTGCGCCAATGCAGACGTGAACGTCGCGGTGCCGAAGTCGGCGAGCGGCAACGTCTCGCACGCGGTGTCGCTGACGCACTCCGACGGCGCCTCGGCGATCCATTCGGCTGAGGTGGTGTCGATCGTCTTCGCGTGAAGCCTCTTGACGAACGAACGTTGGCGCGTGATGTCGCGGAGCTCGACCGTCACGTCGTGGCCGACCACCACGACGTCCGCGGTCATGGCGTCGCCTGGCTGCACCGCGATGTGAATCGCCCTCGAACCCGCCGGCACGAGCTCGTACCACGCGGTCGAGCGGACCGCTCCTGAAGCGCTGCAGTCGACCTCGGTGCCGATCTGCTCGAGCGAGTTCGAGTTGAGGCTGTAGCCGCCCAACCCGACCCAGAACGCCGAGTAGGTCCGATGCCCGGGCGTGCACGTGGCGCTCGGTTGGGTCCAGGACCCGGACACCCTCGTGAACTTCACCCCCGACCGGTGCGCGGCATAGCCCGACCAGTTCGCGCTGTTCCGCGTGTCCGCTGACGCCACCGGCGCCGCGACTGCCAGCAGCGCGAAGCCGCAAAGGCTGATTCTCAGCGCGCGTCGCACGAATCCCGATTCCTCATACGCACGAACAACGTGAACTGCGCACCCGTACTTCGCCCGACGCCGCCGGGGCGCAAATCTCTCGCGACGGCGCGCCAGGACTCAGTGGGCCAGGAAGCTGTCGCGCAGCGAGGCCTGGCGGCCGTGCAGGAACGGTTTGCCCGGTAGCGAGACCTGGGAGTAGCTGACGCTGAACTGCGACCCAGCGGCGGACAGGGCGCTGGGCCTTGCCTCGCCGACGGGGACGCCTCCGTTGCTGGCCACAACGAACCGCCTGGCGCCGGGGCGCAGACGAAGCTTGGTGTAACCCCACCTCGGGTCGGAGACCCAGCCGACGTGGTGCGTGGTCGTCTGCGCCAAAGCAGACGTGAACGTCGCGGTGCCGAAGTCAGCGAGCGGCAACGTCTCGCACGCGGCGTCGCTGACGCACTCCGACGGCGCCTCGGCGATCCACTCGGCCGACGTGACGTCAACCGTCTTGGCATGCAGCGTCTTGACGAATGAACGGTGGCGCGTGACGTCGCGCAACTCGACCGTCACCATTGTGGCCAACGACGACGACGGTGGCGCTGATCGCGTCGCCCGGCTGCACCGCGATGTGAATCGCCCTCGTCCCCGCGGGGACGAGCTCATACCACGCGGTCGAGCGGACCGCTCCTGAAGCGCCGCAGTCGACCTCGGTGCCGATCTGCTCAAGCGAGCTCGAGTTGAGGCTGTAGCCGCCCAACCCGACCCAGAACGCCGAGTAGGTTCTATGGCCCGGCGTGCAAGTGGCGCTCGGCTGGGTCCAGGATCCGGACACCCTCGTGAACTTCACTCCAGAGCGGTGCGCGGCATAGCCCGACCAGTTCGCGCTGTTGCGCGTGTCCGCCGACGCCACCGGCGCCGCGAGCGCCAGCAGCGATCGAAGCCGTACAGGCCGGTTTTCAGCGCCCGTCGCACGATCGCCGAATTCGTCATACACAGAAATAGCGACTGAAACGTCGTGAACTTCATGCCCCTAACTTAGCTCCAATCTTGTGACGCGGCCAAAATAGTCCGCCGCACGGCCCGAACAGTCATACATGGTAGTCCGGGTGCCGGAACTGGTGGTGAGAGTCACCGCGCGGCAGACCTTGGCCACGATCGTCCATCGCCGCTTGGCTGCCCGGTGCGGGTGTCTCCCGGGAGCCTGGCCCCTTGGCTCTGGTCGACGATCACCCAGCGGAGGTGCCCGTCACGGACCTCAGCCGCCAGCCACGCCGCGGTGACCGTACTCTCGCGACCCGAGAATCCACCGAGCCCCGCGACATTCGCGTCGGAGGACAGGATCACCGATGCCGCGCTGCTCTGGCTGGCGACGCCAATCGTGCCGCCGCCGTGAGCCTTGGCGTAGTCGATGGCCGCCTGGAGCGTGGCGGTGTCGCCGCCAAACCCGCCGGCACCTCCGCCGGCGAAGCTACCGCGAGTCCCGGTGGCGCCGGCCGACCCGCCGCCACCAAATAGAGCGCCGATGCCCGAGGCGCCCGCCGGCGGTCCACCGCGCCCGGCACCCACTCCCGGCGGAGCGAACCCTCCCGTACCGCCGGCGCGGAAGCCGCCGCCGGGGCCACCTCCGCCCATGGCCGTCACGCTTGCCGGTCCTCCCATCGGGAACGTTCCACTCGTGGCGTGGCCAAGCGTCTCGGCCGCCCACGCCGTCGGCGCGGCGAGCAGGGCCGCGACCGCGACCGCGATCACCGCGATCCGCACCTTCGGCTTCAGTGTCGCTGCGAGCAGCACGGCGGACACCCCGACGACCGCAATCACCAGAGGGGTGGCCCACGCCAGCTGCCCGCCGATCTCGCCGAGCACGACCAGCTCGGTGATGAGCCCGGCGCCAATCGCCAGCGGACCAACGATCCGGGCAGACCGCGCACGAGAGGCCCCGGGCAGCATCTCGCCCACGCCGGCGCCGATCAGCGCCGCCGTGAACGGCGCCAGCAGGGAGACGTAGTAGGGGTGGAAGATGCCGCTCGCGAAGCTGAAGACCACCGCGGTCGTCAGGAACGCGCCACCGACCACGATCAGCCAGCCGGTGCGCGGGTCGCTGCGGCGCAGGCGAGTGATCACGATCAGCGCGAGCGCGGCGACGACGGCGAACCCGAGCAGCCAGCCAGCCTGATCTCCGAGCGCCGATTGGAGAAGGCGGAACACCCCGGTCGGGCCGCCGAACAGCGATCCCCCGCCGCCGCCGGCAGGACCGCCCGGCCCTCCGTTCTGCCCCGCGACCCGGCCGAGGCCGTTGTAGCCGAAGATCAGCGACCAGATGCTGTTGTCCGAGGTGCCCGAGATCCACGGCCGGTCAGCTGCCGGCGTCAACCAGACGAGCACAGGCCAGGCCAAGCCGACGACGGCCATCGCGGCGCCGCCGGCCAGCAGCTGGCGCAGCGCGACCCATCGACCCCGCGGGGCGACCCACATCCACGCCGCCGCGATCCCCGGAACGACCATCAGCGCGACGCCCATCTTCGTTTCGAAGCCGAGCCCGACGGCGATGCCGCTCAGGACCAGCCACCGTGTCCGCCCGGTCTCAAGGGCGCGGACCGCGAACCACAGCGCCGCGACCGAGCACAGCACGAGCAGCTCGTCCGGATTGTTGTGGCGCGAGACGGCGACGATCACAGGCGTGGTCGCGAGCGCCAATCCCCCGATGAATCCGGCTATCCGTCCGAACCGCCGGCGAACGAGGTCGTAGAGCAGGCCGACGGCGACGACCCCCATCAGCGCCTGCGGGATCAGCAGGCTCAGAGGGTGGAAGCCGAACACGCGTGCCGACAGCGCTTGGATCCATAGGCTCAACGGCGGCTTGTCGACGGTCATCAGGCCGCTGCGGTCGAGCGAGGCGAACAGGAAGTCGTGCCAGCTCGTGCTCATCGATCGGACGGCGGCGCTGTAGTACTGATTGGCCCAGCCGTTGATGCTGAGCCCCCACAGGTTGAGGACGCCCGCCAGCCCGAGCAGTCCCAGCAATTCGGGCCTGGCCAGGACTCGCTCCAGCCGACCGCGGGAGCGGCGACGTGAGCGCCTGGCCGTCCACGGCGCGGCGTATGACAGCGAGTCCCAGCTCATGGCGCGAGCATGGGGCGCCGGGGTGAGACCAATGTAAGACGGTCGGAGGGCCGCCGTAAGAGCAGCCGTCCGACGCCGCGCAGGTCGGCGAGCGCGGTGGCGAGGATGTCGACCCGCGAGTCGGTGTCTTCGACCCAGTCGACCGGCACCTCGTGGATCCGCAGCCCGCGCCGCTGCGCGGCGACGAGGAGCTCGGTATCGAAGAACCAGGCCTCGTCCTGCACCGCGGCGAGCAGCTCGGGAGCGATGTCGGCACGGATCGCCTTGAACCCACATTGCGCATCGCTGAAACGAACACGGAGGGCAAGCCGCAACAGCCGGTTGTAGCCGCGCGAGATCAGCTCGCGCTTGAAGCCGCGCCGGACTCGAGCCTGGGGGTGCAGCCGGGTGCCGATCGCCACGTCGCTGTGACCCGACAGCAACGGCGCGACCAGCGGGAGCAACGCGGCGAGGTCGGTCGAGAGGTCGACGTCCATGTAGCAGAGCACGCGGGCGTGGCTGTCGGACCACGCGCGCCGGAGCGCCCGCCCCCGTCCCTTCTGGGCGAGGTGGATCACCTCGACGCCGTCGAGCGAGTAGCTGAGGCGCCGAGCGATCGCGAGCGTCCCGTCGGTGCTCGCGTTGTCGGCGATCACTATCTGCCATGAGAATGGAAACGAGCCCGCGAGAAATGCGTGCAGGCGTCGGATCGACCCCTCGAGCGTGAACCGCTCGTTGTAAACGGGCACGACGATCTCGACGTCAACGGCGTCGAGCCCCGCTGCCTCAGTGCGCCTGAGTCCGATCAGCGCGGTGCCCATGACTACGGCTGGTCGGGCGCGCGGTGCGCCTCGGTGTACGCGCCCGCGGCGGCGATCGCGCCGGCGATGCCGAGCGCAACGGCCGTGAGCGTCCAGGTCAGGAATGTCATCTCTTCGGTCTCCTTTGACGCGGGTGACTGACTGCGCGGATCAGAATCGGGCCCGCGGCGAAGCTCGCGCGAAGATGTGGCTAAGACGGATGTAGGAAGGCCGCTGGGGAATCAGGCCGGCGCCGGGATGCCCGCTAGCGGCGGACCGATCTGGCCGCGGCGAACCGAGTGCTTGAACATCGCGAGCCCGGCAAGGTACAGCGCCGGCCCTCCGAGGATCGTCAGCGCCACGGCGCTCGACACCGATGCACCAGGGTCACTGATCACGAGCATGATCCCGACCGCGACCACGATCACGCCCCCGACCATGACGGCATGGGCGTAGGCGTACGCCGCCCGCCCGAGTCGCGCCGCGGTCTCGGGGGAGCGCGTCATCGCCGCGGCCCCCAGCTCGGCCCCTCGAAGGAAGTAGACGGCCCACAGCGAGGCGGTGCCGACGAAGCCGATCACGAACGCTGCATCGGCGGCGAGGCTCCCCGTTTCGGACGCGAACGTCTCGCCTACGCGAAGGACCGACTCGCCGAGCGCGATCAACAGCACGAGCTGCATCCGCTCGGCCAGGTGGCCGCCCGAAAGGGTCCACTGCTCGATCGGGGTCCCGGCGATGCCCGGCAGCGTGAAGCCATGCAACGGGGCGCTGAGATCGAGGACAAGTGCGATCAACCACACGACCAGCCGGGCGTCGCCGTGCACGAACGCGCCGGCGACCCAGAACACGCCGGCGATCGCCGACCACGCGAGCAGCTGCGCATAGTTGCGGCCCATGGTCTGGCGGCCGAAGGCCGCGACCATAAAGCCGCTGCGCAGCAGCTGGATCGAGACGTACGCCACCGCGAACGTGACACCCCGCGCGCCGAACGCCTCAGGGATCGCCGCCGACATGACCAGGCTGATCCCCATCAACACGAGCATCAGCAGTGCGACGAGTGGGCGCTCGGGATCGATCCAGTTGGTCGCCCACGCCGTGTAGTTCCACGCCCACCACACGGCAAGGAACAGGATGAGGGTCTGGACCGCTCCACGCACGGTGAGATGTGCCCCCAGGTACTGGGAAAGCTGGGTCACCGCGAACACGTAGACGAGGTCGAAGAACAGCTCCATGCTCGTGACGGGCGGCGCTGCTTCGGCGGTGTGCTCACGGAGGACGGTCAGGCTCACGGCCTCCGTACAGTAAGAGCTATCCCATTGACCAGGAGACTGAAATTGACCACCAACAGCTACGACGCAAAGGCAACGCTCCGCGTAGGCGACCGGTCGTTTGAAATCTTCCGCCTCGACGCGCTGCAGTCTCGCTACGACGTCGCCCGACTGCCCTTCTCGCTCAAGATCCTGCTCGAGAACCTGCTCCGTAACGAGGACGGCGACGCGATCCGCGCTCAGGACATCGAGGCGCTCGCCACGTGGGACGCCAACGCCGAGCCCAGCAAGGAGATCGCGTTCACCCCGGCCCGCGTGTTGATGCAGGACTTCACCGGCGTGCCCGCGATCGTCGACCTCGCCGCCATGCGCGACGCGATCCGTGAGATGGGCGGCGACCCCGCCAAGATCAACCCCCTCGTCCCCGCCGAACTGGTCATCGACCACTCCGTGCAGGTCGATGTGTTCGGCTCGCGGCTCGCGTTCGAGCGCAACGCCGAGCTCGAGTTCGAGCGCAACCAGGAGCGCTACGCGTTCCTGCGCTGGGGGCAGGGGGCGTTCCGGAACTTCCGCGTCGTCCCGCCCGAGACGGGGATCGTCCACCAGGTCAACCTCGAGTATCTGGCCCGCGTCGTATTCGAGAGCGATGGCCAGGCCTACCCGGACACCCTGGTCGGCACCGATTCCCACACGACGATGATCAACGGGCTCGGCGTGCTTGGCTGGGGCGTCGGCGGGATCGAGGCCGAGGCCGCGATGCTGGGACAGCCGATGTCGATGCTGATCCCACAGGTGCTGGGTTTCAAGCTGACCGGCGAGCTGCCGGAGGGTGCGACCGCCACCGACCTCGTCCTGACGGTGACCGAGAGGCTCCGCCAGCACGGCGTGGTCGGCAAGTTCGTCGAGTTCTACGGAGAGGGGCTGGCGAACCTCCCGCTCGCCGACCGGGCGACGATCGGCAACATGTCGCCGGAGTTCGGGTCGACCTGCGCGATCTTTCCGATCGACGCAGAGACGCTCCGCTACCTCGAGTTCTCGGGTCGCCCGACGGAGCTGATCGACCTCGTCGAGGCCTACGCCAAGGAGCAGGGCCTGTGGCACGACGAGCACTCCGAAGAGCCGACGTTCACGGACCTGATCGAACTTGATCTGGCGACCGTGGTCCCGAGTATCGCCGGGCCCAAGCGCCCGCAGGATCGCATCTCGCTGACGGAGTCAAAACCGGCCTTCCGCCTCGCACTCGAGGGCTACGTGCCCAAAGAAGACGGTGAGGACGAGGCGCTCGAGGAGAGCTTCCCGGCGAGCGATCCGGTCTCTACCCACATGCCCAACGGCGACGGCCACGAGCCAACCGGGGGCACCGGTGGTGCGAAGGTAGCGGAGCGGGTGCGCAAGACCTCGCCGGTCACGCTCGCGGACGGGACGCAGACCGAGCTCGACCACGGACACGTCGTGATCGCCGCGATCACCAGCTGCACGAACACGTCGAACCCGTCGGTGATGCTCGGAGCCGGGATCCTGGCGCGCAACGCGGTCCAGAGGGGTCTTAGGGTCAAACCGTGGGTCAAGACCTCGCTCGCCCCGGGCTCCAAGGTCGTGACCGAGTACCTCGACCGCGCCGGCCTGACCGAGTACCTCGAGGACCTCGGGTTCCACCTCGTCGGTTACGGCTGTACGACGTGCATCGGCAACAGCGGCCCGCTACCCGACGAGATCTCAGAGGTAGTTAATGGACACGACCTGGCGGTCGTGTCTGTGTTGTCCGGCAATCGCAACTTCGAAGGCCGGATCAACCCGGACGTGAAGATGAACTACCTGGCGTCGCCGCCGTTGTGCGTGGCCTATGCACTCGCCGGGACGATGGACATGGACCTCTACGACCAGCCGCTCGGCGAGGACGATCACGGTCAGCCCGTGTTCCTCAAGGACATCTGGCCGACCGAGAGCGAGGTGGCGGAGACGATCGAGCAGGCCGTGAAGTCGGACATGTTCCGCAAGAGCTACGGCGAGGTGTTCGAAGGCGACGAGCGATGGAACTCCCTCGAGGTCCCGACGGGCGAGCGCTTCGCCTGGGATCCCGATTCGACCTATGTGCGCCGGCCCACGTTCTTCGAGCAGCTGCCGGCCGAGCCGGCGCCGATCACCGACATCGAGGGCGCCCGCGTGCTCGCGGTGCTCGGCGACAGCGTCACGACGGACCACATCTCGCCGGCGGGCTCGATCAAGCGCGACAGCCCCGCCGGCAAGTACCTGATCGAGCAAGGCGTTCAGCCCAAGGCGTTCAACTCCTACGGCTCGCGGCGCGGTAACCACGAGGTGATGATGCGCGGGACGTTCGCCAACATCCGCCTCCGAAACCAGCTGGCCCCGGGTACGGAAGGTGGTGTGACGCTTCACCTCCCAGACGGCGAGCAGATGTCGATCTACGACGCCGCGATTCGCTACCTGGATGAGGGCGTGCCCCTGGTCGTGCTTGCCGGAAAGGAGTACGGCTCGGGTTCAAGCCGCGACTGGGCCGCCAAGGGAACCCGGTTGCTCGGCGTCCGCGCTGTGATCGCTCAGAGCTTCGAGCGGATCCATCGCTCGAACCTCGTCGGCATGGGAGTGCTGCCGTTGCAGTTCAAGGACGGCGATTCGGTGCAGTCACTCGGGCTGACCGGCCACGAGACGTTCACGATCGCCGGTCTCGCCGGCGTCGAGGAGATCCCGCGCGAAGTCACTGTCAAAGCGGACGACAGGGAGTTCACCGCCACCGTGCGGATTGACACGCCCAAGGAGCAGCGCTACTTCCACCACGGCGGCATCCTGCAGTACGTGCTGCGAGAGCTGGCGTAGCCCCGGGCCCGAGAACGGATAGCCTTCCGCGCTCGTGTCGATTCCCAACCTGCTCGAGAACCTGCTGACTGCGGTCGGACCGTCCGGCCGCGAGGCCGATCCCGCGCGCGTGTGGCGGGATTGGTGCAGCGAGTTCGCCGCCGAGGTCGGCAGCGACCAGATGGGCTCTTCGTTTGCTCGCGTCCCGGGCACCGCGGACGGCCCGACGCTGATCGTCGTCGGCCACATCGACGAGATCGGGCTCCACGTTTCCCACATCGATGAGGACGGCTATCTGCGCTTCGGCCAGGTGGGCGGCTGGGACGCGCTCGTGCTGGTCGGACAGCGCGTACGGGTGATGACGCGCAGCGGACCGATCATCGGCGTGATCGCGCGCAAGCCGATTCACCTGCTCAAGGACGAAGATCGCAAGCAGGCGCCCGAGCTCAAGGATCTCCATATCGACATCGGCGCTCTGAACGCCGAGGACGCCGCCAAGCTCGTGCGGATCGGCGACGTCGCCGTGATCGACGCCGATCCGGTGCAGATGCCCAACGGGCGAGTGGTGGCGCGGGCACTCGACAACCGCGTCGGCTGTTACGTGGCGGCCGAGGCGGCCCGACTCGTGGCCGAGGCGGGCGGCGCGCCTGGCGACGTCGTGGCGCTGGCGGTCACGCAGGAGGAGACGACGCTCGCCGGCGCGCGTACGAGCGCGTTCCGCTTGGAGCCTGACCTGGCGATCGCCGTCGACGTCACGTTCGCGACCGACCAGCCCGGCGTGGAGCTCGGCCCGATCACCAAGCACACGCTCGGCTCGGGACCGGTGGTGGCGCGGGGTACCGCGATCCACCCGCAGATCTTCGACCTGCTCTACGAGACCGGTGAGCAGGACGGGATCCCCTTCACGGTCGAGTCGCTCGGCCGGACGACCGGCACCGACGCCGACGCGATCTTCGCCAGCCGCGCGGGCGTGCCGACCGGCCTGGTCTCGGTGCCGCTGCGGTACATGCACTCGCCGGTCGAGCTGATCCAGCTCACCGACATCGCGGCAGCGGCAAAGCTGATCGCGGCGTTCGCCCAGCGGCTTGAGCCGGGCATGTCGTTCGTGCGCTAGCCATAGCGCGTGCTGTTGCTGTTCGACATCGACGGGACGCTTCTGCTCGGCGCCACCGATGCCCACCGCGACGCACTCCAGCAGGCATTGCGCGAGGTGCACGGGATCGATGCCCGCCAAGCTCGCGTCGTCGCTCCGGCAGGGCGTACCGACGGCGACATCGCCCGCTCGATTCTGCTCGACGCCGGGATTTCGGCCGAGCGGATCGACGAAGGGGCGCAGGACGTTCGCGAGCAGTGCTGTCGCCGATACGCCGAGCTGTGCCCCGGCGATCTCAGCAGCACGGTGCTTCCGGGCGTCCGCGAGCTGCTCGATCGCCTCTCCGCGCGCGACGATCTCATGCTGTCGTTGCTCACCGGCAACTATGAGGAGGTCGGCCGGCTGAAGCTCGAGCGGGCCGGCATCGGTCACTACTTCGGCTCCGGTCAGGGCGCGTTCGGGTCCGATTGCGAGGACCGCGCGGCGTTGCCGGCGATCGCGCGCCGCCGCGCCGGCCAAGCTCGGCCGTCCGTATCCACGTGACCAGGCGCTGGTGATCGGCGACACGCCGCGCGACATCGCCTGCGCGAGAGCCGACGGGGTCCGGTGCGTGGCGGTGGCCACGGGCCCGTATGGAATCGAGCAGCTCGAGGAGGCGGACTGGGCGGTGCAGGACGCCACGGCCCTGGCCAACTTGCTCCCGAAGATGCTTTCGGACTGACAGTCCACACGGTGGTACGGTGCCGCGGACGTGGCGAAGGGGCACCTGATGATCACCTGCCCATCGTGCGGGCGACAGTCCGCGAAGTGGGCTCGGTTCTGCTCCAAGTGCGGGCGGCGGATGCCGAAGCCGGACGAGATGGCGGTCCTGCCGGCGGTCCATCGTGACGCGTCGCCGACCTACCGGATGGAGCCAGTTCGAAGCCGACGCCACCGCGCCGATGGAACCGTTCCCCCCGACGGAGACGGCCAGCACGCCGACGAGTGCCGATAGCCCGCCGAGAGAGCTTCCGACTCCGATCCACATGCCCGCCGTCGATCCCCCGGCGCGACCGACGGTCGCGCGCCGCCGGGTCCGGAGCCCTCCCCCGCCACGAGCGCCCGCGACGGGATCAGGATCCTCGCGGGCCCTGGTGTTCGCGGCGGGCGGCGCCGCCGTGTTGTTGATCGTCGTCGCCGGATACCTGATCGGGAAGGCAGCCAACTCCGGGTCGAGCTCGAGCAACTCGTCCGCGTCCGTGAGCCACTCCGTCGGCGGCGCGGGCGTTTCCGCCGGTACCGGCTCGGCCAAGGCGAGCACCACTGCTGCCAGCCGCCGGCAAGGGCGCCACTTCCGTGCTGTCCGCCACCAAGACCTCGACGTTCACCGGCCGCGAGTTCTCGATCAAGTACCCAGCTGGGTGGGTAGTCGAGACCGACCAGAAGCAGTACCCCTGGGGTACCGACACGACGGTCGCCTCACCGGCGAACGCGCAGACGTTGCTGCGCGTCGATGTCTCACCCCACGTCAAGGCCAGCAGTCCGCTGGCGGCTTCGCAGGCCGAGATCGAACAGGTCTCCAAGCAGGCCGGCTACCAGCAGCTCGGTCTCGCTTCCAACACTGTCAACGGCCATCCCGGCGAGCGTTGGGAGTTCCTCGTCGAGGACAACGGCGTGCTCGAGCACAGTGTCGATGAGTTCATCATCGCGCCGAACGGCGACGGCCTGGCGATCCTCACCCAGGCGCCGGCGAGCAAGTACCCATCGATGGCCAAGGAGTTCACGGCGCTGCGCCAGACGCTCGCCGTGCGCGCCTCCTGAGGCGCGGCGTCCAACGTGTCACCGCCCGGGTGAGCGGTGACAGGTTGGACGGCTGGGCCGGGCGATTAGCGTCATCAGGGAACGCGCCCGGCCCAGCACGCTTATTTGATCGGCACTGTGACGTCACCGTGCTGCTCGAGCAGCTGCCCCCACGTGTCAAACGACATGCAGAAGCGGCCGCCGACCCCCCAGCCGGTGCCCCAGCTGTTCCAGAACCAAACCAGCTGGTTCTCAGCGTCGATCTGGTCCGCGACGATCTCATGCCCCCCTCTGATCGTCGCTCCGGGAGCAAGCTCGACCAGGCCGGTCTGTGGATCCGGCTGATCGAAGCTCGTGTACCAGTTGATCCCGGTGATCACGGGCCGCAGGACCAGCGCCTCGAGCGCCTGCTGGACTCCGAACGCGTGGTGATAGGCGCTGATCAGCCCCATCTCCTTGGCCGCTTTGCACACCATGAGCCCGCTACCGCCCGGATCGTTGGGCGGATACGGATCGCCTTCGAGCTTGGTCTCGAGCTCGTAGACCTTGACCGCCTCCTTCTCGTTGAGCGGCGAGCCGCCAGCGAAGTTGGGCGCGGAATCCAGCGCCCCGCACAGCGCGTTGGCCGTGCACGAACCGATCTTCCCCTGATTCAGCGGCAGGCCGGACGCGTCGTGCGTGACGCTCACGATCTTGGGCGCGCGCGCCGCCTGGTAGTCCCGCGAGCGTGGGTCGTGCAACACGTGGCGGCCGAGGCGCATCCCCTCCAAAACCTGTTCATCGAGCCGTTCGCGAAATACCCCATTGCCGTTTTCGGCCATGTACGTCACCCCCAGATTTGCGGTTAGCTTGACGGTAATTCTTCCGGCCCCGAGCAAGGCCGGTGGTGAAATTTGTCACTAGTGCGCGGGAGTGACAGGCGGTGGCGCGTGAAAACCTCACAAACCCTTACCAAACAGTTGGGAGTTCCGGCGGGGCGGCGGGTTCGTGGCAGCGAGGAGAGGTTCGGGCGGCTGCGGTCCCCGATTTGCGGCTGGGGATGGTGCATGGCGCGCCAACACCGGCGCCGGAGGCGAGCCGTGGCGCGTCAAGCACACTCCTCGTGCACAGGACGCCGCGCCTCGGGATTTGGCGCGGTATTGGCGCGCCATGCATCATCGAAGCGCAGCGATCGCGCGCCCTCTCGTTGCCAACACCGCGGGCGGGGGCGGTGGCGCGAGTGCTTTTGCTGCGGAAGGGGGTGGGTCGGGTCCGATCGCGTGGATAACACGACAACATCGGCGCCAGGCGCGAGCCGCGTCGTGCTGCCCAGGTTCTGAGCCACCCGATCGCGCCGATCCGGCCCCCTCGCCGCCAACACCGAGCCGACCGGTCGCGGGGCGGCGGTGGCCGTGGCGCGGGCGGCCGTGGCGCGGGCGGCGGTGGCGGCGGCGCGGGCGGCGCCGCAGCGCTGGCGGCGGCCCGCTCAGATCTCGATCACAACGGCCCGGCCGCCATGGCCCGCCATGGCGGTGGCGAGCGCCTCGCCGGCGCCGCTCAGCGCAAACGTGGCGCCGACCTGGATGCTGAGCCTGTCGGCCGCGAGGAGGTCGACCATCTCCTGCAACCGGGCACCGTCGGGGCGAACGTAGACGGTGGAACTCTGGACCCCGCGCTGGGCGTCGGGTTGGTCTGAGGTGATCGTCACCAGGCGGCCGCCGTCGCGGACCACCCCGATGGCGTCATCCGAGCCGCCCCGTACCGCGTTGACCGCCTTCTCGACACCGGCGCCGCCTGTGATCCGCCTCACCTCGTCGGGCCACGCGCGATCGTGGTAATCGAGTGCCTGTGCCGCTCCGAGTAACCGCAGATGTTCGTGGCTGGCCGGGCCGGCGATGGCGATCACCTCGGCGCCCCGGGCGGCGCCCAGTGACACCAGCATGCTGCCCGTGACTCCGCCGGCGCCGTTGACCAACAGCGTGTCGCCGTGTGCGACGTGCAGGGCTTCGTCGATCACCTGTGCCGCGGTCAGGGCCGGCACCGGAAACGCCGCCGCCGCACCCCACGACATGCTCTCGGGCTTGTGTGCGAGCAGGGCCGCCGGCGCCACGAGCTCGGGCGCCCATGCGCCCTGGTGGCGAAGCGGCAGCGGATGGGTGAGGACCTCGTCGCCCGGCGCCCAGCCGTCGACTCCCTCCCCGACCGCCACCACGACCCCGGCGGCCTCGGTCCCGAGGGCCATCGGTGGCGCGATGCCGACGTCCCACTCGCCTTGGCGGACGACGTTGTCCCAGTTGGCAACGCCGGCGGCCCTGACATCGATGAGGACCTCGTCCGCGGCGATGACAGGAGGGTCGGGCACGTCGATCAGCTCGACCGGGCCATCTACCGCTTTGATCCCAGCTACGCGCACGCGGAACCTACGACCGGTCGATCAGGCGCGCGCCGCGGCCGTGGGTGATGAAACTGAACGCCCATTGGATCATCACCAGCAGACGGTTCTGGAACCCGATCAGGTAGTAGAGATGGACGAACAGCCACACGAGGAACGCCGGAAATCCGCTGAGCTTGATCCCCCGGAGGTCGGCCACGGCATCGCCGCGCCCAATCGTCGCCACGTTGCCCTTATCGAAGTAGCGAAACGGCCGTGTTGATCTGCCCTGGAGCCGGGCGCGAATCAGTCCGCCCGCGTAGTGGCCCTGCTGGATGGCCACCGGGGCCAACCCCGGGAGCGTCTGCACGGCTCCGCTGCGCGCGCGAACCCTCACCATATCTCCGAGCGCGATGACCTCGGGATGTCCCGGGAGGGTCAGGTCCTGCTCGACGGTTACACGCCCGGCCTTGTCGACCTCGGCCCCGGCGAGCTTGCCCAGCTCGCCGGCGAGACCCGACGCCGTGACGCCCGCCGCCCAGATGATCGTCCTCGTCTCGATCTGCTCGTGAGCGCCGTCGGGCGCGGCAATCGTGACGGAGTGCCTGCTGATGTCGACGACCGTGCGGTCCACCATGGTTGTCACCCCGAGCAGGTGAAGCGACGCCGCCGCCTTGGCCGACAGTGACGGTGGGAACGCCGCCAGGATCCGGTCGCCGGTGTCGATCAGCAGTACCTTGGCCGTACGGGAGTCGATGGTGCGGAAGTCGTGGCGCAGGGTATCGCGGGCGAGTTCGCCGATCTGCCCCGCCATCTCTACGCCGGTCGGCCCGGCTCCGACGATCACGAACGTCATCTCGGCGTTCCGGATGTCCGGATCGGTGGTCAACTCCGCGCGCTCGAAGGCGGCCAGGATCTCGGAGCGGACGGTCTTGGCGCTCTCGAGCGTCTTTACCTCTGCGGCGAACTCCCTCCACTCCTCGTGGCCGAAGTACGAGTAGCTCGAGCCGCCGGCGACGACGAGCGTGTCGTACGGCACCGATCGCGGCGCGTCCACGTCGGGCTGCTCGGCCAGCAACACCTGACGTGCGCCGAGATCGAACCCCGTCACCTCGGCCAGCAGCACGCGGACGTTGTCATAGGACTTACAGATCGCGCGTAGCGGATACGCGATTTCCCCAGGTGACAGCGCGCCGGTGGCGACCTGGTAGGTGAGAGGCTGAAACAGGTGGAAGTTGCGGTAGTCGATCAGGGTGACCTCGGCCGGCCCGCCCCCCAGCCGCTTCACCGTGCTCAGACCGCCGAATCCGCCGCCGATGACGACGACCCGGTGGGGCAAGGCAGACGAGGAGGCAGACGACGTGGTCACTGCGTACCCGAGCCTACGGAACTGAATCGTCCGGCGCGGGGTCGCGCGGCGCGCGGGCTCCAGCCCGACACGTGGCGAGCCGGCGGGGCGGCAGCTGGCTCGGATGACGCGCTCATCCGGGGCGAACACTACGAGGGCCGCGATCGTGACGCCGGTATGCTCACCCCGCAGGTGCGCGCGCTCGTTCTCTCCGACACCCACTTCGGTGCCTGGACGGGCGATGACATTCTCAGCGCGCCCGACACGCTGGCGCTGCTCGAACCGCACCTCGACGTCGACGAGGTGATCTTCATCGGCGACCTGTTCGACTTCCTGTTCGGGTCGGTGCGAGGCGCGTTCGCCGCGGCGGAGGGGCTGTTCGATCTCGTGCGCGAAAAGCTGCAGGGCGGACGGTTCGTGTTTCTGGCGGGGAACCACGACCATCACTTCGTCGTCGATCAGGCTGCGGAGCTTCTCCGGTTGGAGCTGATCACCGGCAAACCCGCCGATCAGCTTCGATCGCAGGCCGAGCACCGAGACTTCTTCCGGACGTTTCTCGAGTCGCGCCTTGGCGGCGTCGAGGTGGACGTGCGGTACCCGACGTACACGTTCGGGGACGTGCTGTGTACCCACGGGCACTACCTCGACTTCTACGCCCGTCGCAGCGGGGCGGCGGGTGGAAGGCTGCTCGCCCGGATCTTGTGGGCGATCTCGGTCGGCGGCGACGAACACGACCCGACGGTCGAGGACTACGAGGCGACGATCACGCTGCTCACCAGCTTGCTCTACACGATCGCGCAGCTGCCGAACGGCACGCGGGCCCAGCGCCGTGTGTTCAAAGCCTTCGGGAGCCTCGAGCGCGCCGCCCGGACGGGCGCGACGCCGGTCAGGCTGACGGAGGAGGCCGGCCACTGGTGCGCGGTCCAGGCGCGAGCGCACCCGAGCGTTCTCCACCGGCGTCAGGCGCAGGCAGCGATGGCCGCCTACCGGGGGGCGCGCAACCACGAAGCGGACCGGCGCCGGCGAACCGGCGCCCCGACGGGAGGCGAGTCCGCGAGCTACGCGATGGCTCGGCTGATCCGGCCCAGCGACCCCAGCGGCCCCGCGGTCGAGGCCTTCCAGAAGGTCGTGATGAAGCTCGGGTGGGCACGTGACACGGACAAGATCGTGTTCGCTCACACCCATCAGCCGCTCGACGGCGTGAGGGCGTCAGACAGCGGGGTGCGCTACTGGAACAGCGGGTCATGGATCTACGAGCCGGATCTCCGCTCGCCGGCTGCGTACAGGGCCTACGTGCGAAACGCCTGGCCGGGTTCTGCGGTGCTGATCGACTCGGACGAACCACATCCGCGTCTGCTGCGGCTCCGCGAACACCTCAAGCCGGTCGCCGAGGGCGCGCCTCTCTGATGCTGCGCGAAGCGGCGGAGTACCCGAACTCGTTCGTCACCCTCGGGCCCGACGAGGAGCGGATCGAGACCGGCCGTTACACGCTGTGCATGTCGAGCGGCAAGCGCTGGAACACCGTGCAGCGCCAGCGCTTCGCGCCAGAGGAGCTCGACGAGGTCCTGGGCGAGGTGAGGGCGCTACTCACTGAGCGTGAACGTCCGAGCACGCAGTGGGAGATCGGGAGCAGGGCCGAACCCGAGGGCCTGGTCGGGCTGCTGCTCGAGCGAGGACTCGTGCGCGACAGTGATCCGGTGGCGATCGCACTCGCGTTGCGCACGGAGCCGCCCGCGCCACCGGCGCACCTGGTGGCCCGGCGGGTTGCGACCGAAGAGGAGTACGTGGCCGCCAGCGAGGTGCAGGCCGTCGCGTTCGGGACACCCGTCGAGGAGCTCCCCGAAAAGCGGGCGATCGCGCGCGACCGGTGGCGCCGATCCGCCGGCACCATGCACGGCGTTTGGCTCGACGGCGAGCTCGTCAGCGCCGGCAACTGCTCACGGACCCCCTACGGGCTGGCGCTGTTCGGCGGCGCCACACTCGAGCGTGCGCGCGGTCAGGGTGCCTACCGGGCGCTCATCCACGCCCGCTGGCAGGAGGCCGCGGTGCAAGGGGACCCGGCGCTGATCACACAAGCGGGGGCGATGTCGCGCCCGATCCTCGAGCGGCTCGGCTTCGAGCCGGTGGGCCGGATCGACATTCTGCTCGACGAATTCGGCGCTACGGGCGCTTGAGCTGCTCCGCGGCGCGTGCATGCGCGAGGGCCGCTTCCTCGGCGCGCACGCCGGCCGCGGCGAGCGCCTCCTCGGCCTCACGCAGGGCGTCGGCGGCGCGGTCCCGGCGGGCCTGGGCGGTCTCGACTCGCGGTCGGCGCGCTCTAGGGCGCGGGTGGCTTCCGCCTCTGCCTTCTGAGCCGCCCGGCGCTCGGCATCGCGATCCTCGGTCTCGCGCTCGCGGGGGGCCGGACTTGCCGGCAGCTCCCCGAACGCGCCGAGGCCGACGTGGCGAAGCTCGCGCACGAGGCAGCCGTCCTGCAACCTCGCCGCGGGCGTCCTTGTCGAGCGCCGCGGCGTGGAGAGTGTCCGAAACCCGGTCGAGCGTCGCCGGCGCGAGCTCGTGACCCTCGGAGCTCAGCAGCCCCCGGGCGGCCTCGGTGAGCTCGTCGACGGCTTCGCGCTCGCGCTCGGCGGCGGCGCGCAACTTTCCCGCGTCCCCCTTGCCGGCGAGCAGGTCCGCCTGGGCGCGCTGGAGCTGGTCGCCGGCTTTGAACAGGGCCTTGAGCTCGCGGCTCTGGGTGCGGACCAGCTGATTGACCGCCCACGCCGCCACCGAGGGCTTTCGCAGCTTGGCGACCTCGGCCGCCTCGTCGCGCTTGCCGTCGGCGCGCAGCGACTTGGCGAGGGCGCCGCGCTCCGCCACGAAGCGGTCGAGCGGGAGGCCGTAGAGGTCGCGTGGTTCCATCGGCGATACACAGTGCCGCGTGCGTCGCCCCGCGGCGTAGAGCCCCTACCCCCTCACGAGCTTCTTGTAGGTGATCCGCTTGGGGCGGTCGGCCTCGGCCCCGAGCTGCTCGTGGCGGAAGCTCTCGTATGCCTCGAAGTTGCCCTCGAACCAGCGGACCTCGGAGTCGCCCTCGAACGCGATCACGTGGGTGGCGATCCGGTCCAGGAACCAGCGATCGTGGGAGACGACGACCGCGCAACCGGCGAACGACAGCAGCGCCTCCTCGAGCGCCCGCAGCGTGTCGACGTCGAGATCGTTAGTCGGCTCGTCGAGCAGCAGCAGGTTGCCGCCCGTGCGCAGCAGCTTCGCCAGGTGCAGGCGGTTGCGCTCGCCGCCGGAGAGCTTCTCGACCTTCTTCTGCTGCTCGGTGCCCTTGAAGTTGAAGCCGGCGACATAGGCGCGGCTGTTGATCATGCGGTCGCCGAGCGAGATCTGATCGGCGCCGCCCGAGATCTCCTCCCACACCGTCTTCGATCCGTCGAGGGCGTCGCGGGACTGGTCGACGTACGCGAGCTCGACCGTGTCGCCGAGGCGCAGCGTTCCGCCGTCGGGCTGCTCGGCGCCGGTGATCATCCGCAGGAGGGTCGTCTTGCCGGCGCCGTTGGGACCGATCATCCCCACGATCCCGCCGCGGGGGAGGGTGAACGAGAGCTCGTCGATCAGCACGCGGTCGCCGTAGGCCTTGCGCAGACCGTCCGCCTGCACGACGACGTCTCCCAGCCGGGGGCCGGCGGGGATGTGGATCTGCACCTGGTCGAGCTTGACGTTGCGGTCCTCGGCGAGCAGCGCCTCGTACGCGTTGAGGCGGGCCTTCGGCTTGTTGCGGCGGGCGCTGGCGTTGAGGCGGACCCATTCGAGCTCGCGCTCGATCGTCCGCTGGCGGGCCGTCTCCTTCCTGGCCTCGTGCTCGAGTCGCTCGCGCTTTTGTTCGAGCCAGCCGGAATAGTTGCCCTCGTAGGGGATCCCGCGGCCGCGGTCGAGCTCGAGGATCCAGCCGGCCACGTTGTCGAGGAAGTAGCGATCGTGGGTGACAGCGACGACCGTCCCCGCGTAGTCGAGCAGGAACCGCTCGAGCCAGGCGACGGATTCGGCGTCGAGGTGGTTGGTTGGCTCGTCGAGCAGCAGCAGGTCGGGCTGGCGCAGGAGCAGCCGGCACAGGGCGACGCGGCGGCGCTCGCCGCCCGAGAGCTTGGAGACATCGGCGTCCGGCGGCGGGCAGCGGAGCGCGTCCATCGCGATCTCGAGCGTCGTGTCGAGGTTCCAGCCGTCGACCGCGTCGATCCGCTCCTGCACGCGCGAGAACTCGTCGGCGGTCTCCTCGGAGTAGTTCATAGACAGCTCGTTGAAGCGGTCGAGCAGCGCCTTGGTCTCGGCGACGCCCTCCTCGACGTTGCCGCGGACATCCTTGGATTCGTCGAGCTGGGGCTCCTGCTCGAGCAGGCCGACCGTCGCGCCCGGCGCCAGCTCCGCGTGGCCGTCGAACTCGGTGTCCAGCCCGGCCATGATCCGCAACAACGTCGACTTGCCGGCGCCGTTGTAGCCGAGCACGCCGATCTTCGCGCCGGGGAGGAACGACAGCGAGATGTCGCCGAGCACCTCGTTGTCAGGAGGAAAGCGGCGGGAGAGCTTATACGTCGTGAATATGTACTGAGCGGACATTTGCCACGACTCAGGATAGGCGGGCGCGGGTTAGGATCGCCCCGAGGGTTGTTTCGAGGAAGGGGATTCGATGCTCAGAGAGGCGTTCGATCGCGAAGAGCTGAACCGGTACGTCGAGGCGATCCGCGCCAACCTCGACGCTCCGGGGCTCGCCGACGCCGCCAAGGCTGCCGCGCCGGTCCTCGGTGGCGAGCAGGATCCTCAGGCGGCCGTGCGGGCGAACCTCCCGGAGGTCACGAACGCGCTCGCGTCGTCCGGCGGGCGCAAGACCCCCGCCGTCCCCTTCCTGGCTCGCGACCCCGTCCAGAGCCTGCTTCAGAGCACGCTCGAGACAAAGCTCCGCGAGCAGGGCGTGGAGGACACGGCGCCCCCGCACCGCGAGGGGCTGGCCAAGATCATCCACACGTGCGAGTCGTTCCTGCACCCGCTGCGCTACGGGCCGACCAACGTCGAATGGGTGGTCGAGGTCGGCAAGGCGATGCTCCACCGCGTGGCCGAGGGCAACCATCCGTTCAATCCGAAGCCGGCGAAGCAGGTGACGATCAGCGATGACGCCCGGGTCGTTGTCGTCGGTGACTGGGGAACCGGTCTTCCGCGCGCCCGAGCAGTGGCGGGGTTCATGGCCGACGAGGTGAAGGAGGCGCTCGCGGACGGACGCGAGGCTCACGTGATCCACCTCGGTGACGTTTATTACTCGGGGATGCCCGATGAGGTGCAGCGCAACGTGCTCGCCGACGGTCTGTGGCCAGTCACCGACGACCAGGCCGCGATCGGTGTCACATCCTGGTCGCTGAACGGCAACCATGACATGTACGGCGGCGGGTTTGGTTACTTCGGGACGCTGCTGGCCGACGAGCGATTCGCGGCACAGCATTCCGATGACGGTCAGCCGACGAGCTTCTTCCGGCTGACCTCGCCCTCGTGGGACATCATCGGGCTCGACACCTCGTGGGATCAGGACCCGCTGTCGGAGGGGAAGATCGGCGTGCTCGAGGATCCTCAGGCGCAGTTCGTCGCCCAGGTCGCGGGCGAGTCCGGCCGCAAGCTGATGCTGCTGAGCCACCATCAGCTGATCTCGGTATACGACGGGGAGGATCTGGGACCCGTGCTGGCGCAGAAGCTCGGGCCGGTGCTCGACGCCGACCGGGTGACGGCGTGGCTGTGGGGACACGAGCATCGCTGCATGGGGTTCGCGGCCGATCAGCACGTCAAGTTTCCGCGGTGCATCGGCCACGGCGGCGTGCCGGTGCTGATGGAGCACGCCGCCGGCGACCCCGTCCCGGCGCCTGGGATCTGGGAGGAGCGCGGCTTCCTCGAGGACCGCGGTGACCACTGGATGCGGTTCGGCTTCGCGATCCTGGACTTCAACGCGGGTCAGATCAATGTCCGGTATCGCGACGACCAAGGGACGCAGACGCGAACCGACGTGATCTCCTGATGAACACGCCCGGCGGTGCCCCTGAGCACTTCGACGCGGTGATCGTCGGCTCGGGCTTCGGCGGGTCCGTGACGGCCGCCCGCCTGGCCGAGGCGGGGTGGCGGGTGTGCGTGCTCGAGCGCGGCAAGCGGTATCCGCCGGGCTCGTTCCCGCGCACGCCGCTGGGGATGAAGCACAACTTCTGGGACCCGGCACAAGGACTGCTCGGCATGTTCGATCTCTATTCGTTCACCGGGATCGACGCGCTGTGCGCGAGCGGCCTCGGCGGCGGCTCGCTGATCTACGCCAACGTGTTCCTGCGAAAGGACGAGCGGTGGTTCGTCCACGAGGACCGGGAGGGCGGCGGCTACGAGGACTGGCCGGTCACGCGCGCCGATCTCGACGCGCACTACGACCGGGTCGAGCAACGCGTGGGGGTCCAGGAGTACCCGCTCGACCAGGCGCCCTATGACCGGACGGCGAAGGTGCTGGCGTACCGCGACGCGGCTCACGGGCTCGGTGTCGACTGGTCACTCGTGCCCCTGGCCGTGACGTTCGCCAACGCCGGCTCACCGGCGGTGCCCGGCGAGCCGATCGCCGAGCCGCCCAACCTCCACGGGCGCACCCGCGACACGTGCCGCCTCTGCGGCGAGTGCGACATCGGGTGCAACTATGGCTCCAAGAACACGCTCGACTACACCTACCTGACACAGGCGTGGCGGGCGGGGGCGGAGCTACGGACGCTGTGCGAGGTGCTGGCATTTGAGCCGCTCGAGGGCGGCGGCGGGTATCAGGTGCACTATGTGGTCCACGACCCGGAGCGGGCCGCCGAGGCCGGGGCGCTCGAGCGTCACACGCTCACGTGCGGGCACCTTGTTCTGTCCGCCGGCACGCTCGGGACGACGGCGCTGATGCTGCGAAACCGGTCGGGCCTGCCGGCACAGCTCGACCAGATCGGCGCCGGGTTCTCCGGCAACGGCGACCTCCTCACGTTCGCTTTCCGGGCCAAGCAGGACGGACACCCGCGAGTGCTCGAGCCGGCGATCGGCCCGGTGATCACGAGCGCGATCCGGATCCCCGATGCGCTCGACGAGCAGCCGGTCCCCGAATGGCTCGGGCAGGGACGCGGCTTCTACCTCGAGGACGCCGGGGCGCCGGCGTTCGCGAGTTGGATGCTCGAGCTGATGGAGGAGCCCGAGACGATCGTGCGGGCGGCCCCGAAGCTGTGGCACTACGCGGTCTCGCTGCTGCACGGACCGCGCCACGCCGAGGTCGGCGACATGGCCGCGGCGCTGCTGGGCAACTGCGATCTGTCGGCGGGGGCGCTGCCGCTGCTCGGCATGGGCCGCGACATCCCCAACGGGCGGATGCTGCTCCAAGGCGACCAGCTCGAGCTCGCCTGGGTGAAGGAGGGCGAGTCGGCCGACTACTACGACCGGGTCCGCGAGCTCTCACGGCGCGTTGCCGACGAGCTCGGCGGCGACTTCCTCGATAACCCGATCTGGCACGACGACCGCGTGATCACCGTGCACTCGCTCGGGGGCTGCCGGATGGGGCGCAGCGAACACGAGGGCGTCGTCGATGCGTATGGGAACGTGTTCGGGTGCCCGGGGCTGCACATTGCCGACGGCTCGGTGATGCCCGGAGCGGTGGGGGCCAATCCGTCGTTGACGATCGCGGCGCTGGCCGACCGGTTTGCTGATGCGATGCTGGAGCAGCCTCGGGGCGGCCTTGGCGCGGCGGCCGGCGGTGGGGCGGCTTCTGGCGGTGGGGCGGCTGGCGGTGGGGCAGCGGCCGGCAGGGGCTCGGTCGATACGCACGCCGTGTCGCTGTCGTTCACGGAGGAGATGAAGGGATATGTGACCTTCGGCGAGTCCGACTACGACCGCGGCTACCGGGCGGGCAAGAAGGCCGGTAACGGCTTCATGTTCCACCTGACGATCACGACCGACGACGTCGAGCGATTCAGCGCCGATCCCCACCACGCCGCGCGGGCCGAGGGGTGGATCGAGTCCGACCAGTTCGGCGGCAGGCTGCCCGTCTCCGACGGCGTCTTCAACCTGTTCGTCGCGACCAGCTCGCCGGGCGAGAAGCGCATGCTGTACCACCTCCAGTTCAGCGACGGCGAACAGCACCCGCTGACGATGACCGGCTTCAAGGAGATCCTCCACGGCCACGGTCTCGACGGCTGGTCCGAAACGACGACGCTGTTCACCCGCGTGCTCGCCGGGCACGTCGCCCCCGGCGAGGACGAGGGCGCGCGGATCGTGGCCGGCGGCATCATCCACATCCATCCGCTCGACTTCGCGCGCCAATTGACGACATTCCGTGTTCACCCGGCGGAGCGGGTTGACGCGCTCGCGCGCTTCGGGGCGTTGTTCGCGGGCGAGCTATGGAGCGTCTACGGCCCCGCGGGCAAGGCATGAACGAGCGGGTGATCGAGTTCACCGCCGGCGACGGTCTCGAACTGAACCTGATCAACGTGCGCGGTTCGGCGACGCCGGCGAAGGGTCCCGTGCTATTGGTGCACGGCGCCGGCGTGCGCGCCAACATCTTCCGGGCGCCGAGCTCGTGCAACCTCGTGCAGCTGCTCGCCGACCAAGGCTGGGACGTGTGGCTCGAGAACTGGCGGGCCTCGATCGACATCCCGCACAACCACTGGACGCTGGACCAGGCTGCGGTCTACGACCACCCGCGGGCCGTGCAGACCGTGTGCGAGCAGACGGGGACCGGGGAGCTGAAGGCGGTGATCCACTGCCAGGGCTCGACCAGCTTCATGATGAGCGCGCTCGCCGGGCTCGTCCCGCAGGTGAAGACGATCGTGTCAAACGCGGTGTCGATCCATCCCAAGGTGCCGTGGCTGGCGAACGTGAAGCTTCGCTCGATGGTGCCACTTACGTCGCGGGTGATCGGCTACATGGATCCCCAGTGGGGACGTGACGGGGCGCCGGGGGTGCTGCCGAAGCTGGTGGACCTCTGGATCAAGGTTGATCACCATGAGTGTGACAACAGCGTCTGCAAGTGGTCGAGTTACACGTACGGAGCCGCCAAGCCAACGCTGTGGCGACACGAAAACCTCAATGACGAGACGCACGAGTGGTTGAGCAATGAGTTCGGGGCCGTGCCGCTCACCTTCTTCAAGCAGATCGATCGCTGCGTCAGGTCCGGACACCTGATGAGCTGTGGACAGCCTTCCGGAGCTCCCGCGTGACTTCACGGCCCAGAGTCCGCGTACCGATGCCCACATCGCGTTCGTGGCGGGGTCGCGGAACAGTTGTTTCATCGCCGACAGCCAGCGCGCCTCGCACGAGTGGTACGAGCGCCACGTGCCGGGGCGCTCGAGCTTGCACATCTTCGACGGCTACGGTCATCTCGACGTGTTCATGGGCGATCGCGCCGCCCAGGACACCTTTCCGACGATCGTCGGAGAGCTCGACAGGAGAGTGTGATGGCCGGCGGCCAGCCTGCCGCGGCATTCGACCCGGCCGCGTTGCTCGCGCAATACCGCCCGGTGGTGCAGTACGACTCGCTCGAGCCCTACTACACCGACTCGGCGGCGGTCATCACCGACCACCCCGGCAACGCGCTCAAGCGGGTCGACGGGACCGTGCTCGCGATGGCGGGCGCGCCTGGCGGCGGCGCGGTGCCGCCGCTGACCCTCGACTTCCTGCGGCCCGACACGTATCCCACAGGTGACCCGGCGCTGGCCACCGACTTCATCGGCGAGACAGCCGACTATGTGGTGGCGGCGCGCGAGATGCACGGCCTGCCCGGCTACGCGAACAAGGTGCACGGGATCATCGTCGAGGAGCCGGATGACACCTGGTTGCAGTACTGGTTCTTCATGTACTACGACGATCCGGGCGTTTTCGACCTCGGGCGTCACGAGGGTGACATGGAGATGATCCAGCTCCATCTGGATCCGGCCGGTCGACCCGACATGGTCACCTACGCGCAGCACCGGAGCGGCGCTCAGGGCGCAATGGGACGAGGTTGAGCTCCAGGACGGGGCGCCCGTCGTCTTCAGCGCCCGCGGAACCCACGCCTCGATGCTGCGAGGTGGGACGGAGTTCAGCGACCGCTCATTTCTCCCCGACCACAACGACGGGCGCGGGCCGCGAGTGCAGCTGGAGCTCGTCGAGATTTCCGAGACGGGGACGCCGTGGGCGTTCTGGCCTGGCAGCTGGGGCGGCACCAAGCCCAAGATCCGGATCCTCGGCAAGGAGGGGATCCAAGCCAACAGCCCCGCTGCGATGGCCACTCACCCGGCGTGGAAGAACGCAAGCGCATTCAACGACAGCTGCGCTCAGGCGCACCTGCCGCCGATCGGCGCCGAAATGGGAGCTGAGCGGCGCCGCGCCGCCGATGCCGGAGCTCCGGGTGCAGACGGTCCCCGAGGGCGGTGCGGTGAATATCAAGTACACGATCCCGCCGCCGGCTGCGGGAGCTCCCGCCCCCTCGCAGCTCGTCATCGGCGTGGACTCCTCCGGGGGTCGCCTGCCGCCCGCGGTCACGGTGATCCACCATCCCGGGGAGAGTGGCGAACTCGAGGCGGACGTCGATCCAGATGGGGGGCCCGGTCATGGTCCGTGGCACAACGAACTCCGACGACGGCGCCGTGAGCACGACCAAAGAGGTCCCGGCGAACGGTGGCGCGTTGTGACCGAGCCCTAATCAAGTGCCACCATCCGATGGGTGCGCGCGCTCGCCGTCGTGTTCGCCCTGAT
This sequence comes from uncultured Solirubrobacterales bacterium, assembly GCA_963773165.1. Classification (GTDB taxonomy): domain Bacteria; phylum Actinomycetota; class Thermoleophilia; order Solirubrobacterales; family Solirubrobacteraceae; genus Palsa-465. Next base: position 162,639 of record CAVZAK010000008.1, read on the forward strand.
CGCCGTGGCGTGCATGACGCTGGCGATCGTGGGGATGGTCACGGGCCGCCCGGGCGACCGCGCCGGCGTGTTCCTGCGGATCGGGGCGCTGGCGACGTTCGTGATTGCCGTCGTGCTGAACGTGGCGGCGCACTAGGCGTGGCGGGCGCCGGGCGAGGGCACGGGCGCGCCGGCGCGGAGGCACGCCGGATTGGGGGGCTGGATGTTTAACGAAATATTCGGTGTACTGACCGAGCCGTAAGCAGCTGCCACCATCCGATGGGTGCGCGCGCTCGCCGTCGTGTTCGCCCTGATCGCCGTGGCGTGCATGACGCTGGCGATCGTGGGGATGGTCACGGGCCGCCCGGGCGACCGCGCCGGCGTCTTCCTGCGGATAGGGGCGCTGGCGACGTTCGTGGTGGCGGTCGTGCTGAACGTGGCGGCGCACTAGGCGTGGCGCTCGGCGGCGATACACAGCGCGCCCGGCTGCGGCCCTTGAGGCAGAGCCCCGCTCAGTGCAGGACGAGCTTCAGCGCCACGATCGTCAGCCCGAGAAGCGCGCCGGTCCCGGCCTGAAGCAGCATCTCCCTCGCGCCGAGCTTCGCCCGCCACCCGGCGGCGACCTCGAGGGTGACGATCATGACCGCCGTCGTCCACAGCGCGGCGGTGGTGCCGTCCGTCGCCGTCGCGCCCAATGCCCACGCGATCAGCAGCGCGAGCACGGGCACGATCGCACCCTCTAGTACGGGCAATTCGTGGATGCAGCTGTGCCACAGGATCTTCGCGGTGAGCGGCTCCCGGGCCCGCAGGCGCGTGCCCAGGAAGTGGGCGTACACGTGCGTGAACACGTACAGGAGCAGGACGATGAGCGCGGCCTCGACGGTGTCGGCGTACGTCTCGCGCTTGGTGTCCTCGGCGGCGAACAGCACGCCGATCATCACGGTTCCGTAGACGGCGCCCTCGACGTTCTGGGCCGCCAGGTCGACCAGGTGGTCAGCAGCTCGCCGCAGCCGTCCAGGCGACGTCCGGAACGATGGCGTGGCCATCGCCGGATTATCGAGCCCGGTCAGCTCTCTGGCTGCCAGCCGCTCAGCACCCACTGTCCCGCTCCGACCTCGGCGACCGTCGCGAGCGTGACGTGCCACGCGGGCGCAGGCCCTGGTACGCGGCGGTGTTGGTGGCGGTGGTCAGTTCACGGGTCACGACGGCGTACTGATCGCGGCTGCCCATCACCGGCGAGACGGCCTCGACCTGACCGCTGTTGGCGATCCCGCCCCGGCGCAGCTCGTAGTCCTGGGCGGTGGAGGCGGCGGCGAGCTCCATCGCCGAGCGCGCCTGGCCCACGCTGGCGGCGGCAAGCGCGCGCATGTCGGACGCCACCGTCGAGGCGCGCCAGTTGATATACGCGGTCGCGAACGCGTCGATCGCCCGGATCGCGCTCGGCGAGCTCTGGTCGGCGTGCTGTCGCGGCGGCGGTCCCGAGACGTACTCGTGGGTCTTCTGCGCCTGGGCCAGGGGGATGGACTGTGGCGACGTGGTGCCGGCTGATGGCGCGAGTCCGCTGCATCCCGCGAGCCAGATCGACGCGAGCACGGCGGCCAGGGACAGGCGCACGCCTATAGCCCGGCCGGGTGGCGCGCGACGAAGCCGGCGGAGCTGCGCACCAGTGGATGCCAGCCGATCCCGCCGCTGCCGTCTCCGGGACCCGCCGCGTTGTGGGTGTCCCACCGCAGCCCGGCGACGTACATGAACACGTGCGCGGCGTCGGCGTACAGCGTCACCCAACGCCCCGGGCCGGGCTCGCCGAAGGACTCGAGCTGGCTCGAGGCGACGGTGTCGGTGACCGGGAGCAGCCGGGCTCCGTAGAGCAGGTGCTCGACGCTGCTCGAGCAGTCGTAGGCCGGCGCGATCGCCGACAGCGGCAGGCCGTGGCCGCCTCCGTAGAGATAGGGCTTGCCGGCGATCTCGTTGCCGGCGGCGATGATCTCCTTGACCGCCGCCGGCGCGTCGCGGGGGGCGGCGGCGAGCCCGTCTGGGAGCAGGGCCGCGCGGTCACCTGCCGTGAGGGGCACGCCGGTGGCGACTGCCGGCGCGCACTGAGCAAGCCCCGCGACCTCGCCAGGGCTCGCCTCCACCGCGGCCTGGCCCAGGAGGCTTCCGGCGCCAGTCGCCGGCGGTCGCTCGATCCGCACAGGCCCCGACCACAGCCCGCGCTCGTAGGGGATTCCGAGGCTGCGGGCGAGCTCCCACCAGAGATCGATCACGCGCCGGAGCCCGGCCACCGGGCCGCCGCCGAGACCGAAGTCGCGCTTGTACGCGATCGCCGAGCGGCCGGCGACCGTGATCCGCAGGGGGGTCATGTAAGGGAGGCCGCCCATGTCGGTCGCGGTCTGCGAGGTCAGGCCGCCGAGCTCGGCGTAGGTGTCGGGGTGCTCAAGCAGGCTCTCGCCGTCCGCTCCGACGGTACCCGTGCTCGGATCCCCGGGCCCGCCGTACTCGCTCGCTCCGACGAGCTGGCCCGTCCCCGGCGGGCCGAGAACGATCTCCCCGGCGCCGGCGCCGGTCGCCGCCGGCGCCGTGCACCCCCCGCGGCGCGTGAACATCGTGACCAGGACGGCCAGGATTGCCGCGCTCAGACCGGCGACGGCAACGGTTCCGACCAACGTCGAGGCGAGGAGGAGGCCGCCTCGGCGGTGCCTGGTTGCAGACATCGGCCCAAGTTATGTGCTCGCAATGCACCCGGCGCGAATTGGCACTGACTTGTTACGGCTCAGGCCTCCACCATGTCGCTGGCGAAAGCCTTGGGCGCGTGCTCGGTCCGGTTGCCGCCACCGGCCTTGGCCGCATACAGGGCGAGATCGGCTCGGCGCAGGAGGTCGTCGAGCTGTTCGTCGTCGGCCCATCGGGCGATCCCCGCCGAGAAGCTGGCGCGGGAGGGCGTGATCTCGCGCAGCCGCCCCAGCACGGTGATGGCGGCATTCGGCGACGTGGCGGTCAGCAGCGCTGCGAACTCGTCTCCTCCCAACCGCGCGACGACGTCGCTGGCTCGCAGCGTTCTCAGCATGCGATCGGCGGTCTCCCGCAGCACCCGGTCGCCCTCGTCGTGCCCGAGCGTGTCGTTGAGCTGCTTGAACTCGTCGAGGTCGAAGGCGATCAGCGAGACGAAGGCCCCGCTGCGGCGGGCTTGGGCCAGCGTCTGCTGCGCGGCCAGTTCCCAACCCCGGCGGTTCAGGAGGCCGGTGAGCGGGTCGATCACTGCCTCCTGGCGCAGCCGTTCGGTCAGACGCCGGGTCTCCCGCATCGCCAACCGCAGCGAGCCCGCGACGGTCGCGCCGATCATGACTAACAGCGTGGCGTTGCCCCAGCTCACGGGGTAAGCCGGCGGACCGACGAGCAACATCGGCAAGTAGGAGCACGCGGCGAGCAGCACGATCATCGCCACGACCTCCTCGTCGCTGCCCTGAAGCCCGAACCAGACCATGGCCATCATCATCAGCACCGAATAGCCCGAGGCCGCGCCGCCGCTGTAGGCCTGAAGCAGCGTCAACATCGGGAGCCCGGCGAACGCCGCCGCCCGCCGGATCGTCCTGTGCCGGGGCGGGACCATCGTCACGATCAGCGGCACCGCACAGGCGCCGACGGCCCCGACGAAGAACACGGTGTGGTGGGAGGACCAGTTGGTGGCGGTGGCGATCGCCACGGGTATGACGTTGCCGGCTAGCGCGAATCCGACAGCCCTGGCGCGGCGAGTGGTGAAGCGTTCCGCCCCCACAGGTCGCAGTTCGGCCGCTACGCGCAGAAGCCTGACCCAATTGGCCACTCTTCAACGACCATTTCGGCGTGGGGTTCCGGTGGGAAAGCCGCGCGGTGTCAACCGTCGGACGAGAGGCGCCCGGGACGACGCGCGATACTGCTTCGATGGAGCAGGCCGAGCGGGAAGTTGCGCTGTCCGAACTGATCGGCGCGATGTCCTACGCATTGGACATCGCCGAGGGCGAGCCGCCGGGGCACGCACAGCGAGCGTGCCTGATCGGGATGCGGCTGGCCGATGTGATCGGACTTGACCGCGAGGCCCGCCCGGATCTCTTCTACGCGCTGCTGCTCAAGGACGCCGGATGCTCGGCGAACTCCGCACGGATGGCCGCGCTGTTCGGCGCCGACGACCAACTGGCCAAGCGGACCTCGAAACTCGTCGACTGGTCACGGCCGTTCTCGGCGTTCGCGTGGTCGCTGCGGACCGTCGCGCCAGGTGGCTCGCTCGGCGCCCGGGTGAACCGCCTGCGGGCGATCCAAGCCGAGGGCGAGGTGACCAAGTCGCTGATGATGGCCCGCTGTGACCGTGGCGCCGAGATTGCGCGGATGCTCGGGTTCTCCGACGGCACCGCGGAGGCCATCCGCGCGCTCGACGAGCACTGGAACGGACGCGGGCAGCCCCGCGGATTGCGGGGTGCGGAGATCCCTCTCGCCGGACGAATCCTGTGCCTGGCCCAGACCGCCGAGGTCTTCAACCGGGCCCGGGGCGCCGGCACGGCGTGCGCGGTCGCGGCGAAGCGCAGCGGCCAGTGGTTTGACCCGATGCTCGTCGACGCGCTCACGAGCTTCCGGGACGACGCTGCCTTCTGGGCGTCGCTGGTCGCGCCGGACCTCACGACCGTTGCTCCGCCCGACCGGATCGTGGTCGTCGACGAGGACCAGCTCGACCGGATCGCGCACGGCTTTGCGGCGGTCATCGACGCGAAGTCGCCGTGGACGCATCAGCACTCGGATCGCGCCTGGTCGCTCGTGCGGGGCATCGGCACGCTGCTGGGATTCGACGCGGACACGATGCGCGGGCTCGGGCGCGCGGCGCAACTGCACGACATCGGCAAGCTCGCGATCTCCAACCGCATTCTGGACAAGCCGGGCCGGCTGACCGACGCCGAGTTCGCGATCGTCCAGGAACATCCGCTGGTGACCGGGCGGATCCTCGAGCGGGTCCCCGGATTCAGGGACCTTTCGGCGCTGGCCGGCTCCCACCACGAGCGCCTCGACGGAAGCGGTTACCCGCACGGCCTGACGGCCACTGAACTCACGATGCCGATGCGAGCGCTCGCGGTTGCCGACGTATACGAGGCGATGACCGCCGAGCGTCCATACCGCTCCGCCTTCACCGTCGAGCGCGCGCTCGAGATGATGCGCCTGGAGGTACCGCGGCGCCTGGACCGCGAAGCGTTTGCGGCCCTCGAGATGCTGCTCGGAGTCCAGATCGAGGAGCCGGCTCCGGAGCTGCAGTTCGCCCGGCGGGCGCTCCGTCCCGAAGAACCTCGGCGCCACTGACCGGCTAGGGGGCTCTCCCTCGAGGGTCGAGAACGGGGGGCGCTGTGTATCGCCGACCGCACGCGCGCCTGTCGAAACCGTGAGCCTCGACACAGAGCGTCATTTGTCACAGAGGCCTCAGAACCGGGCGGCGAGCATGTCCGTAACGCACTACAGGCGTCGCTCGCAATTCGAGGGAGAGGCAAGAAGATGATGGCGATCACCGATCAAGAGGTCTTTGACACTGGGACGGAGGCGTTCAACGCCCACGACCTTGATCAGATCGAGGAACTACTCGACGACGACGTCGTCTTCCAGGGTCCCGGCGAGGACTGGCGCGAGGGCAAGGCGGCGTGTCTCGAGTTCTACGGCGGTTGGTTCGACGACTTTCCGGACGCCCATCTGGCGATCCACGGCATTCACTTCTTCGACGACGTGGCGATCGAGGAAGGCACCTTCACCGGAACACACGACGGTCGCGCTCACACGGGACGCGAGGTGACCCTCGACTACGTCCGGGTGATCCGCTCGTGTGGTGGCAAGCAGGTCTCGCTGAGGCTGATGTTCGACCTGATGCTGATGCTCGAGCAGCTCGGGCTGAGCAGCGACGCACCATCGAGCAAATGAGTCACGACCTCGAGCGACGAGCGGGCTGCCTGCGCATCCTGTTCCTGGTCTCCGCCCACAACGGACTGTCGCAGCGCGCCTGGATCGAGTTGACCGAGCTCGGCCACGAGGTCGAGGTGGCGGTGGTCGATTCCGCCGCGGCGATGGAGGCCGCCGTCGGCGAGCACGACCCCGAGCTGATCGTCTGCCCGTTCCTGAAGAAGATGATCCCGGAGTCGATCTGGTCGGAGTATCGGTGCCTGATCGTCCACCCGGGCCCGCCCGGCGATCGCGGCCCGTCATCGCTGGACTGGGCGATCGAGCTGGGGACGCGCGAGTGGGGCGTGACCGTGCTCGAGGCCAACGGCCGGTTCGACGCCGGCGACGTGTGGGCGACGCGGACGTTCCCGGTGCGGGCCGCGGGGAAGAGCAGCCTGTACCGACACGAGGTGCGGCGGGCGGCGATCGACGCCCTGCTCGAGGCGATCGGCAAGATCGCCGACGGCGCGCGCCGCCCGGACGCGCGAGCCGGTCAAGCGGAGACCGTGAACGGCACCGAGCGGCCGCTGATGGGCCAGGACGTTCGCGCGATCGACTGGAAGGCCGATCGAACCGGCGTCGTGGTGCGCAAGATTCGGGCCGGCGAGGGACACCCCGGAGTGCTGGACGTGATCCGGGGAACCGAGTTCCATCTCTTCGGCGCCCATCCGGAGCGTGTCCTGAGCGGCCGGCCGGGCGAGATCATCGCCCAGCGCAACGGGGCGATCTGCCGCGCGACCGTCGATGGCGGCGTGTGGATCACGCATCTCAAGCGCGCCGACACGCCGACCGAGCGGAACTTCAAGCTCCCGGCGACGCGGGCGCTCGAGCTCGCCGGAGTCGAACTCGAGGCGCCCGAGATCGCGGTGGCGCTCGACGCACGGTGGCGGGTCGATCAGACCTACAGGGAGATCGTTTACCAGCAGCTCAGCGGGGTGGGCTACCTGTACTTCGACTTCTACAACGGCGCGATGAGCAGCGAGCAATGCGAGCGCCTGCGGGAGGCCTACCTCTATGCGAGCTCGCGGCGGGACACCAAGGTGATCGTGCTGATGGGCGGCACCGACTACTTCTCGAACGGGATCCACCTGAACGTGATCGAGGCGGCCGAGGATCCGGCCGAGGAGTCGTGGCGCAACCTGAACGCGATCGACGACCTCGCGCGCCAGATCATCGAGACCGGCTCTCACCTCGTGGTCTCCGCCCTGGGCGGCGACGCCGGCGCCGGCGGCGCAATGCTCGCGCTCGCGGCCGATCGCGTTGTGGGCCGCGAGGACATCGTGCTGAACCCCTACTACCAGCACATGGGCGGGCTATTCGGCTCGGAGTACTGGACCTATCTACTGCCCCGGCGGATCGGCGTCGAGATGACCGCGCGCATCGTCGGGGCGCCGTTCCACCCGCTGGGCGCGCGCAAGGCCGTCGAGATCGGGCTGCTCGATGACACCTTCGGCGCGACGCTCGAGGGCTTCCACCGCCAGACGCGCGAGCTCGCGCGGAACCTCGCGGCTGACCCGAGCATCGATCGCCAGCTCGAGGAGAAGCGCCGGCGGCGCGCCGAGGACGAGCGTGTCAAGCCGCTTCAGGCCTATCGCGACGAGGAGTTGGCTCGGTCCTACGAGTGCTTCTTCGGTCCCGATCCGAGCTACCACCGGGCCCGCCAGCGATTCGCCTACAAGCTGCCGGCGCCACAGCTCACGGTCGTCCGCGAGTCGGCGGGCGATGGCGTCGCGCAGGACGCCGAGCAGGCAGCATGACTCGCTGACCGGCCCTGGACGGTTGTCCGAGTCGTGACATCAGCTTGACCTTCGGGCACCCGCGCGGCTTGTCGGCGCCGCTACCTTAACGGGTTCATGCCTCGGATCCTCGACGTTGAGCAGGCGCTGCTGCTCCTGGAGCTCGAACCGCCATTCGACCAGCGTGCGGTCCAGTTGGCGCGCCGGCGGATGGCCAAGCGCTGGCATCCCGACATCGCGCCGCCTGGCCGACAGCACGAGCACCAGCGCCACCTCCAGGCGATCAACGAGGCCGCCGACCAGCTGGAGCAGCTGGCCGAAACCTCGCGCGGCGGACGCGTCACCCGCAACGCGGTGAAGGTCTCGGCCGCGGCCACGCGCAAGGCGCGCGAGGAGGCGGGCCGGCGGGCGTACGAGGCCGAGCAGCGCGAACGCACGAGAGCCGCGGAGCGCGCCAAGCACGATCCGTTCGGCGCGCGGGTCCCCGACCACTCGGTCGTGCATCGCTACGCCCGGTGTCTGTCCTACCCCGAGTGGGGCGTAGGCACGGTCACCGGCATCTACTTCTCCGGGGACGAGGACGACGTCCAGCAGTGGGCTCGGGTTTCGTTCTCCGTCGGCGTGCGCACGATCCCCGCGGGCTCCCTCCAGTTCGTCGACTTCTCGAAACCCGATCCGGCGGCCGACCGGGTGCAGCGATTCATGACCGCCGCCCAGCACGCGCTGGCCGAGGGCGACGCCAAGCTCGCCGCCCAGCGGCTGGTCTATGCGCGCGACGCCGAGCCGACCAACCCCGTCGTGCTCCGGCTGCTGACGGCGGCGTTCTGGCAGGCCGGGAACCTCCCCGCCGCCGCTCGCACGGTGCGTGACTGGGCGCGAGTCGAGAGCGATCGCCCCACCCCTGAGCGCTTCGCCTCGCGGATCTACGAAGACATGGGCGCGATCGACCTTGCCGCCGACGCGGCCGCCCGCGCCGCCGACCGAGCGCCGGGGGACGCCTCGGCGTGGGAGAGGTTGGGGCGCCTGCGCCTGCGCCAGATGGACCGCGCCGCCGCGATCTCCGCGCTCGAGCACGCCCGCCTGATGGGACCGTCGATCGAAGGACTGTTGGACCTGGCGCTCGCCTACCACCTCGCGGGCGACGTTGGCGCGGAGGTGTCGAGCGCCGAGGCGGCCACGCGCCTTGACCCCGATTCCAGGGCCGCCTGGTCGACCTACGCGCACGCCCTGGCGCGGACCGACCGCGCCGCCGAGTGCATGGACGCCTGCCGCCGGGCGCTCCAGCTGGGAGACGATGCCGACGTCTCAGATCTGCTGGCGCGGGTCGAGGCGGCGCAGCCGAGGTCGTTGTCGGAGCGCACGGCGGCGTAGGCGCTCGCTGTTGGGGGTGCGAGCAGCGAGCTGGGCTCGCGTCGATGATGCACAGCGCGCCGATCTCGAGCCGAGACCCGAGCCCCGGCGTGCTGTGCACGAAGAGTGTGCTCAGTGCGCCAGGGCTCAGACTTCACGCCAAGGTTGGCGCGCTATTCATCATCTGAACCCCCGGATCCCGCGATCGGACCCATCTGAACCCTCGGATCCCGCGATCGGACACGAGCCCTCCCCCCTCCCCCCTCCCCCTCCAGCCGCAGGGCGCCGGCGCCTCTACGCCACCGACCCCTCCCGCCCACACACGGGGCACGTCTCGCCGGTACTGAGTGGGCGGCCCCTGCACTCGGGGCAGTCGCCGGCCTCCTCGAGCACACCGAGCAGCTCGCCGACGCGGCAGACCAGCAGACGCTCCTCCTCGACCTCGATCCAGGCGCCGGCGGAGGCTGGGAACACGACATGATCGCCCGGCCTGACAGGCATCTGCACGCCGACGTGATCCCACCAGTCGAGTCCCGGACCGACCGCGAGCACGATGCCGTGCTGAGGGGGCGGCTCGTCGGAGCCAGGCGGCACGATCAAGCCCGAGCGCCTGACCCGATCGGGGTCCAGCTCCTTGATCACGATGCGGTCGAAGAGGGGTCGTAGCTGGTTTCGCATAGGCGCGGCCGACCCCGGATCATAGGGCGGCGGGATCACCGGTCAGTCCGGCCGCGGGCGTACGGTTCTGCACCTCATGCGCCTGCTCGTCGCCCGCTGCTCGGTCCACTACTCCGGTCGCCTGACCGCCGAGCTGCCTGAGGCATTGCGGCTGATCATGATCAAGGCCGACGGTTCGGTGCTGGTCCATGCCGACGCCGGCGGATACAAGCCGCTCAACTGGATGACGCCGCCCACGGTCCTCGAGGAATCGCCCGAGGTGATCGTCGTCCGCAAGCGCGCCGGAAAGTCCGAGGACCGGCTCGAGATCGAGATCTCACAGAAGCTGTCGGACGTCACTCACGAAATGGGTTCACCCGACGAGGAGACCGCGCTGGCGAAGGATGGCGTCGAGGCCCACCTCCAGGAGCTGCTCGCCGACCAACCCCATTGGTGCGGCGAGGGGTTCCGGCTCGTCCGCCGCGAATGGCCGACCGACATCGGCCCCGTCGATCTGATGTGCCGGGACCTGGAGGACCAGTGGGTCGCGGTCGAGATCAAGCGCGTCGCCGGGATCGAGGCGGTCGAGCAGCTGACGCGATACCTCGAGCGGATCCGGCTGGATCCGGCACTCGACAGCTGCCGTGGTGTGCTGGCCGCGCAGACGATCAAGCCGCAGGCACGGGTGCTGGCGAACGCACGGGAGATCGCCTGCGTCGAGGTCGACCTCGCGCTGCTGCGAGGCGAGCGCGAGCCGGACCTGAGATTGTTCGCTGCATGAACGACGAGCCAGCCGTCCTCACCGAGCGCCGCGGGCGCATATTTCTGATCACGATCAACCGCCCGGACCAGCGAAACGCGGTCAATGCCGCCGTCGCGGAAGGGATAGCTGCCGCGCTCGAGGAGCTCGACGCTGACGCCGGGCTGTCGCTGGCGATCCTGACCGGCGCCGGCAAGGGGTTCAGCGCGGGGATGGACCTGAAGGCGTTCGTCACGGGCGAGCGTCCGTGGGCCGGCGACCGGGGCTTCGCCGGGATCACCCAGCGCTCCGCGGACAAGCCGCTGATCGCCGCGGTCGAGGGGTTCGCCGTGGCCGGCGGGCTGGAGATCGCGCTCGCGTGCGACCTGATCGTGGCCTCCCGCGGCACCAGGCTCGGGATCCCCGAGGTGACCCGGTCCCTCGTCGCCGCGGGCGGGGCACTGTTGCGTCTCCCGCGCGTGCTTCCGCGCACGATCGCCATGGAGCTGGCGCTGACCGGGCAGCCGATTCTGGCCGAGCGCGCATACGAGTTGGGGCTCGTGAACAAGCTGGCCGAGCCAGGGGATGCGGTCGCGACGGCGTTCGAGCTCGCGGACACGATCGCCGCCAACGGGCCGCTGGCGCTGGCCGGCACCAAGCGCGTCCTCACCGAGGCGGTCGACTGGCCCGACTCGGAGTTCTTCGCCCGTCAGGAGGAGATTGTCCGACCCGTGATGTCCTCCGAAGATGCTCGTGAAGGGGCCAAGGCGTTCGCCGAGAAGCGCTCGCCGGTTTGGCAGGGACGCTGATCGGCGCCCGAGATGGTCACGTTCTGCTGATTTCGGCGACGGCCTCGAGCAGGCGGTCGACGTCGTCGCGGTCGTTGTACAGAACGATGCTGGCGCGGACGGCGCCGCCGCTGTCCTGACGTCCGTAGCGACGCATTAGCTCGAAGGCGTAATTGTCTCCGTCCCAGACGGAGATGTTCCGCTGGCCCAGGAGTCGGGCGACCTCGTGCGGATGGTGGCCGTCGATTACGAAGGAGATCGTGGACGTCCGCCGGCGCGGCGCTCCGAGCATCCGGACTCCGGGGATCTCCGTGAGTCCCTGAAGGGCGTGCTCGAGCAATGCGGTCAGATGCTCCTCGACGGCCGCCAGTGCGGCCAGCACCCGCTCGCGACGAGTGCCCGGAGCGGCGGCCAACCCGGCGATCCAATCGATCGCGGCGGTGACGCCGGCGAGCAGCTCGAACGCCGGTGTTCCACGCTCGAAACGGTCGGGGACAGCGTCCGGCGAGGGGACCAGCTTCGCCGGCCTCAGCTGCTCGAGCAGCGCCGGGTCGGCGATCGCCGCGCCCGTGTGCGGTCCGAACAGTTTGTAGGTCGAGCAGACGTAGAAGTCCGCGCCGAGCGCGGCGACGTCGACGGGGCCGTGGGAGGTGGCGTGGACCCCATCGACGTAGGTGAGCGCACCGGCGGCGTGGGCACGGTCGCTGATCGCGCGCACATCGGGCTTCGTTCCGAGCGCGTTGGACGCCGCCGTCACGGCAACCAGGCGGGTGCGGTCGCTGATCAGACCGTCGAACACGTCAGCGGGAAGCTCGCCGGTCTCGGTGTCGAACTCAGCCCAGCGGACCGTCGCGCCGCGGCGTTCCGCGGCGATCACCCAGGGGCGGATGTTCGCGTCGTGATCGAGCGAGGTGACGACTATCTCGTCGCCCGGTCTCCACCCAGACGAGAGGGCGTCGGCGAGATGAAACGTGAGAGTGGTCATGTTCGGGCCAAGCACGACACCGTCCGGAGCGCCCCCGAGCAGATCGGCTACAGACCGCCGCGCTGCCTCGACCGTCTCGGTGCTCCGCTCGCTGGCGGCAAACTGGCCGTGGGTATTGGCCATCGAGAACCGAAGCGCGTCGGCCACCGCCTCGATGACCGCACCGGGGACAAGCGTGCCCGCCGCACCGTCGAGCATCGCGGTGCCCTCCAGCAGCCCCGGAAACTCCGAGCGGATCGCCGCGATCGAGCGCGACAACGCGGGGCCGTGACCTTCCATCGCGTTACTCCCCACCCCACAACGTCGCCATCAGCGACCGCGAGCCGCCGCGGTCGCGGTGCTCGCACAGATAGATCCCCTGCCACGTCCCGAGCGCGAGCCGCCCCCGGGAGATCGGCAGCGTCAGGGAGGGCCCGAGGAGCGCGGCCTTGACGTGAGATGGCATGTCATCGGGGCCCTCGAACGTGTGTGTCCAGTACGGCGCGCGCTCGGGGACGGCCTCGTTGAACCACGACTCGAAGTCGCGGCGGACATCGGGCGAGGCGTTCTCGTTCAAGGCGAGCGAGGCGGATGTGTGGAGGATCAGCAGGTGGAGCAGCCCGATATCGACCGAGCTCAGCTCAGGCAGCTCGCCGAGCACGTCCCGGGTCACGAGGTGAAAACCCCGCGGCAGCGGCTCGAGCCGGATCTCTCGCTGAGTCCACATCAGAGGTCCGACGGCAGCCTCGCCACCCGCATGTCGACCCGTTCGCCACGGAACGGAACGCCTTCAGCCTCGAGCAGCGCTCGCTGGCGTGCGCCCTTCGCGAGCGAGCCGTCGGCCCGCACGATCCGGTGCCACGGGACCGATCGATCGTCACACTCGTGGAGCACGGCACCACCAACGCGCGGCGCCCCCGGCGAGATGTCGCCGTAGGTGCGAACGAACCCGATCGGCGTCGCACGGACCCTAGCCCAGGATCTCGGCGGCGCGGTCCTGGGACAGGTGCGGGGGCACTCGTTGCAGGATACGAGCGCAGGCTCCTGATAGGCTGCCTGTCGCCGAGTTCCCCGCCTGCGCGCGGGGAAGCGGGGGACCCAAGTCTCTCGGGGCGAATCGCGGTCTGTTGACCGTGTAGCGCAACACCAGCGCGAGCCCGACAGCTAACTCCGCAGGCGCACAAGATGACTATTGGCCGGCGCTCCAGCACTGTTCCCATTCGGCTTCGGCTTGCCGGCTTCGCCGCGCTGGCGGCACTCGGCGGCGGGCTGGTCGTCGCGGCGATCTCCAGGAACGGCACGGCGCGCGCGGCCAGCATCAGCCAGCTCAACTCACAGCTCGGCCAGGAGCGCAGCCGCCAGGCGGGCCTGTCGGCGAGCATCGGGCGACTTTCGGGGCTGATCTCATCGCTCGACTCCCAGGTCATCCTCGTGCAATCGCGCGAGGCGGCGGTGCGATCGGAGCTGATCACCGACCGCGCGGCGCTGGCCAAGGACCAGCTGATGCTCACGCGCGAGCGCCGGCTCGTGACCAAGTTGATCGCCCAGCTCGCGCGCGCCCGCATGATCCTCTCTCGGCAACTTGTCTCGAGCTACGAGAGCGACAGCCCCGACGTCGTCTCGGTCGTGCTCAGTTCGCGCGGCTTCAGCGACCTGCTCGACCAGCTCAACTTCCTCAGCCGGGCCGAGCAGGAACAGAAATCGACGATCATCGCCACCAAGCTCGCGAAGGCGCAAGCCGACGAGGCCGAGCGGCGGCTGGCAAAGCTCGAGGCGGCCGCGATCCAGGTGACCGAGGCGGCGACGAGCAGGGAGCGGGCGCTGGCCGGCATGAACACACTGCTGCAGGCCAAGCAGGCGGCGCTCGGGCGGGCCCGGGAGGCCCAGCAATCGGCGCTCACCGCGAGCCGCGCGAGAGGAGCCCAGCTGCAATCGGCTATCGCGCGACTCCAGGCGCAACAGGCGGCCGCAGAGCGCGCCGCGGCCGCAGCCGCGGCGATTGCCCCCACGACTACCCCCGCCGGCGGCGGGTTCGCGACGCCGGTCGCCACCGGGCCCGCGGTCGGCCCGTCGGGCGGCTGGGCGATCCCGTATGCGATCGTGCTCTGCGAGTCCGGCGGGCAGAACCTGTCACCCAACAGCGCCAGCGCCTCGGGCTATTACCAGATCCTCCCGAGCACGTGGAAGCTGTTCGGTGGAACGGGACCGGCTGCGTACCTGGCCAGCAAGTCCGAGCAGGACGCCGTCGCCTCACGAATCTGGAACGGCGGCGCCGGAGCCTCCAACTGGGTCTGCGCCGGCATCGTCGGCATTCACTGACGCCCCCACAAGCCCAGCTCGTCGAACCACGATGGTTCGACGGGCTGGGTGCCCTATGCGTTCGCCGACGGACGCGAGCCCTGGGGGCGCGGTTGCGGACCGCAACCTTCCCCGCGCGGCGGGGTTGTTTTTCACAATGAGGAGGTCTTTACGACTGCTGGGGGCTGTCCTCTGCACGCTCTCGGCACTCGCGTCGCTCACGGCAGCCGCCAGCGCCGCATCGTCAGTCAGCGTGTTCCCCAGCCCGGGGACGCGATACGCCGAGCCCGGAACGCAGATCACGTTCCGCGGCACCTCGGCCGGCCGCATCGGCTCGATCTCCGTGATCGGCTCGCGCAGCGGAGCCCATTCGGGGCACGTCGCCGCCGACTCGGACGGCAACGGCGGAAGCTTTCTGCCGAACCATCCGTTCGATGCCGGCGAGACCGTGACCGTGACGACCGGCCTGAACGTTGTCGACGGCAATCGCGGCTCGTGGCAGTTCACCGTGGCCACGCCGGCCGGCGCGATCAAGGCGATCCCGGTCGCACACGTGCCCGCCGGGGCACACGGCGTCCAGCACTTCCACTCGCGGCCCGACCTGCAGCCCTCCTCAGTCGAGGTGCTCAAGCACGACGCCGCGCCGGGGAGAGGCGACATCTTCGTCGCGCCTCAGTACGGACCAAGCCAGGACGGTCCGATGCTGCTCGACACCTCCGGGAACCTGATCTGGTTCCACCCGGTGCCGAAAGGCCAGCTGGCGACCGACTTCCGCACGCAGACGCTGGGAAACCAGCCGGTGCTTACGTGGTGGCAGGGCTACATGAACGCCGGCAGTGGGCGGGGCGAGGACATCATCTTCAACCGCAACTACCAGCAGATCGCGGTCGTGAGGACGGGCAACGGCCTTCAGGGCACCGATCTCCACGAGTTCCTCCTCACCCCCGGTGGCGACGCGTACATCATCGCGGTCTCGCCGGTGCGCGTGCCGGGGACGCGCAAGCCGCTGATGGACTCGGTCGTCCAGGAGATCGACATCAAGACCGGCCTGGTTCTGTTCGAGTGGGATGCGCTCGACCACGTCCCCGTGAGCGAATCGTTTTTCAAGACCCCGCACACGGCCGGCCATGTGTGGGACCCCTACCACCTGAACTCGATCACGATCGACCACGACGGCAACCTGATCGTGTCCTTGCGCAACACCTGGGCGGCCTACAAGATCAACCACAGCACCGGCAAGGTCATGTGGACGCTCGGCTCGGGCAAGACCAGCTTCAAAATGGGGCCGGGGACGCGGACGGCGTTCCAGCACAACGTGGTCGTGGGGCCTGGCAGCGAGCTCACGTTGTTCGACGACGGCGCCGGTCCGCCGAGGAAGGAGGGGCAGTCCCGCGCGCTGGTGCTCTCGCTCAACACCAAGTCGATGACGGCGACGCTCGTCAGGCAGTACGAGCACAAACCGGCGCTGTCCTCAGCCTACGAAGGCGGGGCGGAGCTGCTGCCCGGCGGTGACCTGTTCGTCGGCTGGGGCCAGCAGCCGTACTTCACTGAGTTCAACAGCAGCGGCCAGATCGACTTCGACGCCCGCTTCACCACAGGCACCGACAGCTATCGCGCGTACCGGCTCCACTGGGCCGCGCAGCCGCCGACGCTGCCGGCGATCGCGGTGTCACGGGGCGCTCACGGTCTGAGCACCGTGTACGCGAGCTGGAACGGAGCGACCGACGTCAGCGCGTACCGAGTGCTCGCCGCCTCCAGCGCGAGCGGCAAGTTCCGGCCGTTGCGGATCGTCCGCAAGCACGGGTTCGAGACAGGGCTGCCCGTCAAGAGCACGGCCCGTTTCTTCGAGGTTCAGGCGCTCGGCCAGAAGTCAAAGACCCTGGCCACCTCGAAGCCGATCGGCTAACTCTCGCCGGACCCCTACGCCGTGCGCCAGTCCGGCGTGTACGTCGCACGCCACTGGCGGCTCGAAGCGCTCAGCTTGTCGAAGTGCGCCAGCGCCTCGCCTGAGCCGACGGCGACGCAGGTCAGCGGCGATTCGGCCATGTATACGGGCATCCCCGTCTCCTCGGCGACCAGGTCGGCGAAGCCGCGGATCAGCGTGCCGCCGCCGGCGAGCAGGATCCCGTCGCGGGCGATGTCGCTGGCGAGCTCCGGCGGGGTCTGCTCGAGGGTGTCGCGGATCGCGCGGAGGATCTCATGGAGGGGACTGCTGATCGCCTCCCGCACCTCCTCGGTATGGAGCTCGATCGCGGTCGGCAGTCCCGTGATCAGGTGACGCCCTCGGACCTCGATCGTCTCCTCCTGCGCTAGCGGCGTCGCCGAGCCGGCGGTGATCTTGATGTTCTCGGCCGTGCGCGAGCCGATCGCGAGCTGGTAGACGCCGCGCAGATAGTGGGTGATCGCCTCGTCCATCTCGTAGCCGCCGACGCGTACGGAGCTGGAGATGACGATCCCGCCGAGCGAGATCACCGCCATCTCGCTGGTTCCGCCGCCAACGTCGACGACCATCCGCCCAATCGGCTCTTCGATCGCGATTCCCGCTCCGATGGCGGCGGCGATCGGCTCCTCGATCAGGTGAACGTGGCGGGCGCCGGCGGCCAGCGAGGCCTCCTCGACCGCGCGCTTCTCGACCTCGGTCACGCCCGACGGGGCGCACACGATCAGACGGGGGTGGGCCATCCGCCGGTGGAGCACCTTGCGGATGAAGTAGCGGAGCATCTGCTCGGTCACCTCGAAGTCCGCGATCACCCCGTGGCGCAGCGGGCGCGTCGCCGAGATCGTGGCCGGCGTGCGGCCGATCATCCGCTCGGCGTCGGCGCCGACCGCGTGCACCTCGCCGGTGCCGACGTCCGACGCGACGACCGAAGGCTCGGACACGACGATGCCACGCCCGCCCACGTAAACGAGCGTGTTGGCGGTCCCGAGGTCGATCGCCATGTCGTGAACCCCGACCGTAGGCGCCAGATGGCGACGGGCTGTGTCGCGACGTGATCCGTCTCTACGTAACCGGATGCCTTGAAGAGTGTCAGAAGCGGACGGCCGACGCGCAGAAACCTTGTAATTCCGGTCGCCGATGCAGCCGTGACCGTTGGCGCTGCGGCCGGCACATGGACATCCGCCGTGCCCGAATGTACGATCGCCGCCCGTGGGGAGAGGGTTTGGTGAGCGATCTGGGGTTTTCGGTGGCGTGGCGGTGATCGGGTGCGCCGTGGGGCTCGTCGCCGGCAGCGCGGTGGCGGCTGCCCCCGGAGTCCCGCCGCAGTGCGCCCGGCGCGGACCCCTGCACCTCGCCTCCAGCACCTGGGCACGCTCGCGCAGCGCGATGGCGCCGAGCGGCCCGAGCGAGGTGCGCCTGTGCCGCTATGCGGGCCTGAACGCGCGGCCGACCTTGAAGCTGCGACGCTGGGCGCTCGTGACGACCCCGGCCATGGTCAGCGCGCTCGCGGCTGATCTCGATGCGCTGCGGCCGATCAAGGGAGCGTTCTCGTGCCCAACTTCCAATGGTTCACAGGTCCTGGTGCTGCTCGCCTATCCCGACGGTCATCGACTCACGATTTCGGTCGGGACCGGCGGATGTGGCATCGTGACCAATGGTCGTCTCGTGCGCACGATCGCTGACCTCAGCCACAAAAACCCGGTCGGCCCGCGGCTGTCGAGACAGTTGAAGCGGCTGGTCGGCGCCGACTTCCACTACAGGAAGCGCTGAGCTCGGACGCCTATCGAGCTCTGTTTCGGCTCCCTGGCGTGCGCTCGCAGGCGATCGCCGGGCTACTCGCGCAGATCAGTCAGGGGGCGATGAGCGTTGGGCTCATCCTTCTGGTGCACGAGCAAACGGGCTCGCTCGCGCTCGCCGGCGTCGTCGTCGGCGCGGTCTGGATCGCCGCCGGCGTCTCCCGGCCGGTTCAGGGGCGGCTGATCGATCGCCGCGGACCCGGCACGGTGACGGCGGCGTGCGGCGTCGTCCACGCAGCGGCGCTCGCGGCGATCGTCGGGCTCTCGGCGCTCCACGCACCGGGGTCGCTGCTGGTCCTGTTCGGGGCGCTCACCGGGCTGGCGCTTCCGCCGGTTTCGGCGGCAATGCGCGTCGCCTGGGCCGAGGTCGCGGAGCCTGACGAGCGCGCCGCCGCGTACAGCCTCGTGTATCTGGTGCAGGAGGTGGCGATCCTCACGGGCCCGCTGATCCTCGCCGCTCTGGTCGCGACCGTCAGCGTGTCGGCGGCGCTGCTCGTGATCGCCGCGGTGACGGTCGCGGGGACGCTCGGCTTCGCGTCCTGGGCTCCCCCCGCCAGCGCTCGCCTGCCGGGCCTGGAGCGACGCGATCAGGCGGTCTTGCGGGTCCGCGCGATGCAGGTCCTGCTGGCCGTCGCCGTGCTGCTCGGCGCGATGATCGGCGGTGTCCAGATCGGGGCGGCGACGTTCGCGACCGCTCGCGGCGCGCCGGCGGCGGCCGGCCTGCTGATCGCGTCCCTGTCGGTCGGCGGGATCATCGGAGCGGCGATCTACGGAAGCCACCGGTGGCGGGCAGCCACCTCGACGCGACTGCTGGTGCTACTGGCGTGGATGACCGTGGCGCTCGTGTGCACGATCGGGGCGAACGGCTTTGTCGTCCTGGCCGTGTTGCTGATCGTCGCCGGGGTGCCCTTCAACCCCGCCCTGAGCACGCTGTCATTACTGGTGGATCAGCACGTCCCTGCCGGTAGCGCCGGCGAGTCATTCGGCTGGCTGTCGACCGGAATCGCCGCCGGGACCGGGGCGGGTAGCGCCCTGGCGGCGGCGCTCGCGCAACACCAGCACCACTCGCGCCCCGCGTTCATCCTCGCCGCGGTCGCCGGCGGGGCGGCCACCGCGGTGGTGCTGGCGGCGCGGCGCCGGCTCGCTCAAGCGGCGTAGCCCTCGACCGGCGCGCCGTCGGCCAACGTGTCTACCGGTCTAGCATCGCAGCCAGCGTCACCCCGCTCTGCACCGATTGCGGGCGATCGGCGGCGATGTCCGAACCCGGTGCCGCATATTCGTCGCGGCGCTTGATCAGCAGCCACTGGGGCTTTTCGCCACGTCGCGTCCGCTGGAGGGCGAAGCCGCCGCGGAGCTTCTCGCCATGGAGCACGAACACGGCGTGGCCGCGCTCGAGGGCCTCCGGCCACGGCACGCGACCGCCCTGTTCGTAGAGACCGCGATCCCAGATGATCACCCCGCCCCCGCCCGTCCGGCCCTCGAAGTCGTTGTGCGCCAGCGTGTGGTCCTCGACCTCGACCGCAAAGCGCTTGACCGCCGGGTCCATTGATGGGCCCTTGGGCACGGCCCAGGAACGCATCACGCCGCCGACCTCGAGGCGGACGTCGAAGTGGTGCGCCGTCGCCTGGTGCTCCTGAACCACGAACACGCCCGCGGGCACTCCCCGTTCCGCGAACTGTTCGTGCCCCTCGGCGCTCACCTGCCTCTGCGACACCGAGTCGACACCCGCCATCGACCCCATCAGCGAGACGAGCTGCTCGATCGCGGCGGGCTCTCCCTCAGCATGAACGCACAGGGTGCCGTCCTCCATCAGCCGGACCCAACCGAGCAGACCGAGTTCGGCCGCCCGCGCGCGCACCTCGTCGCGCAGCGAAGAGACCCCACCTGTGATCGTGATCCGGCTGGCCGTCGGCTTGGCCACGCGTCAATTCTCTCGCCAAGCCCCAAGTCGCACGTCCGGGAGGCACGCGTCGATTAGGCTCTCCGCAGGATGAGCGAGTTCGAGCGCCATATGCGCAGGCGGCGCCAGCGCGAGGGTGACGTCCACAAGGCCGACCGAGCCGTCGGCATCTACATCGGGTGGGTCGTCGTCGGCATGATCGCGTTGGTGCTCGCCCTGGTGGTCTTCCAAAGCACGGCGCTCGTCGTCGTTGTTGGCGGAGTGATCGCCATCGCGGTCCTCTGGAGACTGCTCGTCAGGTCGCAGTAAGCGGTCGGCGGCCGCCGGGATCTAGGCGAGCTGCGCGAGCAACTGCGCCTCTCGCTCGGCTGAGAGGCCCGCCGGCGGCAGCGGCACTCCGACGGTTTTGGCGATCTCGGTCGTGGAGCGACGCCACGCGAGCGTGTCGGCGACCGTAGCCTCGAGCGGCCGGAACTCCAGGCCCTCGGCGAGCGCACGGCCGACGCTGACCGCCAGGAAACCCCGCAGCTCGGCGTTTCTGGGCAGGTCTAGCCATAACGGCAGCTCATCCCATGGCTCGACCCCCGCCTCGGCGAGACGGTCCTCGTCGATCCACACGAACTCGGCGTTGCCGCCGGTGGCGCGGCGGATGCGCTCGAGCATCTCGCCGAGGGTCAGCCGCTCGCCGGGACCGGTGGCGTTGAACGTGCCCGTCCGCCGCCGCTCGGTCATGAGGACGATCCAGCGAGCGAGGTCGCGCGCGTCGATCAACTGGACTGGCTGGCCCTCCGCGCCCGGAGCGAGCACCCTGCCGCCCTCGGCCAGCCGGCGCACCCAGTACGTGAACCGCTCGGTCGGATCGTACGGTCCGACGATCAGGCCGGGCCGAATCACCAACGCCCGATCCGGAAGCGCCTCGCGGACCTCGCGCTCGCACCCGACCTTGAGCTCCCCGTAGTACCGCGAGACGTCCTCCGAGTCGGGATCCGGGAGCTCCACCAGCGGAGCCTCCTCGTCAAGTCCCGGAACCGGCAGCGATGCGTAGGCAGAGACGCTCGAGACGAACACGTACTGATCGACCGCGTCGGCAAGCGCGGCAGCCGACGCGCGAACGACCCGCGGCACGTATCCCGATGTGTCGATCACGGCGTCCCACGAGCGGCCGGCCAGCGAGTCGAGAGCCGACTCGCGATCACCGGTGATCTGCTCGACATCCGCGAACGCGTCAGGGTCGGTCTGCCCTCGATTGAACAGGGTCAGCTCGTGGCCGCGTCCCTGGGCGCAGTCGACGATGTGTCGTCCGAGGAACAGCGTCCCGCCGAGAATCAGCAACCGCACGGTTGCAGGATAAAGCAGCCGGCAGGGCCCTGCAGCTAGTGGCCACCGCCCGGAAGTGACGCCTTATCGTGGGAGAGGCCGAGGGCGCAGCCGACGTATCCGCCACCGCACAGCAGCGCGCTGTCGGAGGTGATGCCGGCAATACCGCCGCCGGGCACGCTCTTACACAAGTGGAGCGTTCCGCTGATCACCGCGCCGACGCCACAGTCGATCTCCTCCCCGGCCTCCTTGGCCCATTTGTTCAGTAGGTCCTGGCCGGACTTGACGGCCGCACCGACGGGGCCCAGGTACTTGGTGAGGTCGATCAGAACGACCAACTCGAGGTCAGCCGAGCAGCGTCCGATGCGCGGGGTGATCAGCGCCCCGATCTCGATGCCGGCCTGCTTCAGCGATTTCTTCTCGCCGGGCTTCAGGACGATCGGGAATCCGGCGATGCCGGCGCCGTAGTCCGTCTTACCGTCGTCCTGGCTCGCGCACTTGGGCTCGCAGGTGCCGCAGTTGAGCAGCGGCATGAAGTCGAGGTGCCACTTGCCGAACTCCTTCTCCGCAAACACGTAGGCCCCCCACCACGACTCGCCTCCAAACAGTCCCTTGCTCGCCACCCCGCCACCCGCCCACACCCAGCCGTTCACGCTGAGATCGCCGGAGCACAGGTCGTAGCAGAGCTGGAGGGCGCCGACGAAACCGGCCTCGAGCTTGAACGCGCTCGATGACCGCATCAGCATCCGTTGCGCGGGCCAGGTCTGCACGCTGACGCTCGGCGCCGGCGACGGCTCGGCCGAGGCGACGAGGTCGGGCGGGAACGGGAACGTCTTCGCGCCGAGCGGGCCCAGGGCGGCGATGTAGTCGGACACGATCGCGTGGGCCTGGGTTTCGGTCACGTACGGCCCGTCGCCGAGCTTGCTCTGATCCGTGTCACGGCTCTGGTTGGCCGACAGCTTGGCGGCCTGTTCCTGCTTCGGGTCCAGCGCCGTCGTGTCGGCCGATGGCGCGTCGTCGCGCTGGAGCATGAGCTTCGTAGTCCTCGGGCTCAGCCAGGCGGACGGGTCGATCCCGGACGCGAACGGGATCTCCCCGAGGACGATGCGGCTTCCGTCTCCGTTGCCGGCAGCACGGTCGGCCGCCACGCGTTGGAGGCGCCGGTTGAGATCGTCGGTGAACTCGTCGTCCTTGCCGGCCACATGGCACCGTCCGCCACAACCCGGACAGCGGGCCAGCCGACGGGCGCCGGTCCGGGGCCTCACGGCGCTCCGATTCAGTGCCGCAACGGTCGCGCGATTCCCGGCTTGGCGCTGCAGCGCCAGCACCGCGGCACTGCTCGAGCGCGCCGTCAGCGCATAGCCGCGCATCGATGTTGCCAAGCGAGACCCGTCTGCCGGGTCGGGCTTGACGTCCAGCTGCTCGTCCGCGGCAACAGCTCGCGCCCACGCGAGCAGACGGCGCAACCCGCGTCCCCTTGTGGTGCCGGCCGACTTCTGCTCAAATCGAGGCGTGAGACGCACCGCCGGGGAGCGCGACGCGGAGAGAGGACCGAAGCCTGACGAGCCGCAGCAGAGGGCCGCGCTGCGCCAGGCCGATCCGATCCTCGCCCTGCAGCGCTCGGCCGGCAACCGCGCGGTCGGGCGCTTGATGCGCCAGGCCGAACCCGAAACGCGCCGCGTGCTGGCCCGGAACGGAGGGGGCGCGGCCGCGCCGACGGTGGCGCCGCCGCCCGAACCGGACTTCAAGGTGAAGGACGTCGATCGTGAGATCACGGAGACGATCAGCCACGCGCCGGAGTCGCTGAGTCAGTGGAACGGCACCTACTCCTGGCACGCGAAGTGGCGGCTCCGGCTCGACCTCCGCGCGGAGATCGGCAAGCTCGAGGTCATCGCTCGCCTCAAATCGGACGCCTCCTCTGCCGTGAAGACGGCCTGGGAGAACGCCATCGCCGCCAAGTGGGACAACAAGTTCGCCTTTTGCGTACTGCGCGACCAGCCAATCACGATCAAACCCGGCGTGGTCGACCGGTACGCCGAGATGTATCCGATCAGGATCGTGATCGCCTGGGTTGACAACGCGCGCGACGCTGACTACGTGGTCACTGCCAACGCCGCCGACGCCACCGAGGGCGGGCGAGCGGGCGAGGGCGGCACGACGAGCATGACCGGTTGGGGAACCGCGGACACGCAGGACATGACCCACGAGTTCGGGCACATGCTCGGAAGTCCCGAGGAGTACTTCACGACCAACGGCGTCGACTACGCCCCCCACGGCACGCGCGGCTATCGGGACGAGGGCGCCGGCGTCATGAACAACCCCGCCGGCGCGGCGCTGGCGCGCAACTTCGACGTGATCAGGCAAGAGGCCGCGCCGCTTCGAGGCGTCGCGCTCGCCAAGACCGAGATCGCGCCGTGGCGCTGAGCGCGACGGTCGCGCTCTCGAGCGACGAGCTGACCCAGCCGGCGGCGTGGGACATTCGCGTCGAGCTCCACAACGAAGGTCCGGATCCGGTTCGGCTTTCCACGGCGACGATGCTCGGGGGGGTCTCGTTCGAGGTCGTCGATGGCGCCGACCGCCGGGTGCCCCTCGGACCGCCGCCGATGCCGCCCGACGATCTTGGCGCAAGCACGACCACGATCGAATCCGGCACGAGTCTCCTGCTGGAGTTCCACGGGAATGAGCTGTTCGCCGACGCGCCGGCGCCGGGCAGCTACAAGCTGCGCTTCGCCGGCCACGCCCCTGCGGTCGGCGACAACTGGCAGGGGCGCATCGTCTCCCCGTGGGTCCCGTTCACGGTCGCGCCCTAGTTCACGCCGACGGCAGGTGGCAGACGCTCTTCTCGCCCGACCACGCGAACCACTTTCCGAGCGCTCCGCCCGGATGCGAGGGCACTCGCTCCTCGAGGTGTGTGTACGCGCGGCGGCCGTTCTTGGTGCACTGCCCGATCCGAGTCGCGCGCAGCTCGCTGCGTACAAGCTGCGGGTAGTAGCCGCCATGCGGCTTGAAGATCGACGTCTGTCCCCAACCCGTCGCGGTCCGTTGACCCCAATGGCTCCACTTGATCTTTTCCACGAGCCCGCTCGGATCGCCGCCGTTGAAGATCTCCCGCGGCGCGACGGTCCCAAAGCCCTTGCCCATCGGCGCGAACGCCTTGCCGCCGAGCACGACCCGCGAGCTGCCGGCGGCCACGGCGGTGCCGCACAGCAAGGCCGTGACCAGCGTCAGCGCTAGAAACAGTTGCCTGGCGCGCCTGCCCCTCATGCCACCGAACATTGACAGACACTTACGACGGCTGTCGAGGGTACCGATGGCGATACACAGCGGGGCACGCGTTCGGCCCTCGAGGCAGAGCCCAAAAACGAAAACGGGAGGAATCGATGGCGGTCACGGCGGTAGTGCAGCATCGCGTCAGGGACTACGCCGCCTGGCGAGAGATCTATGACGGATTCACGGAGCTCGGGCAGGCCGGCGTCGGCAGGTCCGTGGGCGTGTACCGCGCGCTGGACGACCCGAGCAACGTGCTGGTGGTCCAGACCTTCGAGAGTCCGGCCGACGCCGAGCTGTTCTTACAGGCGGCGTACCTGCGTGAGGTGATGCAGGTGGCCGGCGTCGAGGGACAGGCGCGGATCGAGCTCTACGAGGACGCCTGAACCTGGTCCGGGACTGCCTGGTCCGGAACTGCCTCCGCGCCGGCGCTCCGCGGCCTGAGGCTCGCGCTCATCTTGATCGCCCTGACCGCGCCGGTCGCGCCGGCCTGCAACGTGATCCCGAGGGCGAACACGAAGATCCCGGGGATCAGCAGGTATTTCGTTCCCAGCATCAGCAGCCCGACGCGGCCGAGCACGTACGGCGGTGTGCAGACGGTCGCGCTGATCGCCCCGCCGACCGCCGAGGTCATCAGCTTGTCTCGCCTGGACAGCGTCTTCCTGACGCCGATCAGCCGTCCCGGTACCGCGACGTAGCAGACCATCATCAAGCCGACGACAACGCTCAGGGAGAGCCCGAACCATGGATGGTGCCAGCGGGGCACGACGAGCACCGCGATCGCGAGCAGGATCCCGACGACGGAGCCCGACACGAGGATCGGCGTCAGGTGCGTGCGCGCGGTGGCGAAGGCGGCCCGGATCTTCGGCGGCGGTTCCGCGATCGCGAATGCGAACACGGCGTTCAGGAAGAAACATGCCGCGGTGATGGCGGTGACGAGGAGTCCTAACGGGATCAGGATCGGTCCCCGCACGATGTGGAAGGACTTGCCGTGCAGTACGTGGACCTTGAGGTCGAACATCGCGAGCCAGATCCACATGGCGGGGAGCACCGAGACCAGGGTCAGCCGCCAGTGGGTGACGATGAGCTTGAGGGCGTCGAACAGAACCGCGACCGCGCCGACGGCCAGGCCAAGCGGCGCGAACACTTTGCGCGAGCGGCTCAGACGGAGAACCGCCTGCTCGATCTTCGTCTCGTCGCCCTCCTCGATCGCCCGCAGCAGTGACCGGATCCGACCGATCAAGCTCGTCTTGGGCGGCGGTGACGGCGCCGGCGCCGCCGGCTCTCCGTCACGGGGTTCTGCCGAAACCTCCGACCCGCCGGCGTCAGTCTTGGTGTCTGGCATCGAGCCGCTCCGCCACGGCTGGGTGGCCGATAACGCCGATCTCGGTCGCGCTGCACCCCACGCGCTCAGGCTACCGAACCTCGCACGCGCTGAACCTTCGCTCGCTCAAATATCGCCCCGCTAACCTCACCCGGCTCATGGACCGGAGTGGCATGCATCACACCACAGGCGATCCGAGCCCGCGATGCTGACCCGGCGGAGCTTCCTGATCGGTGCCGGCGGCTTGGCCGCGAGTGGGGCCGCGGCGAGCGCGGCCGCTCCGACGGCGTCGGCCCACCCCCGGATCCCGGCGTCCGTTCCGCTCGGAACCCAGCCCGCCGGGCTCCCTCGACGCCAGTACGCATGGACCGAGACGCTGGCCCGCGACGCGGAGGGCAATCCGATCGCACCGCGGTTCGACCGGCTGCTGTTCTTCGACATCCACGGCCGGGGCACACCCAACCACGCGAGGGTGCTGGAAGCGGCACTCCGGACGCTCGAGCGCCGCTTCGCGTGGCGACCGTCGGGGCTGCTGTTCACGGTCGCGTGGGGACCGAGGTACTTCGAGCGCACGCTCGGAATCAATTCGCCGATTCAGCGCGCCATCGAGCTGTCGAACTTCGAATCTCCGGCGATCGATGACTACGACATGTGCCTGCACCTCGCCAGCGACGACGAACGCCGACTGGTGGAAATCGAGGGGGCGCTGCTGCACGGGGAGCATCTCGCCGGCGCGAACGGCTGGCTCGAGATCTCGAGCGTGCTGAGGTGGCGCGAGACCCGCAGCGGCTTCGTCGGCGCCGGCCTACCGGCCCGCCACCAGCACACCGGCGGGATCCCGTCCGGCGACCCGGTGCCGCGGGGTGCCCCGTTGTTCATGGGGTTCAAGTCCGGGCTGCGCAAGAACCAGGCGACCGAGGACGCGGTCGCGATCACCGAGCACCCGTTCGTCGACGGCACGACCATGCAGGTCAGTTACATGCGTCTCCGCCTCGACGGCTGGTACGGCCAGCTGAGCCAATCTGAACGGGTGGCGAGGATGTACGCGCCGGAGGTGACCCCGGAGCAGGTGAAGCACTTCGCGACCGACGCCGAGAGCGACCCGCAGCTGCTGGGCCAGGCGGCCACCCGCTACGGAGTGGTCGGCCACGCCCAGGCCTCGGCAGGAGCGCGCAGGCACGGCAAGCCGCTAATCATCCGGCGAGACTTCAACACCGTCGACGGCGGGCAGGCGGGCCTTCATTTCGTCTCGATTCAGCGAACGATCGAGGATTTCATGATCACCCGGACCGCGATGAACGCGACGCAGGCGCGCGTCGAGAACCCCGTAGTCGGCGATCGGACCAACAACGGCATCAACGAGTTCATCTCGGTGCTCAAGCGCGGCAACTACATCATTCCCGCGCGCCGCCACCGGGCCTTCCCGCTGGTGGGCCAGGCGCCGTGACGGCGTAGCCGCCGGCGCCCGGATCGCCGGAGACGTACCCGGGCGGGTCAGCCAACCGCCCGGGCACGCCAGCGGCCTCAGGCGAGGTCGGCCCGCCAGGGGACGAGTACTGCCTCAGCTTCTCCGATCCGCACCTGCGTAACGAACTTCTCCACGCCGGCACGGTTGCGTGCGACTCGCCGTCCGATGTCGAGCCGAAGCGGCTTGCGCCGCAGCGATCGATCTACGGCTCGTCTCACGAGCACACCCGACTTGCGATCCATCATGCTGCCTCCAGTTCGTACTCGACAGGCTCACGATTTCGGCTCTCCGCGACTTCCTCGAGCCGCGCGGGCGAACGCAACGTCACCAACGCGATCAGCCCACCCGCGGCGACGGCGCCGGCGGCGATCATCCAGGCCAGGTGAAAGCCACCGGTCAGCGCCTGCAGGTGGGGCTGGCCGAGGCCGGCCAGGACCTTGGTCCGCTCAGCAGCGACCGTGCTGAGGGCCGCGATCCCAATCGCCGCCGAGATCTGCAGCGAGGCGTTGACGATCCCGGACGCGAGCCCGGCATCAGCCAGCGGGACGTCGGCCATCGCGATCGTCATCAGCGGCAGGAACGACAGCCCCGCGCCAAGTCCGAGGAGGGCGAACGGCACGAAGATGGCGGGGAAGTAGCTAGCGTGCGCCGGCAGTTGCGAGAGCAGCGTCAGCGAGCCGGTGATCGCCACCAGCCCGGCGAGGAGCACCCGCACCGGGCCGAACCGACCCATCAGCCGCGCCGTAATCCCGAGCGAGAACGTGCCCATGATCAGGGTCAGCGGCAGGAACGCGAACCCGGTCGCGAGCGCGCCGTACCCCTGCACGTGCTGGAGGTAGAGCACCCCGAGCAGGAAGGTCGAGAACATCCCGGTGACCAGGAAGCCACGGACGACGCTCGAGGCCGCGAGCCCCGGGACGCGGAGGATCCGCAACGGGAACATCGGGTGCTCGATCCGCGACTCGACCGCCACGAACGCGGCCAACAGCGTCAGTGAGGCGGCGCCGAAGCCGAGTGTGTGGGCGGAGAGCCAGCCGTACTCGGTGACCTTGACGATCGCGTAGACCCCGAGCATCAGCGACACCGTGACCAGCAGCGCACCGACAACGTCGACGCCGTGGCCGACGCCCTGACGCTCGGTCTCGGTGATCAGCACGCGTCCGAGCGTGAACGCGATGATTCCGATCGGCACATTGATGAAGAAGATCCAGTGCCAGTTGACGGCCTGCGTGAGCACGCCGCCGGCGAGCAGCCCGATCGAGCCGCCGCTCGAGACGATGAACGTATAGACGCTCATCGCGATCGCGCGCTCGGACGGCTTCGGGAACTCGGTCACCAGCAGCGCCAGGACCGCAGCCGACGCCACTGCGCCACCGAGACCCTGAACAAACCGGGCGACGATCAGCACCACCTGGCTGTCTGCGATGCCGCACGCCACCGAGGCGACCGTGAAGATCACCAGCCCGGTCAAGAACATCCGTTTGCGCCCGAGGAGATCGCCGAGGCGGCCGGCCAGCAGTAGGAAGCTGCCGAACGCGATCATGTAGGCGTCGATGACCCACGCCAGGTTGGCCTGGGAGAAGCCGAGATCTCGCTGCATCGAGGGCAGCGCGACGTTCACGATCGTCGCGTCGAGCACCATCATCAGCTGGCCGAGGCAGACGACGGCCAGGGCAACCCAACGACGCCGCTCCCCGTTGATTAGACGATGAATAGTGATCATCCCCTCTCTGTCGCTCGTCGCTATCATGATGATCATCACTATAACATGGACTATCTTCTTATGCATGATCATCATCCTGATAAGCTGCAAAATGCGATGGCTGTAGACACCTCGCCCGGCACCGTGGTGATGCTTCTGCGGCTGGCGAAAACGGTTCACAAGCGGAGCACGGAAGAGCTCCTGGGGATGCCGCTCCGGCAGCTGATGTTGCTCAGCTATCTGCGCGCCAAGGCGCCGGCGCTCCAGCAGCAGCTGTGCGAGTTCCTGTGGCTCGATCCCAACAACTGCGTGCTGCTGCTCAACGAGCTCGAAGAGCTGGGCTACGTCGAGCGCCGCCGGGATCCGCTCGACCGCCGCCGCCACATGGTCGACCTCACCGAAGAGGGAAGCGCCGCGCTGGAGCGCGGTGAGCGCGCCCAGGAGAGCCTCGAGGATGAGATCCTCGCCGGCCTCAGCGACGAGGAGCGCATGACCCTACGCCTGCTTCTCAGCCGCGCGCTCGAGCAGCCGCAGGCCTGAGCGGAGGACGTTGTCCGGGGGCCGCGGCGATCGCAGCCACCGCGCAGCGATGATCGTCGCGAGCGCCGTCGTCGCCGTGGGGCTGGCCGCGTGCGGCGCAAGCAGCTCGGCCAGCTCGGCGAGTTCGGGCGCGTCGAGCCCGGTCGTATTCGACGCGGCGATGCCGCTGAAGCCCGGTGAGAATCCCGCGGATCAGCAGCTCACCGGCAAGAAGCGGGGCGGAACGCTCACGGCCTACACGACCGCGGATCTCATCAACCTCGATCCCGGCGAGTCGTATTACGTGCTCGACTACGCCATCGATTACGCGACGCAGCGGCCGCTGTTCTCCTATCTGCCGAACAGCTACGCGACGATCGCCCCAGACATGGCGGCGTTCATGCCCACAACGTCGAACGGAGGGATCACGGACGCCGGCAGGACGGTGACCGTGCACATCCGGACAGACGTCCACTTCAGCCCGCCAATCAACCGCGCCGTCACCTCTCAGGACATCGCCTACGCGATCGAGCGGGGAGCAAACCCGAACGTGGGCAACCCCTACTTTGCCGCGTACTTCGGCTCCGCGGCCACGGCGCCACTCCAAGGGGCACAGAGCCCCACCTACAGGGGCGGCCCAATCCCGGGGATCCAGACGCCGAACAGGAGCACGATCGTCTTCCATATGACCACGCCGGGAGCCGGTCTTCTGATCCAGGCGCTGACTCTGCCGTTGTCGGCACCGGTCCCCGAGTCATTCGCCGGGCCGCTCGATACGCACGGCCACACCACTTACGGTACGACCTACCTCGTCGCGACTGGGCCCTACATGCTGAAGTCCAACGTCGCCGGTCGGATAGCCGGCATCGGCTACGAGCCAGGTAAGTCCGCGATCCTGGTGCGCAACCCGAACTGGAAGGCGTCGACCGACTACCGGCCGGCGTACCTGAGCCAGATCAACGTCGAGATGGGAGGATCGCCAAACGTGATTGGCGAGCGGGTGCTCAAAGGCTCCGGCGCAGTCGAGCTCGACCCGCCGGCGCAGTCGATCATCGATCAGGCATACGAGGAATATCCGTCTCAGGTGACGTTCACGGGTGGCGGCGGCGGCGACTATTACATGGCGCTGAACAACTCGGCCGGTCCGATGCGGAACCTGGACGCCCGGAGAGCGGTGTGGGCGGCGCTGGACCGAGAGGCGATCGTTAAAGCCAACGGCGGCCCCCTGTTCGCGACGCCGATGACCCACTTCATCTACCCCGGAGTCGACGGCTACGAGGAGGCCGGCGGCGCCGGCGGGCCGCGGACCGACTACAACGCGGACGTCAACGGGAACCTGGCAGTCGCCGAGCGGTACATGAAGCTCGCCGGTTACCCGAGCGGCAAGTACACCGGGAAGGCGACGATCCAGATCGTGGCCAACGACAGCGGAAACTGGCCGGCGGTCACGGTGATCGTCAATCAAGCGTTCAGGCGCCTCGGCTTTCACACGGACGTGCGACAGGTCGACCAGCAGGACATGTACGGCAAGTACTGCGGCGTGCCCAAGGAAGAAGTCGACTCGTGTCCAAGCGTCGGGTGGGTGCGCGATTTCGCCGACCCGCAGTCGGTTCTCTACGTGCCGTTCTACGGCCCGCTGATCACGCCAACCAATAACTCAAACTGGGGGCAGGTGAACGATCCGCGGATCAACTCGGCGATGGCCCGCGCCACGCTCGTGGTCGATCCCGCTGCCCGGGCACAGGCGTGGGCCAACGTCGACAAGCTGCTGGTCGACCAGGCAGTCGCGGCGCCGGAGACGTTCAACAACGCCGCGAGCATCGAGTCTCGCGACGTCGCGGGCGTCAACGCGATCTGGAACAACGGTATCTGGGATCTGAGTTTCACCTCGCTGAAATAGGCGCACGCGCTCAGGGGCACACGTTCGAATAGGCGTGGCCGATACCCAGCGCCGACCACTCCTGAGGAGTGGGGTTGCGCCCGGCGACCGCGCAGGCCCGAGCCTCCCAGTCCGAGACCGCCGTCGGCCAACTGAAACCGTTGCCTTGATCGTCGACGGCGAGCAGACGGCTGCCGCCACGTTCGAACGCGACGCTCGCCGTGGCCCTCTGATCGGTGTTGAAGGCGAGACCCTGCTGATGAAGCGCGGCGGTGAACCACAGCTTCACGCTGCCCTCGCCGAGGCCAGTCGTGACGAAGCTCTGGCCGGTGGGGGCGATGGCGAGGCTCGTGACCGCGGTCCCGGCAACGACGAGAGGAGCACCGGCCTCCGTCCCGGTGATCGGGTTCCACAACTCGACGGTCCCGGCAGGGGTACCGGCGGCGAGCGTACCGTCCGGCGCGAACGCGAGCGACGAGCTACCCGCCGGGGAACTGAGCACCTGGCGGACCTGACCCGTTGGGACGCCCAGGACCAGGATGCTGCGGTCGAACATGCTCATCGCGACCAGCTTCCCGTTGGGCGAGAACGCGAGCAGATCGTCACCGGCCGGACCCGCGGTGTTGTCCAGGTTGGTGCTCAGGTTGGGGAGTGCGAGCAGCCTCCCAGTGGCGGATTGCCAGATCGCGAGGCTCGCGTGATCGGCGCTGGCGGATCCTCCGGCACTTGACCCGATCTCGTCGTCATCGCTTGCGGCGACGACGCTGCCGTTCGGAGAGAACGCGATGGCCTGGACCGCCTCGGGCTGGCCGAGTATCGATCGCAGCCCGGCGAGCGAGCGGAAGAGCCGCGGCGTTCCGTCCGTGCTCCACAGCTGTACGTTCCCCGAGTGGCCGCCGACGGCGAGCTCGGCGCCGCCCGGTGACCACGCGAGCGCGGTGACTCCGATTCCATCGTGGCGGATCGTGAACGACGCGAGCCGTTGCAGGGTCCGGGTGGAGAACAACCCCACCGTGGACGGCGCCACGCGCGCCGCGAACCTTGTGCCGTCGGGGGATAGCGCCAAGGGCGCCCCGGGCGGTGCGACCGGATCGCAGCACCGCGACGCCGCGCCCAACCGTGAGCGGCTTCCGAAGCTCCGGCCGCCGGAGAGATCCCACTCGAGCAGAACCCCGTCGAGCGAGGATGTGTAGAGCGTGCTCCCGTCAGGGCTCAGCGCGGCCCCGGCCACTCCCCCGGGAGGACCGGTCAGGACCTCGTCAGGCGTCTCGGTCCGCGGATTCCAGCCGATCACCGTGTCGTCGCTGTCGACGGTCGCGAGCGTCCTACCGTCCGGCGTGTAGACGATGCTGGAGACGGCGGCATTGTGCGCGTCGGTCGATGAGCGCGCTCTCCCCGTATCAGCGTCGAAGAAGGAGACGACTCCTGCGCGCGACCCGATCACGACAGTGCGCCCGTCGGGACTGATGGCGGCGGCGGCCGGCGCAGCGGGTGCTCGTGTGATCGCCCGGGTCCGCAGCAGGCGCAGTGAGCGCGCCTCGAACACTCTGAGGCTCCGTCGGGTGACGATCACCACGCGGGAGCCGGCATCGACCAACCTCATCGCCAGCAGAGGTCCTGACCCGATGCGGACGGTCCCGAGCGCTCTGCCGTTCGGCAGCGTCCACCGCCGGAGATACGCCTCGGCCGGCGCCCCAGCCCTTGGCGAAACCCAGTACGCGTAATAGACGGCGCCGTCGTTCGGCGCGATCGCGATGCTTCCGCCTGGGATGTCGCCGGGCGCGATCGGCGTCGGCACGGTGACAACCGGCACAAGCGTGCGGGCGTCGCGGACGGCGATGCCCGCCCCGAGGCCGCACTGACATTCGGTGGTGCGGTACGCGAGGAGCGTCCCGTCGTCGGAGTAGACGGGGGTCTGATTCTCGGCCAGCTCGCCCAGCGGCGCGGCGGTGGCTTTGTGTGTGCGCGGGTCGTACAGGCGCAGCTCGCCGAGCGAGTCTGCAATTGCCAATGTTCGACCATCCGGGCTGAACGCCAGCTTCCCCGTGGTGTTGCCCGGCAGCGCGATCGTCCCGATCACCGCCGGGCTGCGAAGCAGCGTTGCCAGCAGCGTGCCCTCGGTCTGCGGGGAGCGATCGAGCCTCACCGCTTCGCGCGCCATCAGCATCGCGACATCGAGCCGCGGCTCGTTCACCGCTTCGGCGCCGAGCTGTCGGGCCAGTGCGGCGCGGGCCTCGTTGCTGGCGGTCTCCTGCTTGATAGCCGCGACGATCGCGGCACCGACGGCTACGGCGAGCAGCGCCCCGACGGCGATCAGGAGCACTCGCAACCGCCGGTTCTGCGAGCGCTGTCGGCGCTGCTCGTGTTGGCTCTCGAGCCTGCCGGCATCAAGAAAGGCGCTCTCGAGCGAGTTCAGGCGATCTCCGTGCTGGCCGGCCCAGTCCACGGCCGCGACCAGCCGCGCGCCGCGATACAGCTCGCCTGGATCACGATCCCCCGTCTCCCACTCCTCGGCGGCCGAGGTGAGATGCGCGTGCAGCCGCCGCCCGGCTCGGTCCTCCTCGAGCCAGGTGCGATAGCGTGGCCATTCCCGCAGGAGCGCCTCGTGGGAGAGCTCGATCCGGCCGTCGCTGAGGGTCAGGAGCCGAGCGTCGATCAGCGCCGCGACGACGGGGTTGGCGCCGTTGATTCGCTCGAGCTCGGCGACGGGCGCCCTGCGCCGGACGAGAGCGCCGTCCTGCTCTGTCGCAAGCCGCAGCATCACGCTCTGCGCGACCTCCCGCTGAGGCTTCGCGAGGCGCGCGTAGGCCGATTCGGCCAGCCGGGCGACCGCTGCGTGCATGCCGCCACTGGAGCGGTAGCTCTCGTAGCGGAGTACTCGCCCGTCGCGTGCGCCCCACAACTCCAGCAGCATCGCCGAGAGCAGCGGTAGCCCTCCCGTCTGCGCCGCTGCGTCGGCCACCAGCGCGTCGATCAGCGGACGCTCGACCTCTAGACCCGCCTGCGCCGCGGGCGCCTCGATCGCACTGGCTAGCTCGTCACGATCCATCGGCCCCACCAACACGTGGCCGCTGCTGAGCAAATCGGCGAACCCGGAATACGGCGCGAAACGCGCGTAGTAATCGCCCCGCAGCGCCACCACGACGAGTGCCCGCCGCTGGTCGTCGCGCGCCGCCGCCAAGAGCCGCTCGAGAAAGAGGGCTCGCTCGTCCTCGCGCTCGCACGTCGTGAACAGCTCTTCGAGCTGGTCGACGGCTACAACCAGCCGCTCACCCGGCGCGAGCTGGGCTAGCACAGCACCGGGGTCCTCGGCCCCGAGGGCGCCTGCCAGCTGGCGGCACGGCTCCTCACCTGGACGCAAGACCACCTGACGCCAGCCCGCGCTCCCGGGCAGTTCTCCGGCGCTCAGTGCCGCCAGCACACCGGCGCGCAGCAGCGAGGACTTGCCGATCCCGGACGGGCCAAGTATCCCGACGAGGCTCGAGTCCGCCGTTCGTGCGAGAAGCTCGGCGACCACCCGCTCGCGGCCGAAGAAGTGGCCGGCGTCGGCGCGGTCGAAGAACTCGAGCCCCTTGAACGGACATGTGGCCGGTCCGTCGTCGCGGACCGCGGTCGACACGCGAGCGCCGGCATCGAGGCTGAAGTCCTGTTCGAGGATCGACCGCTCGAGCTCCCGAAGGGTTCGACTCGGATCCAGTCCGAGCTCCTCGCGCAGCAGGTCGGAGGTCTGCCTGTAGACCGCGAGCGCATCCGCCTGGCGGTCGGATCGGTAGAGCGCGAGCATCAGCTGGCCGCGTAACCGTTCGCGCAAGGGATACTCGGAGGTCAGCGTCGCGAGCTCGGGGCACAGCGCGGCGTGGTGTCCGAGCGCCAGCTCGGCGTCGAACCGATCTTCGAGCGCCAACAGACGGAGCTCTTCGAGTCGCTGCACCTCAAAGCGCGCGAAGGGTTCGAACTCCAAATCGGCCAGCGGCCGGCCGCGCCACAGTCCCTCCGCTTCCCGTAACAGCTGTGCGGCGCGAGCGGAATCGTCGTGCTCGAGCGCCGCTCGCCCCTCCGCGGCGAGCCGTTCGAAGGCGTGCAGATCAAGCTCGCCGTCGTCCACCCGGAGCAGGTATCCGGGCGAACGCGCCTCAAGGCGCCTCTCATCGCCGTCGTCGGCCAGCGCCTTGCGCAAACGAGAAACCTGCACCCGTAGCGTCCGCTCGGGCGACCGCGCGGATTCATCAGCCAGCAGCTCATCGATCAGGCGGTCGCGTGAGAGAACCCGGTTGGCGTTACACAGCAGCAGGGCCAGAAGCGCCCGCTGCCTGGGCCCGCCGATCGCGACGACTACACCGTCGCGGAGAACCTCCAACGGCCCCAAGATCCCGAACTGAAGCGGAGTGCCCACGTTGCCTCGCGCCAAGTTTCTCGCAAAGAGGTGCTGCCCGCCAGTCGCTGTGACTGCGTTGAAACCGCTTTGAAACACCCCTCGGTGACGCTGCGCGCACAATGCTGTACGCAGCGAAGTGCTACTGGCCCGGCGTCAGCGAATCGCAGCTCGAACAGGTCGCTGCCCGAGCCACGCAGGACGGTTCGCGTTCCGATCGCGATGGGGTCAGGTATCTCGGCGCGCTGCTGTTCTCCGACGACGACCTCGTGCTGTGTCTGTTCGAGGGCCCTTCGCGAGCGACCGTCAAGCACGCCAGTGAACACGCCGGCATTCCGTGCGAGCGCCTCATGAACTCAATCTGGGTCCGGCCTGAGCTCGACACGGGCGGTCACAGATGATCGGCCCCGGACATATAGAGGTGACGCGGGGCGGCGGCCGCGCGCGAACGACAGGAGGCAGTCACATGAAGAGTCGTATTGACCGAGGAATGCGACCGTGGTTGCTCGCGATCGCCTCGACTTCGATACTCGTCGTTCTGGGTGCAGGCCCCAGCGCCAGCTCGGCGCTGACGTTCCGCGGCGTGGCCACCCATGCTGCGGGCCTTCGCGCCGCAGGGCCGCGCGCCCGGGAGGGTGGTCGCTCGCATGGCGACCTGGACCGGGATGAGTTGGGGACAAAGCCGGGGGTCGGTCACGCTCGACGGCAGTCCAGGCGTGCCGATCGCCAATCCCAAGACGCGGACGCTGTACGTGCCGATCCAGTGCGGCGATCCGAGCTCAAACGACTCCTGCGACGCCACAGCCGACGACGTGATCGACGTGATCAACGCGGCGAAGTGCAGACCCGGATCGGACACGGGCTGCTCGGTGGTCGCCAGAGCCACCGTCGGCTCGGAGCCGATCGCCGCCACCGTGGACCCCAGCACCGACACGATCTACACGGCCAACGCCACCGGCACAGTGTCGGTCGTCAACGGCGCGCGGTGCAACGCGAAGGTGACGGACGGCTGCGACAAGCCGGTGGCGACGATTCAGGTCGGAGGATTTCTGGTCTACGCGGCCCTCGACCCACTGACGCACACTCTGTACGTCGCGGACCCGAATGGCCACGTGTTCGTCCTGAACGTGGCCGCGTGCAACGCGGTGAGCGCTACCGGATGCAACGACCCGGTGAGGACGATCAACGACCCTCGTGGTCCGGATTGGGTCGACGTCGATCTCGCGACCGACACCGTCTACGTCGCGGACGACGGGACCAACGAGAACGGGGACACCGTGTCCGTGTTCAACGGGGCAACGTGCAACGGCACGGATGGAAACGGCTGCGGTCAGAGCGGGCACAAGATCCATTCCGGGCCCAACCCCTTCGACCTCGTGGTCGATCAGGGGACCGACACGGTCTACGTCGCCAACACGAGCTTCAACAACGGGTCGGTGGCGGTAATCAACGGCGCCACCTGCAACGCGAAGGTCAAGTCGGGTTGCGGGCAGTCGCCGGCCCAGGTGCCGACCGGGTCAGATCCCACGTTCCTGGCCCTCGACGGTTCGTTGCACACGCTGTTTGCGATCAACGACACCGACGAGACGATCTCCGAGTTCGATACCAGGTTCTGCAACGGCACGGTCACCTCCGGGTGCTCGGCACGCCCGCACAACGAAACGGCCACGTTCAATCCGCCCGAGTCGGGCGGGACCCCGAACACGTTCGCACTTGATCCGGAGACGGGCACGGTGTTCGTCGTCAACGTGGGCGGGCAGAGCTTCCTGCAGGCGGAGAGCATCCGCCACTGCAACGCGGTCGACAGCTCGGGCTGCCGGCTCGAAGCGCCGAGCGCTTCCAACCCGGAGTTCTTGACGGTGGTCGACCAGACGACAAACACGATCTACGCCGGCAACTCTTTCCTGCCGCAGATCGACGTCTTGAACGCGAAGACGTGCCGTGCGGGAGATGTGAGCGGCTGTGCGCCGGTGGCGGAGATCCCGGTCGGCTATTCGCAGGCCAACATGCGTACCGGAGCGATCGATGAAGCCACCCACACGCTGTACTCGGCCGACTTCTTCGGCAACTACATCTCGGTGATCAACATCGCCCACTGCACCGCCACCGATACGGCGGGGTGCTCCGCGACATGGCCGCAGCTCACGGTCGGCCCGAACCCCGGGCCGCCGGTGCTCAACCCGAAGACGGGCACCCTGTACGCGCCCTACGAGGGCGAGGGTGCGGCGAACAAGGTCGCGGTGATGGACGCAACGACGTGCAACGCTGAGGTCACCTCGGGATGCGACCAGGAGCCTGCATCGGTCACGGTCGCGGACGGCACGGAGTTGCTCGCTCTCAGTGTTCGGAACGACACCGTCTACGGGCCGGGGTTCGGTCCTCCGGGAGCGCTCTCCGTCATCAACGGCGCCACCTGCAACGCGACCGATCACTCGAGGTGCCATCACCCTGCTCCCGAGTTCGCCGCCGGATTCGAGCCCAACAACATCGGCGTGGATGACCACACCGACACCGTCTACGTGCCGGACTGGAATGACGGCGACGTCCCTGGGACCGTGTCCATCTTCAACGGCGCGACCTGCAACGGCAGAGACCTGTCCGGTTGCGGCGCGCCGGCGGCCACGGCAACCGTGGGCGTCGGACCGTTTGACGTCGAGATCAACAACCGGACCGGCTTCCTTTACATCCCCGATTTCTTCAGTGCCGAGGTGTCGGAGATCAACGGATCTGACTGCAACGCCACGCAGACCAAGGGCTGCGCCAACCAGATACGGGAGCAGCCGGTCGGATCACTCCCAAACGTCGTCGCCGTCAACGACCGCACCAATACCGTGTACTCGATGAATAACTACGGACCGGATTCGATGTCGGTCTTCGCGGGGGCGCGGGGCGGGCGCTAACGGCGTTCAATACGTGAACGCTGCCGCCCCGCTGCCGTTACCAAGGGCTCAGCAAGGCTATACCCGCCACGACGCGCGATCGCCGAGGTTGCCGGGCGCGGACGGGATCTCGGGCGCTCGCGCAGCTAGATGTGGCGAGTTTGTGGCGGAGCGTGTCGAGAGTGTTACGGCGATGGTGGATAGCCCGCCAACACCGGCCCGACATCCGAGCCCTGGCGTATTGAGCACACTCCTCGTGCACGACACGCCGCGCCTCGCCATCCGCAACGAGATTGGCGTGCTGTTCACCATCGAAAGAAACGAGATCGCGCCCGAGCCGCGCCCCGGCGGCTAGCCCAGCCCCCGCCGCCGACCTGCGCCCGGCGAACCTTCCGGGCGTTTGGCCGACGATGGTGCTAGACCTGCGCATCGCGGCAATGAGCGCGAATTCAGAGGCCATCAGCTACGGCGGGCGGACCGCGTGGGCGCGGAATCTCGCCGCGCCTGTACGGACCTTCCTGACCACGGAGACGGGCGGGGCAGCGGTGATGCTGGGAGCCGCGATCGCGGCCCTGGTGTGGGCGAACTCGCCGGTCTTGCACTCCTACGAGTCGGTGTGGACGACGAAGCTCTCGATTCAGATCGGGAGCGCCGGTATCAGCATGGACCTTCGCCATTGGGTCAACGAAGGCCTGATGACGTTGTTCTTTCTAGTGGTGGGGCTCGAGGCCAAGCGCCAGCTCGACCTCGGCGAGCTGCGCGATCGCCGGCGACTCGCGATTCCGGTGGTCGCCGCGATCGCCGGGTTCACGGTCCCGATCCTGATCTATCTGGCCTTCAACGCCGGCCGCGCGGGCGCGCACGGATGGGGCGCCGCGATGTCGACGGATACAGCGTTCGCGCTCGGAGCGGTTGCGCTCGTGACCCCCCGTACCGCCGTACGCGTGCGGGTCTTTCTGCTCACTCTGGCTGTGGTCGACGATCTCGCGGCGCTCGTCGTGATCGCGACCGTCTACACGACTCACGTGTCGTTCGTGGCGCTCGGCATCGCGGCCGTGTTGTTCGGGGCGTTGGTGGCGCTGCGTTACGCCCCGTTCGGGCGGCGGCCGGTCTCGATCGGGCTGGCCGTCGGGATCTGGATCGCGATGCTCAAATCGGGGATCGACCCGGTCATTTCCGGCCTGGCGATCGGGTTGGCGACGAGCGCCTACCCGCCGTCGCGGGAGGACCTCGAGCGAGCCACGGCCCTGACCCGGTCGTTCCGCGAGCAACCCACCCCGGAGCTCGCGCGCTCGGCACAGCAGAGCCTGCAGTCGGCGATCTCGCCCAACGAACGACTCCAGTACGACCTGCATCCGTGGACGAGCTACGTGATCGTGCCGCTGTTCGCGCTCGCAAACGCGGGCATACACCTGACGGCAAGGCTGCTGAGCGACGCCGTCACCTCACCGATCACGCTGGGGATCGTGTTCGGGTACGTGGTCGGCAAGCCGATC
This sequence comes from uncultured Solirubrobacterales bacterium, assembly GCA_963773165.1. GTDB lineage: Bacteria > Actinomycetota > Thermoleophilia > Solirubrobacterales > Solirubrobacteraceae > Palsa-465. The sequence goes on from CAVZAK010000008.1 coordinate 202,948, forward strand.
GGGGTGTACGCGGGCACCTGGCTCGCCACCCGCCCCTCCCTGCATGGGCCCCGCTCACCGATCAGCGGTCCCGTGCTCGTCGCGGCGGGCGCGTGCGCCGGGGTCGGCTTCACGGTGTCGCTGCTCGTCTCGAGCCTGGCGTTCACCGGTGAGCGGCTGGACGAGGCCCGGCTGGGGACGCTAAGTACCGTGGTGCTGGCGCCGGCGCTGGCGTGGGTGGTGACGCGGGTCATCCGGCGGCTGCCGACCGCGGTCCGTGCCCGCCAGATCGGACGGACCGCCGAGGACATCATCGATCTCGTGGAAGACGTCGACCCGGAGCGCGACCACATTCGCGGACCGGATGACGCGCCCGTGACGCTGGTCGAATACGGAGACTTTGAATGTTCGTATTGCGGTCAGGCTGAGGGGGTGATCCGCCAGCTGCTCTCCTCGCTCGGCGACGACGTGCGTTACGTATGGCGCCACCTGCCGCTGAACGACGTCCATCCGAGCGCGCAGCTCGCCGCCGAGGCATCGGAGGCAGCCGCGGCTCAGGGCAAGTTCTGGGAGATGTACGACACGTTGCTCTCCCATCAGGGTGAGCTCACGCCGAGGGATCTGACTCGCTACGCCACCGAGCTCGGATTGGACGTGGACCGCTTCCGCGACGAGCTGCGTCGCCGCGACTACGCCCCCCGGATCAGCGAGGACGTCGCCAGCGCTGACGAGAGCGGCGTCTCCGGCACGCCGACGTTCTTCATCAACGGCCGCCGCCATTACGGCGTGTATGACATCGACACCCTCACCGAGGAGGTCACGGCGGCCAAGACCAGAGCGCGGCAACTGGCGGCGACCGCGACCCCCGCGTAACGTAGGCCGATCCTGATACCCGATGAGCCCTGAGCGCTCAAAGGAGGTAGGTCTCATGAGAGGGAAGTCATTGCCCCTAGCTGGAGCCAAGACGCGGGTCAGCCTCGCCGTGGTTCTCTCGGCGCTGGTCGCGTTCGTGGTGATCGGCCTTCCACGGATCGCCGACGCCGCGAAGGGGCCCGCCGTGAGACACGGCGGCGACTGGCGCCGGGGTCACGTCGTCCACGTCATCGAGCATGCCGTGACCGACACGGTCGTCAACTCCGGTGGCCCGGGCGACGTCACGGGCAACCTGCTCACCTGGCACAACAAGGTCTACGACCCCACCGACACGACTCAGGTCGGGACCGACCAGGGGTCGTGCGTGCGGATCTCGCCGGCGGACGGCAGCTGGGAATGCGCCTGGACCACATTCCTGCCAAAGGGTCAGATCACGGTCGAAGGGCCGTACTACGACGCCAAGAACAGCGTCCTGGCGATCACGGGCGGGACGGGCGCCTACGCCGGCGCGCGTGGCCAGATGGCGCTCCTCGCCCGCGATGGCGGCGCGGAGTACGACTTCATCTTCAACCTGCTCTAGGCCGGGCGCAAACGCAGTACGCCCCGCAAGCCTGGGCTTGCGGGGCGAAGCTTCACCGCTCGCCTGGCAGCAACCGCGGGAACTGCGACACCGTGCAATCCATGTCGAGCGCGGTGCAGACGATCCGGTGCTGCTCCTCGGCGTGCGCCACCGGGTACCCCTCCCCCGAGGCAGCCCGCTCGGGCCGGCCGATGTAACCGAATCGGATCCCGGGCGGCAGGAGCTGGCGCAGTCGCGCCGACATGTGGGCCCGCGCCCCCATGTTCCGGGGCTCCTCCTGGACCCAGACGACCTCGGACAGCTGCGGGTAGCTCTCCAGCAGCCCAAGCAACTCGGCCTGGGGGAACGGATACAACAGCTCCATCCGGCCGATCGCGATCTCCGGACGCTCGCCCCGGAGCGGGCTGTCGGCGAGGTCGTAGTACATCTTGCCGCTGCACAGGATCAGGCGCCTGACCTCCGCCGCCTCGATGCCCGGCTCCGCCAGCACCGGTTGGAACCGACCGTTCGCCAGCTCATCCAAAGACGACGTCGCCTGCTGCAGCCGCAGCAGCGACTTGGGAGTCATCACGACGAGCGGCCTCTGCTTGGCGATCCGCGCCTGTCGGCGTAGGAGATGGAAGTACTGCGCCGGCGTCGTCGGGTTGGCGATCCTGATGTTGCCCTCGGCGGCGAGCTGCAGAAAGCGCTCCAAACGCGCGCTCGAGTGCTCGGGGCCGGAACCCTCGTAGCCGTGGGGCAACAGCAGCGTCAGGCGCGATGTTTGGCCCCACTTGGCCAGCCCCGAGACGATGAACTGGTCGATGATCACCTGCGCGCCGTTGACGAAGTCGCCGAACTGGGCCTCCCACAGCACCAGCGTCTCCGGCCCCTCCTGTGAGTAGCCGTACTCGAACCCCAGGCACGCCATCTCCGACAGCGGGCTGTTGTGGAGCTCCATCGGCGCCAGTGCCCCGGGCAGGTGTTGCATCGCGCAGTGCTCCTGACCGGTCTTCGGGTCGTGTAGGACCAGGTGGCGCTGGCTGAAGGTGCCGCGCTCGGTGTCCTGTCCGGTCAGCCGAATCGGAATCCCCTCGGTCAGCAGCGTGGCGAACGCCAACGCCTCCGCGTGCGCCCACACGATTCCCCCTGAAGGACCGACCGCCTCCCGTCGCTGCTCGAACTGACGCACCAGCTTCGGATGGACCGTGAACCCGTTAGGCACCGCGAGCAGCTCCTCATTCAACACCTCGAGCCGATCCGCCGAGACGGCGGTCTTGACCTCGGGCGACGCGGTGCGGTCGAGCTGGTACTCACCGGTGGCGTGCTCGACCTCCTTGTGCGACGCCAGCCGTTCCTTGAGGTCCTGGTGGTCGTCGGTGAGACGCGCCCACACGGCGTCGGTCATCTCCGTCGACTCCTCCTCGCTCACCACCCCGGCCTCGATCAGGCGGTGGGCGAACAGCTCGCGAACGGGCGGGTGCTTCTTGATCACCTGGTACATCTCCGGCTGGGTGTAGGCCGGCTCGTCGGCCTCGTTGTGGCCGAACCGCCGGTAGCCGATCAGGTCGATCAGAACGTCGTGGCCGAACTCCTGGCGGAACGCGAACGCGAGCCGGACGGCCGACACGCACGCCGCAACGTCGTCGGCGTTGACGTGGATGATCGGCACATCGAAGCCCTTGGCCAGATCCGACGCCCACGTCGTCGAGCGGGCGTCGTCAGGGTCGGTGGTGAAGCCAACCTGGTTGTTCTGGATCAGGTGGATCGTGCCCCCGACCGTGTAGCCGTCGAGCGCCTGCAGGTTCAGGGTCTCGGCGACCACGCCCTGCCCCGGGAAGGCCGCGTCGCCGTGGACGATGATCGGGATCGCCGCGTCGGTGTCCTGGTGGGCGTGGGGACCCTGGCGCGTGGTCTGCGCCGCCCGGGTCGCGCCCGACGCCACCGGCGCCACGAACTCCAGATGGGAAGGATTCGACTCGAGCCGGACGATGATCGACTCGCCGTGCTGGAGCTGGTAGGAGCCCTGGGCGCCGTGGTGGTACTTGACGTCGCCGGTCCCGCCCTGCGGGATCGTGGTCACCGCCTCGAGCGTCGAGGTCCCCTCGAATTCGGCGAAGATCGTCCCGTAGGGCCGCCCGAGGTTGTGCGCCAGGATGTTCAGCCGGCCCCGGTGGGCCGTCCCGATCACGATCTCCCGCGCGCCGCGCGTGGCCGCGAGCTGAATCAGCTCGTCGAGCATCGGGACGGTCATGTCGAGCCCCTCGATCGAGAACTGCTTCTGGCCGAGATAGGCCTTGTGCATGAACCGCTCGAGCGCGTCGACCTCCGTCAGACGCTTGAGCAGCGCCTTCTGCTCGTCGTTGGTGAGCGGCATGCGGAACGTCCCGGACTCGATCGCCTCCCGCAGCCACAGCCGCTGGCGGTGCGAGGCGATGTGCTCGATCTCGTACGCGATCGGCCCGCAGTAGGTCTCCCGCAGGTGCGGGAGTGCGTCGGCGAGGGTCGCACCCGGGACCCACACCCGCAGGATCCGCGCGGGGATCTTGGCCATCAGCTCCGGAGTCAGGTGCAGCGGCTCGGGATCGAGCGCCGGGTCACCCTCGGGCTCGCGGCCGAGTGGGTCGAGCTTCGCCGCCAGGTGGCCGTGCGTGCGGTGAGCCTTGACCAGTGAGGTGGCGGCCTGGACGGCCTCCATCAGCTCCTCGTCGACGCCACCCGGCGCGGCGGTCGGCGCCGCGCTCGGCGTCGCCGCCGCGGCAGCCGCTGCCGGAGCGGGCGGTGGCGGCAGCTCCGGGAGCTCCGCCCCTAGATCGCGGAATACCCCCTCATAAAAACCATCCTCGCCCTGCAGCAGCGCCTCGATCCGCTGCAGGAAACGGCCCGACTCGGCGCCCTGGATGATCCGGTGGTCGTAGGTCGAGGTCATCGTCATGACCTTCTCCGCGCCGATCATCGCGCCGATCGTGCCCAGCCCGACGGGGTAGGCGATCGAGCCGGTCGCGACGATCGTGCCCTGCCCGACCAGCAGCCGCGGAACCGATGCGACCGTACCGATCCCGCCCGGGTTGGTCAGCGTCAAGTTGCCGCCGACAAGGTCGTCGGCGCCCAACGTGTTCGTCCGCGCCTTCTCGACGAGCGCGTTGTAGGCATCGAGGAACTGGGCGAAGCTGAGCCGGCCGGCGTCGCGGATCACCGGCACCATCAGCGTGCGGCTCCCGTCCTTCTTCTCGACGTCGACCGCCAGGCCGAGGTTGACCGCGCCGTCGTCCACCCTGTTCGGCTTGCCGTCGATCTCGGCGAAGTGGTTGGCCATGACCGTCATGTCCGCCGTCCCCACGCGCGCGATCGCGTAGGCGATCAGATGGGTGAACGAGACCCGGTACCCCGCGTTCTTGAGCTGCTTGCGACGCTCGTCGAGCGCGGTCACGGTCATTGTCCGGAACGAGGTGGCGGTCGGAACCGAACGGCTCTCGTCCATGTAGCGGGCCAGGGCCGCGGCCCCTCCCCGGAGCGGCTGGGTTCCAGTTATGGGGGCGGCCCTTTCAGGGGCCGCCTTTTTGGGTTCGGCTGTCGCGGCCGCGCCGTTGCCGGCTGCCGCCAGCACGTCGGCCTTGGTGATCCGCCCGCCGCGGGCGGTCCCGACGACGCCCCCGAGGTCGATCCCCTCGCTGGCGGCGATCCGCCGGGCGACCGGGGAGATGTTGGCGCCGTCGCCGTCAGGCACGTCCGGCGCCGGCTGGCTGCTTGGCGCCGGCGCCGATGGCGCCGGAGCGCTCGCCCCGGCGGCGCTCTTGGTCATCCGCGCGATCACCTGCCCGACCGTGACCGTTTCGCCGTCCTCGGCCAGGATCTCGGTGATCGTCCCGGTGGCGGGCGCAGGAAGCTCCATGTCGACCTTGTCGGTCGAGATCTCGACGACCGTGTCGCCGTCCTTGACGGTGTCGCCGACCTTGACCGACCACTCGAGGATCGTCCCCTCGGTGACCGACTCTCCGCCCGCAGGGGTGACGATGTCGATCGTCTCGCCGATCGCGGCCTCCTTGGCGGCCTCTCTGCTCTGCCTCGGTGGCGGCGGCCGCGACGTGCTCCTCGACGGACGCGGGCGGGGACTCGGCGGACACAGGCGTGGCCTCGGTCGGGCTCGCCACGGCGCCGCCGTTGTCCTGCGTCGCACCGTCGCCGTTGATCGAAATCTCGGCCAGAACAGCGCCGACGGCGACCGCATCGCCCTCGGCGGCGTAGATCTTCATGACCGTGCCGCTGGCGGGCGAGGGGACCTCGGCGTCGACCTTGTCCGTCGAGATCTCGACGATCGTCTCGTCGGCCACGACCGTATCGCCCTCGTGCTTGTGCCACTCGAGCACCGTGCCCTCGGACACGGAGTCGCCCATCGCGGGCATCACAACCTGGACCGTCTCGGTTCCTACCGCCATTTCCGGCTTCAACTGTAACGCGTGAAGTCGAGAGATCCGGGGCGGAGTGGACCAGTTAAGGATGTCCGGGACTGGCGCCCGTCAGGCCCTGCTCGGCGGCGGCGGCGAGCAGCCGGCGGTCGTAGGCGAGCAGCTCGTCTGCCTCGATCCGCAGCGCGCTGGCAAGGTGGACCGCATCTAGCGTCCGCACGGTAGCCGAGGTAAGCCTGCGGGCCGAGCGCAGGAGCTGCGCACTAACCGATACGAGCAAGCATGAGGCGAGCAGTCTGTCTACCTCCTCGCCTACGTCCGGGCTCGGATTCGCCAGCGACGTCGCGCGGGAGACTTCGACCTCCGCGAGCCGGCTCGTTGCCAGGACGCAATCGCTGGTGAGGTAGTTGGCGAGTGCGGCGCTTTCCGGTTCCTCGATAACGAGCTTGACCAACGCGGATGAATCCGCGTAGATGAGCCGCCGCTCAGCGCTCAGCGCGATCGTCCTCCAGCGCCTGGCTGACGCTCAGCGCCCCGGTCGGAGCAAACCGCCGAAGCGGCCGCTCGAGCGGTTTCCCCGGCGTGACGTCGGCGGCTTCGAGCAGCCGGTCGATTCTGTCCGTGGCAGCTGGTGCCAGCACCGCGACCCGCCGGCCATGATGGGTGATTTCGATCGTCTCGCCGTCGCGCACGCGGCGAATCGTCGCCGTTAGGTGATCGCGGAGCTCCCGTATCCCGATCTGATCCGCCATTTGTGGCCACATGCTACCACTTTGGAGAGCAGTATCTCAACCGCCCTCCGCCTTCCCGGGCGGTCCGCCGAGCGCGGCGATAAGGGCCGAGAAGTTCCGCCCCGTTCGCGTCGGGACGCTGTCGGCATCGCGCTCGAAGTCCCACTGGCGCAGCTGCGCCGCCAACGTCTTCGTGCTGTCACCGGCGCCCCACCCGATCTCGATCCCGCTCGAATAGTGGGGGATGATCGACGCGATCGCTTGGCCGGCGCTGATCGTCTGGCCCACGTGTAGCTGCCGGGCCGCGGTCACGCCCTCCGCGTAGTAGACGTAGCAGCCCTCGTCGGGCCCTGAGGACAGGCGGTACTCGATGAACGCCCCGGGCCAGCCGGTCTCCGAGGTGGCGAGGTGGGTGATCCGCCCCGCGCCGATCGCCGACAGCCGGCCCGATCCGGCGTAGTCGACTCCCTGGTCGATCCGCTCGGACATGACCTTCGCGTCCCGGAGCGGGTTCACGTAACCCGTGTCCTGGTCGACCAGCGGACACGTTCTGGAGTCGTGGCTCGCGACGCTGCCCAGCCGGGGTGGCGCGACAGCAGAGGCGACATCGCGCAGGCTTAGGCCAGGGCGCAGGGGGGCGGCCTGGACGGCAGCCAGCGAGGGCTGAGCGCCGTGGCCGCCGAACAGGCCCGGCAGAGTGACCGCGAGCGACGCGAGAGCCAACGCGGCACCGAGCGGAACGAGCAGCCTCCGGGTACGGCGCTTCCGCCGCCTGCTGGCCCGGCTGGACTGCTGGTTTCGTCGTGCGCGCGAGCGCTCAAGCGATTCCTGCCACGGATCGAGCTGTGCGAGGTCACGCACCGCGTCCAAGCGAAGCCTCCCTACTGGGTGAGCCTACGGGGTTAGCTGACGGGCTCGCGCTGTGCGCTACGCCGCACTGCTGCGGCGATTCGCCCCGGCGGCAAAGGGGCCACTGTGGGTCCCCCGCTCGCCGGCCACGGATGGTCCGGCGATTCGGCTGGTTATGTCGCCGCGGGACGCTATCACGGCGATTGGTCGTTGGGGCCCTACAGCTCGAGCGGCGGGTAATAGTTCTCGGCGCCCAGCTTCCGCACCTCGGTGAGCCAATCAGAGTCGTAGACGTCGGTCGGTCCCTGGAAGGGATCGGCCAGGGACCAGGCCTGCCGCTTGTAGGTCCAGTTGTGCGGAGCGAGGCGGTGGGCCTCGCGGAACCAATGAGCCGCGTCGGACGAGTGGCCGGCCAGGTACAGGTGCTGCCCCATCTCGAACGACGCCGCCGCGCGGGAGCGCTCCTCGCTGACAGGGTCCGAACGCGTGATCACCTCGTCCGGCGACAACGCGTACGGCGACGCGTCGCCGCGCTCCACCCAGTCGCGCAGAGCCTCGACGTAGCCGTCCGGGTCGATCCGCATCTTCTGCGCCTCCTGGAGCTGCTCGACCAGGATTGCCGGGAGCTGTGCCAGTAGCTCATCACTTGGCTGGCGGGGATGCCACGGGAACGCCGGCTCGGGCGGGCGGACGATCATGCCGCGCTCGTCGATCCACACGCCGCTGGGCACGTTGACGATCCCGAGCAGCTCGTCGAGCACGTGGGAGCTGTCGACCAGCGCCGGGTGGCTGGTCTTCGCCCGCTCGATCCAGGGCAGCGCCGCCTCGATGCCGCCGGTGTCGAGCGCGACGCTGACGACTTCGAGCCCGCCGTCGTGGAGCTCATCTCGTAGTTTCCGCCACCCGGGCAGATCGAAGCGGCACCCTCACCAGGAGGCCCAGGCGATCATGAACACCTTCGTCCCGCGCAGCGAGCGCAGCTCGAACGGCCGACCGTGCTGGTCCGGCAGCACGATCTCGGGCAGCGCCGCGCTGGACAGAGCGTGGCCGGCGGCCGGCGGTCCCAGTGCCCAAAGCTCATGCTGCTCGTCGTGGACGAGCGCCATCCGAAGCCGGTGCGCCAGCTCGCGCACGTCAAACGGCGACGGGAGCGGGACGCACACGTCTCCGCGGCATGCACCTTCGGGCTGGATCGCCCAGCCGGTGCGCCGCTCGAGTTCCTCCGGCGGCTCGTCGAGGCTCGCGATGATCACGTCGTCGCAAGCATCATGACGAGGGGCACTAGCTCGGTGACGCGACGGACCAGCCGATTGCCCTGGCGGCTTCCGCCATCCGCTCGTCATAGGTGACGATGCGCGTTACCGACGGGCCCAGTTCACTGACACTCGCGAGGTGAATGGCGTCCAACGAACGCAGTTCGGCCGGCTCCATGCGGCCAGCCTCGCTCAGGACGCGGTCGTTCACGCGCAGCAGCTGAATTCGACGCAATGCGTCTTCACCGCGAGCCAGGGCTTCGGGCCCGCTCGGGAGGAGCGCCCGCGCCACCTCCGTGCGCGCCAGAGCACTGCTCACTAGGGGCTGGCGGCGAGACAGATAGCGCCGCAGTACGTTGGATTCCGGCTCGGCAACGACAAGCTTGACGATCGCCGAGGAGTCGATGTAGGTGAGCCTGCGCTCAGCGCTCATCACGCCTCAGCCGGGCGAGAACGGCAGAAGGAGGCTCGACGCCACCCGGTAGCGGCAGTGGTTCCGGCAGGTCTTCGAGATCACCCTCGCTCTCACGCAAATCGCCTGAGATTCGCAACCGCTCGAGAGGATCCTCGGGCAGCGGTGCAAGAACCGCCACCGGCCGGCCTCGATCGGTGATCTGGATGCTCTCGCCAGCCTCGACTCGGCGCAGCAGCTCGCTCGCGCGCTGCCGAAGCTCTCTGACCCCGACACTGGTCATGTGCTATTTGTAGCACATGACCAGCGCGAGTTCCAGCGGGTCAGCGGGCTTGCGGGCCCAGGAGCCCCTCAGGCCGCGGCCGTGCGGCGGCGCCGGAAGAGCCCGCGGCGTGCCCGGTGCTCTTCTACCTCGCCCGAAACGGCGCCCGCGGCCACGAAGGGCTCCTCGGCCACGCGCGGACGGGACACGAACCGTCCCATCGCAAACGCGGCGAGCGCGGCGATCGCGACGCCGAGCGCGTAGAAGTAGCCGAGCAGCTCGAGCGCCTGCCGGATGTGACCGCCAACCGGCGCGCCGATCGGGTTGCCCGCAGCGTGCCACCACAGGCTGACGACGGGTCCGATCGCGAACCACACGCCGGCCGCGATCGCCAGCCAGCCGCCGAGCACTCCGCTCGAGCGGCGCGAGCTGTTCAGCAGCATCAGGCCGCCGATCACCGCGACGGCGCCGGGGAGCACGTCAAGCCAGAGCCGATTGGCGGTGAAGTGCCAGGTGCTGTAGCTCCCGAAGGCATAGTGGAAGTAGGGACCGACGAACGGGATCAGCGCCCCCCAAATTCCGAGGATGATGATCAGGGCTCCGCTCAGCGCGCCCGTCGTCCGAGGAAGGCGCATAGGTCCGCCGTTCCCGCGTGTCGCCGGTCGCGTGTCGTCGGTCGCCGGCTGTGTCTGTGTGGTCTCAGTAGTCATACCTGAGGCCTACCCCCATCCCGGCGGGGTGAACCGTCGACGGTCCCGGGCGCGCTTATTGAACCGGTGGTCCGCAAACGTCCGCGTATGTCATGATGTATGGCATGAAACGTACGACGATCTACCTCCCTGATGACCTGAAAGCGGCGCTTGAGCGAACCGCCGCCGCGCAAGGTAGAAGCGAGGCCGATGTCGTCCGTTCCGCGCTGACGTCGGTGACGGCGGAACATGCCTATCCGCGCCCCAAGCTCCCGCTCTTCGACAGCGATGATCCGACGCTTGCGGAGCGGGTCGATGAGGAGCTGGCCGCCGGGTTCGGAGAGTGATCCTGCTCGATACCAGCGGCTTGCTCGCCGCGATCGACGGAGCGCAAAACTGGCATGCCCAGGCGGCCGCGAGCCTGACTACGGCAACGCCACCGCTGCTCCTCTCCCCGTTCGTGCTGGCCGAGCTCGACTATTTGCTCGGCGCGCGCGTGGGAAAAGCGGCGCGAGCGAGCTTGCTCGCAGAGGTCGAGCGCGGCGCCTACACGCTGGCGCCCATGTCCGGTGCCGACGTTGGATTAGCGCGTGGAGTGATTGAACGGCATGCGGACCTCGGCATAAGCCTCGCGGACGCATCGATCGTAATCCTCGGCGAGCGTCATGAGGTCTTCGAGGTCCTGACGCTCGACCAGCGTCATTTCCGGGTCCTGTCGATGCGCGGCAGACCATTCCGGCTACGTCCGGCTGACGATTAGGTCTTCACCCGAGCCGCTCGCCGGCGGTCCTCGATCACGAACCCGGCCGAGCCGCAGAACGGCCCCAGACCACCGAGCACGGCCACGTTGACGGCGAGCCAAAACGGGATGATCCGCAGGCGCGCGGCGTAGATGCAGATCAGCGACATGCCGATCCACATCAACCCGTGGGTGAGCCCGAGGATGAACGTCTCGGGTTGCGGTGACCCGAGCACGAAGGCACAAAGCAGCAGCGACAGGTAGACGGTCGAGTGGACGAAGGACGCAACCTCGAGGCGGCGGAATGTGATCCAGCTCACGACTGCGCCAGGAACGTGGCCATCCGGCGAAGCGGCTCGTCGGCCTCGGGTGGCCAGTCGCCGATGTCGGGGGGCCACCATGCGAAGTCGTCGTGCTCGTGGTCGGGGGTGACGGTCGCCCCTTCGGGCAGCCACGCCTGACCGACCATCAGCACGACCTCGCTCGGGAGTTTCACGAGCGCTTCGACGCGCAGGCGCTGAGGATCGACCGACCACTCCTCGCGCAGCTCGCGACCCATCGTGTCGACCGGATTCTCATCAACCTCGACCGAGCCGCCGGCGCCGAGCGCCCACCGCTCGGCCCACGACGCCAGCCAGGCGGCGCGTCGTCCGGCAAGCCAGCGCCCGCCGGCGTCGCGGACCACGCACAGCACCGACAGGCTCTGGGCGGCGTTGTCGGCGAGCAGCCGCAGGGCCCAGCGAGCGGGCTGGAGCTCAAGCGTCAGCCTGTCGGCCCGCGCGTCGAACGCGGCGAGCCTGCCAGCGAGCCCGTCGTGGCTCGGCGAACCGCGTTCGCGCAGCGCGTTCAGCGCGACATCGGCGGCGTCGGTCGCGCTCTGCTCAGGCTTGAAGGGGTCGGCGCGCCACGACGCCTCGACCTGGGCCGGTTCCCAGGGTCCGCGCGCGAGGAGTCCAGGTGCGGTGGGCACGGCCGAGACGGTACCGGGACCGGTCAGCGTGCACGCTGCCGCCGCCGTTGACAGCGCCGCTGCTCGGGACTAGGCTCGGCGTGCGACGGGGGAGTCGTTGACGGGATCGCTCCGCACAATTCGGCGCGAGCCCGTTTGGTGTGCGCGCCGTCCAAAGGAGGCGCACATGCCACGTCGCAGGTTCCCGTCGATCCTGGCGCTGATTGCAGCCCTGGTGCTGTCGGCCGCATCTACGGCGACGGCGTCGCCAGCGGCGCGCAGTAGCAATCCGTTCTGCAGCCGGCTCGGCCATCAGATCGAGGCCTCGGCAGGCGCCCAGATGTTCTGCTTCGGCCTGCAGACCAGCGGGCCTGGCCCCAATGCAGCACTGCGGCCGAGAGCGAGCGCCGCTTCTCCGTTCACGACCAACGTCGACGCCGCCACGCCGAGCGAGGACGTCAACCCGGCCGGCGCCCAGGCCTACGGTCAGTCCGAGACGTCGATCGCGGCCACCGGGAAGTACGTTGTCGAAGCCTGGAACGACGCCACGAGTTTCTTCTCCAACTGCCCTTCGCCGATGTCGAAGGAAGAGGGGACCGGGTTCGGCTTCTCGACGGACGGGGGCGCCTCGTTCAAGGACGAGGGCGGCCTGCCGAACGCGAGCTGCGCCAAGCACTTGTACGAGGGAGACCCCAGCGTCGAGGCATGGCAGCCAGGAGGCCATCCGTACTTCTACATCGCGAGCCTCTATCCGTCGGTGAGCGCCGCGCCGTCGAACGACATCGCACTCGACGCGTGCCGGGTCGCCGGAACGGGTTCCGCGGCGCAGATCCACTGCAGCCAGCCGATCGTGGCCGGCGCGAGCACGCAGTGCAGCAGCTCCCAGGGCTTCTTCTTCTGCAGCTTCCTGGACAAGGACTACCTGTCGATCGACCCGACCCGCGGCCGGCTCTACGTGACCTACACGGAGTTCGGACCGACCCTCGACACGAGCAGCTTCAACGGCCAGGTCGAACTGGCCGTGTGTGACATCGGCACCCCGAACGGCGGCACGGGACCTTCCGGCGGAACACCTGCCGCGCCCAAATGCAAGCACGGGACGCAGGCCAGCCCGTCGACTCCGATCACCCTGCCGTACATGACGCTCGCCCCTGGTGACCCCAACTGCGAGAACGAGGGCGCGTATCCCGCCGTCGACCAGACCAGCGGCGACGTTTACGCCGCCTATGAGTTCAACCAGACGACGAACATCTTCAACCCGGCCTGCTTCAGCACTCCGACGACTAACAACCTGGTGCGCGTGCCGGCGAGCTGCCTTGTGCTGAGGACGAACTCGTTCTGCGGAGCGCCGGCGAAGAAGACCTCGCAGCGGATCACCTCGCTCGACGCCGCGTTCATCCCGGGCTACAACCGTTTCCCGGCGAACGATTTCCCGCGGATCGCGGTCGATGCGGGCGCCGGGACGGTGAGCATGGTCTGGAACGACGCCCGCTTTCACCCACTGGGCGACATCCTGCTGCGCAGCTACGGGCTGGGCACGCTGAAGCCGGTGCAGTCCGCCCCGGTGGTGCTCGACACCGACGCTGGCGGCATGCACTTCCTACCCGCGCTGCGCAACGCCAGTGCCAGCGGCAAACTCGCCGTCACGTGGTATGACCGGGCCAGCGCAAACACGGCGGTGACGACGGTGAAAGGAGCAATCGGGCTCGACCCGAGGCTGACGAGCACCCCGAGCGCCAACACGCTCGTCACCACGGTCCCGACCGACTGGAACAGCGTGTCGTCCGACATCGTTCCCAACTTCGGCGACTACACCGACAACTACATCGCCAACGGCCGTCTGTACGTGGCCTGGTCCGATGGCCGCATGGGAGTCCCACAGCCGTTCGAGGCGAGCATCGCCATGCCGTGACCGCCCACCCCCAGCCGGGCAAGCCAGCCTCGGGGCCCGACGCCCCATCTCCCGACCGCCACGTCGCGTAGTCGACGATGGCTGCCCCGCAACGGTGCGGGTTGTCCCCGCGAACCCATGGCCATAGACTGATCGCGTGGAGGAGCGCGTCGTGCGCACACGGCAGCACCAGGGGGCGACGGCGGTGCCACTCGCTCGCCGCGACGACCCGCCTGGGGCCATGGCGGCGGCCGTAATCGCATTGCAGCGCACCGCCGGCAACCGCGCCGTCACCGGGCTGCTTGGCCGCCGTATGCTGCAACGGAGCGGTCACGGGCCACCGCCCCCGATCACCGGGGTCTCACTCGACCACGACCGCGTCTCGATCCCGCCGCCGGCCCACGCCTCGGTGCACGTCCGCCCGGTCCCCGCCGGCGCGGCACCAACCTGGTCGCTCGCCGACGGGCGGGCTCACGTTGACGCGAGCACGTCGGTCGACGCCCACGGCGTGGTCACGGTCGGCGCCGGCCAAAGTCCGGGCGACATCCAGGTGCAGGGCGCCGATGCCAGCGGCACCGCATTCCAGACGCTGTTCCTCCCCGAGTCGCCGAGCGGCATCGCCTCGACACGTGACGCCGGCCCCCTGGCGAGCGCCGCCACCGTGTACGGCGCCGATTTCGAGCACGCGCTCACTGCGCCGAGCGGCGACGTCGCGAACCTCGACCACGCCCACGTCAACGAGCGGTTCGCCGGCGCCCCCAACCCGGGCGGCACCACGCACGCGATCACCGGGACGCCGTTCGGCACGTTCGTGCTGAACAGCAACGACCCCTCGAGCGCCCGCGCCGGGTGGGACATCGACGCCTCCGGAACGCTCGGACCGGATCACATCGGGATCGGCAAGAGCATGATCCGCGCGAGCGACTTCGTGCGCTCGGCGTCCAATCCCTCGCCAAACACGCTGCCCGCCTCTTTCACGGTGACACAGGGACTGCATGTCCTGCAACAGCCCACGACAACCTATGCCACGTCCCCGTTCGCCACCCCCGATCACGTGCGCGGCCTGCGCTCAGACGGCAGCGGCGGGCTGGAGGTGTTCGTTTCCAGCAACGCCCTCGAGCACACGGACCCCTATGACGGGCCGCCTGCGTTTACCAACGCCCGCGCCGACCCGGCATCGGTCCAGGTGAGCCCTCCTACGCCGCCGACCCACCGTGGCGCGCCACCGCCCCCGCCCCCGACGCCGAACACTGTCCAGATCTCGGTCGACACGGTGCCGGCAGTCCCGCCGACCGGACACGACCCGCGCTTCTCGATCCACGGCAATTCGCGTGGGTGCCACATCGATGCGGTCACGGGCCTGCTCACGATCGGCACCCAGCCGGGAACGGTGACGGTCCGGGCGCGCGACCAGGCCTCCTCGAACCCCGCCTACGACGAGGTGGCGGTGACCGTCACCCCGCAGCCGGCCAGCTCGACCCCCTAACGGACCTCCGCCCGTGGCGCGGCGACTGGTGTCTACGTGTGACCCCGGCGCCAGCGCAAGGCGCCACCAACCAGAAGCACTGCCATCGCGGCGATCAGGAGAGCGATCGAGCCCGTCTGGCGCAGATCGATGCCAGCTTTACTCGACAGCGCTTGGACCTCATGGTGAGCCGCTGCCCGGTAAGCCGCTCGCTGCGGGGCGGGGTCCCCCAACAGCGAGCCGCGGACCGCGTCGATCACTTGGGCGAGGTCTGAGATGGCAGGCTTCGGAACCCCCAGTTGCCCGGCTGACGAGTCCGGATACTGCGCACCGACGGCGGTTCCACCGCCGGCGAACCCAGAGAGTCCCCAGGCCCTGCCCGGCATCGCCAGGTGCAGCCCGATGCCGAGGCACAAAGTCAGCGCGAGAACCCAGGGAAGGGCCGCGCGACGCGCCGTCGTGAGCCTGGCTTTATGTAGGGCCACCATTGAAGCTACGAACCATGGGAGCTGTTCTGTACGCACCGAACGGAATCGCCTATCCGCGATGCAACCCGAAACACTCGGAGACAGTGTAAGGCGCTAGCGCGGTAACTGTGAGGCGTTTTCCGATGTTCTAGGCTTTCGCCACGTCGATGTCGCACGCTACGCAGCCTCGAGCCGCCGGGACCCCGATGGCGCCGGCGGATGGCGGCCGATTGCGGCGGATCGGCGTGGTGGGCGTCCTTCTCGTGCCGTCCGGGCTCATGCTGGGTCTGGCCCTGGCATCAGGTGGGTTCTTCCCAGACTCGGTCAGCGTTGCCGCTGTAGCCGTGCTCGCGATCTTCAGCGCCAGAGCGATGTTGTCCCGAACGGCGCTCGTGGAGCTTAGCCCTGGCGTGCTTGTCGTTGCAAGTGCGCTCATCGCGTTCACGGCCTGGACGCTGGTGTCGGGTTCGTGGTCGGGCTCGTGGGCTCGCGCAATGTTCGCGTACGACCTGGTCCTCCTTTACACGCTGGTGTTCGTGCTGATCGGTACCGTTCGTCGCTCGACCGCGCGCGCGCGTGTGCTGCTCTTCAGCCTGGCCGCGGTGAGCGTCGGGATCAGCATCGCGGCGGTGGCGACGTGGCTCCTTCCCGATCTTTTCCCGGTTGCGCGCGACATCCCGCGTCAGCGGCTGGCGTGGCCGACGAGTTATTGGAACGTAACGGGTCTCATCGGAGCGCTCGGGCTCGTGTGGGTATTTAGCCTGAGCTGCAGTTCGGCCGAGCCAGCGGTCGTGCGCGTCGTCGCGGCCATGGCAGCGCCATGGCCGGCGGCGATGCTGATCTTCACCGCCTCGCGTGGTGCCGTAGCTGTCGCGCTGCTTGGCTTGGCCGTGGCCGCCGCGATGATACGGTCGCCGGCGACCCCGGGGGGTGTCGCGACAGTTGCCCCCGCTATTGCCGTTTCGGCGAAGATAGCCCTCGCTGTCAACGGGCTCAACGTTGGCGCGCCGACGGCGCACGCGGTCCACGCCGGGCATCGGACAATGATCCTGCTCATCGTCGTCTCGCTCGCGGCGGGCGCGCTCAGGTTGCTGCTGCTTCCGCTCGATGCAAGGGTGGCCGCCGCTCGCGCTCCGTGGACACGTGCTCAGTTTCGCGGAGCGCTCGGCGTGGCCGTGGCGACGCTGGCGATTGCGTTCGTGATCCTGGGTGGTCCGAAAGCAGTTCGCACCGCGGTGCATCAGTTCGTCGCCTCGGGTACGCAAGGCGTTGCCAACACCGTCGCCCGGCAGCGGCTGACACAGTTCGGGAGTAATGGGCGCGTCGAGGCGTGGCGGGTCGCTGTTCGATGACGGCTTTCTACGCCACCCCATCAATGGAACTGGGGCGGGGACGTACGCGACGCTGTGGACCCGATATGGACGATCGACCGCCCGCGATCTTAAACGCCCATTCCCTCTACCTCGAGGAGCTCGCAGAACTCGGAATCGTTGGAGGCGGCGTCGTCATCGCGGTTGTCGTATCGATACTCGTCGCGCTCGCGCGGCGAGCGCGAGGGCCGGGTCGCTCGGTGTGGGCGGCGCTCTTCGCCGGGGCCCTAATGTGGGCTGTCCACGCCGGCGTCGATTGGGACTGGCAGATGCCGGCGGCCACAGCATGGGTCTTCGCCGCTGGAGGGCTTGCGCTGGCGGCGCCGGTTGAGCGGCCGGAGCGCACCGCTCGGCTTTGGGCTCGCTTTGCCGTCGGGCTCGGATGCCTGGTTCTCGTCATCACGCCGGTGACGGTCTGGCGATCCCAGACCCAGATCGTGAAGGCTGTCCACGCCTTCGAGCGCGGCAACTGTATAAGCGCCGAACGAGCGGCCCTTGCGTCGAACGCGGCATTGACCTCGCGCTGGGATCCGTTCGAGTTGATGAGTTACTGCGAGAGCCGGGGCGGGACAGTATTCGCTCGCGCTGCGCTCCATAGCCGCTGCCGAGCGCCGCGATCCGGATAACTGGGAGCTGCGCTACTCGGAGGCCCTGATCAGAGCAACCGCGGGCCGTGATCCACGCCCGGCGGCCAGAGTCGCGCTCGAGCTGTATCCGCTCTCTCCTCTGACGCGGGCCGCAGCGTCCGCTTTCAGTAGAGGCGGACCCCGCCAGTGGCGACGCTTCGCACTCTCGGCGCCGCTGCCACTGCCAGGGACGAAGCAGTAGCTGTTGCTGGTCGGCCGCAGGACGTCTGCAACTCGGATGGTCGTGCGTCGTTGAGCTCGGACGGCTGCTCCTATCCGGACGGTGCGACATCGGCCCACCGCTCGGCCGCTGCATATGCAGCGTCAGCTTCGTCGAGGTCGCCCCGACGTTCAAGAAGGAAGCCGAGGTTGGCCGCCGCCCTGAGCGTCGTGGCGGCTCACACACCGCCGCCACGCCGCCTCGGCGCCATCAAGATCGCCCTGCTCGTAGAGCAGAACCCCGAGGTTGAACGCGGCATCGCGATTCCCCCTCAGCTCCGCGCGCTCATACGCCGCCGCCGCGGCAGCGAACTCACCGCGCTTATACAGCAGCACACCCAGATTGAACGCGCCCACGGGATCCCCCGCCTCGTCAGCACGGCGATACGTCAGCTCCGCATGCTCCGTAGGCGACACTGGCTGCTCGACGCCGGCGGCAACTCTGTCCGCAGCCGCCCACCTTTCGGCCACCGCGTTCACCTCGCGAGCGCCCTCGACGTCGCCGCGGCCTTGAAGGAGGAAGCCGAGGTTGGCCGCCGCCTGGGCGTGATGGTGGCTCATACACCGCCGCCACGCCGCCTCAGCGCCATCAAGGTCGCCCTGCTCGTAGAGCAGAATCCCCAGGTTGAACGCGGCATCGCGATCCCCCATCACCTCCGCGCGCCCATACGCCGCCGCCGCGGCAGCGAAGTCACGGCGCTGATGGAGCCGCACACCCAGGTTGAACGCATCCCCGGCATCCCCCGCCTCGTCAGCACGGCGATGCGTCAGCTCCGCGCGCTCGCTCTGGTCAGCGTCATTCGCGTCGCGATCGGGAACCGAGAAGTCTTGAGCCGGCGATGGCTTCGGGCCAGCCAGCCGCCCCGTGATCACGGACGTCGCACGCGCTATCTGCGCAGTCGTGATCTCGCGCGTGAAGATCAGCATCGCAACGTACGCCGCGAGGCCACCGGAGCAGCCTTTGATCCAGTCAGTCAGGGTGAGGTCCTTCGTCCCGACTGACTTCAGCACGATTCCCATAGCTACGGCCGCCGTAAGCGCGCTTGCCAGCGCCCACACCAGCGTCCCGATCCGGAGGTTGAAGCGCCGGCGGCAGACCCATATGTGCGCAAGCGTGTAGAAGCCAATTGCGATGTCCGTGGCTATCGCGGCGCCAACCACGCCCCGGCGCGGGATGAGGATGAACCCAGCCGCGACCGCGAAGGCCAGAGTCCCGACGGAGATCGAGACTCGACGCGATACCTCGCCGCCGTCGTCGACGGCACGCGCAACTAAAGGCGCAAGGCCAGCGAAGAACACAAAGGGGGCCAGAGCCCTGAGGACCTCGGCCGATTGTGAATAGCTCGATCCGAACAGCAAACTAGTAATCGGCCGGGCCCACACGACAGTCGGCGCCAGAAAGACGCACTGAAAAACGATAAAAGCCCGTAGCGGCCCGTCCAGCGGCTGCGGAACGCCGTTCCCCAGTCGTGGCCTGACGTGCTTTGCTGTCAAGCAGCCGACGTAATGGGCGCCGCTGGCTAGCGCCGCCGGCGCCATGAAGATGCCGCTCGCGAATGGCCCCGCGTACGCTCCCAGCAACAGGACGCTCACCGATCGGGTGAGTGCGGGGGAACGATCGGCCGCAAACACCGACGCGACGTGGCCACGTACGGCGGCGATCGGCATGCTTCGCGGACCGGGCCGGAACGTCAGCCCTCCGGATCGGGCGGCGCCCAGGACGATCGATGCTGCGATCACGGCTCCGAGCCCGTAACCAATCGCACGGCCGAAGGCCGCGCCTGACGCCTCCGCACCCGCAAGCACGAGCGCGACGCTGGCCGAAACCTCCACCAAGCGCTCCGCGGTCTCGAGCCGGACCGCGACGATCGTTCGTCCGACGGCGGCATAGATTCCAAGAGCCGTGAGGTACGCCGTTTCGGCAAACGTCGCGACAGCCACGGCGCGTATTGGCCAGACGAGGCCTTCCTGTCCGTACGCGCCGGCGATCACCGACGCGAGCGCCACGAGCAGCGCACACATCAGGCCAGTCAGGACCACTCTGATCCTCACAGCTCCGACCATGAGTCCTCGCTGCTCGCTACCAGGGCCGCCGCGAGCGACGAAGCGCGCGGTCGAGGTTCCGGCGTCGCTGAGGACAAAGACGATCGTGCCGATGGCGATCGCCAGTGCGAACAAGCCGTAGTCCATCGGTCCCAGCTGGCGAACCAGGAATATGGTCAAGAAGGCGGTCAGCGACGCGGACGTCAGCTGGAGGAGCCGACTCATACGACGAGCGGAGGGTCGAACAGGGCCATCCCGTACGTCATACCCCGCGTGGCGTCGTGGTCGACGCGCCAACGATTCGAGGAGCGCCGCCGGCAGGCAGTGCTGCGGCGGTTCCCGTGAGCCCGAGGCCGTTGGCGAGAATCGGCCGTCGGAGAGCATCGGCGTAGTGCACCTTCACCTGCGCCCCCTTGCCCATCGAGCCCCCAAGCTCTCGGAACCTCTGCACGTAGTTCGCAAAACGTTACCGTCTAACAACGTCCGACAGATAGCCTGCCTTCGTGGCGCGGCGACTTAAGCATTGGGGCTGGGGATACGAGGACGAGCAGCCCTCCGAACAGGAGCTGCGAGCGACCTGCGCATTCCTCGCGCAGCGGCTCGGGTTTGGCTCGTCCGACCCCGAACACCCGGTGCCGTTATCGGAGGTCTCACTGCCCGAGCCACGCTTGCGTCCGCCGGCGTCGCTCGCCGAGATCTGCTTCACCGATCCCTACGAGCGCGCACTCCACGCCTACGGCCGTTCCTATCGCGACGTCGTCCGCGCCTTCCACGGCCGCTTCGACCACCCGCCGGACGTCGTCGTGCGCCCGCGTACCGAGCAGGAGGTGGCCGACGCGCTCGAGTGGGCGCTGGCGGCGGGGGCCGCGGTGATCCCGTTCGGCGGCGGGACGAGCGTGGTTGGTGGCGTTGAGGGGCGGATCGACGGCGAGCAGTTCGCCGGCGTCGTGACGATCGACGTCAGGGCGCTCGATCGCGTGCTGGAGGTCGATCCCGTCTCGCTGTCGGCGCGCATCCAGGCCGGCGCCACCGGCCCGAACCTCGAGGCCCAGCTCGGCGAGCACGGGCTGACGCTGCGCCACTTCCCGCAGTCGTTTCAATTCTCGACGCTGGGGGGCTGGATCGCCACGCGCGCCGGCGGCCACTTCGCGACGCTCTACACCCACATCGACGACCTCGTCGAGTCGGTGCGGGCGCTGACGCCGAGCGGGGTATGGGAGTCGCGGCGGCTCCCGGGGTCAGGCGCGGGGGTCTCGCCGGACCGGATGCTGATCGGCTCCGAGGGGATCCTGGGCGTGATCACCGAAGCCTGGGTCAGGGTCCGACCCCGCCCGCGGTTTCGCGCCTCGGCCGGCGTCCGGTTCCCGGATTTCGCCACCGGGGCGGGCGCGGTACGGGCGCTGTCGCAGTCCGGCCTGTACCCCACGAACTGCCGGCTGATCGACGCCGGCGAGGCGGAGATGACGGGCGCCGGCGACGGATCGTCTGCGCTGCTCGTGCTCGGGTTCGAGTCGCCGGCCTTCGACGTCGAGCATTCGATGTCGCTGGCGCTGGAGTGCTGTGGCGATCACGGCGGGTCTTGGGAGCGGCGCGAGTCTCGCGGCGACGCGGGCTCGGGGTCCGTCGGCAGCTGGCGCGAGGCGTTCCTCCGCGCGCCCTACCTTCGCGACACGTTCGTGGCGATGGGCGTCTTCTCGGAGACGTTCGAGACCGCGATCACCTGGGACCGCTTCCCTACGTTCCACGAGTCGGTGCTGGATACGGCGTCCGCGGCGGTGCGTGAGGTCTGCGGCGCCGGCTCGGTGACGTGTCGCTTTACCCACGTCTATCCGGACGGGCCCGCCCTTTACTACACGATCCTCGCGCCGGCCCGCGCGGGCGCCGAGCTCGAGCAGTGGGCCGAGATCAAGCGTGCCGCCTCGGACGCCGTGATCGCCGCCGGCGGAACGATCACCCACCACCACGCCGTCGGCCGCGACCACCGGCCCTGGTACGACGTACAGCGACCGGACCCATTCGCGGCGGCGCTGGCGGGGGCGAAGGCGGCGGTGGATCCGGGTGGGGCGCTCAATCCAGGCGTGCTGATCGGGGCGTAGTCCCACGTACGGCCAGCTCCGTTGGTGACGCGCAGTTGAGCGGCGAAGCCGTGCAAGAGCGGCGTAGCCGTTGACACCCGCATGTCAGATGGTACGAGGGGGGATGCTCTTGCGAAAGACCGCCTGATTGGCATAGGGTCGGACTTGTGAGGCTATGGCTTGATGCCGTAGAGGACGGTTTAGGTGTGAAGATAGTCTGGACGAGGAGGATCGAAGATACGTCGCGATTCGGCCGACGGGCTGGCTGAGGCTTTGCCCGCTGTCCTGTCGGACGCTCAACGGAACGCATGGGGAGTCCTCGCGTTGGCGTCTGCGGGGCTCATCGAGTTCTATATGGGCAATGGCGAGAACTGCTGCCTGGAACCCATGGCACGGGGGGTCCATTGCGGGTGCGCGCCGCTCAGCCGATTCGGTGCGCATCAACTGTCAACGACCGCTGGCGGCAAACGATGACCGCGCGATCTGATGCCGGGCGTCGGGTCGTGATATTCGTGCACATTGGCAAGACGGCGGGAACGACGCTCGGCGCGATCGCGACACGCCAATACCCGTCTAAGAGCATTTTTCAGGTCGACTCTGGCGCTCAGATGACACCCGCTGAGCAGGTACGGGCTTTGCCTCCTGCAACCAAGCGGAATCTGTCACTCATTATGGGGCACCTGCAGTTCGGGGTCCACTCCGACTTACCATTACCCAGCACGTACACAACCTTGCTGCGCGATCCCGTGGAGCGAACCGTGTCTAGCTATCTGCACGTAGTCCGGAGTCCGCGCCACCGTCTCCATTCACAAGTGGTTGGCGCAGGAATGGATCTTCTCCAATACGCTACGAGCGGTATCTCCGAGGAGTTAGACAACTGGCAGACGCGATGCGTAGCCGGGCCTCCCGCACCAGCTATCGGGGATTGCACTGAGCAGTTGCTCGAGCGCGCGCTCCGCAACATCGACGAGCATTTCACGATCGTCGGCATATGTGAACGATTTGACGAGACGCTCGTGCTGCTGAAGCGGCTGCTTGGCTGGCGAAGGATTTACTACGCGCCGCTCAACACCGCAGACGGCACCGTCCATGAGCGGTCGGCGACCGATGAGGAGCGGGAAGGGATCCTCCAGTGGAACCGCTGGGACCAAGCGTTGTACGAACACGCCTCTGTTCAGTTCACACACCGTCTGGGCGGACTAGGCGACATCAGTCCGGATCTACGGGCGCTATCGTCCGCTAACTCGGTTTACCGGCCTGTTTACCGAACTATGGTGTCGTGGCAGACGCGAGTGCGTAGCGCGTTGCGAGCGCCCAACACGGTCTAGAGCATCACGGACGGTACCCTGATTCCGGTTGCCCCAGAAGGGGGTCAGACTCGCGGGGACCCGCGAAGCTTTCGAGGAGCGCGGATGTCGACACCTACGCATTACCGCAGGGACGCCAAGCGGGCCGCGATTGATCAATGGACCGCCGATCCGTGCGGACCGTTGGTCGATGGGGAGCCAGGCTCACGCAGCTATTTCGAACAACTGCTCGCCCGCCGCCACGAGTACGCACCGTGGATGGCCGATGTGCTCGGCTACGACGGCGCACGTGGGCTCCGTGTCCTCGACGTTGGCTGTGGCCAAGGGATTGACATCGCCCGCTATGCCATGGCCGGCGCGACCGTGACCGGCATCGACTTGACGCCGCGGCACGTCGAACTCGCTACGGCACATCTCGCGGCAATGAAGCTCGACGCGACGATCGTGCGGGGCGACGCCGAGCGTCTGCCGTTCGCAGACGGCTCCTTCGATCGCGTCAGCAGCAACGGCGTGCTCCATCACACGCCCGACATGCCAGCAGCCCTGCGTGAGATCCGACGCGTGCTCGTGCCCCCTGGCGAGGCGAGGATCATCGTCTACAACCGCTCCTCCGCCTGGTTCTGGATAACGCTCGTCCTGGGTCACGGGATTGGCCGAGGCCTGCTGTGGAAGGAGCATGGAATCACTGGAGTCGCCGCGCGCGAGGTTGAGCACTCAACCGTAGGTGCGCGTCCTCTCGTCCTGTTCTCCACCCCTAAGCAGCTACGGACCATCCTGGCGGACGCGGGATTTCACGCTGTGCGAACCGAGGTCCGTCACTTCGCCCCCACCCATGGCCAGTTCTTCACAGGCTGGATCCGCGATCCGCGCCTGATTCGTTGGCTGGACCGGCGGGTCGGCTTTTACGTGATCGCCGTCGGAACTGCTTAGCAAGCCATCGCGCTCAGCGTTGTCCTGATCGAGAGAGTGTGCCGATCGGGTGGGCGCGAACGGCAGCTCCTTGGATAGGCTCAACGGATACCGGCGGACCGTCATCTAAACGCGTGACCGCGCCCACCCACTACCGGGAGGACGCCAAGCGGGCCGCGATTGATCAATGGACCGCCGATCCGTGCGGACCGTTGGTCGATGGGGAGCCAGGCTCACGCAGCTATTTCGAACAACTGCTCGCCCGCCGCCACGAGTACGCACCGTGGATGGCCGATGTGCTCGGCTACGACGGCGCACGTGGGCTCCGTGTCCTCGACGTTGGCTGTGGCCAAGGGATTGACATCGCCCGCTATGCCATGGCCGGCGCGACCGTGACCGGCATCGACTTGACGCCGCGGCACGTCGAACTCGCTACGGCACATCTCGCGGCAATGAAGCTCGACGCGACGATCGTGCGGGGCGACGCCGAGCGTCTGCCGTTCGCAGACGGCTCCTTCGATCGCGTCAGCAGCAACGGCGTGCTCCATCACACGCCCGACATGCCAGCAGCCCTGCGTGAGATCCGACGCGTGCTCGTGCCCCCTGGCGAGGCGAGGATCATCGTCTACAACCGCTCCTCCGCCTGGTTCTGGCTCGGGCTGATCCTCCAGCAAGGCGTTCTTCGCGGTGACCTTGCCCGAGAACGTGGAAGCGTGGAGGCGCTTGCGTCGCGTACCGTCGAGTTCTCGACCGTCGGCGCTCGGCCACTGGTTCGGTTCTACACGCCCCGGAGTCTTCGAGAGATTCTTGCCGAAGCGGGTTTCAGCGATGTGCGCACCGAAGTCCGGCAGTTCGTTCCCGACAACCAGCTGCTCACGAGGTGGATGCGGTCGGACTGGCGGCTGACGCGGTGGCTCGATTGCCAGGTGGGCTTCTACGTGATCGCCTTCGCCAGCTAGAGGCATGGTCGTGGCGGGCGACGATGTGCCCGACCCAAAGCGTTGCGCGGGTGGAACGGGGCCCGAGGCCCTATGAGGAGCATTAAGACTTGCCTAGTCCTGTCAGTCAGAGCTAGTCGGCTTCGTATCCTCAATTTGATGAGACGTTTCGCGCTTGGGCTGGTCGTGGTGCTCGCGTTGCCTGCCGCAGCGGCGGGCAAGGACCGCACGAAGACGATCGCACCGCCCGGCAACTCGGGCGTTTCTCAGTACGTTGAGACGATCCCGACTGCGAAGGGCGGGCAGACCACGAGTTCGGTGCACAACCAAGGCGGCGGGTCCACGCACTCACGCGGAGGAGGGGGCGGCGCCTCGGGTGGCGGTGGGACAGGATCTGGTGGCGGCAGCGCGATCTCAACGTCGACACAGCGAACGCTCGACTCTCAAGGGGCCGATGGCCGCGCCGCGGCCGCCGTGCTGAGCGCCACGGCGCCAAGTCGCCCGGTCTCGACCGCCGTGAGCCAGGGTGGAACAGCGGATGCTGGACGGGCCGGCGCAGGCAATCCTGGCGCCGGCCAAAGTGTTGCCGGGTCCTCACCAGCGAGCGCGGTGTTCAAGACACTGACCGGTTCCGCCGCGAGCGGTGGCCTTGGTCCGCTCCTGCCGGTCATCCTGATCGCCAGTCTGGTTGCCCTCTCCGCCGTCGCGATCCTGCGTCGTCGACGCACAACGACCTGAAACAGCGGCGAGTGCAGCGACGTCTCCGCCGGTTTGCGCTTTTTACAGCTGTGCTCGTGATCACCGGTGTGGGCACCGCCGTTGCCCATCCCCGTGGCCTGACGATCGGCTTCTTCAGCGATCCCGTGCTGACTGGGGACAGCGCCGCCACACGAGCGATATGGATTCCACGCGCGGTCGGCGAAGGGGCAGGCATGGTCCGTCTCAACGTCGACTGGGCGCAGGTGGCACCCGCGACTCGGCCGCCGGGGTTCTCGCCAACGGATCCGGCAAGTCCTGCCTATAACTGGACGACTGTCGACGCTGCTGTGCGCGATCTCACGAGCCATGGCCTGAAGGTGCTGATCAGCATCACGTATGCCCCTAAGTGGGCCGAGGGCCCCGACATGCCGGCGGCCGTCCAACCCGGGACATGGCGGCCCAATCCGACGCAGTTCGCTGATTTTGCCCTCGCGGCAGCCCGTCGCTACGACGGCTCTTTCGACGGTCTGCCACGTGTGCGCTACTGGCAGGCGTGGAACGAGCCCAATCTCGATTACTACCTTTCGCCTCAGTGGACGCGTGCTGGGAAGCGCTGGGCGCCAACGAGTCCCGGCCTGTACCGAAAGCTGCTCAACGCGTTCTACGCGGCGGTGAAGTCGGTTTCGCGGTCGAACTTCGTAGTCATGGGCGGAACCGCGCCGTATGGGGACCCCGCGGGCACCGACCCTACGGGGGAGGAACGGATGCCGCCAGTGCAGTTCGATCGCGATCTCTTCTGCCTGAAGGACAACCGGCGGCTCACGCCCTACGGGTGCCCTGATCCTCCCCACCTCGACGCCCTCGACCATCACCCCTACGGAATCGGCGGACCGCTTTGGCATGCCATCAACCGCGACGATGTGGCCGTGCCGGACATCGGCAAGCTCGCTCGTGTGCTGCACGCAGCCGAAAGGGATCGGCACGTGCTCCCGCGCGGGTCCAAGCGCCTTTGGGTAACCGAGGTTTCGTGGGACAGCGACCCGCCCGATCCAGGCGGCGTGCCGATCCAGCAGCAGGCACGGTGGCTTGAGCAGTCGCTGTACGTGCTGTGGAGGCAGGGAGTCGATACGGTCCTTTGGGTCCAGATCATCGACTCGCCCTGTATCCCCAACTGCGGAAGCACGAGCCAGGGCGGCCTCTACTACCTGAACGGAAGCCCAAAGCCTTCAGCACAGGCCTTCTTGTTCCCGTTTGTGACCCAGCATCTAAATCGCCACCACGTCCTGGCCTGGGGACGTTCCCCTGAGGCAGGGCTGCTCTCGATCCAGACACTCCGTGGCGGGGACTGGGAGACGATCCGAACGCTTCGGGTTAAGACCAAGCAGGTATTTACGGCCACGTTACCCATGTCCGGAGGTGCGCAGCTACGAGCGGTGGTCGCTGGACTGACCAGCCTCGTCTGGACGCAGGGCGGATAGAGGCCAGGGAGCGCGTCTCGCTGGCCCGTTTGGTCAGTCTGGGGCGGGCTCGGACGTACCTATGAGCGTGGGATCAGCAGCTGCGACGCCAACCGCCTCCAGGTGGCCGTTTCGCCAAACGCGCATCGATGGCGCCGCGCTGAGCGCCTGGCTACTTGCGGGCGCGACCGTTCTCTATCTCGCACTGGACGGAGGCGGCTACGACATCCTCGTCCGCAGCCAGGTCGGGATCCTGGTTTGGTGGATTGTGCTGGTGGGCGCAGCGTGGGGTCTGCTCCCCGCGACACGGCTCACGCGCGTCGGGTGGTTCGCGAGCGGACTCTTCGGCTGCTTCGTCACATGGACTGCGCTTGCAACAACGTGGTCGATCAGCTCTGAGCGGAGCCTGGAAACGCTCTCGCTCGTGACGTTCTACTTTGGCGTGCTCGTGCTCGCGCTGGCCATCCACAGGGAGCGTGAGCAGGCCGTGCGTCACACGGTCAACGCCGTGGCGGCAGCCGTCGTGGTCGTGGCCTGCCTGGCGCTGGTCTCGCGTCTGCGGCCTGACCTGTTTCCCGCCGCCCAGCAGACTTCCTCATTCCTCACAAAGGACCAGGGCAGACTCAACTGGCCGCTCGACTACTGGAACGCCCTCGCCGCGATGATGGCCCTTTCCGTTCCGTTGCTGCTTTCGATCGCAAGCTCAGCCCGCCGGCTGACGATTCAGGCGGCAGCAGCAGGGGCGATCCCGATCGTCGCGCTCTGCGGATACCTCACGTTCTCGCGGGGCGGACTGATCGAGTGCGCCGCGGGACTGGTCGTGTTCCTCGCACTAAGCGAGGAGCGGGTCCCGAAAGTTGCAACGGCGTTGGTGGCGGCTACGGGCGGAGCGGCCCTGATCGCCGGAGCGGTGCATCGGCGTGCGATCGAGCAGGGCCTATCGGATCAGACCGCTAGGCATCAGGGTTCAACGCTCCTAATTTCGATCGTCCTCGTGTCTGTAGGCGTTGGGGTTGTCCAGATTGGGATTGGGATGGCCCATCGCCATGGGACACCGCCCCGGTGGCTACTGATCCCTCGAGCGCGAGCTCGTCGGCTTTTGATCGGATGCGTGCTCGTGGCCGTCGCAGCTGCACTCGTGGCTGGAGCGCCGTCGCGACTATCTCACGCTTGGAATGACTTCAAGCAGCCAAAGGCGGCAGCGCTGCGCCAGGACTCGATCGTCCGATACGGCAGTCTCAGCGGAAACGGACGGTACGAGGTGTGGAAGGCTGCCGTGGATGCGACATCAGGGCACGTGCTCGGCGGCTCGGGACCGGGCACCTTCCAGCTGCTGTGGCTTCCCCGTGCTCCGTACTACAGCTACGTAGAGAACGCCCACTCCCTCTACTTCGAGACGCTTTCGGAGCTAGGCGTTGTCGGCCTTGTGCTGCTCGTCGGATTCCTCGCGGTAGCGCTCGGCGCCGCCGTGCGGCACGCCGTGCGCGCTCGCTACGAGGCGCGCACCCAGGCCGCCGGGCTGGCTGGTGCGATGGTCGTATTCACGGTCGGGGCCGCATTTGACTGGCTGTGGCAGATGCCAGTCCTGCCTGTGGCGTTCCTTGCACTGGCGGCGGCGGCGCTGACGCGATCAAAGCCCGGCGCGAGCGCCGGCCCGCTTGGGAAGCGTGCGTTCCGAATTGGCGCCGTCGTCATCGCGCTTGCGGGCGCGATGGCGATCGCAGTGCCGCTCGCAACCGCGAGCGCGGTACGCAAGAGTCAAGCAGCGGCGTCAGCGGGCGCCACCGCACAGGCGATAGCGGATGCTCGCAGCGCCGCCCGCATCGAACCCGGCGCGGCCTCGCCGCAGATCCAACTGGCCCTTCTGTTCGAGCTCCAGGGCGACTATCGAGATGGCTTGGTGGCAGCGCGGCGTGCCACGGCGGATGAGCCCGAGAACTGGACTGCATGGCTCATCGCGTCGCGGCTCGAGGCGGAGGATGGTCGCGCCAAAGCGGCGGTTGCGGCGTTCCGCCGCGCACGTTCGCTGAACCCCCAATCACCATTGTTCAAGTAATGAGCAACGAACCGATCGATCCCAGCGAGGCCGACGCACAAGACGGGGAACTCGTCACGAGACTCCTCTCGGCTCGGTCTGTGCCTTCGGCAGGGTTCCGGGGCGCTCTTCGCCGCCGCCTCGCGGCACGAGATCCCGGCTACGGTCCACGGCCCCCGCGGCTGCACTTGATGACGGCGGCCTTCGTGAGCGCGGGCGCCCTCTTGATCGGACTAGGCGCGCTCGCCGCCACCGGGATTCTGTAGAAAACCCTGCGCGGCCGCATCCGGTTCCAGCAGATCACGCAGCTTCCTCAACGATCGCGACAGGATCTGCTGGACATTGGCCAGGCTGAGATCCATCAGCGTCGCAATCTCTGGTCCGGTCAGATCGCCGCCGAAGCGCAGGGCCAAAACTTCGCGGTCGCGCTCTGAGAGCCTCGTGAGAGCATCGAAGAGCTCGGGAAAACCGGCCGAACGCTCCTCTGGCCCCGGGACAGTCGGCGCAATGCGCTCCTCGAGCGGGTCCATGAGAGCAGATCGGTCGCGGCGGTGATGGTCGATCAACAGGTTTCGGGCGATGGCCAGCAGCCAAGTGGCTTCCGACGCTCGTCGAGGGTCGAATCGACTCCACGCTCGCAACGCCCGCTCGAATGTCGCTTGGGTCAGATCCTCAACTGCGCCTCGGTCATGCAGCCGATAGGCGATAAACCCGTATACGCGCCAGACATGCTGGTCGTAGACCCGCGCGAAGTCTGATTGTGCGCCGCTCACGCCTGGCCCGGCACCCTTCGCGTCCATCGCGTAAATGTCTGTGCCGGCGGAGCGCAGGGCAAACTAGCTCAGCACGCTTCCGCGCCTACTCCCCCCCAACGCGAGCTGGTGAAGGTTCGTCGCTTTCAGCCGCCGCGGCGCCGTTTGTCGCGACGCCAGCGGTGCCCACATGGTAGTCGTAGGCGTAGCCATACTCGTAGTTCTGCGAACCGAGTTTCGTCTGTTTGAACCCGTTCGCGACGACACCCAGCAACGGCGCGTCGACGCCTTTGAGGACCTCGTGCAGTCGCGCCGCCACGTCCCGTCGGTTACGCCCGACACGGCCCACGATGATCACGCCGTCGACCTGTGGCAGCAATGGGAAGGCATCAGAGACGGCCGTGAGGGGCGGCGTGTCGATCACGACGAGGTCGTACTCGGAACGGACGCTCGAGAGCAGATCGGTCATCGCCTTGCTCTCAATCAGCGCCGCTGGGTTTGGAGGCGCCACGCTCCCAGCGGTCAAGACATCGAGTCTGCTCGACGACGAATTGCTCCCATTGGCCACTGGTGCGGGGCCAACGGTTACAACGGCCTCGGAAAGCGGGATCGCGCCGATGAGCACGTCTGCCATCCCTGTGCTGGAAGGGATCGAAAGCCGCTTCGCCAACGTTGGGCGACGCAGATCCGCCTCCATCAACAAGACACGCGAGCCCATAGCGGCAGCCACCTGAGCAAGGTTGACCGCGACGGTCGTCTTGCCGTCCTCCGGTGCAGCCGAGGCGACGACGAGGGTCCGGAGGTCCCGATCAACGTTGAAGTAGCGGAGGTGGGCGCGCAGCATGCGGAATACCTCGCCCTCCCGCGGGGGCAAGGAAAGGCTGTCGGGGTCGCTGGTGCCGCTGGACTGATCGAGCGCGGCACTCGCCGGGATCACGCCGAGCAGCGGCAACCGGTAGATGCGCTCCAAATCACGCGGTTCGCGGATACGCCGATCGAGACGCTCGAGCAGGAAGGCAAGGCCCAGACCCAGCAGCAGTCCGACAAATAAGCCAAGTACGGTGTTCCGGATGACCTTAGGCGAACTCGGGGCGCCTGGCACCGACGCGGGCTGAGCGACTTGCACGTTGCTGCCTTGCAGGTTGGCCAGGATCGTTAGTGATTGCTCGCGGTCCTGCAGCGCGAGTCCCTGGGTTGAGGCTCGCTGCTGACGCGAGAGCCCTCGTACCTGGCTCTTGACCAGAGCAAGTGCCGAGGCAAAGTACTGCTGGTTCGCCGCGAGCTGATCGGCGACGAACCGATTCGCGTATGTGTTCGCGATCAGCGCAGCCAACTGAGGTGACCTAGACGTCGCCGTGATTTTGACCACATTTGACTCACCCTCAGCGCTGACCTGCAGGCTGCCGAGGACGCTCCGAGCTGTGAGCCCCGCTCCGATCTGACCAGCCGTCTGGGCGGCCGCAGGTCCGAGCTTGAGCAGGCTCAGGTTCGTCTGCTGTTGGGTGGCTGCGTCCGTCGACGCCGTAGTCGGCAGTCCGGCAAGCTCCTGGCTGATCGCGTTGTTGTTGAAGACCAGGGATGCGCTCGCGGTGTACTGCTTCGGCTGCTGCTCGGAGAAGACGAACGCGGCGGCGCCGACTATCAGGCTGCAGAACACGATCAACGGCGCCCGGCGCCGGAGTATTGCGAGAACTTGCTCGAGGTTTAACCCGGTTTCGTGGTCGTGCTCGTTCATAAGCCTGCGGCCCCCTACGGCCAGCTCCCCCTACCTGCTCCGGTCATCGGTTCGGGCATGTAGCGCTCCAACCAGCGCGATCATAGCGCCTTGATCGCAACCGGCGACCGATCCACTTCCATCGGCGTTCAATGGGAAAAGTGCATTTTTTCTTCTGACCACGGGCACTGAAAGCGGAGCATCGACGGGGCTAGGCGGGTTAGGCTGGCGCCTTAGGTGTAGTCAAGGCTTGACGTAGCTGTGTGGCTGAGGATCACCGTCTTGCCGTGCTCTGGTAGGCTGACGCCCCGGGGATGTTCTCTGGTGGCCCACCAGAGAATGCGGGGTAACTTGATAACAAGGGTGAGGAATGGGCGACCTATCCAGGGAGGGTCGGCGGGTGACGACGAAGCAGGTGGCCCCTGCGAACATCGTCGCAGAGCTTGCGTCACCTACGGTCGAAAGGCTTACAGCGAATGCTCAGCTGGCGGTGCCGGCGGACGTTTTTGTAGAAGGATTTGCGCCTAGCAGCGCTACGTTCGCACCCCGCAACCTCCCAGTGGCGACCGCTGAACTCTCAGCCACCATCTTCGATCTCCCGCCGCGCTGGGCACGCTTAGCCAAGCGCTCGATCGACATCACAATCGCGTCGATAGGTCTGGTGGTGGGCCTGCCGTTATTCCTGCTAATCGCGCTCGCCGTCCTCATTTTCGACGGACGACCGATCTTCTTCCCGTGGGATGTGATCGGCGAGCGGGGCCGACCCTTCCGCGGATACAAGTTTCGCACGATGGTCGTGGGTGCTGACGACCTGCGAGCTGAGCTTGCTGCCCAGAACGAGATGCGCGGTCCGGTGTTTAAGATGCGGAACGACCCCCGAGTGACGCGGCTCGGCTCAGCATTGCGCCGGTTCAGCCTTGACGAGACTCCCCAACTGTGGAGCGTGATTCGAGGCGACATGAGTCTGGTCGGTCCCCGCCCGCTCGGCCCACAGGAGTACGCGGAGGCCACCCCGTACCAGCGCCAAAAGCTGTCGGTCGTTCCTGGAATTACCTGTCTCTGGCAGATCCTGGGCCGGAGCGAAATCTCGGACTTCGACGCATGGGTGGAGCTCGACTTGAAGTACATCGAACAATGGTCGATTCGCCTCGATCTGAGGATTCTCATCCGAACGATCCCAGCAGTGCTTGCCCGCAAGGGCGCATGGTGAGATGCCAAGGGCGGCCCTGATGTGGCGGCCGCGGTGAATGGGCGCCCAGGTTCTGGTGCCCGCGTCCTGATCGCCGGCGCGGGCGGCGGGATCGGCAAGGAGCTCGCCCGCGCGTTCGCGCGCGAGGGGGCCTCGCTTGTGCTCGTCGGCCGGCGACTCGCGGCGCTCGAGACGACGAGCGCCGCGTGTGGCGGGGCCTCGCACGTGCTCGTCGAAGCGTGCGACATCTCGCGAACTGCGGACGTCACACGAACGATCGCGCGTGCGGAAGACGCGCTCGGTGGAATCGACGTGCTGGTCAACGCCGCTGGCGTGCATGGGGCAATCGGGAGCGCGCTCGAATGCGATCCCGCTGACTGGCGTCGCGCGCTCGAGGTGAATCTCTACGGCTCGTTCTTGCTCGCCCAAGCGGTTGCCCGCGGCATGGTCACGCGAGGATCGGGACGGATCATCTTGTTCTCCGGCGGAGGGGCAACCGTTCCGCTTCCTGGCTTTTCCGCCTACGCAGCCTCTAAAGCCGGCGTCGTGCGACTTATGGAAACGCTTGCCCTGGAGCTGCATCCGTACGTCCAGGTAAATGCCATCGCGCCCGGGCTGGTGGACACTCCTCTGCTGGACAACGTGCTTGCCGCCGGTCCTCGTGCTGGAACGGAGTACGAGCGGGTGCGCCGTGTGAGGGCACGAGCAGGCGAGGCGGTGCCGCCGGAGCTTGCCGGCGAGCTCGCCGTTTTTCTCGCTTTTCGTGCGAGTCCGTCTCTCACGGGCAGGCTGATCTCGGCCCCGCACGACCCGTGGCGGGATTGGGTCGATGGCGCCGTACCCGAGGACGGCCTCTACACGTTGCGCCGGCTCGACTCGCACTCAGTAAAGCCTCTCCTGGCGACGCTGTCGTGAGCTTGCGTGTGGGCATCGTGGGGTGTGGCCTGATCGGCGCGCGACGTGCGGCGACCGCGGCAGCCTGCGGCGATCCCGTGACAGTGGTGGCAGATATCGCGTCCGATCGCTCCGAGGCGCTCGCGGCGGAATACGGCGCCCGCGCGGCTGAAAGCTGGGAGCAGCTGGTCCTTAGCTCCGACGTCGACGCCGTGGTGGTCGCGACGGTCAATGCGGCGCTCGCAGAAGTGGCCTCGTGTGCCCTCGACGCGGGGAAACATGTTCTCTGCGAAAAGCCATTCGGAACGAATGTCGCCGAAGCAGCCAGCCTCCTGAGCAGGGTGGACGACGCCGACACCGTCGTCAAGGTCGGATTCACGCTGCGTCATCACGATGCGGTCGCACGCGCTCACGCGTTTGTCGAGGCCGGTGAGATCGGTACGGTCGTCGGTATGCGGGCCGCGTACGGCCACGGCGGTCGCGTGGGCTACGAGAACGAGTGGCGCGGAGATCCCCTCCTTGCTGGCGGGGGCGAATTGCTCGACCAGGGTGTCCACCTTCTGGACCTGGCGCGCTGGTTCGTGGGAGACTTCGCCGAGGTGGCTGGAGCGGTCGGCACGTGGTCATGGCCCGTGGAGCCGTTGGAAGACAACGGATTTGCCCTGTTGCGGACAGATGATGGCCGCGTGGCATCACTGCACACGAGCTGGACCCAGTGGCGGAACCTGTTCCGGATTGAGCTGCTTGGCACCGCCGGGTTGATTACTGTCGAAGGGCTCGGTGGCTCGTACGGACCGGAGACGCTGGTTCGAGCGATCCGGCGCCCCGAGGGCGGCGTCCCCGATCAGTCG
Source organism: uncultured Solirubrobacterales bacterium (assembly GCA_963773165.1). Lineage (GTDB taxonomy): Bacteria > Actinomycetota > Thermoleophilia > Solirubrobacterales > Solirubrobacteraceae > Palsa-465. The sequence goes on from CAVZAK010000008.1 coordinate 237,550, forward strand.
GAGTGGGTCGTCCCCGAGCCTGGGAACGCATGGACGGCCGAGTGGGCGGACTTCGCATCTGCGATCCGTGAGCATCGCGCGCCGTTGACGACCGCACGCGACGGCTACGAGGCCGCGCGCCTTGTCGACGCCGTGTATGCAGCAGCCCGTGAGAGCACTGTAATCCGTCTCACTCAGGTCGCGGCGCTATGAAGGCAATCGCACTTGCAGCGGGTCTAGGTACTCGCCTTGGGAGCGTCACCGATCGGCTGCCAAAGTGCATGATCGAGGTCGGGGGCGAACCGCTGCTTCAGCGAGCCGTCGAATGGGCTTCGCTGAACGGCTTTTCCGAAATCGCCGTAAACCTGCACCATGGCCACGAGGTGGTGACCTCGTACTTCCACACCCACGGTTCGCCGCTCCCAATCTATTGGTCCCGCGAGCCGACGTTGCTTGGCACAGCAGGAACTCTCCGCTCGCTATCCAGTTGGGTCGGCCTCGAGCGGTTTGCGGTGATCTACGCTGACAATCTCATCGACTGCCACTTCGAGGCGATGGTCTCTCAGCATGAGCAGATGGGCGCCTTGGCGACCGTCGCACTCTTTGAGCGCGACGACGTCTCGCAGAGTGGAGTGGCGGAGGTCGACAGTGCCGGGAGCATCCTGCGGTTTCTCGAGAAGCCCGTTCTCGGAACGACCTCGAGCCACTGGGTGAGTGCCGGACTCTTGGTCTGCGAACCCGAAGTCGCGCAGTTAGCACCGACAACCGGAGACATCGGCCACAACCTCCTCCCCTCACTGCTCCAGGCGCGACGACCTGTCGCTGGCTATCGGATGGGGCCCGACGAGTCTCTGCGCTGGATCGACACCCCGGAGGATCTCGAGCGAACGCGTGCGGCATACGAGGCGGCGATTAGGTGATCCTGACGCGGGCCCCTTTGCGGATCAGCCTTGGCGGCGGCGGCACCGACCTGCCGTCCTACTACAGCCGGCATGGCGGCTTCATCCTCAGCGCAGCGATCGACAAGTACGTCTATATCGCGGTCAACCGACCGCAAGCCGATGACCTCATTCGCGTCAAGTACACGCAGTCGGAGGAGGTCTGCACACCCGACGAACTCGAACACGACTTAGTGCGACCGTCGCTGAAGCTCCTCGGCATCGATCGACGGGTAGAGATCGCCTCGATGGCAGACGTACCAGCCGGCACCGGGCTTGGCTCATCGAGCACGTATTTGGTCGCTTTGCTGACAGCGCTGCACGAACTAAAGCGCTCAAGAGTATCGTCCGGCGACCTTGCCGAGCTCGCCTTCCATATCGAGGAAGGTCTCGCCGGCCACCCGGTAGGCAAACAGGATCACTACCTTGCGGCACTTGGAGGTATCACGTGTTTGGAGATCGAGCGTGACGGCAGTGTGGACGCCTCGGCACTAGACATCTCGACCGGGACCGTTGAAGAGCTCAACGCTCAGACGTTGCTCTTCTTTACGGGCATAAGTCGCAAAGCAACGGCGATACTTGAGCAGCAGAAGAGAGATACGGCAGCGTCACGGCGCGCCGTTCTCGAGAGTCTGCACCGGACGAAGGAAATGGGTGTGGTGATCCGCGACGCGCTGACACGGGGCGACCTGGCTGCCTTTGGAGGGATGCTCGACGAGCACTGGCAGAACAAGAAGCGCCGCTCAGATCGGATCAGCGTCACTGATGTAGACCGTTGGTACGACGTCGCGCGTGACGCTGGTGCCCTCGGAGGGAAGCTAGTGGGCGCGGGCGGCGGTGGCTTCCTGATGCTCTACTGCCACAACGGCACGAAGCATGACGTCCGCGCAGCCCTTGCCAGCGAGGGCTTGCGCGAACTCAGGTATCGATTTGACAACGAGGGCGCAAAGGTCTTGGTGAACTTCTGATGCGAGCGCTCGTCACCGGCGGCGCTGGCTTCATTGGCTCGCACACAGTCGATCTTCTGCTCAAGCAGGGCTACAAGGTCCGAATACTCGATTCGCTCCAGGAGCGCGTGCACCCCCGAGGCAGGCCCGACTACCTCTCTCACGAGGCGGAGTTAATCGTGGGAGACGTGGCCGACCGCGACGTGCTTACTCGCGCTCTGAAGGGTTGCGACGTCGTCCTCCATTTGGCGGCGTACCAGGATTATCAGCCCGATTTCAGCCGCTTCATCCACACTAACACCGAGTCAAGTGCGCTCCTCTTCGAGCTCGTCGTCGCCGATCCAACGCGATTCCCCGTCCGCAAGATTGTGTTCGCCTCGTCGCAGGCAGTCTCGGGCGAGGGGAAGTTCCGCTGCCCATCCGATGACACCGTGTTCCATCCCAAGCCACGTCCGCTGGAGCAGCTTCAGGCGGGGCGATGGGACCACACGTGCCCGATCTGCGGTGGTGAGGTCGAGCCGATGCTCCTCGACGAAGAGACGTGCGTCGATCCGCATACGGCCTATGGGATCTCCAAGTACGCAATCGAGTTGTTGGCCTTCAACCTCGGGCGTCGTTATGGCATTGCGACGGCAGCGATGCGCTACACGTACGTCCAAGGCAGTCGGAACTCGTTTCACAATGCCTACTCCGGCATCGCGCGCCGGTTCGCACTTCGAATTCGGGCTGGCCTACCGCCTGTCTGCTACGAGGACGGGGAGCAGCTCCGCGATTACGTGAACGTCCGCGATGTCGCGCGCGCCAACCTGATCGCTCTCGAGAATCCGAGAGCGGACGGGTTAGCGCTGAACGTTGGCGGCAAACGCGCCGTGACCGTCCTCGAGTTCGCGGGCATAATGCTCAAGGAAAGCGGCTCCGGGCTCGAGCCGCTCGTGTCGGGAGAGTTTCGCCTTGGTGACACGAGGCACACCGTCAGCGATATTTCCCGAGTATCTTCGCTGGGTTGGGCGCCCAGGATCGCAGTCGAGCAGAACGTTCGTGAGTACCTCGAATGGCTCGAGCATCAGGATGTTCCAACCGAACACTTGCTGCGAGCAGAGCGCGAGATGGTTGAACAAGGTGTGGTGCGCCGTGCTGCATGAGGACACTCACACGCGAAGCTTCCTCGCGGAAACAACCGAGATCCTGGCTCGCCTCGACCATACCGCGATCGACGCCGTCGTCGACGAACTCGTAGCGCTTCGCGAGCGTGGCGGACGGCTGTTCTGCGTCGGGTCGGGTGGTGGAGCGGCCCACGCCTCGCATGCCGTCTGCGACTTTCGCAAGCTCGGTCTCATCGAAGCTTATGCGCCAAGCGACAACGTGGCGGAGCTCACGGCGAGGATTAACGACGACGGTTGGGATTCGAGTTACGCGCAGTGGCTTCGCGGCTGCCGGATGGGTTCTGATGACGTTCTGTTCGTTTTCTCGGTGGGCGGGGGCGACCCTGAGCGTAACATCAGCCCGAACCTCGTTGCCGCGATTGAAGTCGCCAAACTCGTCGACGCCAGGGTCGTTGGGATCGTCGGTCGCGATGGCGGCTTCACAGCCCAGACCGCAGACGCATGCGTCGTGGTGCCTGTAGTGAATGACGAGGCTGTGACCCCCCACACTGAAGGTATCCAGTCAGTCGTGGCACATCTACTGGTATCGCACCCCCGAGTCGCCATCGAGACCGCCAAGTGGGAGGCTGTCACACGATGAACCCGATCGTCTTCCTCGATCGCGACGGCGTTCTCAACCGCTGCCGCGAGGCACCTGCCGGGCCGCCCCTTCCGCCTCGCTCACTGTCTGAGTTGCGCCTCCTTCCCGGAGTGCGGAGGGCGTGCCAGCTCCTGAGATCCCGTGGGTATCGCCTGGTGGTCGTTACCAACCAGCCAGATGTCGCCCGGAGACAGCAATCGAAGGAACAGGTCGAAGCGATGAACTCGTGGCTCGTCGAGGCGCTCGAGCTCGACGACGTCCGCGTATGCTGGCACGACGACGAAGACCGATGTGATTGCCGAAAGCCCTGTCCCGGACTTCTCGTTCAGGCCGCCGCCGAGGCCAATGCCGACTTGGCGGATTGTTTCATGGTAGGTGATCGATGGCGCGACATTGAGGCAGGCAGGCGCGCTCGCTGCAAAACCGTGCTCGTGGGTGACGGTCACGGGGAGACGTTTCCGTCGGCCCCTAACCATCGCGCCACAAGTCTTCTGGAGGTCGCACAGTGGATTACATCCACACCCGCGGAGCCCGAGCGCCACACGGGCCAGCGGATGGCGGTCGGGCACGGCGCAAGGGCGGATTGAATTGATCCGACGTGACATAGGGGGAGGGAAATGACCACGCGTAGCATTGGAATAAGACTGTTCGCCGATGGTGCGGATCGGCAAGGCATGCTCGAGATGCATCGCCACCCGCAGGTTTCGGGGTTCACGACGAATCCGACCCTGATGCGCAAGGCCGGCGTTACCGACTACTTGGCGTTCGCACGAGACATCGTGACGACAATCACGGACAAGCCGATCTCCTTTGAGGTCTTCTCGGACCACTTCGCGACGATGGAGCGCGAGGCCCACAAACTCGCCTCCCTTGGAGACAACGTCTACGTGAAGATCCCTATTACGAACACCAAGGGTGCATCGTGTACCCGCGTTCTCCGCCGTCTCACGGACGATGGAATCAAGGTCAACGTGACGGCGCTGATGACCGTCGAGCAGGTCCACACGGTGGCTGAGTGCCTTGGCGCGCCGCCATCGTTTGTATCGGTTTTTGCTGGCCGGATTGCCGACACCGGTAGGGATCCGATGCCTGTCATGGCCGAGGCACTTGAGATCCTGCGCCCGCTTGCGAGAGCGCAACTAATCTGGGCGAGCCCGCGTGAAGTGCTGAACGTGCTACAGGCCTCTCAGGTTGGCTGTCACATCATCACGGCAACCAACGACATCATCAAGAAGCTGTCGTGCCTCGACAAAGATCTGAACCTGTTCTCACTAGAGACGGTGCGCATGTTTCATCAGGACGCGGTCGCCGCCGGGTACACGCTCGTTGACGTGCAGTCCGAAGATCTGCTGGCACGGGCGTGAGCCTGTCGACAAGCACGCCGGAAGCGGCCGCATCGGCACGCGGCGGTTATCCACGAGACCGAGCCAACGTGCTGGGCTGCTGGATCGATCGAGTAACCATGGACGAGGCCGTCGCATTGTGCGAGAACGCCGTGCGCACCCGACACCAGGTTCAGCATGTAGCGATCAATGCGTTTAAGCTCGTAGCGCTCCGGTCGGATCCGGCACTAAAGCGAGTGGTGGAAGGCTGCGAGTTGGTCGCCGCGGACTCCCATCCAATTCTGTGGGCCTCGCGCCTCCTTGGAGATCCGTTGCCATGCCACGTGGGCGGCATTGAACTGATGCATGAGCTCTTCTCACTAGCCGAACAAAAGGGCTACAGCGTCTACGTCCTCGGAGCCAAGCGCGAAGTCTTGGATAGCGCGATCGTGCGGATTCAGGGGAGGCATCCGCGCTTGAGAATCGCCGGCTACCACGACGGTTATTTCGACGTTGGCGCGGATCGCGCTGTCGCAGAAGAAATCGCGGCGGCGGCGCCCGACATGCTGTTCGTCGCCATCTCATCCCCGCGCAAGGAGCAGTTCTTGGGCGACAACCGGGACATCCTCGAGGTGCCTTTCATGATGGGGGTTGGCGGTTCAATCGACATCGTGGCTGGAGTCACGCGGCGTGCCCCTGCTTGGATGAATAAGACGGGACTCGAGTGGTTGTTCCGCCTGATCCAAGAGCCGCGCCGGCTGTTCCGGCGCTACGCCGTGACCAACACGGCGTTCCTCTGGCTTCTCTTTCGAGAGCTCCTGTCGAGGCGCCTGCACAAGCTGCTGCATCTTTCGACTGAAGCGCGGTGATGTCGGAGTCGGGCGTAGACACGGTAGCCGGGAATATCCAGCAAGTCGCATCCTCGGCGGGCGATTGCGATCTGGCGAACCGCATGCTGGCCGCGGCGGCACAGATCGTGCGCTCGGCGCAGGCCGCCGAATGGCGTGGGGTCGATCCTCACGACGGTCTGTATTGGCGCTGGCCGCCTGGGTTTGTCGCAACCCCGCTCCGTAGGCAGGCAATCGTGCAACTCCATGTTCGGGCTCCGATCGACCTCCGAGGCTGGCGCCACGGTCCCCGACCGCGGCTTGCGAAGACCCTTGCGCTCTTCGCAGAAGCGTCGCTGCTGGCCGGAGACGGTCTGCCCGACTCGAACCTGACCGAGGCGGGACGGGCTGCCGCAACCATGCTGAACTCCGATCGTGGTGCGGGGGATCAGGCGTGGGGCTATCCGTTCCCGGTGCAGACGAGATGGAGCCGATACGACGCGAATACCCCGAACGTTGTCGTAACGTCGTTCGCGATCGATGCTTTGCTGCTCGCAGCCCGACGCGTCGGCGATGCGACTTTCGAGGATCGCGCCCGTGCAGCCGCCCTTTGGATCGCCGACAAGCTCGTAACGAGCGGAGGTCATATCGCCTACCACGAACACAGCGACGTCCTGATCCATAACGCGAGCCTGTTAGGCACGGCAGCGGTCTACCGGGCCCTTGGTGAAAGGGCCACAGTCAATCACGCGCTGGAGCCGACGCTCAACGCCCAGCGCGCGGACGGCTCATGGCCATACGGCGCCGGGCCGCGACTTCAATTCGTCGACAGCTTCCATACCGGCTATATCCTCGCTTCGCTGATAGCCCTCCGAGAAGTTGATTCGCGGATCGACTCGGCCGTCCGGGAGGGCGCTGCCTACTGGACCCACAGCTTCTTCGATGACGCCGGCCGGTCTCTCCTGTGGCCGAACCGCGAGTTCCCGGAGGACGGACATTCGGCCGGTACCGCGCTCACGACCTTGGCCCTGCTCGCCGGCGATGACGCAGGCCACCTCCCCCTCCTTCGACGCGTCGCCGAGCGCGCCTTGGAGGCAATGATCATCGACGGGAGAGTGGTCCACCGTCGGCACAGGTGGGGCCGCACGCAAGTCAACTACGTACGCTGGTGTGATGGCCACATGGCCCTTGGATTGGCAGTTAGCGCCGCCAGACTCGCCGGTCAGGCAACGATGAGGAGGACCTGATCGATGTGCGGGATCTGTGGGACCGTCGGGCTGGCGGATGAGCGCCTGATTCGAACCATGGCTTCAACCATGGCTCATCGTGGTCCGGACGGACACGGGGTCCGGCTCTTCGAGTCAGACGGTGTGCGTCCCCCTGCGGCTCTGGGACATCGGCGGCTCAGCATCATCGACACGACGCCGCGCGGCGCGCAACCAATGAGCGACGCGGCGGGCCGCTTCTGGCTTACCTATAACGGCGAGATCTACAACTTCCCCGAACTGCGCGTCGAGCTTGAGCGGGCGGGTCACCGTTTCCGGTCAGACTCGGACACCGAGGTCCTGCTCGAGTTCTTCGTGCGGCACGGCCCAGGATCGCTCGAGAGGCTCAACGGCATGTTCGCCTTCGCGGTGTGGGACTCACTCGCGGGCATACTCTTTTTGGCCCGGGACCGCTTAGGAATCAAGCCGTTGTATTACTCGCAGCAGGGGGAGCGTCTTGGCTTTGCTTCCGAAATCAAAGCACTTCTGCCACTGCTGAAGTCGCGACGGATGCGGCTCGATGCGCTGACCGATTACCTGACGTTCCTTTGGGTGCCTGATCCCGACACCTTGTTCGACGGAGTGATGAAGCTGCCGCCAGGACACTACGCAGTTTTCGCTGATGGTCAACTGACGACAACTTGTTGGTGGGACATGAAGTTCACGCCGGAACATCGCAGCGAGGCCGAGTGGCGTGGACTCGTCGGCGACGCCGTCCGAGCCGCAGTCCGCCGGCAGCGGGTGGCGGACGTTCCGCTGGGGAGTTTCCTGAGCGGAGGGCTCGACTCGAGCGCGATCGTCGCTGAGATCGCTACGGAGGAGCGACCTGTCACGTACACCGTCGGATTTAGCGCTGAGGACCTCGCTCATGACGTCGTTCACGACGACCTTCGCTATGCGCGGCTCGTGGCCAAGCATTTCGATGCCGACTACAACGAGCAGATCCTCGAGGCGCAACTCGCCGAGCTACTGCCGAGGCTCGTCTGGCACATGGATGAACCCGTCGCGGATCCCGCCGCGATGACCACATACCTGATCTGTAAGGCGGCGCGGGACCGACTCACGGTGATTCTGAGCGGCATGGGTGGTGATGAGGTCTTCGCCGGGTATGGGCGGCATCTCGCGGCACGGCTCGCGCTCCTGGGTGACATCGTGCCGCGGTCCATGCGGACTGCAGCACGCCGACTCATCGAGGGCCGAGTTGGAATTGGACCACCTGGAAGGTTCCGACGTCCTAGACGCCACGCGCTGAAGCTTCTCCGTGGGATCGACCTGCCGCCGATGGAGCGATACCTGACGTACTGCTCGTATTACCGTGAGGACGAGCTGCCTGGCGTCCTTATGCCGGACGTCCGGGCAGAACTTCGCCACCATAGTCCTTTCCACCGCCACCGCGAACATCTTGCAAGAGTCGCGGACGAGCCCTGGCTCAACCAGATTCTCTACCTGGACATGAAGACGTTCTTGCCGTGCTTGAACCTCGCATACACCGACAAGATGAGCATGGCGGCTTCGGCCGAAGTCCGCGTTCCACTCCTGGACGACGAACTGGTCGCCTTGTCGGCTCGGATTCCGCCGGAACTGAAGCTCCGGCGAATGACCCAGAAGTACATCTTCAAGCGTAGTATGGAAGACCGGCTCCCGCGCGAGGTCATCTGGCGGCCGAAGGCGGGTTTCACGGCGCCTGTGCGATCTTGGATCGTGGGCGAGCTGCAACCCATGGTCGCCGACCTGCTGTCGCCAGAGCGCATTCGTAATCGCGGCCTGTTCGATCCAGCAGCTGTTCAGCGAATGATCAAGGACTTCACAAGCGGTCGCGAGGACAACGCTCTAAGGATATGGACACTTCTCACGTTGGAACTCTGGCAACAACAGTTCGTAGACGCGGTAGTCCCAACGGCCACCGCTAAGGTGGTGCCGGTGTGAGACTGGAGGCTGCGCGCCTGCCGCTGTCGTAGCACGCGCGTCGTTCATCAGCCTAACCGCATATGTCGACTTCGTCCGTCACCGCCCGCCGCTGGACAAGGACCCGATTCCGGTACCGCATCCCACCACGGGGCGCGCTGCTCACGATCCTGGTCGCGGTGATCGCCGTCGCAGTGGGCGCCGGGCTCGCGGCCGGCGGTGCCACCGCGGGGGCGGTCGCGTTGCTCGCCGCAGCCCCCCTTCTGGTGTTGCTAGCCGAACGGCTCCGCTTCACGGCCATTCTCATTTGGGTTGTTGCCGAGGGGCTCGCGACCGCGTTTCTGCGCTTTCCGCAGCAACACAGTCTGGTGACCTTCGACCGGGTCTGGATTCCCTTAACCCTCATCGGTTTGCTGGGCCAGTCCGTTAGGCGAACGCATACCCTCGCCACGCGTCGGTTAGCCGCAGCGCTCACGCTGTTCGTGGTGTGCGTTGGCCTCCGAATTCTCTTCACCACGCCAACCTCGGTTCAGCGCTACGCCGCGGGACTTTGGGTCGACGCCGTGCTCTTGCCGACAGTTCTCTTCTTCGTGATCCGCGCAAGCAACGTCACCACCCGTCGCGTCGAGCAGTTCGCCGGCGCCTTTGCGCTTGGCGGGATGATCCTCTCCCTCACCGCGATCCTCGAAAAGCTGGCCGGCTTTGAACTCGCGACCCGCTCAGGTGGGACGGTGTTTGTCGACCCCGCCGTGGGCATCCGGTATTCGGGGCCGTACGCCCAACCCGACATGCTGGCTGTAGCCCTGCTGATCTGCCTCGCTATGACGCTTCTCTGGATGCAGATACGAGGTTCGTCGGTACTCGTTTACGGCCTCGTTGCAGTCACGCTCGAGCTAGCGGGCATCTGGCTGACGTATTTCCGCGGCGCCTGGATCGCCGCGCTCGTCGTCGTGGTTCTTTCACTTGGGCTACGACCACGTCGTTACGCCCGGCTCGCGGGGTTCGTGGGTCTCGCCCTCGTGGTAGCTCTTGTCGCTTTCTTCCAGATCGGCGACACCCAATCCTCTCTTTCGGCCCGGGTGGGAAATACCCAAAACTTGGCGGGACGCGTAGCCACGTACCAACAGGGTCTCGAGATCTTCGCTAATCACCCCGTATTCGGTGTGGGCGTCGACAAGTATGAGGCTGCTCAAGCCAGCGCCGCCAATGTCACCGTGTCTGGCGTCCAAGCAGCCAATACAGCGCACAACGTGTACATCGATGTTCTCGTGGAGCAGGGTGTCATGGGGTTCCTCTCGCTCGCGTTCCTTTCCTTCGCAATCTGGCAGCTCGTGCGGCAGCTCAGGCGATCGGCACACACTCGCACTGACATGCTGTTGGGAGCGTCCCTAACGGCGGCTGCGCTTGCATATTGCATTTTGGCGCTGGAGGAGACGATCCTGCTCCAAGGGCCGCCTAACCTCTTGCTCGCTGCCTGCTTGGGAGTCGGCGCGGCCAGGCTAGACGCTCTGCGCCTTCGCCAGGGCGCGTGAGATGTTTTGCCTCCTTTCGCGCACCTCAACGGACGATCGCGACCGAGCTCAGTCGTCGCACGCACTTTGTCACGCACCGCCCGCCCGATGTGCCTCGCAGAGCACCATATTTCCCCTTCCGGCCTCGCGATAGCCTCGTGGGTACCGACCGCCGCATCGCGCGCGCCAGGCGCACACTAGCCACAATTGGCCCGCGCCCAGCCCTGCTCGTGCAGTACGTGGTGCACTCGGCGTCCTCCCATGTGAGCCAACGTATCTTGCGCCGTACCTATCGCCGCCGCGTGACGCGGACGCGCGGCGCGCCGACGGTTAGTCCCTGGCCCTTTCGCCTCCCGCCCATAGATGACCTTCCGGCCGAGCTTCGCCAAGCTGCTCACGTTATTCGACGACAAGCCGACGACGCGTTCGATCATCGCTTCGACATCCTGGGCTCTGGGCCCGTCGCTCTTGGCACCCCCATCAACTGGCATCGTGACTTCAAAAGTGGCTTCACGTGGCCGATGCTTTTCTACCAGGACGTACCCGTCACCCGCCTCTCTGACAACAGTGACGCCAAGGTCCCATGGGAGCTAAGTCGCTGCCATCACATTTTGGCGCTCGCCAGGGCGGCGTGCTTATTTCAAGAGCCTTGCTACGCCGCCGAGGCGCATCAGCAACTTGCCGATTGGATCGCCGCCAATCCACCCGGCATCGGAATCAATTGGACCAACACCATGGAGGTTGCGCTACGAGCGACCAATCTCGTCTGGATTCTTGGAACGCTCGGTCCTTGGCCGGGGGATGGAGACACGAATCGCCGTGCCATCGCCTCGCTCCAAGCGCACGGCCACCACATTGCCGCCAATCTCGAAGGGTCTCCCTACCTTCGGAGTAATCATTACCTCGCTGACATGCTAGGCCTCCTTTCGCTCGGATATGCGTTCCGCGCTCATCGAAAAGGCCAGCGCTGGCTCCGGCGCGCCCACCGTGCTTTCGAACGCGAAATGCGATTACAGGTCTTCGACGACGGAGTGGACTTCGAGGCGTCGACGGCCTATCACGGCCTAGTCATGGAAATGTTCATCATCGCGCGATGGCTGGCACGCGCAGCTGGCTACCCGCTCTCGCCCGGCTACGACGCTCGACTGACGCGCATGCTTCGATTCTCGCGCAGTATTCGCCTTGACAACGGCCACGTACCTCTCTTTGGCGACAACGACAGCGGCCGGGTCCTCCCGTCCGACTCGACGCGCGAACCCACGCACGACAATCTCCTCGACCTTGGTGCTGCTGCATTAGGTTCAAGTCGGCTTTTACCGTGTCCACCGCATGCGGAGGTCGCCTGGAACTTCGGCGTCGATGCCTGGAGCCGCATCTCGCGCGCTCCCAAAATCCAACGGAGCGTGGCCCATAGCCTATCCACGCGGTGGCTACTACGTTCTCGCTGATGAGTGTTTCCACGTGGTGGCGAGGTGTGGCGATGTGGGCCAAAACGGTAATGGCGGACACGCTCACAACGACCTTCTCTCCTTTGTTGTGTCGCGCGCCGAGCCCATCATCGTAGACACCGGACTCGGGGACTACACGCCGATCCCGCGGCCCGCAACCGTGCCCGGTCAACTTATGCGCACAATACTGTCATCGTGGACCGCCAGGAAATCAATCCGATTGTGGCGGATGATCTCTTTCGACTACCCCAGCGGGCCAGTCCCAGGGTGGAGCTCTGGCAACCGCGGCGCGACATCTACGTTCTGCGCACGATGGCTATGCGCGACTGCCTCAGACCGTCGTACACAGACGTACTTTCGTCCTTCATCACGTCAATGGCGAGCTTCAAGATCGATGACGACCTCTCCGGCATCGGGCAATGTTATGCGGAGACTCGACTGCATTTCGCTCCCAACGTTGCGGTCGCACCTGACCCTCCATACGGTTTTCTCATCTTCACGCCTTCCGGGGATCGTCTGCACCTCGGCTGGATCGGACCGGACGCCGCGTTCGCGATCCGAGAGACCCAAGTGTCTCTCCGATACGGCACCTATCAGCGAGCGTCGTGTGTGACCGCCTCATGGGGGCTCTTCCCCTCCGCTTCGGTTGGTCTTTCACCATTTCACGACAACCATGCCTGACACTCTTTCTCGTCAGTCGAGGCTCGGCCAGCGGCAACGCCGGCGATCAGATCACGATCTTCTTGCATATCGGCAAGACCGCCGGGACTACCCTCCGCCGTCTTGAGGCAGCGTTATCAAGCGGCACAGGTTTTCACCTTGACAGCCATGTTCCCCAGCGGCTCTGACCAGCTCGCGCGCCTCGACCCCCAAGTCGGCGCTTCCGCTTCGTCCGAGGTCATCTCCTCTACGGGATCCATGCCCTTCCCCAACCTGCGCACTACATCAGGCTCCTCCGTGACCCCTGCGCGCCTCGTCTCCGCCTACCACCACATCCTCCAGAGGCCCGGCCACCGTCTCCACCGCACCTCATCGCCCGGCAAATGACTTTTACTGATTTTGTCACCAGCGGCCTCACCCTTGAGAGCGACAACTGGCAAACACGGTGTATCTCCGGCGACGTGGAAACGCGGTTTGGCCAATGTGCGCACCGTACTCCAGCGGGCCAAGGCGAATATAGAGCGTAATTTCGCGCTCGTTGGCGTTTCGGAGATGTTTGACGAGTCGCTGGTTCTTCTTGGGCGCATGTACGGCTGGAGAGCTCTTTGCTATGTGCCGCTCAACCTCCGCCAGACCGGTGCCCGGGTCGAAGTTGGACCGGCTGTGCATCGCACGTCGCCTGGGACTATCAGCTCTACGCACGCGACGGACCTCCTCCGCGCCCTCATCGCTGGCCTCGAGCGTGTGGACCACGACCTCGCTGCGCTCGAGGCGTAACGCCTCTACTATCCGATCGGGCGTACCCTTGATCGGCTCTGGCAACCGTGCGCGATGTCAAGGACGCCAGGCTCCCGAAGCGCGGCGCACGCGGGCAGCCGCTGGCCCGATCCTCTTGACGATGAGGCGAGGTATATACCGCCCTGCACCCGTGAACGTGCGCTTGGTCCACCGCAGCGCAAGCGGCAACGTACGCTGGCGCAACTGCGGCCGCTAGCGCTCTCAACGGAGTATCAAAGGGCCTGCTGGCGGTGGTGTTATCCGTATCGGCGTTCGGCTCCTTCGCGGTGAGTCAAACCCTTTTTACGTACGTCAGCATGTTCTGCGAGTTCGGCTTGTTTCTTCCCGCCGCTAGGGCGTGTGCGTTCTCTGACCCGGATAGCCCGCGAGATCTCGGCGCGGCATTCGTTCTTTATCTTCCCGTCGCGGGAGTGTTTGCTTTCGGCATCTTTGCCTTGTCGTTTTGTGCCGACTCACTCTTTCATGTTCATGTCGCCATGCTCTCCGCATCACCGCGCTTTTCTCTATTGGCTGGCCTTTCGCGTACGTCGGGCTACAGCTCTCCCAGGGAGTCGCCCGCCTTCATGTATCGGCCCTAACCAGCCTCCTTGCGAGTGCGTTGTTTCTTTTCGCGCTGCTCCTCACTCGCATTGTGTCCGGACATACCACTGTGACACTCGCATTCCTAATTCAAAGCCGCGGGACTTCTGGTCGTGGCGGTGCATCTTGGTGTGGCTAGGCCTCGGTTCGTAAGTGTTGAGCCGGATAGCTACTCTTGTGCAAGGAGCTAAGGACTATGGCTTCCAGGTCTATGTCGGTCGCGTCCTATCGGTCGGCACGTACAACATGGATGTCCTTATGCTCGCCGCGTTTACCTCCGCCGAGGTCGCGAACTACGCGCTCGCCGGAGCCATCGCCTCCGGTGTCGGCTTGCCCGTAACCGGCTTCGCCAACGCTATGTTTTCCCGTCTCACCCGTTCGCCGAGACTCGAGCGGATTTGGCTCGGGCAGCTTGGGCCATCGGCCTCGTAATGGTCCCATCACGTGGGCATTGACTACCTTCGCTGTCGGGACGGTGTTTCCCAGACCTATACGCCCATGATCGCCTTGGTCGTGCCTCTGACCCTCGCCCAGGCCGTCCGTGGAGTCACGGGCATCTATAACTCGTTCCTCTCCGCTCACGGACGTGGACGAGAGCTCCGCAACGCCGCGATTGTCCTTACCGTAAGCAACGTCATCCTCAACTTCGCTCTTATTCCTCCCTTTCGGGCCGAGGGCGCAGCGTGGGCCTCAACTTGGTCTACTCGCGAACTGGCTTGCCCACTCTGTCGGCTACCGTCAGGTCCTAGCCGATGAGTCCGGGACCGCCAATTCGGGCGTGGCCTTGGCGGGTAGCGCAGACGATCAAACGGCCTCCGAGCCATGATCGCCAGTCCGGCTCCGTGGTACCACGCCCTAAGTGAAATCAAGGTAGCTCTGAGCACGCTGGCACGGTGCGGGTATGACACGGGAGATACGCTCGCCTTCAGGGCGCGTAGCAGTTCCCGCGCGCGCTGATCCCACGTGTGGTGCGCTTCCGCCTCTGCCCGCGCGGCTAGGCCAAGCGCCGCGCCGCGGTCTGGCCTTGTTGTGATATCGCGTAGCCCTGCGACGAGGTCAAGATCCCCGGGTCGCACAAGCCGCGCCGTTCTTCCGTCTTCGAGCACGTCACCGATCTGCTCCAGTGCGCTCGCCACGATCGGGCGGCCGATCGCCATAAACTCAAATATTTTCGTCGGAGAACCAAAGAACGCCCGCCCCTCGGCTGGGACATGTGGCGACGCCAGCACATCGCACGCACTAATCCGAGCAATCGCCTGATCGTGGGGCAGTTGGCCGGTCCACTCGATCCGATCACTGACCCCAAGATCCTCGGGCTAGCTCCATGCATTCGGCCCGCTGGGCGCCATCTCCAACTAGGACGGCGCGCGCGTGCGGAAGCCGGGCCATCGCCTGAATTAACAGGGGGGCTCCGTGCCATGGACCAAACGTCCCAACCCAGCCGATAACCGGCGCACGCGCGCGACGATCGAGCGCGGCGGGCGCCGGGATGGAACGGATATCCACCCCGTTCGCGATCGTCACGACCCGCTGGGGTGGAGTCCCGTTCTCCACCGCCATCTCGGCGGCTCGCTCTGAGACTGCCCGCACGAGTACCGACCGCGCCAACGATTCGTCTCTACGGCGGTTAGAAAGCCGTCGAACACGTCCTTCACGCGATGGCGGACCCTCCAGTTGTGCCTCGCCCACAACGCCGTCCGTTCCACTCTAGGACCAACGGGAATCGTGGCGGACCGAGATTGTCATGCCGCAGGTAATAAACGCGTCAGACCGCTGATAGAGAAACGCGGCCAAAAGCGTCCCAGGGCTCGCTCGGCCACAACCACCAGTGCCCGGTTCAGACAAATAGCCTCGATCTCCCGAGTCACGCGAGACCCTCTGGGAAGTGCGTGCGTCTGCGACCTCGACCTCATCGACCGCCACCTCCAGTTCCTTCGGCGGCGGGCAGACGGTTACGAGGCAGACGCGTAAGCCCCTGCCGCCGCAACGCTCCCAGCATCCCGCTGGCGTGGGTTACCGACCCCCCGCTAACCGTCGTCGGATCGCCGCGCCACACGGCAACTACCCCGCGCCGGTCAAGATCCAACATCGCCTGCGGGGGCGCCTGCGCGCGCCGAAGGCGTCCGAATCGACGCACCTCCCCCGTTACTCGCCATGCAGAGCTCATGCTGACAGCTGGGATCGTGACGAAGTCGAGCCGAAGGCGAGCATTCGACAGCTGCATGACGTCTCGGCCGTCGCCAACCACAACGAGGCGCAGTTCACAGGGCATAACAGCAGAGGCCATCTCGAACAGCGGCTGCAGCGACTGCCGATCCCAGTCATACGTGTGGATCGCGACCACACCCGCTCCACTTTCGGCTACCTTCCGCCGAGAGCGCAGCAAACCGCTAGCGCATCGCTCCGCGACAGGGTCACCACCGGATCGAAGCCAGCCGTCGTACAGGCGCGTCGCGCTTCGCTCTCCGTGGACGTTGCGATCACGGCCGCTTTCGCGCGTCTCCGTGACGACGGCGTCCACACTATCGCGCCACCACAGTGAACGCGATGGATCCCCCGGGGACTGTATAGATCTCGTGTGGCCGATAGCTCATGTATCCATTTCGACACGCCATTCACGCCGGTTCGCCATAGTCGCGCAGACGATCGCGCTCCCTTCGCTACACGTCTGAAAGGCGTTGAGCGTGTGCTGGCGCACGTATTGATATGAGTGGGCGCCGTCTATCAAGAACGAATCGATCTGCTTCTTATGGAGAGCCCGTTCGATGCGACGATGACGTTCTTCAGAGCCACGGCGACGGCCCGTAGAGCCTTGAGAGCCGACCTCGTCTGAACGGCCAACGCTGACGACCTCAATTCCCGATCACGGGCTCGAGAATCTCAGCGACCGACTCGCCTTCGATCCAGTACTTGTGCCACAGAGCGAAGTTTAGGATGGGCCAGAGAGTCGAGAAGCGAACGTTTTGCCAGCGACTGTAATACTTGCTCCAGCCGTCGACGTGGCCCGACCACCCGAGGCCGCGGTCCCGGACGTTCCTGTTGCTGGCTCGTCCGAGGATCTCCGCCAAGCGTTCGATATCAAAGTACGAGCGCAGTGTGTCGTCTTCCAGCATCGAGCCCAGCACCTCCCCGAGACGCGTCCCCATCCAGTCGCTGACCGGAGCACCGAACCCACGCTTCGGCCGCTCGAGCACCCAGTTCGGAACGATGTCCTTGATGGCCGCTCGCAGCGCGATCTTGGTCTGTCCGTCGCGGAGCTTTGTTTCAAGCGGTAGGCGGTAAGCAAAGTCGACCAACTCGGCGCGAGGAAAGGTACGCGCGCCTCAACACTATTTGCCATGGAGAACCGATCTATGCGCATCAAGAGGAGCTCTGGGAGTCGGAGAGCAAACTCATACTCCTGCGTGTCGAAGGCGAATCGGTCCAGAAGGCTTTCGTCTGGACCCGGCGAGGCACGCCTCCAGCCGTCAACCGCCGACGACCGGAGCCCGGGACGGAGCAGCTTCTCCCGTTCCGATGCCGCAAGTCCCAACGGGAAGTGCGCGGGGAGCAGTCGTCCCGATGAGATGGAGCGTAGGCGTTCGTGTCTGCGCGGCGAAAGCGCCGGCGGAAAGGCGTAACGGAGGGCCTTGCGGGCCGGGATAGGAAGGCCGACGGCTCCGCTGGCCCAACGCCATCCAGCTAGAGCCTGCCGATAGCGTGGGTACCCCCAGAAGAGCTCGTCGGCGCCTTCACCCGCGAGGACGACTTTGACTCCGTTCCGTGCGGCCAACTCGCAAACGAAGTGCAACGGTATGCAGACTGGGTCAGCGAGTGGCTCATCCTGGTGGTGAACCAAACGCTCCAAGAAAGAGATTGCACTGTGTTCGGTGACAACGACCTCGTGGTGCTCGGTTCCATAGTGCTCCGCTACGCGCCGTGCCTCGGCCCGCTCATCGAGAGCGGGCCGATCTTCGAATCCCACCGAGAAAGTAGCGAGTCCCTTCGCACGATCCTTCAGCAGTGCAACGATCGTGGTCGAATCGATCCCACCGCTCAGCAGGACGCCGACGGGGACATCGCTCATCAGTCTCGCCTCCACTGACCGCTCGAGCAGGGCTCGAACGGTGTCGGCCGCGTCAGCCCCATCTTCATGCCACCGCCGAGGTACGAACAGATCCCAATAACGTCTAATCGTTACGCCACTGGGTCCACACGTGCCAATCTCGCCCGGAGCGAGCTTGAAGATTCCTTCGAATAGCGTCTCGGGGGTGGTCGCTACGAGATTCGCAAGGTAGCCCGCCAACGCGGTTTCGTTTAGCCGGGGACGTACCCGCGGATGCAAGAGCAGCGCCTTGATTTCGGAAGCGAACAGGAACACTCCGTCCATCTCGGTCCAATACAAGGGTTTCTCGCCAACGGGGTCCCGCGCGAAGACGACGATCTCGCGGTGCGGATCCCATATAGCGAAGGCGAACATGCCATCCATGTGCTCAACGCACGCTTGCCCGTAGCGCTCGTATAGTCGCAAGATCACCTCCGTGTCGCAGCGAGTTTCGAAGCGCGCTCCCTCTTTCTCCAGCTCGCGGCGCAACTTCGGATAGTTGTAGATCTCGCCGTTGAACACGAGCGCTTCTCCATTCCGGCCGAACATCGGCTGAGCACCCCCCTCAATGTCGACGATCGCGAGCCGACGGTGCGCCAGCCCGAGACGTCGATCTTGAGAAACATAGATACCCGCGCCGTCGGGTCCCCGATGCTCAAGCGAATCCCGCATGCGCCTCAGAACGGCTTCATCGACTCCTCCCTCGGCACGTCCGAATTCAAATATCCCGGCGATCCCGCACATGAGCTCGTCAATAACTCACTGCGCCCGAGGCGCTGTCAGTGGCAGATTGTACGGATGAAAGCCGACAGCCGAGCAGGCGCTCATAAAGCGCCAACAGATGCTCGGACTCGATTCCCCAGTGGTGCCGCTCCTTGGCTAACCGGCGCGCCTCCTCTCGGCGACGCCGATACGTCTCGGGATCCGATACGACGCGCTTATACGCGGCGGCGATCGAAGCGGGATCTTTGGCCTCAAAGAGCTCGCCCACGGGTGGATCCCCTTGTGTCGCAACCCGGCGTACCTCGGGCATGTCACTTGCGATGACCGGAAGCCCAGCCATCAGATACTCGTGCAGCTTGTTGGTATCACCAAGGTGATAATTGAGATCAACACTCGTCAGGGGGACGAGTCCGACGGTAGCGAGCGCCGCCGTGTGGACCAGGCGCTCGAAAGGAACGGCGGGCAGGACGTGCACTCTCGCTTCGACGCCGGCCTCGACCGCCCATTTCCGGACCAGCCCAATCTGGCTATCGCGGCCAAACCCAACGATCACAAAATGAACATCGGGTAGCAGTCGCAGAGCCTGCAGACACTCACGGAATGGGCGCTCCTCGGCATATATCCCGCCCTGATAGAGCAGTATCTCGGCGCCCTGCGGGTAACCGGGATCGCACGGCTCGATCACTTCGACCAAGTCAGGCACGTTCGCAAGAACATGGATCTCTCGCAGGCCGTGGCGCGCCTGTAGCGCGAGCAATCGCGACGGGTTGGTCGTGATGACGGCGTCGGCACGACTGACCGCGAATCCCTCGAGCTCCCTCGAAGCGCGAACGGCGATACGCCTGCCGAGTCCATCGCCCTGTCTCTTTTCGCCCCAAAGCTCGTGGGCGTCATAGACGAGCTTCCCATGATGCCGTCGGGCAGATGCCCAACAGGCCGCGAACACGTGCACGTTGTGGCTGTGGTAGACGCGAGCCTCGGTGCGCTCTATTTCGCCCCAGACTGTTAGCAGCAACCGCACCTTGCGCGACAGGGTCGGCGTTACGGACATTGGCCCGACCGGCACCTCTACGACATCCGCTCCATGTCGCGTCTCGCGTCGGACGCGATTCGCGTTATACGCGCAGCCGATCAACTTCACCGTTCGCCCATCTCCGACGAGGGAGCTGACCTCCTTCCACACGCGTGCGTCGACCGACAGATCGCCTATCACTGCGGCGCATACGTCGTAGAGCATGCGCCTAGACCGAGCTCTTAGCCGAAACCTGGTCGCGATCGCTCGCGCGCATTGACCGCAGATGAACGACTGTTCCCGTCCGTAGCGACTCGATCACGGCGAGGGTCGCGAGACTCACGTTGGCGACCTCAACAAGCGAGACTGGGGGTATTCCCGCCCGCGCACCCGCCATAAACGCTGCGACCTCAGCGCGGTGCCCCTTGTCCTGTGTCTTCAGGGAGCTCGTGTTCCTTGCGTGTCCCTCGTATGTTGTGAGTGTTCGGTAATCGTCGAGGATCGCCGTCCGGTCTCCGGAGAACGCCTCGAGCCGCTCCTTGGCGATGCCGCTTGAGCCATCGGCGACATATGTCAGGGTCCCCGCTGACCCATTCTCGAATTCGATGGTAATCGCCAGATTGTCCCAAGCCTGCAACGGCAATCCGTCGGAGCTATATCCGATTGCATGGACGCTGGCGATGGGGGATCCGGTGAGGTAGGCGAGAGAGTCAATAAAGTGGCAGCCCTCGCCGAGCGCCCGACCGCCGCCGTCTTTGAGGTCATGTGCCCAGTGATCTCGAGCTATACGTCCGGCGGCTACCCGGTACGTGGCGGTCATCCTCGCACCGGGGCGGGCGAGCGACTCGTGAGCGGCGTGGAGCAGGGGCGAAAACCGCCGGTTGAAGCCCACCGCAAGAATGGCGTCGCTTTCGCCTGCCGCCTTGATCACATTCTCGAGCTCATCGAGGGTCAACGCGAGAGGCTTCTCGCAGAACACGTGCTTTCCGGCATTCAGCGCGTCGACAACGAGGGCCGCGTGCGATCCGTGACGCGTGCAAATAGCGACGACGTCCACAGCGGGATCGTGGATGAGCTTGTCCGGATCGGGCAATGTGCGCGAGAAACCGAGCGTTCGAGTGGCGGCCTCGGCTGACGGGCCGGCTCCACCCGCAACCGCTTCTGGGCGGGCTCCCGCCGCGACGAACGCCGGAACGATCACGCGCGACGCGAAGCTCCCGGGGCCGATGAGCCCCAGACGTCCGCCCGTCTGACGGTGGGGAAGCCGTCTGCGTCCCTCGGCCGTGACAGGTAGCTCCGTTTGCAAGGGAACCGAGCCTTCAGCGCCGTCAGATTCCGCGTCTGGATAAGAGATCACGAGCGCCCCTCTGAGGGGCGTGTCCGACCCAACTAGTCGCGCATAGGCCTCTTCCGCGCGATCGACTGGGTACTCCGCCTCGATCAAATCGGATAGCCGCACCTCGCCGCGAGCAAGGAGATCTAACACTGCCTGCATGTTCCGCTGCTCGCTCCATCGCACGTAGCCAATCGGGTAGTCGAGTCCTCGTTCCTCATATTCCTGGTCATACCGGCCAGGACCGTATGACCGGGACACGCGGAAAGTGAGTTCCTTCTCGTAAAGCGGGCCGCGTGGGATCTCGATCGGAACAGCTCCAACCAGGACAAGCGAGCCTCGGTCACGGACCAATTCGGCCGCCAATCTGAGCGGATCACTGCTTGTGGACGCAGCTGTCACGAGCGCAGCATCAACACCAACCCCATCGGTCAGCGCAGCGACTCCTTCATCGGCAGCCGTCGGTGTAAACACATGATGCGCACCGCCACGCTCTGCATCATCCAGGCGCGCTTGATCTATCTCCACCGCATACGTCTCTGCACCGGCGGCGTTCAGCAGACGCAGGGTAATCTGGCCAACAAGGCCACATCCCACGACGGCGACGCGCTCCCCGAGTCGTACGTCAGCCAGGCGAATGCCCTGCAGAGCGATTGCGCCAATCGTTGAGAACGCGGCATCGCGCAGTGACACTCCGTTCGGAACCGGAGTGCAGAGGTTGCCAGGGACGCTGACTACCTCGGCGTGGTTCGCGTGGCCCGCCCCAGCGCACGCTACCGCATCCCCCGGGCGTAGACCTCGGACATGCTCGCCCACTTCGATCACGTGTCCAGCGCAGCTATATCCGACCGCCGTTTCTTCGGTGAGCTTGCGCTGGACCCCGGCCCGGGTGGCACTGATTCCCTCGCGTCGTGCTCGCCGGATCACCTCGCGGACCAGATCGGGCCGCTCCCGAGCTTTACCTAGGAGCGATTTCTGCGAGAGCTCGACCCGGCTGCGCTCCGTCCCGGAACTGATCACCGAGTAGGCCGTCCGCACCAGCACTCCCCCCGGACGGCACGGAGGACAAGGCACGTCGCGGACTACTGATGATGCGTTACGGGCTTGGAGTACCTGCTTCATCGCCTCTTTACTCACTCCCGCGTCCTCGCAAGCGTGGTCAGCTCATGAAGCACGGCTCGGCGCGACCACCTATGGGATCACGATCGACTCCAGAGTAGCGAGGCGCGCTCCTCGCTGTCGGCGCTCGCAACCGATCCGAGCCAACAGAGAGGTCGGCCAAAACGCAACTGCCCGGCGGACGAAAGAGGGCCAGCCGGCTGACGCCGGCTGGCCCTCTCAAGGTTTTGAGTGGCTTACGCCGCTCGACGCGGACCCCTAGCGATGGTGGTGATGATGACCATGGCCGTGTCCGTGTCCGTGTCCATGTCCATGCCCGTGTCCGTGTCCGTGGCCATTGCCGGTCACCTGCAGCGGCTGAACGACGGTTTGGCTGCCGCAGCTGTCCTTCGCCACGACACCCAGGCCGTACCGGCCGCTCTGATTGGGAGCCGTGATCCGGAGCGTGAACTTGCCCGCGTTGTGGGAGCCGGTTCGGATCAGGTTCACGAGATGGCCATGACGCGCAAGGAAGATCGTCACAGTGGCGGGAGCGCTGAGCACGACGCTCACGTTGAAGCGCTGTCCGCGCCCCACCTTCCTTGGGAACTCGACGCGCACGATCGGAGCGACGAACTTCGTCTTGAAGCTCTTGTCGAAGCCCTTGGTCTTGCCGTCGGAATTCTTGGCGACGAGCCTGAAATGGTACGTCGTGCAAGGCAGCAGCCCACGAACTCTGCCGACACCGGCGTACTGGCAGGGGTGGTGCAGTACGGGCTCGGAGGGCCGGTATGCCAGGCGGACAGGACCCGAGGGTCGTCGTCGGGGTGTCCTTCCCGTAGGCCATCGTGGTGCCGTACTGGAAAAAGAACTCGGTCGGATCGCCCCCGGCTACGCCTGCGCCCGCCAAGCCGTTGAGCTTCGCCGATTTCCCGCCAACATGGGTCGCGCTAAGCGTCACCGCCTTCGGCTTGACGTTCTTGCAGTACGGGCCCGTTCCGCCGCCGGGAGGTGGCGTGTGACCCGGCGAGCAGACGATCGTCGCACCGGTGGGCGTCGCCGAGAGCACTAGGACGGCCGCCGCAAGAAGGCCCCCAAGAGGGACCAGCCGTGTGAGGCACCTCATCATGTAAGTCCTCCTGATCGGGAACCTGCCCCGAGACGGGGCGCATCAACTCTTACGCGCTCAGCCCGAACTCGCCTGACAGCGGAGGACCCACCGAGACAAAGCGCAGCAGAAACCGACCGGCATCCGCTGCTAATCGTCATACCAAAAAAAGGCCCGCCGGCTGACGCCGGCGGGCCCCGAAGCGAACGACGAAGGTCGCCTGCTACTGGCTAGTGGACCTTCAGCTTGTGCTTCGCGCTCTGGCTGCCACAGGACAGCTTGACGTGGAGTTCGATCGTGTACTGGCCCTTCTTCTTGGGCGCCTTGATCGTCTTCGAGTGCTTCCCGGCCTTCAGCGACCCGTAGTCGTACGTCGTCAGGATCGAGCCGTTCTTTCGCTTGATGAAGATCTTCACACCCTTGGCGTTGAAGTTGAGCGTGAACTTCACCTTGAACTTCTTGCCGTGCTTGACCTTCGCCGGCGTCTTGAAGTTCTTGATGGGCTTCGCGAAGCCCGTCTTGAAGGTCTTGTCGCCACCGGCGATCGGGCCCTGGCCGAGGGTATCGGGATTGTTCGCGAAGATCTGGAAGTGGTACGTCGTGCACGGCGTTAGCCCGGATACGTTCGCCGACACCCCCTGGGTCGCGGGAGTGGTGCAGTACGGACTCGGCGCCGTGTGCCCGGGCTGACAGGCCCCGAGAGTCTGGGTCGGCGTCTGCTTGCCATACGACGTTGAAGTGCCGTACTTGAAGAACCACTGCGTCGGGTCTCCACCTACGACCCTCGCACCCGCCGCGCCGTTCAGCGTCGCCGAGGTCCCCTTCACGGCCGACGCAGCGCCCGTCACCGCGTTCGGCGGGACGTTGGTGCAGTATTTACCCGTTCCGCCGCCCGGAGGCGGCGTGTGCCCTGGCTGGCAGACGATGGTCGCGCCGGCCGGCCCAGCCGAGAATGCGACGACAGCTGCCGCCACCAAGCCCCCTAAGGGGGCCAGCCGTCTGAGGTACCTCGTCATGTACGTCCTCCTGATCGGGAACTGCCCCCGAAGCGAGGGGCTGTCACTTCTTACGCGCCATTCCCGTCACAGCTGACAAGAAATCGGGAAATCACCCACCGCCGAACGGCCAGCGTCTCCGTCCCGGCGTGACGCGGCTGGTTCCCTGGGCAGGTCCCTCCCTCGACGATCGCCCTCGGGGCGTCCGCCGCCATCCAGCGAGCGCGCTCGGCCCCGACAAGCTCGGTCAGGGCCTCGAGCCCCGCCGCCAACTTGGTCACCGGCCGCCACGACGTCGCTCGATGCCCGTCGGACGCCACGACGTGCGCCAGGCCCTCAGTGCAGAGCTGCTCGGCGAGACGCCGAACGCCTGACCGCCTACCGGGGTCCACGAGCGCATCGGCGTTCACCTGGAGCAATACGCCCTGGGTCACCAGCGCGCGCAGCGCGTCAGGATTTCGCTGAAAGTCGGCACATCGCTCGGGATGGCCGAGGGTGATCCGAAGTCCGCGAGCCCGCAGCTCGTACAGCATCCGGTCGAGACCGAAAATGCCAGTCGACGGCGTCTCGATCAGAAGGTCGGTGCCCCGCTGCCCGTAGGTGGCGAGCGTTAGGTCTTCGTCGCTGGCTTCGACGGCCCAGACCAGCGAGGCCTCCGCCCCGGAGACGACGGTCACCCGGACCCCCGCTCGCCCGAGCGCATCTCTGACCTCCTGGGCGCGCTGCGCCAGCTCCTCGACGTGCACGTCCGGGAAAGTCCGAGCGCAGGTGCGGTGTGGCGGCCATCGTGGAGATCCCCACGTCCGCGGCCGCGCGGGCCATGGCGATCGCGCCGTCCATGTCGCCGGGACCGTCGTCGATCCCGGGCAGGACGTGGGAGTGGATGTCGACGTAGCCGTCCAGAGAGAGGATTGTTCCCGCTCACGCCCGGAGCGGGTCGTCTCCCTAAACGACCGCCGTCACATCGTCCTTCGTCTGGATCCACTTCGAGCGGCACGGGATCTTGTCGCGATCGCAGCGCGGAGCGTAGGTCCGGGCGATCTCGGTGATCTCCGTGAGGAGCTCGTTCTGGAGCCGGATCGGCTCGAGGCCGAGGTCGAGGAGCTGCCGGTTTTCGACGAACAGATCGTTCGATTCGGCTTCCCGGCGCGGATTTTCTAGGAGCTCGACCTCAGCACCCGTCAGGCTGCTGACCAGCCGAGCGAGATCGATCACGCGGTGGCATTCGGTCATCTGATTGAAGACGCGCACCCGTTCGCCGCGCTCGGGCGGATTCTCGATCGCCAGCTGGATGCAGCGGACGGTGTCCTGGATATGGATGAACGCCCGCGTCTGGCCACCGGTGCCATGCACGGTCAGCGGGTAGCCGATCGCCGCCTGCATGAGGAAGCGGTTGAGAACCGTGCCGTAGTCCCCGTCGTAATCGAACCGATTGATCAGACGCTCGTCGAGGCGCGTTTCCTCGGTCTGCGTCCCCCAAACGATGCCCTGATGGAGGTCCGTCACCAGCACGCCATCGTTCTTGTTGTAAAACGCGAACAGCAGCTGGTCCTGAGTCTTGGTCAGGTGGTAAACGCTCCCCGGGTTCACCGGATACAGGATCTCCTGCTCGACTTCGACCCCGTCGTCCCCGTCCATCTTCACCCGGAGGTAACCCTCGGGGATCTTGACCCCGGCCGTGCCATAGCCGTACACGCCCATCGTGCCCAGGTGGACGACGTGAGCGTTGAGCTCAGCCTCGACCAGCGCGGCGAGGAGGTTGTGGGTCGCGTTCACGTTGTTGTTGACCGTGTAGCGCTTGTGCCAGGCGCTCTTCATCGAGTACGGGGCTGCGCGCTGCTCGGCGAAGTGCACGATCGCGTCCGGCCGCCACTCCGCCAAGAGCTCCACGAGCTGGGCGTAATCCTGGGCCACGTCGAGGCGGTGGAACTCGATGTCGCGGCCGGTCAGCTCGCGCCAAGCGGCGAGGCGAGTTCCAAGCGGACGGATCGGCGTCAGAGATTCGGCTTCAAGCTCCACGTCGGCATTCCGGCGAGCCAGGTTGTCCACGATCGCGATCTCGTGCCCGCGGGCCGAGAGATGCAGGGACGTCGGCCAGCCGCAAAACCCGTCTCCGCCCAGAATCAACGCACGCATAGATAGCTCCTACTCTCCAGAAATCATGTGTCTTTACCAGCCGGGTTTGATGGTCGCAGCGACGACGCAGACTGGTAGTACGCGCTGCTGCTCCGCAATTCTGCAATCGCCTCGAGCGGCATCGAGCCGGCAGTGACGATCAACTCTCCTACGCTCGTAGGCCCTGATGGTACCGACCATCCGGGCGTATCGGCCTGCCGACGGGCCGTTCACGCCAGATCCTTGACGGCCAGCGTCGCCAGCGACAGACGGGCTCCGTTGATAAATTCGCGGCGGTGAAGGTTCTCGTAACCGGAGGCGCGGGATTCATTGGCTCGAACCTTGCGCGCGGACTGCTCGAGGCTGGGCACGACGTTCGGATCCTCGACAACTTCTCCACCGGGCACCGGGACAACGTCGACGGAATCGATGTCGAACTGATCGAGGGTGACCTCCAGTCCTACGAGCGGGTGTCGAACGCCATCCGGGGGATGGAGCTCGTGTTCCACGAGGGGGCGCTGCCGTCTGTTCCGCGGTCGGTGCACGATCCGCTGACCACGACGGCAGCGAACGTCACTGGGACACTCAACGTTCTGCTCGCGGCGAGGGACAGCGACGTCCGTCGGGTGATCGTGGCGTCGTCCAGCTCTGTCTACGGGGTCGCACCTGGCATGCCCCGAGTCGAGACTCAGCGCGTCGAACCGCTGTCGCCG
The DNA here is from genome assembly GCA_963773165.1 of uncultured Solirubrobacterales bacterium. Lineage (GTDB taxonomy): Bacteria > Actinomycetota > Thermoleophilia > Solirubrobacterales > Solirubrobacteraceae > Palsa-465. The sequence goes on from CAVZAK010000008.1 coordinate 264,653, forward strand.
TATGCGGTGTCGAAGCTCGCGGCCGAACAGTTTTCGATGGTCGCCAATCAGGTGTATGGCCTTGAGGCAGTTGCCCTGCGGTACTTCAATGTCTTCGGGGAGCGTCAAGACCCCGTCTCGGGTTATGCAGCCGTCATCCCGCGGTTCATCAGGCTGATGCAGCGCGGGGAGCGCCCACAGATCTTCGGCAGTGGGCATAACTCGCGCGACTTCACGCACGTCGACAACATCGTTCAGGCAAACCTATTGGCGATCGACGCGCCCGACGCTCCCGGCAAGGTGATCAACATCGCCATGCATGACTCGCACACGCTCAACGAGCTTGTCGATGTTCTCAACAGCCTTCTGAGCACCGATCTCGAGCCCGACTACCTCGAGCCACGCCCGGGAGACATTGCTCACAGCATGGCTGACATCTCGCTCGCCCGGAAGGTGCTCGGCTACTCACCGACGGTCGATTTCGTCACCGGCCTTCAGCGCACGATTGAATGGATTGGCGAGCAAGCGCAGCGCCACGCACGGATGCCCGCCTAGTGACCTGAGTCGTTAATTCGTTGGCAGTAGTGGGCGAGGCTGTCGAGGATCTCGTCGGCGGTCTTGTGCCAGACGAAGGGTTTGGGGTCGTCGTTCCAGTTGGTGATCCAGGTGCGGATCGAGGCGACGAGGTCGCGGACGGAGCGGTGGGCGCTGCGTTTGATCCATTTGGTGGTCAGCTCGGCGAACCAGCGCTCGACGAGGTTCAGCCAGGAGCTGTAGGTCGGCGTGAAGTGAAGCGTGAAGCGGGGGTGGCGCAGCAGCCAGCGCTGGATCGACGGGGTCTTGTGAGTCGAGGAGTTATCGAGCACGACGTGCACGTCCAGGTGCGCCGGCACAGCGTTGTCGATCAGGTTCAGGAACCGGCGGAACTCGTCAGCGCGATGGCGTGGGGTCATGTCGGTGATCACCTGGCCCGAGGCAACATCGAGCGCGGCGTACAGGTTCGTGGTGCCGTAGCGCACGTAGTCGTGGGTGCGACGCTCGGGCACCCCGGGCATCAGCGGCAACACCGGCGCTGAGCGATCGAGCGCCTGGATCTGCGATTTCTCATCGACGCACAGCACCACCGCAGCCTCAGGCGGGTTCAGGTACAGCCCGACGATGTCGCTGACCTTGTCGATGAACTGCGGATCGGGCGAGAGCTTGAACGCCTCGGTCTGGTGCGGCTTGAGCCCGAACGCCCGCCAGATCCGACTGACCGCGGTCTGGCTCATCCCCGTCGCCTGACGCCATCGACCGCGTCGACCAGTGCGTCGCGTCCGCGCGGCTGCTCCTCGAGCGTCTTGACGATCACCCGCTCGACATCCTCGTCGCTGATCGAGCGCGGCTTCCCCGGCCGCGGCTCGTCATGCAACCCGTCAAAACCACGCCGGGCGAACCGCCCCCGCCACTTCCCGACCGTCTCGGTATTGCAACCCAGCCGCGCCGCGATCTCCATACTCGACTCGCCATCAGCCGCAGCCAAAACGATCCGACACCGCAACGCCAACGCCTGCGCGCTCTTCGGGCGCCGAGCCCAACGCTCCAAGCACCTCCCGCTCCTCAACACTGAGCACGACCTCTACACGCTGCGCCATAACCGCCTCCAATCGTCGTCGATCACGACGACGATTCGACGCAAAACCCCCCGTACCTACGAACTAACGACTCAGGTCACTAGCCGCTGTCCGGCTTGATGCGGGCAAGCACGGCGCCGGCGGACGGCGCGACATCCGCGGGTAGCCGCTCGAGCAGTTCGCGCCAGCCAGGATGGAGCTCGATCGCAGCCCGGACCCGTGCGACGCCGGTGTCGAGATCACCGGACTGGGCCGCGCCCAAGCCGGCCCAGAGCAGCAGCTCGTGATTGCCTGGCGCCAGCTCGCTCGCCTGCTGATACAGACGGGCGGCCTCGTCGTAGCGGCCGTCGTTCACACATTGGTCTGCCTGGTTGGCCAGCGCATAGGCGTTGTGGAGGCGAACCAGCCTCCGCAGCTCGGCGAGCGGGTCAGGATGGTCTTCGACGTGCAGCGAGACCACCGTGTCCCAGGGGTTGCCATGGGCCGGGACAACGCGAATCGCCGCTGACTGGCGCCCACGCGCATCGCCGCCCTCGGCTTCTGCCGCATCGAGCGCAGCGAGCAAACGGTCGCTGAGCGGTCCCGAGGCCGTTCGATAGGCGTCGAGCATGGCCGGCCAGATCCGATCGGAGACCATGATGTTGGCCTGGCAGGACACGCCGTCTCCGGCGATGTGGCCGGCGAACGGGATGCAGGAGTCGCCGGTATGGGTGGCGACGTTGCCGCCGGCATCGACGACGGCCACCTGACGTCCCGCCGAACCCGGGTCCTCGTCCAGCAGGCGCGCGAGCGCCGAGCGCGCGTCGAGCCCCTCCTTCAGCAGGTCGAGCGCCCTGGGCCCGTACGCGACCTCGGCGTTCGCCTGCGTCGCCACAGCTCCGACGCCCGGCTGTGCCCACGGGACGATCGGGCCGACCGCGAACCAGTGCGACTGAACCGCGACCCCGAGTTCTCCTGTTGACGGATCGCGCGCCACGATCGAATAGGTCATGGGACAACTCTGGCAGGCTTGGACCGGTGGAATCAATCGCGGTCCTCGGCCCCGGAGGCGTCGGCGGCTTCGTCGCCGCCGCGCTGGCCCACGCCGGCGAGCCGGTCACGGTCATCGCCCGGGCTTCCGACTGCCGATGTCATCGCCCGGGACGGGATCCGCGTCCAGAGCGTCAGCCTCGGGGAGTTCGTGGCAAGGCCGACGGGTGAGCGACGAGGCTGGAAGCTCCCGGTCGACGTGCTGCTCGTCGCCCCCAAGGCAACAGGGCTCGACGGACGCGCTCACCCGGATCGCGCACCGACCCCCGCCTCGTCGTTCCGCTGCTCAACGGCCTCGGGCACATGGCCCTCTCCGGGAGCGGTTCCCAGGACGGACCGCCGCCGGCGTTATCCGCTCGTCCCCGACCAGCGCGGTCAGGGCCTCGAGCCCGGCCGACAGGTTGGTCACCGGCCGCCACGACGTCGCTCGATGGCCGTCGGACGCCACCACGTGCGCCAGGCCCTCAGTGCAGAGCTGCTCGGCGAGGCGCCGAACGCCCGCCGGCCTACCCGAGCCCACCAAGGCATCGGCGTTGACCTGGAGCAGAACACCCTGCGCCACCAGCTCGCGCAGCGGGTCGGGATTGCGCTGAAAGTCGGCGGATCGCTCCGGGTGGCCGAGGGTGATCCGCAGTCCGCGAGCGCGCAACTCGTACAGCATCCGGTCGAGACCGAAAATGCCAGTGGACGGCGTCTCGATCAGAAGGTCGGTGCCACGCTGCCCATACGTGGCGAGCCTTAGGTCTTCATCGTGGCATCGACGGCCCAGACCAGCGAGGCCTCCGCCCCGGAGACGACGCTCACCCGGACCCCCGCTCGCTCGAGCGCATCTCTGACCTCCTGGGTGCGCTGCGCGAGCTCTTCGACATGCACATCCGGGAAATCCGAGCGCAGATGCGGCGTGGCGGCCATCGTGGAGATCCCCACGTCCGCGGCCGCACGGGCCATGGCGATCGCGCCGTCCATGTCGCCGGGGCCGTCGTCGATTCCGGGCAGGACGTGGGAGTGGATGTCTACGTAGCCGTCCAGAGAGAGGATTGTTCCCGCTCCGCGCCGGAGCGGGTCGCCCCTAAACGACCGCGGTCACGTCGTCCTTGGTCTGGATCCACTTCGAGCGGCACGGGATCTTGTCGCGATCGCAGCGCGGAGCGTAGGTCCGCGCGATTTCGGTGATCTCCGTGAGGAGCTCGTTCTGGAGCCGGATCGGCTCGAGGCCGAGGTCGAGGAGCTGCCGGTTCTCGACGAACAGATCGTTCGATTCGGCTTCCCGGCGCGGATTTTCAAGGAGCTCGACCTCAGCACCCGTCAGGCTGCTGACCAGCCGAGCCAGATCGATCACGCGGTGGCATTCGGTCATCTGATTGAAGACGCGCACGCGTTCGCCGCGCTCCGGCGGATTCTCGATCGCCAGCTGGATGCAGCGGACGGTGTCCTGGATATGGATGAACGCCCGCGTCTGGCCACCGGTGCCGTGCACGGTCAGCGGGTAGCCGATCGCCGCCTGCATGAGGAAGCGGTTGAGAACCGTGCCGTAGTCCCCGTCGTAATCGAACCGATTGATCAGACGCTCGTCGAGGCGCGTCTCCTCGGTCTGCGTCCCCCAAACGATGCCCTGATGGAGGTCCGTCACCAGCACGCCATCGTTCTTGTTGTAAAACGCGAACAGCAGCTGGTCCTGGGTCTTGGTCAGGTGGTAGACGCTCCCCGGGTTCACCGGATACAGGATCTCCTGCTCGACTTCGACACCGTCGTCCCCGTCCATCTTCACCCGAAGGTAACCCTCGGGGATCTTGACCCCGGCCGTGCCATAGCCGTATACGCCCATCGTGCCCAGGTGGACGACGTGAGCGTTGAGCTCAGCCTCGACCAGCGCGGCGAGGAGGTTGTGGGTCGCGTTCACGTTGTTGTTGACCGTGTAGCGCTTGTGCCAGGCGCTCTTCATCGAGTAGGGGGCTGCACGCTGCTCGGCGAAGTGCACGATCGCGTCCGGCCGCCACTCCGCCAGGAGCTCGACGAGCTGGGCGTAGTCCTGGGCCACGTCGAGGCGGTGGAACTCGATGTCGCGGCCGGTCAGCTCGCGCCAGGCGGCGAGGCGGGTTCCGAGTGGACGGATCGGCGTCAGGGATTCGGCTTCGAGCTCCACGTCGGCATTCCGGCGAGCCAGGTTGTCCACGATCGCGATCTCGTGCCCGCGGGCCGAGAGATGCAGGGACGTTGGCCAGCCGCAAAATCCGTCTCCACCCAGAATCAACGCACGCATAGATAACTCCTACTCTCCAGAAATCATGTGTCTTCACCAGCCGGGTTGGATAGTCGCAGCGACGACGCAGACTGGAAGTACGCGTTGCTGCTCCGCAATCCTGCAATCGCCTCGAGCGGCATCAACTTTCCTGCGCTCGTAGGCCCTGATGGTACCGACCATCCGGTCATATCGGCCTGTCGCCGGGCCGTTCACGCCAGATCCGTGACGAGCTCCTGAAGCAGGCTATCGCCTCGGCCGTCCAACCTGGATCCATTGATAGATTCGCGGCGGTGAAGGTTCTCGTAACCGGAGGAGCGGGATTCATCGGGTCGAACCTTGCGCGCGGACTGCTCGAGGCCGGGCACGACGTTCGGATCCTCGACAACTTCTCCACCGGGCACCGCGACAACGTCGAGGGAGTCGACGTCGAACTGATCGAGGGTGACCTTCAGTCCTACGAGCGGGTGTCGACCGCCATCCGGGGGATGGAGTTCGTGTTCCACGAAGGGGCGCTGCCGTCAGTTCCACGGTCGGTGCACGATCCGCTGACCACCACGGCAGCGAACGTCACAGGGACACTCAACGTTCTGCTCGCGGCGAGGGACAGCGATGTCCGTCGCGTGATCGTGGCGTCGTCCAGCTCTGTCTACGGGGTCGCACCTGGCATGCCCCGAGTCGAGACTCAGCGCGTCGAACCGCTGTCGCCGTATGCGGTGTCGAAGCTCGCGGCCGAACAGTTTTCGATGGTGGCCAATCAGGTGTACGGCCTTGAGGCAGTTGCTCTGCGGTACTTCAACGTCTTCGGGGAGCGTCAAGACCCCGTATCGGGTTATGCAGCCGTCATCCCGCGGTTCATCAGGCTGATGCAGCGTGGCGAGCGCCCACCGATCTTCGGCAGTGGCGATAACTCACGCGACTTCACGCACGTCGACAACATCGTTCAGGCAAACCTATTGGCGATCGACGCGCCTGACGCTCCCGGCAAGGTGATCAACATTGCCATGCATGACTCGCACACGCTCAACGAGCTTGTCGACGTCCTCAACGGCCTTCTGAGCACCGATCTCGAGCCTGACTACCTCGAGCCACGCCCGGGAGACATTCCTCACAGCATGGCTGACATCTCCCTCGCCCGGGGGGTGCTCGGCTACTCACCAACGGTCGATTTCGTCACCGGCCTTCAGCGCACGATTGAATGGATTGGCGAGCAGGCGCGGCGCCACGCCGGGATGCCCGCCTAGCCGCTGTCCGGCTTGATGCGGGCCAGCACGGCGCCGGCGGACGGCGCGACATCCGCGGGTAGCCGCTCCAGCAGTTCGCGCCAGCCAGGATGGAGCTCGATCGCGGCCTGGACCCGCGCGACGCCGGTGTCGAGGTCACCGGCCTGGGCTGCGCCCAAGCCGGCCCAGAGCAGGAGCTCGTGATTGCCCGGCGCCAGCTCGCTCGCCTGCTGATACAGACGGGCGGCCTCGTCGTAGTGGGCATCGTTCACGCATTGGTCTGCCTGGTTGGCCAGCGCATAGGCGTTGTGGAGGCGAACGAGTCTTCGCAGCTCGACGAGCGGGTCGGGATGGTCTTCGACGTGCAGCGAGACCACCGTGTCCCAGGGGTTGCCCTGAGCCGGGACGACACGAATCGCCGCTGACTGGCGCCCGCGCGCGTCGCCGCCCTCGCCTTCTGCCGCATCGAGTGCGGCGAGTAAACGGTCGCTGAGCGGTCCCGAGGCGGTTCGGTAGGCGTCGAGCATCGCCGGCCAGATCCGCTCTGAGACCATGATGTTGGCCTGGCAGGACACGCCGTCCGCAGCGATGTGCCCGGCGAACGGGATGCAGTTCTCGCCGGTGTGGCTGGCGACGTTGCCGTGCGCGTCGACGACGGCAACCTGACGTCCCGCCGAACCCGGGTCCTCGTCCAACAACCGCGCGAGCGCTGAGCGCGCATCGAGCCCCTGCTTCAGCAGCTCGAGCGCCCTGGGCCCGTATGCGACCTCGGCGTTCGCCTGGGTCGCCACAGCTCCGACGCCCGGCTGTGCCCACGGGACGATCGGGCCGACCGCGAACCAGTGCGACTGAACCGCGACCCCGAGCTCTCCCGTTGACGGATCGCGCGCCACGATCGAATAGGTCATGGGACAACTCTGGCAGGCTTGGACGGGTGGAATCAATCGCGGTCCTCGGCCCTGGAGGCGTCGGCGGCTTCGTCGCCGCCGCGCTGGCCCTCGCAGGCGAGCCGGTCACGGTCATCGCCCGGGCTTCCACGGCCGATGTCATCGCCCGCGACGGGATCCGCGTCCAGAGCGTCCGGCTCGGGGAGTTCGTGGCCCGGCCGCGGGTGGCGACCGAGCTGGAAGCCCCCGTCGACGTGATGCTCGTCGCCCCCAAGGCAACGGGGCTCGAGGACGCGCTCTCGCGCGTCTGCACCGACCCGCGGCTCGTCGTTCCGCTGCTCAACGGACTCGAGCACATGGCCCGGCTGCGGGAGCGGTTCCCGGGGCGGACCGCCGCCGGCGTGATCAGGGTCGAATCCGACCGTCCGGCTCCCGGCGTGATCGTTCAGTCCAGCCCGTTTCTTCGCGTCGATCTGGCCTCGGATGACGCGCGGCTCGGGCCACCGCTGGACGAACTCGCCGACACGCTTCGCCATGCCGGAATCCCCACCGAGATCGGGCCGTCCGAGGCCCAGATCGTGTGGTCAAAGCTCGTCCGCCTCAACGCCCTTGCCTGCACCACCAGTGCCTGCGAGCGCCCGATCGGCTTCATCCGGACCGATCCGGAGTGGCGAGCCACGCTCGAGGCGTGCGTCAATGAAACGGCCACCGTCGCGAACGCCGACGGAGCCACGATCGACCCAATGGCGCTTGTGGCGGAGCTCGACGATGCCCACGCGGGGCTCGGCTCATCGATGCAGCGGGATATCGCGGCCGGCCGCGAGCCCGAGCTCGACGCGATCCCGGGCGCGGTGCTCCGGGCCGCCAAGCACCACGGGATCGAGTGCCCGACGGTGGCGGCGCTGATGTCCTGTATCGCCGACCGGGCCGGCATCCCCGTGCCAGTCGTGTGAGCGCGCTCATGCGCTCGAATCGAGTGACGCGATGAGCCGCTCGCTCAGCTCGCGCAGCCTGCGGCGGGCCTCCGGGTCGTAGGCCTGGGGGTCGGCCCGCGATTCGCGCTGACCGTTGTAGTAGCGCCCGGTGACGCCGGCGAGGGCTGGATCCACCACGAGCGCAAGCGTCGCCTGCACTCCTTGTTCGAGCGTCGAGGTGGCGCTCCGAATCGCGAGCACGATCTTTGTCGGCATGAACGTCGCCGGGTGCAGGCAGTTGGCCGTCACCCCGTTGTCCTCGAGCCGCTCGGCGAGATCGAAGGTGTGCATCACCTGGGCCAGCTTGCTCTGCCAGTAGGCACGCATGCCGTCGTAGCCCCGCTCGAGCATCACGTCGTCGAAGTCAATCTGCATCTGGCCGGCGGAGGAGACGTTGACGATCCGCGCCGGCGCCGAGGTCACGAGCAGCGGCTCGAGCAACTGCGTGAGTAGGAATTCGGCAAGGTAGTTGACCTGGAAGCGAAGCTCGTAACCGTCGTGGCTCTCCATCCGCTCGCCTCCGCCAGGGACGTGGGTCCCAATCCCCGCGTTGTTGACGAGCACATCGAGCGTCTCGTGCTCCGAGACGATCCGCTCTCCCATCTCGCGCACCTCCCGGAGTGAGGAGAAATCCGCGAGATACAGGCCGTGAGCGCCGCTGCCGGAATGCTCGCGGAGTTCGGCCAGCGTCTGCTCGCCGCGCTCGCGATCCCGCCCATGAACGAGCACGGTGGCGCCCGACCGGGCGAGTTCGTTGGCCAGTCCGCGGCCGAGCCCGTCGGTCGCGCCGGTCACGAGGATCGTGTGGTCGGCTAGCGCGCTCAGCTCGCTAAACCGGCGGCCGGACCTTCGGTGGCGTGAGCGGGCCGGGGGCGTAAACGGGTTCGCCTAGCTCCTGCTCGATGCCGACGGCCTCGACGATCTCCTCCTCTTCCTCTTCCTCTTGCTCCTCGTCGTGGAGGCCGTCGCAGAGGACGCGGAACGCCCCGGGTTGCCCGCCATCCGCCTGCAGGACGATGCCGGGCAGGATCTGCTCCCCGTCCTCGAGGCCGAGCCGTTCGATATCGAACTGGGCCATCCCTATCCCCCACGCGCTGTGGTCGGGATTGGCGCGGTCGTGAGCGGCGATCCCGTTCGCGAGCGCCTCGAGCAGCTTGCCGATCCTGGTCGTGTCCGTCATCGGCGTCTTAGCGTACCCCCGTTCCCTCATCGGCAGCGCGATCCCGATCGAGGGTGTGGCGAGCGACCACCTCGTCGAAGGTGTCCAGTCGAAGGGCACGACACCTATCGCTCGTTGCCCATCCTGCCGATATCCGGATCAGACTCCTCCTCATGTCTCCTCCTTGATCGCTCCAACGGTCAAGGAAAAGCGGAGCCGCTCGAAAGGGCGGCTTTCGCGGTTCTTGGGCGTGGTCGGGCGCGCCTGTGGTGGTTGGATGGGGGACGCGCCGGGGATGGTTGGGCGGCACGAGCGCCGATCGCGTCCGAAGCGGTGGCAACACTTTGCCGATGCGCAGTGGGCGTCACGGACCGACGCTGGTGGCGGGCATCGCCTTTTTGACCGGAGGCGCGGTGGCGCTTGCCGGAGGTGGACAGGCATTCTGGCTCTGCGTTCCGGCCGCGCTGCTGGCGTGCACGCCGTCCGCCACGCGGTTCGGCGCGGCGCTCGGCGCGGCGGCCGTGCTCGCGGCGACGGTTGCGCCGGCGCTGGCCCTGATGGATCCGCTGCCCTCGGCGGCGCTCGCGATCGTCGTCCCGGCCGCCAGCGTCGCGATCGTGGTCGTGCTCCGCGAGCGGTTCGAGCGCGAACGCGCGGCGCTGCACGACCTGGCGCTCGGCGACCCGCTCACCGGGATCGCCAACCGTCGCTCGCTGCTTTTGCGGGCGGAGTATGAGATCGCGCGCCACACCCGGGAGGATCGGACGTTCGCGCTGGTGATGATCGACCTCGACGGGTTCAAGCGGCTGAACGACCGGTTTGGCCACGCGGCCGGAGACGATCTGCTGCGCGAGGTCGCGGTGGCGTTGCAGGACTCGATGCGCGCCCAGGACACGGTCGCGAGGCTCGGCGGCGATGAGTTCTGCGTCCTGGCCCCGGAGACCGGCGAGTCCGGGACCACGCGCCTGGCCACCCGCGTGGCCCAGGCGGTTGGCGGCGTCACCGCCGGCGTCGAGGCGGTCCGGGCGAGCGTCGGCGTCGCCGTCTTTCCCGACGACGGGACGACCGCATCGGCGCTCTTGGAGATCGCCGATCAGCGGCTGCTTGATGCGAAGCGTGAGCGGCAGCGCGGTCGTGCCCAGCGGCGCGCTGCCTGAGACTCAGCTCACGCCTGAGTGCGTAACGTCTTGTCTCTTGGTCGAACCGGCCGGTTGCTGCACCTGGTAGACCGGCCCGTGCTGGTTGCCGATCCCGCGCAGGACGTACGCGTCACGGCTTGTGGAGTAGCGAAATCCGAGCAGTTTCAGCGTCCACACACGCCGAGACGAGATCCTCCGACGAGGTCGCGGCGTGGAGCGGGCCATGGTCGGAAACTCCCTTCGATCGGTTATGGGGACAATCGAAGCAACACCCTCCTGTATACGCGTCTACGTATCCGCAGGGTAAACCTGACACGAGCCGGGATCGATCAGCCCCGCTCGATCACCTCGACCCGATAGCCATCGGGATCGCGGACGAAACACAGCCGCGAGCCGCCATCGCGGATCGTGTAAGGCGGCCGCTCGGGCTCTATTCCCTGCTCGGCCAGGCGCGACAGCATCCCGTCGAGGTCGCCCGTCGTGATCGCGATGTGGCCATAGCCCGTCCCGATCTCGTACGGCTCGGTCTGGCCGAAGTTGAACGTCAGCTCGAGCCGCGGGACATCGCCGTCGTCGGGTAGGCCCATGAACACGTTGATCGCCTCTTCGCGGATCGGTATCCGGCCCTTTTCCTCAAAGCCGAGCGCGTTGTAGAACGCGACCGAGCGGTCGACGTCGGTGATGCGGTAGCAAGTGTGGATCAGACTCATGATCCGTCGGAGCCTAACGGGTAGGCTCCCCGGGCATGATCATTGAGCGCTCGATGGACGACAGCTGGCTGTCGAACACGTATCTGGTGGCCGACGAGCAGGGCTCCGACGCCGTGATGATCGACGCCGGGGGCCCGGTGGCGCCGCTGCTCGACGTGCTCGAGCGGATGCGCTTTGGACTGACCCACGTGCTCCTCACCCACCATCACCACGACCACGTCGCCGAGCTGGACCAGGTGCTCGAGCGCCATCCGGGAACGCCGGTGCTGATCCATCCGCTCGAGCGCGAACTGGTGGGCGGCGCAACGGGAACGATGGAGCCCGGCCAGACGATCTACAGCGGCGCGCTCGAGATCCAGCCGCTCCACACCCCGGGCCACACGAGCGGGATGCTGTCCCTGCTGATCAACGGCACGGACGTGTTCACTGGCGACACGCTGTTCAAGGGCTCCGTGGGCGGCGTTCGCGCCCCCGGGCACACCACGTACGCGGATCTGAAGTCCTCGATCATGGACACGCTGCTGAAGCTTCCGCCCGAGACCCGGATCCATCCCGGCCACACCGACCCGACGACGGTCGCCGATGAGCTCGAGAACAACAAGTTCGTGCGGATCTGGCGGGGCCTCGACCCGGAGGGCTCGGAACCGTGCACGGCGCTCGGCGAGCCGGCAACGCTGATCTTGCTCGGTCAGGACTACGACGGTGGCCACAAGGCCTGGGTGCGCTGGCCCGACGGGTCGGACGACATCGTCCCGGGCTCGCAGATACAGCGCTGATCGATTACGCCGAATAGCGTAACGCTAATCAGCGTAATAATTATTGCCGGTTTCGCGGTAGGAGCTGTTACGCTAAATGGCATAACGCTCTCGAGCGTAATTTCCCGTGGCCGTACCAGCCGTCAACCCGTTCCGCTTCGGCGCGCTCGCGCTCGACGAGGCGTTCGCTGATCGCGCCGAGGAAGTCGCTGAGCTGACGTCTGACGCCCTCGCCGGCCAGGACGTGGCCCTGTTCGCTCCCCGGCGCTTCGGCAAGTCTTCGCTGGTGTGGCGGGCCTCGCAAGAGCTGTTGAGGCAACGAGCGCTGGTCGCGCAGGTCGACCTGATGACGACGCCGACGCTTGGGCGTCTGGCGGACAAGCTGGCCCAATCGATTCACGAGGACCTGGCCTCGCCGCTATTCAGGGCCCGCGAGCGGCTCCGCGTCTTCCAGGGCCTCCGCGTCACGCCGACCGTGACTGTCGATCCGGAGGACGGCTCGATGAGCTTCAGCTTCGCTGCCGCGGCCGCCCCCGCCGACATCATCGCGACCATCGAGCGTCTGCTGGAGTTGCCGGGACAGCTCGCGGGCGACCGTCACCGGCGCGTCGTTCTCGTCCTCGACGAGTTCCAGGAGATCGTCGACATAGATCCCGGTCTGCCTCGACTGATGCGCTCGGTCTTCCAGCAACAGCCCGAGGTCTCGCATATCTACCTGGGCAGCAGGCGACACACGCTCGAGCGGATCTTCAACGACGAGAACGAGCCTTTCTGGCGAAGCGCAAAGCGGACCGAGCTTGGCCTGATCGCGCTGGACGCCTTCCGCCCGTTCATCGCCGACCGTTTCGAGACGACAGGGCGTGCGATCGACGGCGCGGCGCTCGACCTCGTGCTCTCGACATCGCGGGGCCACCCCTACGCGACGCAAGAGCTCTGCTATTTCCTGTGGCAACGGTCGGGCGACGGCGGCACGGCCACGGTCGCGGATGCGGAGAGCGCGATCGCCGACGTCCTGCGCTCCGAGGACTCGCACTTCGCGAGCGTGTGGGACAACGCGTCAACGCAACAGCGGGTCCTGCTCCAGGCCCTGGCGTCCGAGGAGGGCCGGCCGTTCTCGACCGAGTACCGACGCCGCCACGGGCTGCCGGGCACATCGAGCATCCAGAGGGCGTTGCTCAGGCTCGAGGATGCCGAGCTCGTCTCGCGCTCCGAGGGCCGCGCGTGGATAAGCGAGCCGTTTCTCGCCCAGTGGTTGCGCTGGAAGATCGGTTGAAGTCGCGAACGGCGATACTGGCCCGATGCTGCGGATCGCCGTGCTCGACGACTACCAGCGGCGCGCTCGCGAGTTCGCGGATTGGGACTCGCTCGGTACCGGCGCCGACGTCATGTTCTTCCACGAGGCGATCGACCGCTCGGCGCTGCCGGCGGCGCTCGCCGACTTCGACGTGCTCGTGTTGATGCGCGAGCGGACCGCATTCCCGCGGGAGGTACTCGAGCGCCTGCCCAACCTCCAGCTGCTCGTGACGACCGGGATGCGCAACGCCTCGGTGGACGTCGATTATCTGCATCAGCGGGGCGTGACCGTCTCAGGGACCGGTGGTATCGGGGCGCCGACGTCGGCCGGTCTGCCAAGCACCGTGGAGGTGGCGTGGGCACTCATCTTCGCCGTCCTCAAGCGCGTGACGATCGAGGACCGGGCCGTGCGCGACGGGAACTGGCAGCTCGACCTGCCCCGCAACCTGGCGGGCGCAACGCTGGGACTAGCCGGCCTCGGCCGGCTTGGCGGATCGATGGTCGCGCCGGCGCGGGTGTTCGGGATGGACGTGATCGCGTGGAGCGAGCACCTCACCGACGAGCGGACCGCCGAGCTCGGCGTACGCAAGGTGTCGAAGGCCGAGCTCCTGGAGAGCTCCGATGTGCTGTCGATCCATCTCGTCCTGAGCGACCGCTCCCGCGGGCTGTTCGGAGCCGCCGACCTGGCGCTGATGAAACCGACCGCCGTGCTGATCAACACCTCGCGGGGCCCGATCGTGGACGAGCCCGCGCTGATCGAGGCGCTTCGCACGCGCCAGATCGCCGCGGCGGGGCTGGACGTCTTCGATCGCGAGCCGCTCCCGCCCGACCACGAGCTGCTCGAGCTCGAGAACACGGTGCTGCTCCCGCACCTTGGGTATGTGAACGAGGTGGCGCTGCGGACGATGTACGAACAGGTCGTCGAGGACATCGCCGCCTTCCGCGACGGGGCGCCGATCCGGGTCGTCGACTAGGCGCCGCGCCCGGATAGCATCAGAGCAGTGGCGAAGGACAACATCCCGACCTCGCGCGTCGGGCGTACCGCAAAAATCGGGGGGCTCGCCGCGGGGCAGGCGATCCGCCAGGCGGGCACCCACGCCGCCAACGTGACCCGCTCCAAGGAGGGGCGCCAGGCCGCACTGGAGCGCCGCCACATCGAGGCCGCCGAGCAGATCGTCACCGCGCTCGGGACGATGAAGGGCGCCGCGATGAAGGTCGGGCAGGTGATGTCGTTCCTGGACGTCGGGGTGGTGCCCGAGGAGTACCGGGAGGAGTTCCAGCGCAAGCTGGCGGCGCTCCGGGACGCGGCCCCGACGGTCAACTTCAAGGACATGCGCAAGGTGATCGAGGAGCAGCTGGACGAGCCACTCAAGGACGTTTTCTCCGACTTCGACGAGGAGCCGATTGCCGCCGCCTCGATCGGGCAGGTGTACCGCGCGACGCTCCACGACGGCCGCCGCGTGGCGGTGAAGGTCCAGTACCCGGGCGTCGCCGCCGCCGTCCGCGCCGACATGCAGAACCTGGGGCTGATCCTGCGGCTCGTCAAACGGATCGCCCCGGGGATGGACCCGCAGGCGATTGGCCAGGAGATCCGCAACCGCGTCGCCGAGGAACTCGACTACGAGCTCGAGGCGCAGAACCAGCGGACGCTGGCGCGGATCTTCCGCGGCCATCCGTTCATCGTCGTTCCCGACGTGGTCACGTCGCTCTCACGCGAGCAGGTGATGGTCTCCGAGTACGTCGAAGGGACCGGCTTCGAGGAGCTGAAGGGCTATCCCCAGGAGGAGCGCGACCGGATCGGCGAGATCCTGTTCCGCTTCTACTTCGGCTGCCTGTACCGCCACCACCAGTTCTCGGGCGACCCCCACCCGGGCAACTCGATGCTGCTCGAGGACGGCCGGATGGCGTTCATCGACTTCGGTTTGTTCAAGCGGATGCCGCCCGGCGCCGTCGAGCTCGAGATAGAGGTCGCCCGTGCGGTGATCGAGGGCGACTGCGCGACGATCATGCGGGTCGGAACCGAGGTCGGCTTTTTCCCTGAGCCCGAGAAGTTCCAGCCCCAGCGCGTGCTCGCCCACTTCCGCGCCGCCACCTCCTGGTACACGATCGACGAGGAGGTCGAGCTCACGCCAGAGTACGCCACCCAGGTGCTGATCGACATGAGCGACCCCCGTTCCGAGTACTTCGGCCAGTTGCGCCACGAGTCGGCCCCGCCCGACCACATCTTCGGCCGCCGCATGGAGGTGCTGACGCTCGCGGTGATCGCACAGCTGCACGCCCGCGGCAACTTCCACCGGATCGCCCGCGAGTGGTTCTACGGCGATCCGCCGGCGACGGAGCTCGGCCGCGAGGAAGCGGCGTTCTACGCACGAGCCGCGGCGTAGGGAAGCCTCCCGAGCCGCTCTGGGCAGGCTCCCAGCGCCCGGGTCCACCCGCCCAGGGACGTTGGCCGAGGACTTAGCCTGGGCATAGGCATCTCTCAGGGAATACCTCAGGTGGGCGCTCGATACTGCCCGGCGTGGACGGCCAGCAGGAGCTGCTGCGTGTGCTTGTCCTCCCCGACATGAACGGCTTCGAGGTCGCGCGGAGGCTGTCAAGCGAGCACCTCGGGGTTCCAATCCTCTTCCTGAGCGCGCGCGACGCGACGTCGGACAAGGTGCGCGGGCTGACCACCGGGGGCGCCCGATCGAGCTCGTGCGCAGGAATTGAAACTCAGGAGATTCTCAGCGTTTCTTGTGGATCGGCTCAGAGAGCGCGCGCATAGTGAGCGGCGATGATGAGCCTCCGGGAGTCGTCGGCTCGAATTCATCAAGTTGGGCGCACACGGGTGAGCCGGCTTGTGTGGGTGGCGTCGTTGGTGACGCTCGTGTCGACGTTGATGTTGTTGGCGCTGGCCGATCATGACCCCGCCTCACGTGCTGCCGGCAGTCGTTCGTGGTGGCTGCGCCGCGCGCGGGTGACCGTTCAGCTGAGCGGGGCCGCGCCAGTACCCACGTCATACCTCGGACTGTCGACCGAGTACTGGGCGCTGCCGGAATTCGAACAGCGCCCCGCCGTCTTCGATCGCGTCCTGTCGAAGCTCCGGCCCCGGGGAGAGGGCCCGCTGGTGTTGCGGATCGGCGGCGACTCGGCTGATCGCACGTTCTGGGATCCGCACTCGCTCCCGCTGCCGTCGTGGGCGATCGCGCTCACCCCAGCCTGGCTCCACCGTCTCAGCGAGCTCGTGCAGCGGACCCACGTACGACTGATCATCGACCTGAACTTGGTGACCGGTTCTCCGGCGGACGCCGCGGCCTGGGCCGAGGCGGCTCTGGACGGCCTCCCCCACGGGAGCGTCGTCGGTTTCGAGATCGGCAACGAGCCCGACGTCTACAGCCGTAAGGACTGGCTCGCGCGAACGACGTCAACCAGGCTCGGGATCAAGCGCCCGCCGGGCGATCTCGACGTGGCGCCGCTTCCACGAGCACTCACCTCGGACGCATATGACGCGGACTTCAGGGCCTACGCCCACGCGCTCGCGGCGGTGGCCCCCGCGGTCCCGCTGCTCGGCCCGGCGCTCGCGAATCCCGTCCTGAACGCGCGGTGGATCTCGAGCCTGATCGCCTGGGGCGGACTCGGCGAGGTGACCGCGCACCGCTACGCGTTCTCGGGCTGCTCGAAGCCGAAGTCGCACCGGTATCCGACGATCGCCCGGCTGCTGAGCGCACGGGCGACGTCGGGAGTCGCCGACGGCCTCAAGGGCGCTGTCCGCCTCGCTCGCCGTGCCGGTCTGAGGCTTCGGCTGACCGAGTTGAATTCGGTGGGCTGCGGTGGCGTACCCGGCGTCAGCAACACGTTTGCGACCGCACTGTGGGCCCCGGACGCGCTGTTCTCGCTGCTGCGGGCTGGCGTCGACGGGGTCAATTTGCACGTCCGCCCCAACGCGCCCAACGCCGCGTTCTCGATGAATGGCCGAGGCCTCGACGTGCGGCCGCTGCTCTACGGGCTGCTCCTGTTCGCAAGGATGCTCGGCCCCGACGCACAGCTGCTGCCCGTGCGGGTGAACAGCCGATCGTCGTCGGCGCTGAGCGCTTGGGCGGTCCACGTTCGCGACGGGCGGATCCACGTGCTGCTGATCAACAAGAGCAGCCGCCCACTGACCGTGACGTTGCAGCTGCCCGCCAGCGCGCCGGCACGGATTGAGCGTCTGCTCGCGCCATCGGTGAGATCGACGTCGGGCGTAACGCTCGGCGGCCAGCGCCTCGGGCCGGGCGGCAAGTGGCTCGGTCAGCCCGCGCTCGAGACGATTCCTTCGGGCGCGGGCGGGTACGAGCTCGAACTGCCGAGGGACAGCGCGGCCATGCTCGGAGTGCGTGCCGATGGCTGGGTGGCGGAGCGGTCCCCTGGACGGGTGATTGATGGCCGGGTACGCCCGGGTTACGCATTTCGTCTAGTGCATTGGCTTCGGGTCGAAAACCGTGCCAAAGTTGTGCAAGATTCGCGGGCGCCGGTCATGGACCATTTTGTGGGGGCACGGGGTCCAGTCCGGCGCCCTTGAATCGTTTCTGAGTTTGATAGCCCCGACAATCTCGGGCATCTCGGGCAGTACCGTTCCCCGCGTGATCGAGGCATCGAAGCTCGAAGAAGAGGCGGAGCTCCCCTCGATCGATACAGCGAGGGCGCGTCGGAGACGATCGGCGGGCGACGCTCCGGCGGCCGACCCCGTCGCTCGCGAGCGCTGGCCGTACTGGGCCGCTGTCGCGATCCTGATCGTCGGACTGCTCGTGACGGGCATCCTCACCTGGGTCTCGGCGGCGCAGTACAACAGGAACGAGAAGCGGCTGTTGCAGCTGCGGGTCAAGGAGGTCGCGGCGGTGCTGGCCGGGGCCCAGCCGGCCACCGACACGCCGCTCGCCTCGGCCGCCGCGCTCGTCGACGGAACGAACGGGGACGTCCACAAGTTCATCCGCTTCACGACGCCGTACATCGGACCCGGCCAGGGCCAGTTCCCGTCGATCTCCCTGTGGCGGCCAGGAAGTGACCGTCCGGTGACGACGGTCGGCGGTCCATCGGCGCTGAGCGCCTCGCCGTCCACGGCGCAGGCCTTCATCGCGAGGGCCGCCGGTTCGCCGATGCTCAGCATCATCGGCCTGCAGCCCCCGTCGCTCACGCGGATCGGATATGCCTATCCGACCGCCAGCCGCCGGTTCATCATCTACGCCGAGCGCCCGCTCCCGGCCGACCGGCGATCGCGCCTGCAAAGCAACTCGGCGTTCTCGGATCTCGTCTACGCCATCTATCTTGGCCCGTCGGTCACCCCCGGGCGGCTGCTCGTGACCAGCGCCAGCAATCTGCCGCTCCGCGGCGAGAAAGCCAGGACGAAGGTTCCGTTCGGAAACACCGTCCTGACCTTGGTCGTTTCTCCGCGCGAATCGCTGGCTGGCTCGCTCCCGGAGCAGTTGCCTTGGATCATCGCGATCGTCGGGACGATCCTTACGCTCGGAGCGACCGCGTTGACCGTCTGGCTGGTCGAGCGCCGCCGGTCCGCCGAACACCTGGCCGGCAGGCTGGACCGTGCGCTCGGTGAGAACCAGCGGCTCTACGACGAGCAACGCACGATCGCCCAGACACTCCAGCACGCACTGCTGCCGGAGGAGATGCCGCTGATACCCGGCGCCGAGGCCAGCGCCCGGTTCGAGCCGGGCGAACGGGGCGTGGAGATCGGCGGCGATTGGTACGACGTGATCCCGCTCGGCGATCAGCGGCTGCTCGTGGTCGTGGGCGACGTGTCCGGGCGTGGCCTGCGCGCAGCGGCGACGATGGCCTCGCTGCGGTTCGCGATCCTCGCCTACGCGGCTCAGAACGATCCCCCGGCCGCGATCCTGACCAAGCTGTCGCGGATCCTCAGCGTTACCGAGACCGGGCAGATCGCGACGGTGCTGTGCGCGGTCGTTGACCTCGGTTCACGCCAGGTGACGGTCGCGAGCGCCGGCCACCTTCCGCCCCTGCTGATGACAGACGGCCACGGCGAGTACCTCGAGAGCGAGATCGGCGTTCCGATCGGCGCGCAGGCCGGCGCGCCGTACAAGTCGAGAACCGTGTCCGCGCCGCCGTCGGCGACGTTGCTGGCGTTCACCGACGGGCTCGTGGAGCGCCGCGGAGAGGATCTCGACCGTGGTCTCGCACGGCTGCGCGACGCCGCGATCGCCAACCACCTCGCCTTGCCGGAGCTTCTTGCCAGCCTGGTGGCGGAGCTACGGCACGGGCCCACTGAGGACGACACAGCGATTGTGGGACTCCGATGGACGAACTGAACGCCAACGACCGTCCTGCGATGACCTTTGACATCGCCACCAACGGCGGAGGGGTCCTCGTCACCCTCACCGGCGAGCTCGACATCGCCAACATCGACGGACTCGAGGCTGCCGTGGCGCCAGTGATCGAGAGTCGACCGGACCACCTCATCGTCGATGTCAGCGCGTTGCGGTTCGCCGACAGCTCGGCGATTGCCCTGTGGGTACGGTGGTCGGCGACGGTCGGCGAGATCGAATTTCGGAATGCGTCGCCGCTGTTGCGACGCGTGATTACGTCGATGGGACTCGCGGGAAAGTTCCGGCTCACGCCATGAGAGAAACACGTCGCTTCCCCGGTGAGCCCGCATCGGTCCCCGCCTCCAGGCGGTTCGCGACCGAGGTGCTGAAAGGCGTCTCGCCCGACACTGCGGACGCCGTCGAGCTGATGGTCTCCGAGCTCGCCACGAACTGCGTCCGTCACGCCAGCACGGCGTTTGACCTCATGGTCGCCAACGAGCGGGGAACGATCCGGGTCGAAGTCACCGATTGCGCCGGGGGCACGCCCGCGATGCGTTCCCCCGGACCGGATGACCCCACCGGCCGGGGGCTCCAGATCGTCGACATGTTCTCCGAGAGCTGGGGCGTCGAACACGGATCCGGCAAGGGCAAGACCGTGTGGTTCACGATCTCAGCCGGGGCGTCGGAGCGGGCAAGCGTGACCAGCCGATAAGCGCCCGCCATCCCGTTGGATACGATCGCCCCTCCCGAAGAGAGAGGAGCTGGGCGCATGGCGATCGACACGCTCATCGCGTACGTCGGCGTGTACGACAACGTCGCGGACGCCGAGGCCGACTACCAGGTCGTGAAGGATCTGCACACCGAGGCCGGGCTGATCGACGCCTACGACGCGGCCGTGATCGAACGCCGCGAGGACAAGACCAGGATCGTCAAGAAACACGAGACGCCGACGCGAGTTGGCGGAGTGATGGGTGGTGGCGTCGGACTCGCCACCGGACTCGTCGTGGCCCTGTTCCCGTTCGCCGCCATCGGCGGCGGACTGCTCGTCGGCGCCACCGCGGCCGGGGCGGTCCTTGGCGCTGTCGCCGGCCACGCGGCCGCGGGCATGAGTCGCCACGACCTCAAGGAGCTCGGCGAGCACCTCGACAGTGGCGAGGCCGGCCTCGTCGTCGTCGCGGTGTCGGACATGGGCGCCAAGGTCGAGGCGGCGATGAAGCGCGCCGAGAAGCTCCAGACGAAGGAGCTCAAGGCCGACAACGACGCGATCGAACGCGACGCCGCTGCCGCCAGCGAGGGCACGAAGTAGACAACTCCCTTCCGGGATACCCCGCGCCGTCAAGGACCCAGCGGCCGCCACAGATACACGTCAGCCCCCATTGTTCGCCGGCGGCCGACCCGCGACGCTGCTGACTCTGGGTGGCGCGGACAACCGACGAAGGGGGACCCGATGACGCAGGTTGAAGTTGGGCGGCTTCAGGAAGATTTCGTGGGCGAGCTCGTACAGCCCGGCGATCCGCAATATGACTCGCTGCGCCGGGTCTTCAACGGCTCGATCGATCGCCGGCCCGCGGTGATCGCGCGGTGCACGAACGCGGGCGACGTCGCCGCGGCGGTCAATCACGGGCGGCGCGAGGGGTTGCCGATCGCCGTCCACGGCGGTGGGCACGGCGTCGCCGGCCATGCCGTGTGCGACGACGGAGTGATGATCGATCTGCGGCCGATGAAGGCGATCCAGATCGATCCGGACCGTCGCATAGCCCGAGCCGGCGCCGGCCTCACGTGGGGCGAGTTCGACGCCGCCACGCAGGGCGCCGGCCTGGCCGTGACCGGCGGGCGGATGTCGACGACGGGCATCGCCGGCTTTACCCTCGGCTCGGGATCGGGCTGGCTCGAGCGCAAGCTCGGACTCGCCGCCGACAACCTGATCTCAGCCGAGGTGGTCCTGGCCGACGGATCGCTCGTGACGGCGTCCGACCGGGACAACGAGGACCTGTTCTGGGGATTGCGCGGCGGCAGCGGGAACTTCGGGATCGTCACTTCGTTCGAGTTCCAGCTGCACGCGGTCGGTCCGATCGTGCTCGGCGGTCTGGTGTTCCATCCCGGCGACCGCGCCGGCGAGGTGCTGCGCTTCTTCAGGGAGTTCATGGCTGAGGCGCCCGATGAGGTCGGCGCGGCTGTCGCGTTGATCACCGCTCCTCCTGCGCCGTTCGTGCCCGAAGCGGCGCAGGGCAAGCCCGCCGCCGGCATCGCCGTCTGCTATGCGGGCGATCCCGAGGAGGGCGCCAGGGTGATTGCGCCGCTGCGCGAGTTCGGGCCACCCGTCGTCGATCTCGTCGAACCAATGCCGTATACGGCTGTGCAGCAGCTGATCGATCCGACAACGCCGGCGGGGATGGAGAACCACTGGGGCGGCGACTTCCTCGCCGATCTTCCCGACGAGGCGATCGACGCGCTGTGCTCGGTGGCGGCGCCGGCGCCCTCGCCGCTGAGCGTCGTGCTGGTCGTCCCCGGCGGCGGGCAGATCGCCCGTATCGGGGATGACGAGATGGCCATTGGCCAGCGGCGGGCGCCGTGGAACACCCACCTGCTCGCGATGTGGGCAGATCCGGCGGATGAGAAGCGCAACGTCGCCTGGCTGCGCGAGCTGCAGGTGGCGACCGCGCCGTACACGACAGGGCGCGCGTGGCTCAACTTCCTCGGAGAGGAGGGCGAGCAGCGGGTGAGGCGGGCACTCGGAGAGGACAAGTACGACCGCCTACAGCGGATCAAAGACCGCTACGACCCGCAAAACGTCTTCCACCTCAACCAGAACATCAGGCCCTCCGAGCAGTAGGCGCGGCTAGATCACGGCCCCCACGATCCCCCGGATCACCTGGAAGGTCCCGACGAAGGCAAGCGCCCAGAACGCCAGCCACAGAAGGTTCCGGTCGAGCCAGGCCTTGGTCCTGACCGCGGACGACTTCGTCCTGTCCGGAGCGACCACGAACCCGAGGATCGGCACCTCTACGAACGTGAACATGATCAGGTAGAAGCAGAGGATCACGACCAGCGTCGGGACCGCGTCGTAGCCAAGTTGTGCGATGTCCGCCATACCGATCAGCACGAGCGGGCTCGGGAAGACCGACGCGGCGATGCCGGCGGCGAATGAGAGCGGGCCGCCGTGCTCGACCAGCTGCTGCATCCGCTCGGAACTTCGCGAGCGCTTCTTCTCTTTCGGCTCCCGCTCGGCGAGGGTTCGTTTGCGTCTCTGATCGACGCGGCGGACGAGGAACGCGGCGAGCAGCGCGAGCAGACCGATGACGATGTCGATTCCGGGTGCAGCCGGGAGACGGGAACCGGACATGAGCGGGCTGTCCTGTAGCGCGAACACCAACGCCGACCCGACGGTCAATGTGGTAAGCACTCCGCCCAGGTAGAACCAGACGAGGATCCTCATCGGCTGACCCGTCTCGAACGCGATCACGACAACAACCAGCAGCAGCGGCCAGAACATGCAGGCGACGGCGACCACGGCTATGTTGAGCAGATCTAGCAACGGCTCAACCCAGGACTCCCTCACGGCGCGATCGTAGCTGCGTACTCTGTCGTCGCGCGTGCACCGCCCCACAATCTGGACATTGCCGCCGGGCTGATCGATACTGGCTCGCGGTGGGATTCATTCGTCGGTTTCCGGTTCGGTGAGTGTTGCTCGATTCGTCTGTCTGGCCGCGATCGGGGTCGGCCTTGCCGGGGGTTGCGCCAGCGGAGCAGGAGACGGCCCCGGCGCTCTCGCCGCATTCCAGCGACGCGCGCTCGGCGTGATCTCCAACGTGACGCAATCAGGCATCGGCTTCAGCGGGCGCTCGATGCTCCATCTGCGGTACGGCATGCGAGCCAAGGAGCGAGCCGCGGCGGCCGGCGCGCTGGTGCTCGCGACTGTGCGGCCACCCACCTCGGTGCGCCGGGTGAACGCGCGGATCCTGGTGGCGCTGCGCAAGCTGCATCGCGATTTCGTCCGCGCGGCGAAGCTCAGCGTACGGTCTGCACTGGCGACGGACGGCGCCGATGTGGAGCGGCTGATCAGCCTCCGCCCGGTGGTGCAGTCGGCGTCGGCCTACTGACCGTGAGCGACCCGCTGGTCCAAGACGTCCCCCGAATCCCCGCGTCGGCCGGCGCGCTGATCTTCGACGAGTCGGGACGGCTGCTGATCCTCAAACCCAATTACAAGAAGGGTTGGACGATTCCCGGCGGCCAGATCGAGCCGAGCGGAGAATCGCCCTGGGAGGCTTGCCGGCGCGAGACCCGCGAGGAGTGCGGCCTCGAGGTCTCCGAAGGCCGCCTCGTCTGTGTCGACTTTCTCCATCCGAAGCCGAACCGGCCAGGCGGGATGCGGTTTCTCTTCCACTGCGGAACGTTCACGGATCGTCAGCTCGGATCGATCCGGGTCGACCCCGGCGAGATCGACGAGCACCGCTTCCTGGCGCTGGCCGATGCGACCTCGCTGTTGAGCGGGCCGGTTCGGCGTCGCGTGGTCGGCCGGCGCCGGCGCCGATCAGTGCATCTACCTCGAGGACGGCCGGCCGCTGCCCGCCGTTCGCCGACGAGCCTGCGATAGGCGGTGGCCAGGGTAGACCACGATGACTGGCTGCGAAAGCGATACAAACTTCGCTAAAGCGACCCCTCTTGTCCGGCCAGGCCGCGCCCGGACCCGTCGCATCACCCACTCCGGGTGATGCGGTCGCTCGGGCCTCGATTAGAAGATCGATTGGGATCGGGCCGCTCTACCTGTTCGGGAAGGAAGAGATGCCTGAGGCACAGTCGGCCGTCACGCTCGCCCGCCGGATTAGCGTCCGGAGCAGTGGCAGGACCCTTGGTTTCCTGTCGCGCCGGGCTGCGCTCGGATCGGCGTTGCTGGTCGCCGTGCTTGCCCATGCCGCGCCGGCGCTCGCCGATCGCGCGATGGCGACCCGCTTCAGCACGAACACCACGGGCAACATCGCGTTCGCGGCGAACACGCTGATGGTGTGCCCGGCCGCCGCGACCACCCCGACGCCGGGGTGCACGGCCGCGCGAAACACGCCGGCGGTCTCGAGCGGCTCCGCCCCCGGGCTGGACAACAACGGCTACAACATGGTGTACGTCAACACGGCACCGGGCATGGTGCCGACGGCGCCGGGCACGGGGCCGGGATCCCCGAGCTTCGACTCGTCCTCGGCGACCTTGTCGCTGCCCCCGACCGCGACGGTGCTGTTCGCGGGCCTGTATTGGGGCGCGGATACGACCAAGGGGGCGACCCAGACGAACGGCGGCCCGACGCCGACGGCGGCGCCCAATGCCGCTGCGCGCAACCTGGTCGGATTCCAGGTTCCGGGCGCGTCCGGTTACACGACGATGATGGCGTCGCAGGTCGACAACTCCCCGTCGCCGAACACGAGTCGCTACGGCGCGTTCGTCGATGTGACCTCGATTGTGCAGGCGGCCGGTGCGGGGACGTACAGCGTGGCCAACGTCCAGGCCGGCACCGGCGGCGACCGGTACGCGGGATGGACGCTCGTCGTCGCCTATCAGGACCCCAACCAGCCGCCCCGCAACCTGACCGTCGACGACGGCTTCGTGACCGTCCAGTCGGGATCGCCGCCGATCACGATCCCGGTGTCCGGTTTCCAGACTCCTCCGTCGGGGCCGGTGCGGACGACCCTCGGGTTCGTTGCCTACGAGGGCGACGCCGGGCTGACCGGAGACAGCGCCACGCTGAATACCACGAAGCTGTCCGATCCCGGCAGTCCCGCGAACAACTTCTTCGACAGCGCGATCAGCAACCTCGGCGTGAACGTCACCACCCGCGATCCCAGCGACCTCAACAACTGGGCCTATGACTCGAAGCTGGTCAACGGGAACGGGATTTTGCCCAACAACGCAACTTCGGCCAACATCGTCGTGACCACGAGCGGGGACACGTACTTCCCCGCCGTGGTGACGTTCGCCACCGATCTGTTCGCGCCGAACATCACGAGCTCGAAGTCGGTCGCCAACATCACCCATCCTGGTGGCCCCGACCAACGCGGCGACACCCTGCGCTACACGGTGTCGTACACCAATACGGGCTCGGACGCGGCGGCCAACTTCGTCATGCGCGACGAGATACCGACGGGGACGACGTACGTCCCGAACAGCCTTCGAATAACCGCGGGCCCCCAGGCGCCATCGAGTCCGACCGACGCGATCGGCGACGACGCGGCTGAGTTCAACGCGGGCACCGGGGAGGTGGTGTTCCGGCTTGGCTCGGGCGCCAATGCCACGACCGGCGGCAGCATCGCGCCGGCCGAGACGGACACCGTGACGTTCGACGTCACGATCAACTCCGACACCGCGCCGGGGCAGCAGATCGTCAACCAGGCGAACGCAACATTCACCGGCGCCACGCTCGGGACTCCGTTCACGGACACCTCGCCACAGGTGATCAACACGGTCTCGGCGCCGTCGCTGACGATCAACAAGAGCCACAGCGGGAGCTTGATCGACGGCCAGCCGACGACGTTCACTCTCGCCGTGTCCAATGTCGGCAACTCGCCGACCGATGGGTCCACGGTGACGGTCACTGACCCGTTCCCGGCTGATTCGTTCAGTTCGATCGCCAACGCCGGTGGTGACGGCTGGAGCTGCGCGATCGACGGCCTGACGCTCACGTGCTCACGCAGCGACCCCCTCGCGGCGAACGACGCCTATCCGCCGATCCTGGTTGACGCGACCGTCGCCGACTCGGCGCCCCCCACGATCGTCAACACCGCGACGGTGTCGGGCGGCGGCTCGGCACCGGCGAGCGGCAGCGATGGCGGAGGGGCCAGCGGGTTGGCGGACCTCTCGCTCACCAAGACCGTCGATGACACCACGGTGTTCAGCGGCGACACCGTAACGTTCACGCTGACCGTTCAGAACTTGGGACCCTCGTCGGCGCAGGACGTGATGGTCAACGACCCGATCGACACCGCTTCGTTCGGCGACGTCGACGCCGTGGCCAGCCAGGGAAGCTGCGACGCGACGGTCTCGTGCTCGCTGGGAACGATCGCCGCCAACGGAACCGCCACGATAACGGTCACGGCCACCGTGCTCGCGCGCAACACGACGCTCACCAACACCGCGACCGCATCGAGCTCGACCCCCGACCCGAACCCGGATAACAATCAGGCCTCGGCGACGGTCACCGTCCTGGCCACCGCCGACCTGTCGATAGCCAAGACCGGCACGGCGCACCCGATCGCGGGAGGCGGCGACAGCTACACGCTCACGGTCTCCAACAACGGCCCCGACAGTGCCGAGGGCGTCGTCGTCAACGACACGCTGCCGAGCCAGTTCACGGCGAGCGCTGCCTCCGGTCCGGGATTCAATTGTCTCCCGTTGCCCGACTGGCTCCGGCGGAACGGTCGTGTGCACGAATCCCACGCTCACCACGGCCGCCTCGCCGGTGACGATCACGATCACGGGCACGGTGGCGGGCAGCGCGGCCGGACAGACGATGCACGACGCCGCGACGGTCACCTCGAACACCGCCGATCCCGACCTCACCAACAACACCGCCACGTTCGACCAGTTGGTCGGCCCCGTCGCCGACGTTTCTATAGCCAAGGTCGCGCTTCTGAGCCTCGGGCCACCCCCCGTCCCGGTGACCAATCCGCTCGCGGTCAACGACACGTTCTTCTACGCGCTCACCGTCACCAACCACGGCCCGGACGACGCTACCGCGGTGACGGTCACCGATCCGCTGCCACCGGGGATGACGCTCACGGGCACGGTGCCCGCCAACTGTTCGGTTTCGGCTGGCACGGTGACGTGCACTCGGGCAACGCTCACCGCCGGGACCTCGGTTACGTTCAACCTGGACGTGAGCATCGGTCAAGGAGCGGCGAACAAGGCTGTGACCAACACCGCCACCGTGTCGAGCACGACCCCGGATACGGACGACACCAACAACTCGTCGAGCACCACGGTTGGCGTGGGGAACGTCGCCAATCTCTCGCTCACGAAGAACGTCTCCCCGCAGACGGCGAACGTAGGCGATACGGTCACGTTCACCTACGCGGTGATGAACAGCGTCCCAGTCGGTGAGGCCGGCGGCGGCCCGGCCGGGCTCGGGACGACCGGCGCGGTGGTCACCGACCCGCTTCCGCCGGGGATCCAGTTCGTGTCCTCGAGCAGCTGCACGGAGACGGGAGGGACCGTGACGTGCGTCCTCGGGCCGGTGGCCGAGGGCGTGCCCGCCGTGACGGCCTCGTTTGTGGGCCGGATCGAATCGGGATTCGCCGGGACCACGATCACCAATACGGCCAGCGTCGCCAGCGCCGCTGCGGGGGGATTCCCCGCGCTTCCCGACCTCGACCCGTCCGATAACACGAACTCGGCCGCGGTCGCCGTTAACCCCGAGGCCGACCTCTCGCTGACCAAGACGGCATCGACGTCCAACCCTGCGGTCGATGACGAGGTCGACTACACGCTGACGGCCAGCAACGCCGGGCCCAACGACGCCACGGGCGTGACGATCCACGACTCGCTGCCGGCGGGACTTGACTTCATCGACGCGTCGCCTGGGTGCGACAACAGTAACGGCACAGTCACGTGCGACATTGGGACGCTCGCGAGCGGCGCCAGCACGTCGGTGACGGTCAGAACGCGCACGACCGCCGCGATCGCCGGCACCACGGTCGGGAACCTCGCGTCCGTGACCGGCAACGAACTCGATCCGAACCCGAGCAACAACCAGGCGACGGCGACGGTCGACGTGCAGCCGCTCGTTGATCTCGCCCTGAAGAAAGTCGCATCGAGCATGTCTCCCGTGGCCGGCGGCACCGTCACGTACACGCTGTCGTTGGTCAACAACGGGCCCAGCACTGCGACCGGCGTCAAGGTCACCGACCCACTTCCCGCCGGGCTGTCCTTCGCGGCGGCTAACGCGAGCCAGGGTAGCTGTAGCGCCTCCGGGCAGACGGTGACCTGCGCGCTCGGCTCGCTCGCGGCCGGCGGCAGCGCGGTGATGGCGATCACCGCACAGATCGCGCCCTCCGCGGCGGGCAGCACGCTGGCCAACACGGCACGGGCCTCGGCGGACGAACCGATTGCGCGGCCCGAGAACCTCACTTCGGAGGCGTCCATAACTCCCGCCGCCGGGCCTCCGCCCGCGGCCGCCGATCTGTCCGTCGTCAAGACGGTCAACCACAAGGACGGCCGCGTCGGCGAGCCGCTCACGTACACGATCACGGTCACCAATCACGGTCCGGCGACGGCGGCGAGTCCGATCGTCACCGATGCCTTCTCCGCGAGCGTCAAGGTGGATTCGATCCACAGCATCAGCGGTTCGTGCACGAGCGGCCATCCGATCACGTGCAAGCTCGGCTCGATCGCCAGCGGTGCGCACGCGACGATCACGATCGTGGCCCGGCCGAACGCTCTCGGCGAGCTGCACAATTCAGCCAGCGTCACATCTTCGACGCCCGACCCGGACCCGACGAACAACCTATCCAAGGTAACCACAAAGGTCGGACCCGGCCGCGCGTCCTTGAAGCTGACGAAGACGGCCGCTCGGAAGACCGTCGCTCCGGGCCAGGCCTTCTCCTACACGATCACGGTTCGCTCGCTCGGACCGCAGCCGGCGCTCGGCGTCAAGGTCTGTGACCGGCTCGGATCGGGGATGACGTACATCTCGGTCGACGGCGCAACGTTCAAGCATGGAACCCCGTGCTGGACGATCCACTCCCTGGCCAAAGGGAAACGGCGCAAGTTCGTCGTCAAGGTGCGCGCGCCGATGGTCAGGGGGCCGCGGCCGCTGACGAACGCGGCGACAGCGAGCGCCGACGGCGTGCGCACCCACAAGGTGCACTCGACCGTCGAGCTCGTCGGAGCGCCACCGCCTCCGCCGGGCGGCGGGGTGACGGGTTAGCTGCCCGTGCGGCTGCGCGCCGGAGCGATCCCTCTCGCGCTCCTGGCGCTCGCCGCGAGCAGCCCCGCCGCCGCCGGGCGGTCTCTTCCTGGCCCGCCCACATCGCGGGTCGCATGGGTTGCCCACATCGTGATCCCGACCCCCGCGCTTGCCGCCCCGGGCCGCGGTCGTCGTAGGACGACGATCCCGACGGTCGCGAGCTGGGACGGTGGACCGGTCGCCCTGTTGGTTCTCGGAGCCCGGATGCTCCCGAACCGCACGCTGTGGCTTCGGGTGCTGTTGCCGCAGCGCCCGAACGGGTCGTCGGCGTGGATCAACTCGAACCTCGTCCGGCTGACCAGTACGCCGTGGCGCATCGACGTCTCGACCGAGCGGCGCACGGTCACGCTGCTACGGGGCGGAAGGGTCATGTACACCTGGCTGGCCGTCGTCGGCAAGCCCTCGACGCCGACGCCAAGAGGACTGTTCTCCGTCTACATGCGCGTGCCCCAACCGAGTCCGAACGACTTCGTCGGCACGTGGGCGCTGATGCTGAGCGCGTTTTCCGATGTGCTCGGCAGCTTCGACGGAGGGCCCGGGGAGGTCGCGATCCATGGACGCGGTGGCGCGAGCCTGCTCGACCCACTCGGCAGCGCACGATCGCACGGGTGCATCCGGATCGACAACGGTGACATCGACGTCCTGGCGCGCGACACCGGCGAGGGCACACCGGTGCGGATCGCCTGAGGTCGGGGCGCGGTCGCGCCTGGTCAGAGGGTCACTACCGCGATGCTGTAGGCAGGTACGGAGACGTGGTAGTAGCCGCCCGCGCTTGGCACCCGGTGGTTGATCTCGCGGCCGTGCCAGCGCCCGTCATGGCCGATCGTCATCCCAGCGAAGGTCACGCCGTACCTGGAGCGAACGCTCGGCGCCACCAGACGCCGGACGATTGCCGGGCCCGGACGGGCGGGAAGCGCGACGTTGGCCACGCGTCCTCCCTTGTTGTCCAGCAGCACCTTCACCGTGTTGTAGCTCTTGACTCCCCATGCCTTGACGTGCACCCCCGGCGACGCGTTCACCGTCAGGTTGAGCAGCGTCGAGGGGCCCCGCGTCATGTCGGCGAACACGGCGAGGCCGTACAGCTCGGGACGCGTCTCGATTCCACCGCCGGAGAACTCGAATGGCGCGTTCCCGTTCTTGGGGCGGACCTCCCAGCTGACCCCGTCGACTCCAACCTTGATCATCTCGAACAGCGCATCGGGCGTCCACAAGGCGGTCGCGAAGCTGCCGGCCACGCCGGCATCGTTGCCACAGCTGACCGTGTTGACCTCGGTGAGGCGCAACGCCATGCCGTGGGAGTGCGCGAACTGCACCGCTTGTGTCACCGAGGCGGCGAGGCCGGCCGTCACCTGCTCGCTCAGCATCCGCGAGATCGTCGGGTACAGGGGCGAGCTCTTCGACCAGCAGGTCGACCCCGCGTACCGGTGAATGGCGAGAAAACCTGGATTGAGCCTGCCCAGCCCGGAGACGGCGCTCAGCCACGTCGGCTCGTCGGAGACGATGTCGGGAGCGCCGAGCGGGATCCCGCCAATCCTTCCCTTCAGCGCTCGGGCGTAGCTGGCGTAGTCCCGTCGGTAGTCGGTCGGCGAGTAGTTGCGCCACCAGCCCACCGGTGTCGCCCGGCCGGTGGTGGCGACTCGCTCGCGCTGCAGCGGCGGCTGGAAGTGGTACTCGTCCGGCTCGTTCCCGATCTCGAAGCCCGCCACCCGACCGCGGGGCACCACGTGCTGCACCGCGGTCGCGAAGTCCGTCTCCATCGTCGTTGAGTGGACCGCGAGATTGAGATCGATGAGCACGCGCAGGTCCTGGCGGCGCACGAACTGCCCGAGGTTGGCCAGCCACGTCCGTCCGATTGCTCTGACGCCACGAGGTAGGTTCTTCTGCTTGGCCTTCTCCGCCGCGGTGAGCGGATCGGGCTGCCACAGCGTGTGGTCCGCCGACTTGCCCCCCACGCGCAGCGTCATCGGTCCGCCGTCGCGGGGACGGATGATCGATGCGACCCGCCTGAACAGCACCCCGGCCTTCTCGTACACCGGCAACTCGTTGTACTCCATCGCCAGGCCGAAGAACCCGGCCGGTATCCGCCGACCGCCTGCGGCGAACGCGACCGACGCCGATGAGGCGGGAGGGCTGCCGGCGGCGAGCGCGGGCGGTCCCGAACGGTCGACGGCGGCGTGCGCTGCGGCGGCGCCGGCGAGGCAGGCCACGACGACAATCGCAAGGGCCGTCCTCATGCTAAGCATGCACGGCAGAAACATGCCTCGTCGGTCTCGCGTTCCCTCCAACACTCTTCTCCGTATCGCCCCGTTCAGCTAGGAACAATAGTGTCTTTAGCGAGGTTTGCGGTGGCGCGGCGCCCTATCCGTGGGCGCGCACTTGCAGCGGTCGGCACCGCGCCCGCCAGGGACTAAAGTAATCGCAAGATTTCGGAGACAACGTGCGCACGGATGCGTTGCACATTCCGAGACGTTATTCCTGTAGGAGCATCAGGAGCACTGCCATGTCGTACCTCGATTGTCCACGCTGTCGCGCCAGGTTTCACACCGGCGTGATCTACGAGTCACCCGACTCCTGCCCTCGGTGCGGCGCGCCTCTGCGCCCTGAGCGCCCCACGCTTCGAGACCATCTGCGCGGGGCCCGAGGCCGCCGAGCGTCGGCGTCGGCTCCCGACTGGGAGGCCATCACGGGCTCGCAGTACCTCCGCCATCATCTGATCCGGACAGAACCGGAAGATCATGGCGACACCTCCGCGGTGGCCTGACGGGGCGGTGCGTTACAGCGGCAACGGACACCGGGGAGCGAGCTGCAGCCCGGTGACCGGTCCTGTGACCGTGAGCGTCTGCTGATCGACACACGTGTCGACGCTGACACGGTACGTGCCGGGGGCCAGCTGGACTGTGAAGGTGCCGTTGACGGCGACGCGAGTCCGGCCGCGGGTGAACACAGCCCGGTCCGAGCATCTGCGCGGCCTGCCGGCGAAGATCGGGCCGACGCAGCTCCTGGCCACCTGGCCGCTCACCGAAACATGCGTGCTCGGCTTGCTCGAGCCGCAGCCGCACAGGGCGATCGCGCTCGCAGCTGCCAGCAATAACGTACTAATGCTGGACTGTCCTGGTAATTGTCTATATCCTGTGGCCATGACTGACAGAGACGACTCGATCGATGCCTGGTCGCTACCCGCGCTGCTCCGAGCGGCGCGGAGGGCGTACGGGTCAGCGATCAGGGTGGACCTGGACGAAGCGGGCCTCGACGACGTTCCGCGGAATGGCATTTACGTGATCGGGGCGATCGCACGGACAGAGGCGCCCCTCAGCGAGATCATCGAACAGCTGGGCGTGTCCAAGCAAGCCGCCGGCGCGCTCGTCGACACGCTCGTGACGCGGGGCTATCTAGAGCGATCGATCGATCAAGAGGACCGGCGTCGCCTGAGGGTGACGTTGACCGAGCGGGGTGAGGCGGCGGCGGTCGTGGTCCGCGCGGCGGTGGAGCGGGTCGATGCCGCGCTCGTCGCCCGGGTCGGCCCCGAGTACGTGGCGCACACTCGCGCGACGCTGGCGTCGCTCATATCCGAAGACCACCTCGATGCCTGAAGGCGAGGCCTCGCCGACCGCCCAGCGCGTGGCCGCGTACCGACTCGGCTTCGACCGGCTCCCGGCGCCGTTTGGCGACCCCGGCGCGGACGACCGGCTCGCGCGCGACGTGGCCGGCTCGATCAGCTTCGAGCAGCGCGAGGACATGAGCCGGTACCTGCGGTGGCGCACGGCGTTCTTCGATCGCGTCGTGCTGCGTGCGCTGGAGCGCAACGTCCTTCAGGTGGCGACGGTCGCCGCCGGCTACGACGGGCGCTCGATGCGCTACGCCAGGCCGGGAGTGCGGTGGTTCGAGGTAGACCATCCCGACACCCAGGCCAACAAGCGGCTCCGACTCGATCGCCTGGGCATCGACGCCTCGCACATCACCTTCATCGGCATCGATCTGACGGACGAGGCCGTGAGTGCTGCGTTGATCGCGGGCGGCTGGGATCCGGACGCACCGTCGGTGATGCTGTGCGAGGGGTTGAGCGTGTACCTCGAGGCCGAGGTGTTCCAGGCGCTGCTCGGCGACCTGCGCGCGGTGGCGACGGTCGGAACCCGGCTGGCGATGTCGCTGTCGATCCAGGTGAACGGCCCAGACGAGCTCGCCCGGCGGGCACGGTTCGAGGCGGTGGTGGCGGCGCTCGGTGAGCCGGTGCGCAACCGGCTGGATCACGACGGCGCCGCGGAGATGCTCGCCGCGACGCGCTGGCGCGCCGTGAATGTCTCCGAGCGCTCGGACCGAGCCGGGCTCGTCGTCGCCGCGCCGGTCTGGGAACCGGCCACCGCCGGCGTGAAGCCCACGGCCGGCCGGATCGGTCGGTTCATGGAGCGCACGTACTACCGCGACGGGATGGCCGGCCTTCCGGCACACCTCGAGGCCGCCTATGCGATATCGGTGAAGGGTGTCCGGGAGCTCGACGTCGGGGTCGTGCGAGTCGCGCGCAGCGACGGTCCGGACTGGGTCGCCCGGGTGTTCGCACCCGCGCGCCCACTCGCGGCGGCCGAGGGGGACGCCGAGATCCTCAGGTTTCTCGAGGATGCCGAGTTTCCTGCGGAGCGTCGCGCCCATCCCGAACCGGTCACGACGCACGAGGGCCAAGCCGTCCTCGTGACCGACTACGTGGCGGGCAGAAAGTCCCGCGGCGGGCGAGCCGAGTTCGGTCGACTCGGCGATCTACTCGGACGTCTCCACACGCTTCCGCCACCGCCGAGGGCTGGACGGCGTCCTGGCGGGGCCTGGCACCACCTCGTCTCCCAGGGCGATTCGCGTGACGAGGTGGCGGCCGCGCGGGCGCTCCTCGACGACGCCAAGGCTCGGGTCCCGGAGACGCAGCGGACGGTGTATGCGGCGCTGCGCGACGAGCTGGCGCGCGCCGAGGACTGCGACGGACTGCCCGAGTGCCTGGTCCACCCGGACTTCGTGCCGGCCAACGTCGTCAACTCCCGCTCGGCGGGCGCCGTGGTAGTTGACTGGACCGGCGCCGGCCGCGGGCCCCGACTGTGGTCGCTCGCGTTCCTGTTGTGGGCGGCGGGCGATGGCGGGTCGGGGTGCATCGACGCCGTCGTGGCGGGCTACAGGCGCCACGTCGAGCTGGAGCCGGCGGAGCTGGAGCGGCTCGCCGGGCGATCGGGGCCCGGCCATTGATCTTCAAGTGCTGGGGGTTCTGCACCGGAGGCGAGCAGCTCCCCGACGTGGTTGACGCGGCGTCGAGGATCCGGGAGCGCGCCGAGGCGATCGCCGCCCGGGCCGCCACCGGCCTCGGTCAGCCCGCCTGACGCACGGGTGTATTGATGATCAACCGCAGACCGGCGTCGAAGCTCTGTAGGCCTCGCAGGTGGCCGTGGCGCTCATCCCAAGCACCGCTCTCGAGGTCGCGCCGCACGGAGCTGACGACGCGCTCGACGACGTCCGGGGCCATGCGAGCGAACCCGGACGTGCCGGCGCGGGCCTGGGGGTCGAGCACTCGTTCCGGGTGCGCCCAGAACGAGCCGATCGTCCAGTCGGGGGTATCGCGGGAGATCTCGAGCGTCTCGACCTCGGTGTGACCACCTAGCCAGTTCGCGAGCCGCTCCGCGCTGGGGAGGATCCGGCTGTCCATCTCCGCGACCTCCGGGAGGTAGTCCTTCATCAGCCACATCTCGTTGCTGACCTCGTAGTCGTAGGTCATGATCACGACAGGCCCGCGAGCCACCCGCCTTAGCTCGCGGACGCCCCGCTCCTGATCCTCGTCCCAGTGGTGGATCGTCAGGATCGCCATCGCCGCGTCGACGCTCTCGTCGCGCAGCGGCAAAGCGCCCGCGCCGGCGCGGATCGCCGGGGGCAGGTCCGGCGGTCGCTGTGCGGCCATGACATCGCTCGGCTCGATCGCGATCACGTATCGATCGCGCGGCTCGTAGGAGCCGGCGCCGGCGCCCACGTTGACGATCGCGCGCGCCGCCCCGAGCGCGAGGGCGATCCGTCGCGCGGTCGCGGGGTCCTCGCGCCGCGTGACGGAGTAGCTCTTGCCGATTTGCTGGTAGCGGGTCAGCGGACGAGCAGCGCTCCTCGACCTCGTAGTGGTTGCTCGTACAGGAGCCAGCGGGGTCGCTGGCCAGAAAGGTCACGCCGTCCACTCGAGGGTCGAGGCTCATCGACAGCGAACAATATGCGCCGCGCTGTGGCATCGTCGTCTTCCGTGAAAGCACTTGGTGATCTCACCCTGCGCTGCGCCACCTCAGCCGACGTCCCCGAGCTGAGCGCGGCGCTCGCCACGGCTTTCTTCGATGACCCGATCTTCGGGTGGCTGATTCCTGGCGACTCGCGCCGGCGCGCGCGCCTGCGCAGGTTCTTCGAGATCGAACTGCGATACGTCGCGCTGCCGAAGGGCAGGATCTGGACGTCGGTCGACAGTCTCGGGGCATGCCTGGAGATGCCGCCAGGGGCGTGGCGGATGCCTTTCACCGCACAGCTCGCACACGGGCCCGGATTCACGCGAGTGTTCGGCGCGCGGCTACCGCACGCGCTGACATTGATCACGCTGATGGAGAAGCGCCACATCCGCGAACCCCATTACTACATCCCCTACATCGGCGTCGCGCCCGAGGCTCAGGGGCAGGGCCTTGGGACTCGGCTGATGCAGCCAATGCTCGATCGCTGCGACCACGGAGGGGCTGCCGGGTTACCTCGAGGCGACCAGCGAGCGAAGCGCGGCCCTCTACGAGAGGCTCGGGTTTCAGTCCAAGGGCGAGCTGCAGCTCGGCTCCAGCCCTCCCATGTGGCTGATGCGCCGGCCTTAGCTCTCGCGGCGGTCGTGCTCGACCGGCGGTAGGTCTCGCACCTGGTCGACCGTGAGGTTGACGCGGACCCCGTCGTCGAGGCGGTCGACGGCGGTGATCGGAATCGCCACGGTCTTGTGCCCCCACAGGTGGCCTTCCTCGAGGAGGAAGTGGGTGACGTTGTGGTCGCGAGGGTCGATGATGAGCCCGTGGACCTTCCCGATGGTCCCGTCGGTGGCGTGGACGTGGTCGCCCCGGCGGATCTCCACGTCACTCAACGGGACGCTGTCGTGTTCCTCGATGCGGCGGTCGAGATAGGGGCGTCCGTGGTGCCCACCGCTCGTATACATCGCGTAATACGGCCACGTGAGCGTGTGGCTTGGGTCATAAGCGGATCCGCCGATGTTCTCTGCGGGGAGGAAATCCATCTCGTCGGCGTACTCGAACTGTTGAAACTGAGCCCTGGTGCAGTCGAGCACGATCTCGTTGCCGGCCGAGGTCACACGATCGATCGGGACGAGACGGCCGTCCCTTTTCCCGTGCTCGGGCTCGACGGCGAGGTCGGTGATCGCCCGCGCGACGGGATCGATGACCACCCGGGCGAGCTTTCCGCACGGCCCGTCGCTACAGATGACTTCGCTCCCGATGTCGAACTCGGCGGTGTCGATCATGGCGGTGAGCCTACCGCGCCCCGGCGTCGGCTGACGACCGCGGTGGCTACTCGTATTGCAGCGCCGCGAGCACGTTGAGACGCCCGGCTCGGCGAGCGGGGATGATCGCCGCGATCAGCCCCGCGATGATCGCCGCGATCACGAACACGATGAGCGTCCCCCAGGGGATGGTGAACGCCGCGAAGTTGATCGCCGCACCGATCATCAGGGCGAGGAGGATGCCGAGGGGGATCCCGAATGCCGCGCCCAGCAGCGCCGTGATCACGCTCTCGTGACGGATCATCCGTCGCACCTGGCGCCGGCTCATCCCGACGGCGCGCAGCATCCCAAGCTCGCGCGTGCGCTCGAACACGGTCAGCACGAGCGTGTTGACGATGCCGAACAGGCTGATGATGATCGATAGCGACAGCAAGACGTAGAGCAGGTTGAGCAGCAAGGTCAATCCCTGCTCCTGGTTGCTCTTGAACTGCTCCTTGGTCTGGAGCTTGGCGTCCGGGAAGCCATTGAGGGCAGCGTTCAGCTTGGCGGTGTTGGCCGATGTCACCCCACCAACGATGTTCACGAACGTGAACAGGTTCTGCGGGTTCTGGTAGACCTGATCGAAGCGAGCGGTCGAGATCGTCACATCGCCGTACGGGTTACCCCCCTTGGGTGGTGAGGTGATGCCGCGAAGGATCAGGTGCATCGTGTTGCCGGTCGGAGTCTCGACCGACAGCGGCGAGCCTACTTGGAGGTGCTGCGCCTTGGCGTAGGCATCGTCGACGAACGCGCCGTTACTGCCGAGCTGCGCCGGCGTCAGCGGGCTTCCGTCTTTCCATTTGATGTTGATCACGCGGCTTACGTCGGGCTCGACCCCGGTGACGTTGATACGCGAGCCAAAGGCCTTGCCGTCGCCGGCGCGTACGCTCGAGACCACCGTGACACCGGGCACACCCTGGATTGCCCCGGCCGAGGCGACCCCGATCGGGCTGAAGTTATTGGTCGCGGTGACCGCGTAGTTGGCCACGAACAGCTGGTTCACAGCGCCGTCGAAGCGCGACCTCAAGCCCGCCGCGAGCACCCCGACCAGGGTGACCAACGCCAGCCCGATCATCAGCGCCGATGCGGTTGTCGCGGTCCGAGACGGATTGCGGAGCGAGTTGCCCCGCGCAAGTTCGCCCGCGCCGCCGCCGATCTTGGTGGCCGGCCAGCCCAGCACGCGCACCAGCGGCGGCACCAGCCTCGGTGCAAGCATCGAGACGCCGACGAACACCAGGACGGCGCCGAAGCCGATCGCCAGCAACCGAAGCCCGGTCGACAGCGAGCTCACGAGCAGGCCGAGCAACATCAGCGCGAGGGCGGCAGAGATCGTGCCGATCGCCGGGTAGGCGCCGTAGCGCTCGAAGCGGCCCGGCGGAAGCACCGAGCCTTCGCGGACCGCGGCGATCGGAGGCACGCGAGTCGATCGGATCGCCGGCCGCAGGGCGGCGAGCAGCGTGATCACGATGCCCACGACGAGTGAGACGATGACCGTGCGCGTCTTGAACACGGTGCTCGTCTGGGGCAGGTC
Organism: uncultured Solirubrobacterales bacterium; assembly: GCA_963773165.1. Lineage (GTDB taxonomy): Bacteria > Actinomycetota > Thermoleophilia > Solirubrobacterales > Solirubrobacteraceae > Palsa-465. The sequence continues at coordinate 302,939 of CAVZAK010000008.1, forward strand.
GATCCCGAACGAAACGAACAGCGCATTGAGGCCCTTCGCGAGCGCGAGCCCGAGGAACAGTCCAACCACCGATGCGAGCACACCAATCACGAGCGCCTCGAGCATCACTGAGGCCCGGACCTGCCGGCGGGTGGCGCCGAGTGTGCGCAGCGTCGCGAGCTCCCGGGTTCTCTGCGCCACGGTTATCGACAGCGTGTTGGCGATCACGAAGCTGCCCACGAACAGGGCCACGCCGCCGAACGCGAGCAGGAAGTCCTGGAAGATGTTGAGGAAGCCGGCGGTGTCCTTCGTCGCCTGCTGTGCCTGGGCCTGCCCGGTTCGCACCTGGGCGCTGGCCGGCAGCAGCGGCTTGATCGCGGCCACGAGCTTGGTGTCGGAGACGCCGTGCGCGGCGGCGACGTCGATCTCGTCGAGCTGCCCGACCTTGTGGAAGAGCGCCTGGGCGGTTGGGAGCGTGAACACCGCGAGAGTCGCGCCTCCGAGCGATGACAGCCCGGCGTACTTGACCGTGCCGACGATCTTGAACTCACGCACGGGACCGCGCGCGACGACGCCGATGTCGTCTCCCACCGAGTAGTGCTCCTTACTCGCGGTGGAAGCATCGATGTCGATCTGGTTCGGACCGCTCGGCCAGTTACCGGCGGTCAGCGACATCGGATTGAAGCGCTGACCGGCCGGGTCATAGCTGAAGGCAAGGCTTGGAGCGCCGCCGCGCGAGATGACCTTGCCGTTGTGTCCGACGAGCTGCGCCTGATCGGAGACGCTCCCGTCGGCTGCACCGACCTCAGGGAGCGCGCGGACACGAGTCAGCAATGACTGCGGGAGCGATGGCACCGTCTCCCCGTTGCCGCTGGTGCTGTTCGAGATCGCGCTCTTGCCGGTGACGACCGCGTCGGAGTTCTTGTATGCCTCCGTGAAGACCGTCGTGAACGCTGCCTTGATCGTGTCGGTCAGTATGTATGTCCCACTGACCATCGCCACGCCGAGCACGATCGCGACGGCTGTGAGCGAGGCCCGGAGCTTGCGCCCGAGCAGCCCTCTGATCGCGACGCGCGCCATTACTGCAGCGTGGCCATGACCTCGAGCACCTCGGCCGCGCTCGCTTCGGTCAGCTGCTTGACGATCAGCCCATCGGCGAGGAACAGGATCCGGTCCGCGATCGAGGCGGCGCGCGGCTCGTGGGTGACCATCACGATCGTCTGTCCCCACGAGTCGGCAGAGTCGCGCAGCAACTCAAGGATCTCACCGCCGGTCTTCGAGTCCAGGTTGCCTGTCGGCTCGTCCGCGAACAGGATCGTCGGGTGCGTGATCAGCGCACGAGAGATCGCCACGCGCTGCTGCTCGCCCCCGGACAGCTCGGATGGTCGATGGCTGCGACGGTCGGAGAGCCCGGTCTTCGTCAGAAGCTCGTCGAGCCACGCGCGATCAGGCTTGGTTCCGGCGATCGTCAGCGGCAGAAGGATGTTCTCCTCAGCGGTCAGCATCGGGAGCAGGTTGAAGAACTGGAAGACGAAGCCGATGTGGTCGCGGCGCAGCAGGGTCAGCTTCGCGTCGTCGAGCCCGTTGATCTCGGTGCCGGCGATCGTGACCGTGCCATCGGTGGGCTTGTCCAGTCCCGCGAGGATGTGCATCAGCGTCGACTTGCCCGAGCCCGACGGCCCCATCACCGCCACGAGCTCGCCCTTCGTCACTTCGATTGAAACTCCGCGGAGGGCGTCGACAGTAGTCGCGCCTTCGCCATAGCGGCGCGTTACATCGCGCGCCTCGACGACGTGCCCGTTGGGCTGCACGTCGACTGTGTCTGTGGATCCTGCGCTTTGTGCTCTCACGTTTTGGGGTATAGCAGTCGCCTACCGTCGTCCGGAAGTGACCTTAATCACACCCTCACAGTCTCGGAAGGACCAATCGCCGGTCGCGGATCTGGGCCAATCGCGACGGGGACCTAACCCCCAGTCCGATAACTGACTACCGCGCGCGTGTGATCACTGCGAGGCACCGCCAAGCACCCGCCCAACGCGCACGCCCAGGCCGCCCCCAGCCCGGTCAGATGCCATGGCCAGTCGACCAGGTTCGCGATCAGGAACACGGCGACCGCCGGCCCGAGCAGCCACACGGCCGGGCGAGCGCGCTCACGGATGAGCACTGCGATCGAGCTCGCATACAGCGCCACGCCCAGCAGCAGCCCTCCGATGCCGAGCTCAGCGGCGAGCTCGAGCGGCAGATCGTGGGCATACAGGCTCGGGCTCGAGCCCTGGTGGACCAGCGACGCCTGGTAGTACCCGCCCGACCCGGCGCCCGCCAAGGGCCGGTCAAGCCACGTCTCGACTGCCGCCTTCCACTCCTGGGTCCGCCCGTGGGCGAGGCCTCCTCGGCTCGGCGATCCGCCCGACCCGCTGACCGTCACTATCCCGACCGTCGCGGTTGCCGCCGCCGCGATCAGGACGACTGCGACAATCAACTTCGGCGGCCGCTGACGGCGGGCCAACTTGCGCACCGGGAGCCAGGCCGCTGCCAAGCCTAGGCACAGCAGGCTTACGAGCACGAGCCGGACGGTGCTCCCGCCAACGTGACGGGACACGTGCCCTCCCAGCAGGATGTGCCCACCGATCGCGGCGAGCACAACCATCACGAGCGCCGCAACCAGCTCGCGGCGGTCGCGGGCGCGAGGCGGCCACGAGAGCACCATCGCCGCGACGGCGGCCGCGAGCAGCACGTCAAGGCGGCTGTCGGCGCAGCCGAGAACTGCGCCCGCCAGGGCCGCGCCGAGGGCCGCCGGTACGGCGACGCGCGTGCGGACCGTCATCCCGCCTAGGAGAGCCGGGAGCGCGGCGACCTGGAGGAGACCGAGTGCGGGCGGATACTCGAACGTGCCTCCGGGACGCCAGCTCCGACCGATCCGTTCGGCGTCCGGGAGGGTATGCAACGCCGCTGCGCTCAAGCCGATAGCCGCCTCGACGCCGGCAAGCGCGGCAAGCCCGACCGCGATCGGGAGTGGACCCACCCTGGCGGTCAACGCACCCGCCGTGACCGCGAGCGCCGCGTACGCGAAGATCACCAACCCGTCTCGAACGCTCTCGCGCGCGGGACCGATCGTCCACGTCGCGCTCAGAAGCGCCAGCGCACCCAACGCGACGAGTACAACCACGGGTGCCCGGCGCGCGATGGCGATCACGTGGTCGGGATCGAACAGCACAGCCACCAGCAAGCTGAGGGCGGCGAGCAGGACCAACAACGTCTGCGCGCCCGGCGAGAAGCCGCCCCCGTCCAGAGTGGTCACGGCGACCGCGGCGGCAAGCGTGACCGCCCCGGCTGCAAAACCGGCCTCGACCCGATGCATATGAATTCTCACATGATGTGACTTAACTTGACAGGCCAAGGCGGAGGGTCTATAGCTTGGCACCGTACCGGGGCGCGGAGACGGGTTGTCGGCCACCGGTACAGAAGGCGCACACCTCAGGGGGTAATTATCGTGTCCTGGACGAGCCGGAACGGAGTCGGTCGGACCCGTGCAGTCGTTGTCGCATTCGCACTAACCCTCCTCGGCGGAGGGGTCGCGCTCGCCAGTCAGGGCGCGCGGGGATTCGCTCACGGAGCGACAAATCGCGACGCCGTCTACCAACGACCGCTGACGGTCGTGCTCACGGAGTTCTCTCCGACCGTCACCGGTAATGAAGGCATGGCTCCTTCGGGTGCAACGACGGTCACCGTCACACTCAGCCGGCAGGGCAGGGTCGTGGCCAACGCGTCCGGCCCTGTGAGCGGCGCCGACGGCTCGTGGTCAGTCAAGCTCAGTCCGCTGTCGACCACACCCCCGTCGCGGTCGCAGGCGCCATCGATCGATCAGGATCAGATCGACGTCCACTACGCAGGGCCTGGCGCGCCGGAGGACCAACTCGTCGGCGGAGCCGGCCGCTCCTTCAGCCTCCTCAGCGAGATCCGCATCAATGCCGGGCGTACCGTGGGGAGCTTCCCCAACCAGGGCAACTGCACCGATGTGGTCTTTGCCGTCAACGGCAAGAAGGTGGGGACGACACCGAACGGCAGGCAGTGCCAAGCAAGCTTCAGCCCGGCCATCACGGACAGCGATCACGTCCAGGCCGAGGACACCGAGCCACTGTCCGCCGTGCACGGAACCGGTCCGGGCCGAGTAACGCTGATCGGCGACGCGCCGCTGCCACGCCCGGGCTTCGAGTCAGGGCCGCCGAGCTGCGACGCCGACTACGTCGACGAGACGATCACGTGCTCCGTCCTCAACGGTTACACATTCACGGCCACGCGCCTCCGAGGCGACGACACCGTCACGCTCCAGTACTCCCTGGGCGACAGCTTCCAGGCAACGGCAACGATGCCCGGCGGCTTCCAGCCCGGTGACAAGGTCCAGCTCAGAGAGCAGGGTGTCTCGCGCGTGCTCTCGACGCTGACCGTCGACACCTTGCGCACGGACGCGCCGTCGTTCTTCTATAACGGCGGCGGAACCGTGATCACCTCTTCGAGCGACGAGTCGAGCGGCTCGTGCTCGCCGAACAAGTGGCTCGAGCAGTACATCTATTTCTCACCGTTTCCTCAGGCGCTCTGCAACGCCGACGGCACACAACCAGCCGACGCCTATGCGTTCGCGAGCTACGACGATACGTCCGGCGGCGCCACCTCGGTCGATATCCCGCAGTTCGAGTTTGTCGCCCCCGAGGACGGCGAATCGATCCAAAGTCCGTTCGTCGCCTACGCGGACACGTTTGGCGCCACGCCAACCAAGGAAACGCTGACCGTCGATGAACGCAAATCGGACGGCAGCAACGGGAGCCAGGTGGGCGCGCCGCACACGATCGATCCGGTCCACGGCGCCGAGGTCTCGGGGCTTGCCGCCGGACGCTACAACGCGAATTGGGTGCTCACCGACCGCCACGGTGACACCAGCACCGTGACGACACAATTCATCGTGCAGCCCAGCGCTCCGGGCACGCCCGGGCCACGAGGCCCGCAAGGCGCCATCGGCCCGCAGGGACCCCCCGGCCGGGGGATTACCGGCGTCCGCTGTCGCGGTCGCCTCGGCAAGCACCGGACCGTCAAGATCAGCTGCCGGGTTAAGTCCAGCACCGCGCGAGCCAAGGTGCAACTGGCGATCGCGCTGACCCGAAACCGCCGGTTGTACGCACTCGGTGCGAGGACGATTCGCGGTCAGCGGCTGAATGTCACACTCCGGCTAGTACACCACGTGGCGCCCGGCGTCTACCGGGTCACGATCGCGTTCATGAGGGGTAACCGCATCGCGCGCCTCCACACGCGGGTGAGGCTGCGCTAGATGTGAAAGCTCGCATCGGCCTCGCACGTTAGATAGCTGAGCCGTGATGCCGTCCGAGGGTGTGAGACGGCACGACGGAACCGACGCAAGTTAGGGGAATGGATTGTCTGAGGGGAGACGGAAACCAGGAGTTCGCTGCTCGCATTGGGGTCGCGGTTTTGGCGGCCACATTGCTGGGCGGCGGCGCCGTCCTTGCGGGCGGCGCGAGCGCCCGCCCGGCCACGCACGAGACCAATCGCGACGCTGTATACGGCAGCAGCAAACCGCCGACGGCGACGACGGACGCAGCCACCAACGTGACTTCGAGCTCGGCAACGTTGAACGGCGTCGTCGGGCCCGGCATGACCGCCGCCAATACCCCCGAGGTCACGGGCTACGTCTTCGATTACGGGAAGACAGCGACGTATGGCGCCCAGTCGTCCACTGGGTCTGTCTCCTCGAACCAGACGGTATCCGCCAGCGTTAGCGGGCTGACACCGTGCACGGGCTATCACTTCAAACTGCTCGCGAGCAGCGCGAGCGGCGCAGTCGGCGGCAGCGACCAGAGCTTCACCACCGGTTTCGCGAACCCGATCGCTTCGGTCAAGTCACCCGGGAAGGTCAAGCACAAGCATCGGTTCAAGCTCAGCCTGTCGCTCAGCTCGACTGCCGCAGTCACGGTCGTTGTCACCCACCACGGCCACGTGGTGCAGACCCTCAACAAGGGCGCGCGGGTCGGCACGGTGACGGTGACCATCAAGGCGCCACGAAAGAAGGGCAAGTACAGCGTCCGGATTGTCGCGAAGGAAAGCTGCGGTCAGCAGACGATCAACAAGCAGTTGAAGGTCCGCTGACCGGCCGTCGCCGTCTCCGCCCTCTCGAGGGCGGAGACCAACGGCCGCGCACAGCGGCGACGTACCCGGACAGGCGCGCAAGCGGTAGAGTGACCGCTTGATCGTTCGGCGTAAGCCGGACGCGTAGGAACAGGTCACAGCTAGGGAGGTATTACCGTGGCGCACCGGAGGCGGTTCGCAGCGGGGGCCGGGGCATTGATCGTTGCCGCCGTTACTGGGGCGGCGCTCGCCGCCGGCGGGGCGTCCGGGGCAACCCAAGGCGGTCCGACTGCGGAGACGGACGCGGCCAGCAACATCACCTCGACCTCGGCGAAGTTGAACGGCGTGGCGGGTCCGGGTTTCAAGATCGTCCAGGGAGCGGAGCCGGGACAGGCCGCGACCTACGTCTTTCAGTACGGCACCAGCACGGCCTATGGGTCACAGACCGCTACCGGCATCGTAACCACGACTCAGTCGGTGTCGGCCAGCGTCGCCGAGCTCACGCCGTGCACGACCTATCACTTCAGGATCGTCGCGTCCGAGCTCGGCAGCACGACCGACGGCGCCGATATGACCCTCACGACCGCCTCGGACAATCCCGACCTCGCGGTCAAGGCGCCGAAGCGGGCGACGCGCGGGCGCCGATTTGTCGTTGCGCTCACCCTGGCTTCACCTGCCCACTTGACGATTTCGGTGACGCACCGTGGCCGCACAGTCAAGACCGTGAGCGAGGGCCTTCGCCAGGTCGGCACGTTCACGCCGCGGATCAGGGCTCCCCGCAAGGCGGGCCGCTACGGGCTGCGGATCGTGGCGAGTGGCGACTGCGCCACCCAGACGGTGAGACGGCGGCTGAGGGTCCGCTGAGGCCGGTCAAACCCGCTGGATCTGCATCAGGCTGGTCGTTCCTGGCCTGCCGCTAGGGAGCCCGGCGGTGATGCCGACGCGCGCGCCCGGCTTGACCCAGCCCAGCTCGACCACGCGGCGGGCGGCGTCGGCGATCAGCGCTTCGGTGATCTCGTGCCGGCGCATGGATGCGGCCTCCACCCCCCACATCAGCGCACACCGGCGGACGGTCTCCTTCCCCGGCGAGAGCGCGAAGATCGGCACCTGCGGCCGGTGGGCGGAGATCAGCCGAGCCGAGCGACCGGACAGCGTCGGAACCACGAGAGCCGCGAGGTGCAGCTCGCGCGCGGCCGCGCACGCGCTGTAGGCGACCGTGTACGCGGGGTCGCGGGCGTCCCGTCGGACGCGATCCTCGTTCCACTCCCGGTATGGCAGCTCGTGCTCGGTCCGCTCGGCGATCGATGCCATCATCGCCACGGCCTCGACAGGATAGGACCCGATCGCGGTCTCCTGGGAGAGCATCACGGCGTCGGTGCCGTCGATGATCGCGTTGGCGACGTCGGCCACCTCGGCGCGGGTCGGGCGCGAGGAGTTCACCATCGAATCGAGCATCTGGGTGGCCGTGATCGACGGCCGGGCGAGCTGGCCGGCTAGGCGCAGAAGACGTTTCTGGACGAGGGGCACGCTCTCGATCGGCAGCTCTATACCCAGGTCGCCCCGCGCCACCATCACGCAGTCCGCGGCGCGGATGATCTCCTCCATCGCATCGACGGCCTGCGGCTTCTCGATCTTCGCGATCAACGGCAACCGGGTGTGCTTCCGGACCGAGCTAACGTCCTCGGCCGTCCGCACGAATGAGAGCGCCACCAGATCAACCCCGATCGATTCTCCAAAGCGGAGCATCTCCAGATCCTCCTCGGGAACGGCCGGCAGGCCGCGCGTCGACCCGGGGATGTTCAGCCCCTGACGGGTGGCCACGCTGCCGCCGATCTCAACCTGCGTTTCGATCTCGCCATCGCTTTCGCGCACGCCTGTCACCCGCAGACGAATCGCGCCATCGGCGAGATAGATGATGTCGTCGGGGTCAACGGCGCCGGCGAGACCATTCCAGCTGACTGACATCCGCTCGCCGTTGCCGACGAAGCTGGCACCGCAGCAAAGGATCAGCGTCTCGCCCGGCTTCAGCTCGGCGATGTCGTCCTCGAGCGCGCCGATCCGGATCTTCGGGCCCGGCAGGTCCTGCAGGATCGCCACCTGTCGGCCAACCTGCGACGCAGCAGCGCGGACGCGCTGCGCATTCTCGGCGTGGAGCTCGCGGTTGCCATGCGAGAAGTTCAGCCGGGCCACGTCCAATCCCGCCTCGACCATCCTGGCTAGCGTCTCGGGATCCTGGCTGGCGGGGCCTATCGTGGCGACGATCTTCGTGCGGCGCATGAGAACGCGAGACGCTAGCCCACCGGCCAAACGATTTCGTTGAGCACCTGGCCATCGGCGCTCAGTCGGCCGCCGTTGCGCAGATCGCAGATCATGTCCCAGTGGAGCGCCGACTTGTTCGTACCGCCGGTCTCCGGATAGGAGCGACCCAGCGCCAGATGAACCGTGCTCGCCATCTTCTCGTCGAGCAGGATCGACCCGGTCGCGCGATCGATCCCGAAGTTGGTGCCGATCCCCAATTCGCCGAGGAACTTCGCCCCGGCGTCGGTCGCCAGCGCCGCCTGGAGGTATTCGTCGCCCCGCTCGGCGGATGCCTCGACGACCTGGCCTGAGACGAACCTGAGCTGGATCCCTTCGACGAGGGCGCCGCGCGGGCTCGAGGGGATCGTGTAGCGGATCGTCCCAGTGGCGGAGTCCTCGAGCGGGCCCGTGAACACCTCGCCACTCGGCATGTTGTGTTTGCCATTGGAGTTGATCCACGTACGCCCGTCGACGCGGAGGCGCAGGTCGGTGCCCTCGGCCTCGATTCGGATCTCGCGCGCCTCGGCGAGCCGCTCGATGAGCAGTTGCTGGCGGTCACTGAGCTCGCGCCACGAGGCCACCGGATCGGCACGGTCGAGGAACAGGGCCCGCTCGAGGAACGTCTCGTAGTCGCCTTCGCTCATTCCCGCCTGCTGTGCCAGCGCCGCCGTCGGCCACTGCGTGCCGCACCATCGTGACGCCAGGCGGGCCTCCTGAATCGGCTGGCGCGCACGGGCGGCCCGGGCGATCATGGCTGGGTCGACACCGGCCAGGGCGCGGGTGTTGGTGGGCGCGGAGATCGAGATGAGCGCGTCCGCGGACTCGGCCTCGGCGAGCTCGATCGGTGCGAAGGAGTCGAGGTGAACGTCGCGAGCGTGCGCGTAGAACTGCTCGCTCAACTTCCCCGGCGCGAGCCTGATCAGCGGCCACGCCGCACGGTCGAGCAGGGCTCGATGGAGCGCGGTGGCCAAGGTCACGGCCTCCGGAGTGGTGGTGATGAGCACCTGGTCTCGCTCGCGTGCTTCGATGCACCAGTCGCATAGCAGCCCCGCAAACTTGTCGGCGTCGATCATGGCGCCTCGAGCTCCGGGAAGTGCTCCTTTGTGTGCGCACGAATCGAGTCGCGAACGAACTGGCGCTCGTCGCCGGACGCCATCCGGTAGCGGCCGATGAGCTCCTTCTGGCGGGTGATCTCGAGCCCGGCGATCGTCCACGAGGTCGCGAGGCGCTCGAACAGGAACTCCGTGGCGCGCTGCCAGGCGTCCTCGCGCTCGAGTCCGCCCGCCAGCGTCTCCGCGTACAGGCGCCGGGACGCGGGCGAGAGCGAACCGCGCAGCGCCAGTACGTTGCCGTTGGCGTCGCGGTACTCGCTGATCGGGGCGGTGAGCTTCTCGCGCTGACGGTTGCGGCGACCCACGCCTCTAATTGACCGGCGTCGAAGCCGCGCGCTCGAGCTGGCCGACATCGGTATTGGAGGACATCAGAAGGCCGAGTCTACGCGTCGCGAATATCGTCCGTTCTCGTGACTCGTGAGGCCAGACAGCGAGAGCTGGGACGTGGGGAGCGCGTCGTTCCGGGACTGTGGCGGCTGCGATTGCCGCTGCCCTGGCCCGGGGTGCCGCACGGCAATGCCTGGGCGATCGCCTCAGGGCCCGGGATCGTGCTGGTGGACACCGGCACGCACGAGGCGGGTTCGCTCGCTCAGCTCGAGCGGGCGATGGAGCAGGTCGGGCTCCGGCTGGAGCTCGTGCGCCTGTTGGTCTGCACCCACGCGCACTCCGACCACTGGGGCCAGGCGGCGCCGATCCGCGAGCTCGCCGGCTGCGAGTTCTGGATGCACCCCAATCACGCCCACGCCGTGATGGGCGCCTCTGATCCCGAAGCCGCGCTGGCCCGGCGGCTGGAGGTCGGAAGGCAGAGCGGCGTGCCCGAGGAGGCGCTGCGCCGTTACGCCGATCGATACGAGTCGATCCCGTCGGGGATCGCCGCGGTGATCGAGCCCGACCGTGCGCTGGTCTCGGGCGTCGTCGTCGACAGCGACCTCGGGCCGTGGGACGTCTACGAGACACCGGGCCACGCGCCCTCGCACGTGTGCCTGTTCCAACCCGAGCACCGGATCCTGATCTCCGGGGATCACGTGCTGGGACGGATCTCCTTGTTCTACGACTACGGCTGGACGCCAGATCCAGTAGGCGAGTTCCTGCGCTCACTGGACGTGGTGGATGCGCTCGACGCCCGCCTGGCGCTTTCGGGACACGGCAAGCCGTTCGTCGATGTGCACGGTCACATCGAGGGCAACCGGAGGCTCGTGGCCTCGCGCCTGGAGGCCGTTCTTGAGGCCGTGGGCGCCCGAGATCCCCTGACGGCGGTCGAGGTGGCCCCGTCCGTGTACGGCGAGGCGCTGACGCAGTACAACGCCCAGTGGCGGCTACAGGAGACGTTGTGCTACCTGCGCCACCTGGAGGTGGCGGGGCGGATCGCGGCCGAGGACGGCGCCGGGGGTGAGAGGCGCTGGCGGGTGGCGTGAGGGCGACGGGGAGCTGGGGCGGGCGGTGGCGCGGTGGCGCGGGTCGATTTGAGCGCTCGGACAGGCTTTGACGAACCGACGCCTTTTTCTCCCCGGCCGGCGGGACGAAATGGCTTCAGTTGAGGAGATTGGCACTCGCGACATCCGGCCGCGCCCATCCGGCCGCACTCCTGGGTGGCGCCGGCTCGCGCTGTGCACGAGCTTCGCGCCTAAACCGACCGGACTCCGATCTGGCACTGGATTTGCGGTGTTAACCAGATAGTCCGGGTCTTGCACCCCAGGCCGCCCCTTCCCCGCACGTGGAGTTCGCCGGCAACCCACGACAAGCCCCGCGGAGCGATTCAGCGCATGCTGTCACCCGGGAGGGGCGGTCATTTTTTAAGACGCCGGAACCGCTATAGCGACCGCGATCACCGAGCATGAGCCACGCCGCCGGCAAGTACATCCAGCTTGGGGTCGACGGCAAGGTGGAGCGCGTCGACGGCGCCTCGTGCGCGGGGCGGCGCCGGCCTGAGCCACCACCAATTGTCAGCCCGTTGTCAGGTTCTGCTTTCATAATCTGACGCGGGTTCGGGGCTGAGGCGGCCCTGCGGCCACGGCGCGACTGGAGGCTCTCCCGACGTGAGAAAACTTGCCAAGTGGTGCTTCACGCACCGGCGCATCGTGGCGCTGGCCTGGGTCGGCGCGCTGGTCTCGCTGACGGCGATCCACTCCGCGGCGGGCAGCGCGTACAGCGACAACTTCAATCTCTCCGGCACGCAGAGCTTCGACGCCGTCCACCTGCTCGAGCGCGCGGCTCCTAAGGCCTCCGGCGATACCGACCAGATTGTGATCGCGGTCGACAACGGCAAGGTGACCGACCCGGCCGTGCGCTCCCAGGTGGAGTCGATGCTGGCCAACGTCGCGAAGCTGCCCCATATCTCCGCCGTCTCCTCGCCCTATGGACCGACAGGCGCGTCGCAGATCTCGTCCTCGGGCCAGGTTGCGTTCGCGAATGTTCAGTTCGACGTACAGGCCAACAAGATCAAGGCGGCCGAGGCCCAGCAGTTCGTGAACACTGCGCGTGCGGGCGGGGGCAACGGGGTCAAGGTCGAGGTCGGGGGCCAGGTCGCCCAGGCGGCGAACAAGATGGGACCCGGCGGATTGCCGTTCGGCTTCCTCGCCGCCGGGGTCGTCCTGTTCCTGGTGTTCGGCTCGCTGCTCGCGATGGCCCTGCCGCTGCTCACCGCCGCGCTGGCGCTCGGCACCGGCGTCGCCGTGATCGGCCTGCTCTCCCACCTGATCCAGATGGCCTCGTTCAGCAACGAGCTGTCGCTGCTGATCGGGCTCGGAGTCGGGGTCGACTACTCCCTGTTCATCCTCACCCGCTACCGCCAGGGCCTGCTCCGCGGTCTGAGCGGCGAGGAGGCCGTGATCGAGTCTGTCGACACATCCGGTCGCGCCGTGCTGTTCGCCGGGATCATCGTCTGCATCGCCCTGCTCGGTCTGTTCGCGCTGGGCGTGAGCTTCCTGTACGGCGTCGCGATCGCGGCCTGCATCGCAGTGGCGTTGACGGTGATCGCCGCGCTCACGCTGCTGCCCGCGCTGCTGGGGTTCTTCGGGATCCGGGTGCTTCGCCGGCGCGAGCGACGCCAGCTCAAGGCCGGGGAGCTGCGGACCACCGACGAGTCGGCGGGCTGGGCGCGGTGGGCCGGGCTCATCGAAAAGCGCCCGGCGCTGTTCGCCGCCGTCGCCGCCGGCGTGATGATCCTGATCGCGATCCCGTTCTTCTCGATGCGGCTCGGCTCGGCCGACGCCGGGTCCGATCCGTCCGGAACCACCACGCGCAAGGCCTACGACCTGCTGGCGAAGGGCTTCGGTCCTGGTTACAACGGCCCGTTGCAACTGGTGGCGCAGGTCTCGGGACCCGAGCAGGAGGCGCAGTTCACCCGCGCGGTCGATGCCGTCGCCGCCACCCCTGGCGTCGTCGGTGCGACCAAGCCACATTTCATTCCCAGCCGCAGACCGGGAGGAGAGGGGGTGGCGCTCGCCAACGTCTATCCGAAGGGCTCACCGCAAGACGTCTCGACCTCGAACCTCCTTCAAAAGGTCCGCGACACCGTTGTCCCGGACGCGACCCGCGGCACGAACCTGCACATCCTTGTTGGCGGGCAGACCGCGATCTTCTTCGACTTCAGCAATGTGCTGTCGCGCAAGCTGCCGCTGTTCCTGGGCGTCGTCGTCCTGCTCAGCTTCCTGTTGCTGATGTGCGTGTTCCGCAGCCTTCTGATTCCGGCCACGGCCGCGGTAATGAACCTGCTCTCGGTCGCGGCAGCCTTCGGCGTGGTCACCGTGATCTTCCAGGACGGATTCGGCGCCTCTTTGCTTGGGATCGACAAGACCGGACCAATCGAGGCCTTCGTCCCGGTGTTCCTATTCGCGATCCTGTTCGGCCTGTCGATGGATTACGAGGTGTTCCTCGTCACGCGCATGTATGAGGAGTGGCACCGCCGTGGCGACAACCGCGAGGCGGTGACGCACGGCCTCGCCGCCACAGGCCGCACGATCACGGCCGCCGCCGCGATCATGATCCTGGTCTTTGGGGCGTTCATCCTCGGCGGCGAACGGATCATCGACCTGTTCGGAGTCGGCCTCGCCAGCGCCGTGTTCCTCGATGCGCTGATCGTCCGTTCGGTGCTCGTGCCGGCGCTGATGCTGATGTTCGGCGACGCCAACTGGAAGTTGCCGCACTGGCTCGATCGGCTGCTGCCGCACCTCAGCGTCGAGGGAGCCTCCGCCCGCGCTGCGTCGGCTCCGGGCGAGTCCGCTCCGGGCGAGCGCGCCATTCCTGAGCCGGCGACAGGCTGACCGCGCTCACGCCAACCTTGACACGCTCGTGTCAAGGTTGCTACAGTACCCGGACCTTGAGGATCGACGAGATCATCGCGGCGAGCGACGAGCCTGTCTTCTCGTTCGAGTTCTTTCCTCCGAAGACGGACGAGGGGGAGAAGAACCTGCGGCTCACGCTCGAGGATCTGACGAGCGTTCGAGCCGGATTTCGTTTCGGTCACGTACGGAGCCGGTGGCGGCACCCGCGCCCGGACGGTCGAGGTCACGAAGTGGCTCAAGCAGGACCTCGGGATCGAGGCCATGGCCCACCTCAGCTGCGTCGGCGCAACTCGCGAGGAGCTCCAGGAGATCCTCGACGATGTCGCCGCGGCGGGGATCGAGAACGTGCTCGCGCTGCGCGGCGACCCACCCCGAGGAGAGACCGAGTGGAGACCCCACCCGGGCGGCCTGCACTATTCGACGGAGCTCGCTTCGCTGATCACAGAGCGCTATCCGTTCGCAGTTGGGGCGGCGTGCTTCCCGGAGGTCCACCCGGAGGCTCCGGACATGGCTCACGACCTGCGTTTCCTGCGCCAGAAGGTCGACGCGGGGGCGTCGTTCCTGATTACGCAGCTGTTCTTCGACAACGAGCTGTACTTCCGCTTTGTCGAGGAGGCACGAGCGGTCGGGATCGAGGTGCCGATCCTGCCGGGGATCATGCCGATCACCGACGTCGGGCAGATCAAGACGATCACCGGCATGTGTGGCGCGTCGATCCCGCAGCGGCTGCTCGAGGCGCTCGAGTGGCGGGCAGCCGATCGCGACGCCGTGCTCCAGCTCGGCGTCGCCTACGCGACGCTCCAATGCGCGGAGCTGCTCGCGCGCGGCGCGCCCGGTATCCACTTCTACACGCTCAACCGTTCCCCGGCTACCCGCGCGATCCTGTCGGCGCAGAGGCTGCTGCAGCCTTGGGTGCGCCGAGACGTCGTCAGGACGGCGGGATGATCTCGAGGGCGTGGGCGACAGTCGGGCGGCCCTCGATCTCGTAGCGCACGTCGACCTCGTCGTTGCGCTTGTAGGTCCCGATCCCCCAGAAGCCGATGAACCAGGCCCATGGGCCAAGCTTCTGGCTCACCAGCTCGCGCTCGAATACCAGCTCGCCGCCGGTGATGCGGTAATCGACGCCGAGCTCCTGGGGCACGCCGTTGACATAGACCTGGAATGGCGTTCGGACACCCGCCGGCAGCTTCACGCGGGAGTGACCGGTCATATCTCGCCGCGGAGCAACGAGAGGATCGCGCAGTCGACCCGGGCGCCACGCTCCAGTGTCAGGCCCCGGAGCACGCCCTCTTGGACGAAGCCCGCAGCGCGCGCGGTCGCGAGCATCGGTTCGTTGGCGGGTTCGGTGACGATTTGCAAGCGCTCGAGCGAGGTGTTCTGTAACAACCAGCTCGACATCAGCCGTAACGCCCGTGGCGCCAGACCGCGCCCACGAACCTGCGGGGCCAGCCACATCCCGAGCTCGGCCCGGTCGTGGCGCCACTCGACGTCCGCCGTGAATATCCGTCCCCGGCAGACATCGGAGCTCGGCTCGAGGATCGTCATGGCGACGTGGATGCCGGCAGTCCGTTCGATCGCCGCGCGCTCGGAGTTGCGGCCGAGCTCGGCCCCGGTGGGCGGACGTTCGAGCCCGAGCCGCTCGTGGAGATGCCGGTCGTCCTGGTGGGCGATCAGGATCTCGGGAATGTCGCGCTCGGCCCCGAGGCGCAGCGCGACCGAGCCGTCGCTGATCGGCTGTGGCAGGTCCGGGAAGGAGGGCACGTCAGGACGGGACCGTACCCTGTCGCGCCGTGGAGCAGATCTCCTACAGCGTCCGCCGCTCCGAGCGCGCTCGTCGCGTGCGAGTGACCGTCGACCCGACCCGCGGTGTCGAGGTTGTGCTCCCGCGACGGGCCGCTGAGCGCGAGGCGGCCGCGGCGATCCGCGAGCTCCGTCCGTGGATCGAACGCCGGATGCGAGAGCTCGACCGGGCACGACAGGCGGTGGCGGCCCGGGCCAACACCCTCCCCTATCTAAACCAAACGCTCGAGGTGGTTCCGGAGCCCGGCCGGCTGCGGGTCCACCGGCGCGGTGATCGGTTGCTCGTCCCGGCGAGCGCGGCGGACCGTGACGCGGCACTCGAGCGCTGGTACCGACGCGCCGCACAGGCCGAGATCGCGCCGCGACTCGATCGAGCGTGCGCCCTAGCCGGGGTGTCGTACTCGCGACTGACGATCCGCGCCCAGCGGACGCGATGGGCGAGCTGCTCGCGATCGGGCGCAATGAGCTTCAACTGGCGACTGCTGCTGGCGCCGGAGCCGGTTCTCGACTACGTCGTCTGGCACGAGGTGTGCCACCTCGAGATCATGGATCACTCGCCGCGGTTCTGGGCCCTGCTGGGGTCGCACCAACCGGACTATCGCGAGCACCTGAGGTGGCTGCGGCGGCATGGGGCGACCCTGGTGCTGTAGGGCTTGGTG
>CAVZAK010000009.1:0-368930 GCA_963773165.1 uncultured Solirubrobacterales bacterium
GCGGTGGACCGGACAAGTAGACTAGCTCGATTGACTTACTGACGGGCCGGTGTCGTGCGTGGACGATCGGGAAGGATCCCCTCCAGCGCCGCATCTGATTTGCTGCAGCCTCCCCGAATCCAAGGAGTCCGATGAGCGCCACCGACGAGTTTCTCCAGAACAACGAGACGTACGCAGCCGGCTTCGACAAGGGCGACCTGCCCATGCCTCCCGGTCGCAAGGTGGCGGTCGTCGCGTGCATGGACGCACGGCTGAACGTCTACGGCATGCTCGGGCTCCGGGAGGGGGACGCTCACGTGATCCGAAACGCCGGCGGCGTCATCACCGACGACGAGATCCGCTCGCTGGCGATCTCACAGCGCCTGCTCGGAACCGAGGAGATCATCCTCATCCACCACACCGACTGCGGGATGCTGACCTTCAAGGACGACGACTTCAAGGCCGCGATCGAGCAGGACACGGGCATCAAGCCCGAATGGGCCGCCGAGGCATTCAGCGACCTCGACGCCGACGTGCGGCAGTCGATCGCACGGATCAAGGCGTCACCGTTCGTTCCCAGCAAGGACTCGATCCGCGGGTTCGTCTACGAGGTGGAGACCGGCCGCCTACGCGAAGTCAGCTAGCCCCGACCCTTCTTCCGATCCGCAGGCGCGGTCAGCTCCCGCCTGAGGGCCTCATATGAGCTCTCGCCTTTGCGCTGGTCGAGCAACTCGCGTTTGACCCGTCCGCGGTAGGCCTCGGTCGAGCCGTCCCCGCGGACGTCGACTCCGGCGCGGACGCTCGGCAGCAGGCGCTGGGGGCCGGCGAGCTCGAGCCGCGCCGAGACCTGCTGGACTGGCTCGAAGCGCTTGATCTTGGCGTCGACGCGATCGCGGGGCGCGTCGCGGACCAGCTCCTGCGCCGCGCTTCTCGAGCGCGTCGAGCGCATCCTCGAGCTCCGCATAGCGGCTGCGCTGCACACGGGGTCCCGCGCGCACGGTCAGTTTCCACGCCACCCGGCGATGATCGCAGGGACTGATCTAGGCGGCCAGGTCGATCTCGAGCTCGTCGACGGCGCCTCGCCGACGCAGGCTGCGCGGGCCCGCGAGTCCGTTCAGCAACCGGTGGGCCCGCTCGTTGTCGGCGAGCATCGTCGCCCGAACGCGCTCGATCCCGTACGCCGGCGCGTGGCGTGCCAACCGCCTGAGCAGCTCGCTGGCGAGCCCCTGTCCCTGCCACTCATCACCGATCACGACAGCAAACTCCGCCACCCGAGGGTCGTCGGGCAGGCGGACGAACCGGGCGACGCCGACGATCCGCTCCGGGTCTCGGCCCAGCGTGGCGACGAGAGCCACATGGTTGGCCGGGTCGACCTCGACCAGGTACTTGACCTCGGCGGGGCTCAGATTCGGCTTCGCGGCGAGAAAGCGCGCGTAGCGCGACTCGGGCGAGAGCAACGTGTAGGCCGCGCTGATCCGCGGCCCGTCGTCCTGCTGGATCGGGCGGATGGCCACGTCGGTGCCGTTGCGGAGCGTGAACGCTTCCATGCTCTCAGCTTACGATCGGTAAGCCGTGGGCTCTGTGCGTGGGGTCACGCAGGCCGTCGTGTGCGATGCGTCACAGCCCTTCCGGCCGGTTGACGCGCCAGCGCCCAACGGCGAGAATCGGATCGCAACCGCCGGGTCCGCCCTCACGAGGAGGCAGAGATGTCCTGGAAGCTTGAAGGCTCTTATTTCGAGACTTGTTCGTGCGACGTGGTGTGTCCGTGCACGGCATCGCTGGCGCTCGAGGCCACCCACGAGCGCTGCCGGGTAACGCTGGTCTTCAACGTCAAGGACGGCGACGTTGAGGGGACCGACGTCAGCGGGCTGACGGTCGCGGCCGTCGCCGACACTCCGAAGGTGATGACCGACGGCAATTGGCGACTCGGCGTGTTCATCGATGCCGAGGCGACGGACGAGCAGGCCGAGAAGCTCGGCGCCGTCTTCTCGGGGGCACTTGGAGGTCCGATGCAGGCCCTCGGACCGCTTGTGGGCGAGAACCTCGGGGTCGAGCGCGCGCCGATCGAGGTCCACGAAGAAGGTCTGCGGCACTCGATCCGGATCGGCGACGCGGTCGACTTCGAGATCGAGGATGTCGTGCCGTTCGGTTCGGCGACGGGCGAGCCCGCGAGACTTACGGGCATCTTCCACCCGGCCGGATCGGAGCTGAACGTGGCCCACGCGACGCGCTCGAAGATCGACGCGTTCGGGATCCAGTATGAAGGGAACGCGGCGTTCTCCCGCTCGCCGTTCTCCTGGGCGGCATGAGCGCACTCGCCTCTAGCGCCGCCGTCGAGGACCGTTCGGATCAAAGGGAGCTGGGGGCGGCGTTCGCGGCCGTGCGGGCTCGCCTGGGCCTGGTCGCGCTGCTGATCGTCCTGGCCGCGCTGGCATGGTGGTCGACCGCCGACCGGATGGCCGGGATGGATGCCGGGCCGGGCACCGCGCTCGGATCGCTGGGGTGGTTCCTGGGTGTTTGGGTGGTGATGATGGCGGCGATGATGTTCCCCGCGCTCGCGCCGACCGCCGCTCTGTACGCGACGATGACCCGCCGCCACGGACTGAGCCGCGCCGTGTTGTTCACGGGGTCCTACCTGTTCGTCTGGGGCGCGGCGGGGGTGCTCGCGTACGGGCTGTTCGAGCTCGGCAACAGCCTGTTCGGCGGCGCGCTCGCATGGGATTCCGGTGGGCGGTGGGTGGCGGCCGGGGTTGTCCTGACCGCCGCGGCTTACGAGCTCACGCCGTTGAAGGACGCCTGCTTGGGGAAGTGCCGAAGCCCGCTCGGATTCCTGCTCGGGAACTGGCGCGACGGCCCCGCCGGCGCCGTCGAGATGGGCTCCCGCCACGCCGCCTGGTGCTTGGGATGTTGCTGGGCACTGATGGCCGCGCTGTTCGCGCTTGGTGTGATGAGCATCGTGTGGATGGCGCTGATCGCAGCGTTGATAGTGCTCGAGAAGACGCTCCCCTGGCGCCGGGTCGTGACGTGGGGCACAGCGGCGATCCTGCTCGTGCTGGCAATCGGGATCCTGGCGGCACCGCACTCGGTTCCTGGCCTGACCGTCCCAAGCGGCTCGCACGGCGGGGCAATGCATTCGATGAGCTCGATGCAATAAGCCATTGGGGCGCGACGACGCGCTCGACGCCGCGCGGTGAGGTTCGTCCGCCGGCGCGGCTAGCGCGGTTTGCCTCATGGCCGCAATCGATCGATACTGGCACCTTCTCTAACCATCGGGGCGAGCCCTCATCCCATCGGGATGATGTGGCGAGTTCGGCGAGCCGGGATCGTGCTCAGCCGATGGAAGCGAACGCCAGTCTCTGGAAGTGGCCGGATGATCTGGATGCCCTCACGGCTGCGGCTGACCACCACCAGCTATTGCTGGAGAACGAACACGTGCGCGTGATCCAGACGCTGGTTCCGGTAGGCAAGGCGACCGCCGTTCACACCCATCGCTGGCCAAGCGCTCAGTACGTGATGAGCGCGACCAGCTTCGTCCGACGAGACGGCGATGGGAACGTCCTGTTCGACAGCCGCGCCGAAGGCGGGGAACTGCGTGACGCGGAGGTCCTGTGGTCTGACCCACTGGGCCCGCATTCGGTCGAGAACGTCGGGCACGTCGAACTACGCGTGATCATGGTCGAGGTGAAGCACTAGCCCCATTTTCCGCAGCTCGTGAGGGCATGGTCTGGTTGTGTCCGCCAGGGCGGCTGGATTCCGAGTAGGTCGAGGATGTGTTGTTGGGTGTCGGTGAGCGGGTCGAGTTGGATGCCTTTGTGGGTGTAGGTCAGGCCGAGTCCTTGGAAGGCTGCGAGGATGTTGCGGCCGGTGGGTTTGGCCGCGCGGCCTTCGGGGAGCAGGCCGGGGAGTTGTTGGTGTTCGCCGAGCGCGGCGCGGGTTTGGGCTTCGATCAGCCCGAAGATGAGCAGGGCGATTCCGACGATGCTGAGCAGCGCGTAGACGCGGTCGTCGTTGTGCAGGAAGATCGGTCTGACCTTGAGGGTCTGTTTGAGGTCGCGGTGGCGACGCTCGACGATCTGCTGGTCTTTGTAGAGGCGGAGGACGTGTCCGGCTGTGATCCGGCCGGGGAGGTTGGTGGCGAGCGCGTAGATCCCATCGAACGATGTGGCTGTGTTGATCGCCTGGTGGTTGCGCTGCCAGGTCAGGGTCAGCTTGCCGCTGCAGGTAGCGAGCGTCACGTCGATCAGGCCGGTGATGTTGTCGGTGAGGATCTGCACGATCCGACGTTCGACCTGATCTTGGGTCTTGTAGTGCCGGCCGCCCAATCCGTTGCGGACCCGTTCCAGCGAGTCCTCGGCCTTGCGCAGCGCCCGCTCGCGGGCGTCGGCGACCTGGGTAGCTTCCTCGGAGGAGTGGATGTACGCGACCCGCAGCCGCAGCGGCGGATGCTTGTCGCTGCCGGGGATCTCCCACTCACGTAGCGCGCCCTTGAACACGGTCCGCAGCTTGGCTGGGAGCTTGGCTTCACGCCCGGGCACGTACCGAACCGGGCGCAGCGCCTGGTGGCCGACCTGCGCGAGGAACCGTTCGCGGAACCCCGTGCTTGCACGGAGCGGCACGATGAACCGCACCCCGGCCCGGTCGATCTCACGCAAGCGTTTTGGGGTGACCGATCGCGGAGTCACATACGATCAACATGCCCGGACCGGAGATCTGAAGCAGCCGCTCGAGCGACGCGCCGATCAACGTCAACTCCGCAGCGTTCCCCGGGTCCGGACGGCTGTAGAGCACCGTCCCATCCGGCGTTGACGCCTGCAACGTGCGGACCTGCCTGGCGACCCGGCGGTCTGAGGACCAGCCCTTCGCGATCAACGCCGAGTGCTCATACGCGCCCGCCACCCCGACCGTCGTCAGATCGACGTGCAGCCGGCCCGCGCTCACGCCGAACCGCTCGATCGCGCCCGCGGCGACGTGCGAACGCAGCGACTCGGCATAAACGGCGAACGTCTCCAACGCACGACCGAGCCGATCATCGTTCAACAACGCCGGCGGGATCCCGAGCAGCTCATGAACCGCCGCCCCCGACGCCCACCCCGCGACGTCATACAGCGGCGAGGGCGAGCACAGGCGGCTCGCAACCAGCGCGCACACGACCTCACCCACCGACAGAACCGAGCGCGCACTGCGCGGCAGCGCCGCATCCACCGTGTCCTTCAACGCCAGCTCACGCAGGAAGTGCTCGACCACCAGCAACGGGCCGACGCCGCGCCGCGTTCCGGCCATCGGCGGATCCAAACGCGCGAACGACCCCGCAAGCGCCTCCAGCTGCCCGGAGTCCTTCAGCGCATCCTTGCGCCCAAGGTTTGCCACAACACGATGGCGGACCTTGCCGTCCTCGTCACGGTACCCCTCGACCAGCTGCAGGTAGCTGTACTCGCGGCCGGACCGCTTGACCTTGGTCTCCTTGACAAACATGTTGCCACAACACTACCGCCCCCATCGGACGGAAGAACCGCCCCAACAGACCCACCGTTGCCACAACACGACCAACGCCCACGACACCAGAACATCCCGCAAACCCACACCCAGCCTCAGAAACCCCCCGCGCTACCACCCTCAACCGCGGAAAATGGGACTAGCGGCGCTACGGGGACTCGGACTCCTCGAAGGCCTCCTCGCCCTCCTCGGTCGGACCGGGCGACGCGGCGGGCGTGTCGGCCAGCGACGACTGCAGCGCCGCCACCTCGTCGGGTGTGAGCGAGCGCCGGAGGACGTCGCCGTCGCTGCCGATCGCGGCGAGCATCTCATCGACGTCACTCGGTGAGGCGATCAGCACGATCGCGGATCCTGAGCGCGGGACCGCGTCGCGGATTCGGTCGACCAGGACTTGCGGCTCCGGGTCTGTCTCGTCAGGCTCGCCGACTTGCGAGCCGATCGTCGCGCCGGCGATCATGCCGGCCGCCATGCCGGCCGGACCGAGCAGCGCACCGAGCACCATCCCGCCGGCGAAGCCGGTGACAGCTCCGCCGCCGGACATGTGGTGGCCCTCTTCCACGTCGACATAGTGTCCGGCGAACGTGCCCCGCAGGACCAGGTGGTCATTGTGGTGATGCTCAACGAAGCCGATCTCGCTGATCCAGCGGGCATCGGGGCCGGCCCGCCCACTGGCGGCGTAGAACACATCGCTGGCAGTGTTGCGGCCTTCGAATCGCACGAGAGCAACGTCCAGGTCCATGTCGCACATTTTCCGGGCCAGGTGGGTGAGCGAACGTCACCCGTTGGGGATGAGGTGGAGGTCGGTGGTAGCCTGATTCGCGGCCAGTTGGGGGCTTGGATATGTGCGTTGGGATGATCGAGCCGTTCGAGGGCGATGGAGGATGAGCGCCATGAGTGACCGCAGCGCTACGTCCGCATCTCGCTATCTACCGCTGGTGATCTTGGTCACGGCGCTCGTAACGGTCGTGCCGGCGCTGACGGTGTGGGTGTTGCGCGAGGAGGGCGTGATCTCCTCGTGGTGGGTCTGTGTGCTGCTGGCAGTGGCGCTGTCGTTGGCGATCGCGTTCCTCGGGAGCGCCTATTGGCGCCGGGGACGGCGTTCCGCAGACCTGATGTTCAGCGAACTGCTGCTGTGGGGCTGGTTGCGCCGCGTCCGCGCTGATCGCAAGCTCGCCAACGCGGGCGAGCTGCTGGGGTCAGCGCAGACCGAAGCCGGCGCCGGGGAAGCCGAGCGGAACCTGAGACAGGTGACGGCGGCCCTCGAGAGGCAGGATCGTTACACGATCGGCCACTCGCGGCGCGTCGCTCGCAACGCCGCCCTCGTCGCCGCCGGGATGGGCCTGTCCGACGAGGAGGTGGCGACGGTCCGAGCGGCCGCCACGCTGCACGACATCGGCAAGCTCGACGTTCCCAGGGGGATACTCAACAAACCCGGCAAGCTGACCGCGGATGAGTACGAGGTCGTCAAGCATCACGCCGTGGACGGTGCCGCGCTGGTCGCGACCCTGGGAGACGCCGAGCTGACGACGATCGTCCGCCACCACCACGAGCGGGTCGACGGCACCGGCTATCCCGACGGGTTGGCCGGCGGTCAGATTCCGATTGGCGCGCGGATCCTCGCCGTCGCCGACACGTTCGACGCGATCGTCTCGCCCCGGCCGTACCGACCGGCGGCGACGCACCAGCGGGCGATCGACGTCCTGCACGAGGAGTCCGGAACGCACTTCGATCCCGACGTGGTAAAGGCATTCATGAGCCGATACTCGGGCAGGCGGGCGCTTGCGCTATGGGCGGCGCTGGCGGCGCTGGCGGCGCGTGCGTTCGGTGGACAGCGCGCGGGCCGCCCCTCGTCCGCGGGTCAGACCGCGGCGAGCGCCGCAGTGCTCGCGGCTCTGGTCACGGCGGCTCTGGCCGCGCCGATAGGTCACCACATGGCGGTGAACGCGAGCGAGTCACAGCCCGTCGCGGCGCCGCTCGTAGCCGTCAAGCGAACCGCGAAACGAACCGGTCGGGCAGGTTCGGAGCAGCCGCGTCTGGCGCAATCCGCCTCGGCCGGCCCGACCGCGACCTGCCAGGCCTACAACCCACAACTGTGCTCGGTGCTCGTGGTCGGCGCGGCGGGTTCCGCGTCCGGCGCCGGCGGAACCGGTGGCGGCGGCGTGGGCGGGCTGCCGTTCACGGGCCTTGACCTGTTCCTGCTCGCATGCCTAGGTGGCGGGCTGGTCGTGCTGGGCGTGCTTGTGCGCCGGCTGCCAGGCTCAGCTCGGTAGCGCCTAGCGCGTCCGAGCGCGGTCGAACGCCTCGAGGCCGGAGATCATGACTTCGATCCCGAACTCGAACCGCTCATCAGGATCGTGGCCTGTCATGTCCGGGGCCACCGACGCGAGGACCGGGAACTGGTCGGCCGGCAGCGCGACATAGAAGTCGTGGACATCGGTCCAGTAGCGCTCGAGCTCCTCCTCGGACATCCCGCCGTGCTCGTACAGGCCAGCCTCGAACGCACACGCCGACACGTACAGGATCAGCTGGTCGACGCCGAGCGCGATCACGAAATCCGATAGCCCGCCCGCGCGCATCACCGTGACCATCGTCTCGGCAGCGGCGAGGGTCTTGGGAGAGGTGGGCACCCGCCCGAGGCCTGCCAGCGCGGCGTCGCGATGCGAGGCGAGGACGTCGCGGAGGTCGGCCATCATCTGGCGTAGCTGCTCCCGCCAGTGCATGGGGTCGGGCTCGGGTAGGGGCACCCGCCCGATCAGCTCGTCGAACACGAGCTCGAGCAACTCGTCGCGGCCCGACACGTATGCGTACAGCGTGGCGGCGCCCGTGCCAAGACGATCGGCGACCTTTCGCATCGAGAGCCCGGCTACGCCGGCTTCGTCAAGGACGTTGATCGCAGCGGCAACGACCTCCTCGACCGACAGTCCGGGACGGCGGGCGGGGGTGCTCGGCGGACGGCTCACTCGTCGAGGTGGCGAGGGCAGGGCAGCGCTCGCGGCCGCAGCCGCCGTGGTGGTGGGCGGTGCCCCGGGGGGCGCCGGCCCGGAGGCCGGCACAGAGCGCTTGTTTGCGCGTGGGCTTGACGGCGTCATCGCAACAGTGTAGAACACCGTTTGCGAACGATGTTCGCGAACAGTATTCGGACAAATTCGACGAGAAGGATCCGCATGTCCACTACACCCCCCCGCTCCCACCCCCGCAGGTGGACGATCCTCGCCCTCGTGCTCGCCGCGGAGTGCATGGACCTGCTCGACGGGACGATCGTCAACGTCGCCGCGCCGACGATCCACGACGACCTGCATGCCGGCAGCGCCGCACTGCAGTGGATCATCGGCGGCTATGCGCTCGCGTTCGCCGTCGGCCTCATCGCGGGCGGGCGGCTCGGCGACATCTATGGACGCAAGCGGCTGTTCGTGCTCGGAGCCGTCGGCTTCGTCGTCTCCTCGCTGGCGTGCGCGTTCGCGGTCGATCCGACGATGCTGATCGCGTGCCGACTCGCGCAGGGCACGGCCGCGGCGATGTTGATCCCCCAGGGTCTCGGGATCATCCACGACGTCTTCGCGCCCGGGGAGATGGCCAAGGCGTTCACCCTGTTCGGTCCTGTGATCGGCCTCTCGGCGGTGCTCGGGCCGATTCTCGGTGGCGCGCTGATCGCCGCCAACGCGTTTGGAACCGGGTGGCGACTGATCTTCTTCATCAACGTCCCGCTCGGACTGCTCGCCGCCGTCGGCGCCGCCCGCGTGATGCCCGAATCGCGCGCTCCGAAGCGGCCGCATCTCGACCTCGTCGGCGCCGCGCTCGCCGCCGTCGGGATGGGGCTGCTGATCTACCCGTTGATCCAGGGGCGCGAGTCGGGCTGGCCGGCGTGGACCTACCTGATGATGGCGGGCAGCGCCGCGTCGTTCGGCCTGCTCGTCGTTTGGAGCCGCCGTCTCCGCGGTCGCGGCCGAGACCCGCTCGTCGAGGCGAGCATCTTCGGGCACCGGGCCTACACGACCGGCCTGGGGTCGATCGTCGTGTTCATGGCGGGGATGATCGGGACGCTGCTCGTCCTCACCCTGTTCCTGCAGCTCGGCGCGCACTTCTCCGCGATCCACGCCGGCCTGACGCTCGCTCCGTTCGCTCTCGGCTCGGCGCTAGGTGCGACGCTCGCCGGAGCGGTGTTGGTGCCGCGCTTCGGCCGGCTCGTGCTGCAGGTCGCATGCGTCGTGCTCGCCCTTGGCGTGTGGTGGCTGCACGAGGTGATCTCGGCGCACGGACTGCACACCCAGTCGCTGATGATCGCGGGGCCGCTCCTGGTTGGCGGGATCGGGATCGGGATGCTGGTGTCGCCGCTGTTCGACTTCATCCTCGCGGCGGTCACCGACGACGAGGTCGGCTCCGCCTCCGGCGTACTGAACGCGCTCCAGCAGCTCGGCGGAGCGCTCGGCGTGGCCGCGATGGGCACGCTGTTCTTCACCACGCTGAGCCACTCTGGCTTCGTCCCGGCGATCAGCCACTCGCTGGTCGCCGAGCTGGCCACGACGCCGGTGCTGCTGGCGCTTGTGAGCATGCTGCCCGCGCGGGCCCGCGCGAGCGAGCTCGAGGCCGCTTCCCGTCACGCCCCTCTCGAAGCCGCTCCGGCGACCTAGTAGAGTGAGTCAATAGATTGACTTGACATTGCGAGGATCACGGCTAGCCTCACCACTCTGACTCGTGAAAGGAAGAGCCACATGCCTCGAATCACCGTTCGCCCCGTGCACGCCGACGGCAAGCCGCGCCGGTGGACTCTGAGCGAGCGGATCGTCCCGAGAACCTCGACAGCGAGCACTACCTCGCGCAGCTGCTCGAGCGCCTGGCTTGGGCCACGGCGGACGCGGAGGCGGCCGAGGCGATCACGCGCTCGCCCACCCGAGCTGATCGGCTCAGGACGCCCAGGCCGGCTCGCGGCCCTGCTCGCGTATCCACTGGCCGACGAGCCCGCGCAGATGGTCGATGAAGCGTTCGTGCTCGTGAGCGGGATACATCGAGCGGACGGTGTCGACGAGCAGGCGGTCGAAGTCGGCTGAGCCGATCCACTCGAGCACCAGCTCGTCGACATGGGGGAGGCGGCTGTCGCAGAAGTCGTGGTAGCGGTCGGCCTCGAAGTAGTCGTCGGCCAGCAGGCGGTAGGCGGCGAGCTTCTCGCCATAGGACAGGTCCTCGCGATCGCCGATCTCGAAGTAGCGTCGGGTGTCGAGGTCGAGCTGCGCCCGGCGCCCAGTCACGAGGCAGAACGTGCACCACTTCAACAGCGTCTTGATCGCCCACGGGAAGTAGTAGTGCAGGCTCGTAAGGGCGACGTCCGGTGACGCGTTGGCGTAGTCGATCGGGTGGACCTGATCGCCGCGGACGAGGCACTCGCACGAGTTGAACTCCCACCGGAAGAAGGCGTTGACGAGCCGGCTGATCGTCAGCACCTCATCGCCCGCCTCTGACGAGAGGAAGTCGTGGGCGACCTCGTACCGGTTGTGCATCGGCTCGTCGGGACGGAACTTCATCACCATCGTCTCGGGGCCGATCGAGAGCGAGCGGGCGAACACATCGAATCCCTCGACTGCCGCCTGGAGGTGCATCAGCCGCCGGCCCGAGTCGTCGTAGGCGCGCATCAGCTCGTCTCGGTCACTGACTCGGCTGACACCGATCCACTGGCCGCCGTCGTACGGCTTCATGAACAACGGGTAGCCGATCTGGTCGGCGATCGCCGCCAGGTCGAACTGTAGGTTGTACCGGTCAGCGGTGTACTGGAAGCGCGCGTTGTCGGGCGGGTCCTTGTGCGGCACCAGGACGGTCTGCGGGACCTTCAGTCCGAGCCGGATCATCGCGCAGTAGGCCGCGTGCTTCTCCATCGACTGGAACGTGAACGGACTGTTGAGCAAGTACACGTCGTTCATCAGCGCGACCTTCTTGAGCCACTCGCGCGGCAGGTAGTACCAGTACGCGAGGCGGTCGATCACGAGCTCATACTGCGGACGGTCGCGCAGATCGAACGGCTCCATCGTGATCCGCTCGGTGGCGATCCGGTGGCGATGGCCTCCCGCGTCGGTGATCGTTCCCAGACGCGAGACCAGCGTCTCGAACGCGGTCGGCCAATCCTCCTCGGTACCGAGCAGCAAGCCGATCAGGTGGTGGTTGGTGGTCTGCGCCATCAGCAGAAGCGCGGTAGGTGGTGAGCGAGCTGCGCGCGCCACGACGGCCAGTCGTGGGCAACGTCATACCCCCACAGGTCGAGCTCGCACCGAATGCTCTTGGAGTCCAGCAGCGCCGCGAACCGCTGTGTGGACACCAAGGCGCCGGTTGTGTCCTCCCACTGGCCCTGACCGCAGATGAGCAGCACGCTGAGCTGTCCCCGCAGCCAGTCGAGGTGGTCGCCATCGAGCTGGGCGACGTAGTCCATCGGATTGTTGAAGTAGGTGGCGTCGCCGCGCTCGCCCCAGCCGTCCCAGGCGGACGGGTCGTAGCTCCCGGACATGCAGATCGCGAGCGGGAAGACGTCGGCGCGCTTGAGCGCGAAGTTGGCGGCGTGAAAGGCGCCGAGGCTGACGCCGCACGTGATCAGCTCGCCGGCACCGCCCGTGTCGGCGCGGATGAACGGGACGACCTCCTGAAGGATCCACGATTCGTAGAACTGGTGACGCCGGGCGCGCTCCTCCAGGGGAACGTTCACGTTCGACCACGATTCGCCGTCGAAGGACTCCACGCAGTACAGCTTCACACGGCCGGCCGCGAGCAGCTCGCCGACGGCACCGACCATCCCATGGCGCTCGAACTCGCCGGCGTCCCCGCGCTCGGCGGGGAACGCGAGCACCGGGCGGCCCCAGTGGCCGTAGCTCGCCACCCCGTTCACGGCCGGGCCCAGACGCGCGCGAGCAGCTGGGTCAGATACGGGTCGAATGCATCGCGCCAGCTCGTGTAGTTGTGCAGGTCGGCAACCTCGTGCAGGCGCGCCGGATAGCCCTGGGCGGCGAGCGATGAGGACATCACGCGGTTGTTGTGGATGTTCTCCTCCTCGGCGCCGCACGTCATGGTCACTCGCACTGGATCGCCGGCCGGCGGCGCGCACAGCACGCCGGCGACGAAGCGCGTAATGCGACCGTACCGCGGGAACCAGGACTCGTGGCGATCGAAGCGCTGCATGAAGAAGCTCCCCGACTGCAGGAACAGGCCGGCGAACACCTCCGGCCAACTCCGCTGCGCCTGGAGCATCGCGAGCCCGCCCAGGCTGGCGCCCATCCCCACGGGCCGACCGGCAACGTCGACCTCGCCGCGCACCGCCGGGATGATCCGGCGACAGAGCGCGCGACCGTAGACCGCCGAGGCGGAATACCACTCATCGCGGTCGCCGGGTGGCAGCAATGCGATACGAAAAGGCGCGATCGCCCCACGCTCGATCATCGCGGCGGCGTATCGGGTCAGGCTCGAGAGGGCGTCATATTCGGGACCGTCGTGGGCGACGAGCAGCGGCAGGGCGCCCTCGGCCGGCGACCAGACCCTCACCGCGATCGGCCGGCCGAGAACCCGCACGCCGAGCTCGTCGAAGCTGCCTTGCGCGTGCGGCTCCCGCAGCCAGGTCGGCGGTCGATAGTTCGGTGCCAGCACGACCGACTTCGCCCCGAACGCGCCCGGCGCCCGCAACGGGTTTCCCGGATCGCAGACGATCTGGGTGTTGCCCACGTGGTCCGCGAGCTCGAGCTGGTACTCCAAGCGCGCGAGCCGGGCTGACGGCAGACGCAGGATCCAGCCGCCGTTCTCACGGACGAACTCACGATCACGGAGCGGCAGGTCCGAGCACAACCGGACGGCCGCGTAGCGCAGCTCGGGATCGTCAACGCGCAGACTGTCGACCATCGGGGCCAAGGTACTGACGCTGCAGGCGGCTCAGCTGCTCGGCGGAGGTGAAAGGCCGAGCTGACGGCGGATTGTCCTGACGGCCGCCTCGACCGGCTTGTTGGCGTCGTCGAGCCGTCGTTCATAGGCGTGGAGCTCGCCCACGGTCGTCGAGTGCGAGGCGGCGAGGGTGAGGCTCGCCCGCGCCTGGTTGACTCGGTACAGAGTTCTCGCGACCCGTTCGATCTCGGGCGGGAAGGGGATCTGGAGCAGGCGGCGGTCGAATGTGTGCTCCACGCCGGCGGCGTGGCGGAGATCGGCCCGGGCCGGTCCGAGTCGGCTCCTATCGCGGTCCTGGAGCGGGTCGAGGGAGTGATCGAGCCCGCGGTTGCCCGCTCTGGCGATCGCCAGGTACCGCGCAGCCAGTGAGGGCGGTCCGGGCCGACGCTGGTGCGGCCGTCACGGGCTTACTGACACCGCATCCCGCCGCGAGCAGAACGGCGCCACCCAGCGCGCCGGCGGCGGCGGCGCGGCGGAGTCGGCCAAATCCGGCCATTACCGGATCGTAGCCGCGGCTGGAATTGGGCTAGTCACAACGGCGCCACCCAGGGCGCCCGCCGCAGCGGCGCGGCGGAGTCGGCCAAATCCGGCCATTATCCGATCGTAGCCGCTGGCCGGAATTGGGCTAGCTGCGCGCGCTGAGGTGGCGCCGGTAAGCGGCAGAGCTTTATGTTCTTCGCGAAGACCTGGTAGGTGGGCGCGGTGACCGTGAGCTTGACATGGCCGCCTTGGACCCTTGAGGGTGAGCTTCGCCATCCCGTGAACGTTGGTCTTCTTCTTGCGGCCCTTGACGGTCGCAGCGGCGCCGGAGACCGCGTCCCCGGCGTCGGTATCCATCACCGTCACCCTGTGGGCGATCACGTGCTCGTGCTTGTTCTTGATCGCCTTGACGGACACGGACGCCGAGAGCACCGGCAGCACGCGGGCGTGATACACGGCGTTCGGGGGGCCCCGCCGGCGGGATCTCATCGACGAGCCGCCATGAGCCCAACACCTCCGGCTCGATTAGGTGGAGCCGGCCGAACGACCGCGGACGAGCGTTTTGCACTGAGTCATGATTGAGTTGCGGCAAGCGCATGGGCTGCGGATCGAATTGCCCCATACCGATGCTCGCGACGGCGTGTTGCTGCGACCCGGCGATCCCGGGTGTGCCTCAAGACGCGAGCCACGCCGGTTTTTGACGAGTGTCGGGAGCTGTCGGTGTCGTCGTCGTGGTCGTTGGACTCGGTGCGGTCGTATTCGCCGCCGACATGTTTGTCGACGGGCTGCTCGGTATCGCTCTGGCGCTGGGGATCGCTCCGTTCGTGTTATCGGTCGCCCTGTCCGGGTTCGAGACCGAGAACCTCGCGGCCGGGATCGCGGCCAATGCGAAGGGATTGCCCGGCGCCGCGGCCGGCACGTTCCTGGGCGGCATGACGTTCCTGGCGTTCGGCGTGGCGGGCCTCGGCGGGCTGATCGCGCCGATCCGCGTCGGACTCCCAATCGGCTTCGCGGTTTGGACAGCGATCGCGCCGCTTCCGCTGTTCGCCTTTGCGATCAACGGGCGGGTGTCGAGACTCGAGGGCGCTTTGCTCGTGGTCTGGTCGATCGTGGCGCTGGTTGGGCTGGCACGGACAGGACGCAAACTGCTCGCCGCCGAGGACGAGGAGGAGCGCGTTCGGCGGCCCGGTCTGAAGCTATTCGCCGGACTGGCTCTTCTGACCGGTGGGGGATGGCTGATCGGCCAGGGTCTCCGCACGACCGTGCGCCAGTTCGGCGTCCCGCAGACGCTGCTCGGCAACACTGCGCTGGCGGCGACCGTCGAGGCCGAGGAACTCGCCCGCTTCGCAGTTCCGGCACGTCGCGGCCGGCCCGAAATCGCCCTCGGCAACATCGCCGGAACTGTGGTCCACTTCGCGGCGTTCAATGTCGGCATCATTGCTCTGATCAAGCCCCTTACGCTCGGACCGGAGACCACTCGCTTCTATCTGCCGGTTGCGGTCGCTAGTCCCGCGATCCTCGCCGGGGTGCTGGTCGTCCGCAAGCAGCTCGGGCGGCTCGAAGGCGCCGTCCTGACCGGGCTGTACATCGCCTACGTCGCGGTCGCGATCGTCGTCTCCACCTGAGCCGATCGGCGGACACCGCCCCTCAGACGAGCGGATGCCGATGCTGCGGGACCTCGGAGAGGGCCGTCAGCTGCAGCTCGTCGATGGTCGCAACGGCCTCGCTGACGCAATCTCTGATGATCGTGTAGCTGATGGTGCCCCGTAGCAGCCCGTAGTTCCGCACGGTCCGCTGCGCCGCGATTTCGTAGAGGTGAATCCCATCCGTGAGGTACGTCATTCCATAACACCCTGCCTTCGGCCTCTGTCCACAGCGCACGCCGCCCCCGGCAAGTGCGGATCTGCATTAGATCAACGGTTTGTGCTTTCCCAAATTTGCGCTATTTGCGAACATCCATCGGCATTGCGCAATTTCTCTTTAGCCCACCAACAAGGCGATAGACGCCTACCGTCGCGGGTACGGGGCGCTCTGGTTTTCTACGCGGCCGGCAGCGAGTCGGCCAGGCCGGCGACCAACAGCCGCCGCCGGCACCGGGCCACGGCGAGCTCCCGGGTGGCCGCGGGCACCGCGTCCCCCCAGGTGGCCGCCGCCTCCGTGGCGCGGGCGAGCACCTGGTCGAGAAGGACGGCGGGATCCTGGGCCTCGGTCAGGCAGCGCACGCCGAAGCCGATGTGCCAGCGCTCGTCGCGCTCAACGTGCTGGACTCCCTCGCGTACGCCGGGTAGGGCGCCGTCGGCCAGGTCGTCGAGCAGGGCGCGCTGTCCGGCGGAGAAGACGGCCCCCTCGAGCACCATGTGGTAGAGGCGGACGCCGTCGAGGATCTCGGTGCGCCCAGCCGCGAGATCGGCTGCCACCGCCGGAAGGCGCACCTCGAACAGCTCGAGCAGGGCCGCCGGGACGTGCTCACGCGCCGCGGCACGCCGTTCGGCCGGGGTATCTCCCGGCAGCTGGAGTACGTCGGTGGCGACCCGGTCGAAGAACAGGGCGTGGCGGTCCTCGTCCCGGCGCTGCAGGAAGAAGATCCACATCATCATCGTGTCAACGTGCTCGGCGACATCGGCGAACGGCGTGAGGTGCTCGGCAACGGCGTCCTCGGCCACGCGGAAGCCGGCGAGCAGCGTGGTGAGGCGGCGTCGGCGCTCGGCCGGGAGCTCTGACCATGCGCGGACATCCGGGCCAAGTTCGATGGCCGCCGGCTCCCACTGCAGACGGGCGACGATCTGGGAGTACGCGGCGAGCCTCGGAAACATCAACAGCTCGGAGCGATCAGCGGTGGGGACGCTGAGACCGCCTGCCCCTGCAGGGATGTACGGATCTTGCGCCATCAGAAATAGTTTGCCGAATTGGCCCCCGCGCCCACGACTCAGACCCGCGCCGGCCGCTTGATCGTGCGGTAGACGAACTCGTCGGTCTGCGCCGACTCCCGCACCGACACGACCCGCTCGTGATACGGCGAGAACCGGCAGACCGGATCGGTGGCCGCCGCATCGCCTGTCAATCGCAGCGCCTGACACCGGCAGCCGCCCCAGTCCACCTCCTGGCGGCCGAGCGGGCACGACCGGCACGGCTCCTGCATCCAGTCGGTACCGCGGAAACGCGTGAACGCGTCCGACTCGTTCCAAATCCACTCGAGCGGATGGTCGCGGACGTTGGCGAACTCGAGCCCTGGGATCGTCGACGCCGCCTGGCAGGGCAGCACGTCGCCATTCGGAGCGACCACCATCGCGGTTCGGGCCCAGCCGCCCATGCATGGCTTCGGCAGATCCTCGTAAAGGTCGGGGAGCACCCAGAGAACGTCGACCCTGGGGCCGACCCGCTCGCGGAAGCGCTTCACCGCTTCTTCCCCGCGCCGGAGCTGCTCCCCCGTCGGCAGCAGGGCCTCCTGGTTGACGACCGCCCAGCCGTAGTACTGGGTGTTGGCGAGCTCGAGCCGCTGAGCGTCCACGTCGACGGTCAGATCGAGCAGCTCCTCGATGTGATTGAGATTCTGGCGGTGGAGGACGCAGTTGATCGTCAGCGGGAAGTCGAGCTCCCTGGCAGTGCGCGCGGCCGCGATCTTCTTCGCGAACGACCGGTTGCCGGCGATGCGGTCGTTCTCGTCTTCGATAGGGCTTTGGATCGAAATCTGCACGTGGTCGAGCCCTGCTGCCTTCAGCGCCCCGGCGCGCTCGCGTGTCAACAGGGTGCCGGCGGTGATGAGCGACGAGTAGAGACCCGCGTCGCGCGCGCCAGCGCACAACTCCTCCAAGTCGCGGCGCAGCATCGGCTCGCCGCCCGTCAGCGCCAGCTGGAGGACACCGAGGCCGCGCGCCTGCCGGAACGTGCGGATCCAGTCGTCGGTCGCGAGCTCGCGGCGGTACGTCTCGCCGCCGATGTCCACCGGATTGGAGCAGTACGGGCAGTGGAGCGGGCACTGGTATGAGAGCTCGGCGATGAGCGTGAACGGACTAAGCCGCTGCATCGACCAGAAGTCCTCTCTGCGTCATGGCATCGACCAGGCCGCGGACGTCCGCAGCCACATCCGATCCGTTGTACCGCGCAGTCAGCACCCCGACGATCTCCTCCAGCGAGTGCTCTCCGTCGCACAGTTCGAGCACCTCTGCCGCGCTCGGATTGAGTCGCACCGCGCCCTCGGGGACAAGCAGCAGGTGCTCCTCGCGCACCTCGTCGTAGCGCAATCGCGCGCCGGTGACGAGGCTGGGATTCCTCACGCGACCGGCCCCGGGGGCTGGGAGTCGCCGCGCTCGATGGCGTCGAGCTGCGCCCACAGCATCTCGGTCTTGAAACGGAGCGCCGCGACGGCGGCTTCCTGCTGCTCGCGCGTCCGGCAGCGCTGCACCGTGAGGTCGAGCGCGTAGGCCGCATCGCGAGGCGCCTTCACCAGCCGCGTCCGGAAGTACTCGAGCCCGGCGGGATCGATCCATGGGTAGTGCCGTTCGAGGGCGTCGAGCCGCACCCGGATCGCCGCCGGGCCGAACAGCTCGGTGAGCGATGACGCGACTGCCTCGACCCACGGCTTCCGGCGCGCGAAGTTCACGTAGGCGTCGACCGCGTAGCGCACCCCGGGGAGGACGTCGTGCTCGGATTCGAGCTCCTCACGGGAGACCCCGAGCGCCTCGCCGAGTCGCAGCCACGACTCGATGCCACCCGTGCCCGCCGTCGTGCCGTCGTGATCGACGATCCGCTGGATCCACTCGCGGCGGACCGCTACTTCGGGACAGTTGGACACGATCGCCGCGTCCTTGAGCGGGATGCACTTCTGGTAGTAGAAGCGGTTGGCGACCCAACGCTGTAGCTCCTTGCGGGTGAGCTCTCCAGCGTCCATCCGTCGATGGAACGGGTGCAGGTTGTGGTACCGCGTCCCTTGCGCGCGCAGCTCCTCGATGAACTCATCGGGCGCCGCCGGCCCCCGCCCCCCCGTCTGTTTGGTGGCAGTGTCAATCACAGCGCGACCTCGAGTCCATCGTAAGCGACTTCGATTCCCGCGCGCAGGACGGCCGCCCGCTCGGGAGAATCTTCCAGCAGGATCGGGTTGGTGTTGTTGATGTGGACGAGCACCTTGCGCGGTCGCTCCAACCGCGCCAGCGCCTCGAGCGTCCCGCCCGCACCCGAGAGCGGCAGGTGTCCCATGTCACGCG
This sequence comes from uncultured Solirubrobacterales bacterium, assembly GCA_963773165.1. Taxonomy (GTDB): domain Bacteria; phylum Actinomycetota; class Thermoleophilia; order Solirubrobacterales; family Solirubrobacteraceae; genus Palsa-465. Next base: position 19,056 of record CAVZAK010000009.1, read on the forward strand.
CGCTGCGGGTCGAGATACCGAGCCGGGCGAGATCGTCGTCGCGCCAGAAGGTGCCGTCGACGAGCACGAGATCGCTGGCGGCAAACCGGTCGAGCACAGCGTCGTCGAGGCGGGCCAGGCCGGGGACATAGGTGACAACGCTCGCGCTGGCAGAGTCCCGAAACAAGAACCCGCTCGCGCCGAGCTCGATGCCGGATCCGTCCAGGTAGCGCGGCGCATCGCCGCCGACGTCGAACGGCTCGACGGTCAGGCTCGAGCCGTCGACAGGAAATGCCCGATCTGGCTGCAGCGTTTGCCACTCCAGTCCGCAGTAGTGCTCGAGCATCGACAGCACGGGGTACCCCTGCCTGAGCGCGCGCTCGACTCCGGCCTCGCCGTAGACGCGCACCGGGGTCGCCGACTCGCGCAGAAGCAAAAGCCCCGCCGTGTGGTCGATCTCAGCGTCGGTCAGCAGCACGCCCGCGATCGGGGGTGACCGAACGCTGTCGACCTCCGGGTCGGTGATCGCCTCGAGTTGCTGGCGGGCGTCGGGCGACGCGTTTACGAGAAACCACGGGCCATCACCGCCGCGAATCGCCAGCGACGACTGCGTGCGCGGCGTTGCCCGCACGCCACCGCGAGCGGCCTCGCACGTAGGGCATCGACAATTCCACTGCGGAAAACCCCCACCGGCGGCCGAGCCCAGGATCCGAACGCGCACTCGCGCCCCGAACCCTCGCGCAGCCTCAGGCTGATGCCGGAGGCCACGCCAGCTTCACGCTCCTACCGGTGGTAGAGGTAGGAAGTGACCTCCGAGCACATCTCGATGAACTCGAACTTCGGCTTGGTCCAGGTCATGTGCCTCTCCCTCTTCTTTAGAGTTCAACGGTTCGCCCGCATCTTACACACCGAGTGCAAGCCGCCGAAAAGCCCTCCGATCGATGTTCGTCGAGGTAACCGCGGCCAGTCTAGAGTCGACTGAAGCCGATCTGGTGGCGGTCGCAGCAGGTCCAGGTGCCTTGGAGCTCGGCGCTCCCGAGCGCGCGGTGGCGGACCCCGTCGCCATCGTGTACCGGGAGTCCGATCCCCCGCTCGCCGTCGTAGCGCTCGAGCCGAACGTCGAGGGGATGCGAACGGCCGCTGCGCTTAGTGTGCGTGCGTGCCGCGGCGGGGGAACCGTCGCGTGGGCGCTGGATTCCTCGCTCCCGCTCGCTCTGGCAGAGCAGGTGCGGGCGTTGGCCGAGGGCGCCGTCATCGGCGGCTACTACGGGCGTCGTTGGAGCAGCAGCGAGTCACCGCGAGGCGTCGAGCGGTTCGTGATCTGTCGGTGCCCCGCGGAGCTTGCGCGGGTAGCCGACCGCGCGGCACTCGTCGCCCGCTGGACAAACGTCGCGCGAGAGCTGGTCGACGCGCCGCCGAACGTGATCTCGCCCGCAGGACTAGCCGACCGGGCAGTGAAGTTTGACCATCTGGACGGCGAGATCATCGACCCGGTCAGGGCGGGCCTGGGCGCGCTGGCCGCAGTCGGCGGGAGCAGCCCGATCCCGCCGCGGCTGATTGTCCTGCGCCACGAGCCACCGACGGCGCCCGCCACGCCACGGCTGGCGCTGGTCGGCAAGGCCGTCACCTTCGACACCGGTGGCTACTTCCTCAAGCAGCAGTCCGACATCGTCCGCCAGAAGGCGGACATGGCGGGCGGGGCGGCCGTCGTGGCGGCGCTCGGGGCGATCGCCGAGCTGGGGCTCCCGCTATCGGTCACGGGTGTCGTGCCCGCTTGCGAGAACATGCTGAGCGGGAGCGCGATCCGGCCCACCGACGTGATCACGACCGCCGCCGGTCTCACCGTCGAGGTCACCAATCCCGACGCCGAGGGACGCCTGATCCTCGCCGATGCGCTGTGGTACGCACAGCGCGACGGCGCAACGCACATCGTCGACCTGGCCACCCTGACCGGTGCGATGCGCGCCGGCATGGGCGACCTCTACGCCGGGGTGTTCGCGCCCGACGAGTCGTGGCGGGACGCGGTCGTGCGGGCCGGCAACGCGAGCGGCGACCTCGCCTGGCCGTGGCCGCTTCATCCGCGCTACCGAACGCTGATCGACTCGACCGTGGCCGACCTGCGCAACACCGCGGGTAAGAGCTTCGGCTTTCCGATCGTCGCCGCGACGTTCCTTGCGCAGTTCGCGGGCGAGGGGCCATGGGCACACGTCGACATGCTCGGCCCGGCCCTGCTTGACGAGGATCGGGGCGACGCGTTCGGTCGCGGCGCGTCCGGCTACGGCGTCCGCATGCTCGTCGAGCTCGCCACCCGCCTGAGCGGTGTGGCCGTAACGTGAGCGAGCGGCCAGGCGTTAGGCTGGCCTGATGAAGCCCCGGGACGGCGATCAGGTGACGCCCCCCGCGACGCCTGGGCGGATCGTCGACGCCTCTAAGCTCGACCTTGCCGCCGCGGAGCAAGCCGCGCAGGACTTGCTGCGCGCGATCGGCGCCGATGTCGACTCGATGGATCTGCTCGAGACGCCGCGCCGAGTCGCCGCCTCCTTCGCTGAGCTGGTGACGCCCGCCGAGTTCAGCGCGACGCTCTTTCCCAACGAGGGCTACGACGAGCTCGTCCTGGTCCGAGACATCCCGTTCCAGACGCTGTGCATGCACCACCTCCTGCCTTTCCACGGAGTCGCCCACGTCGCATACCTGCCGGGAGAGAGGATCATCGGAATATCCAAGCTCGCGCGTGTGGTCGAGGCGTTTGCCCGAGATCTGCAGCTGCAGGAGCGCATGACCGTGCAGGTCGCCGACTGGCTGGAGGAGGAGCTCGTGCCGCGCGGCGTCGGGGTGGTGCTCAGCGCCGAGCACATGTGCATGACGATCCGCGGCGTCCGCAAGCCAGGGGCGCGAACAGTCACCTCGGCGCTGCGGGGCTCCCTGCGCGACGACGCGCGCACCCGCCAGGAGTTCTTCAGTCTTGTCGGCTGATGCCGGTGAGCGGTCGCCGCTGATCGAGACCGTGGTGACCACAACCGGCCGCGACGGCGTGGTCAACTGTGCGGCGATGGGGGTGCGCTGGGGCGAGGAGGAGCTCGTGTTCTGGCCGTTCGACGCCACTCGCACGCTGCGGAACCTGCGCGTTCATGGCGAGGCGGTCGTCCATCTCACCGACGACGTGCTCCTGTTCGTGCAGGCGGCGCTGGGCCATCCGCGCCCGGAGCTGCGTCCCGCCAGCGCGATCGACGGTTCGGTGATCGAGGAGGCAAACTCCTGGCGGGAGGTGGTCGTGATCGAGATCAGCCCTAGCCCGGGCGAGCTGCCGCGGTCCCGGGTGCGCGCCCGGGTGGTGGCGTCCGGGACGGGCGCCAGGCAACCGCTCGGTCTGTGCCGTGCCCGGCACGCCGCCGTCGAGGCCTCGATCCTGGCCTCGCGGTTGCGGTGGCTTGGCGGCGAGCACGTGCGGGCCGAACTCGCCCGCCTCCAGGAACTGGTTGACAAGACAGCCGGACGCCGCGAGCGCGCCGCCATGGACTACGTGCACCGCTACGTCGACGAGCGAACGTGACCGAGATCGTGGTCACAGCGCCCGCGAGGCTGCACTTCGGGATGCTCGATCCGGCCGGCAGAGGAGCGCGCCGCTTCGGGGGGGTCGGCGTGGGCGTGGAGTCTCCGCGGGTCGTCGTGGGGATCAGGCCCCGGTCCGGCGGGGAGGTCGTGGCGCACGGATCGCAGGCCGAGCGCGCCACCGCGTTCGCTCGCCGCGCCCGCGCCGCCTTCGAGCACCCGGGTGGCGTCGAGGTGGATGTGCGCGAGGCAATCCCGACGCACGTGGGGCTGGGATCGGGCACCAAGCTCGGCTTGGCGATCGCGCGAGGAGTGGCCGAGCTGGCGGGCATCTCGGCGGCGCCCGCGGAGCTGGCGAACGCGAGCGGCCGAGGAGCGCGCTCCAGCGTGGGCTGCTGGACATTCGCTGCTCCGGGCCTCGTGGTTGAGGCCGGCGTGCGCGACGGAGGCTGGATCAGCCCCCTCGTGGCTCGGCACCCCATGCCGGAGCGGTGGCGGTGTGTGCTCGCGCTGCCCCTCGGTGGAGAAGGGCTCTCCGGGGATGCTGAGGAGCGGTTCTTCAGCCGGCTGCACGAGCAGGCGAGCGGCGAGCCGCAAGTGTCGCGGCTGCTGCTCACGGCCCTGCTGCCGGGGCTGCTGATGTGCGACATCGACGAGTTCGGCGCCGCCCTGAGCGAGATCCAGCGCGAGATCGGGTCGATGTTTGCGGCCCGGCAGGGTGGTGTGTTCCATCCGCGTGCGGCTCCGGTCGTCGATGCGCTGCTGGCGCTGGGCGTCGGAGCGGTCGGACAGAGCTCGTGGGGTCCGTCGGTCTACGGGATCGTCGATGGTCCCGAGCGCGCCGCCGACATCGCTGAACGGCTGCGCTCCGCGGTGGATGCCGGCGCCGACGTCCGCGTGGTCGACTTCGATCGCCGAGGAGCCTGGGTGGCGCACGGCTCGGGGGAGGCCGCGGCGTGAGGTTGCTCGTGAGCGTCGTGTCCGCCGAGGAGGCCCGGCGCGCTCTGGCGGGCGGTGCCGACATCATCGACGTCAAGGATCCAAATGAAGGTGCGCTCGGTGCGCCGGCGCCTCGCGTGCTGTCCGATGTCGTTGGGGCGGTCGGTACGGCTGCCCCGGTCAGCGTGGCACTCGGTGACCTGCCGGCCCTCCCGCATACCGCGGCCCTGGCCGCGCGCGGCGCCGCGCTCAGCGGAGCCCGCTACGTCAAGGTCGGGCTGCGAGGGGTGCGGGAGCTCGATGGCGCGGTGGCACTGATGCGTGGGGTCGCTGATGCGGTGGGTCCGCAAACCGCCGTGATCGCGGCGGCATACGCGGACGCCGCCGCGCTCGATCCTCCGGCCCTGGCGCCCACGTGGCTGCCCGAGCTGTTGGGGCGAACGGGGATCGCAGGCGCGCTGGTGGACACGTTCGTCAAGGACGGCCGCGGCCTGTATGGCTGGTTGTCAGAGCCCGAGCTGGCCGACCTGATCGCGCGCACGCACCGGGCGGGCGCGACGTTCGCGGTCGCGGGACAGCTGCGCCTGGGCGAGTTGGCCCGGGTACCAGCCGATGTCGTTGGGGTGCGCTCGGCGGTCTGTCACGGTGGCGACAGGGCAGCCGAGCTCGACGCGGAGCTGGTGGCGGCCGCGGTCGTGGAGCTGCAGGCCGGCGGAGCCGATCAGCCAGGGACGATCCGCGTGCCGGTGGAGCGGATGGCTCCGGGGCTCCGGACCACAGCGACAACGCCGGTGCGGCGCACGACCTCGGGCAGGTAGGGGTCGACGGCCAGCCCGCCCCCGGCGTCCTGCAACGCCTGCAGCTCCCCGGCGGTCAACCCCCAAAGCGGTGGATCCTCCGACGGCCAGCGTGCCAACACTCCCGCCACCGGCTTGAGCAGGATCGCCTCGTCGGCCCCGATCGCGGCCGCCGCCAGCACAGCCAGTGAGTCGCTCGTGACTGTCCAGGCCTCGAGTATCTCGGGGCGGCCCTCGAACGCCGGCGCCGCCATAAGCAGTCCCAGCGCGCGGGGCGCGGCCAGGCGGGTGAGAAGCTCGGCCGCTGGCAGCAGTCTCGCCAGCAGGAAGCCGAGCTGGTCCATCGCCCGCAGCGCCAGCCCATGCGCGACGTCGTCGGCAAGTCCCACTTCCGCATCAACCGCGCGTACGGCATCGGCGAACGGGCCACCACCTGGAACTATGAGCACCGGTCGGCGGCTGGCGAGCGCGGTTGCATCCGCGCAGGCGCGGCGCAGTCCCTCGAGCCCCTGCGCCCGCAGCAGCCCACCTCCGATCTTCACCACCAGCGGGCGGAGCTCACTCACCGCCCAGCACCGACAGCGCGACCGCGGCCGCGACCTCTCCCCCCTTGCCACGGAGAGGGAAGCGCGGGCCGGCATCCGCATGGACCTGGAGGCCACATCGTTCGGCCGCCGCGCGGGCCAGAAAAGCACCGACGCCAACGGCGACCACCTCGGCGCCGGGGGCAACCTCCGCGGCGACGCGGCGAAGGGCCACCGTGATCGAGGCTACCTGCGCCTCCTCGACCGCGGCCGCGATCGCCCCCAGATCGCCGTCGCCGAGCTGCTCGGGGTCGGCGCACACGACCCGCGCCAGCCGGGCGCGAACCTCGCCGGGCGCGGCGCTGCGATTGTCGGGAAACGTGCAGGTGCATTGCTCTGGCTTCAGGGCGCCACGCAGCAGGTGGGCGTCGGCGGAAATCGCGAACAGCTCCGAGGACACCGGGCATGGCCGTCCCCCGATCGGCACGTGCGAGAGCACTGCTGCGACGTTGGTCCGCAGCGCCCCTGTGTAGACCAGCTCGCCGGCGAGCAGCCGCTCCAGGTCGCTCCGCCCCCGCGCGGCGACCTCGCCAGCGACGATCGGGATCACGTCCGTGGTCGTTCCGCCGCAGTCCAGCAGAATCGCGTCGGGCAGGGAGCGCGCTGTCAGCAGCGCGGTCGCCATCCAGTTGGCGGCGGCACATGGCAGCGGCGCGGCCTGCGCCTCGCGCAGGCCGACCAGTTCGCCGGCGGTGGTCATGACGCGCAACCGGCGTCCAGGTAGAGCCTGCCGCGCGGCCTCCAGCACGTACAGCACTCCCTCTCGCTTGCTGGCGAACACGTCGACGAGCTCCGCGGTCGTGGTCAGCGCGACCGGTACGTCATCGAGCCCGAGTCGCCCGACGACCTCAGCTATCACGCGGGGCATGGCCTCTGGCTCGCGCCACACCTCGAACGGCTCAGACACGGTCCGGACGCGCATGTCGCCATCCACCACCGCCGCCTTGGTGTTGGCGCCGCCGACGTCGAGCCCGATCACCGGGACCATCAGGGCATCATGACGGGACGATGCAAATCGTTCCGGTTCTCGATCTCAAGGGCGGAATCGTTGTCCACGCCCGCCGCGGGGAGCGCGTCGACTATGCGCCGCTGCGCAGCCGTCTCGTCGAGGGGTACGACCCGGTTGCCGTCGCACGCGCGTTGTGTGCCTTGTGCCGGACGAGCAGCCTGTACGTCGCCGACCTCGACGCGCTCGCCGGACAGCCGGTGGACGAGGCGACGCTGGAGGCGCTCGCGTCGGTGGCGGAGCCATGGGTCGATGCCGGCGCGACCACGCCCGGGGCGGCGGCCGCGCTCCACCGCGCCGGCGTGGCGCGTAACGTGCTCGGTACCGAGTCGATCGGGCCAGACGACCTGGCCGAGGGTGTGCCGGCGGCTCGTGAGCCGCCGCGGGTCCTGAGCGTCGACCTCCGCGAGGACCGCCTGATCTCACCGGACCCGGAGCTCGCCGGCCGCGACCCGGCGGCGGCCGCGCCACTGGCGCGAGCGCTCGGGGTGCGCGAGCTGCTGGTGATCGATCTCGCCCGCGTGGGCACCGGCTCCGGCCCGCCGCTGGACGCCGTGGCCGACCTCGCCGCGGCCCTGCCCGGAGTCGCGGTCTACGCCGGCGGCGGTGTACGCGACGACGCAGACCTGCGTGCGCTCGAGTCCGCCGGGGCCGCCGGCGCACTGGTGGCCACCGCTCTGCACGAGGGTCGCCTCACGCCGTGACCAGCGACTCGCAGGCGCTGACCACAAGCTGCGTAAGGTCGTGCTCGCACACCGACTGCAGCGCTTGCCAGCCGGGGATCCCGTTGACCTCGAGCACGACCACCTCGCCGTCCGGCGTGCCGAGCAGATCCACTCCCGCGATGTCGGCCTCCAGTGCGCCTGCCGCCGCGAGCGCGAGCCCGCGCTCAGCCTCGCTCAGGGCGACGGCGCGTGGACGCGCGCCGCGTGCGACGTTGGCTCGCCATGAGTCGCTCACGCGCTCCATCGCGCCGGCCACCTCCCCCCCGACGACGAGCACGCGCAGGTTCCTCCGGCCGGCGGGCGCGATCGTACGTTGGACGTAGTAGACCGCTCGCTCCAGCTCGAGAGCGCGGAACGTTCGGTGGGCCAGGTCGCGGTCCTCGACGCGCACGATTCCGTTGCCCATCGCGCCGAACAGCGGCTTGACCACGACGTCGCCGCCCAGCCGCTCAAACGCCTGCATCGCGTCGTCGTAGCGCTCGCATACGATCGTGGGCGGAGTGGGCACCCCGGCGAGGGCGAGCACCCCGCCGGCCCAGGACTTGTCGATCGTCCGCTCGATGGCCCGGGGGCGGTTGACGCAGCGGACCCCTCGCTCCGCGAGGACGTGCAGCGCGTCCATTCGGAAGATCACCTGCTCCAGCGACCCCCGCGGCAGCCCACGGACGATCAGCAGGTCGAAGGCGTCCAGGACGGCACCGTCGGGTCCGAGCACGCGCACTTCGCCGTGCTCGTCGACCTCGGATCGCAGCCGCGTCGCGGGGATCGCGAGCACCTCGTGGCCGCGAGCGGCGAGGCCGGTGAGCAGTCGGCGCGAGTGCCACGAGCCGGTCGCGCCCAGCACACCGACTCGGAGGCGTCCGGTCACCGGGTGAACGAGCGCTCAAGGACGTCGGGCGCGAGACCGCCCCCGTGATATGCGCGCCCTGACTCGGTGCTGGTCAGCGTCACGTCGGCGGGGCTGAACAGCATCGGGTCGATGTCGTAGAAGTTCCAGTCGGCGGCGGCCAGCAGCTCGCCGAACGGGGTCCCGAACGCCTCCGAGGCCGCCGAGGGCAGCCGCTGGGCGAGGTCGGCGGCCTCCTCGTCGGAAGCCTCGATCCACAGGTGCACCGTAGCGCCGTAAAGCACCGCATCGTTGGTACGCCCGATCGCGGCCGGGTCGTTCTTTGCCACCGGCGCGATCGGGCAGCAGCCCCAGCCGCTCCGCACCGCGGCCGGGGCGATACCGAGCTCGTGCAGCTTGTGCAGCGCGGTCTCGACCACTCGCGCCGAGATCTGCACCGACCCGCACGTAGACGCGGTGGGCGCGATCAGGAACGTGACCGCGGACGCATCAAGGCCACAGCGCTGCGCGACCTTCTCGACGACCGCCGCCGGCGGGTCCTGCGGGGTCTCGAGGCAGAGGACCGCTCGGTCGGCGTGCTCGCGCCACGCCAGCTCCTCGAACAGGTCTTCGGCCCGGGCCAGAGCACGACCCGGGCCGCTGGCCATCGCGAAGAAATCCTCGTGCTCGAGCTTCCAGCCGGCGTACTGCGCGGCCAGGCAGGCGGCGGCGGGTTCATCCACGGCGACGCCGACGCCGGGCCAGGTTCGCTCGCCGACGGGTATCGCCAGTAGGTCGAGCCTCCCCAATCCGCCCATGCATGCGGCCGCGAAGCCCAGGCCGGCCTGGAGTCCGCCGCGGGCCTGGGCACCGCAATCCACCACCCGCGCGCCCGAGTCCAGCGTTCGGACCTCGATCCCCAGGCCGCCAGCGTCGGCGACCAGGGCGTCCACCAACCGAGCGGCACGTTCATTCATCGACAGGCTCACGGGTCGTCCTCGTCGTCGAAGATCAGGATCTCGCCCCGAGTGAGCTCGGTCCGGTCGCCCGACCACCGGGCCCAGGTCCCGAGCAGGAGCTCGTCGCGGACGGCCAGCCCGAGCTCGTGCAGCCGGCGCAGCTGCAACCTCACCGCGGGCGGATGAAAGCGGGTCGCGAAGGCATAGGCGGGCAGCGTTTCGACTACCCGACCCGAGACGAGGCTACCTCGCTTGTTGCCGAGCCCGGCCTCCGCGCCGATGCCACTCAGCGCGATCACTGTGCCAGCGAGCATCCGCAGCCCGGCCCCCGCTCCGGTCCGACCGCCGACCGCCACCAGCCCGCGTCGCATGCCGGCGCCGGCCTCCTCGCCAGCATCCCCCGAGACGATGATCTCACCGCCGGTCATGCCCGCCCGGGCGCCGGGATAGGCAGCGCCGAGCCTGGCGCCAGCGTCGCCCGAGATCCGTAGAAGCCCTCCCTGTAGCTCAGCGCCCGCCCAGGCGCCGGCATCGCCACGGACCTCCATCTCGCCGCCGCTCATGCGCGCGCCGACATGGTCGCCGCAAGCGCCCTCGACCAGCACTCGGCCGCTCGACATCGAGGCGCCGATCCCGTCGACGCGGCGCAGGTCGCCCGCCAGCACCAGCTCCTCATCGGCGGCACCCGATACGTCGAACAGCTCGCCTACGGCCAGCGTCTGGCGACCAAAACGCAGGCGCAGGGCAGCGACCTCAGCGGCGCCGAGCCCGCGCAGACGCTCTGGAATCAGCGGCGCCGCGAGCACCCGCGCCGACGGTTCGGTTTGGAGCGTCAGCGTGAGCGTCACGGCGAGTCGCGCAGTTCGGACAGCGGGAAGTGAAATTCGCCGAGCTTGCCGCCGAAGTTGGCAGCGGTGACATGGGACGCGCCGGCGGCGGCGGCGGCGTGGAGCCCGCGGCGCATCGCCTCGCGGACAGCGTCATCGGACACTCCGTCGATCACGATCTCGAACAACGCGCCGACGCCCTCCGGGACCAGCGTGTCATCGACCTGGGCGCGCAGCGTTGGCGCCATTTGATGGTTGGTAGAGGCGGGCATCGACTTCGAGGTCAGCGCGCCGACCTTGCTTCCGCTGCGGACGATTCCGCCGGGGAACGGCAGCGCGATGCCCTCGCCGCGCATCGCGTCGGCCGCAGCCTGCGCGGCGGTGAGCGCCGCGTCCTCGTCGCCCGCCCCGATCACCAGGTTCCCTCCTCCGACCCCTCGGCCGACTCCGACGGAGTCGCAGACCAGGAACTCGCCCTCCATCACCGGAATACGCCAGAACCGCTGTCGGGCGATCACCTTGCTCGCCTGAAAGCCGTCACCGAAGTAGCGCAGGCTCCCGCCCAGGGCCACGGTCTTTTCGGCCCCCGGAAGCCCATCGAAGCACGCAGTCGTCGGGCAGGTCAGAACGCTCTGGCCGACTCGCTCCAGAACGCGCTTGCCGACGCCCTCGCGGTCCATCGCAAACAGCAGCACCGCGATCCCGGGCCGGCCGTCGGGGGTCTCCCCCGGGTCGACCGAGCGCTCGATCGCCGCCTCGCACTTGCAGCCGATCACCGAGGTGGCGAAGCCGGTCATCGAGCGGCCCGCTGCCTGCGCCCAGCCGTCGGTGGCGGCGGTGATCACCAGGCGCGCGTAGCGCATCGGGAATGCTTCGGCGAACGTGTCGGCAACCTCCGTGGCGCCCAACGCGTAGCCGCTCATGTACCGGCCTCGACGATCCGACACGGTTCGCGCAGCGCCGGGTCGCGAACCGGATAGTGCTCGAACGCCACCGTGTAGCGCTCGCCGAACAGCGGCTCCAGGACCCTGCTCACTTCGGGATCGAAGGCGGCGCGGCTCGATAGCAGCAGCCCGTCCTCGGAGCGGCGCAACTCGCCGTCCTCGACGACCACGTCACCACCCTTGATCACGTAGCGAGGCGTGGCGAACATCTCCTCGCGATCGGCGCGATCGTGGTAGATCGTGACGTCGGCGTCAGCGCCGATCCCGAGGTGACCCTTGTCGTGGAGCCCGAGCCGGCGGGCGGGCGCGGCGCGGGTGATGATCGCGATCTCATTCAGGGAGTACTCGCGGTCGAGCCCGTCGGGAAGGGCGGTGCGCCGAATGGCCCGCTGGTTCGCGCGGCCCATCTGGTCCTCCCGAAAGGCCCGGTCCATCAGCAGGCGGATCAGCTTCGGATACGAGAGGAACGAGCCGCCGTTGGGGTGGTCGGTCGACAGCATCACCTGCCATGGGTTCTGGCCCAGCAGGAACAGCTCCAGTCCGATCCCCCATTGCAGAGCGTGAACATAGTTGCCGGCCCGGTATCTGTACGGGACGATCCCGCAGCCGGTCTCCACCTCCGTGTCGTGGTTGATCCACTTGTCGGCGCCGAGGTCACGAAGGAGGGCCGACACCGCAGCGTCGGCTGTCATTGTCACCGCCGGCCCGAACATCACCTGGCCGACGTCAGCGGTGATCTCGGGATGAGAGGACAGGAAGTCGAGGAGCTCGGGCGCGCGGGACCGAGGCGATCCGCCGGGCTTGCCGCCGTAACTGTGAAACTGGAGGTGGGCGAAGTGCGCCTGCCGTCCCGACAGCGTGCGCATGGTGTCCAGGGTCGTGTCGGCATTACCCGGTACCCCAAGCTTGTTGGGGTGGACGTGGACAGGATGCGGCAACCCGAGCTCGTCCACCGCCCCGCCGATCGCCTCGAGCACCTGCCGTGGGGTCACATCGAAGCCATCAACCCCGTCGTCGAGCGAGTGGACGTTGCCGTTGTCCTGCTTCCAGCGCTCCACGCCGCCGGGGTTGACGAGCTTGACTCCGTAGCCGCCGGTCGCGTCGAGCCACCACGCCACCGCGTCGCGCAGCTGAGGCGAGACGGCACCGCCGGATTGGCGAATCAGCTCGAACAGCACCTGGTTGTTGCCCATCAGGATGAGGAAGGCCTTGTCGATCAATGGCGTGTCGCGCAGCTCGGAGAGCACATGGCGCGCGGCCAGCGGCGGGGCGGCCGCCTCCACCACGGTGGTGTACCCGAGCAGCGAGTAGCGGTAGCCAGTGGCGAAGGTCGAGGGGACCAGACCGCCGGTGCCGGAGCGCAGAAGCTCGGTTCGGTCCAGCGGCTGGTCGCGGCGCTCGTCGGGCGAGAGCTTGCGTGCCGCGTTGACCTTGGGGCCCGCGATGTGAGCGTGGATGTCGACACCGCCGGCCATCACGACCATCCCGCGAGCGTCGATGCGGCGGGCTGCTGGCCCGACGTCTGCGACGACCTTCCCGTCATTCACGCACACGTCGCGGAGCTGGCCGTCGAGGTCGTTGGCGGGATCATGGACCCGGCCGCCGCTGATCCGGATCGCTGTCACCGCTGCACCTCGTCGTACAGCCGCGCGAGCACCGCGGCCGCCGTTGGAGCGTCCTCGGGACGGAGCGCCTGCAGCGCCAGCGGGACCCCGTCCAGCCGGTGGCCGGTACCGGTGGCCGACACCCCGGCCGGCGCGGTGCGGATCGATACCGCAACACCGGGCCCCGCCGGCGCGCCGCCCACCGCGATCTCCGTCATGCCGGTGGGCAGCTTCGCCGGCGTGGCCTCGACCAGCAGAGACACATCGACGCCCTCGTGTTCGTCGAGCCGGTGCGTGGCGGTGATCAGCTCGGGATGACCGCCGGCTAGATCGACCGCCCCGCCGTACCCGGTCTGCCAGGCCAGCACGTCGTCGGCTCCTCTGGTCCCGGTGGCGGCAGGCAACTCGAGCGTGACCACATGGCGCTCGCGGCACAGCGCGCGCACGAGCTCGTGCAGCGCGAGCGTACGTCGCTGGCCACCCGCCGCGCCCGTCAGGCCCGGTCCGTACACGAACGCGGCATGAGGAACCGCCCTGAGGCGATCCATCAGACCGGTCACCTCGCCTGCCAGCTCACCAGGCCGCAGCGCCAATCTCCTCTGCAGCACGTGCAGGCTAGTGAGCGCGTCGAGGTCGTGATCCCGCTCCCAGCGCAGAAGCGTGTCGGCGCGCCGTGCGGTCGCGGTGTCACGGTCATCGACCACCACCAGCGTGCGCTCGGCCCCCGCCCGCGAGGGGGCGTGGCCGAAACCGAGTCTGTCGAGCAGCCGCGGATGGGTGGTCTCAGGATCCTCGCGCCAGATGACGACCAGCCGCGAGCGATCGCGGATCTCGCCCAGCGTGGCGCTGGACGCGCCCCGCAGTGGGACCGCCGGGGCGCCGGGCCAGACGTTCGCGACGCGCTCGGTCACGACCAGCGCCCCGAGCCGGTCGGCCAAGGCGAGCGCTGCCCGCGCGTCCTCCACGGTGGCGCCGTCGAACCCATGAACCAGCGGACGGCGCGCGCCGCGCAGCAGCTCGGCGGCTCGCGCGATCGCCGATTCGACGTCTGCCGGCTCGCCGTTGATGGTGGCCGGCGCTCCGTCCCGACGGCGCATGCGGTCTGAAAACCACTGCGAGCCCAGCGGGCAGTGAGGCCGCATCTGTATTTCGTCGCTCGAGGCATCGACGGTCACGTCGTCGCAGAGCAGACCACAACCCGCGCAGGTGACGGGCCTGAAGTCAGCCACCGACGAGCACCGCGTCGGGAAGCGCGGACAGGAGGCGGGCGCCGCGCTCGAGGAGCTGGGACACACCGGCATTAGCCGAAATCAGCGTGCACACGGGCGCGCCCCGTTCAATCGTCTCGCCGGCGCGAGGGATGTCGTGCACCAGGCCCGCCGGCCACCAGTCAGGATCAGGGGCGCGGAGGTCGCGGTCTGCGAACAGCACGAGCTTCACCTTTGCACGCTTCGTCGCCGGGGGTACGCCGGCGGTCGGGAGCCCGAGGCCCCGCGCCCCACGCACGTGCGCCTCGAAGCTCCCAGGCCCGAACAGCTCGAGCCCAGCCGGCGGCCGCGGGTTGACCTCGAGCACCCACGCGTGGCGGCCGTCCCATATGGCATCCACACCGAAGGCTCCCCGGACACCAAAGCGGGCCGCAACCTCGTCGCATACAGCGCGCAGCTGACCGTCGAGCTCGTCGAGTTCGGCCTCGGGCATTCGCGGAGGCGCCACGTTGCCCATCCACCCGAAGCCGGGCGAGCGATGCAGCTGCTCGGTGAGGCCGAGGACGGCGGCCCCGCGGCCGTCGCCGATCGCCGCCGCCGAGCACGACAGTCCGTCGACCCGGCGCTGCAGGATCTCCGTCGGCCGCATCCGTCCCCCCATCCACCGGCGCACGCCGTGGCCACCGCCGCCGTGGCGCGGCTTACGCAACCACGCATTGCCGTCTCCCTCGCGCCGGCGAGCGCCGGTGCACTCCGGGAGCTCATCGACCGACCGGGTCTCTGGGGCGCACGCGCCGGCCGCCCGCGCTGCAGCGCCCACCGCCCAGGGGTTGCGCACAGCTTGCAGCAATTCGGGCGGCGTTCCCAGCAGCTCACGTCCTTCGGCCAGCCGCCTCACCAGATCGGGTCGATTCTCGAACCCGGCGCCGTACACGACCGCGTCTGCCTCGCGGTCCCCCGCGAGGGCCGCCAGCGCGTTGCTGCTCGGCGCTGTTGCTCCGGGCGCGACCGCGCGCAGGTCGACGTCGCCGAAGCGGTCGAGCGCGGTCACCTGATAGCCGTCGGCCACCGCCAGCTGGGCGAGCATCCGTGCGCTCACGGCAACCACCAGCACATTCATGGCAGTGTCACTCCGCTCAGCTGTGCGGCCAGTAGCGTGCCGGCCACCAGGTCGGCGGTCGTACCCGGGTTTAGACGGTGGTCGGGTCCGCGCAGGGAGGCGTCGAACTCCTCGACCGTGCGGGCGCCGGCGCGCACCTCGCGCGCTGCCTCGGTCACAGCCTGCGCCACCGTGGCCCCGGCCTTGCGCTCGATCAAGGTGTCCGGGTGGCGGGCGAGCAGCCCGAGGTGGAGAGACACGATCGCGTCGAGCGTCGGGGCGCCGTCGTCGAGCGCCTCTGTCAGCAACGGCAGCCCGGTGTCGAACACGATCGCGTAATCGCTGGCGTATTCCGAGGCGATGCTGTCGCGGTGAGCGGCGGCCGCCATCGCCTCGCGCAGGGAGACGCGCGCCGGATGCCGGACGTCGTGCTCCGGCGCGTCGCCCAGGCCGCCGGGGTTTGCCCGGGCGATCGCCGTGAAGGCCGCGGCCGCATCGGCGACACTGAGTTGCGCAAGCGTCCGCTCGATGGCCGCTCGCAACGGTTCGTCGGGCCGCCGGGTCACGGCCGCGCGGACCAGCGGCGCGAACAGGAGCACGATCCCAAGGTTGGTGTTGGCGCCTGCGACCTGCACCGTTGCCTGCACCCCGTCCACGATCAGCTCCCCCACGGTTCGCTGCAGGACCCGACCGCGCCCGAAGACCCGACCGAGCGCGAGCGCCGAGCGCACCATGTCCGCGTAGGTCGTGCCCGCGAAGTCATGGGCGGGCGTGATGTTGCCCGGCTTGGCTGCTGACACCTCAAGCAGGCACGCGAGCTGCACCTGACGCTCAAGTAGGTCCTCGCTCAGTGTCAAGTGAGCTAGGGTTGCGGTCACCCGCGTCACCATACGATAGGAGAGAGGAGACTCACTTTATGGCCATCACCCTGGCAACCGGCGAGGCTCTGGTAGGCGAAGGTAACGAGGTCGCTCACATCGACCTGCTCCTTGGGTCCAAGAGCGGACCAGTCGGCGAAGCGTTCGCCAACGCGTTCGTCAACGAGAAGGAGGGGCACACCAACCTGCTGGCCGTGGTCACGCCCAACCTGCCCGCCAAGCCAGACACCGTGATCAGCAACAAGGTGACGATCAAGGGCGCGAGGCAGGCATTGCAGCTGTTCGGCCCCGCGCAGGCCGCGGTCTCGCGGGCCGTGGTCGACTCGGTCGCCGAGGGCGTGATCCCCAAGGATCAGGTCGACGACCTGGTCATCATCGTGGGTGTGTTCATCCACTGGGAGGCCGAGGACGACCAGAAGATCTACGACTGGAACTACGAGGCCGTGAAGTCCTCGATCGCCCGCGCCCTGGGCGGTGAGCCGAGCACTGACAAAGTGCTCGCAGAAACGCCCGCCGCGCGTCACCCGTTCGCCGGCGGCGCCGAGGGCTAGCGGGGGAGCAGTTGACCGCGCAGACCGGAGAGCTGGCGCTCGCCGGTCTGCGCACGGTCGTGACCGGAGGCAGCTCCGGGATCGGAAGAGCGATCGCGACCGCATTCGCCGCGGCCGGCGCCCGCGTCGGCATCGGCTTCTGGCACTCCTCGGAGGCGGCGCAAGCGCTGGCGGACGAGCTCGGTCCCGTCCATCCTCTGCTGCGGGCCGACCTCAGCACAGCGGACGGCTGCACCGCGATCGTGAAGGCGGCCTTCGCCGCGCTCGAGAACGTCGACGTCTGGGTCAACAACGCGGGCGCCGACGTGCTCACCGGGGAGGCCGGGCAGTGGCCGCCCGAGCGTAAGCTCCAGGCGCTGCTCGAGCTCGACCTGAAAGGCACGATCCGATGCTCGCGGTTGGTCGCCGCCCGCATGCGCCCCGGCGGCTGCATCCTCAACATCGGCTGGGATCACGCCACCGCCGACGGAATGGCCGGTGAGGACCCGGAGCTGTTCGCCGCGGTCAAGGCGGGGGTGCTCGGCTTCTCCAAATCGTTCGCGCGATCCGTGGCCCCCGACGTGCGCGTCAACGTGCTATGCCCCGGGTGGATCGAGACCGCCTTCGGGGCGGGCGTGGACCGCGCGTTCTATGAGGAGGTCGCGGCGGGCGCGCCGCTGGGGCGCTGGGGCCGGCCGGAGGACGTTGCCGGCGCCGCGGTGTGGCTGGCTTCGCCCGCGTCCGGCTTCGTCACGGGTCAGGCGGTCAACATCAACGGTGGGACAGTTGGCTGAGACGCTGTTCGTCACCGGCCGGCTAGCCGAGCCGGCGTTGCGCAACATCGCGGCCGAGCTGGAAATCGACCATCAAATTGCGGTGATGAACATCAGCGTCGCGGCGCTGATGACGACGCGCTGGATCGCCAGACGGCTGGAGGTGCCGGACGGGGTGGACAGCATCGTGATTCCAGGGCTGTGCGAAGGCGATTTGGACACGCTGCAGCAGGCGACCGGCTTGCCGGTGCGCAAGGGCCCCGCCGACGTCCGGGCGCTGCCGGAGTGGTACGGGCGGGAGGCCATCCGGGCGGAGCTCGGTCCGCGGGATGTACGTGTGTTTGCCGAGATCAACGGTGTGCAATCGCTGTCGCGGGAGCAGGTGATCGACCGGGCGGAGGCCTACCGCGCGGAGGGAGCCGACGTGATCGACCTCGGCCTGTCGCTCGATCGCTCGTGGCTGACCGAGGGGCCGCCGACGATCGCGGCGCTGCGAGAGCGCGGGCTGTCGCTGAGCATCGACACGCTCGACCCCGAGCACATCCGGATGGCGGACAGGGCCGGCGTGGATTACGTGCTTAGCCTCACGCCGAACACGATCGAGCTGGGGAAGGACCTGCACGCCACCCCGGTGCTGATCACAGAGGACCCGGACGACCTCGACGGGCTCGACCAGCTGGCCGCTCGGATGGAGCAACTCGACCGCCCGTACCTGCTGGATTCGATTTTGGCTCCGATCAATTCCGGCTTCGCGGCGTCACTGGCCCGCTACGTCGAGGTTCGTCGCCGCCATCCGGGGGCCGAGATCCTCATGGGAATCGGCAATCTGACCGAGCTGACCGAGGCCGACTCGACCGGGGTCACGGCGCTGCTGATCGGCTTCTGCCAGGAGGTCGGGATCGGCGCGGTTCTGACGACCGAGGTGATCGGGTGGGCGCGCGGAGCCGTGCGCGAGACGGTGCTGGCGGCACAGATCATGCACTTGGCCCAGCGCCAGGCGCGACCGCCCAAGCACATCGACTCGGGGCTCGTCACGAGCAGGGATGAGTCGATGCGCGCGCCTTCGGAGCAGGAGCTGCGGGCGATGCAGGCCGAGATCTCGGACGCCAACTACCGCCTGTTCGCCGATGCCGACTGGCTGTACGCCTTCAACGGCGAGCGGTTCGTCCGGGAAGCCAACATGTACGCGGTGTTCGATCAGCTCGGCGTGAGTGACGCGTCGCACGCCTTCTATCTCGGCAAGGAGTTGATGAAGGCCACGATCGCGCGGGGACTGCACAAGAACTACCGCCAGGAGGGTCCACTCGACTGGGGCCTCCTGAGCTTTCCCGAACCTCGACGGGAGGACATCTAGCGAAAGGTGCCGCTTTTATGAAGAAGATCCTGGTTCAGCTGGACACCGATCAACACCCGAGTGGTTTCGACGCGATCGCCGCCTACGACGCCGACGTGGACGTCGTGATCGGATACGGCCAGATCACCGCTGAGAATCTGGCAGGCGTCGTCCAGGGCGCGATCTTCCCGCGTGGTCCCGACGGCCTCGCTAATACCGCCTTCTGGGTGGGAGGGTCGAAGGTGCGCGATGGCGAGGCGGTGTTCGAGGCAGCGCAGAAGCTGTTCTTCAAGCCGTTCAACCCGTCGATCATGCTCGACTCGGACGGCTCCAACACCACGGCGGCCGCCGCCGTGGCCCGCGTCCGCGGCGCGGTGACACTGAAGGGCAGCCGCGCGGCGGTGATCGGGGTCGGGCCGGTCGGACTGCGCACGGCGGAGCTGCTGCGGCGCGAGGGCGCCGCAGTGACCATGTTCACCTTCCCGCCCGATGTGATGGAGGGCGGCCATCGCCGCGCGTCGGGCATTCCGGTCGCCCAAGAGGCCGGGTTCGAGGTCGT
This sequence comes from uncultured Solirubrobacterales bacterium, assembly GCA_963773165.1. Classification (GTDB taxonomy): domain Bacteria; phylum Actinomycetota; class Thermoleophilia; order Solirubrobacterales; family Solirubrobacteraceae; genus Palsa-465. The sequence goes on from CAVZAK010000009.1 coordinate 38,175, forward strand.
CGAGCCAGCGTCGAGTGACGAGCTCGACGCTGCGCTGGCTGGTCATGTGGTCATCTTCGCCGCCGGCCCGGGGGGCACGCGGATCCTGCGGCGGAACGGCTGGGCGCAGGAGGGCCCACGCGTCGTGGTCGACTACTCGGCGGCCGAGCCAGTTGGGGTCGAGGGCGTCGACCGAGGCGACAGCCTTAAGGAGGAAGACGGGGTTCTGAAGCTCGGCGCGCTGGCGGTGGGCGGCCCGAAGATGAAATTGCACAAGGCCTGCATCCGGCGGCTGTTCGAGACCAAGGGCACGGTGCTAGACCTCGAGGGCGTGTACGACGTCGCTCTCAAGGCGCTGTGAGTAACGGCCCCCTATTCAGTTGCCGGCCGACTACTTGGAAAAGACGAACTTGCCCATCGGTCCGTCGAGCGGGCTGTCGTCTTCGGGGCGCCACAGGATCGTGTCCTCGATCTTGCGCGCCAGCGTGAAGTCCTTGTCCGTGATACCACCCGCCGAGTGCGTGGCCAGCTTGACCCAGAGCTTGCCCCAGGTGACGTTAAGGTCTGCGTGATGGCCGGCGGCCTCGCACAGGTACCCCACGGCGTTGACGGCCATCAGCGTCGACGGCCAGCCGTCGGTGTTGTACTTGCGGCGGATCCATTTGTCCTCGTAGTACCACTCGTCGAGGCCATACTCCGAGAACTTCGCGGGGATCTCGTCCTCGCGATAGGTGCCTGGCTTGTCTTCCGTTGTGCTCATGCCCAAATGATATGCCCCGCGTAGCTGGCATCGACCCGGGAACGGTCTCGTTTGACCTGTGCGTGTTGCAGGACGGCGAGCCGGTCGTGGAGGAGGTGTTTGAGACCGGCTCGCTGAGCGAGGACGGCGGACCCCTGCTCGACGCGCTGGCACGCAACGGGCCATACGACCTGGTCTACGGTCCGAGCGGCTACGGCCTCCCGCTGGTGGCCGCCGCCGACGTCGGGGAGCGCGAGTTATCCCAGATGGTGCTGGTGAGGCCCGACGAGGCGCGCGCCGACGCGGGCGTCGGCGGGATGCGCTCCCTGCTCCGTGCACTCGCGGGCAGCGGCTTACCGGTCGTCTTCGGTCCCGGCGTCATCCACCTGCCCTCGGTTCCGCGGCACCGCAAGTACAACAGGATCGACCTCGGAACAGCGGACAAGGTGTGCGCGGCCGCGTGCGCGATCATCGACCAATCCGCTCGCCGAGCGATCACGCCGCCAGAGACGTCGATGGTCCTGCTCGAGCTGGGGGGCGGCTTCACCGCGGCAATGGCGATCGACGGGGGACAGATCGTCGACGGCATGGGCGGGTCTTCGGGACCACTGGGCGTGCGGGCCGCCGGCGCCCTGGACGGCGAGCTCGCGTACCTGCTCGGACCGGCGCTCCGGAAGGACACCCTGTACAGCGGGGGGGCCCTGGATCCCGCCGGCGAGCTCGACATGACGGACCTGCGGGCGCTGTGGGCCTCATCCGCGTCGGCTCACGTTGAAGGCTGGACGGCACTGCTGGAGGCAGCGGCCAAAGCCGTGCGCGCCCTCGTGGTGAGCGTGCCGACCCCGCAGGAGATCGTCGTCTCCGGCCGCCTGGCCCGCCTCCCCGAGCTGATCCTGAGCCTCGGCGCGTCACTGGGAGCCATCGCGCCGGTGGTCGCGCTGGTTCCGGGTCGGGCGAGCACCGCGGCGTGGGGAGGCGCCCTGCTCGCCGATGCCTTGGCCGGAGGCCGGTACGCTTCCCTCGCGGAGCTCCTGAGGCTGCGCGAGTCGAGCGGCACCGTGCTCGACTATCTGCGTGTGGCGGGCGCCCAGAAGATCTCGCTTGGCTGAGAGCGGCAGGTGAGCCTTCTTGCCCACCAATCAGTGAATTGTGTACTGACCGGTCAGTATCACACCTGACCGATCAGTCAGTGTGTACCTGACCCGTCAGTCAATAAGATTTGTCACTTACAGCCAGGTTGTGCCGCGGTCGTGCCCCTGTTAGTTTGTTTTTGGCCCATTTTCCGATGGAAGGAGAGTCGCGTGACCGCCACCGTCGACGAGAGTGTTATGGAGGGGCTGGCAAAACAGAATGGGGTGACGCTGGGCCGGATCCTCGGCCGCGGAAATGTCGGGATGGCCGAGGAGGGATCCGACGGCAAGATGCACGCCACCGTCCGGATACCGATGGACGAGCTGGTGTTCGACCCCGGGGTCCTGGTCCTCCCTCACGCGGGCGACCTCGTGCTCGAGATCATCAACGACGACAACAACTCCCACTGCGCGGTTCTGCCGTGCAACGGCGACGCTAAGTTCATCTGGCTGGTGAACTTCTCGAAAGGGACCGCAACCCTCAACCTCGACGGCCCCGGCTATTACTGGTACGGCTCTCGGACCGGAAACGACGAGGGTGGCGGCCTGACCGGCACGATCGTCGTCGGGGGAGAGGTCCCGGACGAAGCCAAGCTCGACCGCCCACCCCAGCCGCGGCCGTAGAAAGGAGCAGTTGATGGCAACTGAGACTGAGTACGTCGACGCAGGCGAGGCCGTCGACTTCAGGAATCTGAGCCCTGGCTACATCGGGAGCGCCCCGCCTGTGGCGAAGGGCGTCAACTACGACCGGATCCTCAAGGGTCGCGATGCGGAGCCCCACAACTGGCTCACGTACTACGGCGACTACGACGGGAAGCGCTACAGCCCGCTCGACCAGATCAATACGGGGAATGTCAAGGGCCTGACTCCCGCGTGGGTGTTCCAGTGCGGCTCGGTGGGCATGCACTCGGGCGCGTCGACGTACTCGTTCGAGGCGTCCCCGCTCGTGGTCGACGGGATCATGTATGTCACCGGCTGGGATGGCTGGATCTGGGCACTGGACGCGAAGACGGGAGCCGAGCTGTGGCGCTACCACCGCGCGTCCCCGTACGACGTTCGGCTGTGTTGCGGGAACGTCAACCGCGGGTGCGCCGTGGCAGCCGGAAAGGTCTTCATGGCGACCCTCAACGCGCACGTGATCGCCCTCGACGCCGAGACCGGTCAGCTGGTCTGGGACCAGACGTACGGCGACGTGCGGGCCGGTGAGAGCGCTACGGTTGCGCCGCTGATCGTCAAGGACATGGTGATCGTCGGGAGCTCCGGCGGCGAGTTCGGAGTGCGCGGCCACGCCGACGCGTTCAAGCTGGAGACCGGAGAGCGCGTCTGGCGCTGCTACATGGTCCCCGAGCCGGGAGAGCCGGGCTCCGAGACCTGGCCATCCGATGGCCAGGCCTGGGCGCGGGGCGGCGCGAACTGCTGGACCACGCCGACGTTCGATCAGGAGCTCAACCTCCTGTACTTCAACACGGGCAACCCGTGCCCCGACTTCGACGGGGCGGTCCGAGAGGGCGACAACCTGTTCACCAACTGCGTTGTCGCGGTCGACCCGGACAGCGGCCAGATCAAGGGCCACTACCAGTACACCCCGCACGACGTGTGGGACTACGACTCGACGATGGAGAACATCCTGTTCGAGATGGACGGCCGGAAGTGTTCCGGCCACTTTGACAAGAACGGGTACTTCTTCGTCCTGGACCGCACGGACTGCAGCCTGATCCGTGTGGTGCCGTTCGTCGATCGCATCACCTGGGGCGAGATCGACTCCAGCGGCAAGGTCACGCCGCGAGTGTTTCCCGACAAGGAGGGCGAGCCGGTTCACTTCTGGCCCGGCCCGGCCGGCGCCAAGGAATGGACACACGCCGCCTACAGCCCGGACACGGGGCTCTTCTACGCGCCGGTCCAGGATGTTGGGGCGACGGCCACGCGACGGCGCCGGGAATTCAAGGAGAGCATCCCGTACTGGGGCGCGGGGGTCGCGGTGGACACCGAGGACGTGTCCGGTTACCTGTCCGCCATCGATCCAGCCACGGGTCAGGAGAAGTGGCGCTTCCGCAACGAGCACCCGATGACCGCTTCGGTGCTGACCACGGGCGGCGACCTCGTGTTCGCGGGCGACCCCGCGGGGATATTAAGGGCGTTTAACGCCAGCAGTGGAGACCTACTGTGGCAGTACACCTGCGGCAGCGGCCACCACTCGAGTCCCTGCTCCTACAGCGTCGACGGACGGCAGTACATCGCCGTGCCGGTCGGATACGGCGCCTGGACCGAGGGGTTCTACCCCGGGGCGCTCGCCCAGGCCGGTGGATCCGCGCTGTTCGCGTTCGCGCTGCCGGAGTAGAGCACAGCGAACGAAGCCTTATGCGATCTGTCACGGCTCGGAGTCGTGACAGATCGCAGGCCGCACCGCCGACCCTTCAAAAGAACCAATGTTCGCGCTCCTTTCTCTCGGATTCACGCTGAGCCTGGACAACTTCCGGGTGTCGATCGCGCTTGGAGGGTTAAAGCCGACCTTGCTTCGGTCGGTCAAGACTTCCTCCATCTTCGGCCTCTGGGATGGCATCGCACCGCTCGTCGGGATAATCGCTGGCGACTACATAAGCAACAAGATCGACTCCACGGCCACCACGGTTGCCGCGGTCGGCATCGGTGCCTACGGCCTGTTCGTCGTCGTCCGGGCGTTGCTGAAACCCGAACACGCGGATCCGGACTTGCACTGGGCGACGCGCGGGCTGCCCCTGCCGTTGAGCGTCGACAACGTGGCCGCCGGCGCGACCCTTGGCCTCGCTGGATACTCGCCCTGGCTCGCGCCACTCCTGTTCGGGGTGATCACGTTTGTGATGTCGGTGGCCGGGCACCAGATCGGCCGCACGGCGGCCCACTTCGTACCCCGCATCCGCACCGACCTGTTGACCGGGATCGCGTTCGTCATGATGGCAGTCTTCCTGACAATTGGCATTAGCCTCCCGGGTGGCAGCTAGCGCCGGACGCTAACCGCTGCCGATCAAGTCCGGCAGGATCCGCCGGAGTTCGGAGGCGTCGCGGGCGACGGCGTCGGCATCCGTCAGTGCTTCGCTCACGTACGCGCCGCTCGCCACCGCCACGCAGCGGACTCCGTCCGCCCGCGCGCAAACGATGTCCTGGGGCGTGTCGCCGATCACGATCGTCTGCCCGCGGGACCACGGCCGCCCGGACGTCCCGGCGCGGCTCCGGGCGATCGCCGGCAGTGCCGTCCGATCTTCGGCGTCGGAGCCGAAGGCGCCCTGCCCGGCGGGAAACGCCGCCCCGATGCCAGCTCGCGTCAGTTTCATCCGCGCGATCGGCTCGTAGTTCCCGGTCAGCAGTCCAAGCTTCACGTCCTGTTGATCGGTGAGCCAGCTGAGCAAATCCCGCACTCCACGAAGCACGGTCCCGGAGAGATCGTCGGGGATCAGGCGGACAGACCATTCGCAGCAGCGGTCGCGCACTCGATCGGCGCATGCGTCGATCCGGTTCGCGGCGATGCCGGCGTCGAGCAGGATCGCGCGCGCGATTTCGCCGTCGGTCCGCCCGGCCGTCGGGATGGGGATCCGGATGAGGCTGGTATCGACTCCGTGCACTTCTCGCAAAGCAGCGGTCATTGCCTCGCCCACCAGCGGCGCCGTGCCGTCGAGCAGCGTTCCGTCGATGTCGAAGAGTAGAAGCACGATTATGGGGTAGGCGGAGTCTGGTGCGTAGCACACGAGATCGGCTCGTTTCGGAGCGGGCGCAAGCCGCACGCATCGATGGACCGGTGATCAGGGTCGTCGATGTGCGCGCTCCGGTGGCGTTTTGTGCGCGAGGACGCAAACGACCAGCGTCCAGAGCGGTAGCATCGGACGGCAGTCCGGCCTAGGAGAAGGGATTGGAGCAGTTCACCCCGAGACCAGCGGCGGCGACAGAGGGCGCGCTCTCGGTTTCCACTGCGGTGGCTCCGACGCCCTCTGAAGCCACCCCCGTGTCCACGGACGCCGCGCGCGCAAATTGGCCGCCGCGAGGGCGCGTAAGCAAGTTCGTGACCCCGGAGGTGATCTTTGGCGTAGGCACGCTGGCGGAGGTGGGCAGCGCAGTCCGCCGGGTCGGCGGCCGGCGCCCGATGGTCGTGAGCGATCCGGGCGTGCTCGCGGCCGGCTGGGTCGAGCGCGCGGTGCCGTATCTCGCCGACGTGCGCGTGCAGTGGCGGCTGTGGCACGACCTGACGCCCAACCCGAAGGACTTCGAGGTCCAAGCGGCGTTCGAGAGCTACCTCGAGAGCGGCTGCGACGCGCTCCTGGCGGTCGGTGGCGGCAGCTGCATCGACCTCGCCAAGGCGGTGGCGATCCTCAGCGGCAACGGCGGTCAGATCCTCGACTACGAGGGCATCGACCGAGCCACCAGCCCGATCCCACCGATGGTGATGGTGCCAACGACCGGCGGCTCAGGATCGGACGTGTCGCAATTCTGCGTGGTAACCGACACCAGGCGACGCCTGAAGGCGACGATCGGCGGCCGCGCGCTCGTTCCCGAGATCTCCGTGACAGACCCGCAGGTGCTGACGACGATGTCCCCCGAGTTGACCGCGCACACCGGCATCGATGCCCTCAGCCATGCGATCGAATCTTTGGTGTCCGAAGCCTCCGACTTCCTGAGCAAGGATCTCGCGATCGCGTCGGTGCGGGGGATCGTCGAACACCTCCCGGCGGCGGTTGAGGATCCGTTCGATCTCACGGCGCGCGAGGGGATGGCCCGCGCGAGTCTGCAGGCCGGGATGGCGTTCACCAACGCGCTTCTCGGTGCCACGCATGCGATCGCCCACCAGATCGGTGGCGCGCTCGATCTCCCGCACGGGCTGCTCAATGCGATCCTGATGCCGCACGTGATGCGCTTCAACGCCGAGACTCACGCCGACCGCTACGTCGACGTGGCGAGAGCCCTCGGCGTCGCGACGGACGGGCTCGACGCGTGCACTGCGGCCGAGCGGGCGATCGAGCGCGTCGACGAGCTGAGCCGAGCCCTGGGGATTCCGAGCGGCCTGCACGAGATCGGCGTCGGTGCGGCCGACTTCGAGCTGTTCGCGGCGAACGCGCTGCGCGACGCCTATATCGCGACCAACCCGAGACCCGTCACCGAGGACGATGTCCGCAGGATCTGCGTCGCCGCCTACTGACGACCGTGCCCCCGTCGACCGGCTGGCGCTCGAGCGCCTCATCGGCGTCCGCTCTTCCAAGCCGAGCTTCTACGCCGCCTGGCGCGACAAGTCAGCCCGGCTGGACCATACGATCGAGACGCTCGAGAGGATCTCCTCCGCGCTGTGCACGGCGCCGGCTGGGCCCGTCGCCGTGTGCGACGCCGTGGTCGAGGCGGCTGCGCACCACTTCGACGCGCGCTGGGCGGCGATGGTGTTCTCCGGCGAGTACCCAGGCGTCGGGATGGCGCGGATGTTCGTCCATGCCAGCAACGGCGTTATTCAGCGCTGGGCCGTGCCGCCTCGGATGCTCGAGGCTCTCACCGAGAGGACACTCGCCGTGAAGGGGCCGGTGCTCGCAGACCACGACGAGGGGCTCGAGTTCGGTGGCGAGCCCTGCGTCATGGTGGCCGCTCCGATGCCGGTGGACGGCAAGCCGGCCGGGATGCTCGCGGCTGGCCTTTCCGACGGTGTCGAGGTCGCGCCAGGCGACGTGTCGATCCTGGTTACGCTCGCGAACCACGCCGGCGTCGCTCTGCACAATGCCTCGCTGTTTCAGGAGAACCGGCGCCGGGCGGCTGAGCTCGAGCGCCGGCGCGCAGAGCTCGAGGGCACCCTGCGACGTCTGGAGCAGGCCGGCCGGCGCCAGCTGATCAGCGAGGAGCGCAACCGGATCGCGCGCGAGCTGCACGACAGCGTCGCCCAGCATCTGCTGACGATCGGCATGAATCTCGAGTGGTGCCGGCGCCATCCCATGATCTCGCCGGCGGTGCTCGAGCGGGTGCTGGCCGCCCAGGGGCTGGCTCGCTCGGCGGTGGACGAGATCCGCGAGGTGATCTTCGGGCTGGCCAACGACGGGCAGATCGAGCTGCCTCGGGCGTTGCGCGAGGTGATCCAGGACGTCGAGGCCGGCACCCGGCTTGAGGTCGGGTTGCGCGTCTACGGGCAGACCCAGCCGTTGCCCGCCGGGACCCAGCACGCGCTGGTCCAGATCGCCCGCGAGGCACTGTTCAATGTGGTCCGTCACGCCGAGGCGCACCACGCGTGGGTCGCGCTCCGCTGGCGGACGCAGGTGGTGTCACTCGCGGTCGCCGACGATGGTTCGGGTAACCACCGCAAGCTCCAGCACCAACTCTTCATCTCGAGTCCGGACGGCGATCACCTCGGGCTGGCCGGGATCGCCGAGCGGGTGCGTGGCCTAGGCGGCGCCGGCTGGTTCGAGCGTCGGCCTGGGGGAGGCGTGAAGCTGCGAGTCGAGGTGCCGGTCGGAGGGGCGGTTGGCGTCGCCTGAGCCTGTCCGGGCCCCGGCCCGGGTGATGCTGGTCGACGACCACGCGATCGTCCGCCAGGGGCTGCGCTCGATTCTCGAGCTCGAGCCCGACATCTCCGTGGTGGCCGAGGCCGGTGACCGGGCCGAGGCGCTCCGGGCGCTCGAGCGCGCGAGTCCTGACGTGATCCTGCTCGACCTCAAGCTGAGCGCTGACCACGACACCGAGGGGCTCGAGCTGTGCAGCGAGATCGTCCGGCGCCGGCCTCAGTCAAACGTCGTGATCCTCTCGACATTCCTCAACGAGAGACTGCTCAATCAGTCGCTTCGCCGTGGCGCCAAGGCATACGTCCTCAAAGAGGTCGATGTCGTCGAGCTCGTCCGGATCATCCGCGCGGTCTCACACGGGGAGTCGGGCTTCGACGCTCGCAGCGCGGCGATGGTGAGGGCGCTCGTGGCCGGCGAGCACACCGACGACGAGGCGGCCTTCACCGAGCGCGAGCGCGAGGTCACCGAGCTGCTCGCCAGCGGCCTCACCAACGCCGAGATCGGGCGCAGGATCTTTGTCAGCGAGAGCACCGCCAAGTTCCACGTCCGCAACGTGATGCGCAAGCTCGGCGTCCACAGCCGCGCGGAGGTCGCCTACGCCGCCGGCAAGCGCGGCCTCCTCGACGAGCCGTAACACTGGCGCGTCATCATGCAAATCCTCGCCCTCGGCGGAAGCCTCCGCGAAGCCTCCAAGAACCGGGCACTGCTCGTTGAAGCCGCAGCAATGGCTCCCGGCGATACAGAGCTGGACCTGAGCCAACTTGCGATCATCGGCTCGCTTCCCCTGTTTAATCAAGACATCCTAGACCGCGACGGCTTCCCGGCTGGAGTGGCGCAGCTGAAGGATGCGCTGCGAGGAGCGGACGGCCTGCTGATCGCGACCCCGGAGTACAACTGGGGGATCCCGGGGTTTCTCAAAAACGCCGTCGATTGGGCGTCGCGCCCGGCGAGCGACATCCCGGATGTCTTCGGCGATTTGCCGGTCGCGCTCATCGGCGCTGGCGGCGGCGCTGGGACGCGCTTTGCGCAAAACGCGTGGTTGTCGGTGTTCCGCTTCCTCAAGATGCGGCCCTGGTTTGGCCAATCGCTCTACGTCGAGCGCGCCCAGGAGCGCTTCGACGGGTACAACCGTCTGACCGACGAGGCGACTCGCGAGCAACTACGGGCGCTCATCACCGGCTTCGCGGGCCATTGCGCGCAGCTACCCCGCGTCCGCCCGAGCTAACGATCGCGTGGTCCCACGGCGGGTAGCCTTGGGCGATTCGGCCCAGACGACAACAGCGAGTAAGAGGCAGAACCGTGACGTTCACCCGCGCGCAGATTCGAGAGTCGATCGAACGTGCGGGTGATGCGCACTGGCAGGCCCTCGTCCGGCACCACACGGACGTTTACCCTGAGAGCAATCCCACCCCCGGTGACGTCGCCCGCGCCGAGGCTGAACGACTGAACGCCCTCGGGCTGGGCGACGACGCTAACGTGAAGCTTATTGAGAGCCGGGTCGAGCGGGTTCCGCCCGCAATCCGGATCACTCACGTTTTCGAGGAGCGCGACACCGGTACCCGGTTCGAGACCGAGCCGTTCACCGGCTACGAATAAGCGTGCTTCCGTGCATTCCGGATCCTGATCACCTTCCGTGCCGGGTCGCGGCGCTTGCAGCACCCGGCACGCGTCGTCCGTCCGCCACGACTAGCTCTGTCGCAGAGGTCGGCGGAGCTCTCGTTGCTGACCGGAGCCCACCTCGAGCTCGTGCGGCTGGTGCGCCGCCGCCCCGGCGTCTCGGTCGCTGACGCCGCACAGGAGCTCGGACTGGCGGCGAACACCGTGAGCACGCTCGTGCGAGCCCTCACCGACACGGGCCTCCTCGTCCGCCGGGTCGATCTGGCCGATCGCCGCATCGCCCGGCTCGAGCTCTCGCGCGCCATCAGTTCCAAGGTCGACGCTTGGCGAGACCGGCGCGTCGTCGCGCTCGCGGAGGCGATCGGTGAGCTGGCGCCGGACGAGCAGGAGCAGCTCGTCGAGGCACTGGCCCTGCTGGGGCGCGTGGCAGATCATCTCGAGACCGCGGCGGCCGATCGGTGAGCGAGACGCGGATTCTCGATCAGTCGCCGGGCGCGGATGTCGAGACGAGCTCCGAGGTCCCGGCGGTCCTCTGCCAGGGACTGCGCCACCGCTTCGGCGACCACGTCGCGGTCGACGGCATCGACCTCGTCGTCCGGCCGGCCGAGGTGTTCGGGCTGCTCGGGCCGAACGGCGCGGGCAAGACAACGACGCTGAGGATCCTCAACACGCTGTTGCCGCTGCAGGAGGGGACCGCGGAGGTGTTCGGCTTCCCCGTGCAGCGCTCGCCCATGGCAGTGCGCCGCCTGCTGGGCTACGTCCCCCAGCAGCTGTCGATCGAGGCGGCGCTGACGGGTCGGGAAAACGTGGCGTGGTTCGCGCGGCTATTCGACGTCCCGCGACGTAGGCGTAAGGAGCGCGTGGCGGAGGCACTCGACACGATGGGGCTGGCCGACGCCGCGGACCGGCTCGCCGGTACGTACTCAGGGGGCATGGTCCGGCGGCTGGAGCTGGCGCAGGCGCTCGTCAACCGCCCCGCGCTCCTGATTCTCGACGAGCCGACGGTCGGGCTCGACCCGCTGGCCCGCGACGGGGTGTGGCAGCGCGTCTACGAGCTGCGAGGGCAGACCGGGATGACCGTGCTGCTCACCACCCACTACATGGAGGAAGCCGACGCGCTGTGCGACCGCGTTGCGCTGATGCACCTCGGGAAGATTCGCGACGAGGGTTCGCCCGATGACCTCAAGCGCGCGCTCGGGCCCCAAGCCACACTCGAGGACGTATTCCGCCACGCCACCGGTGACACGCACGATGCCCCTGGCCTTCGCGTCCAACGCGCTCTACCCGATCAGCGTGATGCCGGGATGGCTCAAGGTGCTTGCCCTCATCAACCCCCTCAGCTACGAGGTCGACGCGCTGCGAGGGCTGCTGATCGGGACCCATGCCCACCTGGCGCTCGACTTCGGTGTCGTGAGCGTGGCGGTCGTGATCGGGGTTACGACGGCGTCGTCGTTGGTGGGGCGGCTGGCGCGATAGGCGGTGGCGCTGGTCTCGGACTTGCCTACGCACAGGTCGGGTATCGACGGGTCGCTCACCGCTGCTGAGATTCGTTCAAGGGTGCACTCGGGCTTGGCCGGGACCGAACAAGCACGTGATCGGCTCGGCTGTCCCTCGCGCGTCCTTCAGGCTGTCCGCGACAGAAGGCCGTTGGGAGGGTCGTCGGCGCGGCCCGCTCGAGCTGCGTCGTCAGGGCGGCTACCGTGTGGACGCGGTGGGCGTGGTGAGCGACAGGGATCGGACGGAAGTATGCGTCGTCGGTGCTGGGCCGGCCGGTCTCGTGCTGGCTCTGCTGCTCCAGCAGTCCGGTATTCCCTGCATCGTGCTGGAGCGCCTTCACGAGGATGGTTTTAGTAAGCGGCGTGCGGGAGCCGGGCTAATCGAGCATCGGACGGTGCGATTGCTTGAAGCACACGGCCTGGCGGAACCGATCCTCGCTCACGGGGGCGCGAACAACGTCTGCGAGTTCCGTTTCGAGGGACAGTCGTTCGTGCTTGAGTACGGCGAGCTGACGGGCGGTCGGGGTCATTTCATCTACGCACAGCACGAGCTCGTCGCGGCTCTCACACGGCGGTTCCTGGCGGCCGGCGGTCAGATTCATTTCGGGGTCGGCGTAACCGGCGTTGAGCAGAGCGACGAGATGGCAACGGTGTCGGCGGTTGACGAGGCGAGCGGTGAGCCGGTGCGGATTGGCTGTCAGATCGTCGCGGGCTGCGACGGCGCGCGCAGCGCTCTGCTTCGCGGGATCCCCGACGCGTCCGTGATCGAGCTGCACCACCCGTTTCGGTGGCTGACGCTGCTTGCGGATGTCGCACCGTCCAAGCCCAGGACGCTCTACGGATTTCACCGCCGTGGGTTCGCTGGTCAGATGCGGCGAGGGCCCAGCCTGACCCGGTACATGCTCGAGGTACCTAGGAGCGACACGATCGAGGACTGGCCTGACGATCGGATCTGGCCGGAGCTGCAGCACCGCCTACACGCTGCCGGGGAGCCGCAGTTAGCTCAAGGCGCTTACATCGAGCGGGATGTGCTCGATCTGCGCGTGCGCGTCATCGAACCAATGCACGACCGCCGCGTGTACTTAGCCGGGGATGCCGCCCATCTGATCACTCCCGCCGGGGGTAAAGGGATGAACCTCGCGATCCAAGACGCGCTCGAGCTTGGGCGGGGGTTGCTCGAAAGATACCGCGAGGGCAGCGACGAACGCCTGGCCCGCTACAGCACGTCACGGCTCCCCGCGATCTGGCGCACCCAGGAGTTCTCGAACTGGATGCTCACGCTCCTGCACGCTGGCCTGAGCCAGTCGGCGGCCGTAACGAACAGGCTCGCAAGCGAGCCGAACGACTTTTCCTATCAGCTCCGGCGCGCTCGGCTCCAGGAATTGATCGAGAACCCCGACCTAAGTAGCTGGTTCGCCCACGCCTACGCCGGCGTGGATCCGTGCTGACGTCATCCTTCTATGAGGCTGTCGAGCACGGCTCCAACCGTGCCAGCTCCGTGTCGAGAGCGGCGCTGACCGAGGTCGCCGCGCCCTGGGCGCGGCATCGCTGGGTGGTATCTCGGTCGAGTGCCTCGGCCACGGCTGCACGGACCCGGCGGTAGACGAGGACGTCCAGCGGAGTGCGGAACGGAAAGGTTCCCGCGCTCTTGATCGTGGCCAGATGACGCGAGGCCATTTCGTAGTCGCGGTTATCGGCGGCGAGTGCGGCAAAGCCGACCAGGCAGGATGTCTCGCCCAGCGGGATTGCGTACTCCCGCGCAAGCGCGGTCGCTGCCAACAGGTGGCCGACCGCGTCCTCGCGTCTGCGTTCGCACAGGGCGATCACGGCGGCGAGGAAAGCGGCGAAGTAGCCGTCCAACGGGCTCTGGGTCGGAAGGTCCGCCGACAGACGTTTCGCCGTCTCGGTGTCGCCGAGTACCGCGATGATCCCGAGGAGGAAATACATGTTGACCGGCGATCCGCGTGCGACCATCAACACATCTTCGATCAGCTCTTGGGATCCGAGCTCCGCGTCCCGCTCCGGGTCTCCGGTGAGCAGATTTGCGGCCCACAGGGCAGTGTTTCGATCAAATTGGGGCACGCCCGCGGCCAGGGCGCTACGTCGTCCCTCCTCGATGCAGCGCCGCCCTCGTTCCGGGTCGGCGTAAGTCCAGTACAGGGCCTGTCTCGACCAGGCGTGCGCGGCGACCCAGCTGCCCGGCGGCGCGAGCGCTACCGCCTCGGCGCTGAGCTTCTCCATCTCCTGGAAGTCGCCCGTGGCCATCGCATGCTCGGTGCCGACGAGCAGCGCCGCCGCACGCAGGTCAGGACCCAACCGGGCAAGGTTCCGCTGCAGCTCGCGCCACCAGGCTCCCATTTCCGCGACGCGGACGTATGACCACCAGTAGCCGATCATGCGCGAAGCGATGCGAGCCATGAGGTCCTCTCGGCCCTGCCCCCGGGACCAGTCGAGGGCTGCGACCAGGTTGTCCGCCTCGGGCACGACCAGTGTCCCGGAGCCGAAACCCACCAGCTCGCCGACCGGCAAGGATTCGATCCATGTGAGCGCCCAGTCGCGGTGCGCGGAGCGGAACTCGGCGGCTTCACCGCTCGCGACCAGTCGCTCCTCGGCGTATAGACGGACCGTCTCCAGCAGGCGATAGCGCAATATGGCGTCGCCCTCCTGGAGGCTGACAAGGGACTTGGCAACCAATGAGCCCAGCAGGTCAAGCGCATCAGGTGCACAGACCTCCTCGACCGCCTGAAGCCAGAACGAGCCTCGAAACACGGCCAGCCGCTGCAGCAATGTCTGCTCGGAGTCACTGAGAAGGTCATAGCTCCAACCCATAACGGCGGACAAGGTCTGCTGGCGCTGAACTCGGCGCCGCCCCCCGGTCAACAGCGTGAAGCGGTCCGACAGGCGCTCGAGGATCTGAGCCGGAGCAAGGTGAGTGGTACGGGCAGCGGCCAGTTCGATGGCCAGCGGGATGCCGTCGAGCCGACGGCAGATCCCGGCTACCGTTCGCCCGGTGCCTGCGTCGAGTCGCAGTCCGGGACGGGCCGCGGTTGCCCGGTCCATGAAGAGCCGGACCGCGTCTGTCTCGAGCTCGAGCGACAGCACCCGGAAGATGTACTCACCATCGAGCCCGAGCGCCTCGCGACTCGTGGCCAGCATGTGCAACTCGGGACAACGAGCCAGGAGTCCATCTACCAGCTCAGCACACGCGTCTAACAGGTGCTCGCAGTTGTCGAGCACGATCAGCAGACGACGTCGCTCCAGGTACGCCGCAAGCCCTCCCATGTCCGTGTCCAGCAGGTGCAGGCCGAGGGCGCTGGCGAGCGCCTGGCCGACCAGCTCACCATCCGACAGCACCGCGAGGCTAACCAGAAACACTCCCTGGGGGAACCACTCCACGAGACGCGCCGCCGCCTGGAGCGCCAGGCGGGTCTTGCCGCACCCGCCGATCCCGGTGAGAGTCACGAACTGCCCGCCGCGAACGCGTTCGCACACTTCCTCGAGCTCGAGTTGGCGACCGACGAACGAGGACCGGACGACGGGAAGGTTGTGACGAACGGCGTCGAGCGAGCGCAGCCGGGGGAACTCCTGCTCCAGGTCGGGTGCGACCACCTGAAAGACGTGCTCGGGCTCGCTCAGATCGCGGAGGCGGTGCTCGC
This sequence comes from uncultured Solirubrobacterales bacterium, assembly GCA_963773165.1. Taxonomy (GTDB): domain Bacteria; phylum Actinomycetota; class Thermoleophilia; order Solirubrobacterales; family Solirubrobacteraceae; genus Palsa-465. The sequence continues at coordinate 53,286 of CAVZAK010000009.1, forward strand.
CGAGATCCCGAAGTGCGATCCCCGGGCCCCGACTATCCGCCACCAGCGACGCCGTGCTCGCCGACAGCAGCACCTGACCGCCATGTCCGGCATCCATCAGCCGAGCACAGCGGTTCAGGGTGGTCCCGAAATAGTCGCCCTCGCGCTCCACCGCCTCACCGCTGTGGATCCCCATCCGCACGGGAAGGACCAGCTGTCGCTGCGCCACAACAGCCGCTCGAACCGCGTCGAAGGCCGAGGAGAACACGGCATGGACGCCATCGCCGGTGCGCTTGAACACGGTACCGCGATGGGCATGCACCGTCGCGGTGAGCGTCTTGTCGTGAGCCGCCAATCCGACATCCATCGCTCCGGGATCCGCCTCCCAGCGGCGCGTGCTGCCCTCCACATCAGTGAACAGAAAGGTGTAAGTCGCGTATGACGACGCCCCAGCGGAGCCAAACTCACCCGCGCCCATGCCGGCGAGCATATTCCCTTAGCTCTGCCGAGCGGACCTCCGGCCTAGCACCGTCGAGCAGCAGCCAGATGTGGCCAGTCGTAGCCGAGTACCGGATGGTGGGAAAACATGCGCCGCCGGAGAAAGCCGGTTAGAGTCGAGTTGTGGATCGCCACACTCCCACGGTCGCCGAACTGGTCCGCCGCGCGGTGGAAATCGCCGATCCCGACGACCGCGATCCGGCCCTCGGCGAGTTCGAGGAACAGCTCGAGGACGACGACACGCCGATCACCGCCGTGGAGAACCTCGAGGAGAGGCTGGCGCTCGCGGCCGAGGGGGCGGACTACGAGATCGAGAATCCGTCGGTGTCGATGGCAACCGCGGTCGTTCTGTACCTGGCGTCCAAGCACGGCGAGGCGAGCGGCGATCGCAATCCGCGCGAGCTTCTGTCGCTTGCCGCGAAGGCGCTGTGGCGGGGCGATCCGCCGAGCGCCGTCGCCGACTGGCTCGCTGACCGTGGCGTCCGTCCCTGAGACTGGATCGGGCGAAACAGCATCAGCGCAATGGCGAGGTACACGAAGAAAAATCTCCGCGAAGTCGAGGACATGGCGCCGAGGTTCGGCCTCGCGCCCGACCTCGAGGCGCGTTTCGCGCGCCAGGACCTGGAGGCCGAACAGACCGGTCTCAGCTACCAGCGCCTGGCGCCGGACTCGAAGGGAGCGTTCGGGCACAGCCACAACCAGGACGAGGAGATCTATCTCGTCGTGTCGGGCTCGGGCCGGATGATGCTCGACGACGAGGTGGTGGATATCGCCTCGTGGGACGCGATCCGGGTCTCGCCCGAGACCATGCGCGCTTTTTCAGCCGGCCCCGACGGCCTCGAGCTGCTCGCGTTCGGCACTCACACCGAGGACGACGCCTCGATGCAGCAGGTCGACTGGGCGGGCTAGCCAGGCGCCGTCGGCGTGCCGCGCTGTGTCCCTCGCCTGCGCGACGATTACGAGGGCTAGCCCTGGCAGCCCCGGGTAGGCCCGGAGCCCGTATCGTGTGGCCCGTGCTCGAGGCTCTGATGCCACTCGGGCGGGATCGCCTCCGGCACCGTGGATCGTGAGCGCGACCGCCGCTCCCCCTCGGAGACCGCGCGGACGGCGCCTACCGCCCGGACCCCTTCCACCCACCGAACCGCCTGACGCCAACCGGCGGCCGCGGGTGTGGCGGATAATCGTCGGCTGCCTGATCGTGATCGCGCTCAGCGCCACGACGACCGTCGTGTTCATCAAGGGCGAGATCCATACGCTGGCCAGCGCGCTGAGCCAGAACAAGGCGCTGGCGCTGGGCTCCGGGTCGCTGGCCTCGGCAGGCTTCGGCGACCCCCAGACGATCCTGCTCGTCGGCAACGACCAGCGCAAGCACACGACGACCTCGCCGGTGCTGCCCCACTCGAACGAGATGCTGCTCGTGCGGATCGATCCGGGCAAGCCATGGATCTCGATGATGTCGGTCCCACGTGAACTCCAGGTGACGATCCACACTCCCAACGGCGCGGTTCTGACGCGCCTGAACGCTTCGCTCACCTACGGGGGCATCTCGCTGCTGGTCTCGACGATCAAGCATCTGACCGGCTTGTCGATCAACCACGTTGTCATGATCGACTTCAACCAGTTCAAGAACGCGGTCGACGACATCGGGTGCGTGTACTCGACCGTCGACCGCCGCTACTACCACGTGAACACCCCGGACAGCCAGCAGTACCAGGAGATCAACCTGCAGCCCGGCTACCAGAAGATGTGCGGCACCCAGGCCCTCCAGTTCGTCTCCTACCGCCACGGGGACACCTCGCTCGTACGCGACGCGCGCGACCAGGACTTCCTACTCGACGTCAAGAAGGAGTACGGCCCGTCGCTGTCGGACCTCGGCAACATTCACAAGTTCGAGCACATCTTCGGGCGGACCGTTGAGGTCGACCGCGGCCTGCAATCCGACTCGGGCGTCGAGAACCTGCTGGGAACGCTGATCAACTCTCAGAGCCTGCGGGTCCGCCAGGTCCAGTTCCAGGTCAACCTCCAGCCGGTCGGCGCCAACCCCTGCAACTGCGACACCGCGACCCCGCAGCAGATCGCCACCAGCGTCCACTCGTTCCTGCACGGCACAGACAACCTGCCCAAGAAGAGCACCGCCGCCACCGCCCGGGCGGTCAACGGCCACGGCGGCGCGAAGAAACTGCCGCTGGTGGCGGCCACGAGTTACGGACTGACGGACGCAGGTGCAACCGCGCGGCTGCTGCCCTTCCCGCTCGAGTATCCGCGCGTGCAGGACGCCGGCGGCAGCGTCGTCCCGGTCAGCGTCCGGAACTACCTGATCCACGGGACTGACCGGGGCACCTATCCCGCTTATGTGGCCGTGTTCTCGACCGGGCTCCTGGGCCAGTACTACGACGTCCAGGGCATGACCTGGACAGCCGCGCCGATGTTCTCGAACCCTGACCAGACCGTGACCGTCGGTCCGCGCACCTACTCCCTGTTCTACTCGGGCCAGCACCTGATGGTCGTCGCCTGGTTCGAGCATGGCGCCGTGTACTGGGTCCACAACACGCTGGCGGATGCGGTCGGGAATGGCGAGCTGCTGGCGATCGCCGAGCAGACCGAGCCGATCGGCATACCGGGAACGCCCGGCAGCCCGATCGGTACCAACGGCCACGTGCGGCTGCGGGCCGTCGTCGTCCCCAAGCGACCGGGAGCGGTCGCGAACGCGTCGACCGTCCAGACGATCGGTTCGATCGGCGGCCTGTTGACGTTAGTCGCCGTGCCGTTGCTCTGCATCGGGCTGCTGCGCCGACGGCGCGAGCTGTCGGCGATTCGAGGCGAGCTCTACACGACCCTGACGCGCGAGTCCCAGCTCCGCGCGTTGGCCGGGCGGCGCCGGCGCGTCAAGAGATAGCCGGCCGCGAGCGCGTTGGCGGCGGCCATCGCCGCCAGCAGCAACTGGTAGCCGACTGCCCCGATCAGCGCCGCGCCGATGGCGATCGAGATCGTCTGAGGCGTGGTGATCAGGGCTTCGGCCGCGGCGTACACCCTGCCCTGAAGCTCCGCCGGCGTGGCTCGCTGCATCAGGGTCGTGAGCGCGACGATCACCCAGGGAAGGCTCAGGCCGAAGACGATCACCCCGGCGATCACCGAAGGCAGGAGCGGCGGTATCTCCAGCAGGGCGCCGGTACCGAGCACGATCAGTCCGACCGCGATCACCGAGCACTCGCCAAGGCGTCTCACCAGAGGTGCGGCCGTCAGCCCTCCAACGATCGCGCCGAAGCCTTGGATCGACAGCAACAGTCCGACGAAGGCTGGAGCTCGATGCAGCCCGCGGCTGACGACCGAGAAGATCGTGCTTTCGCTGAGCCCGAAGCCGAGCACGGCGCACACAGCCGCCACCGTCACTTGGCGAAGGACGACCGTGCCGCTGATGTGGCGCACCCCGGCGCTCAGCTCGGAGCGCCAGTGCTGCTTGCTCTGATGTGGCCGGGGTTCGGTGAGGCGCAGAGAGAGGAGGCAGATCACCGGCACCGCGAACGTCGCCGCGTCGAGGATCACGACCGGCTGCGGTCCAACCAGGGCGAACAAGCCCGCGCCGATCAACGGCGCGACGAGGCTGAGCGTGCCCTGGATCGTCCGCAGCGTGCCGTTGGCGTCGGCGAGCAGCTCGGGTGGGAGCATCGTGGTCAGCAGCGCCGACTGGCCGGCGCCTAGCACCGAATACGAGAAGCCGTAAACGACCATCACCAGGTAGACCAACCACAACTGCCCGGCGCCGTGCACGAACAGCAGGAGCACTACGGCACAACCGGTGAGCGCGTTTGTGGCGATCAGCAGCGGCCGGCGCCTGACCCGGTCCACGACGAGACCCGAGATCGGCGCGAGGAGCATCGGCGCCGAGAAAAAGAAGAACACGAGCCCGGCGGCCCCGCTGCTACCCGTCAGTGCCTTGACCCACACCGCCATCGCGAGCCACAGGGCGGAGTCTCCGAGCGAGGAGACCGCCTGCCCGGCGAGGAACACTCGCACGTCACGTATCGCGAGCAGCCTGCGCGCGCCCATCGTTAGGGCTGTGGTGTCTGCAGCGGGTAGGCGAACAGCAGCACCTCGACGGGCAGCGAACCCTCGGGGCGAAGCGCCGGATCGGCATTGCGGTCTCGATGGCTCTGGAGAAGGGCAGTCATTCGCTCGTCGAGGTCGCGAAGCTCCTCCGGCGTGACGTGCACCACGAACTCGCTCTCCCCGGTGACTTCCTGCCAGGGCAGCGGGTAACTCGAGCGCGCGTCGTAGTAGTCGCGGAGGCGATGGAGATAGCGCTCGCGCAGAGTTCGAGCGAGCGCGCGAGCGGCGATCGACGTCTCCGGATCGTCGTGTATGTCGCTGAACCGCATGGACACCGTTGTCCGGCGCCAAGCACGCCTGCGCCCCGGTCCGGTGCTCGCCTCCTCCACGAACCCATACTTCGCGAGCTGGCGGAAGTGGAACGAGCACGTGGTCGGCGACTCACCGATCACCTCGGCGGCCTCGGTCGCCGTCAACGGGCCCCTGAGTCCGAGGGCCTCGAGCAGCGCCAGGCGGACCGGGTGCGTCATCGCCCGCATCGCGCGGGGATCGGTGATCTCGAGGGATTCTGCGCGGGTTTCTGGAGACATCTCTTTCGAGAGTAATCTCTCGAAAGGTTCCTGTCAAGAGCGTCAGGCAGGCCGCGACGCGCTCGTCCGGCTTCCGCCTCGCAGCAAATCCGCGCCGAGCAGGACAGCCATCGTGAGGACGCACAGAGCGAACAGCTCCAGGTAGTCGCCATAGCCTCTGTACCGAAAGACGATCGTGTGCCTACCAGCAGAGACGTTCGTGGCGACGAGTGCGGGCGCCACCATTCGCGTCGCTTGCCTGTGGCCATCGACCGTCGCCGTCCATCCCGGGTCGAACGAGGCACTCAACACGACGGTTCCGACCCGGCGCATGTCGACGGTAGTCGTGACCTCGCCCCGATCGAGGTTGTCGATTTCCGAGGCGACGGTGCCGACGGCCGGCTCCTGCGATGGCGACGGCAGAGGCTCACCCGCCGCGTGTCCATCGCCGAACGCGACATCCAGGTAGTCGCCTTCCTGCGCGAGGTGTGAGTGCAGCAGCGGAATGGTGCGCGTGCCTATGTTCCTCCGGTTCGCCGGGAGGGTGCCAACGATCCGCCCGACCTGCACATAACCGATCGTGCCGACTGTCCACAGTGAATACGGCCCTGACCGCATCACCATGCGCGCCGCAACGGGCGGGTAATAGCCGCTCGGGACGATCAGGTAGTGGATCCCGAACAGCCGGTAGTCACTGGGGTTGCTCTCGTCGAAGAAGTACTCGGGGTCGGTCATCAACGACGCCGTCCTGAGGGTGTACCCAACCTCGTCGACATCCCTGCTCTCCAGGTACTTGAACACCGGGACCTGGCCGACCGTGAAGTCCGCGCCCCAGTTCGTGGGCATGCCCGCGTAAACGCGCCCCCCACCGTCCTGCTGGATCAAAGCGATGAGCTGGTCGAGCTCGGCGCCCTGATTCGCGTCGGCATTGCGTTGCGCCGCGATCGACGAACTGTTGTGACTGTCGTACGCACCTACCTCTCGCCACGCCGGCGCAAGCACGACGATCACCGCCGCCACGATGGCCGCGCCGGCCAGTCGCTCGCCCCGCGTCGTCGCGGGCAACCGTGTTCGAAGCGCAGAGCGCTCCAGCGCGTTCCGGATCGTCCGTCCGCACCAGGCGGCGCCACCGCCGGCCAGCAGCAGCGCGGCGAGCTGGACGCCCATCATGAACCGCCGGAAGAAGATGTCGCCGCTCCCGGGGATCACGTCGGCCAACGATCCGAACGTGGCTCGCCCGAAGGACAGGACAAGGCACACGCCGAGCACGACGATCAGCGCGCGGGAGCCCGGGTCGGCCCGCCATCGCAAACATGCAACACCAAGCCCAACGACGGCGAATGCCGTCAAGACCGGGATCCGCCCGTGGTCGAGCAGCTGCCCTGTGGCGAGCCATCTGAGCACCTGGCCGGCGCCGTAGCCGTTGACCAGTCCGGTCCCGCGCAGGACCTCGTTGGTGGCGGCCCACGCCCGCTGCTCGATCAGGGGCACGATCACCCACGCCGAAGCGAGCACCGAACCGCCGAGGACAACGGCGGCTCGACCGGCACTCTTGAGGATGGGGCGGCTCGACACGAGCGGCCACACGAGCAGCGGGACGAGCGCCAGGTAGCCGGTCTCGAAATGGAACGCGATCGTCAGCGAGACGAACGCGACAGCCGCGAAGAAGCCACGGCCGTGACGGATCGCCCGCCAGCTGAAGCCCCACGCGAGCGGCAAGGTAAACGACGCCCACAGCTGCGTCCAAACCCCGAAGCCAACCCACAGGTAAGCCTTCTGCTCGTAGCCGATCCCGGTCAAGCTCATCACGAATGGCGACATCGCGGCCGAGGCCGCGGCGGCCGGTCGCCCAAAGCCGAACAGCCGCGCCGACAGATACACGCTCACGGGCCACAGCGACAGCAGCAGGTACAGCGACCAGCGGAACGCGGTGTCGCCGCCGACGCCGAGCCCGATCAGTCCGGTCAGCATCGACGGGAGGCTCTGGTAATGGAGGTACTGCGGCGATCCAAGGCCCAGGAACGGGAACCAGCTCGTGAGCGGCAGATGACCGCCGCGGAGCAGCTGCGCGGCGAAGCGCACCATCTGCTCGTGGACCGAGCTGTCGTCCAGGTAGGACACGCCGAGCGTCTCCGCTCGGAGGCTGACCAGGTTCCACACCACAGCCGCCCCGACCAGCAGCCAGGGCCAGCGTGGTGCCCGCGCGTCCGTGCGCTGACCCACACGCGGCTCGTCAGCACCGGCCACGACCGATGCCGGCGCGGCGTCGGCGACCGCCACGAGGGCCCTAGTGTCGGCTCGCACCACTAGCAGTTAACAGGGCGCGGCCCCCGCCTTTCGGCGGGGGCCGGAGATGAGGACGAACGTGGCATCGGCCTCAGTGCTTGGCGCTGCTCCCAGCCTTCGCGTTGCTCGAGGCGCTGCCCGAGTTGCCGCTGTTGCCGGAGTTGCCGCTGTTGCCCGTGCCGCCGGGCGGGGGCGACTGATAGGAATGCACACGAGCGCGCGCTGCGCCTTGACGGTCACCGGACCGGGGCCGCTGTTGCCGCTGTTGCCGCTGCTCCCGCTGCTCCCGCTGCTGCCGCTGTCACCGGTGGTGCCGCTACTGCCGCTGTTGGCGCTGTTGGCGCGGGCGCGAGCCTTCGAGACGAGACCGGCGATCAGCTTGAAATTGGGTTTCTTGATGATCTGCGTCGTGCCGCTGGAGGTGTCGCCGGCGGCGCCGCTGTTGCCGGTGTTCCCGCTGTTGCCGCCACCTGAGGGTGCCGGGAGGCTGCACATCGCTGCGCCGGCCTTGCCGGCTGCAGCCGCCTTGGCCGCAGCCGCGGCGGGCACCAGACATGGCGGTGGCGGTCCTGCAACCGCGCGTGACGCGTAGACGTGGACCTGCTGGCCCGCGCGCCAGGCGGCGATTACGACCGTGCGACCGGCCGGGATCTTGCCCGGATCGATCTTGGCAGCGGCGGCCGCGCGAACGGCGGCGAGCTTGCGTGAAACTGGGCGGGCGTGGCCGCGTTTGAACGATCCGGGGCCGCCAATCTCCTGTCTGCTGACCGTCCAATTGCTGTCGCAACCGACCCCGACCGCCACCGCCTTCGCCCTGATGCCGAGGGAGGCCAGTTTCTGATTCGCGCCGGCGATCCCGCTGAGCCGGTCGATCGACACTGACACAGTGCCGTCCGAGTTCCGGGTCACCGCGAACGCCGGCGAGCTGCTGGCCGCGCCGAGCAGCAGCGCCGCCGCGGTTCCGATCCCGGCCAGACCGAGGGTCGTGCCGGCAAGCATGCGCGGACGGGACCGCCACGCATGTTTGGCCGCCGGCCTGCGCATCTGCGCCAGGTCAGACCCGTGCTCACGGACGAGATGGCGCCAGAGACGGTCTTCGAACTTACTCATCGCTGTGATGCTCCTTTCTAAGCCGGGCTCGCGCCCGGGACAGCCGCTTGCGGAGCACGACGCGTGAGACTCCGAGCGCTGTCGCGGCCTCTTTCGGCGACAAACCCGATACATCGACCAACTCCAGCGCGGCCCGCTCAAGCGCAGGCAACCGAGAGCAACGCTGGATCAGCTCGCGGCCGGTGCGCTCGGCGTCGATCTTGCCCGCCAGCTCGTCGATCTCGTCGCTCTCCAACGCGCGGCGGCCTGCGAGTCGGGCGACTGCGGCTCGGCCGTCGGCGGTCTCCGCGCAGTGGCGCGCATAGACATGGGTGGCGATTCCGAACAGCCATGCTCGAGCCGAACCCCTACCCGGGTCAAAGCTCGCGAACGTCGTGGCCGCGCCCACAAATGTCTCGGACGTGAGATCGGCCACCGTCTGGGGCTCGGCACACCGCCGGGCAAAGTAGGCCGTGACCACCTCGGCGTTGCCGCGGTAGATCTGCTCGAACTCGGCGAGCGCGGAGCCCTCGGGGCTTCCCGGGGTCGCCGGCCTCGCACCCGCGGAGCTTCGGACCATCGCCACCTTCGCGCTCGCTGCTGTGCTCATATTTCGCTAGTTGTCGAATTCGCGCTTGTCTGTGACATCGGTTCGGGCAGCAGGGTGGCTGCGACAGCCGGCTTCGAGCGAAGGAGTATCGTCATCGCCGTGCGTTTTGGGGCGAGGGCGCTCGCGTTGTCATTGCTGTTAGGTCTCTGTTGCGGATCCGCCGCGCAGGGTGCGGCCAGCTCGCCGAAGATCACGTTCTTCTTCGGCCTCACGCGACCGGAGGCGAGCGCCGAGCGGGCGTTCTTTGCGGTCGAGCAGCCCGGTTCGCCGAGCTACCGTCGCTTCCTGACGGTCAGCCAGGTGGCGCGTCGCTACGGCGCCACCCGGGCGACGAGGACGGCGTTCCTTCGCGCCGCGACGAGATACGGGCTGAGGGCGCGGATCGATCCGTCCGGCGTGTTCGCGCGCGTGAGCGCGCCCGTCACCCGATTCGATCGTGTGTTCAAGGTCCGTATCCACTCCTTGTTCACCCAGGATCCCAACCGGAACATCTACTTCCTGAAGGGCAACGCTCGCCTCCATCTTCCCGCGGACATGCGTCGGCTCGTCGAGGATGTCGTGCCCTCCTACTCGCACTCCGCCAGCTCGCCGGGTCACTCGAACGACGAGCAGGCCCACGCTGCCCGCCCCAAGCCGCCACGCGGTACCGGAACGTGGACCCGCGGCTGCGCCAAGGGCAAGAAGACGGGCGCGTTCAGCTTCGGTCAGGTTCGCACCGCCTACGGGATCAGGCAGCTGGGCAGCGGCAGGACCGCATCCGTGGCAATCCTCAACGCCGGCGAAGGCGCATTGCCGGGCGACATCGCCGCAAACGCCCGGTGCTTCGGCTATCCGAAGCTGCGGGCGAGGACGCTCCTCAGCGATGGCCAGACCCGCCGCTTTGGTCCACAGTCCTTCGAGCCCGACGAGGATCTGGCGCTCGTGCGGGGCATCGCGCCGGGTCTGACGTCGCTCACGTTCTCGCAGGCCTGGCTGTCGGCCGAGCTGTGGTTCTTGGGAGCGGCGCAGGTGCTCGACGCGCCCCGGCTTCCGGACAGCTTCACGATCTCCTACGGCGAATGCGAAAGAACGATCCGCGGCAAGTTCTCGACCCCGACCACCCGGGCCGGCGCGAACCTGATGGACGCGATGTTCGTGCGGCTGGGGCTCGCCGGCGTCGGCTCGTACGCCTCGTCTGGTGACTTCGGCTCGACGTGCGACGGGCGGCCCTTCAGCGGTGTCACCTGGCCCGGATCATCGCCGTTCGTGACCTGCGTCGGCGGCACCCGCCTAACCCTGAACCGCGCCAACCAGCGCACCGGTGAGGTCGTCTGGAACGACCTCAAATGGCTGTCGCCATCGCAAGGCGGCGGCGCCGGCGGCGGCGGATTCTCGGTCGCCTCGCGACGCCCCCCATTCCAAGCGGGACTCGGACTACCGGGCGGCTTCCGGACCACGCCGGACGTGTCTGCGGCCGCATCGAACCTCCCGGGCTGGCCGGTCGAGCTCGGCGGGAACTGGGCGGTCGACGGCGGCACCAGCGCTTCGACACCGCTCGTCGCCACGGCGATGGCGATCATCAGCGCACAGCAGCAGCGCCACCACCGGCCGCCCATCGGGCCGGCAAACGGGCTGTTCTACTACCTGGCGAAGCACTCGCCGAAGACGATGTGGGACGTGGTCAGCGGGTCGAACGGCTATCTGCGCAAGGTGCCCGCACGGCACGCCCGGCGCGGCTACGACCTGGCGAGCGGGCTTGGCGTTCCGCAGTTCGTGCGCGTGAGCGCGGCGCTGCCGGCCCCGGCGCGCTGACGATTCATCCTGTCTGGGTGAGGCCCTCTCACCTGACCGAGTGCGACCCTTGCGCTGATCAGGAGGCAACGATGATTGAGTGGCTCGACCAAATGCCAGAAGGGACGCTCGGCTTCAAGGCGGTGGGGAAGCTGACGAAGGAGGACTACACCGAGGGGATGATGCCGGCGCTCCGGAAGGCGGCCGACAGCGGTGAGATGCGGGTTGTGTGCGTGCTCGGGCCAGACTTCCACGGCCTCGACGCGAGCGCCATGGTCGAAGACGTCAAATCCGGCTTCGAGCTGGTCGTCGGTCACCACTCGACGTGGAAACGGATCGCTTTGGTCACGGATCTGGACTGGATCCGAAACGCCGTTCACCTGCTCGGCTGGATGGCACCGGGAGAGCTGAAGCTGTTCCGGTTCGGCGACCTCGAGGAAGCCAAGGCCTGGGTCGCCGCCTGAGATGCGCGCGATCGCCGATGACGTGTGGCAGTTGCCGTTGGTCCCCAGAGATGGGATCAACGCCTACCTGATCGGCGACGTTCTGATCGACACCGGCATCAAGCAGTCGGCGGGCAAGATCGCGGGCATGCTCGGGGAGCGGAAGATCTCCGCAATCGCGCTGACTCACGCCCACCCTGACCACGCCGGGGGACTGAAGCGCCTGGCTCAGCAGTTCGGGGTCCCGGTGTGGTGCGGCGCCGCTGACCGCGCAGCCACCGAGACCGGGCAGGTCGTCGTCTCGTCCACGATCCAGCGGCTGCGGCTGGGCGAGATCGCGCAAGCGGCCGGCGGATTCGACGGGACCCCCGTCGCCCGCAGCCTTGTCGAAGGCGACTCGCTGGCGGCGGGCTTCACGGTGCTGGACACCCCGGGTCACTCGCCGGGGCACGTGTCGTTCTGGCGCGAGGCCGATCGGACGCTGATCTGCGGCGACGTCTTCTTCGGCATGAACGTCCTCACGACCCTCCCCGGCCTGCACCAACCATTCGCGCTGGTCACCCCCGACCCGGCCGAGAACAGGAACTCGGAGCGCCGCCTTGCGACCCTGGTCCCGGACACCGTCGCGTTCGGGCATGGGCCCGTCCTGAACCAGGACGCCGGCGCCAAACTGCGCGACTTCGTCCAGGCGCTGCCGGCGTAGCGCTCGGATTGCGCTTGCCATGGCGCCCCAGCCGGTCTAGCTTCCTTCTCTGGAATGCTCGAGGAGCACGATGTCGCGGACGTGTCCGGAACCGTCGATCCGGCTCCATTGCCCCAGCTGAGCCCGCTGGCCCAGCGCCTCGACGGGCTGGCAACATGGCTCTACTGGGTAGCCGGCCTCGTGCTCGCGTGCGCTTTCATCTCGGGGGTGATCGTGCTCAGCACCAACGCCGACACGTTTGGCTTGGTCAGCCCGCAAGTCGAGACCGAGGGTCGTCTTGCGGTCGCGCTCGCGGTGATCGCCGGGGGGTTCGCGGGCGCCGGGATCGTCGCCGGGCTCGGCGGCATCCTGAAGGCGCTCGTGCGCCAGCGCGACCTCTAGCGGTTCCTCAGGTGGCGAGCGCCGGGGAATATCTGGTAGTGGTAACTACGCACGGCGAAGGGTCGGGAACGTCACCCGGCCCGAAGCCGTCTTTCGCCGCAGTGTCGGGAGCCGCAAGAGGCTGCGACGCGCCTGAGTGTCAGCCCGGTGCGAAACGGAGCTATGCCGAAGGTCATCGCTGCGAGACTGAGCCATTGCCTGCTGAAGATGAGCGTTCATTCTGGGCCTCCACGACGTATTTGCTGCTATGACCGTCTGGTATGCCAGGACTCATCGCTCGCCAACAGGTCATTTGACCGGTTGGGCGTGTCCGCCCGTGGCGCCCTGACGCAAATCCGACTCGCCTAGGCCCCGGGCGGGGTTTTGCAGTCGTCCTCGGGAGCGATGGAGCAGGCCGTCTCACACCCGACAGTCAGGCTGTCTTGGAGGGCCATCAGCAGGATTCGTAGCTGCTCGCGCTGGTCGCCGTCGAGACCGGCGAGCAGCTCATCCTCGGCCTCGCGCTGGGCCTCGGCGGCGCTGAGGAGCCGGCGCTCGCCGGCGGGCGTCAGGGTGACCAGGTGCCGGCGACGATCCTCGGCGTCGCGGTCGCGCGAGATCAGCCCATCGGTCTCGAGCGGGTTCAGCATCGTGACGAGGATGCTCGGATCGGTGTCCATCATCAGCCCGAGCTCACGCTGGCCCATGGCGCCCTGATCGCGGAGCAGCCCCAGGAGATGGAACTGGCGCGGGGTGAGGTTGTGAGCGATGTGCGTCTCGCGCAGCCGGCGCATCGCCACGCGCCCGATCAGCGCCAGTAGCAGCGCCGGGCTCGACAGACGCTCGTCAATCACTCCGGCCTGCTCGGTGAGAGCTTTGGCCGTCACGTCAACGGTGAGAGTTTTGGCCGTCACGTCAACGGTGAGAGTTTTGGCCGTCGCGTCATCGGTGAGAGTTTGGCCGTGCCCCCGGTCATCAGTGCGGCACTATAGCGTCGCGAATGGTTGGGTTTGCTATATGTTTCCGGCGCCTACACAATCGGACCGCAGGGAGGGAATCAGGTAATGAAGATTGCTCGTCTGTTGTTGCGCCTGCTGGTCGGCGGCCTGTTCATCGGCCACGGGACGCAGAAGCTGTTCGGCTGGTTCGGCGGTAGCGGCCTCGACGCGACCGCGCAGGGATTCGACAACATGGGGATGCGTCCCGGCCGGCGCCACGCCCTCGCCGGCGGAATCGGCGAGGCTGGCGGAGGCGCTGCGCTCGCACTCGGCCTGGCGACCCCGCTCGCGTCCGGCGTTCTGACCGCCGTGATGCTCACCGCGATTCACCGCGTCCACCTGAAGAACGGGCCGTGGGTCACGAATGGCGGCTATGAGTACAACGCCGTCCTGATCGCCGCCGTGCTCACGTTGGCAGAGGCGGGCCCCGGGAAGCTGTCGCTCGACGCCGCGCTCGGAACTGAGCGTTCGGGGCCGGGGTGGGCATTGGGCGCTGCCGCGCTCGGTGTCATCGGCGCTATCGGCGCAAACCTCAGCACCGAGTCGGCTCCCCCGCCCGAGCCCGAGCCGGTGGAGGAGCCCGAGCCGGTCGCGGCCACGGCGTGACGGTGGCGGCCGTCGTCGGTCGCGCTTGCGGCCGCGGCGGCCACACCGACTACACGAGGACGCGGCGCCTGAAGTTCCGCAGCCCGAGCCCGAGAAAGACCGCCAGGAACCCCGTCAGCACGGGATAGATGACGTACAGGGGCATGTGCGAGATGTTCGTGAGGCCCGCGCGCATGCCCTCGGCGACGTAGATCAGCGGGTTGATCAGGACGATCGTCTGCAGCCAGTGGAAGCCGCCGACCGTGACCGGCGATAGCCGCGTCCACTGGTAATAGGTGCCGCCGAGGAACGTCAATGGCAGCACGACGAAGCCGAACATAAGGCCCATGTTGCGTGGCTCGAACGTGGTGCCGAGCAGCAAGCCGAGCGACGTCATCGCCACGCACGCCAGCGGGATCATGGTCAGGATCACGGGCCAGTGGACGTCGAGGTGCGCGTGGACGCCGGGCGCATGGATGACCGCCGCCATCGGGAACACGATCACGGCCGCGAGCGTGCCCTGCACAGCGCCGGAGAGCACCTTCGCGACCGCCACCAGCCAGATCGGGCACGGCGCCTGAACCCGGTCCTCGATCTCGCGCGTGTAGCCGAACTCAGTCGACATCGGCAGGGCGACGGCCTGGATTCCCTGGAACATGATCGAGATCGCGACGACGCCGGGTACGAGCACGGTCGCGAAATGCGACTCCGCCACCGGACCGGCGCCACCGCCGACGCCCTGACCGATCCTGGGGAAGACATACAGGAACACGAACACGAGCAGGAACGGCTGGATCAGGGTGCGCACGACGAACTCGCCAAAGTGCTTGCGGAGCACGACGAGATCGCGCAGGATCAGTGCGCGCAGGGCTGTGCGGCTCGCGGCGAAGGTCGAGCGGGTCGGCTCGCGCGAGATCGGTGCCTGCTGGCGTGCGGGCAGAGCGACCGCGGTGGTCTCGGTCATTCGCGCAGCTCCTTACCGGTGAGGTTGATGAATACGGTTTCGAGCGTCGGCTCGGCGACGGTGAGGTCGAGCACATCGAAACCGCCGCTCTCGGCCGCGGTCACGACGCGCGGCACGATCCGCTCGGCGCCCGTGATGTGAAGCTCGACGCCGCCGTCGATCTCGCGCATCCGGGTAATGCCGTCGAGCTCGCCGGAGATGTGGTGGGCGAGGGCTGCCGGATCCGCGCTCGACTTTACGGTGACGATCGTGTCCGCTCCGACCGAGCGTTTGAGCGCTGCCGGAGTGTCGAGCGCCAGGATCTTGCCGTGGTCGATGATGGCAACCCGGTTGCACAGCTGATCCGCCTCCTCCATGTAATGCGTCGTGAGCAGGATCGTCTGCCCCGCGGCATGGAGCTCCCCGAGGATCTCCCACAGCGCCAGCCGGCTCTGCGGGTCGAGCCCCGCGGTCGGCTCGTCCATGAACAGCACGGCGGGCCGGTGGAAGATCGCCCGCGCGACCATAAGCCGCTGCGCCATCCCGCCCGACAAGGCGAACACCGACGCCTTGCCCCATTTCGTCAGATGGAACTGCTCGAGCAGCCTGTCGGAGATCTCCCGCGACTCGACGGCCGACATGCCGAACAGCCGGCCGTGGAAGTAGAGGTTCTCCCAGACCGTGAGCTCGCGGTCGAGCGTGTTGGTCTGGGAGACCACGCCGATCAGCTGCTTGGCCAGCGCTGGATGGGCGATCACGTCGACTGAGCCGACGTGAGCGCTGCCCGCCGTGGGGATCACGCGCGTCGTGAGCATCCCGGCGGTGGTCGTCTTGCCCGCGCCGTTCGGCCCGAGCAGGCCGAAGATCTCCCCGGCGTTGACCAAGAGGTTGAGCTTGTCCACGGCAGCGAAGTCGGTACCCGCGTAGACCTTGGTCAGATCAACCGTGCGGATGATCGGCTGCTCGGAACCGTCGCCCGCGGCGGTTTCGGGCGTGCGTGTCGTGGTCGTCGTCATCGGCGCCGACACCAATGATGGCTGATCGGTTCCCGATGCCGGTTAGTCCGGCTCAGGTCGTTCCTGGAGTCCCAGCCGTTCACGCTGGGCCCGGGAGATCCGCCCACCTGCCGCGGACAGGAACATCCCGATGATCGCCGTGAGGACGGCGAGCAGCGGCGGAAAGCTTCCAAGCGACACCTTCGCGTGCGTGCCCACGATCGCGTGGGTCACCAGCAGCGCGATGCCGTAGATGAGGCCGCCGAAGAAGCCGCGGTCGGCTCCCCCCACCCGTCGCGATGTTCGAAGCCGGCGATGAACCCGCCGATCGCTGCCACGGCGCCCCACGCGTAGTAGGCGCCCGCCGACACGCCGATCAGGATCCCCGCGACCGCTCCGAAGATCGCAGGAATCACGCCTCCGAGGATGATCTGGAGGTGGCGGGGACGGTCGCGTAGGAGGACAGGTACGTATGGCATCAGGGTCGCGCCTGGGGCGAACTCTATTCGAGCGCCCGGTACCTCGATACATGGAACGGGACGAACGGTCGCCTAGGCTTCGCCGATGCGAGTCGCGATCATCGGCGGGGGAATCCTTGGGCTCGCAACCGCTCGGCTCATCACGCGCGAGGTCGCCGGGGCCGACGTCCTCGTACTCGAGAAGGAACCCGAGCTGGCACAGCACCAGACGTCGCACAATTCGGGCGTCGTACACGCCGGGCTCTACTACACACCGGGCTCGCTGAAGGCCCGCCTGTGCGTGCGGGGCATGTCGCTGCTGAAGGCTTTCTGCGACGAGCACGGGGTCCGGTACGACGAGTGCGGCAAGCTCGTGATCGCGACCGACGAGAGCGAAATGGCGCGGTTCGCGGCGCTCGAGGAGCGAGCGCGGGCAAACGGCGTGCCCGGCCTCAAGCGGCTGGGTGCGTCCGAGCTGCGAACAATCGAGCCGAGCGCGACCGGAATCGCCGCGCTCCATTCGCCGGCGACGGCGATCGTCGACTTCGCAGAGGCGGCGCGAGCGATGGCCGACGACGCGCGGGCGGCGGGCGCGACGATCCGGACAGACACTGAGGTCGCGCACGTTCTCGGCAGGGGACGGACGGCCCACATCGAGCTCGCCGACGGGACCACGATCGAGGCGGACCGGGCGATCGTGTGCGCGGGCCTTCACGCCGACCGCCTGGCGCGGGCCTCGAACCAGCCCGCCGAACCACGCATCGTCCCGTTCCGCGGGGAGTACTGGCAGCTGCGGCCCGGGCGCCGCCACCTCGTCCGCGGGCTCATCTATCCCGTGCCCGATCCGGCGCTGCCGTTCCTCGGCATCCACCTGACGCGCAAGGTCGACGGCTCGGTTCTGATCGGACCCAACGCAATCTTGGCGTTCGCGCGCGAGGGATACAGGCGCACGGCGTTCAAAGCGCAGGACCTCCGCGACGCGCTCGCGTGGGCCGGCGCGCCGCGGCTGTTCCGCCGCTACTGGCGGGTCGGGATGGCCGAGATCCACCGCACGCTGTCCAAGCGCGCGTTCATCGAAGAGGCGCGGCGGTACGTCCCGGAGCTGGCGGCGATTGACACGGTCCGAGCTGGGGCCGGCGTCCGGGCCCAGGCGGTCGATCGCGACGGCACGCTCGTAGACGACTTCCGGCTCGGGACCGACGGACCGGTCCTGTGGGTGCGCAACGCTCCCTCCCCGGCGGCAACCTCGTCACTCGCGATCGCCGAGGAGATCGTCGAGCGCGCCGAGCTTGGCCGGGCGACGTCGTCGCCAGTGGATGTGGGGCGGTGACGGACCCGAGCGAGCGAGTCTCCGACGCCGAGCGCGAGGACGCCGTGACTCAGCTCCGCGAGCATCTGCTCGCCGGACGGCTGACGCTGGAGGACTTCTCCGAGCGGGTCGAGCTCGCGTACGGCGCCCAGATCGGCAGCGAGCTAGCACGCGCCAGCGAAAGCCTGCCCGCCACCGGGAACCTGCCGGCCATCCGCTCGCGCCGCAAACCGACCTGGGTCACAGCAGCGTTCTTCGGCCACGTCGCCAGACGCGGGAAGCTGCGGTTGCGCCGACGGACGTTCGCCGGCGGCGCCTTCTCCGACGTCGACCTCGATCTGCGCGAGGCCCAGCTGGACACCCCCGAGGCCTCGGTGAACGTGTTGATTGCGTTCGGCAACGTCGACGTGTACGTACCCGAGGGCATCAGCGTCAGCGTCGGTGGACTCGCCCTGTTCGGCCACAGGCGTGACTGGGGCCGCGAGCTCGACCGCCCCGAGGCTCCCGTCGTTCACGTACGTGCGCTCTCGCTGTTTGGCACCGTGGACGTGTGGCGGGTGCCTGCGGACTTCAAGGGAGGCTACGGCGAGGTCTTCCGCCAGCTGCAGGACCGCCAGCGCCAGCTTCCAGAGTGAGCTGTCAGCCGAAGAAGTCGCCGAGCTCCTGCGCCACTTCGCGCGGTGCGTCCTCGACGAGGAAGTGCGAAGCGCCTTCGACCGCCTGACCCGTCGCCTGTGGCGCGAGCGCGAGCCACAGCTCGAGCGGGTCGGCATAGAAGATTGGCAGCGCCCCCGCCCCGGCCCACAGCACTCGCACCGGACACGCGATCGTCTTCTTGCCGTGGTCGGCGTCGTCAAGTTGACGGTCGATCGTCGCCCCCGCGCGATAGTCCTCGCAGATGGCGCCGACAGTCGCCGGGTCGGCGCATTGCTCGCGGTAGGCGGCGAGAACCTCAGCGGGGTAGCGCTCGTCGGTCTTGACGCCCATCCGCTGCACGACGATCCATAAGGCTTCGGGATCCGCCAGGAGGAGACGCTCGGGCAGTGGCGCGGGCTGCGCCAGGAACGACCAGTGCCAGTAGCCGAAGGCGAACAGAGCGTCGGCGCGTGACCAGATCTCGCCCGTGGGCACAATGTCGAGCACGGCGAGCCTCGTGACGAGCGCGGGATGGTCGAGCGCCATGCGGTAGCCGACCCGCCCGCCGCGATCGTGGCCGGCCACGGCGAACGTTTGGTGACCGAGCTCTCGCATCGCGGCGAGGAGGTCGTTGCCGAATGCGCGCTTGCTGTGAGACGCGTGGTCCTCGCTGGCCTCGGGGCGGAACGAATCGCCGTAGCCCGGCAGGTCCGCGGCGACCACCGTGAACGACTTGGCGAGCCGAGGTGCCACGCCGTGCCACATCAGATGGGTCTCGGGAAAGCCATGAAGCAGCAGCAACGGCGGGCCAGCGCCTCCGATCCTGGCCCGGATCGAGCCGCGGGGCGTGGCGACGTCGACCACGTCAAACCCTTCGAACAGCATCGCGCCTAGCCTACGCGCCTAGCTGAACCGCGAGCGGCCGATGATCGACGCGCTGTCGTCGACGTGGATCGTGACCCTCAGACGGCCGTGGCTGAGCCCTCCGCGAGTGACGCCGACGTGGCGGCGACCGACGAGCGTGAGCCGGTGGGAGATCCAGCGCAACCGGTCGAAGACGTCAACCTTCACCTGGCACCGGGTCGCACAGCGCAGAGAGGCGACGAGCAACGTGTCGCCACGCTGGATCGCGCGATGCCAGATCCTCACGGTTGGCCTCGGCGGCCCGGCGATCCTCGCGAGCGCCGCCGACCGGACGATTGTCGGGCCCAGCTTCCACAGTGGCAGGTCGGCGTTGTCGAAATAGCCCGTGCCGGCGCACAGACCGTCTTTCGGCAGCCGCGCGTCGATGGCGAACAGATACCACGAGGTGAACCATCCGCCCAGCCGGGTGCGCGAGCTGCGATCCGGGCACCCGTACTCGCCGCCGCCCAGCATCCGGCAGTCGTGGCCCGTGCGCGTCCGGCACGCCTCGAGGCCAAGCTGGTCGGAATCGGAGCCCCAGCCACCAGCCCAGGTCCCGGCCACCGGGCTCACCACCCCGCCCAATCGCGCCTTGCCGACGAGGCGCGGAGCGCTCAGCGCGCGCACGGCGCCGAGCCAGTGGACGCTGGCAGAGTAGGCCTGGCCGCGGTACTCGGCGCTGGCCACGAACCTCGTGCCAGCGGGCTCGGGTCCGGGCTGGAGCTCTCCATGATCGGTGCCGACGGAGCGGCAACTGGCGCCGCCGGGCCGGCAGATCGCCCAGCCGACCGTCGCCGACGACCCGTCTGGGGCTGAAGTTGGCTACAAGCAACGGGTTGCCGGCGGCGTCGAACACGGCTTGGGTGCTCACTCCAAATGACTCTGCGCTCGGACGGACGCGTTCACCGCGATGGCCCTCGCTGCTGCTGGCGACGCCGACGCCAAGCGCAATGAGCGCGATCACCACGAGCCCGACGCTCACCGCCATCATTTGCCACCTCCGTCGGAGCATCACCGCCGACACTACGCGCGCGGGCGCAGCCCGTCACAGGAGCGCCAGGTGAACATGGGCCGACGAGCGTCGAGCGTCGGGCTTCAGCGCGCCGGCGAGCGTCGCGCCGGCGAGGTGCGCGCCGGCGCCCGCTGTGGCTCTCGGGTGGGCCTTCGCTCGCGGCGCGGGAGGAGCTGGGCGAGCCGGCGATGGTCTCGCAGCCTGGCCCTCGCCGGTCGGGCATCCTGGAGCGGGATGCCGCCCGGCGGCGGCGTCGGCGGAACGGGCCGTCGGGGCGGGCCGCCTCCTCCTTCGTCGGAGTCCGAACGAGGAGGCCCCGGGGAGGAGAAGAAGCGGCTGATCACCGCGGGGATGAGCAGGACGGCCGCGAAGACGAACAGTGTGTAGAGCAGCGCGAGTGGATCACTATGAGCGACGTTAGACCCTTTCGCCATCGATTAAGGGTACCGCCGCAGCGAGGTCGGCCCCAGCCCGAGCGGCTGTCGTTGGGACGACGGCGGTTGACCGGTCAGGTCTCGTCCGGGTCCCGGGCGATTACCCGGTCGACCTCGACGGCCTGGCCCTCACGACTGTCTTCGTAGACGACGAACACCGTCGGCGAGCCGCCGAACCACGCGCTCAGCTCGCCTTCGCCGACGTACTCAGCGGCTCGCTCCGTGCCGTCCGGGCCGATTACCCAGATGGGCTGGCCCTTGTGAAACTGGGTGTCGCCGATGTCGCTCATCGCCGGCCACACCATATGCGACAGCGCCCGTCGAAGGAAGACCGCGCACGCCCCGCCGAATACGACCAGCGAGGCAACCAGCGCGCTGGGGTCGCGATGCACCAGAGCCTCGGCGGTCCCACCGAAAGTCAGCCATCCGAAGAACAGGGCGTAAAGCCTGGCGCGGAGCGCAGGCGCGCCGAGGACCGGAGCGCCGTGAGCGACCAGCGCCGGCTGGGGGGTGCGTTCTTCGAGCGTCGCCACAGTCCCCTATCGGCGTTCTTGCGCGGCGGCTCAACGGTCGAACGTTTGGCGAGGTTTTGGTGCTGGTTTGGCGCCGCCGCAAGACGGCCGGCCCGTGTCGAGCTCAGATCGGCACGGGCCAGCCGGTTGCGGCATGTAGTGTTTTGGCCCGTGCAGGAGCTGCGGCGATGAAGGTGATCGTATTCGGAGGTAGCGGCGCGCTGGGCTCGCGCCTGATCGATGAGGCGCTCCGGCGTGGCCACGAGGTGACGGGCGTCGCGCGCGACCCCTCGGGGATCGCCGACCACGACGGCGCCGTGACCGCGCTCGCGGCGGACGCGACCGAGCCGGACTCGGTGGCGGCCGTCGCGGAGGGCCACGACGTGGCGCTGAGCGCGGTCACCCAGCATCAAAACCCGCAGGTGCTGAGCGAGGTGGCGCGAGGGCTGCTCGACGGTCTTTCCCGCGCCGGCGTGACTCGGCTGGTGGTGGCCGGCGGGGCCGGAAGCCTGAAGGTGCCGTCGGGGCAGCGGCTGATGGACACGCCGGACTTTCACGCCGAGTGGAAGCCGGAGGCACATGCCGCGGCCGACGCGCTGGTTGTCTTCCAGGCGTCGACCGGCGATGTCGACTGGTCCTACGTCAGCCCGGGAGCGCTGCTTGAACCTGGGGAGCGGACGGGCTCCTATCGCGTTGGGGGTGACGAGCTGCTGACCGACGCCGACGGGCGAAGTCGGATCACGATGGAGGACTTCGCGATCGCCATGCTCGACGAGGCAGAGTCGCCGAAGCATTCGCGGCGGCGGTTCACGGCCGCGCACTAGCGGCCAGCAGCGCCGAGCTCAGTCGGTCGTCCGCCGGCGATGACGCCGGGTCACCGATGAGTTGCTGACCCGCGCACAGTCTGTGCATGAAAAGGAGATGAGCTGCGATGGCTGACAGATTGACGAGCGCCGGGATCGAACGCATTCACGAGGTCGCCGAGCGACACGTCGGGGACACCCGGGTCCCGGGTCTGGTGGCGCTGGTGGCGCGAGGAGACGACGTACACGTCGAGGCGCTCGGCAACCTCACGGTTGGCGATCGCCCCGTGACTCGCGATTCGATCTTTCGGATCGCGTCGACGACTAAGCCGATCACCGCCGCGGCCACGCTCTCGGTCATCGAGGAGGGGCTGATCGACATCGATGAGCCCATCGACCCGTTCCTCCCCGAGCTCGCCGACCGTCAGGTCCTGCGCCGGATGGACGGGCCGCTCGACGAGACCGTTCCGGCCTATCGCCCGATCACAACCCGTGATCTGCTGACGTTCACCTTCGGCTTCGGGATGGTCATGGAGATGTTCACGGCGCGGCCGCCCTGGCCTGTCGTCGCCGCCGCCGAAGGGGAGCTGCATCTGGCGACGATCGGGCCGCCCGATCCAGCCGTGCAACCCGACCCGGACACGTGGATCGCCAACCTCGGCACGTTGCCGCTGCTCGCCCAGCCCGGAGACCGGTGGCTCTACAACACGGGCGCATCGGTGCTCGGCGTGCTGCTGGCCCGCGCCACCGGCCAACCGTTCGCAGAGGTCCTGCAAACGCGAGTGTTCGACCCGCTGGGAATGAAGGACACGGGTTTCTGGACCGTGCACACCGACCGGCTCGCGACCGCGTACCGGCCCACTCCTGAAGGACTGGTCGTGTGGGATGAGCCGGATGGGAGCTGGAGTCAACCGCCCGCGTTCGGCGACGGCGCCGCCGGGCTCCTCTCGACCGTCGACGACCTGCTGGCGTTCGCGCGGATGCTCCTCGGAGGCGGCGCGCCCGTGCTCTCACGCGACTCCGTCCAGGCGATGACCACCGACCAGCTGACCGACGCCCAGAAGGCGAAGGGAGGCCTTGGGCCGAACTTCTTCGCAGGCCGGTCGTGGTCCTTCTGCCAGGCGGTGCTCGACACCGGCGCCTACGGCTGGGACGGCGGCCTCGGCTCCTCCTGGTTGGTGGATCCCGCCCACGACCTGACGATGATCGTGCTCGGCCAGCGACTGTTCGAGAGCCCTTCGCCGCCGCAGGTCCACACCGACATCCAGGCGGCGGCGTACGCGGCGCTCGCCTGAGAAACGGTCGCCGCCCCCGTGGGAGCCGGGTCGGACAAACGTTGCCAGGCCAGGGAAACGGGTGAAGCACACGTCTGAAGTGCCGATTTTCTGAGCAACACGTTCGGCTCGACGGGGACGAGGATCGTCTGCCGTCGGGCACTCGAAACGCGACGGGAGGTGCCGTATGTCGTGGCACGCGCCACTGCGGAGAGCCGGATCGCTGGGTGTCTGCGTCATTGCTGCGTGCGCGGGATTGCTCACTGCCGGGGCGTCGGCCGAAGCCGATCAGGTAGCGGCGCTGCAGCCGTGGAACGGAGTCGGCGGCGGATATTGCATCGATTCCCAGCAGTCGATCGCCACGACCTTCAGCCCAACCGTGAGCGGGCAGGCGAGTGCGGTCTCGGTGTGGCTGGCCAGTGACTTCGTCGACCGCGAGGTCAGCGCCGAGATCCACACGGCCAATGCTGATGGATCGCCCACGTCGACGATCCTGGGAACAACTGCGGTCACAGCCCCGGGGGACCGCACCAACGGCGTGCACGAGGACAGCGGCACGTTCACCTCGGGGCCGGTTCTCGTCGCTGGTACGACGTACACGCTCGCGCTCACATCCTCGGCTCCCAGCTGCGAAGTGGGGTGGAGCTCATCGAGCTCAGGCGCACCAGCGTGGTATGACACGCCCGGATCGTCGTCAGGATGGCAGGAGATTCTCTACGGGCAGACTCACCAAGCCTTCGCGCTGTCGGTGGCGATGAACACGCCACCCACCAAGCCTGCCACACCCACCTCCGACGAGTCCCTGAACTCGGACGGCAACGAGACGATTAGCTGGACGCCGGCAACCGATCCCGATGGTGATTCGATCGACCACTTCGTGCTCCAGGACGAGCGCTCTGACCAGAGCTCGTTCTCGACCGTGGCGAACGTCTCGGGAACCTCGTATCGATTCGGGACCGACGGCGCATCGGAGCAGGAAGGAACCTGGACCTATCGGGGGATCGCGGTCGATTCCGCGGGGAACACAAGCGACCCCTCGGATGCCTCGAATCCGGTGGTGGTCGATGAGACCCCGCCGAACGCTCCAACCGCGAGCACGACCCCGACGGCAGCGTATACCGACGCCGCGGGGACGCATTGGTACAAGGACACCGTAACCGTCAGCTTCGCTGACAACGGCGATCCGCCACTGGTCGACGGAAGCCCCGGGAGCGGGGTGGCGTCGGTGACACCGCCCAAATCGTTTGGCCCGGCAAACGTCGATCCAGCGACCGGCGCCTTCTCGATTACTGGGACCGTGAGCGACCGGGCTGCGAACGTGTCCGCTCCGACCACCGTGTCCGGCAAGATCGACTGGCAGGCACCAACGGCCTCGTTCGCGAACTGCCCGAGCTCGCCCGTCCTGCTGAACGGCGACGGCACGATCAACTGGACCGTGAGCGACCGGACGCCCTCGTCGGGGCTCGCCACGCCGGCGTCGGGATCGCTGTCGCTCAACACCAGGCAGGTCGGCTCACAGACGGTCTCCTCGCCCGTCCCGGTGGACAACGTCGGCCACACAGGGAACCCCGCATCGTGCACGTACACCGTCGGCTATGCGTTCGGCGGGTTCTCAGCTCCTGTGAGCAACGCTCCTGCCATCAACGGCGGGCACGGCGGCCGGACCTACCCGCTGAAGTGGAGCCTCGCGGCTGGCGGCGGAAAGCCAGTCACGGCGCTCAGCGCGGTCAAGTCGATCACCTACAATCCGAGCGCCTGTAGCGCATTCACCACCGATCCCAGTGGGAGCGTCCAGGCGGGTGCGACCGGGCGCACCGGCCTCCGGTCCTCCGGCGGTGTTTACACGTACAACTGGTCGACACCCGGCCCGGGGTGTTACACGCTGTTCCTGACGCTTGACAGCGGCCAGGTCCTGCCGGCCTACTTCGATCTCTCCTAGCGGGGCCCCCGGAAAGTCGACCCACTAGCCATCGCCGGTCACTTTGTAGAGTCGCGCCGGCGAGCGAGGCGAGACTCAACAACGGCGTGCCCCAGACGGTCGCTTCGGTGCACCGGAGCCGGGCCCAGCTCCCGAGATCTTCTAACGGAAGCCGCCGCGCTCGCCGGCCAGCGCGGGCCGTTCATCCGCCCCGCCGGCGGCCTGCTCCTCGGGTGAGACGACCCGTCCGCGCGGGAGCCACCGGACCGCGACGAAGAAAGTCGCGGCCATTACGCCGGCCATGATGTAGAAGACGGTCTGGGTCGAATGGGCGAACGCTAGCTGGACGTCGTGCACCAGCGGCAGCGACTGCCCGGAGCCCCCCGACTTCCCGACCCCGCTGGTGCTGAGCGCGTTGGCCACCTTGTGGGCGACCGACTGGGGCACGCCATGACCGGTCAGTGCATTGCTGACGTTGGTCTTGTTCTGAGCGACGAGGATCGCGCCGAGGATCGCGAGCCCCAGGCTCGCGCCGAAATTGCGAGCCGTCTGGGTGATCCCTGTCACCTCGCTGTAGCTGGTGCTCGGCGCGCGGTTGACGGCGTCGGTGCTCGCCGGGCCGAGAATCAGCCCGAGCCCGGCACCGGCGATTACGATGTCGAGCCGCTGGGCGCCGAGCGAGAGATCGGTCAGTTTGTGGGCGAGCAGGTAGAACCCGACCGCACCGATCGCGCAGCCCGAGACCACGGCCAGCTTCGCGCCGCGCCTGTCGAGGACCCGGCCTCCGATCTGCGCGGCGATCACGAATCCAATGAAGAAGAAGAGGATGTATTCGCCCGCCTGCGAGGAGTTCTTGCCGAGGGACACCTGCGCATAGACGCTCCCGAAGAAGAAGAACGGGACGAACACGATCGACATCAGGCCGAGCACGGCGCTCTCGGTGGCGAACCCCCGGTCGCGGAAGATCGCCAGTCGTAGCAGCGGCTCGGACGCGCGGAGCTCCTCGTAGATGAACGCGATCATCAGCAGCGCCCCGACGACAATGCAGATCCACGTCGCCGGGCTGCTCCACCCCCACACAGCCGACTGCTGGAGCCCGAGCACGATCAGGGTCATCGCCCCCGTGATCAGGACAACGCCGCGGTAGTCGAGCTTCGCCGGGTGCCGCGTGTCGTCGGGCTTCGAGCGCCAGATCAAGTACAGCGCGATCAGCGCGACCGGGATGTTGATCCAGAAGATCGCGCGCCAGGTCCACTGGGTCAGGAAGCCGCCGGCGATCGGTCCGATCGCCGTCAGGCCCCCGGAGATTCCGAAGAAGATCGCCATCGCCTTGCCTCGTTCGCGCAACGGGAATGACGCGACGACAATCCCGACGGCGGCAGGGAACATCAGCGCCGCGAACGCGCCCTGGACGACGCGGAAGAAGATGATCCATGCCTGGGCGATGCTGCCCGTCGGCGTGAACCCGCAAGCCGCCGACGCGGCCGCGAAGCCGATGACGCCGATCGTGACCATTCGCCGCCGCCCGAGCACGTCGCCGAGCTTGCCGCCGAACGCGAACAACGCCGACAGCGAGAGCAAATAGCCGTTGATGATCCATTGCGCACCTGTCGCCGTGATCGACAGGTCCTTCTGCAGGCTCGGGATCGCGATCGCGACGATCGTCTGGTCGATGAACGTCATCGCCACGGCGAACACCATCGCGGCAAGAACGAGGTTCTTGTTCGCCATTCCCGACCCGGCTTCTGTTGACGCCCGTCCACCCACGGCTTCGGCCATCGCCGTCATCATCCGCGGTCTGTCAAGGGCCGCCATCGACTACTGTCCGCAGGATGAACGACGACTGGCGCCTGCGCGTGACCCTCGCAAACGACTCTGACTCTCACAAACTGGCCGATCACCTAACGAACTTCGATCGCGAGCACGGTCTGAAGACATCATTCGTCGACCGGGTCGTCGTGTCCCGCAACGGCGCCGAGATGTTCTGTTACGCCGGCACGCGCGAACAGGCGGAGGAGGCTCAGAAGGCGATCGGTTCGGTCGCGGACGAGAACCAGCTGAAGGCGAGCTTCGAGCTCAAGCACTGGCACCCCACCGCGGAGGAGTGGGAGGACCCGGACAAGCCTCTGCCCGCGACCGACGCGGAACGGGCTGCCGAACGCGCCGAGTTGATGGCGGAGGAGCGCGAGGAATCGCAGGAACAGGGATTCGCCGAGTTCGAGGTTCGTGTCAAGTGTCCGCACCACCACGACGCCCGGGCGCTCGCCAAGCGGCTCACCGAAGAGGGGATCCCGAACGTCCACCGGTGGCAGTTCGTGGTCGTCGGGGCGGCGGACGAGGACAGCGCCAACGCGCTCGCCGACCGGATCCGAAGCGAGGCCCCGGAGGGAAGCGTCGTCACCGCCGAGGGAGGCGTCTCGGAGACGGTCTCCGAGACTCCGCATGCCACGCCGTTCCAGCCGTTCGCGATATTCGGCGGCCTCAGCGGCTAAGACCGGGTAGATGAGCCGCCCGGCCAGAGCCGGGTATCATGGCCCCGTTGGCAGTGCAGCGGCGATGGAGTTCGCCGGGTCCCAGTGACCGAACCGCCCTCAGGCCGATGGCTCCTACGTAAGAGCAATCACTCGCACGTAGGAGCAAACGATGCTGGGACCGCGTCGTCCAACCACCCACGCTGACCGTCAAATCGGAGCCGACCGCCGCGAGCTAGCAGCCATCTTCGCCGGCGGCGCCGTCGGGGGCGGAATTCGAACCGGGCTGTCCGCGCTCGCGGCCACCCCTGCCGGGCACTGGCCATGGGCGACGTTTGCCGTCAATCTCGCTGGCTGCTTCCTGCTCGGATACTTCGTCACGCGTCTGCAGGAGCGGCTTCCGATCACGGCGTATGGGCGGCCGTTGCTCGGCACCGGAATCTGTGGGGGACTGACCACGTTCTCCACGTTCCAGCTGGAGCTGCTGCGGATGCTCCAGCTCGGCAACGTGGCGCTGGCCGTCCTGTATGTCGTTCTCAGCGCCGCGGCGGGCTTCGTCGGCGTCGCGCTGGGGACGGCGATCGTCCGGCGCGGGCGGCTCACATGGTGATCACCGTCCTGCTCGTCGCCGTCTGCGGAGGTTTCGGCTCGATCGCCCGGTTCGTGGTCGACGGGCTCGTGCAGTCGCCTCGGCTCGGCGAGTTTCCGCTCGGGACGCTCGTCGTCAACCTGACAGGATCGTTCTTGCTCGGCTTGCTCGCCGGGCTCCACGCGCCCGCTCACACGATGCTGATCCTGGGAACTGCGACCGTCGGGTCCTACACCACGTTCTCGACGTGGATGCTCGAGACCCACCGCCTCGCCGAGGACGGCGAGCACGGCCTCGCGCGCCAAAACTTCGCGATCAGCCTGGCGGCCGGCCTGGCCGCGGTCGCGCTGGGGCGGCTGGTCGGAGGCTGGCTATGAGACAAGCCGGAATCAAGGTGACGACGTACTTCAGCGAGCGGGATCGCAGCGGCGAGCGGTTCCTGGCCGATGCGCTGTTAGACGTCTACGAGCACCACAAGATGCACACGAGCGTGCTGTTGCGCGGGGTCGAGGGGTTCGGTCAGCACCATCATCTTCAGACGGACCGCCTGTTGACACTGTCCGAGAATCTGCCGGCGGTGTCGATCGCTGTCGACGCTCGCGACCGCGTCGAGGGCGCGCTGCCGGACATCCTCGAGGTCGCCTCGCACGGGCTGATCAGCCTCGAGCGAGCCGATCTGCTGACTGGCGAGGACATGTCGGAATCGGCTCTCCCCGACGACCCCGGCAGGGCGATCAAGCTCACCGTCTACGGCGGCCGATCGGTCCGAGCCGCGGGTAAGGCCGGTTACGTCGCGGCCGTGGATCTCCTGCGGAGCTCGGGCGCCGCGGGCGCTTCTGTGCTGCTGGCCGTGGACGGGACGCTGCACGGCGAGCGGCGACGGGCCCGGTTCCTGGCCCGCAACGCGAACGTACCGCTGATGCTGTTGACGATGGGCGACTCGCGAGCGCTTGGCCCCGCACTGGCGGGCGTCGCCGACTTCCTGGACGACCCCGTGGCGACGATCGAGCGCGTGCAGATATGCAAGTCGGACGGCCAGACCCTGTCCGAGCCCCACGCCATCCAGGAGAAGGACCCATCCGGTTTGCCGATCATGCAGAAGCTGATGATCCACGCCGAGGAGCAGGCGAAGGTGGATGGACATCCCCTCTATCGCGAGCTGGTCGTCCGGCTCAAGGAGGCGGGGGCCGCCGGCGCGACGGTGCTGCGGGGCATCCGCGGCTTCTACGCAGGCCATGAGCCGTTCGCGGACCGGCTGCTCGAGCTGCAACGGAACGTGCCGGTCCACGTGATCGTGGTCGACACACCTGTCAACGTCCAGCGGTGGTGGCCGATCGTCGATCGGGCGACGCGCGACGCCGGCCTCGTCACCAGCGAACTCGTCCCGGCATGTCATGCATTCTCGAGCGAACAGCGGCTACAACTGAAGCTCGCGGCCACGCCGACCGCGCGCGACCAGGACGCCTAGGGGCGGTTTCGCTTCGGCCTCGCGCTCGCCTGGAAGCTCGCGCGGGAGGGCGAGACGCCGGTGTGCAACGACTTCGACCTGGTCGGCGCCGAGCGGATCCTCGTCGTCACCGGCCCAAATCAGGGGGGAAAGACGACGTTCGCCCGGATGGTCGGCCAGCTGCACTACCTCGCCAGCCTTGGCCTCACCGTGCCCGGGACCGAAGCGCAGCTGCCGTTGGCCGACCGCGTGTTCACCCATTTCGAGCGGGAGGAGCGCCTGGAGACGCTTCGCGGCCGCTTCGACGACTGAACTCGTCCGGATCCGCGAGATCCTCACGCAGGCGACGGGCGACAGCGTGCTGATCTTGAACGAGAGCTTCGGCTCGACGACGCTTGAAGACGCCCTCCTCGTCGGCGCCGATGTCATACGGCAGATCGTGGCGCTCGAGTCGCTGTGCGTGTTCGTGACGTTCGTGGATGAGCTGGCCGCGTTCGGTGAGAGCACGGTCAGCATGGTGGGCATGGTCGCCGACGACGATCCGGCGATCCGGACCTACGAGGTCATGCGCAGACCGGCGGACGGCCTTGCCTATGCCGAGGCGATCGCTGAGAAGTACGGCCTCACCTATCGGTCACTCCGCCGCCGGGTCCCGCGATGAAGGTCTTTCTGATGCACCGCCTCGAGGATGCCGATCTGCGGTGCGAGCTTCCAGCAAACGCAGATGCGCTGATGCAGGACCTGGAGTTGGACACGCTGTTCGCGGCGATGGCCGGGAACGATCCGTTCCTGTTCGAGGTGTCACGCAGAGCGGTGCTGCGCGGCCTCGACGATCCCGCGGCGATCGTATACCGACAGGAGGTACTCGCCGACTGCCTGCAGAGCCCATCGGTCACCCGGGACCTGTATCGCCTTGCGGTGCAGGCGACCCAGGCCGAGAAGAGCGTCTGGGGCAGCCTGCTGAGGGATTCACCGAGCTCGATGCTGCGAACGGCGGTCCAGAAGATGGAGGTGCTCGTCGACTACCTGAGGCGCCTGCGGGATATCGCCGACCGGCACGCCGCGATGTTCCGCTCCGATGGGTTCACGCGGTTCTTCGCGATGGTCGAGGAAGAGCTCGACCCGCCGTACTTCGAGGTGGTCGAGGCGTGTTTGCAGGAGCTCACATTCCACGGTGGCCTGCTATTGAGCGCGGCGCTCGCGACCGGCAACAAGGGGGCCGGGTACGCCCTTCGTCGCCCACGGGAACGGGGCTGGCTTGGCCGAGTGATCGATCGCTCCGGCTACACCTTCACGGTCCCGGAGCGCGATCAAGGTGGCTTCAGGGCTCTCGCGCAGCTCGAGGACCGAGGGGTGAACTCGGTCGCCAACGCGCTGCTGCAATCGGTCGACCACGTCCGCAGCTTCTTCGCGAGGCTGCAGATGGAGGTCGGCTTCTACGTCGCTTGCGTGAACCTGCGCGAGCGGCTCGCCGACAAGCAGGAGCCCACGTGCTTCCCGGCCGTCAGCGGGCCGCGGCGAGTTCTGCCGGCGGACGTTGCCAAGCCAGCGTGGCGGATGCTGCCAACCAGCGTCCGCATCGGCAGCGATCTGATCGACGATCGGAGGCATGATCGACGATAAGCGATCGTCGTCGAACGCCAGGAGCAGATCGTCGCTGATCGCCGCGTCCGCGTCGGCGAGCTCGGCGAGCCAGATCAGGTTGAGGTCGTGGGCGCCGTAAGCCCCGACGACCTCCGCGATGTACAGAAGCCGTTGCGGGACGACCTCCAGGCCGGTCTCCTCGCGAACCTCGCGCACGAGCGCATCGGTGATCGACTCCCCGTTCTGGACCCGCCCCCCTGGGAGGAGGAGGTGTTCGATCGCCCGCCTGCGCTCGCGCGAGACCAGCAACCTGCCATTGCACACGACCACCGCCCGCGCCTTGACCCTCACCTGGGCCGCTCCGGGTCAGCCGCCGACGGCGCGGCGGGGGGCCACCCGCTGGTCATGAATATCGCCCGTTGCCAGGATTCACTTCCTGCACTCTAACCGTCCGGCCGACCGCCCTGGGATCTGCCACTGAGCATCGCCACGACGATGACGGCCGCGACCGTCCCGACAATCGTGACCAGCAGGGACCGTCCGATCGCGACCGTCGCCAGCAGCAGGACCAGCGCCGAGGTGGCGATCGCGCCGAGACCCGCAGCGGTCAGCCAGGTGGCCGCGCGGGATGGATCGGGCTTCGGCACGGCGCCTCGGCCGGCGGCGAGGAACACGCCCTCCGCGGCGACGAACAATCCGCCGGCGACGAGAGGGGCGGTGACCGCGGCGGTCGTGACGTTGATGGCGGGAAGCACAACGGCGTAGGCCGTCCCGAGCGCCGCGATTCCCCACAGCACGAGCTGCGTAGTCCGGGTCACGCCGGCGGCGATGAGCAGTGCGCTGCCGGCCGCTGCCAGGGCGACGACGACTCCCCAGCTCACGACGCCACCGGCCGTCTGATCCGGCGGCGGAATGCGGATGCGCTCGCCACCGGAACTTGGAGCGGCTGCTCCCCGTGCCACTCGGTAACCGGGACGCCGAACCGCTCGAACTGCGTCCGCACGGCCGCCCGCCGGAGGAGCCACAGCCGATGGGCGAGCGCATCCGCCCGAAGCGGACCGGGCTTGGTGAAGGGAACCGGCGAAATCTCGATGACCGCCAGATCGAAGCCGCGCGCTCGGAGGTCGAACAGGGCCCGCATCGAGCGCTCGTCGACCAGCGGGGTGACGGCGACCACGAGTGCCTTCGGGGGCAGCATCTGGCGCGGCACGATGTTGATGTCCCGATGGGTGTAGGTGAACGTCACCTGGCTGCCGATCAAGACGTCGAGAATCCGGTATAGCTGGGCCGAGCCGAAGCTGGGACGCAGCCCCGTGACCGAGCCGCCGAAGCCGACGACGCCGACTCGGTCGCGGCGGGCCAGGTAGCCCGCGGCGACCGACGCGGCCGCGCGAACCGCGAGCTCGAGGGTGCTGCCGGTCGGGTCGCTGACCTCGGCGAACGTGTCGAGGAACAGGATCACGTCGGCATTGCGCTCCGGGTGTCGCTCGGACACATAGGGGACGCCACGTCGGGCCGTGACCCGCCAGTTGACCCGTCGCACGCGGTCGCCCGGCACGAACGGACGGACCTCGGCGAACTCGATCCCGTCGCCGCGTTCGCGTGAGACCCGGTTCCCGGTGGTCGCCTGGAGCTCCAGCGGCTCGATCATCGCGCCGAGGGTCTCGATCCGGGGAAACACCCGCAAGGCGCCGAGGCTCGCCGGCGGGAACTCGTAATCGATCAGGGCGAAGCGGTCGGCGGCTCGGCACGACAGGACGCCGACTCGGTGCGGCCCCCAGCGCTCGGTCCGCAGCGTCGGGCGCAGCTGGCGGCGCTCGCCGGCCTCGAGCCGAGCGGCGATCCTCGGGCTCGAGCCGATCGATGTGAGGCCACGGCCCGGTTCGAGCTCCAACTCCAGCCGCTCGATATCAGATCGAGCCTCGACCTCAACCGTCACAGGAACCGCGTCGCCCTCGAGCACGCGCTGAGCCGGAATCGTCGGCCGGATGGTGACCTCGGGGACACGCCCGAGCACAAGGCCCAGGGCCACGTAAGCGGCGAACGGCGCCGCCAGCGCCACCAACTCGGGTCGACCGGCGGCCAGGCCCGCGAGCGTCGCCACGGCCGTCAACGTCAGGTAGGCGCGGAGCTTCATCGAAGGCGCGCGCTGCATCGCCTACCGCCGTTCGAGCTCGGCCGGCGGCACCGGCACGGCTCGAAGGCACTCCTCCACGATCTCCTCGGCTTGGACGCGCTGCACCCACAGCTCGGGCCGGAGCACGAGCCTGTGGGCAAGCGCGGGAGCGGCCATCGACTTGACGTCGTCGGGAACGACGAAGTCACGGCCGTCGAGCGCCGCCCTCGCCCGAGCCAGCTTCATCAGCGCCAGCGTCCCGCGCGGGCTGGCCCCGACCTCGACGCTCGGACTGGCACGCGTCGCCGCGACCAGGTCCACGATGTAGCGGCCGACGCTCTCGGCCACGTGGATGCTCTCGATCGCGTGCTGCATCGCGAGCAACTCCTGTCGCCCAACCACCGTCGTGAGCTGGGCCTCGTCGTCGGTTCGCCCGAGCCGCCGCTCGAGGATCTGCCATTCGGCCTCGGCGGACGGGTAGCCGACCCGCATCCTGATCAGGAAGCGATCGAGCTGCGCCTCCGGCAGCGGATAGGTCCCCTCGTACTCGATCGGATTCTGCGTCGCAATCACGAGGAAGGGGCGCTCGAGCGGGCGCGTGCGCTCCTCGGTCGTGACCTGTCGCTCCTGCATCGCCTCGAGCAACGCCGCCTGCGTCTTCGGCGGGGCCCGGTTGATCTCGTCGGCCAGCAGAACGTGCGTGAACACCGGGCCGGGCCGGAACTCGAAGTCCGCCGTTCGCTGATTGAAGATCGATGCGCCGGTGACGTCGGACGGCATCAGGTCCGGCGTGAACTGGATGCGCGTGAATCGGGTATCGGTGACGGCGGCAAACGACCGGGCGATCAGGGTCTTGGCCAGCCCTGGAAGATCCTCGAGCAGCACGTGGCCGTCGGCGAGCAGCGCTGAGAGCGCGAGCTCGAGCGCGTCACGCTTGCCGATCACGGCGAGCTCGATCTCGTCCAGGATCCGGTGAGCGCGACTCGCGACGTCCTCGACGCCGATCGCCTGCACCGCGTCGCTCATGCGTCCTCCAAGCGGTCGGTCAGTTGTTCCAGCTCCTGAAGCGTCATCCCCGACCCGCGAGGATCCTCGGGCGGGGGACGATCGGGACGGACAAGCTCCCAAAGATCAACGCCCAGGAGCTCCGCCGCCACCTCCGGTTGATGATCGAGGCGGACCCCCCGGTTGCCGAGCCGGGCGAGCGCTATCTCTCGCAACGGCGGCCGGATGCGACGCTGCACTTCAGCCGCCGTCGAGCGCAGCATCACCAGTCGCTCCATCCGAGCCAGGTCCGTCGGCCGCTGCGCCGGGGTTCGCCGCCGACGGGTCCATCTCACCCTCCGACCCCGCGGGAGAACGGCCACCATCGCGACCGCGCCGAGCACGAGCGTGATGATCTCGAGCGCGAGAGTCATGCGAGCTCCTCCAGCTCGTGCTGCATCGCGAGTAGAGCGCCGATCGCCTCGTCGCGCAGCGGCAGATCGACGGCGAGAAGGCTGAACTTGGCGCGCTCGAACAGGTTCGTGAGCTTGTTCGGTGGTCCGGGACTGAGCTCGAGCGACCCCAAAGCGCGCGTGAGGTATTCGCGGGGAGCTTCCGCCGCGGCCCGCGGTAGTCCGGCCGCGGCCAGCGTCTGCTCCATCCGCCTGTAGGCGGCCACGACCGCGTGACGCGGGTCGGGATCCGCACGCAGCTCCGCGAGCGACTGTGCGACCGCCGCCTTCACGGCCGGCGCTGCTGATCTACGGGGACCGCTGTACGAGGACGTCCAATGCTCCCTGGGCCGGACCAGGAGCAGCGCGGCGGCCGCAGCCAGCAGTCCGAGGAGAACGAACGGGACCCATCCCGGCAACTGGAACGACGACGAGGCGCCGGGGTGGTGCGTCCGCCCCGGTGTCTCGGTAACCCTCCCAAAGCCAACGTGCCGAAGGATCAGGTTCGCGTGGGGATGCGACCCGAACACGCCCGCCAAGATGATCACGCCGCCGATGGCGAGCGGCAGGAAGATCAGCGCGATCTGCGCGTTGTAGCGTGTTCGAAATGGCTTGCTCTCCAGCGGGTCGTCCTTGCGCCGCAGCCGCATCTGCAATCGCTGGTAGACGAACAGCCCGAACAGCGCCACCACGGCTCCGCCGGAGACGAGCATCACGCCGAGTGGTGAGCGCGTGATCCGCGGAGCGTTGCCGACTGCGCCGATCGCGACTGTGGCCACCGAACCGCCGAGTGGCGCCCGGCTCGCGAGTGCGACGACTCCCAGCAGGAGCAGAACCGTCGCGAGCAGCGTCCCGGGCGCCGCACCCGTGCGATCGACCGGCCCCGACGGCTTGGTCAAGGGGCGTTGCTCCGGGCCCACGCGATGATGTTGGCGCTGCCGTTGATCGTCGAGCCGTCGTCGAGCCGCAGAACGGGAAGCTTCTCCTGGCCGCTGAGCTCCTTGAGGTCGGGACGCTTTCCGGTCGTGAACAGCCCGAACGGGACGCCCTTGCCGGCGATCACCTTGTCGAAGTCATGACCGGCGCCGCGCAGCGCACGTTGGGCCCGCTTGCACGCGTGTGGCGGGGGACCACCGTCGTCGATATGGCAAACGAACAGGGTCAGCTTGTCGGCCACCCCGATAACGGTACTGGCACACTTAGCTGCGTGGTCGGCACAGCTTCCGCATGAGAGCGTCCCGGTACTTCTCGGCGGTCGACTCCCACACCGAGGGCATGCCGACGCGAGTGATCACCGGTGGCCTCGGTGAGCTGCCAGGGGGCTCGATGCAGGAGCGGCGGCTGTACTTCGAGGAGCACCTGGACGACCTGCGTCTGATGCTGATGCGCGAGCCCCGCGGCCACGCGGCGATGTCGGGAGCGTTCCTGCAGCCGCCCGCGCGCGCTGACGCGGACTGGGGCGTGCTGTTCATCGAGGTCTCGGGCTGCCTGCCGATGTGCGGCCACGGGACGATCGGCGTGGCAACGGTGTTGGTCGAGTGCGGGATGGTCGACGTGACCGAACCCGAGACCGTGATCCGGCTGGATACGCCGGCGGGGCTCGTCGAAGTGAGGGTCGCGGTCTCCGGCGGACACGCGGAGCGCGTGACACTCCGCAACGTGCCCGCGTTCGTCGCCGAGCTCGACGCCCGACGTCGACGTCGACGGGCTTGGAACCGTTCGCTACGACATGGCGTTCGGCGGCAACTTCTACGCGCTCGTCCGCGCCGACTCCGTCGGCCTCGATCCGGCTCCGGAACGCGCCGAGGATCTGATCTCCGCCGGCCTCCAGATCATCGACGCGATCGGCGCGGCCGGTCCGCCGGTCCATCCGCTGGACCCGGCGATCCGGGGCTGTAAGCACGTCGTGTTCCACGTCCCCGGCCGGAACGGAGCGGACGCCCGCAGCGCCACCGCCATCCACCCCGGATGGCTCGACCGTTCGCCGTGCGGGACCGGGACCTCGGCCCGCATGGCCCAGCTCCATGCCCGCGGCGAACTGCCGCTCGGGGTCGACTTCACGAACGAGTCGGTGATCGGCAGCCGCTTCGTCGGACGGCTCGTCGAGGAGACCCGGATCGGCCACACTCGGGCGGTGGTGCCCGAGATCACGGGCCGGGCCTGGATCACCGGCATGGGTCAGTACCTGCTCGATCCGAGCGACCCGTTCCCGACTGGATTCGACATTTGACCTCGGTGATCGTCGTCGGCGGCGGTGCCGTCGGGCTGTCGGCGGCGGAGTCGCTGGCAACGCACGGCGTGGCGGTCACGACGCTCGAGCGCGACCAGTGCGGCCTCGGGGCGTCGGCCGGGAACGCCGGCTGGATCACGCCGTCGCTGGCGATCCCCGTGCCGGGACCTGGCGTGATCGCCCAGTCGCTGCGATGGCTGGTGAACCCGTCGGGGCCGCTGTGGATCCGGCCGACGGTGTCGCCGGCGCTACTGGCCTGGGTCTCGCGGTTCGTGGTCAGCTGCAGCCGCAGCCGCTACCGCCGCAGCCTCGCCGCGCTGCAGGCAGCCGCGATGCGGGCGACGGCGTCGTTTGACGGCCTCGCCCAGCGCGACGTCGAGTTCGAATATCACTCCCAAGACCTGCTCTACCCGGCGTTCTCCGCCGGCGAGCTCGACCACCTGCTCGGGGTCGCGGCCGATCTACGCGAGGCGGGCTCCCGGCTGCGGATGGACCGGGTTGGTCGCGACGACCTGCTGGCGCTGGAGCCGGCGCTCAGCGATGGGGTGATCGGCGCCCTGCGGGCCGAGGGCGAGCGGCGCGTGCGTCCGGAGTCGCTTGTCGCCGGCCTAAAGCGCCGCGTGCAGTCGCTCGGAGCCGACGTGATCGAGGGCTCCGAGGTCACCGCCCTGAAGCGCGACCGCGGCGAGTGGATCGTGTCGAGCCTGCGAGACGAGTGGCGAGCGGAAAATGTGGTGCTGGCCAACGGGGTTCCGGCGGCCGATCTGCTGAGCGCGCTCGGCGTCCGGCTTCCGCTCGCCGCCGCGAAGGGGTACAGCCGGACGTTCCGCAGGACGGATACGGCGCCCGCGCGGCCGGTCTACCTGGAGGACCAGAAGGTCTCGGTCAGCGTCTACGACGACGCCGTGCGCATCTCAGGGACGCTCGAGCTCGGGGCGCGGACGCTATCGCTGTCTGACCGGCGCCTGCGCGCGATCACGGCCGCTACGCGGCGGGCGATGCCCGGGTGGGAGATGCCCCCCGACCCGATCGACTGGGCCGGAATGCGCTCGCTGTCACCGGACGGACTGCCGTATATCGGGGCGGTGCCGGGACAAGACGGACTCTACGTAGCGGCGGGCCACGCCACGCTCGGGGTCATGCTCGCGCCGCTCAGCGGCGAGCTCCTCTGCGGGCAGATCCTGGACCATGGGACCGACCCGCTGATGGCGGCGTTTGATCCCGCTCGCGCGGTCCGACGACTCACTAACAGACCACCACAGGAGGTACGCGATGAAAGGCGTGAGCGC
The DNA here is from genome assembly GCA_963773165.1 of uncultured Solirubrobacterales bacterium. Classification (GTDB taxonomy): domain Bacteria; phylum Actinomycetota; class Thermoleophilia; order Solirubrobacterales; family Solirubrobacteraceae; genus Palsa-465. The sequence continues at coordinate 91,582 of CAVZAK010000009.1, forward strand.
AGCGATCGTCACGCACTTCGCATCGGATCTGACGGTTGACCACGCGGCGGTGCAAGCCGAGGTCGAGCGCCTGATCGACGAGGGTGTCCATGGAATCGTCGCCACCGGGACGATGGGAGAGGCGTCCGCGCTCTCTCCCGAGGAGCGCCGCACGGTCGTCTCGATTGCGGTGACGGCCGCCGCCGGGCGGGCGCCTGTGTACGTCGGCGTGTCCGCGACGACCCCGGGACAGGCGATCTCCTACGCCCGCGACGCCGAGGACGCCGGAGCTGACGGCGTCATGGTCCTCCCGCCGCTGCTCTACGGCGCCGACACCCAGGAGCTGGTCGAGTTCTTCTCAAGCGTCGCCGACACGACCCAGCTGCCGATGATGGTCTACAACAATCCGCCGGCGAGCGGGAGCGACATGCGAGCCGGAGGTGCTCGCGGAGATCGCCCGCCAGGTTCCGAGCGTCAGGGCGTTCAAGGAATGCTCTGGGGATGCCAGGCGGATCGCGGAGCTGGTCGACCTGTGCCCCGGGCTCGACGTGCTCGTCGGTGGCGACGACTGGGCGCTCGAGGGATTGTGCGCCGGCGCGGCCGGCTGGGTCTCGGGCGTGGCCGTCGTGCTCCCGCGCCAATGCGTGAGGCTCTGGGATCTGTGCAGCGCGGGCGACCTCGCGGCCGCGCGGACGCTGTACAGCGAGTTGCTGCCGCTGGCGCGGACCGACATGACCCCCAAGCTCGTCCAGTACTTCAAGGCGGCGCTCGATGAGCTCGGCCTCGGTGGCGGGCCCTGCCGTCCGCCACGGCTCCCGCTACAGCCTGCCGAGCTCGAGGGACTCCGGGCCGCTGTGTCAACCGCCGCCCCCGCGAGCGTGTGATGGCAATCGCCAGCGACATGATCCAAGCGGTCGACCCGCGAACTCGTGTCGCCGGAATCGCGTACCCGGCGACTCCGCCGGAGGCGGTGCGCGAGGTCAGCGCCGCGGCACGTCTGGCGCGCGACAACGAGGGCTGGCGCTCGACGACGACGCGCATGCAGGCGCTCTCAGGCGCTCGCCGAGCGCCTGCGCCGACGCGCCGAGCCGCTCATTGAGACGTGCATGGCCGAGACCGGCCTCTCGCAGGCGCGGCTCGAGGGCGAGCTCGAGCGCACATGGCGTCAGATCCTGCTGTTCGCGGGACTGATCGAGACCGGGGCCCAGTACGAGGCCACGATCGATACCGCCGATCCGGACGCCCGGCCAGCGCCCCGAGCCGACCTGCGCCGGATGATGGTGCCGATCGGGCCCGTGCTCGTGTTCGCCGCGAGCAACTTCCCGTTCGCGTTCTCGGTGGCCGGCGGCGATACGGCGTCCGCGCTCGCCGCCGGGTGTCCGGTGATCTGCAAGGCCCATCCCGGCCACCCGGGGACAAGTGAGCTGGTGGCCAACGAAATCTCCGGAGCGCTGGCAGACGCTGGGCTGCACCCGGGCACTTTCGCCTTGGTCCAGACCGCCTCCGTCGAGACCGCCCTCGGGCTGGTGCGCGACGAGGCGATCGAGGCGGTCGCGTTCACGGGGTCGACCGGCGCCGGCCGCGCGATCTTCGACGCCGCCGGCGCCCGCGAGCGCCCGATCCCGGTGTTCGCCGAGATGGGGAGCACCAACCCGGTGGTGGTGACGAAGTCGGCCATCGAGGATCGGGCGGATTCGATCGCGGCGGCGCTGGCGGGTGCGATAACGCGCGACGCCGGGCAGCTGTGCACGAAGCCCGGCGTGATCATGGTCCCGGCCGACTCGGCCACCGAGTTCCGCGACGCCCTGCGCGACGCCGTCCTCGCCGCCGACACGGGCGTGATGCTCAACCAACGCCTCTACGACTCCGCGGTGGCGGCCGTCGATTCGCTGTCCCGCCTCGACGAGGTCGTTCCGGTCCTGTCGGATACGGGCGGGTCCTCCGGCGGCGGCTTCGGGCTCGCCGGCGCGGTCTTCGCCAGCTCGAGCTCGGCGCTGCGCGCGAACCCGGAGCTGCGCTCGGAGCGGTTCGGGCCGATCGCGCTGCTGGTCACCTATGACGATGTCGACGACCTGCTCGAGACGATCGACGGCTTTGAGGGTCAGCTGACCGCGACGCTCCACGCCACCGCGGCGGACGAGCAGATGGCCCAACGGATCGTCGATCATCTGGTCCCGCTGGCCGGGCGGCTCGTGTTCGACGGCGTCCCGACCGGGGTGGCCGTGACGGCGGCGATGCACCACGGCGGCCCCTACCCGGCGGCGACGTCGGCGGCTCACACCTCGGTTGGGAGCGCAGCGATCCAGCGTTTCCTCAGGCCGGTCGTGTGGCAGAACGCTCCCGCATGGCTCTTGCCCGACCCGCTCAAGGACGGAAACCCACTTGGCGTCCCGAGGGTCGTCGACGGCAAGCCCGAGTGAGCCTGATCGCCCCGCCGGGACTGCTCGAATGCGAGGAATTTGTGGCGGGGAGTACTCAGCTCCAGCCGAACAGCATGGCCAGGAGGTGCGGGGCTACGTAGACCTCCCACAGGGCGGTCAGCGCCAGCGTCGGAACCGCCACGGCGACGGTGACGATCGTCGCCGCCAGCAGCCGGTCCCACTCTCCTCGGCGACTGGCCACGATCCAGGCGGCCAGCGGCAGGAACAGCGCCACCAGCTCGGGGATGGCGTGCGGCATCAGGCCGATCAACAACAGCACAGGCGGTTCGTGAATCGCGTACGCGACGTGCGCCACCGAGGTCCCGATCGCGTATGCCTGCAAGCTGAGCGAGAACGCCGTCGCGCAGGCCACGAACGCCATCGCGACCCCCTGGCCCCGCTCGTGTACGAGTCGCACAAGGCCGTTGTGCTCGTCCGGCCTGTAGCGGCAGCGAGCTGCCGGCGATGAAGCCCGCGACGCACGCCATCGCGTGCAGCGCGAGGACCAGCAGGTTATGTCCAAGGATCTGGGCGACGTCCGACGGACCGCCGACGAAAAGAGGCGGCTGGTCCTGCAGCTTTGTGGTGACAGAGCCGTAGGAGACAAGCGCGATCACGAGGATCGCGACCAGGAGCACGCCGGCGGCGGCCAGGCTCCCGAGCAGCCAGCTTCTCAGGATCGGCCAAGGTCGATCGCGCCAGAGCGACAGCGTCCGCCGCGTGGCCCGGACGCCGTGTGCCAGAGCGTACGCGGAGGCATCCACTAAAGACTGATCGGCGGGAGGTGGCGATCGGTTGAGGCGGGGCGGCTCGGGCTAGGCGGGGCGGGCGGTGGCGCGGGGGCGGTGGCCGGGTGGTGGCGGTTGGGTCCGATCGCGGGATCCGAGGGCGTCAGATGCTGGATAACGCGCCGACCTTGGCGCCAGCGGCGAGGCGTGGCGCGCTAAGCACACTCCTCGTGCACAGCACGCCTCGCCTCGGGATTCGCCGCGGAGTTGGCGCGCCATGCATCATCAAAACGCCGCCCTCGCTGCCAAACCCCGCGGGCTCGTGCCGGTGGCGCGAGTGCTTTTGCTAGGGAGGGGAAGGGTTCGTATTCGATCGCGCGATCCGTGGGGCCTTCAAATGGTGGATAACGCGCCAATCTTGGCGCCGGCGGCGAGCCGTGGCGTGCCAAGCGCACTCCTCGTGCACAGCACGCCTCGCCTCGGGATTCGCCGCGGGATTGTCGTGTTGCCCAGGTTCGCGTGGGCGCGATGTGGCGCCGATCCCTCCCACGCGCTGCCAAACACCGAGCCGGTCCTCAAATGACACGCCACCGCCACATGGAGTCCGCTCCCCATTTCGCCGGCGCGCCAGGCGAGGCACCCTTGTCTAGATGTCGATCCGCAGTCTCCCGCCGAGACCCGGCACGGCGCGCCGGCGGCCATACCTGCCGCTGTTTCAGCGAGTGGCCGGGATGAACGCGCTGGTGCTGATCGCCGCGGTATCGGTCACGCTCGTGGTCACGGCTCCGCACAAGTTGTCCTCGTTCGCCATCGAGGAGGTAGCGGTGCTTGTCGCCGCGCTGGCGCTCGTCGCGCTGACAAACACCTACCTGCTGCGGCGGGTCATCGGCCCGGTACAGGCGTTGACGTCGCTGGCCCGCCGTGTCGACCTCGCGAAACCCGGCGAGCGGATGCCGGATGCTGAGCCGACCTCGGAGGCGGGTGAGCTTGCGCTCACCTTCAACGAGATGCTCGCGCGGCTCGAGGCCGAGCGGCGGGACGCCACGGGCCGGGTGCTGGCCGGCCAGGAGGCCGAGCGGCTACGGATCGCGCAGGAACTCCACGATCAGGTCGGACAGCAGCTCACCGCCGTGCTGCTCGTCCTCTCGCGTGTGCGCTCGGGGGCTCCCCAGCGGTGGCAGGAAGAGGTCGAGGAGGTCCAGGAAGTGGTCCGCTCCGGCCTGGAGGACGTCCGTCGGATCGCGGTCGAGCTGAGGCCGGAGGCGCTCGACGATCTCGGGCTGGAGAGCGCGCTGGCCGTTCTGTGCGAGCGGTTCGCGGAACGGACTGGGCACACCGTGAGGCAGCGCATCGCTCCCCAGCCAGCCCCGATGAGCCGCGAGGCGGAGCTGGTGGTCTATCGCGTCGCGCAGGAGGCGCTGACGAACGTGGTCAGGCACTCGGGGAGCACGGAGGCCGCGCTGACGCTCGAGTACCAGGATGGGCTCGCGATCCTGACCGTCCGCGACTCCGGCATCGGCCTGCCGATCGACCACGCACCGGGCACCGGTATCCGCGGGATGCGCGAGCGCGCGGCGTTGATCGGCGCCAACCTCAAGATCGGCGCGAGCCCTCCGGGCACCGGGTGCGAGGTCCGGCTGGAGATTCCAGCGGACTCACCTGGTGGCGACGCGACGGCGGTAAATCGCCATCGCGACAATGGCCATCGCGAGCACTACGCCGAGGGCGAGCGTCCCCTGCTCGGCGATGGCGGCGACCTGATCGAGCGACTGCCAGAAGATGTAGCCGAGTAGGCAGAACGTCGCCGACCACAGGCCCGCGGCGATGAACGCGAACGGGATGAAGCGGCCGGGAGCCATTCCCGAGGCGCCCGCAATCAGCGGCGACAGCGGCCGGACGAACCCGACAAACCGGCCCGACGATGATCGTCTTGCCTCCGTGGCGGGCAAAGAACCGCTCGACCCGATCGATCCGCTCGACCGTCAGCTTCAGGCTCGGGCCGTGCCTGCGGATGAACGCGGGGCCGAGACGCCGTCCGAGGACGTACGAGGTGACGTCGCCGGCGAGCGCACAGGCCCAAACCGCGAGGATCAGCAGGGCGATTTCCGTGTGCCCCTGCCCGGCCGTGACGCCGCCGACGATCACCGCGAGCTCGCCCGGCGCGACCAGACCGATCGCGGCCGCCGTCTCCAGGAACGCCATCAGGCCAACCAGGAGATAGGCGTCGGGGCCGAGCGTCTCGCCGACCTGGCGCATCGCGTGCTCGAGGTTAGGGGGCTCGATCGCGCCGCTGGCATAGACCGCGAGCGCGGCCGCGGCCGCGAGCCCCAGCACCCGGATCCTGTTGGGCAGGCGTCGCCACCGCAACACGATTGCGGCAACGGTCAGCCCAGCGATGGTCACTGCGATCAGGTTCAGTGCGTACTCCGAGGGCCCGGCCCCCGACCCTCCGTCGGTTGCCAAGGAAGCTTGGCGGACCCTCGGGCCGGACGGAATGGGGTCGAACACGCATCTACCGCACCGATGATTTCCTTGTCTGGGACCGGTCCATGAATACGAGCAGCTAGCTCGACAACGGCGCACAAAGGAGTCAATCGTGGGCGAGATCTTGGTACATGAATTCATCACTCTCGACGGCGTCATCGAGGCGCCCCGGTGGACGATGGAGTTCGGGTTCGACCCGAAGATGGGCGAGGCGATCGGCGGGATCATGGGATCTAGCCAGGGCCTGCTGTTGGGCCGGCGTACCTACGAGGAGTTCGCGCCGGCGTGGTCCGGGCGGACCGCCGATCAGGATCCCGGCGCCCCGTTCATGAACGAGACCCCGAAGTACGTGGTCTCATCGACGCTTCAGAGTGCGGACTGGCAACCGTCGACGGTCCTCGGTCCGTACAGCGCCGATGCCATCCGCGACCTCAAGGCGCGCGTCGACGGCAGCCTCTACGTCAGCGGCAGCGGCACCCTGGTGCGGGCGATGCTGGCCGACGGCCTCGTGGACCAGCTCCACCTGTTCGTGTACCCGGTGGCACTCGGCTCGGGCCAGCGGCTGTTCGCCGACGGCGCCGACGTCAAGTTCGCTCTCGGCGGATCGGACACGTACGAAAACGGCGTCGTCCACCTCGACTACCGGCCCGCCGCGTAGCGTGCGACGCTTCGCGGGTGCCGGATCCTGATCGCCGCCCGTTCGACGGCGCCCGCGACGTTCGGGACGGGCGCCTGCCGCTGGCGCGCCGCTTTCGCCGCCACGCCGACGCGCTCGCGCGATCCGGCCGCTCGCCGCTGTGCGTCGCGCTGATGCGCGGCGGTGCTAGCGACATCGACGAGGGCGGATTGGTGGCCGATCTGTTCGAGGGCGTGCCGGCACCTCCGGGCTCGGTGCCGCAGCTGAGGCTGATGGCCGCACTGCACTACCTCGTGCTCAGCGGAAACGCGCCTGAGCTGGCGCGGTTCTACCCGAGCGTCGGTGGCGACCGTCCCCCGGACGGAGTGTGGCCGGTGGCGCACGCCGCCCTCGAACAGCACGCTGAGCTGGTCAGAAGAAGGCTGCAACGGACGGTGCAGACGAACGACCCCGGACGCTCGACGGTGCTGTACGCGGCGCTGCTGTGGCTGACGGATCTCTATGGGCTGCCGATCCGGCTGCTCGAGCTTGGGGCGAGCGCCGGGCTGAACCTGCTCGCGGACCGCTATTGCTACCTCGTCAACGGCGACGTGCTCGGCGATCCCGCCTCGCCGGTTCGCTTCAAGGAGCCATGGGACCGCGCTCCGGATATCGACCTCGTCGCCGCGGCCGCACGGATGCGGGTCATCGACCGGGCCGGGTGCGACCGCAGTCCGCTGGACGCCGGCGACCCCGAGGACCAGCTGACGCTCCTGTCATACATCTGGCCCGACGAGCTCAAACGGTTCGCTCGTACAAAGGCGGCGCTCGACGTGGCCGTTGATCGTCCCAGCCTCGTCGTCGCGGCCGACGCCGATGCGTGGCTGCGAGCGGTGCTGGAGCCGACCGACGGCGCGCTCGTGGTCGTCTGGCACTCGCTGTTTCGCCAGTACATTCCCGGCCCGGAGTGGGAATCGCTGGAGGCGGCCTACCGCGACGCCGTCATCGACAGTGGCCGTGACGCACCCGTCGTGTGGCTGAGCATGGAGCCGGCAGCCGGCCCCAGCGACGGCGTGCAGCTGACCGTCCGCGCCGAGCCCGGCGAGCCCGTCCAGGTGCTGGCGCGCTGTGGAGACCACGGCCCACCGCTCGTCTGGAACTGATCCGATGATCGTGCGTGATGCACGGCACGACGATGTGCCAGACGTGTTGGAGCTGTGGTCGCTGGCGCGCAGCGAGCACGCGACGACACGAGATCGCGCCGAGGACGTCGAGCGACTGGTACGGGAGATGCCGGGGTCGCTGCTCGTCGCCGAAGACGGCGCGCGTCTCGTCGGTGCGCTGATCGCAGCCTGGGACGGATGGCGCGGGAACATGTACCGACTGGCAGTTCACCCCGAGCACCGCCGTCGCGGCATCGCCCGCGAGCTCGTGCACACGGGCGAGCACCACCTGCGAGCCAAAGGAGCTCGGCGGATCACCGCCCTGGTCGCCCACGACGATGACGTCGCAGGCGCGCTGTGGGTCGCGGCCGGTTACGCCTACGACGAGGTGATCGGCCGGTTCGTTCGCAATATCTGAGATGGCGATCCGCGAGCCGGCTGCCCCACGGATACAGTGCTCGCGCATGGATCTCGGGCTCCACGCACTCGGGATCGGTGCGGGGGCCAGGCGGGAGGTGATCGACGCCGTGGCGAGGGCGGCGGAGGCATCCGGCTTCGCCACGCTCTGGTCCGGCGAGCACGTGGTGATGGTCGACCGGTCGCAGTCGCGTTATCCGTACTCGGACGACGGTCAGATCGCCGTCCCGGCCGAGGCTGACTGGCTCGATCCGCTCGTCGGCCTCAGCTTCGCCGCCGCCGTTACCCAGCGCATCGGGATCGCCACCGGCGTGCTGCTCCTGCCCGAGCACAATCCGGTCCTGCTGGCCAAGCAGGCGGCCTCGCTCGACGTGCTGTGCGGCGGGCGGCTGACGCTCGGGGTCGGCGTCGGCTGGTCCCGCGAGGAATTCGAGGCGCTCGGCGTGCCGTTCGAGCATCGCGGCAAGCGCGCCACGGAGTACGTGGCGGCGATCCGCACGTTGTGGCGCGAGGACGTCGCGTCTTTCCGCGGGGAGTTCGTCTCCTTCGAGTCGGTGCGCGTCAACCCGAAGCCGGTCCGCGACCGGCGGATCCCAGTCGTTCTTGGCGGCAACAGCGACGCCGCGCTGCACCGCGTCGCCGCCTGGGGAGACGGCTGGTACGGGTTCAACCTCGCGGGCCTCGAGGCCGCCCGCGAGCGGGTCGCCACGCTCGCCGAGTTGTGCCGCGAGGCGGGCCGCGACCCTGGCGAGCTGAGGATCGCCGTCGCGCTCGAGGCGGGTGAACCGGAGGACGTGCGCGCGCTCGCCGAACTCGGCGTCGATGAGCTCGTGCTCGTGATGGGGCCGCCGGAGGATCCCGGCGAGGCGGACGGCTGGGCGGCAGCGCTGGCGAGCCGCTGGACCGCCGCGACTTTCTGACGGTTCAGCCGGCGATGGCCAAGAAGTGGGCGGCCCACGGATCAAGGCCTACGTACAGACCGTCCGCGGCCAGCTCGTCGCCGGGCCGGGTGAACTCGACGCCGTTCAAGCGGTCGCTCAGCTGCCAGTCCTTCCCGGTCAGCTCAGACCAGGGGAGACGCACCCGCGCCTGCGCGGGTTGATCCGCGTAGTTGACGACGACCAGATTGCGCGTCTCCCCCGACGACCAACACAACGCGATCAGCTGCTGCCAGGAAGCGTTGTCCGGCCAGCCAGCACAATCGCACAATCGCCAGTCACCCTGCCTCAGCCCGGACTCGTCGACGGCACGCAGCAGCCGCGCGTAGAAAGCGTGGAGGTCGGAGTCCACGGGCTCGTCAGGGCCACGGGTCAGGAACACGGGGATGTGCGTCCGGAACCCGTCGAGCTGCCCGTCGTGGTACAGCCGCGCGCCCTCCAGCGCGGACACGACGATCGCCGCGGCCCGCGCCTTCGGCGGCTCGAACGTCGCGGCCGCGCGTGGCTCGTCGTGGTTCTCGATGAAGCGGATCAGGCCCTCCTGGTAGCTCCGGTCGGCCTGGAGATGACCGCGGATCGAGTCGGGCGAATCGTGGACCAGGCGGTCGTAGAGGCGCTTGTCGTAACAGAGGTCGAAGCCCTGCTGTTGCAGAGTCCACTCCATGTCCCAGTACGCCTCGGCCATGAACAGCAGCTCGGGGTGCGTCGACTTGACGCGCCCGATCAGCTCCGGCCAGTAGTCAGCCTGTGGCGCGGGTCCGACGCGCTCGCCCCACGTCCTCGCGAATACCTCGTTGGTCATCAGCATCGCCATGTCGCAGCGGAGCCCGTCGCACTGGGCGCCGACCGCGATCAGGGTGTCGGCAACCGCACCGCGGAGCTCGGGCGAGAAAGCATTCAGCTGAACGACGTCAGGCCACGGCGGGAAGTAAGGGTCGCGGCCGTTGGCGAAGATCCCACCGGGGGTCCGGAGGAAGGCATCGGGGTGATCGGAGAGCTCCTGCTCGCTGCCTGCGAGCAGGCAACCGGCCTTCGCCGTGACCCATGGGTGGTCAGGGGCAATGTGGTTTGGCACATAGTCGAGAATCAGCGCCAAGTCCCCGTGTCGGCCAGTGACTGGCGCGCATCCGCGAGCGCGTCCGAGCCGCCGAAGCGATCGTCCACGACGTAGTCGCGCACGCAGTAGGGCGAGCCGATCACGTCCTCGGGTCGCAGATCGGGGAGCGCAGCGCGATTGCCGCTCTGGACGTCTGGGTTGCGCAGCGCGATCTCAATCCCGGCCGGACTGCGCTCCCAGACCCCCATCAGCCAGACCGCATCGACGGGCAGCGACGCGAGTGAGTCCCACTGCTCCCCGGGCACTTCGCCCAGGGTCAGCGGTCGTCCGCGCGGCCGGCCCAGTCGCTCGAGCCAGACCGCGGTGTTGAGCTCGTAGACCGTGGGGCGAGCGGGGATCTGCACGGTGCCGCCTCAGCCGGTCAGCGCCTCGTCGACGTCCTTTTCTGCCTGGAGGGCGGTCCCACCGAGCATGAAGAGGTTGGCGACCAACCCGGTCCACCCCGTCTGATGGCTGGCCCCGATGCCGGCACCGTTGTCACCGTGGAAGTACTCGTGGAACAGAACCAGATCGTGCCAGTGCGGATCGGACTGGAACTTCTCCATCCCGCCGAATACCGGGCGGTGGCCGCTGGCATCGTCGGTGAAGGTTGTAGCCAGGCGGCGGCCGAGCTCGGTGGCGACCTCGAGCAGGTTCATCTCCCGGCCGGACCCCGTCGGGCACTCGATCTTGAACCGATCGCCGTAGTAACGATGCAACTGAATCAGTCCCCGGAGGATGATGAAGTTGATCGGGAACCACACCGGACCGCGCCAGTTCGAGTTGCCGCCGAACATCCCGCTGTCCGATTCCGCCGGCAGGTAGCGGACCTCGTAGTGCTGGCCCTGCAGGTCGAATTCGTACGGGTGCTCGAGGTGCCGGCGCGAGATGGCTCTGATCCCGTGGGGCCCGAAGAACTCGTCCTCGTCGAGCATCGCCGTGAGGACCCGCCGGGCTCGCTGCTCGTCGACCAGCGACGCGATGCGCCGGCCCTCGGGGTTGGGCTCCTGGCGAACCGCCAACTGCGGGAGTACGTCGGCGAACCGAGCCAGCCCCGCCTGGAGGCGCTCGAAGAACTCGGGGTGGCGCTCGGCGACGTCGCCCTCGAACACGGTCGTGGCGCACAGCGGCAGCAGGCCGACGACCGAGCGGACCTTGAGATCAATCGTGCTCCCGTCTGGCCGGCGCAGGACGTCGTAGTAGAAGCCGTCCTCGTCGTCCCACAGCGACCCGCTGCCAAGGTCCGGGCTCATCGCCACCGCGATCCAGACGAAATGGCTTACGAACTTGAGGGCCATGTCGACGTAGGCGTCGTCCTCCTTCGCGAGCTCGACTGCCATCTGGAGCATCCACTGGCAGTAGAGCGCCATCCAGGCTGTCCCGTCGGCCTGCTCGAGCGTGCCGCCTCCCGGCAAGGGGGCCGAGCGGTCGAATAGGCCGATGTTGTCGAGCCCCAGGAAGCCCCCCTGGAACAGGTTCCGGTCGTCGGGATCCTTGCGATTGACCCACCAGGTGAAGTTGGTCAGCAGGCGGTGGAAGACGCGCTCGAGGAATGCGCGATCTCCGTGGCCCCGGATCTCCGCTTCGCGCTCGTACACGAACAGGGCCGCCCACGCGGTGACCGGTGGATTGACGTCACTGAAATTCCACTCGTAGGCGGGGATCTGACCGTTGGGATGCATGTAGCGAGTGAGGAGCAGCAGCTCGATCTGGTGCTTGGCGAAGTCCACATCGACGAGCGCAAGCGGACCGCAGTGAAACGCCAGGTCCCAGGCCGCGAACCACGGGTACTCCCACTTGTCCGGCATCGAGATCACGTCGTCGGCGAGCATGTGGAACCAGGGCACGTTGCGCATGGGATTCGCCGGGGCGCTCGGATCCCAGGGGTCGATTCCGTGCTCGCGCAGCCAGCGATGCACGTCGTACTCGTAGTACTGCTTGCTCCAGAGCAGGCCTGCCAGAGCCTGGCGCATCACCATCGCGCCGTCTGCGCTCAGCGTGTCGGGGACCACGTGTTCATAGAACTTGTCGGCCTCGGTGCGCCGGGCCCCCATCACCCGAGTGAACCCCGCTCCGAGCGGTTCTTTGTCCGCTGGAGCACGACCGGTAAGCCGAAGTCGAATTGCGGCGCTCTCGCCGGGCTCGAGCTCAAGCACGTGAAGCGCAGCAACCTTGGTGCCGGTCCTCGCCGGATTGACGGCGTCCGCGATCCCGTGGACGACATAGTCGTTGACCGCGTCCTTGACGTACTGGGATGCGTTGGGGGTGCCGAACAGCCGCGCGTTGTTCGTCTCGTTCTCGCAGAACAGCAGCTGCGCCGAGCCGTCCGCCCGGAACGTCCACTCGCCCAGCTCGGGATGGGTCGCGCGCACGGAGACCCTGTCGGCGGCCCCGTCGACCGCTTCGAGCGCCGGCTTGGTGACCTCGTCTCCCCACGACCAGGTGTTGCGGAACCACAGCGTCGGGAGCACGTGGAGCGTTGCCGCCTCGGGCCCGCGATTGACCGCTGTGACCACCATCAAGATGTCGTCATGGTCGGCCTTGGCGTACTCGACCGTGACGTCGAAGTAGCGGTCGTCGTCGAAGACGCCGGTGTCGAGCAGCTCGTACTCGAGGTCCTCCTTGCCGCGGCTTCGATTGGTAGCGATCAGATCCTCGTACGGAAACGCGCGCTGCGGGTACTTGTAGAGGAAGCGCATATACGAGTGCGTCGGCGTGCTGTCGAGATAGAACCAGTACTCCTTGACGTCCTCGCCGTGGTTGCCCTCGCCGTTGGTCAGCCCGAACATGCGCTCCTTGAGGATCGGGTCCACACCGTTCCATAGCGCCAGCGCCAAGCACAGCCGCTGGCGCTCGTCCGAGAAACCGGCGATCCCGTCCTCGCCGGAGCGGTACGCTCGCGACCTCGCTTGGTCGTGGGTGAAGTAGTTCCAGGCGTCTCCGCCCTCGCTGTAGTCCTCGCGGACGGTGCCCCACTGGCGCTCGCTCAGGTACGGGCCCCACGACTTCCAGGGGATCTCGCCGGTGCGCGCCTGCTCGAGGCGGCGGTGTTCAGGTGTGTTCGCGGTCATGGTCGCGGAGTGTCCGACAGTCCCGAGTTCGGCACAAGCGTGCTCACCCCCGGACTCTAGGATGCCGGCCTGTCTGTGTTGTGAACGTCGTGTCGCCCGCTAGCCAAGTGCCCGGGCAACGGCGTCGAGCGCCCGCTGAACATCCTCGCGCCCCACGTCGAGATGCGTCACCGCCCTGATGCGGCGAGCGTCGACCGCCTGGAGCTCGACGCGGTCGGCGACCCGCGCCACCAAGGCCGCCGCGTCGTCGACCCCGAAGATCACGATGTTCGTCTCGACCGTGCTCGGATCCAGCGCGACGCCGGGGAGCGCGGCGAGACCTTCGGCAAGCAGCCGCGCGTGCTCGTGGTCCTCGGCCAGTCGCTCGACATTGTTCTCGAGCGCGTACACGCAAGCGGCGGCGAGCACCCCCGATTGACGGAGAGCGCCACCGAGCATCTGCTTCCACCGCCATGCCTCATCGATCAGCTCCCGCGAGCCGGCGAGCACGGCGCCGACCGGCGCCCCGAGGCCTTTCGTGAAGTCGAGCCACGCGGAGTCGAACCCGCTGGCATAGGCGCTCGCAGGCACGCCGGAGGCGACGACGGCGTTCATCAGCCGGGCGCCGTCGAGATGCGCCTTCAGACCGTGGCGGCGCGCGGCGTCGAGCACGGCGCGAACCATGTCCAGCGGCCAGACTCGCCCCCCGCCGAGGTTCGTCGTCTGCTCGACCGACACGAGTCGCGACCGCGGCGTGTACCGGTTGTACGGGGGCCGGATCGCGGCCTCGAGCTGGTCGACGGTGAAAACGCCACGGTCACCGTCGAGCGTCCGGATCATCAGGCCGGCGAGCTGGGCGGGTCCGCCGGCCTCGAAGCCCACCGGGTGCGAGGTTCGATCGAGCAGGACCTCATCCCCGCCCGGCCGCGCGTGCACGCGAAACGCGATCTCGTTGCACATCGTCCCGCTGGGCAGGAACACGGCCGCCTCGTGCCCGAGTAGCTCGGCGACGCGCTCCTGGAGCGCGTTCGTCGTCGGATCGCGGCCGCGCTGCTCGTCGCCGACCTCGGCCGCGGCAATCGCGGCGCGCATTCCGGCGGTAGGACGCGTCTGCGTGTCGCTGAGGAGATTGACCGGGGGCAAGCCGCAGCGCAGGCTATGACATCTCGCCCGGCGTGAGATTAGGGACCGGTAACGTCCGCATCGGTGACACGCGCCGGCGTCGAGCAGGTCGCGGGTGGGATCCCGTGCGGATAGCGCTGTTCGCCACCTGCGTGGGCGACACGATCTTCCCGGCTGCGGCGAGCGCCACCGCCGAGGTGCTGGAGCGGCTGGGTCACGAGGTCGTCGTACCGGGACAGCAGACGTGCTGCGGTCAGATGCACCTGAACTCGGGCTACCAGGACGGTGCCGCGCGGCTCGCGCGCCGGTTCATCGAGACGTTCGGTGCGTTCGACCTTGTTGTCGCTCCGTCGTCGTCGTGCGTCGGGACGATCCGCGAGCTCTACCCGGTGCTGTTGGGCCTCTCCCACCCGGTGCTCGAGCGCACAGCGGAGCTCTCGGAGCTCCTCGTCCACCGTCTCGGGATCGACGATGTCGGCGCCAGGTTCCCGCACCGCGTCGTCTATCACCCGACGTGCCACTCCCTGCGGGTCACGCGCGTCGGCGACGCCCCGCTACGGCTGCTGCGCCACGTCCGTGAGCTCGAGCTCGTCGAGCTCGACGACGAGCGAGAGTGCTGTGGCTTCGGCGGGACGTTCGCGGTCAAGAACGCCGAGACCTCGAGCGCGATGCTCGCCGACAAGTGTGATGCGGTCCAGAACAGCGGCGCCGAGATCTGCACGGCGGTCGACGGCTCGTGCCTGCTGCAGATCGGCGGTGGCCTGTCGCGGCGGGGGTCGACGGCGCGGGTCGTCCATTTGGCGGAGATCCTCGCATCACGGTGAAACCGCCTGCGGAGAGCTTCCCGCTCGCGGCGCGGCACGAGCTTGCGAACCCGCAGCTTCGCGAGAACCTGCGCGCCGCGACGACGACGATCCGCGAGAAGCGCGCTCGCGTCGTCGATGAGGTGCCCGACTGGGAGGAGCTGCGCGAGGCCGGCCGCGCGATCAAGGCGGACGTGCTGGCGAACCTCGGCGACTATCTGGTCCAGTTCGAGGATGCCGTGAAGGGCGCAGGTGGCCATGTCCATTGGGCCCGGGACGGGCCCGAGGCGAACGCGGTCCTCGCCGAGATCGCGCGCTCGCACGGCGCGGACGAGGTCGTCAAGGTGAAGTCGCTGACGACCGACGAGATCGAGCTGAACGCCGCTCTCGCGGCGACAGGCGTCCACGCGCTCGAGACGGACTTCGCCGAACTGATCCTGCAGCTCGACGATGACTGGCCGTCGCACATCCTGGTCCCAGCGATCCATCGCAACCGGCGGGAGATCCGCGAGTTGTTCGGGCGCACGATCGCGCCGGGAATCCGGTCAGACGATCCCCGCGATCTGGCGGAGGCGTCCCGTCGGTACCTTCGCCAGCGGTTCTTGGCGGCGAAGGTCGGAGTCAGCGGCGCGAACTTCGCCGTCGCCGAGACGGGAACGCTGTGCGTCGTCGAGTCCGAGGGCAACGGGCGAATGTGCACGACGCTGCCACCCGTGCTGGTGACGGTCCTCGGGATCGAGAAGCTCGTACCGACATTCGAAGACCTCGAGGTGTTCCTGCAGCTACTCCCACGCTCGGCGACCGGCGAGCGGATGAACCCGTACACCTCGTTGTGGACGGGCGTGTCCGATGGCGACGGGCCCAAGGAGCTCCACGTCGTGTTGCTCGATAACGGCCGCTCGCGGGTGCTGGCCGACGAGGTCGGCCGGGTCGCGCTTCACTGCATCCGCTGCAGCGCGTGCCTGAACGTCTGTCCGGTCTACTCCCGGACCGGCGGCCACGCCTACGGCTCGGTCTATCCGGGGCCGATCGGGGCGATCCTGACTCCGCAGCTCGTCGGCATCGAGAACGCCCCCTCGCTGCCGTTCGCCTCGAGCCTGTGCGGCGCCTGCTACGAGGTTTGCCCGGTCAAGATCGACATCCCGCGGGTCCTCCTGCACCTGCGCCGGCAAGCCGTGCAGGTGAGCGCGCCGGCGGGCGAGCGAGCCGCGATGGGACTCGCGGCGTGGATGTTCGCGGGCAGGCGGCGGTTCACGCTCGCCCAGCGGCTAGGCCTCGTTCTTCAGCGACCGTTCCTCAGGGACGGCATGATCCGGCGATTGCCGGGGCCGCTCGCCGCCTGGACCCGCACCCGCGACCTGAAACCGGTCGCCCGGCGGACCTTTCTCGAACGGTGGAAGCGCAGGCGGCGATGAACTCGGCCCGCGAGGAGATCCTGGCCAGGGTCCGAGCCGCGGTCGGCGATCGCGCGTCTGGACCCGTCTTGAGGCGCTACCGAACGGCCGGGACGCGGTCGCACGAGGAGCGCATTTCGCTCTTCTGCGAGCGGGTCGGCGATTACCGCGCCGAGGTCACCTGCGTTTCGGCTCGCGGGATTGCGCCTGCCGTCCTCGATTCCTGTCGTGCTCGTCAAGCACGGCGGCTCATCATCCCGAGCGGGCTTCCGCCAGAGTGGCGCCCCGACGCAATCCAGCTCATCGAGGACACCGGCCTGACGCCCGCTGAGCTCGACGGCGTCGACGGCGTGATCACCGGCTGCACGGTGGCGATCGCGGAGACCGGAACGATCGTGCTTGCCGGCGGGGGCGAGGAAGGACGCCGGGCGATCAGTCTCGTGCCGGACCTTCACCTGTGCGTGGTGCGAGAGGCTCAGATCGTCGAGCTGGTTCCGGAGGCGATCGCGCTGCTGGGCGATCTCGTCACCCGCCAGCCCCGACCGATGACCCTGATCTCCGGGCCATCGGCCACGTCCGACATCGAACTCAGCCGGGTCGAGGGCGTGCACGGGCCGCGAACGCTAATCGTCCTCGTGGTCGGCGCAGGCTGAGATCAGTGGGCCGGCGCGTGCCGGTGGACACGCTGCGGCCGGACCCCGGCGAGCGCGAGATAGGCGCCCAGCGCCACGACGGCGACGGCCTCGGCCACGATCGCCGTCACGATCGCGGGCCGGAAGCCGTAGTCGGTGAAACCGAACAGACTCCAGGTTTCGCTGATCCATAGGGCCAGCAGCGAGCTGGCCGCGATCGCGATCCCGGCGACGGCGAGTACGGCGCGGATCGGATCAGCAAAACGCTTGGTGACGATTCCGAGCGGAAGCAGCAGCCCGACTCCGACGACCGTGGCGGCGATGAAGTTGAGCAGGAACAGCGAGCCGATCGTGGGCACCGTCGAGAACATGTTCACGGTGTACTGCTGAAGGTGGTCGGCTCCGGTGGCCAGCACCGCGAGGGCACCGACGGCAAGTGCCACCCGGGCGAGCAAGGTACGTCGAGGATTTGCGGTCATCTGAGTACTCCATTTCGATTGGTTATCTCTGATGACCCCGGGCCGCGGCGGTTCCTTCCTTGGACGCCTCCGGCAGCGGGAACAGCCGGAGGAACGCGTCGGCTAGGACTCGATCGCCTTGCAATCTCCAGCTCGCCGGTGCGCACGGCCTGTCGGATGCTGCGGCCGTGCCACAGCACGCCGGCGAGGGTGCTCGGGTCGGTCTTGATGGTCGCGTCCGCGCGGTCCGGCTCGCCGCGCGTGATCTCAAAGCGGCCATCGCTGACCCGGGCGCTGAACCACTGATCGCCCAGACGCAGCTCGAAAGTGGCGTCGAGGCCGGCGGCCGATGCCGGCGCGAACAGGGTCTTGAGCGCGAGCGCGGCCGAGTCCGGGCCGAACACGGCGTCGTCGCCGGGAACGGGGGACCGGCTGCCCCACCGTCCCCAATCCGAGAACGACCGGCTCGAGCTCCTTACCCCAATCGGTGAGCTCGTAGACCCGCGACGCCGCCGGCGGAGCGAGCATGCGCCGGCAGACGATGCCGGCTCGCTCGAGCTCGCGCAGGCGCTGGGACAGGACGTCTGGTCCGACGTGCGGGAGTCCGGCGCGCAGATCCGTAAACCGCTTCGGGCCCAGGAGCAGCTCCCGCACCACCAGCAGCGCCCATCGCTCCCCCACCAGATCCAGAGCCCGGGCGATGCCGCAACGATCGCCGTAGGTGCGCTTACTTGACATAGGAACATCCTACCGTATGATCCGGCAAACAAATGATCTCGTTGGATTTTCCAACCATCCGAGCAACCGCCCACTGGCGTGAAAACGGCCCAGGTGGCGGAGTACGAAGGGAGCAACGATGAGCGAACGCAGCGATTATCCGAACGGAGTGCCGTGCTGGGTTGACACCCTGGCGCCCGACCCTCAGAGCTCAATGCGCTTTTACGAGCGGCTGTTCGGTTGGAAATTCGAGGGACCGGGGTCGACGCCGGGTGATCCTCCGGGCCAGTACTTCGTCGCGAGGCTTGATGGCCGCGACGTCGCCGGTCTGGGCTCCGCGGTGGACGAGAACACGCCGCCGGCGTGGAGCACCTATATCTCGGTCGCCAGCGTCGACGACGTCGTCGAGCGCGCGACAGCGGCCGGCGCTCGGCTTCTCGCCGGTCCGGTGCAGGCCTCGCCTGCCGGGCGGCTCGCAGTGCTGGCCGACCCCGCTGGAGCGGTCTTCGGCGTGTGGGAGGCGGAGGACCGCCACGGGGCACAGCTGGTGAACGCGCCCTCGGCGTGGGCGATGAGCATGCTCCAGACGAGCGATCCGGACGGGGCCAGCCGTTTCTACGGTGAGTTGTTCGGGTGGGAGGCCGAGCCGCTCGACATGGGGGGCCTCGAGGGCATGCTGTGGCGGCTGCCGGGCTACATCGGCGGCGAACCCCACCAGCCGGTACCGCGCGACGTAGTCGCAGTGATGGTGCCGTTCGCCGGCGAAGGACAGCCGCAGTGGAACGTCGACTTCTGGATTGACGACGCGGACGCAGCGGCGGCCAAGGCGCAGGAACTGGGCGGCGCCGTGCTCGCCCCAGCCCACGACACGGCAGGGTTCCGGCAGGCCGTTCTAGCCGACCCGCACGGAGCCGTGTTCTCGGTCAGCACACTGCACGCGTAGCGCGTCGATCACGAACTCCAGGTGCCGGTGCCAGTCAAAGCCGGCACCTGTGTGTGGCATCGTCGCCGACACGCCGCACATCAGCATCGGGATGTCGTTGACGGTGGCGTCAGGGCGCATCGTTCCGGCACGTTGCGCCCTTTCCATCAGCTCCGCCGTGGGGATGTAGAGCTGCTGGAGCTCCTCCTGGGCGTAAACCCAGACGGACTCGCCGAAGCCTGTCAGCGCCTCCTGGATCCCGGCGTCGCGCGCGCAGAACTCGGCGTTGGTGCGCAGTAGGTCCGCGAACACGCCGAACGGCTCACCCTCGTATTCGAGGGCCGCGCGCGCGTTCTCACCCATGATCCTGAACTTCTGGCGCACGATCTCGGCCACCAGCGCCTCTTTGGTCGGGAAGTGGCGGTAGACGGTTCCGACCCCGACGCCAGCCCGGCGCGCCACGTCGTCCATCTGCGCGTCGGCGCCGCCTTCGGCGAACGCCTCGCGGGCACTCTCCAGGATCCGCTCGCGATTCCGTCGCGCGTCAGCGCGAAGCTGGCGGTCAGTTTCGGCCGGCGCGGGTGTCTCAATTGGCAAGGTCGTCACAAGGTCTCTCTCCAAGGTGTCTTCAATTTGACCCGCCTTATTGACAAGCGGAATCGTAGTTCACTATAGTCGTAGACGCAACCGGAACCGGAGGTCACCTTCCAAATGACTTCGCTGAAGCAGAGACCCGAACCCAAGCTCGATACCCCCCGCGCCAAGAACCTGGCGCTGATTTTGCTGGCGATGACTCAGTTCGTCGTCGTGATCGACGCAGCGATCGTGAACGTCGCGCTGCCCTCGATCGGCACCCACCTGCACTTCTCACGCGACGACCTCTCCTGGGTCGTCAACGCCTATACGCTGACATTTGGCGGCTTCCTGTTGCTCGGCGGCCGCCTCGCCGATCTCCTCGGACGCCGCCGGATGTTCATGGGCGGGCTCGTGCTGTTCTCGATCGCGTCGTTCGCCGGCGGGATCGCCCAATCCGAGCCGTGGCTGATCACGGCGCGCGCCGTCCAGGGCCTCGGCGCGGCGATCGTCTCCCCGGCCGCCCTGTCGATCATCACCACGACCTTCAGGGAAGGGGCCGAACGGAACCGCGCGCTCGGGATCTGGGGCGCCGTCGCCGGCGCCGGAGGCGCGGCGGGCGTGCTCCTCGGCGGAATCCTGACCAGCTGGCTCACCTGGCGCTGGGTTCTGTTCGTCAACGTGCCGATCGGGATCACGGCGGCGGCGCTGGCCCCCCGCTTCCTGGCCGAGAGCCGCGCCGAGGGCGACGCGAGGACATTCGACTTCCCCGGGGCGATCACCGTCACGGCCGGGCTGTCGCTGCTCGTCTACGCCGTGGTCGACGCCGTCAACGCCGGCTGGGGCTCGACGACAACGATCCTGCGCCTCGCCGGAGCGGCCGCTCTGCTGATCGCGTTCGTACTGATCGAGTCGCGCTCGCGTGATCCGCTGATGCCATTCTCGATCTTCCGGCTGCGGACGCTCCGAGGAGCAAACGTCGTCGGACTGCTGATCGGCATGTCGCTGTTCTCGATGTTCTTCTTCATCTCGCTGTATCTGCAGGACGTACTGCACTTCTCGCCGATCAAGACCGGGATCTCGTACCTGCCGCTGGCGGTCGGGATCATCGTGGCCGCCGGCGTGGCCTCGCAGCTCGTCACCCGCTTCGGATTCAAGCCGCCGCTGATCGCCGGACTGCTCCTGATCGCAGGCGCGCTCGCGTGGTTCTCTCAGGTTCCGGGAACGGGCGGCTCGTACGTGTCAGACATACTCGGCCCGTCGATCATGGCCGCGCTCGGTCTCGGATTCTCGTTCGTGCCCGTGACGATCGCGGCGGTCGCCGGGACCAAACCCCATGAAGCGGGTCTCGCCTCCGGGTTGATCAACACCTCTCAGCAGGTCGGCGGCGCACTCGGCCTCGCGATCCTCGCCACCGTCGCCAACAGCCGTACTCAGAACCTGTTCCACACGGGCGTGCACTCGGCCTCGGTGGCGCTGACCAAGGGATACGACCGGGCATTTCTGTTCGGCTGCGGGTTCGCGCTCGCCGGCGCAATCCTCGCCGCGGTGCTGATCTCCTCGCGCGACAGCCGCAGCCATGTCGAGGCGGCGCGGCAGGGCGACCCCGCGGTGGCAGCCGCAAGCTGACCTCAGACCCACTCAGCGCATAGGGTTGGTGCGTGGAGTGGGGACTGGTCTTCATTGCGCTCACCGTGCTTGCGGTCGCCGGCGTCTCTGGCCGGCTATCGGGAACGTGGGTCACCCCGGCGATGGTGTTCGTGGCAGTCGGCCTCGTGCTCGGGCCGAAGGTCCTCGGAGAGGTCGAGCCTTCTGCGAATGGGGAGGGGGTGCGGACGCTGGCGGAGGCGACACTGGCCCTCGTGCTGTTCTCCGACGCGTCGCGGA
Source organism: uncultured Solirubrobacterales bacterium (assembly GCA_963773165.1). Lineage (GTDB taxonomy): Bacteria > Actinomycetota > Thermoleophilia > Solirubrobacterales > Solirubrobacteraceae > Palsa-465. Next base: position 112,981 of record CAVZAK010000009.1, read on the forward strand.
TCAAGCTCGGGTTGCTCCGCCGGCAGACTGGAGTGCCGGCACGGCTGCTCGGGGTCGGCCTGCCGCTGACGATCGTCCTGGGGGCCCTCGCGGCCGCCATATTCGACAACATGACCGTCGGCGAGGCGCTGGTCCTCGGCGTGCTGCTCGCCCCGACCGACGCAGCGCTCGGCCAGGCCGTCGTCACCGAGCCTCGCCTGCCATCGCAGATCCGCCAGGGCCTGAACGTCGAGAGCGGCCTCAACGACGGGATCTGCGTCCCGCTGCTGTACATCGTGCTGGCGACGGCCGACGTCGAGTCGCACGTCGGGAGCTCACACCATGCCGTGACGATCGTGCTCGAGGAGATCGGATACGGCATCGTTGGCGGGGTGGGCGCGGGGGCGCTCACCGCCGCCGTCGTCGTCCTCGCCGGGCGCCGGAACCTGATCGCGGGGTCATGGCTGCAGGTCATCCCGATAGCCGGCGCGGCACTCGCTTACACGAGCGCCGCCGCCCTCGGCGGGTCGGGCTTCATCGCCGCGTTCCTCGCCGGAGCGATCTTCGGCGCGATGGTCCGGCGCGACCCGACCGAGCTCACCGGCGTCATCGACGACGTCGGCGAGTTGCTGAGCGGTGTCACGTTCTTGCTGTTCGGTGCCGTGCTGCTCGGGCCCGCACTCGGACAGCTCACGTGGCAGGTCGTGCTGTACAGCGTGCTCAGCCTGACGCTCGTGCGGATGCTGCCGGTGGCGATCGCCATGTTTGGGACGCGTGCGCAGAGGCAGACCGTCGCGTTCCTCGGCTGGTTCGGGCCCCGCGGCCTGGCGTCGATCGTGTTCGCACTGATCGTTGTCCAGGAGTCAAAGCTCCCGCAGACGCCGACGATCCTGGTCGTCACCTACTTCACCGTCGGGCTGTCGGTGCTCCTGCATGGCCTCTCGGCCGCCCCACTCGCCGCCCGCTACGCGCGGTGGTTCGAGAGCCACCCGACCGACAAGCGGCCATCGATGGAGAGCCAGCCCGTCGAACATCACCCGCCGCGACGGTCATTGGCGGCCTCAGCGCGGCGCTGATCGCCGGCCGCGGCGATTCAACCGGCCGTGAGGCGCTGGTAGACCAGGCGGACGGCCATTGACCCCTCGCCGACAGCCGACGCGACGCGTTTGACCGAGCCCGAGCGCACGTCGCCAACGGCGAAGATCCCGGGCTGACTCGTCTCCAGGAAGAACGGCCGCTCATCTCCGTACGCGGAGAGCTGCTCGTCTTGGAGGTCGCGGCCCGCGAAGACGAAGCAGTGCTCGTCCATCGCAACGTGGTCTCTGAGCCAATCGGTATGGGGTTCGGCCCCGATGAACACGAATAGCGCCTTCGCCTCGAGCTCTTCCCGCTCGCCCGTCCGGTTGTCGGCGATGACGACGGCCTCGAGCCCGTTCTCGCCCTTGAGCTCGACCACCTCGCGGTGCGTCAGGAGCTCGACCTGCTCGCGGCGGCCCAGCTCGTCGATGAGATAACGCGACATCGATTTCGCCAGGTCGTCGCCTCGGATCATCAGACGGCAGCTTGCGGCGTCCCTCGATATAAACATCGCGGCCTGGCCGGCCGAATTACCGCCCCCGACGATGACAACTGGGTCGCCGTAGCAGAGCTGAGCCTCGGCCTGGGTGGCCGCGTAGTAGACCCCGAGACCCTCGTAGCGCTCGATGTCGGGCAGGTCGAGCTTGCGGTACTGGGCTCCGGTCGCGACGATCACCGTGCGGCCGTTGACGACCGAGCCGTCCCCCACCTCGATCGCGAAGTGGTCGTCGACGCGCTCGAGTCTGACCGCCGGCGCCGGGACGACGAGGCGGGCGCCCAGCCTCCTGGCTTGCAGCTCGGCCCGCTCGGCCAGTTCGCTCCCGGAGATCCCCGTGGGGAAACCCAGATAGTTCTCGATCCGAGCGGACGTGCTCGCCTGTCCTCCGAACGCGATCGCGTCGATCGCCTGGGTGTCCAGCCCTTCGGAGGCCCCGTACAGGGCAGCCGCAAGCCCGGCCGGGCCACCACCCACGATCACGAGATCGCACATGGGCGGCGACGCCCCTCGCGAGCCAAGACCGAGCATCTCGCCCACCCGCGCGTTGGACGGATTGCGCAGGACGTCGCGGCCGCTGATCACGACCGGCGTCTCGGACGGCTTGACGCCGAGCGCTTGAAGGAGCTTGTCCGCCTCCTCGTCCTCGTCGACATCCATCAACTGGTACGGCAGCCGGTTGCGGGCGAGGAACTCGCGCAGGCGACGGGTGTCGGACGAGTAGCGTGACCCGACCAGCCTTACCCCGGCGCCCAGATCGATGAGAATCGTCCGGCGCGCCAGGTAGGCGCGGAGGATCAGGTTGCTGAGCTCTTCGTCGTCGGACACAAGTCCCCGCAGACGGGCGGCCGGCACCTCGATCACCTCGCCGGCGTCCCGGACGACCGCCGCCAGGTAGGCGGGTGAGCCGGTCAGCAGGTTGAGCTCGCCGAGGAACCGGTGTGGTCCGTGAACCGCGACGATGCGGTTCTCGCGTCCGTAGCCCTGGACGATCGCGACCGCGCCGGACTCGACTACGAAGAAGGGGTAGTTCGCGTCCCCTTCCTGGAACAGCACCTCCCCGGGGGTGACCGAGCGCACCTCACCGATCGCGCGCAGCCGCGCCCGCTGGTCGTCGCCGAGTCGGGGAAACGCTCCATCGCGGTCTACGGGCTCGTCCATGCCCAGACCGAGCGGTTCACTCACGGCGAGTCTCCGAGCATGAACGCCACGTTATCGAGGTAGCAGTAGGACCAGAACTCGTCGGGCTCGAGCGAGGTGACGATCGGGTGATCACTCTCGCCGACGTGTTTGCTGGCGTGGCGGTTCGGGGACGAATCGCAGCAACCAACGTGACCGCAGGTACGGCAGACACGGAGGTGGACCCAGGTGCCTCCGATCTTCAGGCAGTCCTCGCAGCCATCGACGCGGTCCGGTCGGTCGACCTTGATCTGATCCAGGTGGGTGCAGGTGGCCATCGACTCTCCTTTGCAGCTTCGGGCAGGCGCACGAGCGCCTAGCCCGCTTACTGACTCCACCTTGCCGAAGCTGTCAAGAGGCGGCCGGTCAGGCCGCCAGGTATGCCCCGCCTACGCGCTCGCCTGCCGTGCACGCGGCTGGTCGGCCTCGACCAGGTGCAGGCGGGGGCCAGAGCTGGGGCCGGGAGTCTCTAGCACGATCAGCGCAGCCCGTGGCGGTCCGCAGTGGCTGATGCGAGCGCGGATTCTGATGCCGTAGGCGTCGCGCGGGCGCACGAACGTGGACCGGCGGCCCTCGTCGTCGAGCGCGGCGCCGAGAAGGGCGGTGGCGAAGCTCTGCGAGTCGTCGATCTCCACGTCCGCGTCAGTCAGGAGCTCAGTGATCGGAACGTCGGTGACGTCGGCCTCCACCACGTTGAAGATCTGCTCGGCGCGCCGCGAGACGGCCTGGATCGTGAGCCGGGCATCGACCACAAGGAATGCGTCGTTGCAATCGGGGGCGACGTCCGCCGGCGCCTCGAGCAGTAGGCCGGCGGCGCAGTGCTCGCAGACGCGCGAGATCGGCAGCGGCATCGCCTCCGGCCCGGCCGTCCCGCAGTACCCACAGAACCAGTGGGTCTCGATGGTCTCCGGCGCGCCCGTCTCTACGAGCGTCAGGATCGGCGAGCCGGCCGCCTCGGGCGCCGAGTGGACTGCCGAGGTTGGCGCGGCGTCGAACTTCGAACTGGTCGCGGGCGCGAGGTCCGGGGTCATCAAGGGCTGGAGCACCGGCGGGCGATCGTGATCGGGCGTCGTCACCGGGCGCAGCGTCGGCGGCGGGACGGGCGACAGCGTCGGCTGCGACCCCGCCGATGCGCTCTCTTCGCCATCGGCGGCGGAGGCAGCGTGATGCTCCTCCTTGAACAACATGACGGCCGCGATCGTCAGTGCGAGCGTGCGGAGCTCGAGCCAGATCGACCAGTTCTCGATGTAGTGGTTGTCCCACTCGACGCGGTCGGCGATCGACGTCTGGCCACGGAGCCCGTTGACCTGCGCCCACCCGGTAATGCCGGGCTTGACGCGGTGGCGCTCGTCGTAGCCGGGAACCTCGAGCGCGAACCTGGCGGCAAACTCCGGCCGCTCGGGCCGGGGCCCGATCGCACTCATCTCGCCGCGCAACACATTGAACAGCTGCGGCAATTCGTCGAGCGAAGTGTTGCGCAGCCAGCGGCCGACGCGGGTGCGCCGATCGGTCCCTTCGATGCCGCCGGGTGCGGACCCGGCCGCGGGACGGAACGCGGGACGGCGGGCATGCGTCCTCATCGAGCGGAACTTGAAGAGATCGAATTCACGTCCGCCGCGCCCGACCCGCCGCTGCCGGTAGATCACCGGACCCGGCGAGCTCAGCTTGACGGCGATCGCGATCGCCAACATCAGCGGCGCCAGCGCGACCAGCGCGACCAGCGCGCACAGGCGATCAATCGAGTGCTTGACGGCGAACCGCCAACCCTGGGAGTTGAGCGTGCGGAAGCTCATGAGCGGGAGACCGCCGACGTGGTCGAGAGACGCGCGCTCGTTGATGGCCTCGTACATCCGGGGGACGATCGCAACGGCCAGGCCAGCGGCCTGGCAGCGCCTGACGATTCCAGCCAGCTGGTGGTCACGCTCCCACGAGAACGCAAACACGAGCTGGCGCGCGCCCGTCATCCGCGCCACCGTGATCGCCTCGTCGGGAGTTCCGAGGATCGGGAGATCGACATCCGGATCCGTCGACGCTGCGTCCGGGTCCAAGTCCAGGAATCCGATCGGGTCCAGGCCGAGCGAGGGCTGCTGCGCCAGCCGGCGGACGACCCATCCTCCAACGGCGCCTGCCCCGACAACGAGCGTCGGCGTCATCAGCAGGCCGCGGGCCCGTGCCCGGTTCTCGGCGGTTCCGAGAAGGGTCCGGACGGCGCAGAGGAGCGCGGCGACGATGAGCCACAGCCGCAGACCGATGAGGTCGGGGCTGGCCGACCCCGCGACCGCGCCGACGGCGATTGCGGCCATCGCCCCGATTGCGCAGGAGGCAACGGCGCGGCCACACGAGTCGAGGATCCCAACGCCGAACTGCTTGCTGAAGCTCCGGCGTGAATACATGAGGATCGGAGTCACGACGGCGAACGCGGCCGCCGCGAGCAGATCCGGCAGCTGGGCAGCGGGCCCCGCCGTCACCGCGAGGAGAACGCCCAGCACGACGGCGAGGAGATCAAATCCCCGGCGCATCCTCGCCCACAACTTCAGATCCGTGAGCAGGCGCACCGTCGACCAGCCGCGCGGCTCCTCGCCGGCAGTTAGCTCGGGCACGCTCGGCCCGTGATCATCTAAGACCGGCGTGAGTGTCACTTGTTCAGAGTTGCTGGTGGGTTGAAGAGTTGGGTAAGCGTCATGGGTGCCGAATAGCTAGCTTTGCAGCGCTTTTTGTAGCGATGCTGATCAGCGCGCCCGCCTCTGCGCCCCTTCGGGGTAAGCCCCCCAACTACCGGCGCGGCGCGCCTGCACCGCCTGCTGAAGAGTGCCCGCCTCGGTAATCGGTACGTCGGCGTTCACTCGACGATCTCCCATTCTGACACAGCTCCCTGGATTGTCGAGGCGTCTCGACGGCTGGTCCACAGACGGACAACCCCTGCCTCGACACCCGTTCGATGCTCTTTGGCTATCGACGGTACGAGCGCGTTCCCCCAGCGCGGCTCTCCGAAGGCGACATTGTGGCCAACGGCTTTGTGTAGGTATTAGGAGATGCCGTGATGAACGGCTTCGATGTTGTGCCCATCTGGATCGATCACGAATGCCCCGTAGTACTCGGGGGAGTATTCGGATCTCAGCCCAGGAGCGCCGTGATCTGAACCGCCGGCGGCCAGGGCTGCGGCGTAGAACGCATCGACCTGCTCACGGCGGTCGGCGGCGAACGCCACGTGGACGGGCGAGCTCGTTCCGTAGCGAGTCGAGATCGTGAAGTCGGCAGCCTCCTCGAGCCCGAACTCGACCTCCTCGAGCTCGGGCAACGTCCGGATCTCGGTGAACCCGAGCGGCAGGAGCGCACGCGTGTAGAACAGGCGGCTGCGGTCCAGATCGCTGACGCCGATCGTGACGTGATCAATCACCACGCGGCGGCGGGGCACGAACCGGACTGTAGTCGACGCGAGGACGGCCTCCGACACAAGATGGGGAAAACGCCTCATGACGCGGGCGCTCCGCGCCCGTACCTTGGCGTCACGTCAAAACGAAGGAGGCGAGACAGGTGCCGAAACTTTCGAAGGACGGCGGAAAGAGTGTGGATCACGGGCCGGTCGTGGACTGCTCCGGCGAGCTCGACGGCTACACGGTCAACTTCGTGTCGTTCCGCCAGGACATCGATGCGACACCGCTGCTGAAGGGCTTGCCTGACGACCGGTGCCAGTGCCCGCACTGGGGCTATGTCGTGACGGGACGCGTCAGGTATCGGTGCGGCGAGCGCGAGGAGGTGTTCGAGGCGGGCGATGCGTTCTATCTACCGCCAGGGCACAGTCCCGTCGGCAGTGACCCCGGCAGCGAGATCATCCAGTTCAGTCCCACCGAGCAGCTGCGCGAGGTCGAGGCGGTGATGACCAAAAACATGCAGGCGATGACGGCCCACTGAACCGGGGGGCACCCTGCGCGAGCTCATGCTGACCCGGCGGCGGTGCTCACGCGGCGACGGGCGCCGGGAACACCTCCTCGGGGAGGAGGCCGTGCTGCATCGCGAACAGGCCGGCGGCCGCTCGTGTCGACGCGCCTGTCTTCGTGTAGATGTGCTCGGCGTGGTTGCCCACGGTCTTCGGCGAGATCACGAGGCGCTCCCCGATCTGCTTGTTCGATAGCCCGCGCGCGAGGAGCCTGAGGACCTCGACCTCGCGTGCGGTCAGTCCGGCAGGTCCCTCGCGGCGCAGCGAGACGCGATGGCCGGCGGCACCGAGGACTGCCTCGACGGCCTCGGCGTCGTAGCGGCCGGCCCTGACCTCGGCCCGCAGCTCGGCCGCGGCCTCGTCGGCCGACCGAGCCGCACGGTGCGGACGCGGTTCGCGCATCGCCTGGTAGGCATCGGCCGCGCCGAGAACCCGCGCCGGCTGGGAGATCGTGGCACCCGACAGCCCGCGTGGATACCCGGACCCGTCGAGGCGCTCACGGTGTTCGATGACGATCGCCGCCAGCGGCGCGAGCGTCCCCGACTGCCTGAGCATCCGCTCGGTCAGGTACGGATGGAGCCTCACGCGCTCCCACTCGCCGGCCCCGAGCGAGCCCGGCTTGTCCCAGATCGCATTCGAGATCCCCAGACGTCCGAGACCGTGGGCCACTCCGGCCCGTCGGAGCGTCCGCACCTCCGCTCCCGTGAAGCCCAGCCGCGAGCCAGCCTCGCCGGCGAGATCGCCCACCGCGCGCGCGTGCCCGAGGAAGTAGGGCGACTTCAGGTCGACGAAGTTCGCGATGGCCTGTAGCGCCGCGTCGAACCGCTCGCCCGTGAGCACGACCGCGAGCGAGGGCTCCGCCACGATCACCGCATCCCACGTCTCGATCTTGTCCAGACCAGCCAGGAGCACATCACCGGCGACGTCGACGATGCGCGCCACGGTCGGGTCGAACTGCTCGCCGCTCCAGCCGCGCGCGAGCCCTCTGGCCGCCGGAACGCCGCCGACCCGGTTCGCCACCTCGATGTATTCCGCGACCTGCGCGATCCTCGATGCGATCGGGATCTGCTCACCGTCGAGGGCGCCCGGCCAGCCACGTCCGTCCCACCGCTCGTACGCCGCTGAGAGCGCGGCAAGCACCTCGTCCGGAAGCTCGAGCTGCTCGCCGAGCGTTCGCGCGATGGCAGCGTGGTGAGCGATCATGCCATCCACCTCGCGCCGCCCCGAGATGACGAACTCGAGCCCGAGCCGGAACCGGTGAAGCGGCGGGTTGCCGGCCCCGAGCTGGCGCATGCCTGCCAGCGCGGCGCGGATGCTTCGGGGCTCATGGTCGTACTTGCCCGACTTCAGGGCGATGTCGTCGCCAAACCACTTCGCCTGCTCGTGGGCATCAGAGTGGCAGCCCACGTTGACCAGCAGCGCCGTGTAATAGACCACCGCCCGTTGCTCATCCTCGAGCCCGAGCTCGTCTGCCAGGCGTAGCGCGATCAGGCTCTGGCGCAGCACGTGCTCCATCGGCTGCCCGAAGCCGAGGTCGATCCCGAGCGACAGCGCGGCCACGAGCTCCGCCAGCCGAACGCGCTCGGTATCACTCATATGCAACTCCCCGGTCCAACTCCGAGTCCAACTCCCCAGTCGACTCCCCAGCGCTCGGCTCAGCTCGTGATGGCCACCGCCGCGCCCGTTAGTACTTGCCCGAGATCAGGTCCCAGGCTCGCCGCAGCTTGCCGTGGAACGCACCCCCCGAGTCGGTCGGATCGTCGTACATGACGGCCGGATTCGCCGTCGGCTCCGGCAGTTGCTCAGCCGCCACCCGATCGAGCTTCAGCAGCACTCCCCGCTCATGGATCTCGTCGATGACCTCCTCGTCGGCGAAACGGTGTCCCCCCTTGCCGTGGTGCTCGGCAATGACGATGCCCTCGAAGATGTCCTCGTGCTCGGCCGCAAGCACGTGTGCGACCGTGCCGACCTGCTCGCCATCGCTGCTGTACACCGGCGTGCCTGGCTCCAGCACCTCGTAGCTGACCCGCTCTCCAATGTCCACGCCGCCAGGATATAGCCCCGGCGGTTGCAGATTGGCGATTCCGGCGCGACGCCCAACTTTGCTGCGCCAACCGCGGGCACGGCTCTCGGTGGTCCGGCGACACGAAGCTGTCACCGTCGGCGACAGCTTCTGTCATCGCGCAGGTATCGATCTGCCCCGGGGCGAGGCCCTTGAGCCCGTCGCATGGGGCCGTCACGGCCGCATCCAGCTCCGAAGCGGAAGTCCCAACACTTCCCAGAGGGCTCTCGAGACTGCCCGGTTTTCGTCGTGGATGCGGCAGTGTCGGGTATGAGCCATCTCCAGGCTCGCGGCCTCCGCCGCAGGGCGATTGCAGGAGCGAGCGCCGGAGCGAGTTCATCCAGGACCGGGCGCAACTCTCCCTATGCAAACGCGCCGGCGCCGGCGATCGAGTCAGCGCTCGCGCTTCTCGTCCGTTGCGGTCACCAGATCACGGCCCGGCGGGCCGCCGCTCGGCAAGGCAGAGCAGGCGCCGCGACGGCGCCTCTGGCGAAACTCGAGGCTCTTGCCCGCGGGGCGTATGGCCCCGCCTTGTGTTCGGGCGGGTGTCTGTCGCCGACGGGGCTCGCGTGGCTGGGTGTTGTTCGATCTGGACAACCCGACGACGTGGCGATCGGGTTGACCACGTTGTTTCTCGGCGAATGTCTCTTTGTCTGGTGGGCGTAGACTGACGCGACTGGGGACTTCTCGCATGGGGCTGTGGCTGTGTCTGTTGAGTTGGCGACGATTTGGCTGGTTGATCTGGTCGGGTCGACAAGGTTGGCGACGTCTGTCGGACCGGTGCGGGCGGATGAGCTTCGGGATGAGTACTTCGCGCTGTTGCGCGGAGCGATCGATGTCTCGGCTGGCAAGGAGTTCAAGAACACGGGCGATGGGTTGTTCGTGGCGTTCTCGTCGGCGTCGGCGGCGGTCAGCTGTGCCGTGTTGACGCAGCAGTTGTTCGAGGGCCGCTATCGCGGCGCCGAGCAGCAGCTGCACGTCCGGATGGGGTTGGGCACGGGCGAGTCGACGATCAAGGACGGGGACTACTTCGGGATGCCGTCGATCGAGGCAGCGCGGTTGTGCGACAAGGCGCCGGCGGATGGGATCCTCGTCTCGCCGATGACGAGAATGGCGGCGGGTCGGGTGAAGGGTGCGCGGTTTGAGTCTGTCGGGGAGTTGGAGTTGAAGGGGATTCCGGAGCCGATGGAGGCGTTTTCGGTGTTGTGGGAGCCGTTGGATCCGGAGCGGTCTGGCGTGGAGGTGAGCCGGTGGCCGTTGCCCGAGGCGCTGAGGACCGTGCCGAGGGTTGCGTATGTGGGTCGCGTGACCGAGCGCAGGCAGCTTGAGCACGCGCGCAACGAGGCGCGGTCGGGGGCGCGTCAGGTGGTGCTGTTGTCGGGTGAGCCGGGGATTGGGAAGACGAGGTTGGCGTCGTATGCGGCGCTTGGCGCGAATGTGGATGGGTTCGCGGTGTGTTGGGGCGCGTGCTCTGAGGATCTGGCGGCGCCGTATGAGCCGTGGATCGCGGTTTGTTCGCAGTTGGTGGAGCATGCGCCCGATTCGGTGCTGGCTGCCTATGTGGGGCGGTTCGGTGGTGAGATTGGCCGTCTGTCCCGCAACCTTGCGCACCGTGTTGCGAATCCTCCGGGGCCGCAGTCGTCGGATCCGGAGACGGAGCGGTTCCTGCTGTTCCAGGCGGTCACCGAATTGCTGCGGGCCGTGGCGGGCGGCGTGCCGCTATGCGTTGTGCTGGATGACTTCCATTGGGCGGATGGGCAATCGGTGGCGTTGCTCAAGCATGTGGCGCGCACGGTTGAACAGGGATCGCTGGTGCTGCTAGTCAGCTACCGCGATTCGGAGCTCACCAAGGATCATCAGCTGAGCGGCGTGCTGGCCGATCTCCGGCGGATCGAGGGCGTCGAGCGGATCGCCGTGCCCGGCTTAGGCGCGGATGAGGTGGCCGAGCTGCTGAGCGCGGCGGCCGGTCACGAACTCGACGCGGATGCTCTCGCGTTGGCCGGCGAGCTCGCGACCGAGACCGGCGGGAACCCGTTCTTCGTTGGTGAGATCCTTCGAAGTCTGATCGAGTCCGGGGCGATCACGTTCGACGAGGGCGCCGGGCGCTGGAGCGTCGACATGGCGGCCGTGGCTAGCCTGCCTGAAAGCGTGCGGGAGGTGATCGAGCGGCGGATCGACCGGCTTGGTGAGGGCGGTCGCGAGGTGCTCAGGGTCGCTGCGGTGATCGGCCGCTCGTTCGATGTGCACTTGCTCTCCGGGCTTGTCGAAATGCCGGAAGGCCGTTTGCTTGACGAGCTCGAGGCGGCGGTCAGCGCGACGCTCTTGCGCGAGTCGGCCGATCACGTCGGGAGGTTCACGTTCGAGCACGCGCTGATCAATCACACGCTCTATCAGGGGCTTGGTGGTACTCGTCGCGCGCGGCTTCACCATCGTGTGGCGCTCGCGCTCGAGGCGCTCTACGGGACCGACGCGGACGAGCGGTTGGCCGACCTGGCGTTGCACTGGCGGCTGGCGACCGTGTCGGTCGACACCACCAAGGCGGCCGGGTATTCGATCAGGGCCGGGCGGCGAGCGCTTGACAGTCTCGCTCCGAGCGAGGCCGGCAAACTGTTCAGCGACGCTTTGGAGTTGCTCGGCGCGGGGGACACGGTCGACCGGTGCGAGGCGCTGATCGGCCTCGGCGAGGCGCAGCGGCTCACCGGCGATGCGACGCATCGCGAGACGCTCCTCGACGCCTCCCGAATCGCCGCGGAACTAGAAGACGGCGAGCGGGCCGCGCGGGCCGCGCTGGCCAACAACCGCGGCCTGCCGAGCGCCTTCGGCCAGGTCGACGAGGAGCGGGTGGCGGCGATCGAGTCGGCGCTCGAGCTCGACGACGATCCCGACCGGCGCGCCAGACTGTTCTCGCTCCAGGCGCTGGAGCTGCTCTACGAGCACGACCACCGCCACCGCAGAGAACTCGCCGAGCAGGCACTAGCACTCGCACGCGAGATCGGCAATCCTCGCACGACCGCCCGCGTGCTCAACGATTACGTCTACGTGTTCTGGGCACCTGACGGGCTGGAGCTGCGACGCGGGCACCTGAAAGAGTTGCGCGCGAGCGCAGAGGCGGCCGGCGATCCCGCGCTCGAATTCCGGGCTGCAGCCGCGGAACGGAACGCAATGGTCGAAGCCGGTCAACTACAGCGCGCGGAGAACGCGACAGAGCGGATGGCGGCGATCGCCGAGCGGCTAGGCGAAGCGACGTTCCGCTGGCGGGTGGCATTCAGCGCCAGAGTGTGCGGGTCGCTGCTGCGGGGGGACCTCGCCGAGGCAGAGCTCTACGCCGAGCAGGCACTCCAGATCGGCAGCCAGGCCGGGGAGCCCGACGCGGTCATGATCTATGGCGCGCAGATCAGCTTCGTCCGCATCCTGCAGGGCCGTGCCACCGAGATAGTAGGGCTGATGGAGCAAGGCGTTCAGGCAAACCCGCTGATCCCAGCGTGGAGGGCAGCGCTGGCGCGGACCCTGTGTTGGGTGGGGCGTGGCGACGAGGCGACCGCTATCGTCGCCAAGGCGGCGGCAGACCGCTTCGAACACGTGCCGTGGGACCAAACTCGAATGATCGCCCTGGCGCCGTATGCCGAAGCGGCCGCGCACGCCGGTGTCACCGATGCTGCAGAGATCCTGTATGAGCTGATCGACCCGTGGGCCGACCAGATCGTGTGCAACGGGGCGGTCACGTACGGCCACGCGAGCATGTACCTGGGGCTACTGGCGGCCGCGCTCGGCCGGGACGAGAAGTCCGACGAGCACTTCGCGCGCGCGTGCGAAATCCAGGAGCAAGGCAGGATGCTGGTGTGGGCCGCGCACGCGCACCTCGGCTGGGCCGAGGCGCTGGCCCGGCGCGGCCAGGCCGAGCCCGCACGCGAGCAGGCGGGGCGCGCGCTCGAGCTGGCCCGCGAGCACGGTTACGGCTTCCTCGAACCCCGCGCGGCCGCGATCCTCGAGGCGCCAATGGCCACCGGCAACTGAGTCACCGAGGTTCCGCCCGTCACGCATGCACAGATCGGCGGCGTTCACCACCCCGGCAGAGCATTCGCCTCATCGCCCGGACGTGCCACTCGGCCGTGACGGTCGGCACCCACCCCTGTCGTGCTCAATTGAGGCGTAGCTAACGACGCCAAGCGGGAGCCAGTCGCAATTCAGTGACAGGGCCGTGTCGCCGGACACGGTTCTCGGTGCGGACGCGGCCCTCCTGGACAGGTGAATTGGTTCGCGGGAAACTAAGGGTGGTGATTCGACCAGGCGCGTCGCGACGGCAAATCGCCCGTACGCTCAATGCGGCGTACGGCGATGGGTTGCTGAGCGAGGAGACGCTCCATCACCGCCTGGATCAGCTGCTGGGCTCGCGACTGATCGACCCGTTCCGGCTTATCGGGGATCTTCACCCACGCAGCCCGGGCTACGGATGGCGGGACCGGCTCGTGGCCGCGGCGAGGACAGCGCTGCGCGCGGTGACCGACACGCTCTGGAGCAGACCGAAGAGCCACCGGTCTTGTTGGCGCTCGACTGGGCGGGCGGGCAGAGCGAGTTGCTGGTGGGCCGCCACCACGAATGTGACGTGGTGCTGCTCGGCAGCACCGGGGTTTCGCGCCGGCACGCCAGGCTCATCTTCCGTGACGGGAACTGGGTTCTGCAAGACCTCAAGTCGACCAACGGAACAACGGTCAACGGCGTGCGCGTCGGGCGATGCGAGGTGCGGCCCGGGGATCTCCTCGAGTTGGGCGACGCGCGACTGCAGATCGACTAGAAAGCTCAATATCGGTGTAGGGTGAGTCCGACCACGAGAGGAGGCGGTGGCTGATGGCAGGAGAGCAGAACCTAGAGATCGCAAAGCGGGCTTACGCTGCGTTTTCCGCGGGCGATGTCGAGGGTGCGATGAAGAACATGGCCGACGACATCGTGTGGATCACGCCCGGCAACAGCGCGATCAGCGGCACACTGCGAAGTAAGCAGGACGTTGGTGCGCTGTGGGCCAAGCTGGCGGAGAAGGAGTTCACGACCATGCCGCAGTTCTGGTTCTCGGATGAGGACCGCGTGGTCGTCCTGACTCAGACCAGGCTCGCGGGTGAACACGCCGACCAGGCGGACGTGTTGACATACCGCGACGGAAAGCTGATCAGGTTCCAGTCCGCCGGGGACACGGCGCTGTTCGAGCGGGTATTCGGCACCGCGTAGGCGGTTAGTCGGACTCAACACGCGGACGGTCGGGCCAGAACGGCCACTCCTCGAAGGCCTTGCACCGACCGGCGTCGTCGAACGTGATCACCCACAGGTCGCGGTACTGCCGCGGTGGCGGTCCTTCGTAGTCGACCTCGACGCGGACGACGCCAACGTTCTGGTCGAGAGCGACGATCTCCGAGCTCATCGTGAACGGCTCGTCGGGGCCCGTGCGCTCCCGGTCCCACATCTCGGCGATCGCGCGAAGGCCCGCGATCGGCTGCTCGTATGGCGATAGCTGGTAGGTGGCTCCGTCGCTGAACAGCTCGCCCAGCCCGGCGGTGCCGCTCGTGCGCCAGGCGCTCTCGTAGCTTTCCAGCCAGGCGGTCAGCCGCGATCTGGTCGACGCGACGCCTCCACCGAATGGAAGTGCGAGACGAGCTTGCCGTCGATCAAGACGTGAACTGCGAAGCCGATCGGCTGAGCGTTGATCACGAGCTCCTGGGTCGAGAAGTCGAGGAGAGCTTGCTCATACGTGCTCGGCGCCGTCAGCGCGGGGCGACCTCCGACCTCGCTCGTGATTGCTCTGTGCACGTGGCCGGCAACGATGCGTTGCACGTTTTCGTGCCGCGCCACGACTGCGGCGAACGCCGCCGTGTCCTCCGGTGCTACCCCGATGCGGTCGAACGGCGGAAGGCCGGTGGCGAACGGTGGGTGGTGCAGCGCGACCACGACCGGCGTATCGGGATTCGCCGCAAGCTCGGACTCGAGCCAGTCGAGCTGCTCGGCGTCGAGCTGGCCGCCGTCCCTGCCGGGAACGGTGGTGTCGAGCACGAGGAGCCGGATCGGCCCGATGTCTGCGGCGTAGCGGATCGGCTCGGTGCCGGAGCCCGGGAGATCGAAGTGGCGGCGAAGCGTCGCCCGGTCATCGTGATTGCCGGGCAGCGCGAACAGCGGTACTCCGGCGGGCTCGAGGAGCTCGCGCACCGCTGCGTACTCGGAGTCGGCGCCGTTGTGCGCCACGTCGCCCGAGATCAGGATCGCGTCCGGACGGGGCCGGATCGAGCACACCGCCTCGATTGCCACCGCGAGCGAGGAGAGCGGATCGCCACTCGGCCAGGTAGCCCCGATGTGCGGATCGCTCAGCTGTACGAGTACGAACGGATCAGTCATCGTCCACTCCGTGATTTCTAGTCGATGCCGTCTGTGCGCGGTCGTTCGTGAGACGCCCCACCTGATGAGCGCCCTGCGCGCCGCCCGGGAGATTGACGCGCCCGACTGGCTGATCGGCGCCGGGGCGATCCGGGACGCGGTGTGGGACTCGGTGCACGATCGGCCGCCTACCGCGGTCCCCCGCGACATCGACCTTGCGTTCTTCGATCCGGCCGATGTGAGTGAGGCGCGCGAGCGGGCGATCGAGCGCGAGCTGCTGGAGCGCTCCCCCGACCTTCCCTGGGAGGCTCGCAACCAAGCGGCCGTCCACCTCTGGTACCCGGACCAGTTCGGCCTCGAGGTGGCCCCGTTTCACTCCAGCGCCGAGGCGGTGGCGACGTTCCCTGAGACGGCGAGTTGCATCGCCGTGAGGTTGCTGGCCGATGACGACATGCTCGTGGTCGCTCCCCACGGGCTGCGCGACCTGCTCGACTGCATCTGCCGCCGCAACCCGACCCGAGTGCCGCCGAGCTTCTACGAGCGCCGGGTCCAGGAGAAGGGGTGGCGCGCCCGCTGGCCGAAGATGCGATACGTGGCGTGATGCGCCGAGTAGCAGTCGTCGCGAGCGCCAGTGGGAACGGCAAGACGACGCTGGGCCGAGAGCTGGCCGAGGCGCTCGGCGTCCAATTCGTCGAGCTCGATGCGCTGGTCCACGGTCCCGGATGGACCGAGACACCCGACGACTTCCTGCGGGCGCAAGTTGAACCGATCGTGGCCTCCGATGGCTGGGTGATCGATGGCACCTACCAGCGCAAGCTCGGGCGCGTTGTCTTCGACGCCGCGGACACGATCGTCTGGCTCGACCTACCGATTCGGGTGTGGTTCCCGCGCCTCGTTCGCCGCAGCTGGCGACGCTATCGGGGCCACGAGCGGCTGTGGAACGACAACTCGGAATCGCTCAGGTCCCTGGTCTTCGCTCGCGACTCGCTGTTCGTGTTCGCGTTTCGAACCCACTTTCGCCGGCGGCGCGACTGGCCCCAGGGGCTGCCGGCTTCGCGGGTGGTTCGCCTGAGGACCCCGGCGGAGGTGGAGCGGTTCCTGGCCGACGTTCGCGTCAACGAGGGAGAGGGCGCCAACGAAGGCGCAGCCGCATCGCCTCCCCGGCGAGACGAGCGGTGATCTCGGGCCCGTGGGGTCCCTGCCGGTCGAGCGCACGCCAGCGGACGAGCAACTCCTCCAGCTCGGCCGTCGGCTTGTCGGACTCGCCGTAGCTCTCGAACCGCCACCGGGTCCGGGTGGCGGCGCGATCGGGGTTTGTGTCCCACACGCTCCGGACCGACACGACGGCCAGACCCCCTCCTCGGCTGTCGACGACCCCGATGCCGTGCCACTTCCCGCGGCGAACCCAGACACGTCGCGCGAACGGGATGCTGATCAGCAGATAGATCACGATCAGGGGCGTGTGACCGCGGCTGACCGCGCTCCAGCCTTGCCTGCTCGCGGTGGGCGCCGCGAGCATCGCGGCCAGCACGCGCTGTGCCGCAGCGTCGGACAGGCGGCCGACCGGCGCGCCGCTGATCGATGCGAACGCGGAATGCCGGCCCGGCTGATGACGTCCGGCGTTGAGGCTCGCCGCGTGCGCCGACCAGCCGCCATCGCCGCCGTGGAGCGGCATGAAACCGCCGGAGGTCGTCTCCAACGAGCGCAGCTCGTGCCCCCGGCGCTCGAACACCGGGATCAGTTGAATCGAATCGGCGTCGGGGTCGAGGCGCAGCGGCACGATGATCCGGCCTCCCTCCTTCAGCTGTTCGAGCCAGGCGGGCTGGATGAGCTCGGCGCTCGCGGTGACGATGATCCGGTCGTACGGCTGGCTCTTGGCGAAGCCGGCGCGCCCGTCGCCGTGCCTCACGTCGGCTCGGGAGCCGTTCGTGCGCAGCGCCTCCTTCGCACGCCGTGAGATCTCCGGGTCGATGTCGATCGTGGTCACTCGGCCCTTCGGGCCGACGATCTGCGAGAGGACGGCAGCGTTGTAGCCGGTCCCGGCACCGATCTCCAGCACGTGCTGGCCCGGCGCCAGCTCCAGCAGCTCGAGCATCTCGGCCATCATCGCCGGCTGCGACGAGGAGCTGATCGGCATTCCCCGCCGGTCGTGCTTGGTCGGGAATGCGCGATCCTGGTAGGCAGCCTCGAGCCCCTGCTCGGCGACAACCTCGGGGATGAAGTGCTCGCGCGGGACCGTCGAAAACGCGGCGGCGACCGAGTCCGAACGGATCACCCCGCGTGAGCGCAGCTCACTGACCAGTCCGTAGCGCA
Source organism: uncultured Solirubrobacterales bacterium (assembly GCA_963773165.1). Lineage (GTDB taxonomy): Bacteria > Actinomycetota > Thermoleophilia > Solirubrobacterales > Solirubrobacteraceae > Palsa-465. Next base: position 130,378 of record CAVZAK010000009.1, read on the forward strand.
GACGTGCCGGATCGGAAGCTGCTGTCAATCGTGGCCCTTCAACATCGACGTCCTGGAGGTCATCCTACGAGTCCTCAGAGATCGCCAGGTATTGACGGCGCGGGCCGGCTGCGCCATGCTCTCGCCTCGCGATAGGGCCCCGGTTGGACGACCGAGGTGCTCGGAGGGGCGATCCGGTGGCGCAGCCTGTGAGAGAAGAAGCGGTCGACGCTTGGCGTTGATCGAGTACCGATGACGGGGACGGCGGCATGAGCCACACCACGTCGTTCCTGCGCAACGTCCCGGTGTTATCGGGCCTCTCGGACGAGCTGCTCGAGCCACTGGGCGAGCGGGTCGTGGTGCGAAGCGTCCGGGCGGGAGCGTGGATCATCCGGGAGGGAGAGCTGGCCGACAGCCTTTACATCGTTCGCAGCGGCAAGGCCGAGGTCATCCACGAGGGTCCGCCGCAGACGCTCGTGCGGACGCTGCGCCGGGGCGATGTGGTCGGGGAGCTGGCTCTCCTGGAGCGCGGTGCGCGCTCCGCTTCGGTCAGAGCGCGCCGCGACACGGACCTGCTCGAACTCGGACGTGCCGACTTCGAGAGCTTGATCGAAGCGGCGCCGAGCTTCGCCCTCGGCCTCACGCGCGCGATGGGTGCCCAGCTTGCCGCGAGTCACAGCCCTGCCCCGGCGCCGGCGCCGCCCCAGACGATCGCTGTGGTCGGACTGGATAGCGCCGCTCCGGTCGCCGACGTGGCTGTCGATCTGGCTCGGGCTCTGGCGCGGCACGGTCGACTCGCGCAACTGCATGAGGGCGACCTCGCCACGATCGATCAGGCCGAGCGCGACGCCGATCGCGTTGTGATGCGAGGCGGCGCCGATCCTGACGAAGCGTGGACGGAACTCTGTGTCCGGGAGGCCGACATCGTCCTCGCCGTGAGCACCGCCGCGCCCGAGCCAAGCTGGCTGCGGCGGGCCGATTCGCTGCGCGGCTGCGAGCTGTTGGCGCTCGGCGGTTCCGTGGCCCAGGCGACGATCGACGCGCTGGCCCCGCGCCAGGTCCAGGTCGTGGAGGCCGCGCAACGCCCAGCGGCCCTCGCGGCGACGGCGAGGCGGCTCGCCGGCCGGTCGGTCGGCGTGGTCCTCTCCGGCGGAGGAGCCCGTGCGCTCGCCCACCTGGGAGTGCTCGAGGAGCTGTTGGCGGCGGGCGTGCGCTTCGACCGGATCGCGGGCGTCAGCCTCGGCTCGCTCGTGGCGGCGGGGTTCGCCTCCGGGATGACTCCCGAGGCCGCATACGAAGCCGCCGAGCGGCGCTTTCTCGCGACGAATCCCAGCAACGACTTCGTGCTGCCCGTGTATTCGCTGATCCGCGGAGCCAAGTCACGCCGGATGCTCAGCGAGCTGTTCGGCCGGCGCCGGATCGAGGAGTTGCCGCTGCGGTTCTTTTGCCTGAGCTGCGATCTGATCGGGCGCGGAGCGGTGGTCCATCGGACCGGCCCGATCGCGGATGCCGTCTACTCGAGTCTCGCGATCCCCGGGGTGTTCCCTCCGGTCTCGTCGAACGGGCACCTGTTGGTCGACGGCGGCGTGCTCGACAACCTCCCCGTGGCGACGATGGCACGCACCGGAGAAGGGCCGGTGATAGCGGTCGACGTGACCGGCCGAGTCGGGCAGTTCAAGGCGATGCAGCCGCGGGCGCTCGGAGGGCTGCGGCCGACTCTGCGGCGTGCCCTCACCGGAAGCCACGCCGCGATCCCGCGGCTCAGCGAGACGATCGTCCGGACGGTGATGGTCGGCAGCGCCGACACGGTGATGGCGGCGCACCTGCACGCGGACCTCGTGATCACGCCTGAGGTGGAAGGCGTCGCGCTGATGGACTGGAAGGCGCTCCCGAGGGTGCGCGAGCTCGGCCGGCGGGCGGCCCGCGACGCGCTGGAAGCCGACCCGGAACTGCTCAGACGCCTGTCGAGCTAGGACCGCCCGATGACCGATTCGCTCCAGCCCAGGCGCAGACGCCGTCCCGAGCCGCGGACCGTGCTCGCGGTCGCGTCGCTCGGCGCGGCGGTCGCGTTCGTCGACGCGACGATCGTCAACATCGCGTTCCCGAACATCGCCCAATCGTTTCCGGGAACGTCGATCTCGTCGCTCTCATGGGTGCTGAACGCTTACAACATCGTGTTCGCCGCGTTCCTGGTCCCGGCCGGGCGGATCGCCGATCTGGTCGGCCGCCGACGCACGTTTGTGCTCGGGCTCGAGATCTTCACGGCCGCGTCGCTGTTATGCGCGGGCGCGCCGTCGGCGAATGCGCTGATCGGCTTCCGGGTGGTGCAGGCGCTCGGCGCGGCGCTACTGGTGCCGTCGGCGCTGGCGCTGGTGCTGCACGCATTCCCGTCGGACCGGCGCACTCACGGTGTCGCGCTGCTGTCCGCGGTCGCGGCCGCGGCGGCGGGCCTCGGTCCGTCGCTAGGCGGCCTGCTCGTGGCGGCCGACGACTGGCGGATGGTGTTCCTGGTCAACATCCCGATCGGCCTGGCGGCGATCGTGATGGCGCGCCGCCTGCTGACCGAAAGCCGAGCCCCGGGGCGGCGGCGAATGCCCGACCTGCTGGGCGCGGCGCTGATGGCGTTCGCGGTCGCCGCGCTCGTGCTCGGCGTCGTGAAGGGCCCGGACTGGGGGTGGGTCAGCGCCGGCGTGATCGGCGCGTTCGTGGTCGCGATCCTGCTTGGCGTGCTGCTCGTGTGGCGCTGCATGTGGCATCGCTCGCCCGTGATCGACCTCTCGCTGTTGCGGATCCGCACGTTCAGCGCCGCGAACTCGATGACGCTCGTCGCCGCGGCGGGCTTCTACGGCTACACCCTGACCAATGTGCTGTTCCTCACCGGGGTGTGGCGCTATTCAGTCCTGCAGGCAGGCCTCGCGCTCACTCCGGGCCCGTTTGTGGCCGCGGCGGTCGCGGTCCCGACGAGCAAGCTTGTGCTGCGTATCGGGCACCGTCCGGTGCTGGTGGCTGGCGGCCTGATCTGGGGAGCGGCCGTGCTGTGGTTCGTGGAGACGGTGGGGACGACGCCGGAGTTCCTCCGCGAGTGGCTACCGGGGATGATCTTCCTCGGGATCGGCGCCGGAACGCTTTTGCCGAACATCAGCAGCGCCGCGGTCGCTTCGGCACCGGGCCAGAGCTTCGCCACCGCGACGGGGATGAACTCGGTCGCTCGCCAGGTCGGCGCAGCGCTCGGCGTGGCGCTGGTCGTCGCGATCATCGGCACTCCGAGCCCACTCGAGGCCGAGGCCGCGTTTCGGCACGCGTGGACCTTCGGCTCGATCTGCCTGTTCACGGCTGGGCTCGGGTGTCTGCTCGTGGGCCGAGTGCCGGTCGAGAAGGCTCCGTCCCTGGCCGAAGCGGCCCGGCTCGTGCTCGCGCGCCGTGACGAGGAGCCGACGAGTGTGCAGCGACCGCGAGCCCGCCGGGCCGGCCTCGTGAACTCAGGCCCGTCAGCCGCCGCGCGGATCGAGTCCGATCAGGAGTTTCTGGTGCGTGTGCCGCTGTTCGCGGAGCTCGCGCCGTCGCTGCTGGAGTCGGTGGCGAGACGCGCGTCGTCGCGCCGCCTCGGCCCCGGCGAGTGGCTCTTTCACAAGGGACAGGCGGGTGACTCCATGTACATCGTCAAGGCGGGCCGGCTCGAGGTGGTCGACGCGCAGAGCGGCACGGTGATGAGGGAGCTCGGACGCGGGGACTCGCTCGGCGAACTGGCGCTGATCACCGCGTCGTGTCGCTCGGCGTCGGTCCGCGCCGCTCGGGCCAGCGACCTGCTGGTGATCGATCGCGGCGACTTCGAGAACCTGCTCGGCTCTTCGCTGCCGCTTTCGATGGCGCTGAACCGGGTGCTCGCCGAGCAGCTGCGCGATGCCCGTGGGAGCGCCCCGACGGCGCGGCCGCGGCCCACGACGGTCGCGCTCGTGGCGCTCACTCCCGATGCGCCAATCGCAGAGATCTCGTCGTGCATCACGATACGAATCGAGCAGCATCTTTCCAGCGCGCTGCTCGTCGGGACGGAGGCGCCCACACCCGCGCCCGACGACGCTCCAGCGTCGGCGTACGGGCCGCTGCTCGACCGGGCCGAAGCCGGGCATGACGTCGTGATCCTGTGCGCGGGACGACTCGACGCCGCCAACGCCTGGACCGAGTTCTGTCTGCAGCAGGCGGACCGGATCCTGGCGCTGAGCGCCGGCGGCCCCGTGCCCGACACGGTGGCGCAACAGCCCGAGCTGCGCGGCTGTGACCTAGTCGCGCTCGACGCCGCACAGGGATCGGCGGCCATGAACGGCTGGGGGGCGGTGCTCGACCCGGTGGAGACCCACGTGCTTCGCCAGGCCGAACTCGATGGGGACTGCGCTCGAATCGCGCGTCGGCTGAGCGGACGCTCGACGAGCATCGTCCTCTCGGGCGGCGGAGCTCGGGCGTTCTCGCACATCGGCGTGCTCGAGGAGCTGACCGCCGCGGGCATCGGAATCGATCGCATCGCCGGCGTGAGCATGGGCGCGTTCGTCGGCGCTTTGTTCGCGATGGGCTGGGACGCCGACGCGGTCGACGCCTGCTGCTTCGAGGAGTGGGTCCAGCGGCGGCCGCTCAGCGATTACACATTCCCGCGCCATTCGCTGCTGCGCGGGCAGCGGGTGGAGTCGATGCTCCACCGTACGTTCGGCGAGGTCTCGATCGAGGAGCTTCCCTGCAGCTTCATGTGCGGCTGCTCGGAGCTCCGCAGCGGACAGCTCGTGCTCGCCCGCTGGGGAGCGCTCTGGGAGCAGGTCGGGCTCAGCATCAACATCCCGATCCTCGGAGCGCCACAGGTGCGCGGGCGCCAGCTCCTGGTCGACGGCTCACTGGTCGACAACCTGCCGGCGGGAGCGATCGCCGATCTCGGCGAGGGCCCGCTGATCGCCGTCGACGTCAAGGCGACGTTCGACCGCAACGCGGCCAAACGAGCACCGGCGATCGAGCCGGCGGGCTCGAACGGCCGCCCGCCAAGCCTCGGCGAGACGGTCACGCGCGTGCTGCTGCTGGGCAGCGCCAACACCTCGGAGGCCGCCGCCCGTCATGCCGATCTCGTGATCAAGCCGCGGGCCGAAGGCGTCGGCTTGCTGGAGTTCCACCAGCTCGACGCCGCTCGCGAAGCTGGGCGCGTGGCCGCGCGCGCAGCACTCGAGCGGGCACCGACGGAGTTGTTAGGGGTCTAGCTGCGGTGTAGTCTCACCTACGAATGGGGGCAGTTTTGAGGAGGGTTGGGCAGGTATGTCGGGGGGGTCGGCCGTCGCGTCGAGTCGTGTTCGCCGCTGCTCTGGCGCTCGGAGTTGGCGCGGCTCTGACCGCGTGGCATGTGTCGCTGAGCGCGGCGGCGCCCACGTGCACGATCTTCTGGACCGGCGCCACCTCTTCGGACTGGTCGACCGCCTCGAACTGGTCGTTGACCGATGGCGGGCCGGGCGCGGGGACGACGCCGGCCTCGACCGACTACGTCTGCATGTCGACGGCGCCGACGACGGCGGCGGTGACGCTCAGCACGACCGCGGAAGTCGCGGGCATCTCGTGGGGCGCCGCCGGCTCGGTCCACCCCGCGCTGACGATCGAGAACTCCCTTCAAGTCGATACGACCGGCCCCTCCACGATCGACGGGGTCGCCGACGACGGAACACTGATAGCCCAGGGAGCACTCACTGTGAACTCGCTGGCCTTCCACGGGCAGATCGAAGGGCCCGCCGCGGTGACGATCCCCGCGGCCGGGTCGCTGACCGCCGGCGGCAACAACGACGGGTTCCTGCTGGCCGGCGCCGACTTGATCAACCACGGCACCGCGACCGAGAGCGCCAGCAATGGCAACGTGATCCTGGAAGGCGCCTCGACATTCGAGAACGCCGGCTCGATGTCGCTCGCCGACAACGGCGGGTTGGTTGACGACGACAGCGCGAACCCGAGCCAGTTCATCAACGACTCGGGCGCGACCGTCTCCTACGACGGCAGCACCTCGGGCGAGAGCAGCACGGTCAACGTCGGCTTCGACAACAAGGGCACGATCACCGCCACCGCCGGCATCCTGTCGCTGGGTAACGGCCAGTCCCTAAGCAGCACGAGCTCGGGCATGCTCACCGAGGCCGCCGGGGCCACAATCTCGCTTGCCGGAACCATCGATCTCGCGACGGGCGCGAAGAGCACCGGGGCGGGGACACTGCTCATCACGAGCAGCACGTCGGCGGCCGGCTCCAACACGCTGGCGAACGTCGTGGACCAGAGCAAGCTCGTGGCCCAGGGAGCGGTGAGCGTCAAATCGCTGGCTCTGGATGGCGAGCTAGACGGTCCGGGGACGGTGACGATCCCGGCGAGCGGGTCGCTGGGGCTCGGCGCCTCCGGCGTCGACGCGTTCCTTGAGGCGGGAGCCGATCTGGTCAACGACGGCACAGCGACAGAGGCCGCCAACGGTTTTGGCACCGTCCAGTTCTTCGGGGGCTCGACCCTCGAGAGCGCCGGCTCGATCGCGCTCGCCGACAACGGCGGCATGCAAGACGACGACAGCACCACGCCGAGCCAGTTCATCAACGACCCCGGCGCGAGCGTCACCTACGACGGCAGCACCCCCGGCGAGACCAGCTCCATCAACGTCGGCTTCGACAACAAGGGCACGATCGCCAGCACCCAGGGCACGCTGTCGCTGGACAACGGCCAGTCGGCCACCAGCACCAGCTCGGGCACGCTCACCGAGTCAGCCGGCGCGACCATCGTGCTCCAGGGCACGATCGGCCTGGCGAGCGGGGCCACCAGCACCGGCGCGGGCACGTTGCAGCTCACCGGCACCACCACTGCCGCCGGAGCCAACACGCTCGGCGGTCTCGACGATCAGGGCCGGCTCGTCGCGCAGGCAGCGGTCACGATCAAGTCGCTGACGCTGGAGGGAGAGCTCGACGGTCCGGGAGCGGTCACCGTGCCTGCCGGCGGATCGCTGGCGCTCGGCGCCGCCGGGTCTGCCCTGCTGAAGTCGAGCGCCGACTTGGTCAACGACGGCGCCGCGACCGAGGCCAGCAACGGGGCCGGAACGGTCGAGTTCTTCGGCGGCTCAACCCTCGAGAACGGCGGCTCGATCGCGCTCGCCGACAACGCCGGCATGCAGGACGAAGACAGCACCACCCCGAGCCAGTTCATCAACGACCCCGGCGCGAGCGTCACCTACGACGGCAGCACCCCGGGCGAGACCAGCACCATCAATGTCGGCTTCGACAACAAGGGCACGATCTCCACCACCCGGGGTACGCTGTCGCTGGGCAACGGCCAGTCGGCCACCAGCACGAGCTCGGGGACGTTTACGACGGCCGCGGGCGCGACGACGGCGATCACGAGCGCGATCGATCTCGCCAGCGGCGCGACCAGTACCGGCGCCGGGACGCTCCGGATCACCGGCACCACCACCGCCGCGGGGTCCAACACGCTCGACAGCGTCGACGATCAGGGCATACTCGTGGCGCAGGGCGCCGTCACCGTGCCGTCGCTGACATTGGAGGGCCAGCTCGACGGTCCGGGAACGGTCACCGTGCCTGCCGGCGGCTCGCTTACGTTCGGCGGCACAGCCGGGGTCGGGTCGCTGCGGGCAACCGCAGACCTGGTCAACGACGGCACCGCGACCCAGGCCACCAACGGAACCGGCGTCGTCGAGTTTTTCGGCGGCTCGACGCTCGAGAACGCCGGCTTGATCTCGCTCGCCGACAACGCCGGCATGCAGGACGAAGACAGCACCACCCCGAGCCAGTTCATCAACGACGCAGCCGGCACCGTGACCTACGACGGGAGCACCCCCGGCACAAGCACGAGCATCGCCGTCGGCTTCGACAACACGGGCGCGATCGGATCGACCCAGGGCACGCTGTCGCTGAGCAACGGCCAGTCGGCCAGCAGCAAGACCTCGGGGACGCTCAGCGAGTCGGCCGGCGCGACGATCGCGCTCCAGGGTGCGATCGATCTCGCGCACGGCGCCACGAGCACGGGCGCGGGCACGCTGCAGATTACCGGCACCACCACCGCCGCCGGAGCCAACGCGCTCGACGGCGTCGATAACCAGGGCCGGCTCGTCGCGCAGGCAGCGGTCACGATCAAGTCGCTGACGCTGGAAGGAGAGCTCGACGGTCCGGGCAAGGTGACCGTGCCCACCGGCGGGTCGTTGGCGCTCGGGGGCCTGGTGGGCACGCCGTCGCTGCAGGCGGCCGCCGACCTTGTCAACGACGGCACCGCCGCGGAGGCCACCAACGGAACCGGAGACCCATTCTTCATCGGTGGCTCGACGCTGGAGAACGACGGCTCGATCTCGTTCGCCGACAACGCCGGCTTGCAGGATGACGACGTCAGCAACCCAAGCCGGTTCATCAACGACTCTGGCGCCAAGGTCAGCTACGCCGGCAGCAGCTCGACTCAAATCGCATCGGTGAACATCGGCTTCGACAACCAGGGCACGATCTCGGCCACCGCCGGGACGCTGTTCTTGACCAACGGCGATTCCACCAGCAGCACGTGCTCGGGCACGTTCAGCGAGTCGGCCGGTGGGGTGATCGCCCTCCAGGGCGCGATCGACCTCGCCAGCGGTGCCACCAGCACCGGGGCGGGGACCCTCCAGATCACCGGCACCACCACTACCGCCGCCGGAGCCAACGCGCTGGGCAACGTCGACGATCGGGGGACGCTCGTGGCCCAGGCGGCGCTCAGGGTCCAGTCGCTGATCCTGGAGGGAGTCCTCGATGGGCCCGGGAAGGTGACCGTCGCCGCCGGAGGGTCATTGACGTTCGGCGGGCCGCTTGGCGCCGGGTCGCTGCAGGCGGCCGCCGACCTCGTCAACGACGGCACCGCGACCGAGGCCACCAACGGAACGGGAGAGCCGTTCTTCATCGGCGGCTCGACGCTGGAGAACGCCGGCTCGATCTCGTTCGCCGACAGCGCCGGATTGGAGGACGCCGACGGCACCCACCCGAGCAAGTTCATCAACGACGCCGGCGCCACCGTCGCCTACGACGGAACCAGCTCCAGCCAGACGGCCACCGTCGGCATCGACTTCACCAACCACGGGACCGTGACCGCCGCTCAGGGCACGCTCTCGCTGCCCACGCTGACCAACCTCGGTCCGACCGGGACGCTGACTGGGGGCGCATACGACGCGCTCGGCGGGACGCTCGCGCTGGTGAACGACGTGAGCACCAACGGCGGTTCGATCGAGCTGGGGGCGTCGCCATCTGCGATCAGCGGCGCCAGCGCCAACGCCCTGACCGGGCTGGCGACGAACACCGGCAGCCTCGAGGTCAAGCAGTCGCTCGCGCTGACCGGGGCGCTGTCGAACTCGGGAACTGTGACGATCGAGCAGGGAACCCTGAGCGCCGGCTCGTTCACTCAGAGCGCTGGGACGACGACGGTGAACGGCGGTGCCGAGCTTGAATCCGGGGGCGGCTCCGGCCCGATTGCGATCGACGGCGGCGTGCTGACCGGAACCGGCAAGATCGCCGGCAATCTGGAGGGGCCGGGCGGCGTCGATCCGGTGGGGGCCGCGACCGGACCGATGACCATCAACGGCAACTACGACCTGTCCAAGGGGACGTTGACCGTGCCGGTCAGCGGCACGAGCCGCCCGGGGATCGACTACGGCCAGATCACGGTCTCCGGCGTGGCCACGCTCGGGGGAACGCTGACCCTGCGGACCGCGTCAGGCTTTTCCCCGCCGGTCGGCACCGCCTACACGCTCGTCAAGGCGGGCAGCGTCCACGGGACGTTCGCGGCCGTCAACGGAACCCAGCTCAGCGATCGCCACTACGTGGTCTCCTATACGCCGACGACCGTCGTGGCGAGCGTCGCCGGCAACCCGCCCCCGCGGCCGACTGTGACCGGTGTCAGCCCGCCCTCGGGTGCGACCGCCGGCGGGAACACGGTGACGATCAACGGCACGGGCTTGCAGTCCGGGGCGACCGTCGACGTCGGCTCGGCGGCCTCCTCGTCCGTCAGGTTCGTCTCGGCCACCGAGCTCACGGCGGTCGCGCCCGCCGGGGCCGCGGGCACGGTCGACGTGACGGTCACCGACGCCGGCGGCACGAGCGCAACCACGTCCGCCGATCGCTACACATACACGGCACAGGTCACGACTCCCCCGCCGGTGCTTCACAAGAACGTCGATGTCACGGCCAGCGCCGGCGTCGTCCTCGTCAAGCTGCCGGGAACGAACCAATTCGTCCAACTCGTGGCCGGGCAGCGCGTGCCGCTCGGAACCCTCGTCGACGCGACCAAGGGCACCGTGACCCTGACCTCGGCCAGCAGCCGCTCGGGGGCGACGTCGACCGGTCAGTTCTACGCCGGGGTGTTCCGCGTCACCCAGAGCGGCACGCTCACCGTGCTGACGTTGGCCGGACCCCCGCCACAGGCCTGCAAACTGTTCCACGCGCGGGTGGCCCGGGGCCGCAAGCGGGTGACCAAGCGCAGCCTGTGGGGCCACGCCTCGGGCGGCTTCAAGACGGTCGGCAAGTACGCCTCGGCGACCGAACGCGGCACGAAGTGGCTGACGCAGGACACCTGCGCCGGAACGCTCGTGCAAGTCACCCAGGGCGTCGTGATCGTCGACGACTTCCGCCACCACCGCACGATCCGCCTGGCGGCGCCCCACAAGTTCCTCTCCCACCCGGGGAGGGGCGGCTGATGCGCGTCAGCCGCGCCTACCGCCGCGCGCTCGTGCTCAGCGGGTTGCTCGTCGTCGGGTTGGTGCTCGGGCTCGCGGCGCTGCACGCGCTGCGGTCGGTCGAACTCTCGGCACTCGATGCCCATTTTGCGGTCCGGGGGTCCCAGGGGCCATCCCCGGCAATCGTCGTCGTCGGGATCGATGACGCCACGTTCAACTACCTCGACAACCACCATCCACACGAGGCCCACTTTCCGTTTGCCCGTCGCCTCGACGCGCGCGTGATCCACAACCTGTCCCGGGACGGGGCCAAGGTGATCGCCTACGACGAGCAGTTCACCGAGCCGACCGACACGACCGACGACAACGCGCTGATCCTGGCGGTGCGGGCGGCGGGGCATGTAGTGCTGGCGACGACCGAGGTCGGAGCCGGCCGCAAGACCCGGATCTTCGGCGGGGGCCAGGGCCTCGCCTACAGCCGGGCGATCCCGGCCGAGGCGCAGTTCCCGGTCGACTCCGACGGCGTGATCCGCCGGATGTCAAAGCAGATCCTCGGCCTGGTGACGTTCCCGGTCGCGGCGGCGGACGTCGCGATGGGGCGGCCGGCGCGCTACCCGCGCGACCCGAGCGCAACCGAGTACATCGACTTCCGCGGGCCGTCCGGGACGTTGCGCACGATCTCCTACTGGCGCGTGCTCGAGGGACAGTTCGCGCCGGGCACCTTCCGGGGCAAGATCGTGGTCGTGGGGTCGACCGAGTCGATCCTCCACGACCTCCACGCCACTCCCACCGACGATCAGATGCCCGGCCCCGAGGTCCAGGCGAACGCGATCGACACGATCCTCCGCGGCTTCCCGCTGGCCCCCGCGCCTGGTTGGCTGAACCTCGTGCTCGTGGTCGTGTTCGGAATGATCACCCCGTTGATGGCGCTGCGGCGCGACGCGTTTCTGGCCGCCGGCGCGATGTTGATCGGACTGGCGGCGCTGGCGCTCGCCAGCCAGGTCGCGTTTGACCACGGCAAGATCGTCGGCGTCGTGTACCCGGCGCTCGCGGGCGCGCTGTCGGCGGCGGCGACGCTGGCGCTACAGGGCGTACGCGTCGCCTTCGAACGCGAGCAGGTCCGCGACACGTTTGCCCGCTTCGTTCCCGAGTCCGTGGTCAGCGAGGTCCTCGCCGAGGCCGACGGCGCGCGGCTCGGCGGCGTGCGCCTGGAGGCCACGGTGCTGTTCAGCGACCTGCGGGGGTTCACCTCGTTCGCCGAGCAGCGCGAGCCGTCGGAGACGATCGAGATCCTCAACCGTTACCTGACGCTGATGAGCGACGCGATCCTCGAGGCCGGCGGCACGCTTGTCGCGTACATGGGCGACGGGATCATGGCCGTCTTCGGGGCGCCGATCGAGCAGCCCGATCACGCCTGGCGGGCGTTACGCGCGGCGCGGGAGATGCTCGCCCGCCTCGAGGGGTTCAACGCCTCGCTGCGCGAGGCCGGCCTTGGAGATGGTTTCAAGATGGGTATCGGGCTGAACACCGGCCCGGTGATGTCAGGCAACGTCGGCTCAGAGCGCCGGCTCGAGTACACGGCGATCGGCGACACGACCAACACCGCCTCGCGTCTCGAGGGGATGACCAAGGGTACCCCGCACCAGCTGTATGCGGCCGACACCACGTATGCGGCGCTGAGCAATCCGCCGAAGGACCTGGTCGCGGTGGGCGAGTTCGAGGTGCGCGGCCGCGCGGGACGGGTGAGGCTCTGGACGCTGGCGGAGGCGAACGACACGCCCGAGCCTGCGCCGGCGGAGCTGGTCCACGGCGGTTAGCTGTTCGGGGTGGCGCCCGCGGCCGGGCCTACCGATTACTGGCGCTCATAGATCGGAACGTAATCCAGATCGTGCTTCCCGGTGTAGATCTGGCGCGGCCGGGCGATCTTCTGCTCGTTGTCGTCGATCATCTCGAGCCACTGCGCGATCCAACCGCTCGTCCGCCCGATCGCGAACAGCACGGGGAACATTTCGACCGGCATGCCGAGCGCCTCGTAGATCAGGCCCGAGTAGAAGTCGACGTTCGGATAGAGCTTGCGAGAGATGAAGTAGTCGTCCTCGAGCGCGATCTTTTCGAGCTCGGTGGCGATGTGGAGCAGCGGGTTCTTCCCCGTCACCTCGAACACGTCGTCGGTGGCCTTCTTGATGATCTTCGCCCGCGGGTCGAAGTTCTTGTAGACCCGGTGGCCGAACCCCATCAGGCGCTCGTCTCCGTTCTTCACGCCCTCGATGAAGCCCGGGATGTTGTCGGTCGTCTCGATCCGGCGCAACATCCGCAGCACGGCCTCGTTGGCACCGCCGTGAAGCGGTCCGTAGAGCGCCGCTACGCCGGCTGCCACGGCGGAGTAGGGGTCAACCTGGGTCGAGCCGACGCTGCGCACGGCGCTGGTCGACGCGTTCTGCTCATGGTCGGCGTGGAGGATGAACAGGACGTCGAGCGCGCGCTCGAGCCGTGGGTCCGGGTTGTACTTGAGCTCGGCGACCTTGTAGATCATCGAGAGGAAGTTGCCGGGATAGGACAGGTCGTTGTCCGGATACACATACGGCATGCCGCGGTTGTGGCGGTATGAGAACGCCGCCAGCGTCGGCATCTTTGCCAGCAGCCGGATCACTTGGAGGTATCGCACCTGGTGGTCGTGGATTGCGGCCGCCTCGGGGTAGAAGGTCGACAGCGCCCCGACCGAAGCCAGCAGCATTCCCATCGGGTGCGCGTCGTAGCGGAACCCCTGCATGAACTCCTTGACGTTCTCGTGAACGAACGTGTGGATCGTGATCTCGTGCGTCCACTCGTCGAGCTGCTGTTGAGTCGGCAGGTCACCGTGGATCAGGAGGTAGGCGACTTCGAGAAACGATGACTTCTCCGCGAGCTGCTCGATCGGATACCCGCGGTACTCGAGGATCCCCTTGTCGCCGTCGATGTACGTGATCGAGGAGCGACACGACGCCGTGTTCATGTACGCCGGGTCGTACGTCATCAATCCAAAGTCCTCGTCGTGGACCTTGATCTGCCGCAGCTCGGTGGCGCGGATCGTCTCGTCCTCGATCGGGACCTCGTACTCCCTGCCGGTCCGGTTGTCGACGATCGTCAGCGTTTGCTTCCCCGTGGCTACGCCGGCGCCATCCTTTTGCTGGGTCTCGGTGGTCATCGCACTCCTCTCGCGCGGTTGCCGGGGTGGGCTCTCCGGCGCTGGGCCGAGCAGAGCGACCACCAGATCACTCTAGTACCCGCGACGCACCGGCGAGTAAGCGACCTGCTAGCCGGTGACGATCGCCATCGCGACGGCGAATGCGGCGAGAATCGCGCTGATCGCGATCACAATACGCTGGCCGCGGGCGTTGTTCGGAAACTGGGGGCGGGTGAGCCCGATGACCGACAGCACGACCGCCCAGACGGCCAGCAGTCCGCCGGCGATATACCACGGGACCTTCGAGGGTTCGCTCGCAGCTAGGAGGAGGGCGACCATCTCGGCGCGAGCCTATCCAATCTTTTCCGGATCCGCGGCGCTGCCGCGCGCGCCCTCATAGCGCGACTCGGTGGCGGCCCGCTGCCCCTGGTAGTGGCTGCCGAGCTCCGGACTGCCGTACGGCCGGAGCGCCGGCCGATCGAGCGACATGAATGACAGCTGCGCAATCAGCAGACCCGGGTACAGCTTGATCGGCACCCGCGTGAGGTTGTTCAGCTCGAGCGTCAGCGTGCCCTTCCAGCCCGGGTCGCAGAAGCCGGCGGTGGCGTGAACGATGAGCCCCAGGCGGCCGAGGCTCGACTTCCCCTCTATTCGCGCCACGATGTCGTCGGGCAGCTCGACCCATTCGAGCGTGCGCCCCAGGCAGAACTCGCCGGGGTGGATCACGAAGGAATCGTTCTCCGGGACCCGGACCTCCTCGGTCAGGTTCTCCGGCGGACGGCGCAGGTCGATCGCCGACGCGCGATGGTTGTGGAACACGCGGAACGTGTCGCCGAGCCGGAGGTCGACGCTGGCCGGCTGGACGAGCTGCGGGTCCCACGGGTCGATCCCGATCCGGCCCGCTTCGACGAGCTCGATGATCGTGCCGTCGGACAGAACTGAGGCCGGGGGGTCGGACATGGCGCAAGTCTGGCAGTGGCGGCGGATCAGAGGCGGGGCGGTGGCGGTGGGGGGTGGCGGGAGGGAGGGGGTGGGGCGGGTCTGATGGCGGCGATCCGCCACCGAGGCGGGCCTGGGTCCCCGATTTGCGGGTCGGGATGATGAACAGTGCGCCAACCTTGGCGCCAGCGGCGAGCCGGGGCGCGTTAAGCAGACTCTTCGTGCACAGCACGCCTCGCCTCGAGATTCGCGGCGGTTTTGGCGCGCCATGCATCATCGAGAGGCTGCGATGGCGCCGGCCCCCCTGCCACACACCGAGCCCATCACCATCCCGGGCCGCGCAGCGCAGCGCCCTGGACTCTGAGTCCAACGCCACCGAACAAATCGCGTCCCGGATCGGGTCAGTGATCCAGCGTCCGCGCCCGGGCCCGGACCGTCCGCACCCTCGGCGGCGACAGCGGGGCGGGATCGCCGTGGGGGCCACGGCGGGGACGGCGCGGGAACGGCCGGCGGGGATGGGGCGGATGGCGCTTGATGCCCCCGTCGTCGTCCGACGACGGCGACTCCTCAGGCGTCTGCTTGACCGCCCACCACACGATGTAGATCAGGGCGGCGATCGGGAGCTTCAACGCCAGCATCAACCACAAAAATCCCCACGTCACAGCGGAAATGATCCTACCTTGATTGGGCCTTTATGTCACGCGAGGGGCGGGAGGGCCGTGTTTCTGCGCACACGGCCGGGGCCGGCGCGCCTAGTCCCGCAGCGCGATCCGCTTCTCGACGAAGCTCGTGATCCGCTGCAGCTCTGAGACCCGCTCGGCGATCTCGTCGGGCGTCAGCCTGGCGACCCGCTCGACGCCGAACTCCTCCACGTTGAAGGAGGCGAGCGCCGTGCCGTACGCCATCGCGCTTCGAAGCGTGTCGTTGTCGATCTCGTTGTCGGGATGGGCGGCGATGTAGCCCATGAAGCCGCCGGCGAAGGAGTCGCCGGCGCCCGTGGGATCGATCACGGTCTCCAGTGGATAGGCGGGAAGGGCGAAGAAGCCGTCCTCGGTCAGCATCGCCGCGCCGTACTCACCCTGCTTGGCCACGACCACCTTCGGGCCCCACTCGCGGACCTGGCTCGCGGCGCGCACGAGCGTCGGCTCGCGGGTCAGCTGGCGCAGCTCGGCGTCGTTCAGCAGTAGGCAATCGACGCCTCGGATCGCCTCGATCAGCGAGTCGCGGGCGATGTCGATCCACAGGTTCATCGAATCGAGCGCCACGAACCGCGCCTGCTTGCACTGGGCGCGCACCTCGCGCTGGAGGTCGGGTTGGATATTGCCCAGGAAGAGGACCTCGGCGCAGCGGGAGACCTCGGAGAGCTTGGGCTGGAACTCCGCGAAGACGTTCAATTGGGTGTCGATCGTCTCCCTCGTGTTCAGGTCCCAGCCGTACTCCCCGCGCCAGAAGAAGGTCCTGCCGCCCGGCACATGCTCGATGTCGCCGGTGTCGACGCCCCGGCCGCGGAGCACGTCGTACTCGGCGTCGCCGAAGTCATCCCCCACTGGGCCGACCACGTGGACGGTGTCGAAGAACGCGGCGGCGAGGGCGAAATGGACGGCGGAGCCGCCGAGCATCCGCTCCCGGCTCCCGAACGGCGTGCGAACGGCGTCGAACGCGATCGATCCAACGACGGTGACGGACATGAGGCGCGCTAGCGTAGCGGTGCCCGCACGCGTTCGCCTCGCGGGTCGAACAGCGGTTCGCGGGCGACCTCGCCGCCGACCCACTGCCCGAAGATGTCGATCTCGATTGGACTTCCGATCTCGATCTCCGGCGGGAGGTAGGCATAGGCGATCGAGCGCTCGACGGTATAGCCGTAGCCGCCGCTCGTCACCCGGCCGCGAACCTCATCTCGGATCCGGACCGGCTCGTTGCCGAGGACGACCGAGCGCGGGTCCTCCAGCACCAGGCACCGCAGCCGCCGGGCCGGCTCGGTTCCGGCCAGCGCATCAGAGCCGATGAACGACTTGCCCGAGCGCACGCAGAATCCGAGCCCGCCCTCGAACGGAGTCTCGTCGGGCGTGATGTCGGCCGCCCACACGCGGTAGCCCTTCTCGAGCCGCATCGAGTCGATCGCCCGGTAGCCCCCGGCCACCATCCCCAGCGGCTCCCCGGCTTCCCACAGCAACCGCCACAGGCCCGCGCCGTATTCGGTGGGGCTGTAGAGCTCCCAGCCCGCTTCGCCGACGAACGTGACCCGCAGGGCGCGGACGGGCACATCGCCCACGGTCAGCTCGCGCATCGACATGTACGGGAACTCCAGCGGGTCGGGGGTCAGCGGGCCCAGGATCTCGCGCGCCTTCGGGCCCCACAGGGCGAAGCATGCCCAGCGTGAGGTCACGTCGGTCACGGTCACCGAGCCGTCCTGCGGCACGTGGCGGCGGATCCAGCTCGCGTCGTGGTTGCCGAACGCAGTGCCGGTGACGATCTGGAACAGCTCCTCCCCCACCCGGGTGACCGTGAAATCGCACTCGATCCCGCCCCGGCTGTTGAGCATCTGGGTATAGGTGATCGCGCCGACGTCTCCCGCCACGCGGTTGTCGCACAGGCGCTCGAGCAGCTCGGCGGCGCCGGGGCCGGCGACCTCGAGCTTCGCGAACGACGACTCGTCGAACAGGCCCGCGACGTCCCGGGTCGCGAGGTGCTCGGCGCCGATCGCCGGCGACCAGTGCATCCCCGCCCAGCCGCGCGGCCGGAGGGAGGGATCGCCGGCGGCCGCGTTGGACTCGTACCAGTTGACCCGCTCCCAGCCCGACTTCTCGCCGAATGCCGCGTCGTGACCGCGGTGCCAGGAGTAGGCACTCGAGATCCGGAGCGGTCTCCCGGCCTCCCGCTCGTGGCCGGGGTAGCGGATGTCGTAATAGGTCTCGTACACCTCCTTGGCTCGCTTCAGCGTGTAGCCGGGGGAGCGGTATTGCGGCCCGAACCGGCGGATGTCCATCTCCCACACATCGCTCTCGGGCTCGCCGGCGAGGATCCACTCGGCGACCAGCTTGCCCATGCCGCCGGCGCCGGCCAGGCCGTGGGCGCAGAAGCCGGCGGCCACGAACAGTCCGCGGACCTCCGTCTCGCCGAGGCAGAACTCGTTGTCGGGCGTGAACGCTTCCGGGCCATTGATCAGGCGGGTGACCTTGACGTCCTCCATGTCCGGGATCCGGCGCGCCGAGTTGCCCGCGATTTCCTCGAACCGCGGCCAGTCCTCCTCGAGCAGGCGGCCGTTGAAATCTGGGGGAATTCGATCGAGCAAGTGCTCGTCGAGCGACCACGGCGAGCTGTGGCGCTCGTAGCCGCCCATCACCAGCCCTCCGCCCTCCTCGCGGAAGTAGACGAGCAGGTCCGGGTCGCGAAGGGTCGGCAGATGGGATCGGTCCCCGCCCACCCCGAGCTCGCGAAACGGCTGGGTCACGAGGTACTCGTGGGCAAACGGAACCACCGGCACCCGCACCCCAGCCAACCGGCCGAGCTCGGCCGCAAACATCCCGCCGGCGTTGACGACGATCTCGGCCTCCACATCGCCCCACTCGGTGCTCACGCCGCGCACTCGACCGCCGTCGACGTCGATGGCGCTCACGCGCGTGTGGGTGAACACCCGGCAGCCGCCCTCGCGGGCGCCGTCAACGAGCGCGTAGGTCAGCTGCGAGGGGTCGAGATAGCCGTCGGTCGGGAGGTAGGACGCGCACCTGACGCCATCGCTGACCATCAGCGGGAACAGCTCCTGCGCCTGTTCGGGCGAGAGCAGCTCGAGCGGCAGACCGAACGTCTTCGCCCACGCGACTTGTCGCATCACCTCCTGCTCGCGCTCGGGAGTGCAGGCGAGTCGGATCCCCCCGCACTCCACCCAGCCGCAGTCGAGACGCCGGTAGAGCTCGACCGAGTCCATCATCATCCGCGTCAGCGAGACGCTTCCGCGCAGCTGCCCGACGAGTCCCGCCGAGTGGAACGTCGAGCCGCTGGTCAGCTCGTTTCGATCGACGAGGATCACGTCGCGCTCGCCAAGCTGGGCGAGGTGGTAGGCGACCGCAGCGCCTCCGACGCCCCCGCCGATGATGACCACACGGGCGCGGTCGGGGAGGTGGCGGGGGCGCGGCATCAGGCGAAGGCCTCGAACGCCGTGACGAGCCATCCCTCGAGTCGGGGGTCCTCGCCCGCCGCCTCCAGGCGGTCGAAGTGCTTCTGCGCATAGCCGGCGAAGTCGAAGTCGAGCTCGGAGAGGACGCCCTGGACGACACCCCAGGCCGCCTCGCGCGCGTCGGACATGATCTTCATCAGCTTCAGCGCGGCCCACTGGCCCTCCGAGACCGGATCGCCGAAGTAGGCCGCCAGCAGACGCTCCTCCGCCGCCTCGTCGAACTCGTTATTGACCGCCAGGTTGCCGAGGTCGAACATCGGGTGGCCCATGCCGGCGTATTCCCAGTCGACCAGCATCGTTCCGTGCCCACTGCTGCCGCGTCGCTCGAGGATGTTCGCGGGGAGGAGGTCGTCGTGGCACGGCGCCGGCTCGCCCAGCGGCAAGGCATCGGCGATCCGCGCGGCGATCGCCCGTGTGGCGTCGTACTCGTCCGGCACCGCGCCACCGCGACGAGCCACGACCGCCGCGTAGTCCTCGAGCAGCTCGGGCACCCAGAATCGCGTGGGCAGCGCCGTGCCCGAGCCGTGGAAGGCGCGCAGCGCCCGAGCCACCGCGGACGGGTCAGCCCGCAGCCGATCGGGGTCGACGTCCGTGCATTCCAGGAACTCCGTGACCAGGCACTCGTCGTCCCCGGCCACGACCGCCGGCGCGATGCCGAGACCGGCCGCGGCCTGGTTGGCGATGCGCTCAGCCTCCCGGCTGATCCCGAGCAGCTCGGTGTCTTTGCCGGGAAGCCTGATCATGTACACGCGGCCGCCGAGCCGGGCCTTGAAGTTGCGGTTCGTGATCCCACCCTCCAGCGGCACGGGCGCACCGCTGATCGGCCCCAGCGCCGGCTCAAGCCGCTCCACGATCCCGGTCAGGTCGCTCACGAACACGGAAACCTAGCGTTTAAGGCCCGGTTCCTATACCTTCATGGCTCGATGAAGCTGGAGGAGTTGAGGGACCAGGTCAAACGGGGGGACATCGACACCGTCCTGCTCGTGATCTGTGACATGCAAGGCCGCCTGCAGGGCAAGCGGCTCACTGCGCGTCACTTCCTCGACGAGGTACTCGAGCACGGGGCCGAAGGCTGCAACTACCTGCTGGCGGTCGACGTCGAGATGAACACCGTCGACGGGTACGAGCTGGCGTCCTGGGAGAAGGGTTACGGGGACTTCGCGATGCGACCGGATCTCGACACGCTGCGGCCGGTCCCGTGGCAGCCGGCAACCGCGATGTGCCTGGCCGACCTCGAATGGGCGGACGGACAGCCAGTGGCGCCGTCGCCGCGACAGGTTTTGCGCGCCCAGCTCGCCCGGCTCGCCGAGCGGGGCTGGAGCAGCAACGCCAGCACCGAGCTCGAGTTCCTGGTCTTCCGCGACTCCTATGAGGACGCGTGGCACAAGGGCTACCGCGACCTCGATCCGGCGAACCTGTACAACGTCGACTACTCGATGCTCGGTACCGCGCGGGTGGAGCCGCTGATGCGCCGGATCCGCAACTCGATGCAGGGCGCCGGCCTCGCGGTCGAGAACTCAAAGGGCGAATGCAACTTCGGGCAGCACGAGATCAACTTCCGCTACGCGGACGCCCTGCGGACCGCGGACGATCACGCCGTCTACAAGAACGCCGCCAAGGAGATCGCTGCCCAGGAAGGGATGTCGATCAGCTTCATCGCGAAGTACAACGAGCGCGAGGGCAGCTCGTGCCACATCCACTTCTCCCTCGCGGACGCCGAGGGCGCGCTGTTCGCGCGCGACCGCGCGGTGTTCGACTCGTTCCTCGCCGGCCAGCTCGCGTGTCTGCGCGAACTGGCGCTGTTCCTGGCGCCGAACATCAACTCGTACAAGCGCTACGCCGAGGGGTCGTTCGCCCCGACCGCGGTGGCGTGGGGCGAGGACAACCGCACGTGCGCGCTGCGCGTCGTCGGCCACGGCGCCGGGCTGAGGTTCGAGAACCGCGCGGGCGGATCGGATCTCAATCCTTACCTCGCGTTGAGCGCGCTGATCGCCGCGGGCCTCCACGGCGTCGAGCAGGGGCTCGAGCTCGAGCCCGCGTATCAGGGAAATGCCTACCTGGCACGTGACAAGCCACGCCTTCCGAGCACGCTGCGGGACGCCCGCGACCTGTTCACGGAGAGCGCGGTCGCACGCCAGGCCTTCGGCGACCAGGTCGTCGACCATTACACGAACGCGGCGGACGTCGAGCTCGCCGCGTTTGAGTCCGCGGTGACCGATTGGGAGCGGTTCCGCGGGTTCGAACGCCTGTGAGCAAGGCCGCGAGCCTCCACGCAGTCGCCTCACTGGACTCGGCCGCCTCGGTGGACACCGTGTTCGCGCCGGTGCGCTCGCAGACGGCGTTCGAGGAGACTGTCGAGCGGCTCGGCACGGCGGTCAGGCTGGGTTTGCTGCCGCCGGGCACGAGGCTGCCGGCCGAGCGCGAGCTGTGCGCGAAGCTAGGGATCGCGCGGTCGACGCTGCGGCAGGCCCTGGTGGCGCTGGCCCAGAGCGGCCACCTGCATGCGACCCGCGGTCGCGGAGGAGGGACGTTCGTGGCCGATCCGCAGCCACCGGCCCCACCCCCCTCGCCCGAGGTTCTGGCGGCATGGCGGGATGTGTGCGACGAACGGATGACGGTGGAGGTCGGCGTGGCGATGCTGGCCGCGGAGCGGGCCGAGCCGGAGATGGTCGACGCGCTCGACGAGCTCGTAGTCGCGCTCGACGGACTGCTCGAGGACTTCACCTCGTACCGGCCGATCGATGTCCGCCTGCACGTCGGGCTGGCCGAGGCGACCCAGAGTCCGCGGCTCGTGACCGCGATGACCGAGGTGCAGGGAGCGATGACTGGGCTGATCTCGCTGATCGCCCATCCGCCCGAGGTGCTCGACTCCTCGAACGCACAACACCGCCGGGTGGTGGCCGCGGTGCGCCGCCACGACGGCGTCGCATCCGCTCGCGAGATGGCCGAGCACCTGCGCGGGACGGAGCACATCCTGGGCGGACTCCTGCCAAAGAGCTGAAAAGCTCACAAGGGTTGACTTCCGTCTTGCGCCGGGCGTAAGGTTTCGCGGCTAAGGACGGACTTTCAGACCTTTACTGAGGAGAGGGGCTGGGATGGCGGTTAGCACAGAGGGGATGTCGGCTGACGAGAAACGTCTCGCCGAGCTCGGTTACAAGCAGGAGCTGAAACGAGGCTGGAGCGGGTTCTCGAATTTCGCGATCTCGTTCTCGATCATCTCGATTCTCGCCGGCTGCTTCACGACCTACGGTCAGGCGTGGATCAACGGCGGGCCGATCGCGATCTCGATCGGGTGGCCGGTGATCAGCTGCTTCATCCTGCTCGTGGCCTTCTCGATGGCCGAGCTCGCGTCGGCGATGCCGACGGCCGGCGGGATCTACTACTGGTCCTCGAAGCTGGGCGGCGCCGGCTGGGGCTGGTTCACGGGCTGGTTCAACCTGATCGGCCTCGTCGCCGTCACCGCGTCGGTCGACTACGCCGCCGCGACGTTCCTGAACTCAACGCTGTCGTTCTACGGCGCCCACATCTTCGGAGTGAACTTCGCCACCACGAGCGTCCAGTCATCGCTGCACCACGTGTTCGTGCTGTTCATCCTGATCCTGGTCGCGGACGCGCTGATCAACATCTTCTCCTCGCACCTCGTCGCGCTGTTCACCAACATCTCGGTGTGGTGGCACGTGATCGGCGTGCTGGTGATCATCGTGATCCTGATCGCGGTGCCGAGCCACCATCAGAGCTTCACCTTCGTGTTCGGGCACCGGATCAACCTCTCGGGCTTCAGCAACAACATGTACTGGTTCTATGTGTTGCCGCTCGGCTTCCTGCTGACGATGTACACGATCACCGGCTACGACGCGTCCGCTCACATCTCCGAGGAGACGAACGACGCGGCCGAAGCGGCGCCGAAGGGCGTGTGGCGCTCCGTGTTCTACTCGGCCGTGTTCGGATGGATGGTGCTGCTGGCACTGACGTTCGCGGCCACGCACGTGAGCGCGATCAACGCGGCCGGAGGGACCTCGCAGTCGATCATCGAATCGGCGCTCACCTCATCCGCCGCCAAGGCGGTGCTCATCATCTCGACCGTGGGGCAGCTGTTCTGCGGCATGGCGTGCGTCACGAGCGCGTCGAGGATGACGTTTGCGTTCTCGCGCGACGGTGCCGTCCCCGGTCACAAGCTGTGGCGTCGGCTGAACAGCCGCCGCACCCCGACGTGGGCCGTGGTGTTTGT
This sequence comes from uncultured Solirubrobacterales bacterium, assembly GCA_963773165.1. Classification (GTDB taxonomy): domain Bacteria; phylum Actinomycetota; class Thermoleophilia; order Solirubrobacterales; family Solirubrobacteraceae; genus Palsa-465. The sequence goes on from CAVZAK010000009.1 coordinate 153,539, forward strand.
CGCGGCCACCGCGTTGATCATCACGATCCCGGCGTACAAGGGCAACCACGTCGGGCTCCCGGTCGCATTCCTCGCCGTGACCTCGATCTCGGTGATCGGTCTCTACATTGCGTACACGATCCCCATCTTCCTGCGCTGGCGAATGGGCAACAAGTTCGAGGCCGGACCGTGGACGCTTGGCCAGAAGTACAAGTGGATCAACGTCATCGCGATCATCTGGGTGGCCCTGTGCGTGATCATCTTCTGCCTGCCGTTCACCCCGGCCGCGGTCCCGTTCAGCAGCACCTTCAGCTGGTCGGCGGTCAACTACGCCCCGATCGTCACGATCGTGGTGATGGCCGGGGTCACGATCTGGTACCTGGTCTCGGCCCGACATTCGTTCACGGGACCGGTCCGCACGATCGACGATGACTCGTTGGCGGGCGGGTCCGAGGCGACGGCGGGACCTGTTCCGGCGCGCCCCACGGGCAGCTGACCCAAGTTGACCGCGAATCTGGAGGTCATTGAACCCGCCACCGAGGCGGCGATGGCGTCGGTGCCCCGAGCCGGGGCGGCTGAGGTCGACGAAGCGGTCGTGCGCGCGCATGAAGCGTTTCCCGGATGGCGTGACATCGCCCCCGGGGAACGGGCCGCGCTGCTTCACGGACTCGCCGACGCGCTCGACGCCGCACGCGAGGAGCTCGCCGTTCTGGAGGCGCGCAACGCCGGCAAGCCGATCACAGACGCGCGCGGCGAGATGGGCATGGTCGTTTCCACGTTCCGCTACTACGCCGGCGCGCCCGAGCGTCTGCTCGGTGACACGATTCCGGTCGCCGGCGGACAAGCGTGGACGGTCCGTGAGCCGCTGGGCGTCGTCGGGCTGATCGTGCCCTGGAACTTCCCGCTGACGATCGCCTCGTGGAAGCTCGCCCCGGCGCTCGCGGCGGGGAACACGGTCGTGCTGAAGCCCGCCGAGCTGACCCCGCTGACCGCTCTGCGGTTCGCCGAGATCGCGTCCGAGGCCGGAATCCCACCCGGCGTCGTGAACGTCGTCGTGGGTCCGGGGAGCGTCTGTGGACAGCGGCTCGTGGAGCACCCAGCCGTCGCCAAGATCGCGTTCACGGGATCGACGTCGGTGGGTCGGTCGATCGCCGCGGGCGCGGCGGCCACGATCAAGCGCGTGACGCTCGAGCTCGGCGGGAAGTCCCCGAACATCGTGTTTGCCGATGCCGATCTCGAGGCCGCCGCCGCGTCGGCGCCCTCAGCGGTGTTCGGGAACGCGGGCCAGGACTGCTGCGCGCGGTCGCGGATCCTCGTGGAGCGCGGGGCGCTCGACCGGTTCATGGGCTTGCTCGAGGAGGCGGTCCTCAGGCTCAGGGTCGGCGACCCGCTCGACGAGGCGACGGAGATGGGGCCATTGATCTCGGCGGGGCAGCGCGAGACCGTGGGGTCGTTTGTCGACGAGGAGGCGCCTGTGGCGATCCGGGGGAGCGCTCCATCCGGACCGGGATACTGGTTCCCACCGACCGTGCTGTGCCCGATGGCGCCCGATGCGCGGGCGGTTCGGGAGGAGATCTTCGGGCCGGTGGCGACCGTGATCCCTTTCGACGACGAGGAGGACGCCGTGCGGCTTGCGAATGACACGATCTATGGACTGTCCGGATCGGTGTGGACCCGCGATGGGGCGCGGGCGCTGAGGGTGGCGCGCGCGGTACAGGCGGGGGTGCTGTCGATCAACTCCAACACATCGGTCCGCGTGTCGACACCGTTTGGCGGTTTCAAGCAGTCCGGGTACGGGCGCGAGCTCGGCCCGCACGCGCTGGACGCCTACACGGAGCTCAAGTCGATCTACTACGCGACCTCATGAGCGGCCGCCTGGCGGACAAGGTGTGCGTGATCACCGGCGCGGCGGGAGGGATCGGCGCCGCCACCGCCGCCGCGTTCGAACGCGAAGGCGCCAGCGTGGTCGGCGTCGACCTGATCGACCATTCGGTCGGCATGCTGTCGCTGCAGGCCGACGTGGCCGATGAGGAGAGCGTCGCGTCCCTTTACGCGCGCGTGCGCGAGGAGCTCGGCCGGATCGACGTGCTGTTCAACAACGCCGGGATCTCCCCCGTCGATGACGCCTCCGTGCTCGACACGTCTCTCGAGGCCTGGGAGCGGGTGCAGGCCGTGAACCTGCGCAGCGTGTTCCTGTGCTGTAAGCACGGGATCCCTCATCTCCTGCAGAGCGGCGGCGGCTCTGTGATCAACACCGCGTCGTTCGTGTCGCTGCTCGGCGCCGCGACGTCGCAGATCTCCTACACGGCGTCGAAGGGGGGCGTGCTCGCGCTCTCCCGCGAGCTGGGGGTGGAGTTCGCCCGACGCGGGGTGCGTGTCAACGCGCTGTGCCCCGGGCCCGTCGACACACCGCTGCTGCAGGAGCTCTACGCCAACGATCCCGAACAGGCCGCGCGGCGAATGGTGCACGTGCCGATGGGCCGGTTCGCCCACGCCGAGGAGATCGCGAACGCGGTCCTGTTCTTGGCCACCGACGAGTCCAGCTACGTCAACGCCACGGCGTTCCTGGTCGATGGCGGGATCACCGGCGCGTACACGACGCCGCTCTAGGAGCCTGTCGTTTAGGGTCGTTGCCGCCGGGAAGCCCTCCCTTATGCTCGAGGAGGACAGATGGCGGATGTAGCCGAGACGCAGCAGCAGGCCGCGGTCAGCGGCCGTGATGCGGATGAGCCGCAGCCGGCGGATAACCCGGCCGGGCTGTCTTGGCGCACATGGACGACCGCGCTGAAGCGGACGTTCAGCGGCTACCAGAGCAAGAACCTCAGCGACTGGGCGGCCGCGCTCACGTACTACGGCATCCTCGCGATGTTCCCCGCGATCATCGCGCTGCTCTCGATCGTCGGGCTCGTCGGCCACTCGGCGACCCAGCCGCTGATCGACAACTTGGCCAAGCTGGCTCCCAGCGCCGGCCGGGAAATCTTCACCAACGCGATCCAGGGCCTCGCTAAGGATCGCGGCGCCGCCGGCGTCCTGTTCGTGATCGGTATCGCCGGTGCGCTGTGGGCGGCGTCGAGCTACGTGGGAGCGTTCATGCGCGCCTCGAACGCGATCTACGAGATCGAGGAGGGTCGTCCGATCTGGAAGACGATCCCGGTACGGGTCAGCCTCACGCTGGTGCTGATGCTGCTCCTGGCGATCAGCTCGGTGGCGGTCGTGATCACCGGCGGCCTGGCGCGGCAGGTGGGAGATCTCGTCGGCGTCGGCAGCACCGCCGTGACCGTGTGGGACATCGCCAAGTGGCCGGTGCTGCTGCTCGTCGTCAGCATCATGTTCTCGCTGCTGTACTGGGCCGCGCCGAACGTCAAGCACCCGGGCCTCAGCTGGCTCAGCCCCGGCGGCCTGTTCGCGGTCCTGATCTGGATCATCGCCTCGGCGGTGTTCGCGCTGTACGTGGGGAACTTCGGTTCCTACAACAAGACCTATGGCGCGCTGGCCGGCATCATCATCTTCCTCGTCTGGCTGTGGATCTCGAACGTGGCGATCCTGCTCGGAGCCCAGCTCAACGCCGAGATCGAGCGCGGCCGCGCGATCGAGGCCGGCCATGCGGCCGACGATGAGCCGTTCGTCGAGCCGCGCCAGGAGGCGAAGTAAGGGTCGGGCGTGGGGGCAAGGAGGGCTCCCTAGTCGTTGGTCGAGCAAATCGTTTGTAGCAGAAACAATTGTCATTGGCGATACTTAGCGTGATATATTTGTTAGGTGATGTCTGAGTCGTCGCCTATCGAGGGGCCATTTGGCCTACACACAGCGCTGACACGTCACACCGGGTTCCTGATCAACCGGATCGCCGTGGTGGCGCGCAAGCAATTCGCGGCGCGACTCGAGTCACTCGACCTGAACCTGCGGATGTGGGGAGTGCTGAACGTCCTAGACGTCGAGGGCGCCATCACCCAGCAGTCGCTGGGGCGATCGGTCGGGATCGACCCGAGCTCGATGGTCGCCACGATCGACGAGCTGGAGTCCCGCGGCCTGGTCGAGCGCAGGCGGCACCCCAGCGACCGCCGCGCGCACGCGCTGTACCTAACCGACGCCGGCACGGACACGCTCGCGCGGGGACGAGCACTGGCCCGGCAGGCGCAGGACGAGCTGCTGGCGCCACTGGACCCGGACGAGCGCAAGGAGCTGCACGAGCTGCTGCTACGCGTGGCGATGGCGGTAGGAGAGCCCCCCGCCCAGGACGGGGCGAAGGAGAGCTCAGAGGCCGCCGCGGGCTAAGACTCAGTGCGATCTGTGACCACTGAGCACTAACGGCCCCGCGCCGCGACATAGTGTGCCCGCGATGCTCGACAAGCTGATCGTCCTCGGAGGCGGCGGCTGGTTCCCGGCCAACGGACGCCACACGGCGTCAGCGCTGCTCCGCGACGGCGACAGTGCGATCCTGATCGACGCCGGCACCGGCGTCGGCAGGCTGGTCGAGAATCCGGAGCTGCTCGACGGCGTGCAGCAGCTCGACATCCTTCTGACCCACTTCCATCTCGACCACGTGGTCGGGCTCGCCTACCTCCCCGCCCTCGGCCTCTCGAACCGGATGACCGTCTGGGGCCCGGGCCGCTCGCTGTACGAGGCATCGACACAGGAGCTGCTGACGAGCATGTTCCATGAGCCCCTCCATTCGGTGTCACTCGAACGGCAGGGCATCGAGATCCGCGACCTTCCGCTGGGCGCGAGCGAGCTGGCGGGCGTCCGGATCGACACTCGCCGCCAGGATCGCCACTCGGCGCCAACGCTCGGCTACCGGTTCGGCGACACCTTCGCCTGGATGACCGACACCGCCCACGACCCTGACGCCGCCGGCTTCGTCGCAGGCTGCAAGATGCTCGCGCACGAGGCGTGGTACACGACCGAGGAACCACGCAATCCCGACGTCCACAGCTCGGCCGCCCAGGCGGCCGACATCGCACAGCGCGCCGGCGTCGAGCGGCTGCTGCTGATCCACGTGCCGCCGTTCGAAGACGACGTGTCGGGGTTGGCGGTCGAGGCTGGCGCAGTCGTCCCCGACGCACGGGTTGCTGTGGACGGTGGCGACTTCTCGGCGCTGATCGCGCCATAGGCGGGGGCCTCGCGTCGCGGTGCGAGGGCGGCGGGTGGTGGCCGTCGCGCGAGTGCTTTTGCCGGGGAAGGGGGAGGGTGGGTCCGATCGCGGGCGCCTGAAATGGTGCACAATGCGCCAATCTTGGCGCCAGCGTCGAGCCGTGGCGTGTCACGCACACTCCTCGTGCACCACACGCCCCGCCTCGGGATTCGCCGCGGATTTGGCGCGCCTTACATCACCGAAACACCGCGATGGCGCTCATCCCGCCCCCTCGCTGCCAAACACCAAGCCGAGCGACAAACGAGGGCCAGCCCAGGCCACATCGTAGGGCGCGCTCGAGCGCGCCCCCTAACCAGTCCTACGCCGGCGCCACCGCCACCGTTGGCCGCCGACGCGACGTCACCCGCTGTTCGGCGCGGGCGGTGACGGCGAGCGCGGTCCCGACCCCGAGCAGCGTCCAGCTCGCCGGGTCCTCGAGGAAGTCCGCGTAGAGCATGGTGTGGAAGACCAGCGCCAGGAAGGCGGCGGCGATCGCCACGCGGGCGGGGTCGGCGCGGGCCCCCCGGATCAGCCCGATGAGCGCCACGAGCACGAGCGCGATGTAGGCGAGCTCTCCGATCAGCCCCTGCTCCGCCGCGATCGTGATCGGGATCGTGTGCGACGCCGACAGGCTGGAGATGCCGCGGTTGTGGCGGTGGTACTCGACCTGGAACGAACCGGATCCGTATCCGAACACCGGCCGCGCGCGGAACAGGTCGACTCCGCCGCTGATCAGTCCGGCGCGCCCGCTCGAGGCGCCGTTGAGGCCCTGGTTGAGCCCGAAGGTCTTGGGTGAGATTGCGATCGCCGCAGCGCCGATCACGACGGCAACCCCGGCTGCGACGAACGCCGGCCACGCCTTCCAGCGAAACGCGGCGAGCGTCCCCAGTCCGACCAGCAGCGCGGCGAGGCTCGAGCGTGACAGCGTCAGCAGTAGCCCGCCCCACAGGATCGCGAGCACGACGGTCGCCGCGACTATGTCGCGCGTGCGCTGTCCGTACAGGAGCACGGCGGCCAGCAGGATCATCACGAGCGCGAGGAATCGCCCGAAGATGTCCGGGTCGAAGAACACCGAGTTGACGGTGAAGTACGTGTGGACGTTGTTGGCCGCGATCAGCTTGGGGTTCAGGAACAGCGTCTTGGTCTCGAACTCGACGAACCCGACCGCGGCGAAGACGACGGCCAGCCCGGTCAGGAGCAGCAGGCAGGTTCGCAGCCGCTCCCGCGTCCACCGCAGCCGTCGCAACAGGCAGAACAGCAACGAGAACGGGACGTAGAAGAAGACCATCTGCTGAAGCGCCATCTGGAAGTCGGACGAGTAGATGGCCTGGACCGCGTAGAGCACGACGTACAGCGCGAGCAACCGCTCGATCCACCCGGGGCGCACCGCGGCGGCGTCCGCGCCGGGCTCGAGCTCGTCGTCATCGCGCCACGCCGCGATGATCAGCGCAATCGCCCCGGCGGCGACCACGAGGTAGAGGGGCACGAGCAGGTTCGACGTCGTGCCGCCGGCCTCGATCGGGACCCGGAACGGAAGTGCGATCACGACCAACGCGCCCAGCAGGGCCGGCCGGCGGAGGATCACCAGTGCGACCACGACCACGGCCGCGACACCGATGACGCCACCGACCGCGGCGTACAGCGGATGGTGGTGGACCAGGTGCAGCTGCGGCGAGTGCCAGATCTCGCCGAGCAGCAGCACCGGGGCGAGCAGCAGCGCGCCGGCGATCGCGGTGGCGCGCGAGCGCGGCTCGGTGGCGAGCAGCGCCCACGCGGCAAGCAGCGCCACGACGACGACACCGGCCTTGGGCAGGGGTCCGGTCAGCGCTGCAATCGCGGTCACGCGCGGGAGACTAGATCACCCAGTCGGCTCGATCATCTACCCTGGGCGGCATGTCTTCCGCGAAGCTCGCGATTGCCTGCGGGTTCTGCGCGGTCGTCCTCTCGGCTTGCGGCGCAACGACCAATCCGGAGGCCGGGACGATCTCGCCGACGGCCACCACCGCCGGGCGGGCGAAGCTCGACGACCCGCGCACAACACACTTCGAATGCCTGCAACAGGCCAAGATCCCGGTCACCAAGGTCGGGACCTCGTGGCTGCAGATCAACGGCCTGGGAGACCCGAAGGTTCTGTTCACGTCGACCCCGGGCGCGGCGCAGTGGCTGCAGATCGACTCACAGGTGCAGGGCGCCGAGGCGATCGGCAGCGCGATGCTGTATCCCGGGCGTGCGACGGACAGCGTCCTGACGACGATCGAGAACTGCCTCGATCAGGGAGTCAAGGGCTAGCCGTTCCGGTCGTGGACACGCGGCTGATTGCGTCCGGAGTCCTTGAGCCGGGAAGGGCTCTAGAATCCGCCGGTGCCCGCGCCGCGGGCTCGGGTCTGCGTCCCACGCCGACCGCGCGTTTACCGTTTGTCGTGACTCGAGACCGGTGGCCTCCCCGGCGTAACTCGGGTTCGCCGGCGCGGTGTCCGAAGAGCAGCGTTTTTCTATGTCCGTCCCCAGTGCTGAGCTGACTGCGCCGACGATCGGCGCCCCGAGCAGGGCAGCGGCCGGTGCCAGCTTCAGGCGCCTGGCCGGATGGCGCCTGTACGCGGCGCTCGGCGCGGGCGCGCTGCTGATCGGCGCGCTGTCGCTGCTGATCCCCTCGACGCCCAGCTACGACCCCTGGGCGTGGCTCGTGTGGGGCCGGGAGATCGTGCATCTCAACCTGCAGACCACCGGCGGCCCGACCTGGAAGCCGCTGCCGGTCATCTTCACGGTCCTCTTCGCCCCCTTCGGCAAGGCGGCGCCCGATCTGTGGCTGGTGGTGGCGCGCGCCGGCGCGGTGATGGCCGCCGTGATGGTGTTCAAGGTGACCGCGCGGCTGGTGACGTGGCTGGCCAGCGGAGTGCTGCCGATGGTGACGCGGCGCGACCGGTTGTGGGCGCTGATACCCGCGCTGTTCGCCGGGGCGATCGGGGTGATCGCGCTCGTGCTCTCGGCTGCGTTCATCAAGGACAACGCGCTCGGCTACTCCGAGGGGCTGATGACGGCGATCGTGCTGATCGCGATCGAGCGCCACCTCGACGGGCACCCGCGCCAGGCGTTCGCCGTCGCCTTCTTCGCCGCGCTCGACCGGCCGGAAATCTGGCTGTTCTGGGGTCCCTACGGCCTCTGGCTGTGGTGGAAGGATCCGGGGGCGCGCAAACTCGTCTACGCGCTGTTCGTGCTGATCCCCGTGCTCTGGTTTCTGCCCGAGCTGTGGGGATCGGGTCATCTGCTGCGCGGCGCCGAGCGCGCCCAGAACCCGCGCTCGAACAGCCCCGCTTTCGCCAAGTGCCCGTTCTGCACCGAGCTCAAGAACTCGTGGGTCACCGTCCTCAGCCGGGTCAAGTACGCGGCCGGGATCGGAGTGATAGCGGGCGCGGTGTTGCTGTGGCGGGCGGTGCGGGCTCGGGGCAGCTGGCGCCTGGAGTCCAACCGCGAGCGCGCCATGCTCGTGATCATCTGCGCGAGCGTGTTCGGGATGGTCTGGTTCGTGCTGATCGCGCTGCTCACGCAGGCCGGGTTCTCCGGCAACAACCGCTACCTGGTGCTCGGCTCGGCACTGATCGAGATTGGGGGATGCGCGACCTGGGGCTGGGGCGCCGTGGAGCTGGGCAGATGGCTCGCCGGCCGTCGTGGCGCCACTGGGCGGAGATTCAGAACGCCCGCCGGGTCCGCGGCGGTCGTGGCCCTAGCGGCGCTGCTGTTCGCGTTCGTCCCGAGCTTCGTCGGCGGCAGCCTCACCGACATTCCCAAGACCCACCGCGCGCTCGTCTACCAGGCGCTTCTGCGCACCGACGTGCAGGCGGCCGTGGACAAGGCCGGTGGCAAGAGCAAGATCCTCGCCTGCGGGACGATCATGACCGAGGGCTTCCAGGTGCCGATGCTCGCCTACTACATCGGCGTCCACACACTCACGGTCGAAGCGCCGCCGGCCGCTGGCGCACCGCCGGGCCCAGCGCCGAACATTGTCTTCCAGGCGGCGGAGACGCGCGATGCTGCGCTGCTGCCGATCCTCGGGCAGTGGCCGAGCACCCACTACCAGCTCGTGGGCACGACCCGCACGTTTAGGGTCTTTGAGCATTGCGCGGGTAAGGTGAGCTAGTAGATGGCGACCGTCACCGCCCCTCCGCCTCGGTCGATCCCGAAGGTCCCAGACTTCCCCGAGCCGAAGTGGTTCGCGCGGCTGCCGGTGTGGCTCACCACCGGCGGCTTCCTGCTGCTCCTGATCGCGGCGTCGGCGTTCATCCGGACCCGTTACATCGGCGGGCAGTTCTGGATGGACGAGGCGATCACCACCGGCATCGCCTCGCACTCGCTGTCGGCGATCCCCGGCATCCTTCGCCACGACGGCTCGCCGCCGCTGTTCTACGTGCTGCTGCACTTCTGGATCCAGGCATTCGGCGACAGCGAACGAGCGACCCATTCGCTGTCGCTGCTGTTCGGGCTGCTGACGATCCCGGTCGGGATGTGGGCGGGGTGGAGCCTGTTCGGCCGACGCGCCGGCATGTACGCGGCGACGCTGTTCGCGTTCAGCACGTTCCTGACCCAGTACGCCGGCGAGACGCGGATGTACGAGCTGATGGGGCTGCTCGGCCTGATCGCCACCGCCGCGTTCATCCACGGCTTCCTCTACCGACGGCGCAAGTACCTGATCATGTTCGCCGTCGCCGAGGCGCTGATGCTCTACACCCACGCGTGGGGCATCTTCTACGGCGCCGGCGCGGTGTGTGCGCTGATCCCGATCTACCACGCGAGCGACGACAAACGAGCGCTGCTGCGCGACGCGATCATGGCCTTCGGCGGCGCCGGGATCCTGTTCCTGCCGTGGCTTGGGAACTTCATCTACCAGTCGACACACACGGGCGCGCCGTGGGCGCCGCCCCCGCGGTTCGGTGCGCCGGTCCTGCTCTCGCGCGATCTGCTCGGCGGCGACCGGATCACGATCGGGCTGGCACTGGCGACGATCATCGGCGTCGGCGCGCTGTTCACCAAGCGCTACCGGCGCACCACCGACGCGACGAAGCTGTGGGTGCTGATCGTCCTGCCGTTCGCGACGCTGGCGTTGGCGTGGATCGCCTCGCAGATCACGCCCGCATTCGTGTCGAGGTACTTCGCGCCGGTGCTCGCCCCGATCTTCCTGCTGGCGGCCTGGGGTTGTGCCCGATCCGGGATCGTCGGCCTTGTCGCGATCGTCCTTTCGATCGTGTTCGTCGTCCACGTCGCGTCCTACGCGCCAGAGTTCAAGAGCGACATGCGGGACGTCGCCGCCGAGGTCGGGCCAATGATGCACAAGGGTGATCTGGTGATCGTCGGCCAGCCCGAGCAGGTGCCGCTCGCCTCGTACTACCTGCCTTCAGGCTTGCGATACGCGAACACGCTCGGGAAGGTCGCCGACCCCCGTTACATGAACTGGGTGTACGCCCTGAAGAGGCTCCGCAAGGCCAATCCGGCGGCGACGCTCGCCCCGCTGCTTGCTAGTGTCAAACCCGGACAGGACGTGCTTTTCGTGCGACCCTTGACGGAGGGTGTCAAGAACTGGGAGGCGTCGTGGACCCAACTGGTGCGCCGCCGCTCGGCGCAATGGGGGGCGCTGCTGGCGAGCGATCCCAACCTGAAGGAGATCGCGTGGGCCCCACACGACTACGAAGGCGCGTGCTGCGTGGCGGACAGCGCGGTGCTGTTCAAGAAAGTCTCCTGACTCTGTCGATATGACCGAATGACCGATTCAACGCCTCCAGCGCCCGGCGCGGACGCTCAGCCCACCGCAGACATCACCGCCGAGCGGCCCGTTGTCGTCATCGGCGGCGGTCCCGCGGGCCTGACCGCCGGTTATCTCATGTCCAAGCAGGGCAAGCCGGTGATCGTCCTGGAGTCGACTGACCAGGTGGGTGGAATCGCGCGGACCGAGGTCCGCGACGGGTACCGGTTCGACCTCGGCGGCCACCGCTTCTTCACGAAGGTCAAGGAGGTCGACGAACTCTGGCACGAGATCATGAAGGAGGAATTCCTCCGGCGGCCGCGGCAGTCGCGGATCTACTGGCACCACAAGTTCCTCGAGTACCCGTTGCAGGGAATGGACGTGATGCGGAAGCTCGGGCCCGTCGATCTGACCAAGGCACTGCTGTCATACCTGTGGGCAGCGATCAAGCCCAAGGGCCGCGAGGACACCTTCGAGCAGTGGGTGACGAACCGCTTCGGCTACTGGCTGTTCAATCAGTTCTTCAAGTCCTACACCGAGAAGGTGTGGGGCGTCTCCACCTCCGAGATCCGTGCCGAATGGGCGGCGCAGCGGATCAAGGGCTTGTCGTTCTTCGCCGCCGCGAAGTCGGCGTTCCTCGGCAACCGTGGGAACAAGATCAAGTCGCTGATCTCCGAGTTCAACTACCCGCGCTACGGCCCCGGCCAGATGTGGGAGCAGATGACCACCGACATCCGAGCGCACGGCGGCGAGGTCCGGCTGAACGCGCCGGTCACCCGGCTCCGGAGCGAGGGAGGCCGGATCGTGGAGGTCGTCGCCGGCGGTGAGACATTGACGCCTTCGTACGTGATCTCATCGCTGCCGCTGCGAACGACCGTCGGGATCACCGAGCCGGAGGCACCGGGCGAGGTCCGTGACGCCGCCCGCGGGCTGCGCTACCGCGAGTTTCTTACCGTGCTGCTGGTGATCGACAGTGAAGACCTGTTTCCCGACAACTGGATCTACATCCACGATCCGAGCGTGCGGGTAGGGCGGATCCAGAACTTCAAGTCCTGGAGCCCGTGGATGGTGCCCAACGACCACGATGCCTCGATCGGGCTGGAGTACTTCTGCTTCGAGGGCGACGACCTTTGGACGATGGACGACGCGAAGCTGGTCGAGTTCGCCACCCGCGAGATCCAGCAGCTCGGCCTGGCGAAAGCGGAGAGGGTCAAGTTCGGGTTTGTCGCCCGCGTGCACAAGGCGTATCCGATCTACGACGCCGAGTACGCCGAGCGCGTGGCCACGATCCGCGGCTGGCTCGACGGGATCGACAACCTGATCCAGGTCGGACGCAACGGACTGCACCGCTACAACAACTCGGACCACTCGATGCTGACCGCGATGCGTGCCGTCGACAACATCCTGCTCGGTACCAACCACGACATCTGGGCCGTCAACGCCGAGAGCGTCTACCACGAGGAGCACGTCGAGCCCGAGCAGCCCTATCGCGAGGCGCCCAAGACGCCCGCGATGGAGCAGCCGCTGGCTCCGGAGAGGTAATGCGTCGGGTCTTTGTCGTGTTGGGGTCGGTCAGTGTTCTGGCGTTGATGCCGCCCGCAGCGATCGCCGCCGGGTCATCGGGGGCGACTTCGACCGCCACGACGCCGGCCATCGGAGCCCCTGGATCCAATCCGCTGGGAAACCCGATCACGCCGGGCATCCCCCAATCGCAGGCGTCGACGCCGACGACCACCACCGCCACCGTGACGACGACGAGCAGCGGGACGTCGACCACGGGCGGCAGCGGCCTCGGCACGTCCCAGGCGGTAGTGATCGTCGGGTTCGCGGCCGTACTCCTTATCGGTGTCTCGTTCTTCATCTGGCGCGACGCGCGCAGGCGGGCGCCTGTGCGGGCGCATCGGGCGGCGACTGACGGCGTGAACGGCAGCCGGCGCGTCGGGTCCAAGCAGCGCGGGAAGCCGCGGAAGTTGAGCCCGGCGGAGCGGCGGCGGCGCAAGCGCGGGCGGGCGCGATAGGCGCTCTGGCCTAGGCGTCGCCCGCCCGAGCGAGCTTCGCCTTGGCCCGCAAGAGCTGCCGCTGCACCGCACGCGTCGTGCACGCCTCGTGGCTTGCCATCTCGGCGTAGCTGAGCCCGAAGCCCTGTAGCCAGAGGAGGCGCTGCTGGCGTACGGGCAGAGCGCCGATCTCGTCGAGGCGCTCGAGCCGTTCGACCAGCTCATCCGGTCCCGGGGTCAGCGTCGGCGGGGCGCCGGCTGCGCCCTCGTCGAACGTCGCCTCGAGCGACAGGGAGCGAGCATCGCGGCGCAGCAGCCTGAACGCTTCCCGCACGGCGGTTGTGGCGAGCCATGAGAGGGCTGCCTCCCGGCGCACCCGCTCCCAGTGGGCAACGAGGCAGGCCCAGGCGAACTGACACGCGTCGTCGATGACGGCGTCGGACGCGCGGACGTCGCTGCGCACGATCCGTTGGAGCCGAGCCGCCTGCTGCCGGTAGAGCTCGCCGACGTCATCGACGTCAACATGAGTTGTGAGGGTTAGTGAGTCCAATTGAGACTAAGTTGATACGAACCAACCTAGCACTACTAAATCAGTATTGCTAGGCTCAATCGAACTTACTTAGTCTCAATCGGCTCGGGAGGACTCGATGGCTGCAGTTGGTCTTGGTTTGCCGGCGGTGACCGCTCACCCCAACCTCAATGGGTTGCCGGGCAGCAATGTCTTGCAGCAACTCGTGAACGGCGCGGAGGCGTGGGCGCTGGCGATCGCGCTGCTGGGCGCGTTCATCGGCGCGGCCCTGTGGGCCGTCGCCTCACACACGCACAATCATCAGTACGCGGCCCGGGGTCGGATGGCGGCGCTGATCTCCGCCGCCTCGGCGCTGGTGGTCGGGTCGGCGCCGGGACTGGTGAACTTTTTCCAGCATCTCGGGACCACCGCCAGGTGATGGCGCGCACGGCGGTCCTGGGGGCGGTCGCGATCGGCTGCGCCATCGCCGCGCTCGCGCTGGCGCCGGCGCCGGCCCGCGCGTTCGACCCCGCCAAGCCGGTGTGCGAGGTGGGCGGGCTGATCAGCGGCCTCGTCGGCAAGGCATGCGCAGTCCTCCAGAAGAGCAGCAGGCTGCTCAGCGCCAGCAAGAAGCTGTTGTCCGGCCACGTCGGCGGAGCCGCGAAGGCGCTGCTCGGCGAGGGCGCGGCGAAGGTCGGCGCGGCCGCGGGGCTGGCCGCGGCCGCGGCGTGGGTACTCATCGGAGCAAAGGCCGCGATCAAGGAGACCGCGAGCCTGATCGCTCACACCACGAGCCCGCAGCTGGAGACGACGTGGTTCTCGGCAACGTACTGGCGCATGGCCGCGATCGCCGCCGTGCTGACGCTGCCGTTCCTGTGCGCCGCGGCGGTCCAGGCGATCATGCGCTCAGACCTGGCTCTGCTCGCCCGCGCGGCTCTCGGTTATCTGCCTCTGGCGGTGCTCGCGGTGAGCATCGCCGCGCCGGTGACGATGCTCCTGCTGGCCGCGTCGGACGAGATGTCGGCGATCGTTTCTTCTGCCGCCGGTGGCGACGGGGGGCGAGCGCTGGTCACGATCAGCGGGGCATTTGGCGCGGGCTCGCTGCTCGCCGGTTCTCCGTTTCTGGCGTTCCTCATAGGCCTGCTCGTCGTGGCCGCGGCGTTCATGCTGTGGCTCGAGCTGTTGATGCGCGAAGCGGCGGTGTATGTCGTCGTCCTGATGCTGCCGCTGGCCTTCGCTTCGCTCGTCTGGCCGGCCCGCCGCGTCTGGGCGATCCGAGCCGTCGAGGTGCTGGTCGCGCTGATCATGTCGAAGTTCGCGATCGTCGCGGTCCTCACACTGGCGGCTGCTGGGCTCGGCCACAGCGTCTTCGTCGGGCCCGACGCCATGCTCGCCGGACTTGCTCTCGTCACGCTCGCCGCGTTTGCGCCCTGGGCGGTGGTGCGCCTGCTGCCGATGGCCGAGCTCGCCAGCGGAACGGCGGGCTCGCTGCGGCGCGAGGCGACTGTCGCCCGCGCATCGGCCGCCGGCGCGGAGACGATGGCCGATCGGGCGGAGGCGGGTCTCGGGGTGATGGCCGAGAGCCGGGACAACTCATCCGGGCAGGGTGGGCCCAGGAGGGAGCGAGGGCCGAGAAGAAAAAGGTGGATGACGTGAGCGCGGAGCCGGTGGCAGTGGCTGCGCAGCGCGGCCACCACCGGCGACGCGTCGGCAGATCCGTCGAGCAACGGCGGCCCACCCGACACGGCGACACCCGAGCGCCGTCCGGGCATGCCCGACATCTGGCAACAGAGCGACTTCTCCTGGCCGCCGATCACGCTGGGTCCTGAGGAGGAGGGCGAGCACCCATGACGTCCTCCCGCCTGACCTACCGGTTCGGCCCCCTCGAGCGCCGTGGGATCCTGGGACCCGTCCGCCTTGGCCAGGCCGCGATCCTCGGCGCCGGCGCGCTGCTCGCCATCGCCGTCCTCGATCGCGCTCCGAGCGCCGGCGGCGCGTTGATGGCGACGATCGCGTTCGGCATCGCGGTGGCGGTCGCGGTCGCGCCGATCGGAAGTCGCACGGTCGAAGAGTGGTGCCCGATCGTTGCGGCGTTCGGGGTACGGCGGCTGACTCGCCGGAACGCGTTTCGCTCGCCGGTTCCGACGCGCGGATTCAGGGTCCGACGAGGCGCGATCGGATCCCTCGAGCCGGCGTTGCCGGTGGCGCTGCGCGGAGTGCGGATCGTCGAGGCCGGCTACCGGGATCAGGACAATCGGGCTGCTCGCGGAGGGGGAGCGGCGGCTGACCAGCGTGGTCGCGTGCCGCGTTGTGTCGTTCTCGCTACTCGACCCCGAGGCGCAGGAGCGGCGCCTGACTCGCTGGGGCCTCGTGCTCTCGGGGGCGGCCGGCACGGCGATCAGGCGGATCCAGTGGATCGAGCGGACGGCGCCGGCGCAGGGCGACGAACTCGCGCGCTGGTTGCACGCGGAGCGGGATCCAGCGGTGCCGCTGCGTGGGACGCCGATGATCGAGTCCTACCTGGAGCTGATCGGAACGACTGCCAAGGTCGCGCAGGAGCACGAGATCCTGATTGCGGTTCAGGTCGACGGCCGGCGCGTACGCGGAGCGCGGAACCGATGCCGTCAGAAAGGCCGCGGTCGTGGAGACCGAGCGCGTCGCCCAGGCCCTCGGCGCCGCCGAGGTGACAGTGCTCGGCGCGCTCAGCCCCGGTCAGCTCGCCCGCACGTTGCGGACGGCGTTCGATCCCTACGCCCGCGCGGAGCTCGCGACGCTCGAGACCGCGGACCGCACCCGGGACGGTCTCGACGAGGCGCACGCCTGGCCGCTCGGCGCCGACGAGGGGTGGGACCATTACCGCACCGACGGGGCCGTGCACATGAGCTACTGGATCGGCGGGTGGCCTCGGGTCGAGGTCTCGTCGATGTTCATGGATGCCCTGCTCGGCCGTTCGAGCGTGGTGCGCACGGTGGCGGTGACGTTCGAGCCGATCCCGCCGGAGCGCTCGACCCGCGAGGTCGAGGCCGCGATCACTCGCGACCGGGCGGATCGCGAGCTGCGCCACCGGTTCGGCCAGTCCGAGACGGCGCGCCAGCGCCAGGCGCAGGACGCCACGATTCGCCGCGAGTCGGAGCTTGCAGCCGGACACAGCGAGGTGCGGCTTGGCCGGGTTCGTGACGGTCTCAGGACGGGACCGAGCCGACCTTCGCCGCGCGTGCTCGGAGGTGCTGGAGCACGCGGCCCGCGCCCGGCTCGAGCTCCACTGCATGTACGGCCAGCAGGCCGACGCATTCGCATTCACGTTGCCGCTGTGCCGGGGGCTGCGGTGAGCGCCGAGCGGCCCGGCCATCGATCGACAACTCGCCACGCCCAGGCGATCTATCCGTTCATGGCCGCGGGCGGACTCGGGGGACGTGGGGTGTTCATCGGGCGTGACTCGAGCGGCGGTGCGTTCTGTTACGACCCGTGGGTCCTGTACGGCGACGGCCTGCTCGACGATCCGAACGCGATCGTGCTGGGCAAGCTCGGGCAGGGCAAGAGCGCGTTGGTGAAGTCGCTGCTGTGGCGGATGCTGGTATTCGGCCGGCGCGCGTTCGTGCTCGACGTCAAGCGCGAGTACGGCCCGCTGTGCCGGGCGGTCGGCGTGGAGCCGATCTCGCTGGTGCCGGGTGGCGGCGTTCGGCTCAACCCGCTGGCATCCCGACCCGAGGAGCATGCGCAGCTGGATCTGTTGCGCGCCGTCGCGGTGACCGCGGTAGGCGGCGAGATAACCCAGGTCGAGGCGGCCGGGCTACGAGAAGCGCTGCGCACCGTTCGCTCTCGTGGGGGCGGCGAGCCGACGCTGCCTCAGATCGCCTCGGCGCTGTTCGACCCGGTCGCGGAGATGGCCGACAGGCTGCGCACGACGGCTGAGCAGCTGGCGCGCGACGCCCGTCGCGTTGCGCTCGCGCTTCAGGACCTGTGCGAGGGGCCGCTCCGGGGGATGTTCGACGGCGCCACGTCCCCCGGGCTCGACCTCGACGCCAAGCTGCTCGTGCTCGATCTCCATGCCGTCAGGGACTCGCCCGCGGTCGGCATCCTGATGGCCTGTGCCACGGCGTGGATGAGCGCTCTGCTCTCTCAGATGGCGGAGCGGCCGGGACGCGAGCGGTTGATCAACGTCGCCGACGAATCATGGAAGATCGTGCAGCACACCGGTCTCGGCGAGTGGTTCCAGTCGAACTTCAAGCTGGCACGCCAGTTCGGCGTAATGAACCTCGTCGTCCTGCACAAGCTCGCCGATCTGCACGCCGCGGGCGATGCGGGTTCGCGTGCGTCCAGGATCGCCGAGGGCCTGATCGCAGACGCCTCGACCCGCATCGTCTACCACCAGGACGAGAGCCAGGTACCGCTCACGCGATCGCTGCTGGGGCTCTCCGAGAGCGAGGCGCAGTTGATCTCGATGCTCTCGGCGGGACAGGCGCTGTGGCGGATCGGCTCGCGGTCGTACGTCGTTCAGCACCACCGCTCGGCGGTGGAAGCGGAGATGACGAATACCGATACGGGGATGCAGCTCAGCGACCGAAGGCTGGTGCGGGGATGAGCGCGCGCCGCTCCGAGGGGATCTCGGATGTCGGGATGCTTGGTCCTGATCGGCTCAGTCATCTCGGTCTGCGCGCTGGTTTGGCTATGGGGTGGGATCGCCGGCGGCGTGTTCGGCGGCGGTTGGCCACGGCTTGGTACCGGTGAGCTTCTGACCGTGCTCGTACGACTCCCCGGCAGGCTCTCGGATCCGGCTGCCGCGTGGCCACGAGCCGCTCGCGCCGATCTCCCCGGCCCCGGGGCGTTCTACTGCGCGCTGGCAATCCTCGTCGCTGCCTCCGCCGTCCCGGCCGCGGTGTTCGCCAGGTCCGGGGTGTTCGCGCTGCTGCGCGGCGGAGGTGGCGACGGTGCCAGGTGGGCCGCCGGCGGGGATCTTCGCGTGCTGTACGGCCGCGGCCGCGGCGGCTCGCTAGGGTTGCGGCGCGATCGAGGCGAGCGGCTCGCGCTCGGGCGCTACCGCGGCCGGCTGCTCCACGCCGAGCACCGACACGCCCTCGTCGCGTTTGGCCCGCCACAGTCGGGCAAGTCCGCCGGCCTGGCGGTCCCGGCCCTACTCGAGTGGGACGGGCCGGCCGTCGCCTCCTCGATCAAGACCGACCTGCTGGCGGCGACGCTGCACCGGCGTCGGCGACTTGGAACCGTGTTCGTCTTTGACCCGTTCGCTCTCGCCGGCGCGACGGCGAACTCCTGGTCGCCGCTGCACGGGGCGCGGACCTGGGACGGCGCGCTGGAGGTCGCGTGGCGGCTGGCGGCCGCAGGCGCGCTTGACCAGCGCAGCGTCGAGGGCGGGGACTTCTGGGCGATCGCCGCCGAGCAACGGCTGGCGCCTCTGCTGTTCGCGGCTGCAGGAAGCGGCGCGAGCATCGACAGCGTGGTGCGGTGGGCGCACGGGCAGGGCGCGCGCGAGCTGCACCAGGCGCTGGCGACGCTCTCGGGCGACGCAACCAACGAGGCCGAGCTGGACGGCTGCGAACGCAGCGTACGACGCGGTCTCGGCGTTCGAGACGCAGGCCGACCGGACACGCTCATCGATCGAGGCGACCGTCCAGGCGCTACTCCGGGCCTACCGGTTCGCGCGCGTAGCCCGCTCGGCGTCGGGCTGCGAAATCACCGCCGACCGGCTGCTTGACGAGCGCGCCACGCTCTACCTGATCGGCGACGCGAAGGCCTCGAAGCTGCTGAGGCCGATCTTTCTGGCGCTCCTGTCCGAGGTCGTCGATCGCGCCTATGAGCGCGCCACACTGGCCGGCGGACGGCTCGATCTCCCGCTGCTGCTGTGTCTGGACGAGGCTGGAAACGTGGCGCCGCTCCCGAACCTCGCGGAGGTCGCCTCGACGGCCCCGAGCCACAACATCCAGTTGGTCTCGATCTTCCATGACCTGGCCCAGGCGCGCTCGCGCTACGGGCAGCAGGCGGAGACAGTTGTCAACAGCCACCGGGCGCGGATGCTGCTTCCGGGTGTCGCCGACCTGGAGACACTCCGCTACTTCGCGGGTCTGGTCGGCGAGGAGGAGGCCCGCGACCAGACCCGCACCACCGGGGCGGGCGGCACCAGTCGCTCGACGGCACGGCGGCGCCGTCCGCTGCTGGCTCCCGAGGCGCTGCGGCAGCTGCCCGAGCGCCACGCGCTCCTGCTCTACGGACGCCTGCCCCCCGCGCAGATCCGCCTGCGGATGTGGTTCAACGACCGACGGCTGAGAAGGCTGGCGAGCTCGTCATGAGCTGGCTCGAGCCCGAGGATGGACAGTGGGACGATCCTTATGGCGACGGGTGGGTGGACCCCGACGGCAGGCGGTGGCCGCTCGACTGGCGCGGTCTATATCCGCGCGAGCGCTGGATGTGGTTCGAGCAGCTGTGGACCGATGTGTGCAAGCTGCGCGAGCGCTACCGCCTGCCGGTGAGGTCGGGCTGGTGGGAGGACCAGGTGCAGGTCGAGGCGCTGGCGGCGTTCGGCGCCTGGTCGCATCGGTACGACTCGGGAGAGTGGGACGACCCGCCCGGGAAGCTTTCGCTGCTCTACGACCTGGAGCGACTCGCGGCGCTGCTCCGAGACGGCAATGAGCCGTTTCACCAGGACCGTGATCGGCTGGCGTTTGCCCGTTACCTCATCGACATCGGATGCCAGCCGCCGCCCGGAAGGGAGGCGGCACCGGAATGACATGCTCCAACGATGACCCGCGGAGACCGCTCGCCACTGGGCGCCGCTGTCACGGTGGCGCAACTCGAGCACGATCCCCACCCGTTGCTGGCCAGGCTGCGCGACCGTGAGCCGGTGTCCTGGATCCAGGCGCTCGACGGGTGGCTGGTGACGCGCCACGACCTCGTGCTCGAGGCGATGCGGAGCCCCGCGACGTTTACTGTCGACGATCCTCGGTTCTCGACCGCGCAGGTGATCGGGCCGAGCATGCTGAGCCTCGACGGCGCCGAGCACGAGCGCCACCGGGCTCCATTCGTGGCGCCGTTTCGGGCGGTGGCCGTCCGTGAGCGGTTCGCGAATGACACGAGGCGCGAGGCAGGTCGGCTGCTCGACGAGCTCGAGCCGATGAGGGCGGGCGAGCTGCGCCGCTCGTTCGCGGGTCCGCTCGCGGCCGCCATCGTGGCGCGGGCGCTCGGCCTGGAGCAGGGCGAGGTGCCGTCGATGCTGGCCTGGTACGACGCGATCGTGGCGACCGTCACGGAGATCACCGCGGGCACCGATACGGCGCGCGCCGGCGCCGGTCCCCGAGGCGCCGCCGGCGCCGGCCGGGACCCCTTCGCCGCTCTCCGTGAACGGCTTGAGGTCGTGATCCGTCGGGGCGATCGGGCGTCGCTACTCGCCGCGGCGGCCGGAGCCTCCGAGCTGAGCCACGACCAGATCGCGTCCAACGCGGCGGTTCTGTTGTTCGGCGGGATCGAGACGACCGAGGGGATGATCGCCAACGCGATCCTTCAGCTGCTCAAGGATCCCGATGCGCTCCGGCGGGTCCGTGCCGAGCCGGTGCTCCTCGACGCCGCCATCGAGGAGTCCTTGCGGCTGGAGCCGGCGGCGGCCGTCGTCGACCGCTACGCCACCGCCGGCACGGTGCTCGGCGGGACCGAGATCGCGCGCGGCGACCTCGTCCGCCTGTCGATCAGCGCCGCCAACCGCGACCCGGACGTCTTCGAGCAGCCGGATCGATTCGACCTGAACCGCCCGAACGCTCGGCGCCACCTCGCATTCGCCCAGGGGCCGCACGTGTGCGTCGGCGTCCACCTGGCGCGGCTCGAGGCGCGCACGGCGCTGGCCGAGCTGCTGGCGCGGCTGCCGGACCTCCGCCTGGATTCCCGGCGGTCAGCGGAGGTGCGCGGCCTCGTGTTCCGCAAGCCGGCGGCACTCCACGCTGCGTGGTGAGCTGGGTGGTGTGTCCACCCTTGCGGCGCCTCCAGCCGCCACGCGATGATGAGGCCAACCCAGACGCTGACCAAGGAGAGATACATGTCCCTGCACAAGCAAGGCGAGCGGGCCAACCGGCGGCGTCGTCCCGCAATAGTCGCCGGTGAAGCCGATCCTCGCCTGCAGGTCCCGCTGCATCGGATGCGCGATGAGGGCATCGACCACGACGTCGCGTACGAGCTGATTTCGAGCGAGTTGCTGCTTGACGGCCAGGCCCGGCTAAACCTCGCCACGTTCGTGACCACGTGGATGCCCTCGATCGCCGGGCGTCTCATGGCTGAGACGGCCGACAAGAACATGATCGACAAGGACGAGTATCCGCAGACGGCCGAGATCGAGTCTCGGTGCGTGAACATCATCGCCGGGCTCTGGAACTGCGGTGAAGCCCAGGCGACCGGTTGCTCCACGACCGGCTCGAGCGAGGCGGCGATGCTGGCTGGGATGGCGTTGAAGTGGCGCTGGCGCGCGCGGATGCGGGAAGCCGGCAAGCCGACGGATAAGCCGAATCTGGTGATGGGCGCCAACGTCCAGGTCTGCTGGGACAAGTTCTGCCGCTACTGGGAGGTCGAGCCCCGTCTCGTACCGATGGAGGGCGAGCGCTACCACCTCGGCCCCGAGGAGGCCGTGGCGCAGTGCGACGAGAACACGATCGGCGTCGTGGCAATTCTCGGGTCGACGTTCGACGGCAGCTACGAGCCGGTCAAGGAGATCTCGGGCGCGCTCGATCGGCTCGAGGCCGACAAGGGCCTGTACGTCCCGCTCCACGTCGACGCGGCGTCGGGTGGATTTGTGGCGCCGTTCATCCAGCCCGACCTCGAATGGGATTTCTGCCTGCCGCGGGTGCAGTCGATCAACGCCTCGGGCCACAAGTACGGACTGGTGTACCCGGGCGTGGGTTGGGCGATCTGGCGTGACGAGCAGGCGCTGCCGAAGGACCTGATCTTCGACGTCAACTACCTGGGCGGTCACATGCCGACGTTCGCGCTGAACTTCTCCCGCCCCGGGAGTGAGGTCATCGCCCAGTACTACATGTTCGCGTTCTTAGGACGCGCGGGTTATCGCGAGGAGATGCAGGGCATGCAGGACATCGCGACTCACATCTCGAGCGGCGTCGCGGACATGGGGCCCTACTGGCTGCTGTCAGAAGGAAAGGATCTGCCGGTGTTCGCGTTCGCGCTCAGGCCAGAGGTCGAGAACTACACGGTCTTCGACGTCTCCGACCGCCTCCGACAGCGTGGCTGGCTGGTCCCCGCCTACACGTTCCCTGAGAACCGACAGGACCTCAGCGTGCTCCGGGTCGTGATCCGGTCGGGAATGAACATGGAGATGGCCGACCTACTGCTCGACCACCTGCGTGAGGAGACTGAGTTCCTCGAGTCGCTGTCCGCGCCGCTGCCGGGCCCGGCGACCGCGACACGCCAGGCGTTCTCACACTGACACCGGAGTCGTTTCGGGCCCCCTACACGACCGTCGCCAGCCGACGAGCCGCCGCCTCGATCGCCGTCAACGTCCGCGCCTCCTCCACTACCTGGAGGTCGAGGACCCGCATCCCGAAGGCGTCGAGCTCCCGCCGGCCCACGATCGCATAGCTGGGCACACCGGCCTGCCGGGCCCGCGTTGACACCTCTGACACGGCCTTACCGGCGAGACTCTGCTGGTCGATCTTGCCCTCGCCGGTGACGACCGCCCGGGCCGCCCGCATCCGCTGCATCAAAGCCGATCTCGTCGAGCACGAACCCGGCGCCGCCGACGAGCCTAGCTCCGAACACTGCCCAGAGGCCACCAGACAGCCCGCCGGCGCCGCCGGTCATCGGCACGCCGCGCGGATCGCGGGGGAGCCGGCGAGCCAGCACGGCCAGGCGCTTGCGCAGGCGCCGTATGTCATCCGCGCCGGCCCCCTTCTGCGGTCCGAACACGCGCGGCGCATCCTCAAACGGCGTCCGCACGTCGGAGAGCACGATCAACCGCGCCCCCCGGAGGCCACCCCCGCGCTCGATCGCCTGGATCGCGCCCGCGCCCCCGTCGGTGGTGGCGCTGCCGCCCACGCCGACGAACACGACCTTGGCCCCTGCGTCGATCGCGGCGAGGATCAGCTCGCCCGTGCCGAACGTGGTCGCGGCGAAGGCGTCGCGGTCCTCCACGGCCACGAGCCCGAGTCCGCTCGCCGCCGCCATCTCGAGGACACCGATGCCTCCGCCGACCGCGAACTCCGCTTGGACCGGGCGGCCGAGCGGGTCCGTGACGGTGGCGGTTCCGACCTCAAGCCCGAGCGCCGGGGCCAATGCTACGAGCGTCCCCTCGCCGCCATCGGCGATCGGACAGAGGTCGACGTCGTGCCCGGCAGCCTCGAGGCCGCGGCCGATCGCGGCGGCAACCTCGGGCGAGGAGAATGTCCCCTTGAAGGAGTCGGGGGCGACGAGGATTGTGGTCGGGACGCCCGGGATCGCCATGGCGGGAAGCCTATGGCTCACCGACCTGGCGGGAAGCCTGTGGCTCAGCTCAGGACTGCATCTGGACGAGCCGGCACTCGGTCGGCGGCTTATCCTCGCGCCAGCGCAGGATCTTCGTTCCGTGGCGGATACGACCGCCGCTGGCGTGGTCGAACGTGACCTCGACGACCAGTTCCGGACGGAGCTCGATCCACTCGAGATCCTTCTCGTTCTTCCAGCGGCTCGGATCGCCGTGGCCGCGCTTGCCGGTCTCGTACGGAGCGAGCCGGTCGACGAGGGCTCGCTTCTCCGCAGCGCGCAGCCCCGAGGAGTGGCCGACGATGTGCAGCCGACCGGCGTCGTCATAGAGGCCGAGGATCAACGATCCGACCGTCCCGTCCTCCTTGCCCGGCCGGTAGCCGGCCACGACCGCGTCGATCGTCCGCACCCGCTTGACCTTCACCATCCCGACGCGCTCGCCGGGCCTGTAGGGCGCGCCGATCTCCTTGGCAACGACCCCTTCGCCGCTGCGCAGCCACGGCTCGGCCTCGCCGCGGTCGCGTGTCGACGGAGTCACGTCGAAGCCGCCGTCGGCGAGCTCCTCGAGCGCCCGGCGGCGCTCGGCGTAAGGTCGGTCGAGCAGCTTCTCGTCGTCGAGCGCGAGTAGGTCGAAGGCGACATAGCGAGCCGGTGTCTGCTCGGCGAGCATCGTGATCCGCGATAGCGCCGGGTGGATTCGTTGCTGGAGGGCGCCGAAGTCCTGGCCACCGTCGCCGGCATCGATCACGATCTCGCCATCGAGCACGTAGCGGCCGGGCGGAAATGAGAGCTCGGGGAAGTACCGATCCAGCGGCTTTTTCCCTCGGGATTGGAGCAGGCACTTTTCCCCGTCGACGAACGCGATCGCCCGGAAGCCGTCGTACTTTGGCTCGTAGACCCACTGCTCACCCGTCGGCAGCTCCGGCTTGGATCGGGCGAGCTGCGGCTCGATGGGAGATTTCAACGGAAGGGTCACGGCGCGCCTCCTAGTGTCTCGCTTCTCGCCCAGTCAGCACGCGGCGATCGTAACTGACCGAGCGTGCCCTGTCGCTACGATCAGGACATGGCCAGCGAGCAGGCGACGGTAGCCGAACAGGAGTACCTCGAGTCGCTGTTCTGGCTGTTCGAGGCGGGCCTGCCGATGACCGGCGCCAACCTGTCTCGGGCGATGCAGCTGTCGGCGCCGACCGTGCACGAGATGCTCGGACGGCTCGAACGCGACGGGTACATCGTTCGTGACGCCGGGCGGACGATCGACTTCACCCCCTCCGGGCGCGAGCACGCCGAGGCGATCGTCAGCCGCCACCGGATGATCGAGCGGTTCCTCACCGATGTCGTCGGCGTTCCGTGGGATGACGTCCACGAGGAGGCGGAGCAGCTCGAGCACGCGATGACGTCGCGGTTCGAGGCGTACGTCCGCGCCGCCGTGGGCGACGCCAAGACGTGTCCGCACGGCCATCCGATCAGGGTCGGCGAGCGGATCGACGGAGTCCCGCTGGCGGACTGCAAGCCAGGCGCCAAGGTGACGATCCTGCGCCTCGAGAACGAGGCCGAGGATCTGCTGCATTACCTCAAGGGGGCGGGCATCGAACCCGGGCTGAAGGGCGAGATCGCCTCCAACGACGGCGAGAACGTGACCGTCGCGGCCGACGGCGAGACGGCGACCGTCACCTCGAGCGTCGCCGAGACCGTGTCGGTGATCGCCGACCCCTCGCCGCCGCCGCGGATCGCGCTTCCCGAGCAGCTCGTGCTCGGGCGCGAGCGCTACGGGCGCTGAGTCGCCGGGACGGCGCTGGCGGTTCCCGCGGTCACCTCACGGTATGCCTCGGCCAGCCGCTTTACGCCCTCTTCGATCTCCGCCGACGTGACGCCCGAGTAGGCCAGGCGAAGACTCGAGTCGCCTCCCTCCAGCACGAAGTCTGAGCCCTTCACGAACTGCACCCCGCGCTCCGCCGCCGCTTGGAAGAGCGCGCCCACGTCGGTGCCGCGAGGGAGCTCCACCCACAGGAAGTAGCCGCCCTCCGGCTCCTGGAAGCGCCAGTCCGGAAGCTCGTTGCGCAGCGTCTCGCACAGCGTCTTGGCCCGCTCGGCGAGCGCCTGCTTGACGGTCTCGATCGACCGTTCGAGCGCGCCGGAACGCGAGAACTCGTACACGATCCCCTGCGAGACCATGCTCGGGGAGATGTAGGTGCTGGTCGCGATCTTGGCGATGCGGGCGATCAGCTCCTCGGGACCGACGAGGTATCCCACGCGGATCCCGGGGCAGACGGTCTTCGAGAAGGACGACGCGTAGGTGACCCTCTCGCCGTCGGTCGAAAGCATCGTCGCCACGGCCGAGCCCTTGAACCGGAGCGCGACGTAAGGGTCGTCCTCGAACACCATGAACTCGTGAGCTCGAGCCAGTTCGACCAGCCGCTCGCGCTTGTCGGCCGACAACGTGTACCCGGCCGGGTTCTGGAAGGTGGGGATGATGTGGGCGAGCTTCGGGCGCGCCCCGGCGGCGAGGACCCGTTCGACGGCGGCGACATCGATGCCGTCGTGCTCGAGCTCGACTGCCCGCACGTCCGCGCCGCGGTTGCGGAGTGCCAGGAGGGTGCGGTCGTATGTGGGTCGCTCGACGATCACCGAGTCGCCGGGCTCGATCAGGGCGTCGAACAGGAACGCGTCGGCTTGCATCGACCCGTTCGTGACGAGCACGCGGCTCGGGTCGACCTGGTGGCGCTCCGCGATCAGCTCGCGCAGCGGGGGGTAGCCGATCGAGGTCCCGTAGGCCGTCATTCCGGCCGGATCGTTGGTGAACGCCCGCTCCGCGGCCGCCTTCAAGCCGTCGACGTCGACAATGTCGAGCGACGGCGCGCCTCGCGCGAATGAGATCGCCTTGGCCATCCTCAAAAGACTACGTGGTCGAGACCGCGAGCTGCACCTCGATGACGACCTGGTCGTCTCCCTCGAAGCCGCGGAGCGAAACCTCCCGCACCCCCGGTAGCCGCGCGACGTCGCGCTCGAACGCATGAACCGCTGCAATCGTCGTGAACGGGCCCGCCGACACCGTCAGCTTCGCGCTGGCCGGCTGCTGCATCTGTGCGAGCGTGTGCTGGAACTCGGCGAGCACGTCGGTCATCGAGGACAGGAGGTTCGCCTGGAGGGCGGTGAGACGCTCGAACGCAGACGCCATCTCGGGTGGCGGCTCGACCGGCTTCCGGGGCTCGGCGAGCTCCGCCAGCTCAGCCTCGACCCCATCGCCGTTTGGCGCGAGCGAATCCTGGATCTCGCGCAACCTGCGATCGATCTCCGACAGCTGAGCGTCGAGCTCTGGCACCTACGGGCTCATCTCCCTCGTCTGGACATGGGCGAGCGTATCGGGCGGGCCAATTCGAAGACGAAATATGCTGTCGGCCATGCGGGCGGTCGTGTTCGAACGCAACGGCGGGCCGGAGGTCCTCTCCTACCAGCAGGTCCCGGATCCGGTTCCGAGCGACGGTCAGGTGCTGGTCGACATCGAGGCCGCCGGCGTCAATTATCGCGACGTGTATGAGCGCGAGGGCGGCGGATATGGTTCGCCGCCGCCGGCGATCATCGGCGTCGAGGGCGCGGGCACGATCGCCTGGACCGGAGAGCGGGTGGCGTGGGTGGCCGTCCCGGGGAGCTACGCCGAGCACGTTGTCGCGGACCGCCGGCGCCTCGTGCCGATCCCTGACGACGTCAGCTGCGAGGTGGGGGCCGCGGCGCTTCTGCAGGGGATGACCGCGCACTATCTCGCCGCGGACTCCTACCCGGTGCGAGAGGGCGACTGGGTGGTCGTCCACGCCGCTGCCGGCGGCGTCGGATTGCTACTGACCCAGATCGCCAAGCTCCGCGGCGGGCGGATCATCGCTACCACCTCGACCGAGGAAAAGGCCGTGCTGGCGCGTGAGGCCGGAGCCGATGAGGTCATCGGCTACGACGGCTTTGCCGAGCAGGTGCGCGAGCTCACCGGCGGCGAGGGAGCCGCCGCGATCTACGACGGCATCGGCCTGACCACGTTCCTCGACGGGCTCGGGGCGCTCCGGCCGCTCGGGAGCATGATCCTGTACGGCGCGGCCAGTGGACAGCCGGACCCGCTCAGGCTCCAGGCACTCGCCGGCGCTGGCTCGCTGTACGTCCAGCGGCCGACGCTCAACACGTATACCCGCACCCCCGAGCTCCTCCGCGAGCGGGCTGCCGCGCTCCTTGGCCTGATTGAGTCGGGCAGGCTGAACGTCCGGATCGGAGGCCGCTACCCCCTGGCCCGGGCCCGGCAGGCGCAGGAGGATCTCGAGGCACGCAAGACGACGGGGAAGCTACTCCTTATTCCGGAGTAGCGGGTAAGATTGATGGCTCGCCGCGTCGGCTGGGCGCGGACCTATCCGGAAAGGTGCAAGGCATGGGACGAGCTGCGCGTTGGCTTGGCGCCGGCCTGGCTTGCTTACTGATCGGTGCTCCAACGGCGCTCGCGGACGGCGGCCCGAAGATCGCCGGTGCACCGACGATCCCGTTCGGCGAGCCTCAGTTCGGCAACACGCTCAACGGAGGACGGTCGCTCGACGGCGCCTACAACTCGTACTGGTCGCTTCCGGTGATCGCGGGCGATCAGATCACGATCGAGTGGCGAGGGCCAGTCGAGCCCAACACCCCACACCCCGCAGCTGGCGGTCTACCCGGCCGGCACGACCGATGACGACGTCGGCTTCACGCACAGTGCTGTGTCGAGGACGCCGCACGGCGACGGTCTCGCCGAGGTGACGTTCACCGCATCCAAGACGGGAACGATGCCGACGGACTTCCAGGCGCGTGGTTGCCTGTTCGGAGGGGGGTGCGCAAATCACGCCGGGCCCTACGACTTCATCGCGTTCGTCCGCCACGCCGCTCAGCTCGCGCTCCCCACGCTGGGCTCGCTTCCCATCGACGGCACCGTTGCCGTTAGCGCCCGCAACCCCGACGGCGCCGAGATCTCCGATGGCCGGCTCTACATCTTCCTCCAGATCAAGCCCGCGGATCAACAGTGGGCGAACGTGGGGAGCGCCTCACCGGCCGACGGCACCGCGAAGATCGCCTACGTCATTCCGGCATCGCTCGCCGGCCAACACGTCCAGGTGCGGGCGGTCACCGGCGGGGCGTATTACCTCCCGGAGCAGACCGCCGCCGAGCAGGTGCTGGTTTTCCATCCGGCCGCGGCGGCGCACAAGAAGCGCAGACGCCACCGCAAGCGCCACCGGCACCGTAAGCATGATCACCGGCGCCGTCATCACTGAGGCGAGGTGGCGCTAGCGGTCCCGAGGCATCCGCCGCAGGCGTAGCGGCTTCGGGTATTGCGCCATCACCGCTCCCGGCCCGATGAACTCCCAGTGCCCGGCCGCGTCGTATTCCTCCTCGCCTCCCCGAGCGAACGTTCTTGGGGCGTGCACCTGGCCCGCCATGTCCCACGGAGCCGGGCCATCGGTGAACCACGACGGCGTGACGAAGTCCGACACGTACATCCCATGCAGCCAGTACCAGACGAATTGCACGGGATCGCAGACCTCCTCGAGATAGTTGAAGCTCACGGAATCGCCGAGCGGATCCTCGAGCATCTCGATCAGCTCGTGGGAGGCCCCAACGGTCCACGTGGTCGGTCCCCACCTCTGCAGGTACACGACCGCGAGCAGCCGGCCGTGTGCACCGAAGCTGTGATAGCCGCCGGTGCGGGGAGGCGAGCGCGAGCCGACGAGCTCGATCAGGTCCCACGCGGCCGGCACGCGGCCCGCGACGGGTTCCACGTCGATCTTCGGGCCCGGCCAGAACCTGCGCAGCTGGTGGTTCACCTGGTAGGTGAGGATCGCGGCGGCTCGTGCGAGCGCCGGCGCCGGTAGGCGATGGCCCTGCTCCACCAATCCAATCCGTTCGACGCCCCGTACCGGGCCGGTGGCGAGCGGCGAAGCCGCCGTACGAGCGGCGAGCGCGGGAGCCACGGGGAGGGCGCTCGGCAGACAGAGAATCCCGACGACCAACGCAATCCCCCCACAGCTCCGCGCCCTCGGCATCTCGGCCGAGAGTAGCCGTGGTCCCGAGGCGCCGTCAACAACGTCCCGCCGGAGCGGTGCCCTAGGCTAGCCCCCCACGGACGTGAGAATCGATGCCGAAGAAACGGGGCGGGTCGTTGGGCTCACGGCGGACGTGAATCGTCTTCTCGGGCCGGTCCCCGTGCGCGACCAGTGGCCGAGCGTGTCCGCCATCGTCCCGACCCATGACGGTCGGGAGCTGCTGGAGACGTTGCTCACCGGCCTGGCGGAGAAGACCGACTACCCCGACCTGGAGGTCGTCGTCGTCGACAACGCGTCCAGCGACGGAACCCTCGCGTGGTTGGAGTCCGAGTCGTTTCCGTTTGCGCTGATCGCCGTCCGCAACGCGCGCAACGTCTCGTTCTCGGCGGCCATGAACGTCGGCGCCTCGAGATCTACGGCGGAGCTGTTGTTGCTCCTCAACAACGACGTCGAGCCGATCGAGTCGTCGTGGTTGAGGCGGCTGGTCGCGTCGCTGCAGCGGCCGGGGGTGGCGATCGCCGGTGCGGTCCTGGTCGATCCCGACAGGGAGTCGATCACCGGGAGGGGCGTCGCCGTGCAGCACGACGGGATCGCCTTCCGCCTCGACCGCGGAGTGCTGCGCCCGGCGCTGCGAGGGCTCGGGGACGACGTGGCCGGGGTGATCGGCGAAGACGGCGAGGTCGCGGCGGTGGCGGCCGCGTGCGCACTCCTGCGCAAGCAGGAGTTCGAGCGGATCGGCGGCTTCGACGAGCGCTTCCGCTACGGCGGCGAGGACATCGACCTGTGCCTGAAGCTTGCGGAACGTGGCGGGGCGGTCGTGATGAGCCGCAGCTCGATCCTTCTGCACCGCCCGTTGTCGACCCGGCGGGGATCGGCGGAGGGCTCGGGTGAGACGATCCGCGCCAATCACACCGTTCTGCTCGAGCGGTGGGGCCCGGCGCTCCGCCGCGAGTACGCGCTCGACCGACCCGGCGCGGAGCGGATCTGGAACTGGGATGGCGCCGAGGCGCAGGCTGCCGTGACCTACTGCGTGAAGCCCGATGCGGCGAGCAGCGCTGAGGACGTTCAGCGGCTGGTCGATGCGATCGAAGCCGCGGGGCATCCGGCGCGTGAGGCCGACGGGACCGACGCGTGGCTGCTGGATGACGTGGTCGTGCACCTGTTCGACGGCGCGGGCCGTCACGCCCTGACGCCGGGCCGGCTCAACGTCCTGTTCTGCAGAGGCGGGGCCCCGCCGACGGCGGAGGCCGCGCAATACGACATCGTCGTCGGCGAGCCGACATCGATCTCCGACCTCGTCGCCGTGGCCGACGCCGAGCTGCGACAGCGAGGCGGACCCGCTCGCGCCGGAGTCGCGGCCGCGACGGACGCGCGGGTCCGTGCCCGCCATCAAGCGCCCCGGGTCGTGATCGTGCTTGGGATGGCGCGCACCGGCACGTCCGTGACCACGCGGATCCTGAACATCCTCGGCCTCTCGGTCGGGGAGCCCGAGGCGCTACTCGGAGCAATCGAGCAGATCAACGACAAGGGGTTCTACGAGCACTACGCGATCATGCGCCTCAACACCGCGCTGCTCCGGCGGCTTGGGGGTTCCTGGCGCGATCCGCCGCCGCTGCCGCGCGGGTGGGAATCCGATCCGGAGCTCGATGATCTCCGCGAGCAGGCCGCGGCAATCATCGCGAACGAGTTCGCCGATGAGCCGTTGTGGGGCTTCAAAGACCCGCGAACGTGCCTGACGCTGCCGTTCTGGCGGCCGATGATCGGGCCGGCGGCGTTCGTCATATGCCACCGTCATCCGCTCGAGATCGCCGACTCGCTCCTGCGCCGTGACGCTCTGACGATGGAGCAGAGCATCGCTCTGTGGCGCCGCTACACCGCAGGCGCGATCGCCGCCACGGCGGATGATCCGCGCGTGATCATCGGCTATCGCAACGAGCTCGGTGATCCGTTCGCCGCGTGCCAGAAGCTTGCGAGCTTCCTGGGGGTCCCCGAACGC
Organism: uncultured Solirubrobacterales bacterium; assembly: GCA_963773165.1. Taxonomy (GTDB): domain Bacteria; phylum Actinomycetota; class Thermoleophilia; order Solirubrobacterales; family Solirubrobacteraceae; genus Palsa-465. The sequence goes on from CAVZAK010000009.1 coordinate 185,377, forward strand.
GCCGCGGACCCATCGGTCCGTCGCGAGGTCGACGGCTGGGTCGACCATGGCCTGCGCCACCACGAGCACACCGCCCTGGAGCTGATCGACGACGCCCGCCTCGGGCCGCGCGACGTGTCGCTCGCCCTGCTGCTCGACCTGGCGACCGCAGCCGGCGATGTGCGGGGCGAGCTCGATGACGCCTTGAATGAAACGGCCAGGCGGATGCTCCGGGATATCGCGACTCCTGGCGCGGGGGAGTGACGGCCGCCCGGATCATCAGCTTCGGCTCCGTTCCACCCGAGTGGGGCGGCGGCCGGCGAGGCGGCGTGGCGACTTTTCACGCTGCTCTTGTCGAGGCGATACACGGCGACCCGCAGCTCCCGGCGCAGTTTGTCGGGATCGTCACCACCGGCTCGGGCGAGGGCCCGGTTCCGGTGCCCGTGCCGGTGCGAATCCAGCCGCCGGGCCAGCGACGTGAGGCGTTCCTGGAGGCGGTCCTCGACGAGCTCCGGCCCGACGTGGCCGTGCTCAACCACTTCAGCACGAGCTGGGGGCTGACGTTGCCGGTCGTGGCGCCTGAGCTCCCGCTGGTCGGGATAGCACACTCGTGGCACGCGATCACGCGGGCCGACGAACCGGAGACCGCGCACGAGCGGATGCAGCGCGCGATGGACGGGCTCGCCACGCTGGTCGTTCCGTCCGACTATTGCCTCCAGGAGGGCCGCGAGCTGGGCCTTCGCTATCCGGAGCGCACCCACGTGATCCGGTATCCACTCCAGCAGCAGTTCGTCGATCCGGTCGAGTTCGATCAGCCCCGCACAGGCGTCGTGTTCGCGGGGGAACTGATCCCGCGGAAGAATGCCGCCGCCCTACTCCAAGCGGCGGCGCTGCTCCCTGATCTGAGCCTGACGATCGTGGGAGAGGGCGCGGAGGAGGAAAGCCTTAAGGTGATGGCTGCGAAGCTTGGGATCTCCGGGCGCGTGGCGTTCGCCGGCTCGCTCGGGCCGGGAGCGATGCAGTCGACGATGGCCCGTGGTGAGGCGTTCTGCCTTCCGAGCCTCAGCGAATCGTTCGGCATCGTCTACATCGAGGCGCTCGCCTGCGGAACGCCCGTGATCGGCTTTCCGACGGTCGACGAGATCGCACGTACGTGCGATACCGAAGTGGGCGTCAGCCTGCGGGAAACGAACGCAGAGGCGATCGCAGTCGCGATCGAGCGGGTCCGCACCCATCGCTGGGACCGAGAGGCGCTGCGCACAGCGGTCCTGGGCGCGTACTCGGCCGGCGACGTGGCGGCTGAGTACGCGCGCGTTCTGAAGGGCGCGGCAAGGCCCGGATGAGCGCCGTACAGGAGCAGCTGCTCGTCACCGGCGCGCCCGCGTCGCGCGTGCTCGATGTCGGCCTGTTGCTCAACGAGCATCCACACGTCGTGCTCGGCATCCAGCGGTACGCCGAGCTTGGCGGGGCGGTCGACCGGTTCCTGCTCACGCCGGAGCGTCTCGTCGCCCCCCTGTCCGTCGAGACGCGGGTCCGCGGTGAGCTTCTCTACTCCCGGCTGCGCGAGCGGATAGAAGGAGGTGCCGTCCGGATCGCCGGGGACGTCGACCCGGGATACGTCGACTCGCTGCGGTCGCTCGGGTCGCTGCTCGGGGAGGTTCGTGCCGTCGTCGTCGTCGGGGAGCCCTCCGCTGACGAGCGCCCGCAATGGCGAAGGTCGCTTCAGGTAGCCAGAGAGACCGAGCTCTACTCGTTCGCCCGCCGAGTGTTTGTGCTCGACGCCGACTCGCTCCTGGACGGCAGTCGACTGTGGCTGGAAGCGCTGCTGGCCTTTCTCGAGCTCCCGCTCACCGACCGGACCCAGGCCGAGTACGAGCGACTGAGCCGGACGATCCCACGGACACCCCCCCGCGGAGACGATGACGCCGGGCTTCGTGCCTGGCTCGAGGCCAGGCAGCGGGCTGAGCTCGAGCGTTACGGCGAAGCGCGAGCGGTCAGGCTGAACGACGTTCTGCTCGACGGAGACGAGGTCGCCGCCCGGGGGCGCGAGCGCGAACAGCTGCTGGGCCAGCAACGCGACGGCTCGGATTGGGGGGACGACCGGGAGGCGCTCGCGCTCGGTTACGTCGAGCAGGCGCGGGAGACGATCTCGCGCGCCGCGGTCATCAGACGGCTCAGGCTGACGGCGGCACCCGGCCTCCCGGCCCCGCGGCTGCGCGTGAACCTCCTGGCCCCGAGCGACGCTCGTACGGCGATCGGCCGAACAGAATCAATCGTGCAGGTGGCGAGGCATCTTGGTCGCCTGTGCAAGGTCCGCCTTCTTTGCGATGAGGCTCCCGAACCCTGGCTCGGGGAAGTCGAGGTCTTCGTGAGTGAAACGCCCGACGACGCGCTGTGGGACGACTGCGACGTTGCCATCTATCCACCCGGCGAAGCCGGCGCGCACCCGCCGGCAGGCGGACCGCGGGCGATCATGTGGCTCGATGGCTTCGAGCCACCGAACGCCGATCAGATGGCCGACGGGCTCGCGAATGCCGATCAGGTCCTCGCGGCCTCGTCGTCCCTATGCCGGCTGGCCCACCGCCACGGCGCCACGGCGATCCACGTAGCACCAGGCCTCGACCGCAGGCTGTTCTATCCGGGGCCGGCCAACTCCGAGCGCCTCCAGCACGTCACCGCGGTCACCCAGAACGCCGAGAACATGCACTGGCCGGAGTTGAGCGAGGCGCTGGTCCGGGTCCGCGAGGCCCGTCCCGACGTGGGGGTGACGTTGCTTGGCGGTGTGCCCGCGGACGGCGCGACCGAGTTCCTGCTCCATCCTCCGCCGAGGCTTATCGGCGAGACCCTGCGGCGCAGCGCGATCCACGTGACGACGGCGCGCGAGGGGTTCGGGTTCCTCGGGGCAGCGGCGTTGGCGTGCGGCGCGGCGCTCGTGACGACAGACGGTGAGGGGTCGCTCGACTACGCGGTCGACGATCGCACCGCGGTGGTCATCGACGACGGGGATCCGGACGCAGTGGCAGAGCAGGTTGTCCTGTTGCTCGACGACACCGTTCGGCGAGCGCGCCTGGCCGCGGACGGGGCTCGCCAGGTGCACTCGCTGATGGCACCGTGGCCCGAGGTGGCGCGCGCGGTGGCGCGAGTGCTGATCGAGAGCTAGCCATCTAGTCCGTGGCGAGCCCGCCAATTGGGTGGCAGACCCCATTTAGGCCGACAAAAGCTCTTGGTTCTATCTCCAGCTACCCATGCGAGTCGTCGCCATGCTCCAGACTTACAACGAGGAGGTCTCAATCGGGACCTGCATCGAGCACCTGCATTCGCAGGGAGTCGAGGTGTACGTGCTCGACGACGGCTCGACCGATGCCACGGTCGCGATCGCCGAGCGCTATCTCGGACGGGGGGTCATCGAAATCGAGGAGCTGCCCAGCGCCGACGCGTTTCGTCTCCGTGAGCAGTGCTGCCGGCAGGAGAAGCTCGCTGACAGACTCGACGCCGACTGGCTGATCCATCACGACGCCGACGAGGTTCGCGTCTCCCCGACGCGGCGCCGGTCGCTGAAGCAGGAGCTCGTCGAGTTCGACGAGGCCGGCTACAACGCGGTCAATTTCCTCGAGTTCACATTCGTGCCGACCCGCGAGTCGCCCGACCACGACCATTGGGGGTTCCAGTCGACGATGCGGTCCTATTACCCCTTCCTCCCGTTCTTCCCGGCGCGGCTGAACGCATGGAAACGGCAGGACGGTCCAATCGAGCTCGCGTGGTCAGGCGGCCACAAGGTCCGCTTCGACGGCCTCCGGATGGCTCCGACCTCGCTGTATATGCGCCACTATCTGTTTCGCAGCCTCGACCACGCGGTCCGGAAGTTCGTGACCGGACGGCCCTACGACGCGGACGAGGTTGCTGGTGGGTGGTACGGATTTCGCCCCCGGGTCCAGCCGGAGCTGCTGGAGTTGCCCGCGGCGCACGAGCTGCGTATGTATGTGGCGGATGACCTGCTCGACCCCTCCAATCCGCGCCAGCTGCACCTGCTCGACGATCTGTTTCCCCGGAAGGCACAGACGGCCGAGCCAGCGAGACGGTTAGCCGAGGGTCGCTAAGCCGTCGCCCCGAGCAACTGGACCGCCAACTCCGCGACCTGGGTCGGCGTCCGCCCCACCCGGACCCCCTTGCTCTCGAGCGCCTCCGCCTTGGCCGCTGCGCCGCCACTCGATCCGGACACGATCGCGCCGGCGTGGCCCATCGTCTTGCCGGGAGGCGCGGTGAAGCCGGCGATGTAGCCGACGACCGGCTTGGTGACGTTGGCGGCGATGAAATCAGCGGCCTGCTCCTCGGCATCTCCACCGATCTCGCCGCACATCACGATCAGCTCAGTCTCCGGGTCTTCCTGGAACATCGCGATCACGTCGATGAAGTCGGTGCCCGGGACGGGGTCGCCGCCGATGCCGACGATCGTCGAGTTGCCGAACCCTCGCTGCGCCAGCACGTTGCCGATCTGGTAGGTCAGCGTGCCCGAGCGGGACACGACGCCGACGTTCCCCTCACGGAAGAACGAGGCCGGGATGATCCCGACGGTCGCCTTGCCCGGAGACAGGATCCCCGGACAGTTCGGGCCGATCAGGCGCGCGCGGCCGTTCTTCTTGATCGTGTTGAACACGCGGAGCTCGTCGTGGGCGGGTATGCCCTCGGTGATCGCGATGATCAACTCGATGCCGGCGTCCTCCGCCTCGAGGATCGAGTCGGCGGCGAACCGGGGCGGGACGAAGATCATGGCGGTGTTCGCGCCCGTGTCCAGCACGGCATCGTGGAACGTGTTGAAGACCGGGATGCCGTCAACGTCCTGGCCGCCCTTGCCGGGCGTTACGCCGCCGACGACCTGAGTTCCGTACTCGCGGTTGCGAAGCGAATGGAACGTTCCCTCGCGTCCGGTGATCCCGGATACGCACAGGCGAGTGTCGCCGTCGACGAGGATGCTCACGACGTGCCTCGCGCCAGCTCGACGACCTTCTCCGCGGCGCCGTCCATCGTCGACTCAGTATGAACGTTGGGCAGATTGGCCTCCGCCAGCAGGCGCCTTCCCTCGACGTCGTTGGTGCCGTCGAGACGGACGACGAACGGGACGGTCGGCTTGATCTGGTCGAACGCCTCGATCAGGCCTCGGGCGACCTCATCGCCACGAGTGATGCCGCCGAAGATGTTGAATAGCACGGCCTTGACCTTTGGGTCCGAGAGGATCACCTCGACCGCGCTCGCGATGGTGTCCGCCTTCGATCCGCCACCGGCGTCGAGGAAGTTGGCCGGCGAGCCACCCGCCTGGGCGACCACGTCGAGCGTCGACATAACGAGCCCGGCGCCGTTGCCGAGGATGCCGATGTCGCCGTCGAGCTTGACGTACGTGAGTCCACGCTCCTTGGCCATCCGCTCCTGCGGGTCCTCCGCGGAGATGTCGCGCAACGCGGCGTTCTCGCCGTGGCGGAACATCGCGTTGTCATCGAGCGTGACCTTTGCGTCGAGGGCTTTCACGCTTCGTTCCGGGGTGACGATCATCGGGTTCACCTCGACCAGCGTCGCCTCCTCCTCGACGAACACCTCATACAGCTTCGCCAGCATCGCTCCGATAGGACGCACAACGTCGTCGTCGACGCCGGCCTCGAAGGCCACCCGGCGGCCGTGGAAGTCCTGGTATCCGAGCAGCGGATCGATGTGGAGACGGGCGATCGCGCCGGGGTCGGTCTCCGCGACCTCCTCGATGTCCATCCCGCCCTTGGTCGAGAGCATGATCAGCGGCGCCTTGGCCGAGCGATCGAAGATCACCGAGGCGTAGTACTCGGACGCGATCTCCGAGGCCTCCTCGATCCAGAGCTCGTGAACGGTGAGGCCGCGGATGTCCATTCCGAGGATCGCCTCGGCGTGCTGGCGGGCCTCGTGTCCGTCCTTGGCGATCTTGATCCCGCCGGCCTTGCCGCGCCCTCCGATCTGCACCTGGGCCTTGATCACACAGGGATAGCCGATGTCATCCGCGGCGGCCACGGCCTCCTCGACCGTGGTCGCTGGAGACCCCTTCGGAACGGGCACTCCGTGGCGCGCAAACAGCTGCTTTCCCTGGTACTCGAGGAGATCCATCGGGGCGACGCACTCTATTGCAATGGCGCGCTCGCCAGCCTGGAATGCGCCGTGAGATACTTCGTCCGGGGATCATTAACGGGCTCTTAAGAAAAGGCCCCAAACAAACCGAGGGGTGTGTTCATGTTGAGAGGTGCTCGCGCGCTCGCGGCCGCCATTGTCGCGGCGGGGGCGTACATCTTTGTGGTCGGCGTCGCCGATGCCTCGGCCGCATCACTGTTTCTCTGCGTGCCGACGACGGCCGGTCAGGCCGCCGTGTCAGGCGGCTCGTCGGCTTCGGGCTGCGGGTCCGGAACGGTTGCCGTCGACACAGCAATCCTGTCGCACGCGTCCTACACGGACAGCGGAGTCGGCGGCAAGCCGACGATCACTTTCACCGGCGTCAACGTGCAGGTCGTGTCGGGCTCGGGCTCGACGAGCGGCGCGGTCAACGGCGAGGGCAACGTGGTCATCGGCTACGCCGAGGACACCAGCGGCCACTCCCAGACCGGCTCGAACGACCTGATCGTAGGGTCTGAGAACGGCTGGAAGAGCTACGGCGAGATCGTCGGCGGGTTCAAGAACCAGGCCAGCGGCAAGTACGCGACCGCGGTCGGCGACGACAACAGTGCTGCCGGCGCATACAGCCTGACCGCCGGCGAGGTCAACAAAGCATCCGGCAGCGCGTCGGCGGCGATCGCCGGCGAGCACAACCTGGCCTCGGGCGACTGGTCGGACGTCAGCGGCGGCGAGTTCAACCTCGCCTCGGATCCGTTCTCTGCGATCAGCGGCGGCTGCGATGGAGTCGCCGGCACCGCCGCCGCCCTCACCGGCGCGTGCGGAAGCACCGGATACGAATCGATCTCGGGCGGCGTCATCAACCGGGCGCAGGGCCTCTTCTCGTCTGTCAGCGCCGGCCAGCAAAATCAGGCGACCGGCTACTCGACGGCAGTCGGCGGCGGGGATCACAACATCGCCGGCGGCTCCGGTTCGGGCAACTTCGCGTCGGTCACGGGTGGCGGCGGCAACGTGGCCAACGGCGACGAGAGCACGATCGCGGGGGGCCAGTACAACCTGACCACCGACGACGACTCGTTCATCGCGGCGGGCTGCGACAACCTGGCCGGCACGGGGACGGCACCGAGCGGGGACTGCGTCAACAGCGACAGCGGCCTCGAGGATGGCCACGACGCGATCCTCGGCGGTCTCACGAACGCCACGACCGCGCTCGGGAGCTCGGTCTCGGGAGGCGAGAACAACAAGGCGACCGGGCAGGCGAGCTCGATCCTCGGCGGCAACGGCGTGTCGGTCAGCGCGACCGACAAGACCGCTCCGACCGGCGTGGTGGGCTCGGTGACGGGTTCGGTCGGGTTCAGCCTCGGCGCCAACGCATGCGGGGCCTTCAACGTCGGCGACTCCGCGCTACAGCTGGGCGATGTCCCGCTGTTTGCGTACACGACCACACCGCCGAGCCAGAACGTGGTGTTCACGCCGGGGGCGGTGACAACCGCCGGCCAGGCCAAGTTCACGGCCTGCAACCTCTCGAGCTCGAGCACCACGTTCAGCGGCTCGATCCACCTCGTCGCGTTCCGCGGATAGCCGTGTTTGGTGCTCCGGCGCTACGCGCCGGTGGCCCGGCTCACTCCCACAGGGGGTGAGTCGGGCCGCCTTCAGGACGATTCCCGTGGCATTATGCCCGCGCGATGACGATCCCGAAGCAGATCACCTTTGTCACCTTTGACGTCTACGGAACCCTGATCGACTGGGAGAGCGGCGCCTTCGATGCATTCGAGCGCGAGGCCGAGCGCGATGGCTTCACGATCGACCGCGAGGAGCTGATTCCGCTCTTCCACGAGATCCAGCAGAAGATTCAGGCAGGTTCGTACGAGCTCTACGCCGAGGTCCTGCGGCGAACCGCCGTGGAGATCTCGAAGCGGTTGGGCTGGCCGCTGGAGCCTTCGCGTTCGGGATTCCTGCCCGACTCCGTGCAGCGGTGGCCGCCGTTCAAGGAGACCAACCCGGTGCTCCAGAAGATCGCGAAGAAGTACAAGATCGGGCTGATCTCGAACATCGACGACAAGCTGCTGGGGCAGACCCGGCGCCACATGCCTCTCGACTTCGATCTCGTCGTGACGGCGCAGCAAGTGCGCTCCTACAAGCCCGACCCGGCGCACTTCACCGAGTGCGAGCGCCGGATCGGCGGCAAGAAGGGGTGGGTGCACGTCGCCGCCAGCTACTACCACGACGTCGAGCCGTGCCTGAAGAAGAAGATCCCGGTGATCTGGGTCAACCGCAACAAGCAGCAGCTCGATGCGGGACAGCGCAAGCCCGACGCCGAGGTCTCCTCGCTGCGCGAGGCGGCGAAGCTGATCGGCATCACCTAGGAACGAGCTGCGGGCGTCTGCATGCGGGCGTTCGCCCTCCACGCCGACGTCATCGTCTTCATCAGCGCGGTCTGGCAGACGACCTGCACCGCCGTCAGGTCCGGTGACGAAGGCTTCCTGATCGACTCGCCGGTTTACCCGGACGAGCTCGACGCAATTCCGGGGGTGCTCGAACAGGCGGGATTCCCCATGTCCGGGCTGCTGGCCACCCACGCAGACTGGGACCACCTGCTCGGCAGGCTCGCGTTCCCGCAGGCGTCGCTCGGCTGTGCGGAGAGCACGGCGGCCAGGCTCCGGGCCGAGCCGGGCGACGCGCAGCGGCGGCTGCGTCGTTTCGACCGCGAGCATTACGTCGTGCGGGCGCGGCCGCTGGCGCTGGCGGGAACGCAGGTGCTCCCGGTCCCGGGGCGCGTTGCTGTTGGCGGCGAGAATGAGCTCGAGCTCCATCCCACCGGCGGCCACACCTCAGACGGAATGGCCGTTTTGGTCCCGTTCACCCGGACACTGGTGTGCGGCGACTACCTTTCGCCAGTGGAGATCCCGATGATCTCGCCCGGCGGTTCAGCCGCGCAGTATCGGGAGACGCTCGAACGGCTGGGCGGGCTCGTCGAACGCGCCGAGAGGGTCGTCCCTGGTCATGGCAGCCCGCTCACCGCGGACGAGGCTCTCAAGGTCCTTCGCGAGGACGATGCCTACCTGACGGCGCTGGCGCAGGAAGGAGCGGCTGCTGAGCTGCCGGCCGGACGGCGCAGCTCGAGCCAGGCCGAGATCCACGCGGAGAATCTGGAGCGCATCGGCGCCTAGAAAGCAGATGACCCGCCCATCCTGGGCGGGTCATCCGAAAGGTTGCTACCGGTCCGACACCCAGTCAGCAATCGCTGACTGTTCCTTACTCACTTGGGCGCGGGGACCTTGTACTTCGGCTTCTTCGGCTTCTTGGGCTTCTTCGGCTTCTTGGGCGGCTTGCCCTTGCCTTTGCCCTTGCCCTTGCCCTTGCCCTTCTTCTTCTTCTTGTGGTGCTTCTTCTTCTTCTTCTTAGCCGCGTGCGCAGCGGCCGGAGCCGTCCGAGCTGAAGCCACAGCGACGATGGGCGCGGCCCCAACCAGCCCGAACGAGGCGATCACCACAATCGCCCAGAATTTCGCGAGGTACTTCCTCATGGATAAGAACTTCCTTTCGTCCGTGCCCCGTCTCCGCGCGGCAGCGAGTTGCGTCAGAGGCGTTTGCCCCCCAGACGGGCGCGTACCATAACGACCGCTGCTGACATCGTCAAGCCGCTGTCCACCCCTTTGTAACAAGGGTGGAGCGATTGCAGCGGAATCCAGTTCGTTTCAGGGAGTTGCCAGCCTGAGCGCCGCGCTCAGCGCGTCCAGGACATGGCGCTGCTGTGCCTCGGTCATGTGCGGAAACAGCGGCACGGTCAAGGTCCTGCTCGCGTAGTCCTCGGTTGCCGGAAGAGTCTGGGTCGACGCGAACGCGCGCGTCAGATGAAGGGGGCGGTAGTGGACGCTCGTCTGGACGCCCTGATCGCGAAGCCGTCCTCGGAGCTCCGAGCGATCGACGGCAGGATCGAGCAGCAGTGGAAAGATGTGCCAGGCGCTGTCGACGCCGGGCTCGAATTCGATCGCCGGGCGCACTCCGGCGACGGACCGCAGTTCGTCGGTGTAGAGCGCGGCGAGCTCGGCGCGGCGGCGCGTTTCGGCGGGCAGTCGCGCCAACAGCCGCAGGCCGAGCGCAGCACGGGGTTCGTCGAGGCGGAAGTTGAAGCCAGGCTCGAGCACGTCGTAGTCGACCTCGCCACCGTTGTGGCGGGCCCACGTATCGGAGGTGAGGCCGTGGGAACGCAACAGCCGCGCTCGCTCCGCCAACCCGGGGTCATCGGTCACGACCATCCCGCCCTCCCCGAGCGGGAGGTTCTTGTTGGCGAAGAAACTGAACGCGCCCGCGTCCCCGATCGTGCCGGCAAACCTCCCCTCCACGGTGGCGCCGAGCGCGTGCGCGGCATCCTCGATCACGAGCAGACCGTGCTCGTGCGCGAGCTCGCGCAACTCACGCGCCTCGCCCGGATGGCCCGCGTAGGAGACGGTGATGAGCGCGCGAGTCCGCGGACCAATGGCCGCTCTCGCCGCGTCGGCCGACAGCCATGGCCGGCGCTCGCCGCGAACATCCGCGAACACCGGGGTCGCTCCGGCGTGGACGACCGCCGCCGCGGTCGCTGCGAAGGTGAGGGACGGCAGCACGACCTCGTCTCCGGGGGCCAGCCGGATCGCCGCGCAGATCAGCTGGAGCGCGGCGGTGCCGCTGGCGACCGCGATCGCGTGACGGACGCCAAGTTGAGCCGCGAACTCCATCTCGAACGCCGCCACCCGCGGCCCCTGGGACAGCCAACCCGAGCGGTAGGTTCCGGCGACCGCTTCGATGTCCTCGTCGTCGAATCGGATGTCGCTCAGCGGGACGACCCAATCTGGCATCGCGACGGCACCGTACGAGATATCGTCACCGCGCGTGGACTCCTGGGAAGGGCGCCAGACGCTCGTCACCGGCGGTGGTGGCTTCATCGGCGGTCATCTCGCGGTCGCTCTGAACCGGGCCGGCGCACGGGCCCGCGCCCTGTGTAGGTACAACTCGCGCGGCGAGCGCGGGACGCTCGACTGGTTCGAGCCCGTGGACTCCGAGGGGATCGAGGTGGTGCTCGGCGACCTGCGCGACCCCGAGTCGGTCCGGCAGGCGATGCAGGGGGTCGAGGTTGCGTTCCACCTCGGGGCGCAGATCGCGATCCCCTATTCGTACCTCAACCCACGCGACTTCTTCGAGACCAATGTCGGCGGGACTCTGAACGTCGCCCAGGCAGCACTCTCTGCGGACGTCCAGCGGGTGGTCCACGTGTCGACGAGCGAGGTCTACGGCGACGCTCAGAGCTGGCCGATCACGGAGCGAGCACGGCTAGCACCCCGCTCCCCGTACGCGTCGAGCAAGGTCGGCGCGGACGCGCTCATCGATTCGTTCCGGCTGTCGTTCGAGCTTCCGGCGGTGACGGCCCGGCCGTTCAACACCTATGGCCCCCACCAATCCGCGCGCGCGATCATTCCCACGATCGCGAACCAGGCGCTGCGCGGCTCGCGCGTCCGGCTTGGGTTGCTCGAGCCCCGTCGGGACCTGACGTTCGTGACCGACACGGTCGCCGGGCTGATGGCTATCGCCGCCACGGATGGCGTCGTCGGCGAGACGCTGCAGCTTGGGAGTGGAACTGACGTTTCTATCGGCGAACTGGCGGAGCTGATCGGGGAGCTCGTCGGTCACGGGCTGGAGATCGAACTCGACCCGGAGCGGCTGCGCCCCGTCGCCAGCGAGGTACCGAGACTCCTGTGCGATTTCAGCCGGACCACCGAGTTGACCGGCTGGGAGCCGAGGGTCGGGCTGCGCGCCGGCCTGGCCCGGACCGTGGAATGGCTCGAGGCGAACCGCCACCGCTACCGGGCCCACGAGTACGCGAGATGAGCCTCGCGCCGCGATGAGAGCGGCGGTGCTCGCCGGCGGCCTGGGCACGCGGCTGCGCCCATACACGACCGTGCTGCCAAAGCCGCTCGTTCCCGTCGGCGACCGGCCGATCCTCGAGCTGATCTTCGACTGGCTGGCGCGGTCCGACGTGGGGCGGGCCGACGTGTGCATCGGTCACCTCGGCGAGTTGATCCAAACCTACTTCTCTCAGGCCCAGACGATCCCCCCCGGGCTAGACGTGCACTGGCAGTGGGAGTCCGAGCCGCTTGGGACAGCCGGCGCGCTGCGATTTATCCCGGACCTCGACGAGACGTTGCTGGTCGTCAACGGCGACATCCTCACCGACCTCGATCCCCGGGACATGCTCGATTTTCATCGCTCCCAGGGAGCGGCGCTCACAATCGCCACGCGACAGACCCAGGTGGAGACCGACCTGGGCGTGATCGAGCACGTCGGCGGCGTCGTCGCCGGTTACCGCGAGAAGCCAGTGCTCGAGTACAGCGCGAGCATGGGGATCTATATCTACGAGCCGCGGGCGATCGCCGCCCTTCCCGACGGTCCCTGCCAGTTTCCCGACCTTGTGATCAGCCTGCTCGAACAGGGCGAGCAGATCGCCGCGTTCGAGACAACAGCAGGGTGGTTGCACATCGGGACGTTCGAGCAACACGTGGAGGCGACCAAGCTGCTCGGTGACGGTTGACGCTAAACCACCCCGTGACCCAAACATAGTCAACTAATTAACTTGAGTTACTCGCTATTAATTTTCGCCGAGGAACCTACTTTTTCGTCTAGGAACCTACTTTTTCGTCTAGGAACCCACTGTCAGTGACAAGAATCTCTGGTATAACTCCCGCCGCCGGAGGGAATGCCGGCGAGGCGGGCGCGAGAGGCTGGGGCTCAGATAAAGCGGCCTAGCGCGCTGGCCGGAGGGTTTAAGCCAAGTCGTTCTGGAGGGAACGTTGGAACCAGGGGGCGATAAGTCGGTGGCGCTGGCACCGACTGTCTTGGGTTCGGACGCATATCGGGGCGTCTCAGGGCTTGAGCGGGGGTTCGACCTCGTGCTCACGGTGCTCCTGGCACCGGTGCTCCTGATCGTCGGGGCAGCGATCGCGGTGGCGATCTATGTCGACTCGCCCGGACCGGTGATCTTCCGTTCCCGTCGCATCGGCAAAGACGGCGCGCCATTCGAAATGTTGAAGTTCCGCAAGATGTGCGCCGACGCCGGCAACGCGCCGGTGACGCTCGCCGACGACGAGCGATTCACCCCGATCGGGCGGTTCCTGTCGGCGACAAGGCTGGATGAGCTTCCCCAGATCTGGAACGTCCTGCGGGGCGAGATGCGGCTGGTCGGGCCGCGGCCGGAGCTCGAGTACTTCGTCTCGGAATTCGCGCACGAGTACGACGAGATCCTGACGGTGCTGCCCGGCATCACCGGCGAGGCGCAGCTGAGGTTCCTCGACGAGAAGTCGCTGCTGTCGGGGCCGGATCCGGCGGGGGCGTATTGCGCGACCGTGATGCCGGAGAAGATCAAGATCGACCTCAACTACGTCCGTTCTCACTCGTTGCTGGGCGACCTGCTGCTGATCGCTCGGACGATCGCGTTGCCCGTGACCCTGCCGCTCCACAAGCTACGTGGCAGAGGCCGGACCGTCCGCGTCTGGCTGCCCACCGCCGTCGCGGCCGTCGTGCTCGTGCTCATGTTCCTCGTAACATCGAGCCACCTCTCCTAGTGATCACAGACCTTCCTAGTTCTCGCCCGCTCCGGCGGGTCACACTTCTCAGCGTGCTGCTGCTGATCGGACTGACGCTGGCCGCCAGCGTCGTCCCGGGCAGCTCGTCGGGGTTCCCGCGCGCGTCGATTGCCCGCCACCACACGTTGCGCCACCGCTCGCGCCACTCCGGGCGATCTTCCCCGGTCCCGAAAATGATCTGGGGACCGATCGTGTTGCCGAACGGGCAGTCGGCGTTCCCGACGTACCACAAGCTCGGGGTCAACGTGTTCGAGGTCGACCTTCCGTGGTCCACGACCAGCCCGACCCAGCCGCAGAACCCGGAGAACCCCAATGATCCGGCATACCAGTGGCCGGCTCAGATCGACCAGGCGATCAGCCAGGCGGCGCACTACGGGATCAAGATCTGCTTCCTCGTAAAGGGAACCCCGGGGTGGGCGAACGGCAACCGCTCGCCGGTGTGGGCGCCCAACAACGCGAACGACTACGCCCAGTTCCTCATCGCGGCCGCGCGCCGCTACCCGACCGTCCGCTATTGGATGATCTGGGGCGAGCCCAACCGTGATCAGGCAGAGGACTTCCAACCGATGCCTGCCAACTCGCCGGTCGGACCGCGGCGGTACGCGCTGCTCCTCAACGCCGGTTACCACGCGCTCAAGCAGGTCTCGCCGTCGAACATCGTGATCGGCGGGAACACCTGGAGCTTTGGCGTGGTGGAGCCGGCCGACTTCGTCAAGTGGATGAGACTGCCGAACGGCAAGCCGCCGCCGCTGGACTACTACGGCCACAACCCGTTCGGACGGCGCTTCCCGAACCTGAAGGAGAAGCCTTACTTCCCGGGCGGCCGTGACATCAACGACATCGACACGCTCGAAGCGCAGCTCGCCCACACGTACCACCGGCGCGTGCCGCTGTGGTTGTCGGAGTTCACGATCTCCTCCGACCACAACAACTTCGCCTTCTCTTTCCACGTCTCCAAACGGGCGCAGGCACGGTGGCTGACTGCCGCCTTCCGGCTCGCGAACTCCGTCAACTACGTCGCCGGAATCGGCTGGTTCAACCTCCTCGACGATCCGCCTACCAGGCCGATCAGCAACCAGCTCACCAACGGGTTGATGACGTGGAAGCTGAAGCCCAAGCCAGCGTTCTCCGCGTACCGGCACGCCCCCTGACGGGGCGTGGCCCCCGAGCCGTGCGCCATCCTGACGGCGGATGCGCGTCTGCTTTCTAACGCACTACTTCCCGCCTGAGGTCGGAGCGCCTCAGACGCGGATCGAGCTGCTGGCGCTGACGCTGGCCGCAGACGGCGCCGAGGTCACGGTCCACACCGGCTTTCCCCACTATCCCGACGGCGGGGTTAAGGCGCCATACCGGAACCGCCCTTGGCTGACAGAGCGCCGGGACGGGATCCGGATCGTCCGCAGCGCGGTGTACCCGGCCGCCAACCGCGGGTTCGCCCCCAGGCTGGCGGACCACACGGCGTTCGCACTCTCGGCCCTGGCGACATCTCGCCGTACGGGTCGCCTCGACGTGGTCGTCGGCGAGAGCCCACCGCTGTTCACGGCCGCCGCCGGAGCGATCTACGCCCGCTCGAAACGCGCCGCGTACGTGGTCAACGTCGCCGATCGCTGGCCGGCAAGCGCTGTCGAGCTCGGGGCGCTTCGCAACGCGTGGGCGATCACCGCCGCGGAGAGACTGGAGCGCTGGGTCTACCGCCACGCGGACCTCGTCCTCTCGCCGACGGAGGGGATCGCGACGACGCTCGCCGGCGTGCCGGACGCCGCCGGCAAATCGCATCGCGTGTGGCCGGTCGTCGACCTCGACCGGTTCGACGGAGCGACGCCGAGAGCGCGCGATGACGGCGCGCCTCTGCGGGTCCTGTTCGCCGGCACCGTCGGGCTGGCCCACGGACTCGACGTGCTCGTGGACGCCTCGCGGCTCGCGGGGCCGGAGGTCGTGCGCACGCAGATAGCCGGCGACGGCGCCGACGGCGACCGGATTCGCCGGCTGATCGACGAGCGGGGCGTCACCAACGTCGAGATGCTCGGCGTGCTCCCCTCGGACCGGATCCCGGCGCTGTATCGCGAGAGCGACGCGAGCGCCGTGCTGCTCCGCGATCTCCCGATCTTCGCCGGGGCCCTGCCGACGAAGATGCTCGAGGGGATGGCCGCCGGCCGTCCGGTGCTGCTCTCGGCGCGCGGCGAGGCGGCCCGCTTCGTGGAGGCCTCGGGTGCAGGCCTGGTCGTGGCACCCGGCGACCCGGCCGCGCTGGCCACCGCGATCCGGCGGCTGCACAGCGAGCCGGATCTGCGCCGCTCGCTGGGCACGGCCGCGCGCACCTACGCTGAGGCGCACTTCGGCCGCGAGCGGGCGGCCAGCGAGTGGGGGGCGCAGCTCAAGGCCGCGGTTAGGGCGCGTGCTGCACGAACCGCTACGACGAGCGACGCCCGCCGGCGTGGGGGCCCAATCCGATCCGGGCGAGCTGCTGGAGGCCGACGTCGAGCGGATTGAGCGCCAGCGCGCGGCGGTAGTAGCTGCGCGCGGCGGCGAAGTTGCTGCGCCGCGCCTCGAAGTCGCCGAGCACACCGAGTGTGGCCGAGTTCTGGGGCTCGAGCGAAAGGGCGTCGTTTAGCTCGCGGAACGCCTTCGAGCGCTCGCCCATCGACTCGTAGGCCGAGGACTCGAGATAGTGGGGCGTGACCGACCACGGATCGAAGACCCCTGCCATCTTCGCCGCCGGCAGCTCCTTGCTCGGGACGTTCTCGAGCGTCCGGGCGCGCTGGATGTAGGCGTCGGACAGGAACAGCGCGAGCACGCCGGCGACCGCCACCACCAGCGCCCCGACCGCGACCGGGCGACCGAGACTGGCGAGCCGCGAGCTGGTGGCTTCGTGGTCGGCCGCGTCCTGCGCCAAGAGCTCGTCGACGTCGGCGGGCGCGGCGGCCTGGGCGGCGGCCACGGATAAAGCAAAGATGCCGACCGCGGTCAGACCCGGGATCAGCCAGATCCAGTCGACCGCGCTCTGGCCGATCAGCACCGCTGCGGCGGCGGCGGGACCGATCACGTGGCGGCGCTCGCTCTCGCTCATCGCCGGCCACCCGCGCCGGATGACCGCGGCCATGCCGCCGAGGAACCCCAAGAACAGGACGACGCCCACGATGCCGTTCTCGGCCAGCAGCGCGAATAACAGGCTGTGGGGATCGTCGAGATTGCGGTTGGTCTTGCGGTGCTGGTAGTAACCGAACTCGTAGTTGTCCGAGCCGACCCCCAGGATCGGAGCGCCCTCGAACTCCTTGACAGCCACCCGCCACAGGTCGTATCGCTGGCCGCCGACGGACACCAGACGGGTCGAGGAGGGGTTCGAATTCGCGCTCAGACTGGTGAACTGGTCCCACTTCTTGCGCGCGAACGTGGCCGGGTTGCCGATCGCCGCGAGCCCGCCGAGGACCGCGACCAGCGCCACTACCGCCAGCCCAACCCGGGCGGCCCGACTGACGTGGCGCATCTGGGGCGAGTTGGCGCGCAGGCCCTGGTCGAACAGAGCCAGTAGCAAGCCAACCCCGAACGCCACCACGGTCAGGATCGCCAGCGCCTGGGCGGAGACCGCGATGTCGTGCGAGGTGACCAGCTTGTCGGCCGTGAACGCGTGGTAGGGGCGAAGCAGCAGCGGAGCGGCCGCAGCGACGCCGGCCACCGACAGCCCGGCCACCCACGCCCTCCGCACCCGGTCGGGCCCGAGCGCGAGGGCGATGCACGCGCCCACGGCGAGCCCCAGCACGATCCCGCGGGACTGCGTCAGGAAGGCCAAGCCCAGGCAAAGCGTTGCCACCGCGAACGCCGACGCGCGCAGCCCGCGGCGGTAGCTCCGGGCCGAGGCGGCGACGATCAGCGGCCAGAACGGGAGCACGAACAGCAGTGCGGTCGCGTTTCGGTAGTTGACCGGCCCGTTCAGACGGCCGGCGAGAAACAGCGGCGAGCCGTCGATCAACAGCCGGATCAGCACGTACAGGGCGACGGCGCCGATCCCGATCGAGATCGACCAACCCGCAGCGGCGAGCGACCGCCGCGGGAGCGGAAACGCGAACGGGAGCGTGGCGATCGCCGCATACAGGATCATCCGGTCGCCGGCCTCGAAGGCATTGCCGCTCGACTTGGCCCACACCATCGAGAGCATCGACCACAGGGCGAGCGCCCAGACCGCCCCGAGCGCCACGTACACGGGCCGCGAACGAAACGCGATCCCGCCCCGGGCGAGGAGTGCGCCGATCAAAGCGGCGAGCGTGAACAGCGTCAGCGGCGCCCAGCGGCTGATCGCGAACGCTCCCTGCGAAGTCGTTGCCAAAACGAGCAGCAGGACGGCGAACGCGACGGCGATCGTCGCCTGCGGGATCCCGTGCTGACGGTGCGGATGGTCCGGCGCCGGTGGATGATCCTCGGACGATTGACGGTTCCCGGTTGCGGGTCCGTCCTCTGCAGGTATCATCGGCACAAGCGTGGTGCGACGCTTGGTAGGCATACTCTTCCTGTCGGTCCTCTGGGCCCTCGCCTTGACCGGTACCGCCTTTGCTGGCGGTGGCGGTGGTTCGGTCGTTCAGGCTACCGATCCGAGCGCGAGCAGCCCTGCGGGTGTCGTTTACTCGATCCCGCTCGACAGCGCCCGTCAGGACGCCTCCCCGCATGGCCATAGCGGCTCGGGCGGTAGCTCCGGCGGCGGAGGCGGCATCGTGGGCGGCGGCGGGAGCGGAGGTTCCGGTGGCGGTACAACCGGTGGCGGTACGACCGGTGGCGGCACGACCGGCGGCGGCGCGGCCGGTGGCGGCACGACGGGCGGCTCGACCGGTGGCGGTTCCGCCGGCGGCTCCGGGAGCGGCGCAGCCGGCTCGTCCTCCCTCTACGCGGCGAGGGGAGCCCCCGTGCTCGTGCCCGGTGGCCAGCCCGGATCGCTCGTCAACTCAGCCAACGGCTTCGGTTCCTCCTCGAAGGTCCCGAGCCTCAACGCTCCTGCGGCGGCCGGCCTCGGCGCCGTTCAGAGCAACGCGAGCTCGGCGCCCCTGCTGGCCGTGCTGCTAGCGGCCCTGGTGCTCGTGCTCGGCGGCTACATCGGAGTTCGCTCCTGGCGCGCGCCGCGGCGCGCCCAGCTCGCTGCGCCGACGGAGCCCCCGGCCGGCACCCCTTAGCCGGCCGCGTTCAGCCTGGCCGACAGCGCGGAGTACAGGTCGATCAGGCGGGTCTGCTCCCGCGACCAGCGCAGTTCAGCCGCGGCGGCTGCCAGTCGGCCCTGGCGGTCGGCGTCGCCGCGCTCCGAGAGCGCGTGACGCAACACCTGGGCAAGCGCGACCGGGTCATCCGGAGCGGCGCACCAGCCGATCCCATAGGCGCTGACGAGCCTCTCGGTCTCGGGCAGAGCGCTTGCCACGACGGGAACGCCGGCGACGATGTATTCGAATAGCTTGTTCGGAAGCGCCAGGCGGTGGTTTTCGCACGTGTCCTGGAGCAGCGTCACCCCGATGTCGGCTTCGGCCGTGTAGGCCAGCAGCTCGTCCAGCGGGACGCTGGGCAGCACCGAGACACGTTCTCCCACCTGCTGCTCGCGGATGCGCGCGGCCAGCTCCTCACCGTACCCGGGCTCCGGGTCGCCGAGAAACACCAGCTGGGCGCCGTCGACGTGCGCGATCGCTTCGACCAGCACGTCGCAACCGCGCGCCGGGGCGGGGGCGCCCTGGTGAAGGACGATCGGCACCTCCCGATCGAGCCCGAGCCGGCGGCGAAGTCCTCCCTCGCCCGAGACCTCGAGCGCCGAGACGTTACGAACCACCGTCGGCGCAGCCGGCAACCGATAGCGATCACGCAGTCGCGCCGCGATCCCGTCCGAGACCGTGATCACCGCGACGCATCGCGGAACGATCATCCGTTCGATCGTCGTCACGAACCACGCCCACGTCCGCTCGCGATAGGGAACGCTCGCTGCCAGCTCGTGGGAGTCGTAGACCAGCCGGGCCCCCACCAGTCGGGCTCCGACGATCCCGGGCAGCAGCATGGCCGCGTCGTGTGCGTGGACCGCCTGCGGGCGGAGTCCCACGATCCCTCGGACGAAGTACACGAGCATCAGCGGTCGGTAGACGGCGCTGGGCAGGCGGCGGCGGACCCAGGCCGGGGGGATCGCCGAAACGCGCCTAAAACCATCCATCATGTCCTCGGACGGGACCTCGGCCAGTTCGAGCACGGTCACGTCGTGGCCGGCCGCCGCCAGCGCACTCGCCTCGCGCCGGACGCGCGAGTCGAACTCCACCGACTTGTGCAGCAGCATCGCGATCCGCACGCCTCAGTTCCTCTCGCCGCACCTGATCTGACGTTTACCCATATCCCTATGATTGCGGTCTCCGTGGCCGGGCTGCTTTCGGCGCCTGTGCCCTGGACGCAGAAGTGGGCGTTTCCAATTTGCAATTGTCGGCAGGCCCCAGGCCAGATGTTGCCGAAATGAAATCAAGGGAGTCGCGTTGTTGAGATTGCTTGCGTCGGTCGGTTCGGCGATAGTCGTCGCAATCGCCCTGACCGCATGCGGAGGCGGCGGGCAAAAGACAACGAGCACCACGCAGAGCAGCACGACGACAACCACGACAACCACGGCGACCACGCCGGCCAAGCCCAAGCCCGCGCCGCTGTCGGCGACGGTCGAGGTCGCCAAGTCGGCGGCCCCGCCGTCGGCGACGGCCACGGCAAAGAATGGCGACATCGTCGAGTTCCACACGCGGGTCCCGGCCGTGAAGGGCAAACGGCACGTGACGGTGACGGTGAAGCTCTCGCAAGCGCCGGCGTCGAAGTGGACGATGACCGCATCCGTCGGTGGCCAGATGGCGCACGCGACGGTGACGAGCGCGGACGGCAAGGCGCTGGTGCTGTCCGGGCTGCATTACACCTGCACGCTCCCCCCGCTCCCGTCGTTCTGCCCCGCGCGGGCGGTCTCCTCTACGAGCAAGAACGTCTCGATGCAGTTCACGACGACCCCGGCGACGCCGGTCACGCTGGTGGCGACAGTGGGTCCGATCCCCGGCGCCCCGCCCCCGTCGACGCCGGGAACGCTCGTGGTCCCCGCCTACGACGTGACCGCCCTGGTTCTCGCCCATGCGCCGGGTGCCAGCTCGACGGTCAAGCCGAGCGCGACCACGTCGGCCCGTCCCGGCAATGTTGTCCTGATCAGGGCAAAGCTGAAGGGCGGGAAGGGCGCTGACAACGGCGCTCCGCAGCCCGTGACGGTCGCCTTTGGCCAGGGCCCTGCCAAGAGCCTGACGGTCTCGGCCGGAGTTCCCGGCGGCGCCGTCTCCACGGCGACGATCACGAGCGCGACGGGTAGCCCGATCGCATTGATCAGCCCCCACTACACGTGCTACCTGCCGCCGACGCTGACGTTCTGCCCGGCGTCCAAGGTGACCGCGGCCTCGCACAAGTACTCGATCACGTTCCCGGCGACACCGAAGACCCCGGTAACGGTCGAGGCCGTCGTTCAGGCGGCCTGAGACTCGTCCGGATTGGCGCTCTGGAGGCGGGGCCGCCGCGCCTCGGTGAGCTGCACCCGTGAGGGCAGCGCGGCGCTGGCGAGCACGTCGGCGACGCGCTGCGCCGCGTTCCCATCCCAGCCGTCGATCGACGGCCGTGAACGCCGGCCACGGTCGGCAAGCAACTCGGGCACAGCGCCGATTCGGCGGGGCTCGAGCCCGAGCAGAACGTTGGTCCCCTGGCTGACGGTAATCGGCCGCTCCGTGTTCTCGCGCAGCGTGAAGCACGGGATTCCCAGATAGGTGGTCTCCTCCTGGACGCCCCCGGAGTCCGTAAGCAGTGCGGCGGCGGAGCGGACGAGGCTCATGAACTCGATGTAGCCGAGGGGATCGAGCAGCATGATCCCTTCGGTGTCGAGCTGCTCGGCCTCGATTCGCGCGCGGGTCCGGGGATGGACGGGGAACACGACCGGCAGCTCGCGGGCGACGTTACGCAGCTCGCCAATGGCCTCTGCCAGCAGCGGGCCGTCGGTCAGCGCCGGGCGGTGGAGTGTGACCAGCAGGTAGTCCTGCTCATGGAGCCCGAGCGACGCGGCCGTGCTCGCCTGATCGACCCGTGGAAGCATCGCCACCAGCGTGTCGATCATCGTGTTGCCGACCGGAAAGATCGACTCCTCCGGCGCTCCCTCGTCGAGCAGGTTGGTTCGCGCCTCGGGCGAGTGGATGAACAGCAGGTCGGCGACCGAGTCGGCGACGAGCCGGTTGATCTCCTCCGGCATCGTGCGGTCGAAGCTCCGCAATCCCGCCTCGACATGGCCCACGGTGTGCCCGAGCTTGCAGGCCACGAGCGCCGCCGCCATCGTCGAGTTGACATCGCCCGGAACCAGCACGACGTCCGGCCGCAGCTCGATCAGAAGCGGCTCGAGACGCTCCATCACTCGGGCGGTCTGGACGCCGTGGGTGCCCGAGCCGACCTCGAGCAGGTGATCGGGAGAGCCGACGCCGAGCTGCTCGAAGAAGATCCGCGACATCGAGTCGTCGTAGTGCTGGCCGGTGTGGATGAGTGCGTGGTCGAAATCGTCGCGCCGGGACAGCTCCGCCGCGATCGGCGCGATCTTCATGTAGTTCGGGCGCGTGCCGACAACCGAGACGATCTTTCGCCTGATGGCCACGGCCGGGACTGTATCCACGCAGGGCGGCTAACCGCCCGCGGCCTCGAGGTGGGCCAGATACGACGAGTCGTATGCCCGCGTTCGGAGCACCGTCTCGCGCTCGGCCCGGCTGTCATACGCCGGGATCGGATCGACGGGCGAGACGCGCTCGCCCCAGGCGTCGGGATACCGTTCCGCGAGCTCGCCGAGGGAGATGCCCTCGACCTGCGGACGGGCCGCGAGCCGCTCCAGCGCGTCCGCAAACGGCGCCGCTCGCGCGGGTTCCGGCCCCTCGAAGAACCAGAACGAGGCCTTTGGCCCGAGCCGCGAGAGCTCGTACTCGTCCGGGGTGACGAGCTCGGCCCAGCGCTCGTTCCAGTTCCGCATCGCGTCGGGGCCCCCCGGCTGGCCGCGGCGCAGGAACGACACTGAGTGCGCGATGCAGCAGACCGTCGCCGGGCGCGTGGATGCAGCCGCGACCGTGTCCTCGAGCGCGGGCAGCTGTAGCGGAGGCTCGTTCTGAGGAACGTACTGGTGCACGCGCCACACGCCTTTGCGGTGATGCAGTCGCAGCGAGATCGGGATCTCGAGCACGCCGTCGACGCGGAACGGCTGGGTTCTGGCCCGCAGCCACGGTGCGACATTGCAGTTCTTGAACGGATTGATCGAGGAGTCGATCGTGATCCCGAGCTCAAGCAGGATCGGGAAGTGGGAATCGAAGATGCGGTAAGCCCCGGCGCGATAGGCGACCGGTAGCCGTCCGGCCCGCCGCTCGAACAGCTCGAGCGCCAACTCCAACGCCGCCCGGAAGGCGGCGGGATCGTCCTGGGTGGTGGCATTCGCCAGCCGGCGGATCCGCTCCTCGGTGGCGAACCGTAGGTGCGGGTTCGGGTGGACGTGCAGCTGCACGTCGTGCCCGCGCCCGAGGATCTCGTCGAACACCGGCTGCAGCAGCCCGTCCTCGCCGGCCCAGTACTCGGCGAACACGTCGACGAAGAAGGTGCCCCTGAATCCGTGCGCTTCGAGCAGCTCCATCTGGGTTCCGATCCCGGCCTCCCCAGCGGGGAAGCGGCCCCAGATCTGCTCCTCGACACCACGGCGAAAATCGGGGATGCGCATCCTGTTCGGACCGAACTCGGTGTCCGAGGTGAATAGGAACAGGAGCTTCCCGTCGACGCCGGCGACGGGGCGCTCCCGTTGGCGGATGACCGCAGCCGGCGAGCGGCCTGGCGCGACCAGCGGCCGGTAGTCCTCGCGGTCCACCCAGCCGTCGTTTGCCCAGTGCTGCGTGCGCCAGCGATAGTGGTGAGCGGGATCGAGTCGAGACCAGGCGAGCACGTACTGGGTGCCCAGCGTTCCCGCCTTGATCACGATCCTCCCGAGGTTGTCGTCGTAGACGAGTACGCGGTGGATCGTCGCCTCGTCGGCGTGCCAGCCGAGCGTCGAGGTCGGCCCCTCGGGCCCAGACGGCCACTCCAAGAACGGGACGTGCTGTACCCAGGCTCCGTGCCCGTCGAGAACCTGCACCCCCCACTGCGGCCACTCGCCGTCCCCCGGGGCCAGGTCGCCGATCACGGCCTCCGGGCCGTCGACCTCCAGCTCGAGCAGCGGCCCCTGACCCGGGACCCGGACGATCACGCGGTAGCGATCGGCGGCTTCCGCGGCGGGCCAGCGCAGGCATGCGGAGGTGGCGGGCGGCATCGGCCTGGGCCTACGCCGGCGCCAGCCCCGGCAGATCCTTGGGATCGATCGGCTTCACCAGGCGCACGTCGAGGTCGGCGCAGAACAGCTCGTCATCCGAGACTCCCGGGAACAGCTTGCGGATCCGGTCCTCGACCTCTCCTCGATTCCCCGCGCTGCTACGCCGCCGCCTCACGTCGATGATCTCGAAGCCGGCGTAGTTGAAGATCGCGAGGTAGCTCGACGCCGTCAGGAAGTTCAGATTCGGAAGCGTTCTCGACGCCTCCGTAGTCACGCTTTCGAGCGCGGGGCGGCCGAAGAGGACGTGTGGATAGGGGATGTCGAAGACGCGATGGAGATCGTTGCCGATGTGGGAAGTCGCGGTACGGGTCCGGATGATCGCCTCGCCACCGGGACGGAGCACCGAGCAGGCCTTGATACAGGATGCCTCAACCTCCTCCGCGCTCATGTACTGAAGCGTCGAGGAGCTGATGATCAGGTCGACCGACGAGGGGGCGATCTCGTCCATCTGGGCGAAGTGACCGGCGTGGAACTCGACGAGCCCGCCGAGCAGCTCGTACTCCCACCCGTGATCTACGACCTGCCAGCGGCGGGAGAGATCGACGCCGATCAACTGGGCGGGCCGGAACCGCTCCGCGAGAAACTTCAACGTGTAGCCCCAGCTACAGCCGAGGTCGAGCACAACCTGCCCGTCGATCAGCGGGTCGAAGCGAGCGAACAGCCCATCCCATAGTCCCTGGGCCCACTGCGCGCCCCACTCCTGGGTTCCTTTCTCGGGTGTCGCGCTCATTCGGGGATCAGCAGGGACCGCAGCTCCGCGAGCTCGCGCTCCTCGTCCTCGGGTCGGCGAAGCCACGCGCGGATGCCCGCGGCTCGCAGCTCGGCCTGGTCATAGGTCTGGAGTTTGTCGTGGAATGCCTGGGGCATGTGCTCGTCGATCCGGACGTCCTCGATCTCGAGGCCCGCCCGGCGGAACAGCATTAGGTACGTCGCGCGGCACATTCGGTTCGTCACCGGTGGCGGCTCCCAGCCGTTCGCCGCGAAGTACTCCTCGACGGCATCACGAGCAAACGCCACGTGCGCGTAAGGCGTCCGGACACGGCTGCCGAGGCCGCCGCCGTCCGGACCAAGCCACGTCCGGGTGTGGACGAGGCAGTGGCCCCCGAGGGTCAGGTGGTCGCGGACCCAGCGAAGCGCGTCATACACCGCTGTTGGTGGCAGCTCGTAGAGGACATCGCCGATCACGGCGACGTCGTAGATCCGCTCCTCGAGCTCTGGGCCGATCGCGTCCGGCGTCTCGAGCGAGTCGACGGAACGAGCTCCCCGAGCCGACTGGAGCGTGGCACCCAGCTCTCCAGCGTCGGGGGCGATCACCAAGACCGTCCGGCCCTGCCACTCGAGCTGAAACTCTTCGATCAGCTCGGTCACGTCGCGACCGCGGACTCGAGGGAGGCGAGATAGGACTCCGAGTAGAGGCGAGTGCCCGTCGCGGTCGGCCGGCGACCGCGTCCGTCGTAGCCGGCGATCGGATCGAACGGTGCGCCGTCGCCGGGCCACTCGTGGCGGCGCTCCGCGAGCTCGCCGAGGGATATCCCCGCGATCGACGGCCGCCGCGCCAGCTCATCGAGAACCTGGCCGAAGGTGTCGATCCGACTGTGGTCGATCCGGTCGAGCTGGATCAGCGGCGCTCCCACGTTGTAGCCCGAGATCGCCCGCTCGTCGGCTCCGACCAGCTCCTCCCAGTGCCGGTTCCAGGCCGCCCATGCCGCCTCGTCGTCGATCGTCGTGCGGCCGAGGAACGAGTACGAGTGGGCGATGTAGCAGATCGTTGTCGGCGGTCCAGCGTCTGCTCCGCGTAGAGCGCCAACTGCCGCGCGCTGAACGGTGGGCGTCGTCACGGGCGCGAACTGGGAGGCGCTCCAGCGACTGCCGTTGTGCCAGAGGTGCCACGTGATCGGGACCTCGAGTACGCCGTCGATCCAGGCGGGCTGCGTGCGCGCGCTCAGCCACGGCGCGACGTTGAAGTTCTTGAACGGATTGACCGACGAGTCGACCACGATGCCGAGATCGCGGAGCACGGGGAAGTGTGAATCGAAGATCCGGTAGGCCCCGGCCCGGTATGCCACCGGCCGGCGCCCCGCCCGGCGCTCGAAGAGCTCGATCGCCAGCTCGAGGGCCGCTCGGAACATCGCTGGGTCGTCACGGAGCGTCGCGAACGAGAGGTCGCGCACACCCTCCTCCCGAGCGAACCGCAGGTGCGGACTGGGGTGCAGATGGAGCTGCGCGTCATGTCCTCGCCCGAGAACCTCGTCGAACACGGGCTGGAGCGAACCTTCGCCGAACTGCAGCTCGGCGAGAATGTCGATGAAGAACGTGCCCTTGAAGCCGTGCTCGTCGAGCATGTCCATCTGCCGCCCGATCCCGACCTTCTCGCCCTCGCCATCGAGCGATCCGAAGATGTGCTCCTGAATTCCCCGCTGGCCGTCGGGTCGAGCCATCCAGCGCAGATGCACTTCTGTGTCCGACGTGAACAGGAACAACACCGCGCCGGCATCGGGCGTGTGCTCGCCCCCTCGCCCGTCGGCCTCGGAGACCGACACGGGATGGCGATCGTCCGGTATCGACCGGTAGGCGCCGCCGTCGACCCATTCGCCGGACTCCCAGCTCTGGACGCGCCACCGGTAGATGTGGCGGGAATCGAGTCGCGAGGGATCGAGCGTGTATGAGCGCTCGAGCGTCGCGGCCTTGATCACGACCTCGCCGGCGGAGTCGTCGTGGACGACGACTCGGTGCAGGGTCGTGTCATCGTCGGGCCAGACCAGCTCGGTCGCGCCCTCCTCGGGCGCGCTCGGCCATTCCATGTACGGCAGGTAGTCGGCCCACGAGCCGTCGGGGCCGGGAACCTGGACCCGCCACTCCGGCCAGCCATCGCCGGGCGCCGGACCCTCTACGGTCACCTCGGGTTCCTGGGTCTCGAGCTTCAACAGCTCGCCAGGGGTGACGTTCGTTGCCACCACCCGATAGCGGATCGCGTCAGGCGCAGCGGGCCACCGCAAGCTGACGGGGAACTGAGGCGGCATCGGGGCGCCAGTCTACATACGGAATTTTCGCGCTCCCTATGATCGGCCCGTGGCCGAACACGAGCTGAGCTGGCCCGAGATCCAGGGCGCACAGAACTACCGCGTGCTGATCCGCGAGGAGGCGAGCCAGGCGTTCGTCGCCGACCAGATCCTCGCCGGGTCATCCTGGACGGTTCCCCCCGACGCGCTCGATGGCGAGGCGCATCACTCATGGCAGGTGCTGTGGAGCTCCGCCGCGGACGGCGGCTGGCGGCCGCTGCTCCCAGAGCTGCCGCTGGAGCCGGCGCTGTACCCCGCCTCGGCGCGGACGACCGAGCTCAGCTGGCGGGACTCCGGCGCGGACGCCTACAGGGTCCTGATCCGCGACAACGCCTCCGACGGGCTGCTGCTGAAGCTGCCGGTCCGGGGCACGAGCTACATCGTCGACTGGTCGAGGCTGCCGGCACCCGCCCATTACCGGTGGCGACTACAGACCTGGGACGTCGACGCCGCCACCTGGCAGGACCTCGATCCCTATATGCCCTTGCCTGAGCCTGCCCGAATCGGATCGGCCGGCCCGGCTGAGGGTTCGGGTCCGGGCGAACCCCGCGTCCTGTTGCTGTTCACCGTCGACACCGAGGCGACCCTCCAATACATGTCAGACCCCGACCCCCGGCGGGCCGTCGAGGAGTTCATCTTCGGCCGCCACCCCGATGGCGAAGCGGGGATCGAGATGATCATGGACGCGCTCGAGCGCCACGACTTCAAGGGCACGTTCTTTCTCGACGTCCTGTGCGAGTACCAGTTCGGCGAAGGCACGCTCGAGCCGGTCGTCGATGCGATCAAGCGCCGGGGCCACGACATCCAGCTGCACATGCACACGGCCCCGCACCTCCGCTTCGCCCGCGATCCCGAGCTGGTTGCGCTTTCGGATGCGCTGGCGTCATACGACGCCGATAAGTTTCGAGCGGCGCTGGAGCTGGCGATCGGGCTGTTCGTCGAACGGGTCGGCGAGGCGCCGGTCGCGTACAGGTCGGGCGCGTACCGGGTGAGCGATGAGTTCTTGCGGATCCTGCCTGAGTTCGGCCTGCGGATCGACTCGTCGATCTACGCGTTCAAGAACTGCGAGGTGTCTTCCTGGATGCGGGCGCGAACGCAGCCGTTCAGGGTCGGTTCGCTGCTCGAGATCCCGGTCAGCTGGCGGCTGGAGTGGCGAGGCAGCGGTCCGGTACCCATGCAGTTCGCACCGTACCGGCAGGGAGGCGACGAAAACCGCTCGTTCACGCAGCTCCCCGCACCGAACGACGGCCCGCCGTCGACGCTCGTCTATCTCGGCCACTCCTACCAGTACCGGATGCGCGGGCCGGACATCGGCTCCGAGGCGGTGACGCGCTGGCGCGAGACGCTCGAGGGGAGGCTCCTCCTCCCCGAGCACAGCGGCTCATACGATCGGACCGCGCCACCATGGTTCTTCGGCGCGCCGGACGCCAGCCGGATCGACCTGCTCGAGCAGAACCTGCGCGAGCTTGCCGCTCGCGGCGACGTCGCGGCTCCGACGATGCGCGAGATCGCGGACGGGCTGATCGACACATGGGACGATCGGGCCGCCCCGATCGACCCGGTACCGGAGTTGCGCGACGATGGCGGCCGGTCGCACCTGACGGCGACGCGCGTCTACTCGCACGACTACCTGCGCCATCTGGCCTGAGCGTTAGGGGCGCGCCCATCTCGTGCCGCGCCTGTTGGTTTCGCCCGGAGCGTAGTCTCGCCTCGCCCAACCGCGCGGCTCGGCGGCTTCGCCTCATCATGCCGTCGGGGTTAGTGGGCGGCTTGGTGAACGGCGCTGGGGAAGGGGACGGCAAGACCCGCGGATGTTTACGACGTTTCCCCCGTATATCTGGGGTTTCGTCGTAATTTGGCTGAGCAGGGCGATCCCGCGCTCAACCGGCCCGACGCCGACCGCCCGCCAGGCGCTCACCGAGCGTCCTCAGCCTCGGCTCACACCCCGGCGATACACAGCGCCACCCGCAACCGCCCCTCGAGGCAGAGCCCCGCCGGCGAACCTACGCCACGGGTGGGTCCGTGATCAGCTCTTCGACGAACAGGCGCCGCCCGCGCATCGAGTCGGTGATCAGCGGCGCGCTCGAGACAGTGCAACCGGGGAGCGCCTCGGCCAGCCGCGCCACGCCGGCGTTCGAGACCGCGGTCCCGACGAGCCCCAGGTGGCGCAGGCCGCGCAACTCCGCGAGCGCGTCGACGCAGTCATCGGTGACGAGGGTGCGGGCGAGGTCGAGTTCGACGAGCTCGGAGAGCCCGGCGAGCCGGGCCACCAACGGATCCGCGACCTCACGGTTGCCGGCGAGGCAGAGGCTCGAGAGGCAACCTCCGGGCAGGAGTTCGACGAGGCGCTCGAGCCCGACCGTCCACGCGCCGGGGGCGCGCAATCGGACCATCACTCCCGCCGGCAGCGTGAACGAACCCGCGGCGGCGCCGGCCCGCTCCCAGCAGGCGTCGGCGTCGCGCCGAATGTGGAGCTCGCCGAGCACGATCTCGTCGGGGAGCGTGATCGTGTGCTCGGACGCGAGCGGTGCGAACTCGAGTGGCTGGCCCTGGCATTCGTCGAGGTCGTAACCGAGCGTGTCGACGACCTCCGCCATCCCGGAGTGCATCAACAGCTTCTCCCTGGGCGACGCGATCTGACGCCAGGTCTTCGACGGCTGACGCGACAGGTTGCCGAGCTGCGCGAGGCCCTGACGACGGGCGGCGGCGCTGTGACGAAAGGCCACGTCTTCGATCGCCTCGTCGTCCAGCTGCTCTGCGGCGCGGTCGACGATCGCGCGCAGCGCGGGCCCGGCGCCGTCGCGCAGGTCCTCATAGCGGACGACCACATCCGGCCCGACGGGGGCACCGAGAACCTTGTTCAGGCTGACGCGATTGAAGATCAGCATCAAGCGCAGGAAATCTTCGGCGGAGTCAACCTCATAGGTCCTGCGAGCGCCGGGCTTGCGGTAGGTGAACGAGAGCACCTGATCGCGGGGGTCGCGCACGAGGTGGACGAACACGCATTCGGGCTCGGCCATCTTCGCCCTCAGCAGCTTCGAGTCACCGTTGCTGTTGACGATGTGGAGCTCCGCGATGTCGTGGTGAAAACGGACCGGTTGATCCGCGTAGGGCTGGCCGGACCATGCGTGGAGCAGATGCACGCAGTCGATGAACAGCGACTGCTCCTCGATCGGCCATGAGGCGATCTTCGTCGAAACCGCCGGCGGGATCGAAACCTCGCCGGCGTCGGCAAACGGGCCGAGGT
This sequence comes from uncultured Solirubrobacterales bacterium, assembly GCA_963773165.1. Classification (GTDB taxonomy): domain Bacteria; phylum Actinomycetota; class Thermoleophilia; order Solirubrobacterales; family Solirubrobacteraceae; genus Palsa-465. The sequence continues at coordinate 215,778 of CAVZAK010000009.1, forward strand.
CGCCCAGCATCTCCGCCAGCCAGTGCGACCCAGACCCCCCCCGGCCGCTTACGTACACGGTCGCCGGGCGATCGGCAAGACGGGCCTCGCCAAACCCGATGACCTGGTTGATCGCCTCTTCACGGCTGAAGCCGAGGCGCTCCTGGATCACATCGAGGTGGCGCCACAGCTTCACGCACTGTTTGGCGCCGCCGCGCACTGACCAGAACCGCTCGCATTCCTGCACGTAGCCACCGAGCAGCTCCCGCGTGCGGGTAGTCTCGACACCAGTTCTGACGGCCGTGGCGGCCAACCGCCCTCCTCAAACCTCGGACCCGCTTCAGGCAGACCGCGATGCCGACTGCCCCCAGTCGCGGTAGGTAGTTAGGTAAACAACTTACCAAGCCCCAAATTCCTGTCAAGATGCCCGTTAGCCGGCAGTTAGGTGGCGCTGGGACGATTCGGCGTCCGGCTCAGGTCGGAATGGCGTCAAAGAGGAGTCATGGCCAGCACGAGTAGCAAGCCGTTTGGAGTAGCGCTGCGCGCGCTCATGGACACGCGCGGCATGACCTATCGCGAGCTGGCCGAGGAAACCCGCCTTCTCGATGGACGGGGTATGACCCACGCCTACATCAACATGCTCGTCAGAGGGCACGACAAGCCGTCGGTCCGGGCGATGGAGCTGATCGCCCAGGCGTGCGGGGTCCCGGCGGACTACTTTGCCGAGTACCGCCTGAACGCCGCGATGCGAGAGCTCGACCCAGCCGAAGTGGGCCTAGAGCGAGCGCTCGAAAATCTCAACGCCCGGCTCGAGAGCCGTCGCCGACCCGCCGCCATACCACGATCAGCGCCGCAGCAATAAGCGCGAACTGATCCCAGACCGTGTGGAGCGGATCGACCGGGGTCACGCAGATCACGACCAGCGCGGCCCACACGAGCCAAGCGATCTGGACACCCGGCCGGGTTACCGACGGATAGCGCCAGATCATCCGCGCCAGGCGGTCCGCGAAATACCCCAACTCGTTCTGGTCTCCAAGCAGCCTGGCGGCGACCGAAAGCGCCGCGAGCGCGAGCACGAACGCCAGGTAACCAAACGGCGTGAGCACTGGGCGCAGGAACCGTACAACCACGTCGCCGATCTTAACATGGTTCTTAGGGAAATTCTGTGAATAACCGACCATTCCTACTGAGGTGGCTCTGTCGTGCGGTCCTCATCGAACAGGCTGCGACCGCGGATCGCATCGGTGATCAGCGAAGCCGACGAGACGGCGCACTCGGGCAGCGCGCGGCGGAGCCGATCGGCACCGTCGCTGGATACGCCGGACCCGACGACGCTCACGTGGCGGAGGCTCTTGATCGCGGCCACGGCGTCGAGGCAATCATCGGTCACGCGGGTGCGGGCCAGATCGAGCTCGATCAGTCCCGACGACGGCGCGAGCCGCGCGAGGTCCGCATCTCGAATCGCCGTGTTACCGGCCAGGCACAGGCTCGAGACCGATCCGGGCGGCAGCACCTCTGTCAGCCGGCCGATTCCGGCGCTCCAGCCGCCCGGACATCGGAGACGGACCATCGCCCCCTCCGGAAGCGTCACCTCCCCGGCGGCGTAACCCATCCTCTCCCACCTCGACTCGGCGCTCCACCGGATGTGGAGCTCGCCGACGGCGACATCATCGGGGAACTTGAGATCGATACCCCGCGGGATCGGGGAGAACTCGAGGGGGCGCCCGGCGCAGTCGTCGGTGTCGTAGCCGAGCGTGTCCACGACCTCGGCCAACCCGGCGTGCATCATCAGGCGCTCCTCGACGGTGGCGCTCTCGCGCCACGTCTTGGTCGGTGTCTTCGACAGGTTGCCGAGCGCCGCGCCGCCCTCCTGGCGCCGCGCCTCGGCACTGTGGCGAAACGCGACCTCCTCGATCAGCCCATGACTGACGTCGACGCCGGCGTGGGCCACGATCCTGCGCAGTGCGGGAGCGGCGCCGTCCCGCAGCTCCTCGTAGCGGCAGACGAGATCCGGGCGTACTGGCGCCATCATGATCTCCGACAGGCTCGTGCGATTGAAGATCAGCATCAAGCGGAGGAACTCCTCGAGCGGCTCGATCGGGTAGTTAGCGCGGGAGCCGGGCTTGCGGTAGGTGAACGACAGCACCTGATCGCGGGGATCGCGAATCAAATGAATGAACACGCAGTCCGGTTGCCAGAACTTCGCCCGGAGCGGCTGAGAGTCGCCGTTGGTGTTGACAACGCGCAGCTGGGCGATGTCCTCACGCGGGTTCGACGGGTACTCAGGATAGGCCTGCCCCGCCCACGCGTGCAGCATGTACACGCAGTCGACGAGACAGAGCCTGCTGCTCTCGTGACCAGGGGGCGATCTCGGCACTCAGCACGTTCGGGATCGAGACCTCGCCCGCATTCGCGAACGGCCCCAGGTCGCCGAGCATCTCGCCCAGCCAGTGCGAACCCGAGCCGCCGCGACCGCTGACATAGATAGGGGGCCGGGGATCGTGGAGCCGCGCCTCGGCGTACTCGACCACCCGGTCCAGCGCCTGCTCGCGCCCGAGGCCGAAGACCCGCTCGATCGCCTCGAGGTGCCGCCAGAGCTTGGCGCACTGGCGTTTGTCAGTGTTGCGTTCCCAAAAGTAGGGACACTCGGCCACATAGCGACCGAGTAGCTCACGCGTGCTGGTCACGCCGCTGCCAACCGTGGTCATGCCGTCGCCGAGAAGCCCTCCGCCGAGACGCCGGGAGCCTGACCGACGCCGATCTGCGCCAGCAACTCGGCGGGGACGCTCGGCCCTCGCTCCCGGAGGAAGATCGGGTGCTCGTTGGGACCGGGCCGGGCCCGGAGCAGGGCGGGGACGCTCCAGTCCTGAACCTGGGCGTCGAGCGATCGAAGGCGCAGGATCGGGTGCTTCGGATCGGTGGGCGCGACCCGACGGCCCGGAGGCTCGACGACCACGACGAACGCGGCCGGGCCGGGATCCCGGGCGAGCCGCCCGCCGCTGGGGCCGATCTCGACACACAGCGGGAACGCGACACCGAATGCCTCCTGTCGCTCTCCCACGCCCGCAAGCCGTCGCTCGACGGCGCGCGGAACGCCCGGATGGAGGGCGTCACCGGCCGTCAGCCAGAGGACCGCAACTCCCTCGCCCTCATCGCCCAGTGACGGTCCGGGGCGGCTGGCAGGATCGAGCAGCCGGTCGCCGCACAGCTCGCGCAGCGACGCCATGAGCGGCGCCGGCAGGTCCGGGTCGGGCACCGTGAACCACGCCACCCCGTCGTCGGCGAGCGCCTCCAGGGACGGCAGCGTCAGCCGCTCAAACAGGCGCAGCCGGCTCACGTTCAGCGCATCCGGGCGGTTGACACCGTAGGCGGAATCCAGGGAGTGGGCGGGGAAGTGAACGACGACAAGATGCTTGAGCGCCACGGGGCCCTCACGCGGGCTCGGGCTGAACAGAAGCTCCGGTGGTGGAAACGCGACCCGGTACCGGACGTGGTCGCCCCACTGGCGCTCGATCCAGGCCTGAACCCTGACACGGTGTGGATGCGAGATATCCAGCGCCGCCCAATCGACCCTCCCCTCCGTCGACAGAAAGCCGTACTTGGACACGGTCTCGTCGAGCTCGTCGTCGCGGATCACGACGCGGTAGGCCAGCGCCTCGGGCGCCTCGGGCCACGTCAGCGCAGGCTGCTGGAGGAGCTCCGCGTCGGCGATCACGATCTCCGGAAGGTGCGGCACCCACTCGGCGTCTGCCTCGTGGCGCACCGACACCTGCCACTCGCACCGCGCGCCGGGCGGCACGATTGCCGCGGGAAGGTGCAGTACGGGGTCGGGCACCTGCAGCTCGATCGGATCCATTTCGCCGCGGACCGCTCGAAGCGAGAACCGGTACTCGACCGCTTCGGGGTCCTCGGGGCAAGCCAGCTCGAGGACCTCGCCGGTGATCAGCTCGCGCGGTACGAGTGCCTGCCTATAAGGGAGATGGTCCGACCAGGCGCCGTCGACCCACGCCTGCACCCGGACCCGGTGCAGATGGGAGTGATCGAGCCGCCCGAAGTCGAGCCGGCCCGGGGCGGAGATGAAGCCGTCCTTCAGCACCACCTCGCCGGCATGGTCGTCGCGCACGACCAACCGGTACGCCAGCGCCGAGGGCACCTCCGGCCAATCGACCGCCGGCGCGGCCGCCAGCTGCTCGTCGACGACGATCATCTCGGGCAGGTATAGATCCCAGGGAGCGCCCGTGGAGCTCCTGGTCCAGACCCGCCACTCGCACCGCCCGGCCTCAGCCAGCGCCGAAGCGGGGACGTGCAGAACCGGCTCGGATACGTCGGCTTCGAACAGCGACTCGGAGTCCCCGTGAACCCGAATCGACACCCTGTAGCCCGCCGTGCCCGATGCCTCGGGCCATCTCAGCTCAACCTCCGCCACGACCGGTAATCCTAGCCCCCGATCCGCCCCCGCCGAATTTCCCTTTTCCCTCTCGGCCATTCGGAAATGGCCGTGCGCGTTGGCTTGGGCAAGCCTCTAACATCTTGATCGTTGCGAATCTGCCTGCTTGTTGATGGGGCGACCTGGGCCGATTCCAGAGCGGTGCGGATCGCCGGGGCACTCCGGGTAGCGGAGCACGAAGTTGTGATCGTCCCCACCTCGCCGAGCCGCGAGTCGGTGCCCGGCGAGTTCACCGTGCTCGATCCCGGACCTTCGGACCGTGTGACCCGGTTTCTCCCCGGGCCCCTGCGGCGGCCCCTCCAGCGCTGGGCCGCGAAGCGCCGGGCCCGCTCCATTCACCCCGAGGCCGTTCACGCCTTGGGCCAATCGATGGCCGGCGTCGGGGCCAAGGTCGCCAGCCGAGCCGATGCGCCGCTGATCCTCGATCGCGCGCCCGACGACGGGCGCGTCGCGGAGGGCGCCGGCGCGCTGCGTCGCGAGCGCCGCTCCCTACGCGCCTGCGCCGCGATCCTGACGGCCTCCGAAAACGACGCGGTGCAACTGTCCAACCGCCATGGTCTCGCGGCCCGGCCGCTCGTGTGCCGGGACATCAAGGAGCCCCCCGCGTTCAGTCCCACCGCGGCGAACCTCCGCCGCCGGCTCCAGCTACGGGACGAGCCTGTCGTCCTGATGCACGGCACCGAGCCCACCGACGAGCAGGCGAGTGGTCTGGTCCAAGCGCTCGCCGCGTGTCCGGACATTCACCTGGTCGTGCTCGGCGCGGACCGGTGGCGGTCGGCCGACACGATCCAGCTGGAGGTCGAGCGGCAGCGATGCGCCAGCCGGTTCCATCTGCTCCGCGATGTGCCGTTGAAGCGGATTCCCGCGTACGCCGACGACGCTGACGTCGGACTGTGCCTCCCTTCGCCCTCGCGCCCGCGCGCGTTACTCGACTCGGTCTATCGCTACGCACACGCCGGCATGGCGGTGATCGTCCCGCCCGCCTCGGAGGGGGAGCTGATCGTCGGTCGCTTCGAGTTCGGATGGATCGCCGAACCCGCCGATCCGGAACAGCTCGGCGCGGTGCTCGAGCAGGCGTGCGGCGCCGAGCGTGGCACCCGCCGCAAAGCGGCCCGACGGGCGGGCCGGACACTGACCTGGAAGGCGGAGGCCCAGGTCGTGATCGGCCTCTACCAGCGGCTTCAGGGATCGGATCAGCGGGTGCTCGCGCCCAACTCGTCGCGGATCGTTCAGACGCCTCGCTACGCCGCGGCGCTGGCCCGAGACTTCCGGGCCCGCCGGGCGCAAGGGCTGCGCACGAACCCGCGGGCCTTCGCCCATCACGTATGGGGCCGTCACCTTCGCGACCGGGGCGAGTACGGGCGCTCCGTCGCGCACTTCGAGCGGGCCCTTCATCACTCTCCCCAGGACACCGCCGCCGCGCTCCAGCATGCGGCGTCGTTGAAGGACGCGGGACGCTCGCAGGAGGCGATCGAGGCCTACAAGAAGCTCCTGGCGGCCCAGGAGGGCAAGCCCAACACGGCTGCCGTCAACGCGGCGATCAATCTCGTCCGCCTTGGGGTCCGTCAGGAGCCCCGGGTGGTACTCGAGCGGCTGACCAAGAAGGCGAAGGCGCCGGGTCAGTTCGCCCGCGCCGCCGAGCTTGCCGTCGCGCTGGGCGACGTGGCGGCGGCGTCCGCTGCGATCGAGCACGCCGTCGAGCTGGCGCCGGGGGACAGCAGTCTGGCCAGGGTGCGAGCGCGCGTGCTCGAGCAGGCGGGCGAGCCAGAGCGGGCGCTCGAGAGCGCCCGCCGCTGCTCGGATCCGGCCGCTGTCGCGCGACTCGAGGGCCTGCTGTTGGTCTACGACCCGACCTGGCGGCCCGACAGTCCACCGAAGCGGCGACTTAAGCCCATCGAGGGCCGCGTCCAGCACCTGCTCGAGACCTCGCTGCCGCACGCCACGTCGGGCTACTCGTATCGAACCCGCACGGTGCTGGCGGCGCAGAGAAACGCCGGGCTCGAGCCCGTAGCCGCCACCCGCCTCGGGTTCCCCGCCAACCGCGGGATCCACGAGTTCGCCCACACCGAGGTCCTGGAAGGCGTCGTCCACCACCGGTTCACGCTGCCCGGCGTCCGCCGGTACACGTCGGTCCCGATGGACCAGCAGTTGCAGAAGAACGTGCAGATGCTGGGGCGTCTGGTCGAGACCGTGCGGCCCCAGGTCCTTCACGCCGCCACGCCGCATCACAACGGCTTGCTAGGACTGAGCCTCCGAGAGTCGACCGGCATCCCGCTGATCTATGAGGTCCGAGGATTCCCCGAGATGACATGGGCGGTTCGTTCGGGCGGGGAGAGCGCGTCCGTATACGAATTGCGGCGCAGGGCCGAGACGCGCTGCATGATGGAGGCCGACGCCGTTGTGACGCTGAGCGGCGTGATGAAGGATCACATCGTCAGTCGCGGCGTTCCGGCAGATCGCGTCTGGGTGGTGCCCCACATGATCGACATCGAGGCCATCGCCCCGACCCCGCGATCGCCGGAGCTCGTTCAGCGCTACGCCCTGGAGGGGAAGGTCGTGGTTGGCTATCTCGGGACGCTCGTCGACTACGAGGGGATCGACCTGCTGCTGAGGGCCCTCGCCGAGCTCGCCTCTGCGCACCCGGCGCTGACGGGGCTGATCGTCGGGGGCGGCCCGGCCGAACCGTCGCTGCGAGCGCTGGCCAAGGAGCTCGGGATCGACGATCGGGTCGTATTCGCCGGACGGATCCCGCACGGAGACGTCAACCGGCACGTGGCGCTGTTCGACCTGTACGTCCTGCCCCGCCACGACCACGAGGTGTGCCGCTGGGTCACCCCGCTGAAGCCATACGAGGCGATGGCCTCAGGCCGGTGCGTGCTGACGAGCGACGTCGAGGCGCTTGCCGAGACCGTCGCCGACGACTGCGGAGTGACCTTCCGGGCGGGCGACGTCGCCGCGCTGGCGGCGGCGATCGCCGAGCTTGCCGAGGACCCCGAGCGACGTGACGAGCTCGGATCGCACGGACGCGAGAAAATGGTCAGCGCGCACGACGAGTCGGTTCTCGCGGCGGTCGCGGCGGTGCCGGTCAGGGCCGCGTGCGAGCGATTCGCAAGCGCGAGGTGATCATGGCGCTTCGCCGAAACAAGGACACGAAGCTTTTGCTGACCTGGCCCTCGGCCGAAAACGCCGAGAGCTACCGCCTGCTTCTGCGCGACAGCTCGACCGACAAGCTCGTATCGAAGATCGAATGCTCGCGCCCCAGCTACGCAATCGACATGCGCGCGCTCCATGCCGATCACCACTACGAGTGGTCGGTACAGAAGCGCCGCGACAAATTCGAGGAGTGGGCCTACCACCTTCCCTACCTGCGCCTGTTCCGCCCGACTGACGAGCCGAGCGAGACCGTGATCGAGTGGGAGCCGACGGGCGCGGCGCTCTACCGAGTTGTGATCAACGACCGCCAGCTCGGGGTGGCGGTGAGCAAGGACGCGCTCGTCGGGACCCGCTACCCGGTCGACTGGCGGCGGCTGATCGCCGACCACGACCACATGTACGAAATCCAGGAGCTCGTCCCCGGCTCGTCCGAAGAATGGACCACGGTCATCGAGTATCAGCCGCTACCCGAGGCGCCGGAGGAGGTCCGGATCGAGTTCCTCCGCGAACAGGCCGCGCCAGGCGCTCGGCCGCTGATCTTCCTGTGGACGTGCGACACCGAGGTCAATCTCAGGCGGATGGAGAATCCGGTCCGGGACCAGGCTGTCGACCTGCAGATCTTCGCCCGCTCCGGCGAGCGCGAATACGGCATCACTTTCATGATGGACCTGCTCGAGGAGTTCAACTTCCGGGGCACGTTCTTCGTCGACATCCTGATGGAGTACCAGCTCGGCCGCGCAGCGCTCGAGCGCGTGGTCGAGTCGATCGTCGAGCGAGGCCACGACCTCCAGCTCCACCTGCACCCGTCGCCGAACCTGCTGTTCGCCGCCGACCCACGGCTGGAGCGATTCGCGCCGGCGCTGGCCAGCGACAATCGCGATCTGTTCCGCGGGGCGCTCGAGGTGGCCGTGGAGCTGTTCGTGGATCGGGTGGGGTACGCGCCCGTCGCCTATCGCTCCGGCGCCTACCACTTGTGCGACGACTTTCTCTCGGTGCTGCCCGAGTTCGGGATCCTGATCGACAGCTCGCTCTACCCGTTCAAGAACTGCCGCACGTCCGACTGGATGCGGGCCCGTACTGAGCCGTTCTGGATCGGCGACGTGCTCGAGGTTCCGGTCAGTTGGATGCTCCGCAAGGGAGATTCCGTCACCCGGGACTACAGCCACGAACAGCTGGCGCCGGCCAAGCACGGAATCCATCAGGATGCGTTCGCCGGCTACCGCCCCGCCCCTGCGCCAGGCCAGACGCCGGCGACGCTGGTCTACCTCGCCCACTCGTTCTCATTCCTGTCCCAGCGCCGACCGCATGGCCAGAAGGTGGTCGACGACTGGAACGCGCGCTACCGAGAGCAGGTCCCGGCCGAGATCTTCGAACGGATCCGGATGGGGTCCGATCACGAGAACGTCTTCTTCGAGCTGCCGCCCGACACGGATCGGATCGCGGTGATGACCCGGCTGCTCCACGGACTGGCCGCTCGCACCGACGTCGTCGGCGGAACATTGCGCGACCTTCACGATGGCGGGCTCGCGCGCTGGCGCGGCCAGCGGGCCAGCGGCCGTGGACACCGTACCCGTCTGGGATGAGGGCCTTCAGCGGCCGTCCGCCGCGCCGCTTCAGGTCTACTCGCGCGGTTTGCTCGAGCGCATGCATCGGGATCGGAGCGCAGCATGAGCGCGTCCCCGGCAGCGGGCGCCGAGGAGCGCTACCGCCTCACGCGTGAGTTGGCCGAGCAGTGGGGACGGCTCGTCTGGGATGAGTTCCTAGGCCGCTTCGAGGTCGAGTGGGAAGGATCGATCGTGCTCGACTTCGGTTGCGGCGCCGGCTACACGCCGATGTACCTGATCGAGCGCGCCGGCGTCGCCGAGGCGCACGGGGTCGATCTCCATCCGGTGTGGGAGGCGATGGCCGATGGCTTCCGCACCGAGATGCTCCCCGGCATCCGTCTCCACGCCGGTGACGTGCTGGACGTGAGCGCGCTTCAGCGGCTCCGCTTCGACGTGATCGTCTCCAGTGAGACCCTGTCGCTGCTCAAGCCCACGTACCTGATGCGGGTGCTCCACTGGTTCTACGACCACCTCAAGCCAGGGGGCCACTGTCTGATCCAGACGCGCACGTTCGCGCATCAGGACGGCATCGGGTTGGGTGAGCGGAGCGCGCCGCTGGCGCACCTGCTGTTCAGCGAGCGCGAGATCCGCGCATTCCTCGGCCGGGCCGCGTCCGACCACGAGCACTACGCAAACCCGAGCTCGGCCGCCACGTACCTGCTCCAGTTCATCCGGGCGGGGTTCGCGATCGAGCGCGTGGAGCGGCTCCGAGACGGCATCGACGAGCGGCTGCTGCAAGAACACGCGGCGAAGCTGCGGTGGATCGACCCCGAGGAGCTAGGTACAAGCGGCCTCGCCGTCGACCTGACGCGCCCCCTGATGCCCGAGCTGTCGTTGGTGGATCGCGATGTCGAAGCCGGATAACTCGCTCAGAACCCGGCTGTGGCAACTGAAGATCCGCGTGCTCCCGTGGACGCGGCCGAAGCCTCCACCGCCGATTGCCCGGCCCGCACTCCCGCCTCCCAAGGTCCTGCCGGAACCCCCCGACGATCCGCTGCTGACGCCGGACCGGATCTGGAGCGAGTTGCTCACGCGCTACCTGCCGCCCCTCACTGGGCTCTCGGTGCTCGACCTCGGATGCGGCACGGGAGAGCTCGTCCACTACCTGGCTGAGGAGACCGCCGCGGCCGAGCTGATCGGCGTCCAGGGCATCCGGAACTACGACAAGAACGCCCCTGCGATCGACCATGAGGCGTTCGGCGGTCGCGTTCGCGTCGTGTCCGGCGAGCTCGGGCGAGCAGGGCTCGAGCCGCGGTCGATAGACGTCATCATCTGCGTCGGCTTCCTGGAACGCCTCACTCCGGAAGTTGTGAGCGAGACGCTGGAGAAATGCTTCGATTTGCTGGCGCCGGGGGGCTCGCTGGTCATCCGCGTCGGGCTCTGCACCGCTCCGGAGCCCACCGCCATGCACCGCCGGTTCGCGAGCCGGTATGCACAGCTGCTGGTTGGTGAGCGCGACCTGGCCCGTCTGCTTCGCGCGCGCTTCGACCAGGCGCTGCCCTACCGCAACTGGCTGACGGCCAGCTCGTACGTGATGCTCGTGCATCAGGCCGGGTTCGAGGTGCTCGACGCGCAACGTCTCCAGCCGGAGGAGGAGCTCGACCCGGAACTCGCCGAGCGGCTCGGCCACGTGCTCGCGAGCGACGAGCGCGGTGAGCTTGCGTCGACCCTGGAAGCCCATTTGGTCCGTCCTCTGACGCTGGACGACCTCACCAGGACGGGCGACTTCGAGGACACGAGGCCGATGTCGATTCGACAAGGCTCTGAGGCGCGATGAGCGAGCCGGCCCAGGATCGCGTCACCGAGCTCTACGAGGGGATGATCGGTACGGCCGTCGAGCAGCGGCTGCTGGCGGCTCGGATCCACTGGATGATCTCTCAGGTCGAGGGATCGGAGGTGCTCGACGTCGGCTGCGGACAGGGGATCGCAACCTTGCTGCTCGCGCGCGAGGGCCGGCGGGCGGTGGGCCTCGATCGCGACTGCGGCCGTAATCGAATGGGCGCGCGAGCGGGCCGCCGAGGAGCCCGAGGCGGTGCGCCGGCGACTGGTCTACGAGGTAGCGGAGGCGACGAGCCTCCCCTTCCAGGACTCGAGCTTCGACGCCGTGCTGCTCGGCGCAATCCTCGAGGAACAGGTCGATCCCAGCCAGGTCGTGCGCGAGGCGCTCCGCGTGCTCAGGCCAGGCGGGCGGCTGGCGATCACATCTCTGTACGCCGAGCTCCGGGCTCCGCCGTTCGGCGAGCCGCTGTACCTGCAGGGTCTGATCGGTTTGCTGTCGGAACGGATCGAGGTGGAGGACATCGCGCTGCTGGATCGCTTCCTGGCGGTCGCGGGGATGGCAACCCCCGGCGGCGCGCCCAAGCCGTCCGCCGGCACGTGGTTGGAGGCTCTCGGAATCGCCGAGCGCAATCTCGCGCGACTGCTCGACGGGTCGTTGCGGTCACGGGCGGAGCTGGAACAGGCCCAGGGCGAGCTCGAGCAGGCCAAGCTCGAGTTGACGCAGACACAGGGCGGGCTCGACAAGGCGCGCGAGCGGTTGGCGCGAGCCGAGGCGGAGCTCGATCCGACGCGGCGCGAGGCCGATCAGGCGCAGCAGCGGCTCGAGGTGGCCGAACGCGAGCTGAGCGCCTTGCATGCCGCGGTCGGCGAGGCCTCGCACGAGCTCGCCGCGCTGCAAGCAGAACGGGCCGCGCTCGTGCGCGAGGCGACAGAGGCGACGGGACAGGCGATTCGGCTCCAGGACGCCCTCGCCGCCGAGCGCGTCGCTGCCAGTGCGGCTCGGAGCGAGGCGGCCGAGAGCAAGGTGCAAGCCCAGGCGGCCTACGACGAGCTCGCCGAGAAAGACGCCGCGATCGACCGGCTCAAGGACCGGTCATCCGAGCAGACGGAGCGGGTCGCCGCGCTCACGGAGAGCCTCGCCGCCACCGAGGCCGAGCGCGGTCGCATCCCGTTGCGCCCCAATGATGTCGCCGCCGCCGCGCCGGAGCCGACGGCTCGTCGCGGCGCCGCGCCGTCGCCGCCGCCGCGGGTCCTGCATCTGCTGGCTCGATCGCTTCCGCACGCCGGGTGCCCGCTTGCGCTCGATCGCCATGGCCTGCTGCTGGCCCAGCGGCGGGCCGGACTCGATTCCAGCGCGATGACTGATCTCGACTTCCCCTGGGATCTCGGCGTGCCGGACCCGCCGAGCTGCGAGTTCATCGACGGAGTCGCGTATTACCGCCTGCACAACCCCGACGAGCTCGCGACCGAGGACAGGCTCGCGTCGGCGACCCGGATCGGCGAACAGCTGCTGGCGATCGTCGAGCCCCAGGTCCTGCACGCGGCGAGCCTGGATGTCGCCCCGCTCGCTCTCGCTCTCGCCAGGGCTCATTCGCTGCGCTGTGTCGTGGAGCTGACAAACGACTTTCCCGCCGACGAGGAGCTCGATGTTGAGCTGCTGACGAGCGCCGACCTCGTCGTCGCGCTCAGCCCCCAGCAGCGGGGCAGGGCGCTCGAGGCGGGGCTTGCGGACGACCGCATCGCGGTCGTGCCCGCCTTCGTCGACACGACGCGGTTCGCCACCGGCACTCGCCACCCCCGTAACGGGACCAGTGCGCCGCTCGTCGGCGTTGTCGCCTACCAGCCGGATTCGCCCGCCATAGACGCGCTCCGCATCGCGGTTGCCGCCGCCGAGCAACGAGCTCGCGGGGTAGTTCTCCGTGTCGGTGGGCACGGAAGGCGCGCGGAAGAGCGGCCCTCGCCGGCGGAGGATGAAATCGCCGAGACGGTCCTGCGCGCCGATGAGGTCCCGGCGTGGCTCGGACAGCTCGACATTGTGATCGCCGCCACCCCCCACGAGGCGCTCGACGCGATGGCCGCCGGGCGCCCGGTGGTCGGAGTCGGGGCCGCACGCGATGTGGCGCCACCGATCGACGAGCTCCCGAAGCTGCTGGACGATCGGCGACTCCGGAGCTCGCGGGGAACGGCGGCGCGGAAGTCGATCGAGGCGCACAACACAACAGCCGCAGTTGAGGCCTACGCCCGGCTGTACGCTGTCGACGGGGCATGATGAGATCCTCGCTGTCGAGTACCTCCGCACCGCGTTCGGTGGTGGCCGACGTGGGGACGTTTCGCGCTCGTCAGCGCAACCGGCCGCTAGTCGCGTACGAGAACGTGATGGACGAGCACGCCCCCTCCGAGGCGGCCGTGATCGTCGCCGATGGCTGGAAGCTGGGCCCGTTCCCCAGGGTCAAGCTCGAGGCACCGCTCGCTTGGGACGAGATCTGTGCCGAGAACCGCAGCTGGCACTTCCACCTCCAGGAGTGGGACCCGATCGGTACGGTCCTCGCCGCCTATGACGCCACGCCGATTCCGGCATACCTCGGGTGGGCCACGGAGTTGGGAGTCGACTGGGCACGCACCTTCAACGACCCCGGGGTCGAGTCGGCGTTCGCCTGGTACGACATGGCCGTCGGCGTGCGCGCGTACCGGATCGCATATCTGATCGACGTCGCGGCGCGCTCGGACTCGGTGTCAGATGAGGACATCGCCTGGCTGCTGAACGCGGCCGACGTCCACCGCGAGCTGCTCGCGAACGACGACACTTTCACCGCGCACTCCAACCACGGCTTCTACCAGGCGACCGGGCAGCTGGCGCTCGCCCGGCGGCTGCCCGATGTGCCGGGCATGGACCAGGCGCTTGCCCAGGGCAAGACGCGCTTCCGGGGCCTAATGGAGCGTCACTTCGCCGAGGACGGCATTCACCTCGAGCACTCTCCCGAATACCACTGGATCCTGATGCAGGGCCTGTCGGGGATGATCGGGTCGGGTCTCGTGCAGGAGCCATGGATCGTCGAGCGGTTCCGGCGGGTGCAGGAGTCGATGGCGTGGTTCATCGCTCCCAACTGGCGGGTGGCGATGTTTGGGGACTCCTCCCCCCGTGAGCCGAAGATCCGCCGGCCCGAGCGTCTCAGCGAGGAAACGCTGCTGTTCGCCGGCACCAGAGGGGCGATGGGACAGGCGCCGGCGGACACGACGCGGCTGTTCGCAGTCGGCGGCTACGCCGTGCTGCGCGACCGATGGCCCCGTGGCCGGGAGGACTACGGGGACTGTTCCTACCTGGCGCAGACGTGCGGCTTTCACTCACGCGTCCACAAGCACGCCGACGACATGTCGTTCGTCTGGTATGACCGCGGGCGCGAGATCCTCACCGACGCCGGTCGCTACGGGTACGTCGGCGAGATCGAGCAGGGCAGCGAGCTGTTCGAGCAGGGGTTCCACTACTCCGACCCCAAGCGTGTGTACGTCGAGTCGACACGAGCTCACAACTGTCTGGAGATCGACGGGATGAGCTACCCCCGCCGCAGGGTCCGGTTCTTCGGCTCCGGAATGCTCCAGGCCGGCGCCTCGGGCGGTGTCCTCTATACCGAGGCTGAGCTGCGACAGATGCGCACGGTCCGCCATGCTCGGATGCTCCTGCTGAAGCCCGGAGAATGGCTGATCGTGTTCGACTGGGCCCGCGACGGGAACGGCGAGCCGCGGGATTACCGGCAGTGGCTCCAGTTCGCCCCGGAGCTCTCGGTGGAGCGTGCCGAGGGGGAGCAGCTGATCGGTACGTTCGAGGACGGGCTGCAGCTACGCGTCGCGCCGCTACTACCTCACCGCCTCGGCGAGATCGGTACCGGTGTGGAGGACCCGATGCTCGGGTGGATCTCGCGCGAGATCTACGACCTGCAGCCGCGCACATCGGCGTCCTACGCGAGCCTGCGAGTCCCCGGCGAGACGTTCGCGACGCTGCTGGCGCTGGGGCCCGATCCGATCGAGCCGCAGTTCGAGCGCGGGCGGGTCAACATCAGCGGGCGGAACGGCCGGCTCTGCTGGCAGACGGGCGACGTCAGGCATGAGGTCAACTTCGCTCGCGACCCGGGGCGCAGCATGACGGTCCAGTACGAGGTCCGCTGATGACGGGCCTGAACCCCGTTACGACGCCGCTGGGAGGACCGGCCGAACCGGGTGGAGCAACCGTCGACATCTCCGCAGACGGTCGAATGCGGGTGCAGCTGAGCGGCACGGACCCGTTGCCGGTCCGGCTCGAGGGGAGTTACCTGACCTCGCAGTCGAAGGTGTTCGCGGAGGGGGCGGGAAGTCGAGAGCGCGTCGAGTTCGCGCCCGTGGAGGGAACTCGCGCGCCCGTGTTCATCGTGACCTGGCCGCTGGACCTCGACGACGAGCTGGTCACGCTGTTCGTGCGGGATCCCGAGCGCGACGCCGGACGCCCGCTGATCCCGGGGATATCCCTCCAGCGACCATCCCGGTCCGGGACGGCAGCGACCCGGCTGTCGTGGCGGGCGGAGCCCGACCACCGGCCGTTCGACCTCAAGCTGATCTCGATGGCCAGAAAGCGGACCGCGCTGCATCACGTTGTGCTCGGGAATGCGTGGGAGGTTCCGTGGAATCGCCTTCAGAGCGGCAACGACTACCGCGTGGTCGTTCGCGAGCTCGAGGGCCCGGACGAGTTATCACCGGTGTGCGAGCTTTGGCTCCTCTTTGGCGAGGGCGCGTTTCCCGACGAGGTGGCTCAGCTCCCGGCGCAGCTCCACGCGTTCCGCGCGGCGTTGATCCCCGGCGATCGCGAGGGCGAGATCCCAGCCGAGATCCTCGAGCTCGACCGCGAAGGCGACGGCCCCCATCTCTCCCGTGAGCTCGGCTTGGTGCTGCACGACACGTTCGACGGCCGGGGCGGGATCCACACGCGCCGATTTGCGATCAACTTCCCCGCGATCGAAAAGCTGGCGACGCGCGCCCGGACCGGCGAGAGCGGCTCCGCGCACGTGCGCGACACGCTCGAGTACCTCGCTCTCTACGGCGTCGTCGACAAGTACTTCCGCAAGGGGGGCTTTCGCGATGAGAAGTACGTCGACCGCTTCTTCTCGATCTACGACTACTTCGACCGCGAGCATGCCGAGGGCCTCCTGACCGAGCTCCGGGAGTCCCCGGCTTATCGACCGGGGTCGTTCGCGAGCTCGCTGATCGAGGGGCTCGTGCTGAGCACGTTCGACCGGACCGCCGCGGCGGCCGCGTTCGCCCACGCCCGGCCGGCGAATTCGGGGCTATGGGACAACCACGTCCTCGACATCGGGTCGTCGAGCTACCTGAGCGGCGAGCAGGTGAGTCAGCGCGCGCTCGCGCTCGCGCGCGACCGCGACCGGCTCGGCCGGAACTTCATGTTCCTCTCGGCGATGCCGCGATGGGCGCCCGGCCAGCACATGTACCTGTGCTCGTGCGATCGCGTCTATTTCAGCGCCTACTACCCCTTCTGGTTGTCGATCGCCGAATCGTTGAAGTCGAGACACGTCTCGTTCCATTTCCTCTTGAACGGTCCGCCGGAGGAGATCAAGACACTCGTCGAGACCGCGGCGGCCCTCCGGCGCCAGCTCGGCGTGCTCCGGGGCGACCGCTCAAGGCGCTATGCCGACAACATCACGTTCTCGATGGTCTCGGCACCGGACGACCTCGCCGAGCCCCGGACGTTCTACGCCTGCTCCCGGTTCCTGTTCGCACGGCGAATCGCGCACGAGTACCAGGGACCGCTGGTGATCAGCGACATCGACCTGTTCTTCCGGGAGGATCCGAAGCGCTATCTCGACGGGCTCGATCTCGACCGGATCGGCCTCCAGGCCCATCAGGGATTCATGACGCTGAAGCCGTGGCGCCGGTTTACCGCCGGGACGCTGATGCTGCCGTTCTCAGACCGCGTCCACGAGCACTTCGGCGACGTCGAGCACTACCTCGTCGCCGGTCTCGGCCTCGACCGCAGCTGGACGCTTGACCAGAACGCGCTCGCGTACATGGTCGAGCGAATGATCGCCGCCGGGGATCACGACCTCCTGGTCGATCTCAGCCGCACGGGAGCGCGGCGCCCCACCGCGAGCGAGCGGATCAAGCTTCTGCTCCGCGAGGAGCAGCTCCGCGTCGAGGCGGCGCGACGCGAACGCGAAGCCGACTCCCGACCCGCGCTCGGACCGGGCTCATGAGCGCGCTCGTCGAAACGCTCGGCCGCCGGGCGAGTGACCAGGTGGAGACGATCGCGGTCCTGCGCCGCGAAGTCGACGAACTGCGGGCAGAGCTGGCCGCGGCAATCGACGCCAACACCACGGCGAGAATCGAGCGCGACGGGCTCGGACGGACGCTCGCACGCCGCAGTTACGAACTGGCCGCGCTGAGAGCGGAGCTCGACGCGCTGCAGGGGTCGCTGACCGACGCGCTCGGCCGACTGACCCGTGCCGGGACCGCGAGCGCGGGCCTCCGCGAGCAGCTCCAGGACGCTCATCGGGAGAACGATCAACTCCGCAGCCAGCTGGCCGCGGCACGTGCGGTGATAGATCAGCAGGACGGCGAGATCATGGAGCTCGAACGAGTGGCGGCAGACCGGGCCGCCGCGGAGGCCGGCGCTGCCCGAGCGCTCCGCTGGCAGCTGGCCGCGCTCGAACGCGAGCGGGCGGCGGCGAGGCGACAGTTCGATGCAACCACGGCCGAGCGCGAGGACCGGATCGGCCAGCTCGACCGGCAGATCGAGGAACTCCACGGGCGGATGAAGGAGCTCGACGGGCAGATCGGAACGCTTGAGGAACAGGGCCGCCAGCTCTCCGACGAGCGCGACCGGACGATCGAGACGATGCACGACCGGGATCACTCGATCGACTCGCTTCACGACCAGCTCCGGGAGGAGACGGCGATCGCCGAGAGCCTCTCGGCGCAACTCGACCGAGTCGAGCGACGGCTGGCCGTGCGCGCGACTCAGCTTCAGGCGATCCGCCAAAGCCGCAGTTTCCGGATTGCGTTGCGCCTCTCGAACTTCAAGGACGCCGTGCTCCATCCCCGGCGATCACGCCAGCGGCGCCGCGCATCGCAGGCCGCGGACGAGACCGAGAACGAGTCCGAGTAGGCGAGCCCACGGTGCCGGAGGTTGCTACGTCGGTCCCGGCCACCGCCGGCGCACCGAGGAGCGGAAGGCTCGCGCGGACGCGCGCCCGGGCCCGCTGGCCCGAATACGGCCCGTTGCTGGCACACGCCCTGCAGCGCGGATATCGCGTGATCTCGCTGGAGCGGTTCGTCGCCGATCCGCCCGCCGACGACTGGCCGCTGCTCGTCCTGCGCCACGACGTCGACCAACATCCGCGGTCGGCGTTGAAGATGGCGGCGATTGAGCGCGCTGCCGGAGTCAGATCGACCTGGTACTTCCGGTGGCGGACCGCTGACGCAAGGGTGATCGGACGGCTCCGAGCCGACGGATTCGACGTTGGCCTCCATTACGAGACGCTGACACGGCGTCTGCTCGCGATGGGTCGCGGAATCGACGCCGTCGACCGCCGGCTGCTGGAATCGTGCCGAGACGAGCTCCGGTCGGAGATCGACTCATTCGTCGGCCGTTTCGGGCCAATTGCGAGCGTGTGCCCGCACGGAGACACGCGGGTCCCGGGCGTCCACAACGGCATCCTGCTCAAGGATCAGCCGCCGGCCGACTTCCGAGGCATGGTGGACTGCAACGAGGCGATGCGAGGACGGGAGCTCGCCGCGTGGCTCACGGATCGTTCGGTCCCGGACGGCAGGTGGGGCGGAGGGCTCGACCCCGCCACACTGATCGAGGCCAGGACGACGCCGATGTTGTGCTTGACACACCCGAACAACTGGGCCGGAGGAGCCGGCCTCCTGCTCGACCGGATGATCGGCGCGGCGCTGCCATCGCGGTTTCCGCCGGTCCCGATCCGCACCCGGCGCGACACCCCGCCTCGGCACGAGCTCGGATACCCCGCCGGGCACGAGCTCGGACACCCTGGGCACCGCCTCGGCATGACCGGCGATTTCGACGTGATCGTCGGCTCGTTCGAGCGCGAGGTGACCGCCCATCTCAGTCGTCTGGGCGAGGATCCCGCGACCGCCAGGGTCCAGACGACGATCGCCACGAACTCGACGCTGATCGAGCAACGAGGTCGGCCATTGGTCCAGCTGGTCTACACGGAGCTGAACAGGTCTAATCTTCGAGGTGTGCGCATCCTGGATTTGGGCTGCGGCTACGGGGCCTTGTCAGCATTGTTCGCCACCGAAGGGGCATCGGTGCTGGGCATCGATGCCGAAGCTGAACGGCTCGAGGTCGGTCAGCAGATAGCGGCCAGTCACGGCCTCGACGTGGCGCTACGGCCCGGACGGATGGAGCGGCCCGAGCTTCCCCATGCGGTGTTCGACGTGGTTCTCGTCAACAACAGCTTCTGTTACGTGCTTGATCGCGAAGCCCGGAGCCGGATCCTCGAGGAGGCCTACCGAGCGGCGGCGCCGGGCGGCCTGATCGTCGTCCGGGACCCGAATCGCCTCCATCCGCGCGATCAGTTCACGGCTCTGCCACTGATTGGGATGCTCCCTCCACGGCCGGCCAACTGGGCGGCGGCGGCGCTGCGCCGCCGACGGTCGTCGGTCCGCCTGCGGACGCCCCGCGGGGCGCGTAAGGAACTGTCGCGCGCCGGGTTCACTCGGGCGCGAGTCGCGTCGCCGGGGGGCCGCGTCAGGCGCACATTCGCCGGCTACAACCACATCACGGCGCGGAGGCCACTGTCGTGAGCGCGATCAACGTGCCGCGTTCCACGCTGGCCCGGCTGGGTGCCCGGTGGGGAAAGGCGACGGTCCAGATCATGAGTGCGAACGTGGCCGCTCAGGTGATCGGGCTCTTCACGGCGATCTTCCTCACGTACTTCATGTCCATCAGCCAGTACGGCCGGTACGCGCTCGCCGTGTTCTACGCCTCGCTGCTGACCCACATCATCAACAGCGGGCTGCTGCAGGGCGCGTTCCTGACCGTGTTCGGGGCCGGCGGCGACGATGATGACGGCGACGGCGGTGACGACGACAATGAGAGCGCGCTCATCAACGCCGAATGGTTCGATCGCCGGCGGTTTTTGACCACCTCCCTGGTCGCGACGCTCTTGATCGGCTGTTTCTGGGTCGCCGTGTCCGCGGCCTTCGCCGGGCCGTTGAGCGATCTCCTGTTCAGAAGTTCCGGCCACGGCGAGCTGGTGATCCTCGCCGCGATCTCGGGCGCGCTGGGCGGCGTGTGGCGCTACGCCGTGAACCTCCTGCGTGTCGAGCGGCGGATCATGACGTACTGCGTCTGCCGGACCACGCGATCGATCTTCGTGTTGGTCGCGATCGCGATCCTGATGCCGATGAACCGCAACTCGATCAGGGCCGCGCTGCTCGCGCTCATCATCGGCACGTTGGCCTCGCTTATACCCATCCTGGCGATCACGTTCCGCAGCTACAAGCTCTCAGTGCACCCGTGGGACTTCGCGATCGCGTTCCGCAACGGCCTGCCCTACATCCCGATCACGCTGTTCTCGGGGTTCGTGCACTCCGCCGGCGTCTACCTGCTCGCCGGCTTCCGCGGTCCGGGCGTGGTCGGGGAGTTCTCGGTCGCCTCGAGCATGTCGAGCATCAACGCCCACTACGTGTCCGGCTTCCTCTCGAGCTTCTCGCCGATCAAACGCACGTCGGTGTTCTTCGCGGCCAGGGACGAGGGAGATCAGTATCGCCACGGCCTGGTCAGCCTGTTCGCCGCCACGGCTCTATGGCTGTTCGTTGGGATCGCGCTGCTCGCCCCCGAGCTGGTCAAGGTATTGCCGGAGCGCTACCAGGCCGCGGCCCACTTCGTTCCCTACGCGATGCTTGGGTGGACCGCCTACGGGTTCTACATGGTCACCTACCGGCTGTCCGAGATGGACCATAAGCGGAAGATCTACGTGTCAGTCTCGGTGCTGTCGGCCGTCCTGTACGTCGGCCTGAGCCGCCTGCTCGACCCGATGTGGGGCGGTGCCGGTCAGGGCGTGGCGATGGGCGCCACCTACGTGGCGCTGGGCTCAATCGTGCTGTTCTTCTCGCAGCGCGGCGAGGCCCCGCTGCCGGTCAATTACGGACGGATCGTCCTGGCCTCGGTGGTGACTGGGGCGTGGACAGTCGGCTTCGTGCACCTCACCAAGACGTTCCCGGCCTGGCAGCTGGAGATCGAGTTGGTGGGGGTCATCCTGTTCGGGGCGGTGCCGCTGCTGTGTGGTCTCGTGCCGTGGAGAATGGTGGTGGCGCTCAAGGGAGTGGTCCGGGAGATCTTCCCCCGCCGCGGGACGATCAAGGGCCTCCAGAAGGGGATCGACGAACTCCGGCCCGATCACGCCCTGATCCTCCGCTCGCTGGGCCGTGCGCAGGACCCGAAGGAGCAGGCCGCCAGCCTCGGGATGACCGAGCCCGAGTTCGAGTTGCGCGCGGTCGCGGCGATGCGCGAGCTCGCCGATCTCGGCGGCCCCCGCGCCTGCGACATGCGTATCGGTGCGTATCTGCTGTCGGCCAAGTCGATGGCCGAGCGCGACGTGCTGGCCCGCAAGCTCCGCGAGGAGATCGACTCCGGCGAGATCGACATCCTCGAGACGACGATCGCCATGGTCCGCAAGGCGGCTCGCCAGCGCGAACAGCGCCGCTTGACGTGGCTGCGGCTCGGGAGCGGCCGGCGCCAGCGCGAGCTCCCGGCTGGCCCGATGCTGGCGCTGCCCCCCGGCGAGGAAGACGTGCCCCTGCCCGGACTGCCCGAGGGCAACGGGGAGCCGCTCGGGCTGCCGGCGCCTGAGGACGATTTCTCGCTGGCGCTGCCCGCCGGCGGGAACGGCGGCGCCGCCGGGGCCAGACGGGCGGTGAGCGACAGCGCCGAGTCGGCACGGCCGCCGGTCGCGCTGATCTACGTCCGCAACACCGTCAGCCATGACGCCCGCGTGATGCGCGAGGCAGAGACGCTGCGGGCGAGCGGGTTCCGGGTGCTGATCGCCGGCGTGGTTTCGAGCGACGAGGCGGAACGGCGGCTCGAGCTCGACGGGACGGCGGTGGTGCGGCTGGCGCCGGGGGAGGGTCTCCGGCGGAGGTTCCGCAAAGGCCCGGCCGCCACAGAGCCGGCGTCAGTGGAGATCTTGGGCGATATACGCCCAAGATCTCCATCGTCAGGTGATTCTGCGTCGCTGGGCGCCCGGCTTCGCCGCCTCGCCCTCACGCTCGCCTACTACGCCGAGGGCGTCCGCCTCGCCGTGCGCGTCCGCCCGGCCCTCGTACACGCCAACGACTACAACACGATGTGGATCGGCGTGGCCGCCAAGCTGCTGGTCGGCGCCCGCGTGATCTACGACTGCCACGAGCTGTGGGCCGACCGCAACGGCCGGCCCGAATGGCGGCCATGGCTGATTGCCTGCGAGGCCCTGTTCGTGCGCGTCGCCGACGTCACGATCACCGCTAGCCCCGGCTATGCCCAGGCGATCGCGTCGCGGTACGGCGTGCCCCCTCCGCGCGTGGTCCGCAACATTCCGCGTGTGCCCCTTCACGCCCCCGGACGCAACGGAAACCGCAATCCGCCGGTCGCCGTGTATCTCGGTGGCGTCATGCCCGGACGCGGATTGGAGCAGGCGATCGAGGCGCTGCGGCTGGCGACGGAGATCCGCCTCCGGGTGATCGGTCCGGGGCGGGGTCCGTACCGCGCGTCGCTCGTCGCGCTCGCCCGGGTCGCCGGCGTCGAGGACAGGACCGAGATCCGCGACGCCCTACCGCTGTCCGAGGCGCTGGAGGCGATCGCCGAATGCGAGATGGGATTGATGCTGATCCAGCCCGTCTGCCGGAGCTACGAGCTGACGCTGCCGAACAAGCTGTTCGAGTATGCGGCCGCGGGGCTACCGATCCTCGCCAGCGACCTGCCGTGATCGGCCAGGTCGTCCGGTCCGAGGGGCTCGGCGAGGTCGTCGGGGCCGATGACATCGAGCAGATCGCCGTGGCGATGGAGCGGCTCGCCGACCCCGCCGTGAACGCGGAGCGGCGGGATCGCGTGGCCGCCTTCGCCGAGCGCGAGACCTGGGACAAGGAGCGGACTGCGCTCGCCGGCGCTTACGCCGAGGCGGTGGGGCGGTGATGGCGCTGCGGACGGTTGCAATCGCGTTCGCCGTGGCGATGGCCGCGGCATTTCCCGGCGTTGCCGGAGGCGCCGGCCCTCAGGCGCATCCCACGTATTCGCCTACCGTCGTCTCGCTCGAGTTCGACCACGCGTTCACCGACCAGCTCCCGGCAGTGCAGACGGCGAACAGCCACGGGATGAAGGTGACGCTGTTCGCGATGAGCGGCCGCCTTGGCATGACCGGCTACATGACCGCAGCCCAGCTGCTGGCGCTCCAGGCTCAGGGCAACGAGATCGGCGGCCACACGATCAACCACCCCGACCTCGCGGAGCTCTCGCCGGCGGCTCAGCGGTACGAGATCTGCGATGACCGCACCGCCCTCGAGGCGGACGGCCTCGACGTCACCGACTTCGCGTATCCGTACGGCTATCTGAACCGGTACACGCCCGGCATCGTTCGCGCGTGCGGGTATGAGAGCGCGCGGATCGCCGGCGGGCTCGGCGCCCAGGGCGGCTGCCCCAACCCCTGCCCGCCCGCCGAGACGATCCCGCCCCGCGACCCGTTCCAGACCCGAACGGTCAACTCCGTAATGAAGACGACGTCGCTGGGCGCGATCGAGAACTACGTGATCGCGGCGGAGCGCTCCGGTGGCGGCTGGGTCCAGATCGTCTTTCACTACGTATGCGACGGCTGCGACCCGTACTCGGTGACGGCGGCGACACTGGATCAGTTCATCGACTGGCTGGCGACTCGAGCCCGTCTTGGCACGAGGGTGAAGACCGTCCGTCAGGTGATCAACACGCCGTTTCACCCGGCGCCCGTGGACGTGCGCCTGGGCCCGCGCCGAACCATCCGGCTGCGCGCGACAAAGATGTGCCCGGCGACCCCCGTCACGGCGCGTGTGCACGAAAGTCTCCCGGGCGCCGGTCGCGATCCGCCCGCGGCCCGGCTCGACTCTGGTCGTGACGTGCGGATCGCCGGCGAAGCGGGTGATGGTCGGATCGCTCAGTTTGCGTCGGCTCGACGCCACGGGGAGGCGATGGAAGGTCACCATCGCTCACAGAAACGGCATGCTCACCGTCATCTATCCGCTCGGCACGGCGAGCTACCGGCTATGAGCGAGCGTGAGCGCGTCAGCGAGGTCTACGAGGGCTACGCGACCAGCGCCGCCAAGCAGCGCGACTGGAACGCCGAGAATCCGGGCAACGTCGCGATCCGCGCCGAGCTGGTGAGTGCCGCGTTCGAGCTCGCCGGCCCGACGCTACAGAGAGCCGAGAGGATCCTCGACGTCGGGTGTGGGTCCGGCTGGTGGCTCGAGCGGCTCGCCGGTGAGCCTCGGATCACGGCCGGCCTCGAGGGACTGGAGCTCCTCCCGGAGCGACAGGCGGCGGCGATGCACCGCGTCCCCGCGGCGACGATCACGCTCGGCGATGCCCGTCGCCTCCCCTACGGGAACCGGCGGTTCGACGTGGTGACGATGTTCACCGTCCTCTCCTCGCTGCCCTCGATCAGCGACGCGCTGATCGCGTTCGGTGAGGCCCTGCGCGTCGTCCGTCCGCCCGGCGTCGTGCTGGTGTGGGAGCCGCGGATCCCCAACCCGCTGAACCACCACACGCTGTGGATCACCGGCGGGATGCTGCGGGAGGCGGCGGGCGAGAATCCCGTCACGATCGGCACGACAACGTTGCTGCCGCCGGTCGCCCGGCGTCTGGGCCACCGGACCGAGCGCCTGTACCCCCGACTTAGGCGGATCCCGCTGTTGCGCAGCCACCGGCTGGCGTGCGTGCAGGTGGGCTGAGGCGGGTCAGCCGTCGGCGATGACCGCGAGCGTGTCGCCGCTCGCGACCGACGCGCCCACCGCGATCGGGAGCTCCGACACCTTGCCGGCCTTGTGCGCGGTGATCTCGTTCTCCATCTTCATCGCCTCGATCACGCAGACCAGCGCCCCCTCCGCGACGGCCGCTCCCTCCTCGACGGCGACCTTGAGGACCGTGCCCTGAAGCGGCGAGGCGAGCGTGTCGCCGCCGCCACCGCCACTGCTCCCACTGGCAGCCCGCTCGCGGCGTGGCGCCTTGCGGGCAGCCGTGGCGGCGCCCGGACTCGGTCCGGCGCCGTTCGCAGCGGCTCCGCCGCCATAGGGCGGCCCGATCACCTTGACGTCGAACCGCTTGCCCGAGACCTCGACGGTATATGTCTGCTCGACCTTCGCCCCCTCTTCGTCCTCGGCGGCCTGCTCGGCGGGCTTCGGTGGCGCCAGCGACTTCAGCCACTCGCGGTCTTCGATCAGGTCGCGGCACGTCTCCGCCCTGGCCCACTGCTCGGTCGCGAGGATCGCTTTGTGGAACGGCAGCAGCGTCTTCAGGCCCTCGATTTCGTATTCGCTCAGCGCCCGCAGCATCCGCGCCGTGGCCTGTTCGCGGTCGGCGTCCCAGACGATCAGCTTCGCGACCATCGGGTCGTACATCGGCGTGATCTCTGATCCGGTTTCCACTCCGGAATCGACTCGCACACCGGGCCCGGCAGGCTCCCGATATGCCGAGATCGTTCCTGGTGCCGGAGCGAAGTTCTTGCTCGCGTCCTCGGCGTTGATCCGGCACTCGATCGCGTGGCCGCGGAGCTCGACCTCGTCCTGGGAGATCGACAGCGGTTCGCCGGCCGCGACCCGGATCCCCTCCTTGACGATGTCGACGCCGGTCACCAGCTCGGTTACCGGGTGCTCGACCTGGACGCGGGTGTTCATCTCCAGGAAGAAGTACTCGCCGTCCTGGAGCAGTCCCTCGACCGTGCCCGCTCCGGCGTAGTTCACCGCCGCGGCGGCCTCGGTGGCGATCTTGCCGATCTTGGCGCGCAGCTCGTCGTCGACAGCCGGCGCCGGGGCCTCCTCGATCAGCTTCTGGTGGCGGCGCTGGATCGAGCAGTCGCGCTCGCCCAGGTGGATCACGTTGCCGTGCTTGTCGGCGAGCACCTGCACTTCGACATGTCGGGGATCCGGTAGGTAGCGCTCAAGGTAGACAGTGGCGTCCGAGAAGAACTTCTCGCCCTCGCGCGCGGCGCCTTCGAAGGCGTCGCTTGAGCTTGTCCTCGGTCAGCGCGACGCGGAACCCCTTGCCGCCACCGCCACCGGCCGCCTTGACCGCGACCGGATACCCGATCGTCTTCTCGATCACCTTCTGCGCCTCTTCGATCGTTTCGACGGGCTTGGTCGTGCCTGGGACGATCGGCACGTTCGCGTTCGCCATGAGCTCGCGCGCTCGGGTCTTCGAGCCCATCGCCTCGATCGCCGTCGCCGGCGGGCCGATGAACGTGATCCCGTGCTCCTCGAGCGTCGCGGCGAACCTGGCGTTCTCGGCGAGGAAGCCATAGCCCGGGTGGACCGCTTCGGCGTGCGACTGCTCGATTACCTCGAGCAGCTTGTCGATGTTGAGATAGCTCTCCGCGGCCGGGCCGGGCCCGAGCAGGTAGGCCTCGTCAGCCCGCTTGACGTGGATCGCGTCGCGGTCGAGCTCGGAGTAGACGGCGACCGTCGCGATACCGAGCTCTTCGCACGCGCGGATGATTCGGACCGCGATCTCGCCACGGTTGGCGATCAGGACCTTCGAGAACATGCGGTGGGCACTTTACATTTGTTCGGAGGCGCGCATGCGCGCCTCTGCCGGCGGCGCATGCGCCGCCGGGGCCAGGCCGCTTGCGGCCTGGCCGTCCAGTACGAGTGATGCCGCTCGCCGCTCGGCCCACCACCGGCGCAGGACCTTGGCCGCCAGCACGACGACGATCGTGTAGATCCAGCCGAGCAGGATGTCGGAGAAGTAGTGCTCGGCGCCGTAGACCAGCGAGAACGCCATCGCCAGCGGGTACAGCGCGACGAGGGGCCGGAGCCACTTGTGCTTGCGCGGCCACAGCGTGATCGCGATCAGCAGCGAGAACGCGGCGTGCAGCGACGGCACGGCCGCGACGTTGTTGGCGTACGCGTAGCCGCCCTCGACGACCGAGCCGGCGGAATGAAGGCCGAGGTAGTGCCACACGAGCGGGATGATCCGCGTCACCTGCGGCATCAGCCCCGCCTGTGAGGCCATCCAGGGAGGCGCCGCCGGGTACAGCGCGTAGGTGGCCAGACCCGCGAACGACAGGATTGCCACGAGCACAATGAACTTGCGGAACCGCTGGCGGTCGACCTTCCAAAGCACCGCGGCCAGGATCGGCGTCGCGAAGAAGTGGGTCAGGTAGACCGACCAGAAGATCACGTCGTACCAGACCACGTGGCCATGCCAGAGCCAATGCTGGAGCGTCACCGTCGGTGCGGTGCCGCCGAACAACGCCTTGTCCACCTGCAGCTGCGGCAGATAGTGGACGCCGAACAGGTGAGCGGCGGAACCTCGCAGCGAGTCGTAGGCGATCAGCAGCCCGATAAAGGGCAGCCACTCGAGCACCACGCCCCGGGCCCACCCGCGGACGTCGGTCAGCGAGAAGCACAGCAACCCGATCAGCAGCCAGATCGCCAGCAGGTCCCGCTGGTATGGGATGCCGAGCAGGACGAAGATCGCCAGCGAGGCGACGATGAAGACGGCAGGGGCGACTACGGTGCGGCGGGGCAGACGCAACAGGGGACCAAATATAAGGGGGCTGGGCTTGCGACTAGCCGGCGCCGACGACCATGCCGGCCGCGACTGTGTCGTTGGTGGCCTCATCGATCAGGATGAAGCTACCCGTCGTCCGGTTGCGCGAATACGAGTCGATCATCAGCGGCGCGCTGCTCCGCAGGCGAACCCGCCCGACCTCGTTGAGCTTCAGTTCGGTGGCGGGCTCGTGGGCGAGCGTGTTGACGTCGATCCGATGCTCGAGGTCCTCCACGACCGCACGGGCGGTCCGCGTCGTGTGCTTGATCGCGTAGCGGGCGCCTTGAGTCATCGGCTGTTCGCTCATCCAGCAGAGCCGCGCCTCGAACTCGCGCGCCGCGACGGGCTGATCCTCGGCCTCGACGATCATGTCGCCCCGCGAGACGTCGAGCTGGTCGGCGAAGCGGACCGTCACCGACATCGTCGGGAACGCCGCCTCGCAGGGGCCGTCGAACGTGTCGATCGACTCGATCGTCGTGCGTTGACCGCCCGGGAGGATCGTCACCTCGCCGCCAGGGCGCAGCACGCCGCCGGCGACCTGGCCGGCGTAGCCGCGGTAGTCGTGGTGCTCGTCGCTCATCGGTCGGATCACCCACTGCACTGGGAAGCGCATCTCCGAGAGGTTGCGATCGGGGGCGATCACGACGTGTTCGAGGTGGTAGAGCAGCGTTGCCGATCCGTACCAGTTCATGTTGCTCGAGCGGTCGACCACGTTGTCGCCATGGAGGGCAGAGATCGGGATGAACGTGATATCAGGGACCTCGAGCCGGGCTGACCAGTCGGTCAGCTCGTAGACGATGTCGTAGAAGACCTCCTCGTCGTAGCCGACGAGGTCCATCTTGTTCACGCAGAAGACCAGGTGCGGGATCCGCAGCAGCGACGCGATGTAGGCGTGGCGCCGGGTCTGCTCGCTGACGCCCTTGCGCGCGTCGACGAGGACGACCGACAGGTCGGCGGTCGAGGCGCCGGTGACCATGTTCCGGGTGTACTGCTCGTGGCCGGGCGTGTCGGCGATGATGAACTTGCGGCGAGGGGTGGCGAAGTACCGGTAGGCGACGTCGATCGTGATCCCCTGCTCGCGCTCGGCGCGCAGCCCGTCCGTGAGCAGCGCCAGGTTCAGGTAGCCGTCGCCGCGACGCTCGGAGGTCAGCTGGACGTGCTCGAGCTGGTCCTCGAAGATCGCCTTGGAGTCGTGGAGCAGACGGCCGATCAGCGTCGACTTGCCGTCGTCGACAGAGCCCGCGGTGGCGATCCTCAACAGCTCACTCACCCGCATCCGGGTCATGTGCCCGTTTGTAGCAGCGACAGCGCCCATGGCTCTAGAAGTAGCCTTCGCGCTTGCGGTCTTCCATGGCCGCTTCGGTGACGCGGTCGTCGGCGCGCGTCTCGCCGCGTTCGGTGATCCGCGTAGCGGCGATTTCGGCGACCACGGTCTCGAGCGTGGTCGCGGTCGAGCGCACGGCGCCCGTGCAGGTCATGTCGCCGACGGTGCGGTAGCGCACCGAGGTCTCGAACTGCTCCTCGCCGTCCATCAGCTGGATGTGCGGGCTGACCGCGTAAAGCATCCCGTCGCGAGCGAACACCTCACGCGTGTGGGCGTAGTAGATGGACGGAACCTCGAGCTTCTCCTGGGCGATGTATTGCCAGACGTCGAGCTCGGTCCAATTCGAGATCGGGAACACGCGTACGTGCTCGCCCTTGCGGATCTTGGCGTTGAACAGAGACCACAGCTCGGGCCGCTGGCGCTTGGGGTCCCACTGGCCGAAGTCGTCACGGAACGAGAACACCCGCTCCTTGGCCCGGGCGCGTTCCTCGTCGCGCCGCGCACCGCCAAACGCGGCGTCGAACCCCTGCTCCTCGATCGCGTCGAGCAGTGTGGTCGTCTGTAGCCGGTTACGCGACGCGCGAGGCCCGGTCTCCTCGGCGACGCGGCCCTTGTCGATCGAGTCCTGGACGTTGGCGACGATCAGCCGCTCGCCGAGCTGTGACATCAGCCGGTCGCGGAACTCGATCACCTCGGGAAAGTTGTGGCCGGTGTCGACGTGCATCACCGGGAACGGGAACTTGCCCGGCCGGAACGCCTTCTCGGCCAGCCGCAGCAGGACGATTGAGTCCTTGCCTCCGCTGAACAGCAGCACCGGACGCTCGAACTCGGCCGCCACCTCCCTGAAGATGTGGATCGATTCGGCCTCGAGCGTCTCGAGGTGGGATAACTCGTATTGGAATGGATTCATACGTCGGCGACGACTACGTGTGGATCCCGCACTCGGTCTTGTCCTGGCCGACCCAACGGCCTTCACGTCCTTCCCCAGGTGATGTGCACGGAGCACATCCGATCGAGCCGTAACCCTGATCGTAGAGGGGATGGTAGGGGAGATCGTGCTCGAAGATGTAGCGCCACACGTCCTTCTCGCTCCAGTCGGCGAGCGGGTTGACCTTCCAGATCCCCCTCCGCTCATCGCGCTCGAGCTTGGCCGCGCCCGTCCGCGTCGTCGCCTGGTCGCGGCGGATCCCGGTGATCCAGGCGTCGACGTCGCTGAGGGCCTGTCCCAACGCCTCGACCTTGGCGGCGCTGCAGCAGCGCTCGGCCGTCCACGGCTCGCCGGGGCTCGACGCGTCGAACACCTCGACCTTGAGCCCAAAGCGCTCCTCGAACTGCTTCCAGGTCTGGAGCGTCTCCGGGAACAACACGCCGGTGTCGATCGTGAACACGCGGACGTCGGGCTGAACCTTCATCAGCATGTGGACGAGGACCGACTCCTCCTTCTGGAAAGAGCAGGCCATCGTCAGCCGCGGGTGGAAGCGTTCCACCGCGTAGGCCAGGACCTCCTCTGGGGTGGCCTGTTCGACGAGATCGGGTGAGGTTGTTGCCATTTTGAAGCGCTTAAGCCTAGACGGCGCACTCCCCCTCGCCGCGGATGACCTCGAACGGCGCGTTCTTGGTCCAGTCGACGAAGTGGTTCATGTTCTCGAGGTTGAATTCGATCGGCATCGTCAAATCCTTCACGCGGGCCTCGAATTCCTGGGGGCCGACGCGGTCGACGAAGGCGATGAACTCCTCGCCATCCTGGCGATCGGACTCGTAGTAGCGGACCCACCGCTCGACCGCCTCGGGCACGCGTTTCGCGGGTAGCCGTGCCTTCAGCCGCTGGCCGTACCGAACGTCGCCGCCCTCGTAGGCGCCGCCGACGTGCGGGATGTAGGCCGGGATCGTATGCTCGCCGACCTTCATCGAGGCCCCGTAGAACCCGATGTGGGCGATGTGATGCTGACCGCACCCGTTGGGGCAGCCGCTCATCTTCACATGGATCCGGCGGGTCAGTTCGTCGTCGATCTGCATCTCCACGAGCCGGTCCTGAATCGCCTGGTTGAGACCCATCGAGCTGGTGATACCGAGCTTGCAGGAGTCGGTGCCGGGGCAGCTCACCACGTCGGTGATCTCATCCGCACCGGCGTCGCCGAGGTCGAGCTCGGACAACCGACGCCACACCTCGTACAGCGACTCGTCCCTTACCCACCGCAGGACGATGTTCTGGTGCACGGTCGTGCGGGCGTAGCCGCCGCTGTACTCGCGCATGATCTGGCCGACGCCGCGGAGTTCGTCCGGCGTCAGATCGCCACGGCGCACCTTGACCTCGACCGTCGAAAAACCCTGTTGGCGCTGGGATTGCACGTTGGTCTCGGCGAAGCGGTCGAACTCCTTCAGATCGCCATTGGCGGTCGCGTACGTGCCCTGGGGAGCCGGGGCGTTTGCCGCTTCGTCGTGCTCGAACAGGATCTCGTCGAGCGAGAAGTCGCGCTCCTGCACCCACTCTCCCTCGAGCTCCTCCTCGACGAGCTTGCGGAACTCGTCGATCCCGATCTTGTCGATCAGGACCTTGATCCGGGCCCGGGCGCGGTTGACGCGCAGCCAATCCTGGCGATCGAAGATCCGCATGCATGCCTCTGTGACCTTCAGGTAGTCGCCGTTGTCGAGCTCGACGAACTCGTAGAGCGTGGGAGCCAGACGGGGCATGATCGACGTGCCGCCGCCGACTCGGATCTCGACGCCGCGGACCCCATCGCGGACCTTCGGGACGAACGCCATGTCATGGATCCGCGTGATCGCGTTGTCCTCGTCGGTGGCGGTGAAGGCGGTCTTGACCTTCCGCGGCATCGCCTGCGTCGTCGGGTGGCGCACGAAGTAGCGGACGTAGGCGCCGGCGTAAGGCGTGATGTCGAACAGCTCGCCGTCGAGAGTTCCCGCGCGAGGATCGCCGGTGACGTTGCGCATCGTGTTGCCGCAGCCCTCGCGGCTGGACAGGCCGGCGTCGCCGAGCTCGCGGATCAACTGGGCCGCGTCCGGCAGCGGGACGTGGTGCATCTGGATGTTCTGCCGGGTCGTGATGTGGCCCTTGCGCAACGGCACGTACCGCTCGATCACGTCTGCGAAGGCGTCGAGCTGGTCGGGAGTGACTCCGCCCATCGGCAGCTTCACGCGGACCATCTGGACGTCCGGCTGCCGCTGCCCGTACACGCCCTGCTTGAGGCGGAACTTGGTGAACTCGTCGCCCTCGAGCTCGCCGCTGCAGGAACCGCGTAGATTCCGTGTCGAAGTCATCGAACTCGCGCTCGAGGATCGGGATCACGTGCCCGGGAACGTTCTCCAGCACCTCGGGGTTCTCGAGCGATCCGGTGCGTGGGCCGTGGCCACCGGAGCCGTTGGTCTGGGGGTCAGTCCTGGTGGTGTCGAGTGAGGCGGGCTCCATGAGGTCCTCCCGGCATCGGAGTCAGGACAACTCAATGTACCAAAACCCGATCGGGATATAGCCTTTTTGGGGTGTGTGCTCGCGGTTTGTTGGGCGGTGGCGCGGTCGGCGCCGCTAGGGCCGAGCCTACGCGGCCCTACCTATGCCATACGAACCGGTGCCTCGCGCCTCTACCGCCGGCCGGCCGGGCTCGGAGCACGTAGTGGCCGCGCCGGCGCCCGATGAACCGGATGAACGCCACGTCGTGTCCACGAGGCTCGGTCAGCACGATCCGCTGGAGCGGCCGGTTGTGCCCCCGGCGGCTGATCGTCAGGACGACGGAGTCAGCTGCCGAGAGCCTGAAGCGGACGTTCAGGCCGCGGGCCGCGCACCGGGCGGAGCGATGGGCGCAGACCTTGACCCCGAGGCCCGAGAGACGGATCCGGCGTGGGCGCTTGTGCTTCTTCTGCTTCGTGCGGAGGACGGTGATCGTCTTGGTCGTGGCGGCGCTGAGCGTGCCGGCGCTGTTCTCGACGACCAACTGCACCCGGAACCGGCCCGAATTGCGGTAGCGGTGGAACACGGTTGGGAACTGTGAGCTCGACGATGCGCCGTCGCCAAACGTCCACGTGTACTTGGTGACAGGGTTCTTGCCGCCGGTCGACTTCGACCCGTTGAACTGAACGGCCTCGCCGATCTTCGGATGACCGGGGACGAAGGTGAAGCGCGCCTTGGGCGGTGAGGGAACGCGATACGTCGTCGGCTTCTTGACCTTGACGACGACGGTCACGGTGGTGCTGGTGACGCCGCGCGCATCGACGACCGTCAGCGAGGCCGCGAACTTGCCCCGCACGGCGTAGGCGTGCGTAGTCGAGGGGGTGGATGTGGTCGCCGTCGTGCCGTCGCCAAAGTTCCACCGGAACGTGGTGATTGCGGCGCCGTCGGCATCGCTCGACTTGGAGCCGTTGAAGATGGCCGCCTGGCCCTGTACCGGGCTCCTGGGCGTGACTGTGAACCGCGCCACGGGCACCGAGGTCGCCGGGACGACGACGATCTTCTCACTGGCGGGCGCGCTGGCGTTTCCGTGGCCGTCGACGACAGTCAGGGTCGCCGTGAAGGTGCCCTGCTTGGCGAACACGTGGGTGGTCGTGGGCGTCGTGGTCGTCTGTGGCGTGCCGTCGCCGAAGTTCCACAGATAACTGGTGATCGAGTCATCTGCGGGGGCGGTGGACGCCGACCCGTCGAACGTCACCGACTGGCCGGCCACCGGCGCGGATGGTGTTGTCGTGAAGCTCGCGGTCAGGGTGGTCCCGGCGAGCGCGCCCGGAGTGCTCAGCGATAGCCCAGCGATTACCGCAACGACGATGCCCAGCAGCTTCGGTCCACGTACGTGCACTGTTGCCCCTCTCAGTTCTGCCGGCCGCAGCTGGAACAGTATTGGGTCTGAGGGACGGGTGCTCAGGCCCAGGGCAGCGGCTGGAAGGGCTGGCGGTTGATGCCCTCGTTGAGCGCGGCCCGCTGCCACGGATCGGCTCGCGGCGCCGGCGGCTGGAGCGGCGGCGCCGTCTCGCGCATGAACCGCTCCAGCGCCGCGACCACCGCCGCGGCCTCTTCGGGAGAGGCGCTCGGAGCGACAATCGTGAGCTTCGGCCGGCGGTTCATTTGGCCCCCGAGGGTATCGTGCGCGGCTGGTGCCGGAAATTCCCGTCCTTCACTACGACGCCGTGCTCGAGGCGGTCTCCCCGAGGATGGCGATCGAGCGGGTACGCGAAGCGCTGCTGCGCTTCCACGCCGGCGAGTTCGTGATGCCGCCAAAGGTCTACCTCGAGAGCCCTCCGTTCGGCGATTTCCGCGCTATGCCCGCGCTCGGCGACGGCCTCGCGCTGCTGAAATGGGTGACCTCGTTCCCGGGCAACCCCGAACATGGGCTGCCGACGGTGACGGGGGTGATCTGCATCTCCGACGCCACGACCGGCGAGCCGCTGATGCTGCTCGATGCCCGGTCGGTCACAGCGCTTCGGACCGGCGCGGTCGCCGCGGTCGCGGCCCGGGCGCTGGCGCGACCCGAAGCGCAAACCGTTGGGATCATCGGCTGCGGGCTCCACGGCGCCTGGGCGGCGCGCTGCCTCGCCGCCGCTGGATTCGGCCCCGGCGTGTGCTACGACCCGCGAACGGCGGCCGCGAACGCGCTGGCGGGCGAGCTCGACTGGGACGCCGGCCCGCGCGAGTCGGCACTCCGCTCGCTCGTCGTCTGCTGCGTGACCCCGGGGTCGGAGATCGTCGTCGACGCCGGCGATCTGCACCCCGGGCTGCATCTGAACATGCTCGGCGCGGACGGCCCTGGCAAGGCCGAGGCGTCGGTCGGAGCGGTCGCCTCGTGCGCGCTGTTCTGCGACGAGTGGGAGCAAGCCTCGCACGGCGGAGAGCTCACCGGCGCCGTGCAGGCCGGGCTCGTCTCTCGCGAGCAGGTGACCGAGCTCGGCGCGGTGCTGGCCGGGGACGCCCGAGGCCGACCCGGGCCCGAGGCAGTGACGCTATTCGACTCGACTGGCCTCGCGATTCAGGACCTGGCGGTGGCCGCCGCCGCGCTCGACGCGTGGCGGGCAGGTCGCGTCGAGGCCCAGACGGTCACTCTCTGACTCAGTCCTTGCCCCGACTGGCCACGATGGCGATCCGCGCGCCGCGCTTGCGATGCGAGCCCGACCGCGGCCGCGAGGAGATCACGTGACCCTTGGCCACCTTGGCGCTCGCCTTCTTGGTGATCTTGCCTGAGCGAGCAGTGGGCCTTCCGCAAGGCGCGCTTCGCGGCAGCGAGCCGATCGCCGCGGAGCTTCGGCACGACGCAGCCCTTCTTCTTGGGCGGCGGCGAGGCCTTCGTCTTCAGCGTCGCGTGCCCCGACGCGCTCGGGTCGACCGATAGATCGGTCCCGGTCACCGTGACCGTGCCGGCGGTGTGCGTCGAGGTGATCGTGGCCGTGTAGGTGCCGCCGGCGCCGCCAATGACCGCCCCGGCGGACGCCGGGACCGGCGGTCGTGACGACCACGTCCTGGTCGGCGACCGGCTCGCCGTGCACGCCGGTCAGCGTGACGGTGGCGGTGGCGGTCGACTTGCCGTTGGCGGTGATCGAGCCGGGGGTGACCGAAACGTGCACCTTCGGTGGATCCTGAGTCAACTTTGCTGTGCCCGAAGCCTTGGCAATGTCGGACTCGTCGGTGGCAGTGATCGTCGCCGTACCCACCTTCTCCGAGGCCGTGATCGTCGCCATGTATGTGCCATTGCCGGCGTCGTGCACGGGGCCGATCTTCTGTCCAGCGTCGGAGCTCGAGAAGGAGAGGATGGCGCCGGCGCCCGAGCTCACCTTCGCGGTCGCGGTTGTCGTCGCCTGGCCATCGGCGGTGATCGTGCCCGGGGAGAGCGACATCGACACCTTCGCGGTGGGGGGCATGACCACCATCGCGTGGGCCGTCTCCGAGGCGTCGAAGTAGGAGCCGACGGCAACGCACGCGCCGCTCGCGGGGCAGGAGACGCCGGCCAGGGTGTCGTCCGGGTCGCTGCTGGCCGGGGCGGGTGTCACGCCGGCGAGCGACGGCGCGGCCGCCGACGAGGAACCTCCCGCCACCGTCTCGAGGATCGAGCGGATGGTGCCGTTCGCCGCACCGTACTGCCCGACGGCGACGCAGTCGGTGGCATCAGCGCACGACGCCTGGTTGTATCCGGGTCCGGCGGGTGACGACGGGGCAGGGCTCAGTCCCGACAGCGAGGCGGTAGTCGTCGAGGCACCACGCCCGCTGAACGTCGTAACCGTTGTCTGTCGCCCCGAGGACGGGCCCTGCGGAAAGGTGTAGCTGCCCATGGCGATGCAGGTGGCGAAGCAGGCAAGCCCTTCGAAGCTGAACAGCGGATTGGTGAAGGCGGCAGGCTTGAAGGTGCTCAGATCGACAGCGGTCGCCGCCGCCGCCGGTCGACGACCAGCCCCTGGGTGGCAAAGGTCTGATCCTCGTAGGTGCCGACCTCGCTACAGGCACCCGGAGCTCGAGCACGAGACGTTCGTCAATGCCCCGCCGCCGCCCGCTGCCGCCTTGGGGGTGAGTCCGGCCAGGGAGGGACTCGACGCCACCCACGAGCCACCGGACGACGTCTCGATGAGGGCGCCCTGGCCGCCATCGGTGTCTCCCACGGCCGTGCACGCGGTGCTCGATGAACAGGAGACGTCAAACAACTGGCCCTCCGTCCCCGCCGGGCTCAGCGTGTTGATCGGCGGGGCCTGCGCCGTCCATGTTCCGGAGGCCAGGCGTTCGGCCAGCGGCTGGTTCTGCCCCGAACTGGCGTAGGCGCCGACAAGCACGCAGGCTCCCTCCGCCGGGCACGACATGCCCTCAACTCCCACGTCCGGATTGGACGACCCCGCCGGATTCGGAAGCGTCGTCGCGCTCCAGGAGCCATTGGAGAGCGTCTCGGCAAGGAGGCGAGTCTGGCCCGGGCCGACCGAGTACTGCCCGTCGGCGACGCACCACCCCGTGACCGGACAGCGCACGTCGAACAGGGCCACCTGCGGATTGCCGGCGGCGGCGGGACTCAGTCCGGCGAGCGGCGCTGTGGTGGCGGTGAATCGTCCGTCCGAGAGCGTCTCGATCAGGCCCTGACGGCTCCCGCCCGCATCAACGTACGAGCCCACCGCTACGCACGACCCGACGGCGGGACAGGAGATCTTGGTCAAGCTCTCGTGGGGAGCCAGGTTGGCAGCCGGGTCCAAGCCGCTTAGCGGCACGTTCTGGGCCACCCACGTGGTCGCGCGCCGCCGGCGCCGCAAACGCGAAAAGGCACCCCACGAAAACTCCCCAAGCGACCAGCACCCGACGCATGAGCCTGACTTCCATCCGATCCCTCCTTGACCACCTGACCCCAATCCGGATTATCGGGGATGGACGGATGCGGCGCAAGGCCTGACGAGGCGCAAGGCCTGACGCTACAGAGGGATATTGCCGTGCTTGCGCTTCGGCCCGGCCTGGCGCTTGGTCTGGAGCGTCTCGAGCGCGGTGATGATCTTGGGACGCGTCTCGTGCGGGATGATCACGTCGTCGATATAGCCTCGCTCCGCCGCCGCGTAGGGGTTGGCGAAGTGGGCCTTGTAGTCGTTGATCAGCTTCTGCCGGCGCGTGTCGGGTGTGGGCGATGAGGTGATGTCGCGGCGGTAGATGATGTTGACCGCACCTTCGGGCCCCATCACGGCGACCTCGGCGGTCGGCCACGCGAAGTTGAAGTCCGCGAGCATGTGCTTGGACGCCATGACGTCGTACGCGCCACCGTAGGCCTTGCGGGTGATGATCGTGATCTTCGGCACCGTCGCCTCGGTATAGGCGTACAGCAGCTTGGCGCCATGGCGGATGATCCCTCCCCACTCCTGCGCCGTCCCCGGGAGGAAGCCCGGCACGTCGGTGAACGTGATCAGCGGGATATTGAAGGCGTCGCATGTGCGGACGAACCGCGCGCCCTTGGTTGAGGAGTCGATGTCGAGCACCCCGGCGAGCTGGTTGGGCTGATTGCCGACGATCCCGACGCTATAGCCGTTCAGCCGGGCGAACCCGCAGATGATGTTGCGCGCGTAGTGCTCGTGGACCTCGAAGAACTCACCGTCGTCGACGATCAGGCGGACGACGTCCCGCATGTCATACGGCTTGTTGGGGTTGTCGGGAACGACGTGGTCAAGCTCGGGGTCCTGCCTCAACGGGTCGTCCGTGGGCTGGACGCGGGGCGGGATCTCAAGGTTGTTCTGCGGCAGGAAACCGAACAGGTAGCGCGTGTCCTCCAGGCAGCTGTCCTCGTCCTCGGAGGCGAAATGCGCGACCCCGGACTTCGTGTTGTGCGACATCGCGCCGCCGAGAGACTCGAAGTCGACCTCCTCCCCGGTGACCGTCTTGATCACATCGGGGCCGGTGATGAACATGTGCGAGGTCTCCTTGACCATGAAGATGAAGTCGGTCATCGCCGGGCTGTAGACCGCGCCGCCCGCGCACGGACCCATGATCAGGCTGATCTGGGGGATGACGCCGCTGCACATGACGTTGCGGACGAACACGTCGCCGTAGGCGCCGAGGCTGACAACGCCCTCCTGGATGCGCGCGCCACCGGAGTCGTTGATCCCGATCACCGGGCAGCCGATCTTGGCCGCCAGGTCCATCACCTTGCACATCTTCTCGCCCATCGCCTCGCCGAGCGAGCCGCCGAAGACCGTGAAGTCCTGGCTGAACACGCACACCCGACGGCCGTCGATCGTGCCGTGGCCGGTCACGACGGCGTCGCCGTAGGGGCGGTTCTTGTCCATGTCGAACTCGGCGGTGCGGTGGCGCACGAACGTGTCGAGCTCTTGGAAAGAGCCAGGATCGAGCAGCTTCTGGATCCGCTCGCGGGCCGTGTACTTGCCCTTCTCGTGCTGCTTGGCGACGGCCGACTCGGTGCCGGCATGAATGGCCTCGTCGCGGATCTCCTGGAGCTGCTCCAGCTTTTCTTCGTAGGTTTCGGGGGCTTTGGCGCGCATCAGGTGGCCGAGTGTATCTGTGGGGTGGCGACCGCAGCCCGATCAGCACAGGACCGCCCCGTGCCGCCCGAAGGCGGCACGGGGGGATCCATCACCTGGATGGTTTCGCTACGGCGACGACGGCGCCGGGGCGTTCCAGACGAACGTTCCCCAGTTCGTCAGGTAGTCGCGGCTGTCGGGCGAGATGTACTCGGTGGCGAGGTAGATCTTCGATCCCATGGCCACGCCCATCGAGTAGTCACCCCAACGGCAACCGCCGTAGAACGGCCCGACGAACGCCGCGTAACAGGTGAACCCGTCCTCCGGGGCTACGCCTTGGGCGGCGATCATCACGTTGCCGCTCGGGCCCGCCGGGGTGAACGTTATGTACGCCGCGCTCGGGTAGTACTTCGGTCCACTGAGCGCGAACGCCATGTACCCATCGCCAGACGGATTCACCGCGATCACCGGATAGATCAGGTTCTGGTTACCTACCCTCACGTATCCCTGGGCGGTCACGGTCGCTGTCACACCCGTGCTCGTGCTCGTCGGCGCCAGCTCGAACCAGGCGGCTCCGACGGTTCCGTTGCTCATCGCGGTCGATGCCTCGGCGTAAAGCTGACCGCCGGTGTAGGTCACCTCCTGGATCGCGTCGAAGTCGGATTGAATCTGTCCTTCGGGATCCTGGTTCGCATCCCCGAGCGGGATCGGCCCGTTCTTCTGTGTGGCATCGGGCGGGAACGTGTATTTCTGGGTCTTGATCAGCGTCGACACCATCGGCGGAGCGGCCGGCGATGCAAGCAACGAGGTGTCTTGCAAGGCATAGACCGCGAGATGGTCGTCGGAAACAGCATCGCCATTGGATTCCACGAAGTACTCTGTGTCCGGCGCGAATTTGGCGCCTGGTGGGCTCGATGCCGGCGAGATGTGGTACGGCTGCCCGAAGTAGTCCTGTGTGACGCGGTAGCGGAACATCACGGGCGCGATGCCGGTATTCGCGAACTGCTCGAGCGTCTGCTTCGAGACTGCGTAGATGATCGGGCCGTTGAACGCGAACGGTGGACCGTTGCCGAACTCGTTCGTGGCGATATAGACGCCGTTATTGTCGGCTCCGAACTGGTCGAAGTCACCGAAGCACGGGCAGCCGGGCGTATTCGGATCGGTCGTCGTCCACTGCCACACCGACCAGGTGCCGAGCGGATCCGAGGTGTTGCTCACCGCAAGGAACTGGATGCTCGGTACCGTGCCGGAAGCGTTCCCGACGACGAACTCGTTCATGAACCAGCGCTGCGTCGCGGCGTCGTAGTAGCAGCGAGGGTCCGACAGGAACGCGGTCGACGGCTGGAGGAAGAGCTTGTACGACGGGACGGTGTTCAACAACTGAACGCCATTCGTGTCATAGACAGCGAACGCGTTGTTGATGAATTCGCCGACGTAGCCGTTGCCGGCGCACAGACCCTGATCCGGCGGCTCGAGGTCGAGATTGTTGTTGGCCAAAGCCTGGTCATAACCGGTCAGGCCGCTGAACCCCTTCTCTCCAGCGACATTCGTCGTGGTGATCGTGCTCGACGTGGAGGACACCGCCGGCCCGGCCGCCTGCTTGAACGACTCGATCGCGGGATCCTCAATCCGGTAGCTGTTGTTACTGGGCATCGCAGCCGCGAGCGACGCGCCCTGGCGGAAACCGGCAACGTCGCTGTGCGAGCCGGAGAAGATGTACTTGCTGAGGTCGAGCGTGCCCCGGAAATGCATCGCCACAGTGCCGGTTTTGATGGTGACCGTTGACGCCGCCGCCGTGGCGGCAGTAAACGCCATTGCAGCAGCGAGCACGGCGCCGGTGAAAGCCGCCGTCCCAAACAATCGACGCACAACGCCTGCTTGCGTCATATGTCCCTCCCTCCTCGCGGAGCGGTTCTGAGATTCGGGGTCCGTCCATGAACGCCCGGAACAACCGTCGCGAGCGCCACACCCCCGTGGGTCGGGCCAGCCTATTCCTCGTGGAATTGGTGAAAGGTTAGGACTCTCTTAGGAAGCTACGCCCGTGAATACGGCCGGTGATGCGCCTGGCCGAGGCTGTCAAGCGCCGCGGCGAGAACCGCGTCGTGGTCGACCCCGTCGAGCACGTCGGGGTCCGAGGACTCGGGCGGGTCGAACAGCTCCGGAGGATCCGGCGGGTCGGGCGGATCCGGCGGGGTGGCAGTCGCCGTCGAAACGGCGGCCGGCCGCGGGGCGGCGGCCGGCCGCGCTTCGGGGGGCAGGGTCGAATAGAGAGGCGGTGGAGTCGAGGTCTGAGCGCCTGCGGGCGTTGGCGGCGGGGTCGAACTGGAGCCGCCCGGTACCGGGGACGAGGCGGGCTCAGGCGGTCCGAACATCGCCATGAGCCGCGCGAGCAGCCCCCGCCGGCGGATCGGCTCGGCCGCGGGGACGAGTGGCGCAGGCACGCTGGCCGCCGGTGGCAGGGGCTCGGGCTCTGGCTCTGGCTCTGGCTCGGGGTCTGATGGCGGGGCTGACTCGTCGACCGGTAGCGGATCGTCCACGCTCGGCGGGTCGCCGACGGTCGGCGCCTCGGGCACCGGCGGATCCTTCAGTTCGGCGCCTGTTTGGTTCGGTTCCTGGATCGGAGCCTTCTCGGTGTGCTGCTGTTCGGTGGCGCGGGCGGTCAAGATCACCCGCGTTCCCCACCCTGACGGCTCGAACCGCACCGTGCCGCTCACTTCTTCGCCCTCCCAGGCAACGGCGGTCTCAGGCTCGAGCTTCGTAATCCGAATCTCGCCGAACTGGCCCAGGTGACGGGCTAGCGAGCCGGCCTCGCTGCATTCGGCCCACAGCTCGGGTGGGCTCTTCACCAAGGTTCGGCTTGCCTCGTGTTCTGTCATGAGTCGGGATTTCGCGCGCCCGGTGACGACTCCTTCCGCGGGTCGTGTGTTGCATTCCGCATGGCCGCGCATTACATTGCCCGTCGGGGTGAGGGAGTCATGAACGGGGGTGTCTTGGGGAACTCGTGCATTCGGTGGCGCAGATGGTCAACGGCGCTCGCTGTGGCGCTTGGCGCCGGCGCGGTCTTGGCACCCGCCGCGGATCCCGCTCCTCCCGCAGCGGCCCCGATCCCGATCAGGTTCAGCCCGAGCACGACCGCCGGCGGGGCAACGGCCGTCACCTGGGGCTTTCGCTTTCAGGCGACCGCCACGGTCGATCCCACCCAGAACCAGGTGGTCTCGGTCACCGGCCCGGCGGGCTCGTTCAGGCCCAACGCGGCCACCATGTCGATCGTCGACCTGACCACCGGCGTGGACGACTCCACCGGCGTTGATGTCACGCCGGACGGCACCACCGCCGAGGCCAGGCCGAGGAACGCGATCGCCGCCGGCGACCTGCTCGCCGTCGACGTCACGGACGTCAACAACCCGGCGTCGGGGACCTCGTTCTCCGGAATCACGGTATCCCCGAGCGCCAACAACGCACTGCCGGGCTCGTTCACCAATCCCCAGCCGGTGAGCATCCTGGCATCGACGACAAGCACCACGGCCGCCGGCGCGACCGGCGTCACCTGGGGACTCCGGTTCAGGCTCAGCAGCCTCGGCAACCTTCCGTCTGACTACGACACGATCACGGTCACGGCTCCGCAGGGGGCGACGATCGGCACCGGCGGCGCGAGTCTCGTCGACCTCACCACTTTCACCAACGAGGAAGTAGGTGTCCAGACCAGCGACGGAGGCCGGGTGGCAACGATCAGCCCTGTGAGCGCCGCGGCCGGAGATCTACTCGAGCTTGACTTCTACGACGACACCAACCCCGCGGCCGGTTCTGGCGCGTTCACCGTCACGACGAATGCGGACACAGTGGCGGCGCAGACGCCCGCGACCACATTCACGAGCCCGCAGTTGGTCGGCACGCCGCGATTCACCACCAGCAGCACGGCCGGCGGCTCGACCGCCAACTGGGGCCTCTCGTTCACGACGAGCTCCACCGGTCGCCTGCTGGGCGGGGGCAGCATCGTGATCGACGCCCCTGCGGGAACGACGTTCCCGACAAGCAACTTCGCGTACACGATCCGCGACGAAAACACGGGGGGCGCGTACGGGGTTCACTCGGTGGCGAGCACCGCGACAGGGTCCGGCGAGCAGCTCACAATGACAGCGGCACAGAGCGGCTTCGCCACGATTCGCGCCGGCGACGTCGTCAGCCTCATCATCCAGGGAGTTACGAACGCGTCGGGAGGCGTCACGGCCGGGCACGTGTCCGTTTCGACGAGCTCCGATCCCGAGCCAGTGACAGCCGCCGCGCCGTCGTCGTCGGCCTCAGGCTCGGTCGCCGGTGTGCACTTCTACGAGACGGGCCGCACCGCAGGCGCCACCGGAAACGTCTGGACTGCCCAGTTCGAGACGAGCAAGGCCGGGGCGCTCGCGGCCAACTCCGGGACGATCACCGTAACCGCCCCGGCCGGAACCTTCCAGCGCAACGCGACGGTCGTGTTGCTCGACCTGACGAGCGCGACCACATGCTGCAACGCGGCATCGACCAGCAGCGACGGGAGCAGCGTGACCGTCACGCCGGCCTTCGCAATTGGCGCTGGAGACATGCTGGAGCTCGAGGTCCACCAAGTCGTCAACCCCGCCGCCGGGTCCTACCCGGCAGGCGACTTCGGCGTCGCGACGAGCTCAGACACCACGGTCGCCAATCCAACGTCCGGCCTGACGTTCACGGCGGCCAAGAGTCCGACGAGCGTGACGATCGAACCCACGACGCTCGCGGGCGGGGCGACCGAGACGACCTGGGCCACGCTGTTCACCGCCAGCCCGACGGGCGGCATCTCCGATGACGGGCTGGACGATGTGCAAATACAAGCGACACTGCCGCCGAGCAGCGCGATTGAGACGGAGCGGTGCGCCTCGGTGTACGACATGACGACGGGCGCAAGCGCCGGGTGCGGCGGCAGCTTCACTCCTACGAGCGTGACGATGCAGCTCGTGCCGAGCGCGGTCACGCCCGGCGACATGCTCGCGCTCATAGTGGGCGGGGTCACGAACCCCGCCGCCGCCACCTATCCGGCGAACGATGTGACGGTCACGACATCGACCGACACCCGGCCCGGGAACCCCGCCTCGCCGCTCACGTTTACTCCGGCGAACCTCCCCACCACTGACCTGCTCCAAAACACCGACCAGTCAGGATCGGCGAGCGACGACAGGATCATCTCCGAGTACCAGGCGAGCCCGACGGGCGAGATCGCCAGCGCTCGCAGTCAATGGGGATCGATCACGCTGGGCGCCCCGTCTGGCACCCAGTTCGCGTCAGGTTCCGGCGGCTGCACGTTCGCGCTGGATCTGAGCACAGGCAACTACTTCTGTGACACGCCGGCCAGCACCAGCGGCTCGTCAGACACGCTCATGCCAGTGCAGATCGGCGCCGGCGATGTCGTCGAGCTGTCGGTGGGGAACATCACCAACCCCCCATCCGGGCTGGTGCCGCCGACCGGGTTCCACGTGGCGACAAGCTCCGACGATGGCGCGCCCTCGGTCACCGGTGATCCGTTCGTGGGTACCGAGGGCACCCAGGCCACTGGTCCGGTGATGACGGTCAACGGCGACTGTCCGGCCTCTGGAACGATCACCAGCTGGGGCGACGGCCCACCATCCTCGCCGGCGTCGATCAGCTGCCAGGGACTGAT
Organism: uncultured Solirubrobacterales bacterium; assembly: GCA_963773165.1. Lineage (GTDB taxonomy): Bacteria > Actinomycetota > Thermoleophilia > Solirubrobacterales > Solirubrobacteraceae > Palsa-465. The sequence goes on from CAVZAK010000009.1 coordinate 260,424, forward strand.
CGCCACCGTCAGCGGCACTCACACCTACGACGAGTTTGGGTCCGACCCGATCAGTGCGAGCACGGACGACGGCTCGCATGGAACGACAACGGCCACGATCGCAGACGCACCCCTCACCGCCACCGCGGTGACCGGGCTGACCGCGACGGCCGGCGCCCCGTTCAGCGGCACGGTGGCGAAGTTCACCGACGCCAACCCCGACGGACGGCTGAGCGACTTCTCGGCGACGATCGACTGGGGCGACGGCACGCCGCCGTCGGCGGGAACGATCACCGGCTCGGGCGGCAACTACGCGGTCCACGGCACGCACACGTACACGACGCCGCAAAACGCGACCGTCGTCATCCACATCGGCGATGCCGGAGGGAGCACGGCACCAGCCGTCGGGTCGCTGACGGTAAACGCGGCTGGGGCGCCGGGTGTGACACTGACAAAGCCCGGAAATGGCAGCACGGTGACCACCGCGACACCGACCTTCTCGGGGCGGGCCGACACCGGCGCTGCCGCTCTGCCACAGATCACTGTCAAGCTCTACGCCGGGAACGCGGTTTCGAGCTCGCCCGTCCAGACTCTCCGCACCACGGCTGCCGGCAGCGCGTGGTCGGTGAGCGCCAGCGCCGCTCTCTCAAACGGCACCTACACGGCGCAGGCACAGCAGTCGACGACGACTGGCGTCACGGGCTTCAGCGCCGCCAGCGTGTTCACCGTCAAACGCACCAGCAACCACGACCAAGTCGACCGGCCCGCAGAGCGGCGGCGGCCCGCCACCCGGCTGCACGGCTACCGCGAACTTCGGCGTGATCGCCGCCCTTGGTTGCCTGCAGGCAGCGGTGGACGAGGCTCAACTCCCGTCGGCCGACGAGAAGGTGCTGTGCAACGACCTGAAGCTCGATACGACGCCGTGCCAGAAGAAGCTCGAGTCGGAGATCAAGAAGGCCCCGGGAAGCATCCTGATCGCTCAGGCGATCGTCCGCGTCAACGGCCTCGACATCACCCCGGACAGCGGCGCCACCGTGGTATTCGACGCGAACTCCAAGCGGGTCGTCTCATCCCACGCCACCGTCCGGATCATGGACGATCTGGTGTCGCTGTACTCCGGACCGCTGACGCTCGACGGGTCGGGCCCGGGGGAGGTCAAGGAACTCGAGGCGAACCTCGACCAGCTGGCCGGCAACAACCAGGCGGCGGCGACCGCCCTCGATCTGGGCGCCGGCTTCTCGCTCACCGGAACGCTGTCGGTGAAGCTGCAGCAGAGCACCACGACGCTGACCGCAAACGTCAAAATGCCGGGCGCCTTCAGTGCGATCGGGATCTCCGGCGCCGGGCTGAGCGCTCAGGCGGTCGCCACGGCCGACGACAGCGACGACGTGCAGTTCAACGAGCTGTACTTCAAGGCGCCGTCGTTCGACTTGTTTGGCTCGCTGTTCGAGATGGACGACCTCGCGTTCTGCTACCAGAACCACATCTCGGACGGCTATTGCCAGAGCAAGACCCAGACGAGCTTCGGCAACAACAACCCGGATTATTCATCGTGGGACGCGATCGGGAAACTCGGGATCCTCGGCGTCAGCCTCGACGCGGCGCCGCCGTCCGGCTCGACACCGCCTCCCTACTGGGGCCTCGGGTTCGTCAACGGCGCCTTCGACTACGGGGGCGCGCAGCTGAACCTCGGTTCTGCGGCGTCAATCCCGCTCTTCCCGCCGGTCAGTCTCACGTCCCTCGGCGTGTCGCTGGGGCTGCACCCGACGGCGATCACCGGCGAGGTCGGGCTGAACGTCAAGAACTTCGCCAACATCGAGGGGCACGTCTTCCTGGTGTTCCCGACCCAGGGCCAGCCGTACCAGTTCACCGGCGGCGAGCTCGGCTCGGGCACGCTCTTCCCACCGCTCTCGCTGCCCCGGATCAGCGCCCAGAACTTCGCCTTGGCTGTCGGCGGCAAGGTGTACCTCACGATCCCGCTGCTCGGCACCGAGCAGCTGGCCGACGGATACGTGATGTACGCGGCGCCGACTTACATCGCCGCCGGCGGCGGCTTCAACATCAACCTGTTCAACGGCGCGGTGACCGCCGACGGCGGACTTCAGGGGCAGCTCAACTTCGGCAGCGGGCAGTTCGAGATCGCTGGAAGTCTGGGGCTGGGCGTAAGCGTCCTCGGGTTCCAGGCGAACCTCGGAGTGGAGGGCGTGGTCTCGAGCGTCGGCATCGGCGGCTGCGGTTACTTCGATAACTACGCCGCCGGGGTCGGTTACAAATGGGGTCAGGGGCTATCCGGGGTCAACCTGATGATCGGCAGCTGCGACCTGACCCCCTACGAGGAGGCGGTCTCGGCGTCGGCGGTGCACGACGCGGCCGCCGGCGACTCGTTCCAGGTCCGTGGCGGTCTGCCCAACGAGATGGTCAGGGTGATCGGCCACGCCGGCGCGCCCGACGTCACGATCACCGGCCCCGGCGGCATCCACGCCACCACCGCCAGCGGCGCCGGGTTCAACCAGCCGCCGTTCGTGATCGGGCGAAACCCGCAGCTCAACACGACCACGATCGCGATCATCCACCCGCCGGCGGGGCGTTACACGATCACGACCAACCCGGGCTCGCCGGCGATCGGGCAGATCCTGGATGCCCACGGCTTTACGCCAACGGTCAAGGCGCGGGTGAGTGGCCGAGGTGGGCATCGCGTGCTCCGGTATTCGTTCAACGCGCAGCCGGGCGAGCTCGTCACATTCCTCGAGCGCGGCACGGACATCAACAGGGTGATCGGGTCGAGCAGCAACGGCCACGGCACGGTGAAGTTCAAGCCGGCGCCGGGGCCCGGGGGCACACGGCAGATCCTGGCGATAGTGACTGAGAACGGCGCGCCGGTCGTGGTCGGCCGCAGCGGACAGCTCGTCGCTCGCCAGCTACCGCGCCCCCGGCCCGCTCCGGCTGGGACGGATCCGCGGACTGCACGCCAGGCGCACCGGCAACCGGCTAAACGTCAGCTTCGCCCGCGTCGCGCACGCCAGGAAATACGTGGTGCTCGTCCTGCTGCGCTCCGGGCTTCACACCGACGAGGTGATCAGGACACACTCGCTGCGGATGACGGTGCCCGGCGCAGGCCTGCCGGGCGGGACCGTCGAGGTCCGGGCGCTCGGCGACGGGCTCACGACGGTCGACGGCGCGATCGCCAAGACCGCAGTCCAGCTGCCCAAGCCGCCCCATAAGCACCGGAAGCACCGGCGCCATCACCCCCGCTGAACCGGTGGGGCGCTGCGGGGACGGACCCTGTTCGCGTCGTTCCGGCGTGTGGCGGGCGAGGATTCAGAGCTGGAGCGACATGAACAGGATCGTCGCCGCCGCTAGCACCAGCTGGAGCAGACGCGCGAGGTCGGCCTGGCGGGAAGCCCCCCGGTAGCCATCGCTCCACGAGACGCCGCCGGCGCCAGCCGGGACCGCGGCCACCTCCTGGTCGGCCAGCTCCGCGAGTCGCCTCTCGCGAGGAGCGATGTAGGCGCCACCGACTCCGCCGATCACGACCGAGGCGGCGAGGCCGAAGCCGACGAAGAACTGGCCCCACTCGTGCAGGTAGCTCGCGAGATAGATACCGGCCAGCACCACGACACCCAGTCCCGGGGTCTGCACGCGCGTGTGGACGGCCAGCTGGAACCGGTGGAACGACGCCATCGCCTGCGGATCGAGCCGGAGTCCGATCACGCCGAGCAGCGGGTATATGAAGAGCACGCCGAAGGCGACGACCACGGCCCCGATGTGCAGGGCGAGGATGAACTGCCAGAACGCGGCGGCTCCGACGAGCATCAGAACGTGGGCTGGTACTCGCCGAACACGTCGCGCATCGCGCCGCAGACCTCGCCCAGCGAGCAGCGATCGCGGAGCGCGTCCCGAAGCACCGGCAGCACGTTGTCGGTCCCACTAGCCGCCGAGCGGATCTCCTCCAGCCGGCGCTCGACGACCGAGGCATCGCGATCCTCCTTGAACTTACGAAGCCGCTCGACCTGCTCGCGCTCGGACTCCGGATCGACGCGGAGGATGTCCGGCACCTCGAGCGTGTCCTCGACGAACTTGTTGACGCCGACAACGATGTCCTGCTCCTGGCGGTAACGCTCGTGGTAGCCGAACGCCGACTCCTCGATCTCGTTCTTCATGAAGTCGATCGCCTGGACCGATCCCCCGAGCTCGTCGACCTTGGCGATCAGCTCCTTGGCACGGAGCTCGATCTCGTCGGTCAGCGCCTCGACGAAGTAAGAACCTGCGAACGGATCGACCGTGTCGGGCACGCCCGACTCATACGCGATGATCTGCTGGGTCCGCAGCGCGATCTTGGCCGCCCGCTCGGTCGGCAGCGCCAGTGCCTCATCGAACCCGTTGGTGTGGAGCGACTGTGTGCCGCCGCAGACGGCCGCGAACCCCTGGAGAGCGACCCGAACGATGTTGTTCTCAGGCTGCTGCGCGGTCAGCGTCACGCCGCCGGTCTGGGTGTGGAACCGCAGCCGCCACGAACGCTCATCCTGGGCCCCGAACCGCTCGCGCATGATTTCGGCCCACATCCGCCGGGCGGCCCGGAACTTCGCGACCTCCTGGAAGACGTTGTTGTGGCCGTTGAAGAAGAAGGCCAGCCGCGGCCCGAACTTGTCGATCTCAAGCCCGGCGTCGAGTGCCGCCTTCACGTAGGCGATGCCGTTGGCGAGCGTGAACGCGACCTCCTGGACGGCGGAGCACCCCTTCTCGCGGAAGTGGTATCCGCTGATCGAGATCGTGTTCCATTTCGGCACCCGTTCGTTGCAGTACGCGAACAGATCCGTGGTCAGGCGGATGGCGCCGTCGGGCGGATAGATGAAGTTGCCCCGGGCGATGTACTCCTTGAGGATGTCGTTCTGGGTGGTACCGCGAAGCTGTTCGGCCGGGACCCCCTGCTCCTCCCCGACCAGCTCGTAGAGGAGCAGCAACACCGACGCCGGCGCGTTGATCGTCATCGAGGTCGAGACCTGGTCGAGGGGAATCTCGTGGAAGGCCGTCCGCATGTCGTCAATCGAGTCGATCGCGACGCCCGTACGGCCGACCTCGCCCAGGCAGCGCGGGTCATCGGAGTCGAGCCCGAGCTGGGTCGGGAGGTCGAACGCCATGCTCAGTCCGGTCGAGCCGTGCTCGAGCAGGAAGCGGTAGCGCTCGTTTGACTCCTTGGCGCTCGCATAGCCCGCGTACTGGCGCTGCGTCCACAGCTGCTTGCGGTACATGTCGCGGTGGATGCCTCGCGTGAACGGGTACTCGCCGGGCTCGCCGAGCTTCTGGGGCAGATCGGGCGGCAGATCCTCGTCGGTATAGAGCGGCTTTACCTCGATCCCCGAGTCGGTGAACCGGCGGGGGTCATCGGGTCCGACGATCGGGGCGATTGTGCGGTGCTCGGGCGTTGTGGCCATCTCCGACAGATTATTCCCGGTCGGCCTACAGCACCTTCGAGAGGAACGTCTGGGTCCGCTGTTCGCGCGGGTTGTCCAGAACCTCCTTCGGCGGCCCCTTCTCCACGACCAGGCCGTCGTCCATGAACACAGCCGTGTCGGCCACCTCGCGGGCGAACCCGATCTCGTGGGTGACGACGATCATCGTCATCCCGTCGCTCGCGAGCGCTCGCATCGTGTCGAGCACGTCGCCGACCAGCTCGGGATCCAGCGCGGAGGTGGGCTCGTCGAACAGCATCAGCTTCGGTTGCATGGCCAGCGCGCGGGCGATGGCGACACGCTGCTGCTGGCCGCCAGAGAGCGCGACCGGGTACGTGTCGAGCTTGTCGCCGAGGCCGACTCGGTTCAGGAGCTCGGCGGCGCGGTCGCGCGCCTCCTTGCGAGAAACGTCGGCGACCTGGATCGGCGCCAGGGTCACGTTCTCCAGCGCGGTCATGTGCGGGAACAGGTTGAAGTGCTGAAAGACCATCCCGATCTCGGCTCGCTTGCGCGCGACCTCGCGCTCGGGCAACTCGTGGAGCTTGCCGCCCTGCTCGCGGTAGCCGACGAGCTCGCCGTCGACCGACAGACGGCCGGCGTTGATCTTCTCCAGGTGGTTGATGCAACGAAGGAACGTCGATTTCCCGGAGCCGCTCGGCCCAAGGAGGCACATCACCTCCTTGCGCTGGACCTCGAGGTCGATCCCCTTGAGGACCTCGAGGCGGCCGAAGCGCTTGTGCACGGCCTCCGCTTTGACCATTGGCGGGGTCACATCTGTCTGGAGCCGCCGCCGAACGCGAGCCAGCGGCTTCGCATGGTCGTGCCCTGCGCCCTCGAGAACCCTCGCCCGTAGTGGCGCTCGATGAAGTACTGCCCGACGTACAGGACGCTCGTCATCGCGAGGTACCAGATGCTCGCGACGATCAGCAGCGGGATCGGCTGGAAGTTGACGTCCGAGATCTCCTGGGTGGCGTAGAGCAGTTCTGCATACGCCGTGACGCTGATCAGCGAGGTGTTCTTGAGCATCGAGATCGTCTCGTTGCCCGTGGGCGGGATGATCACCCGCATCGCCTGCGGCAGCACGATCCGCCACAGCGTCTGCAGGCGGCTCATGCCGAGCGACTGGGCCGCATCGGTCTGACCTTCGGGAACCGAGATGAAACCGGCGCGCACGATCTCGGCCATGTAGGCGCCCTCGTTGACAGCCAGCGCGAGCAGAGCCGCGACGAATGGCGTGATCAGGCTGTTCGCGTGCGTGTAGTGGATGACGTTCGGGCCGAACGGAACGCCCAGCGAGATCCCCTTCGGGGGCGGGAAGAGATCGCCGATGTCGTACCAGAACAGGATCTGCACGAGCAGCGGCGTCCCCCGGAAGAACCAGATGTAGAGCCAACTCGCGCCGGAGATGATCGGATTCGGCGAGAGGCGCATGGTCGCCAGCAGGACCCCGAGGACGATCCCGATGACCATCGCCAGGACCGTCAGCTCGATCGTCGCGACCAGGCCACGGAGCACCCGCGGGTCGAACAGGTACTGGCCGACCAGGTGCCAGCCGAAGCTCTTGTTGGTTGCGAAGGAGCGGATGATCGACGCTGCGATCAACAGCACGATCACTGCCGCCACCCATCGCCAGGGGTGACGGACGGGGACGGCCTTGATCTCCTCGGGCCGCCCCGTCTCCGTCGTATCGGATAGCTCTGAGGTACTCACCTCGGAGCCGTAGTTTGCCTACAGCCGCGCCGGCTAGCTAGTGGCGCCGTTGATCTTCATCTCGGCGGCGGGCAGCGCGCCGCTCTGGATGCCCCACTTGGTGAGGATCGACATGTACGTGCCGTTCTTCTCCAGCACCTTGAGTGCCGCCAGCACCGCGGGCGCCAGCCCGCTTGCCTTCGGGAGCGCGAGGCCATACGGCGCGGTGCCGTACGTCGTGCCGACGAGCTTGAAGGCCCCGTGGGACTGCTTCACCTGGTACGAGGCGACCGGAGAGTCGGCCATCGAGATCTCGGCGCGACCGCTCGACAGCGCCAGGTTGGCCGCCGTCTGGGTCGGGAACACGAGCACCGTCACTTTCGGCTTCCCCGCGGCCGTGCACTTCTTGCTCTGACCCTGCGCGTCGGTCTCCTCCGTCGTGCCGCTCTCGACCGACACGCTCTTGCCGCACAGGTCCGCGAGCCCGGTCACGGACGTCCCACCCGAGGTCTTCGTGAAGAACGAGGTACCCGCCGAGAAGTAGTCGACGAAGTTGACGACCTTCTCCCTCGCCAGGGTGTCCGTGAACGAAGAGGCGCCCATGTCGTATTTGCCGCCCGACAGGCCTGGGATGATCGTGTCGAACGTGGCGTTGACGATGTTGGCCTTCAGCCCCATCGCAGCGGCGAGGGCGTTGCTCAGATCGGCGTCCATCCCGACGACCGTGTGACCGTCGGATCCGATGAACTCATTCGGCGCGTAGCTCGCGTCGGCCGCGACCGTGATCGTGCCCTTCGACTTGATCGATGCCGGCACCAGTTTCACGACGGCGGCATTTGCGCCGGCGGCCGGTGTCGAGGACGACGAGGTCGAGGTTGCGCTCGATGATGGCGTTGATGTCGTGGTCGATGTGCTGCTGCTACTGCTGCTACCGCACGCGGCAAGCGCCACGACGCACAGTGCGGCGACGGGCACGGCCAGGCAGCTCCTCCAATTACGCATTGGGCTCCTTGTTGTTGACGACCCCTCCGCGACGCAGGATAAGCAACTAAAGGTCTGCTGGGCAAACCGTCTAACGGCCCGTAAACAGTGCTGTCGCCCGAGACCAATCGCCCACTGGATTAGCCTTTTGTCCCATGCACGTCAGCGTCCGCCTGTTCGCAGTACTGCGTGAGCGCGCCGGCGCCGGGCAGATCGAGCTCGACCTTCCCGACGGGGCATCGGTTGGCGACGCGCTGGCGCAGGTACGCGCGCTGACCGAAGGGGTGCCGGTTGTGATGGCGGTCAACCACGAATATGCGGACGCCTCGGCCCGCCTTTGCAGCGGCGACGAGCTGGCACTTATCCCGCCGGTCTCCGGCGGCTCGGTCGACTCGCTCCACGCACGCGTGACCCAAGAGCCGCTGGCACTCGAGCCGCTGATCGCGCTCGTTCGCGATCCGCGCGCCGGCGCGCTCGTCACCTTCCAGGGCGTGACCCGGGATGTGGCGCAGCTCGACTACGAGGCCTACGCGCCGATGGCGGAGCGCAAGATCGCCGAGATCGTCGCCGCCGCGATCGAACGCCACGGCCTGTGCGCAGCGGCCGCGGAGCACCGGATCGGCGTGGTCCCGCTGTCCGAGCCGTCCGTGATCGTCGCCGCGTCGGCGCCCCATCGCGACGCGGCATTCGCCGGAGCGCGGGAGATCATCGACGAGATCAAGGCCCAGGCACCGATCTGGAAGAAAGAAGAGGGCGAATGGGTGGCGGGGACGAGCCCGCGTCGGCAAAGCTGAGGGATCTCCCCTCGGTGCACGAGCTCGCCGAGCTCCTGAGTGCGCCGCATGCGCTCGCCGTTGCCGCCGCCCGTCGGGCGATCGAGGAGCGTCGCGAGGCGGTCCGGGCGGGGGTGGACCCCGGCGGGGACGTCGTCTCGCGTGCCCGCGAGATCCTTGTCGAGCTCCAACGGCCGTCGCTGACGCGCGTCCTGAACGCGACGGGCGTGATCGTGCACACGAACCTCGGCCGGGCGCCGCTCGCGTCGGCCGCTCGCGAGGCGGTGGCGCGGGTTGCCGAGGGCTACTCGAACCTCGAGCTCGAGCTGGATACGGGCGCGCGGGGCAGCCGCAACAGCCACGTCGCGGGACTGGCATCGGAGCTCACGGGCGCCGAGGACGCGATCGTCGTCAACAACGGGGCGGCGGCGGTGCTGCTCGCGGCGGCGGCGCTGGCGGGCCCGGGCCGTGCGATCGTCGTCTCCCGCGGCCAACTGGTGGAGATCGGCGGAGGGTTCCGCATCCCCGAGGTGATCGCCCAGTCGGGCGCGACGCTTGAGGAAGTGGGCACGACCAACCGGACGCGGGTCCGCGACTACGAGCGGGCGATCGAAGCATCCCAGACTCCGGTTGGCGCGATCCTGCGCGTCCACCCGTCGAACTTCCGGTCCCTCGGCTTCGTCGAGGAGGTCTCGATCGAGCAGCTGTGCGGACTCGGCGTCCCGGTGATCGACGACGTCGGATCGGGCGTCCTCGCCGACGCGAATGGGATCCCTTCGCTGTCCGAGGAGCCGTCGCTGCGAAGGTCGGTCCAGGCGGGCGCGGCGCTTGTCTGCTGCTCGGGCGACAAGCTGCTCGGCGGCCCGCAGGCGGGGCTGCTGCTGGGCTCGGTTTCAGCGGTGGCGACCGCGCGCGCGCCATCCCCTCGCCCGAGCGCTGAGGATCGACAAGCTGTCGCTGGCCGCGCTCGAGGCGACGTTGATGCTGTACCGCGACCCCGAGCTCGTGCGGCGCGAGATTCCGGTGCTGGCGATGCTCGACGCGGGTGAGGAAGCGCTGGTGCAGCGGGCGCAGCGCCTTCGCTCGCTGATCGGCGAGGGCCGCTGCCAGGTTGTCCGGGCGGTGGGTCGCGTCGGCGGCGGGGCGCTCCCGCTGCTCGAGCTCGAGGGGCCGGTCGTTGCGCTCGGGACCGAGGTCGAGCCGACGGCGATCGGCGCGTTGCTGCGGTCGGGCGATCCGCCGCTGGTCGGCAGGATCCACGACGGGCAGCTGCTGCTCGACCCCCGCACACTCGCCGACGAGGAGATCCCGGTGGTCGCCGCGGCCGTGCGCGCGGCGCTCGAGCGGCTCGGCCGGTGACGCGGTCCCCGCTCACGCTCGGTACCGCGGGACACATCGACCACGGCAAGACGGCTCTGATCAGAGCGCTGACAGGCGTCGACACGGACCGTCTGCCGGAGGAGCGCGCACGCGGGATCTCGATCGCGCTCGGCTACGCGAAACTGACGCTGCCGTCGGCGCGCGAGCTGTCGGTGATCGACGTGCCCGGCCACGAGCGGTTCGTGCGCACGATGGTCGCCGGGGCCACCGGGATCGACATGTACCTGATGACTGTCGCCGCCGACGACGGGGTGATGCCGCAGACGCGCGAACACGCAGCGGTCCTGCACGCCCTCGGGATCGGGTCCGGCGTCGTCGCCGTGACCAAGTCCGACCTCGCCGACCCTGAGCTGGCGATGGTCGAGGCCTCCGAGCTGCTGCCGGGAGCTGAGTTGGTGCCCGTCTCGGCGCGCACTGGCGAGGGGCTCGACCAACTCCGCACCACCCTCGACCGGGTGGCCGCGCAGCTGCGAAGCCGAGCGGCAGACGCGCAGGACGCAGCGCGGCTGCACATCGACCGCGTGTTCACGATCCGCGGCGCCGGGACGGTCGTCACCGGGACGCTGTGGTCTGGGTCGATCGGTCCTGGAGACGAGGTCAAGGTCCTGCCCTCGGGACTACGGGCGCGGGTCCGCGGGGTGCAGATCCACGATGCGGCCGTGCAGCGAGCGATGGCGGGCCAACGGGTTGCGGTCAATCTGACCGGGGTCGCGGTCGAGGAGATCGACCGTGGCGAGGTGCTGGCCTCCCGCGACTCGGATCTGCGGCCGACGTACCTGATCGACGCCGAGCTGTCGTTCGAGGAACGCGAGCCCGAGCACGGCGCCCGGGTGCAGGTCCACCACGGCACGCGGGAGTCGCCGGCCCGTTTGGCGTGGCTCGGTGGCCCGTTCTGGCAGGTCCGCCTCGAGCAGCCGCTCGTGCCGGTGCGGGGCGACCGGCTCGTGATCCGTCAGATCGCGCCGCCCGACACGATCGGCGGCGGCGCGGTCCTCGACACGAGGCCGCGTAAACACGGCCCTTCACGCCAGTTGCTGGTCCGCTTGGAGCGGCTGGCGCGGGGCGAGAGCGACGACGGGATGGCCGAATCGGGTGGCCCCGCCGCCCCTCGCCAGACTCCGCCCGACCCCCAGCCGCTGACCCCGAGCGCGCTGGCGCTCGAACAGCGTTTGCGCGAGGCGCGGTTCGAGCCTCCGTTGGATTCCGAGCTCGACCCCGCCGACCTCGCGGCCCTGCGCGCCGCCGGTCGCGCGGTCCGTGTCACGAAGACGCTGCACTACCACCCGGCCTTGGTCGACGAGGTCCGCGAGCGCGTGGTGGCGCTGGCCGGCCGGCACGGCGGCGCGGTGACCTTGGCGCAGGTACGCGATGAGCTCGGGACCTCGCGCAAGTTCGCACAGGCGCTACTCGAGCATCTCGATTCGGAGCGGGTCACGATCCGCCACGGTGAGACCCACCACGTGCGGCGCACTGTCACCTGAACGTCAGCTCGCCGGCGAGGAAAAGACCTTTGAAAACTGCCTGGTTGTAGGCTGCCCGCATGTCTACGTGCCTCGTCACCGGCGGCGCCGGGTTCCTGGGTTCACATCTCTGCGACGAGCTTCTTCGCCGTGGCAACCGGGTCATCTGTGTTGACAGCCTCGAGACCGGGTCGCTCGCCAACATCGAGCACATCCGCACCAATGATTTCGTGCATCTCAACCTCGACATCATCGATTCCTACTTCGTCGATGAACCGATCGACTTCGTCTACCACCTGGCTTCGCCGGCGTCACCGATCGACTACCTGCGTCTCCCGCTGCACACACTGAAGGTCGGCTCCTACGGCACCCACCACACGCTCGGCCTGGCCAAGAAGCACCGGGCCCGGTTCCTGATCGCCTCGACCAGCGAGGTGTACGGCGACCCGCAGGTGCACCCGCAGCCTGAGACCTACTGGGGACACGTCAATCCGATCGGGCCGCGCGGCGTCTATGACGAGGCCAAGCGGTACGCCGAGGCGCTGACGATGGCCTACCACCGCCAGCAGGGGGTCGACACCTCGATCGTCCGCATCTTCAACACGTACGGACCGAGGATGCGGCCCCACGACGGTCGGGCGATCCCCACCTTCCTGCGCCAGGCGCTCCAGGATCGGCCGATCACGGTGTTCGGCGACGGATCCCAGACGCGATCGTTCTGCTATGTCGAGGATGAGATCAGGGGGCTGATCATGCTCGCGGAGTCGGGTCACCACGATCCAGTCAACATCGGCAATCCGGACGAGTTCACGCTGCTCGAGCTGGCCAAGACGGTGATCGAGGTCACCGGATCCCGGTCGGAGATCGTCTACGAGGCGCTGCCGACCGACGATCCGCAGGTCCGTCAGCCGGACATCACGCTCGCCCGCGAGATCCTTGGCTGGGAGCCGCAGATCACGCTTCGGGAGGGGCTGGAAAAGACGATTGAACGCTCTGGGACCGAGACGCTAATCGGCGCCGGTCGCTGAAAATGCCCCGCTATCACGGGCTGTAGCGGGCGCGAACGCCCAGATACTTCGTAACTTAGGTGTCAAGATACCGTTACGACGGGGTAGGGGGAGTGAGATGAACCGCACTCGCTTAAGGTGACGATCGACCACCAAGAGGCTACGGGCACTCGTGCCAACGGAACCCACCACCCGGGGCCGGTCCGCATGCCTCTGCCCGAGCGCGACGTCAGGCGCAAGCGTCCTCCCGTCCTCTCATTCCTGTTGCAACTCGAGACGCTGCGACGCGTCGCCCGCGTCCTCTCGCTCCTGATCCTCGATTTCGTCGGCGTCGCCGGTGCGCTGGTCACCGCGCTGGCGGTCAAACTCGCGCTCCAGGGCGACCACCTCGCGTTCTCCATCGTCTGGCAGCAGACGCGCCACTGGATCGCGTTCGCGTATCTGATCACCGTGCTGATGTTCGCCCGGGTCGACCTGTACGCGGATCGCACCCGACGGCCGGGATTTGCCCAGATCGGCACCGCCCTGTTCCAGGCCACGATCATCGCGCTCGTGTTCGCGCTCGCCAACGGCCAGCACTTCTCGAGCTACTACATCTTCTACAGCTCGCTGTTCTTCGGCACGATCTACATCACCGGCCTGCGCGAGCTCCATCTGCGGACGACCGGATGGCTGCTGGAGCAGGCCGGCTACCAGCGGCGGGCGCTGCTCGTGGGCTCGGGGAAGCACATCGAGGCGGTCGCCCACGCGCTGGAGAACCGGGCGCGGACCCAGGTGCTGATCGTCGGTTACATCTCGCTGACGCCGCGCCCCCAGAACGGGCTGCGCTCACTCGGCAAGCTCGACGAACTCGCCGAGGTCCTCGCCGGCGAGCGCGTCCAGGAGGTGATCATCGCCGACCCGGACTTCCCGCAGGACAAGGCGGTCGAGCTCGTCGATCTCTGTCACCAGAGTGGCGTGACCGTACATGTCGCCCCGTCGACGATGGAGATCCTGATCGACCGGGCCGAGTTCGTGCCCGGGCAGACCGTGCCGCTGTTCACGCTGCGCCCGCCGGTGTTCGAGGGGATCGACTACGCGCTGAAGCGCACCTTCGATCTGGTCTTCGCGACGCTCGGGTTGATCTTGCTCTCGCCGGTGCTGCTGGCCAGCGCGATCGCGGTCCGCCTGAGCTCCCGCGGTCCGGTCATCTACCGCTCGGTGCGACCCGGCATAGCAGGCAAGCCCTTCTACTGCTTCAAGTTCCGCACGATGCGCGACCGCTCCGACCAGATCCAGGACGACCTCGAGCCGCTCAACGAACAGACCGGCGCCCTGTTCAAGATCCGCCGCGACCCGCGGCTGACTAAGGTCGGCCGCTTCCTCCGGCGCTTCTCGCTCGACGAACTGCCCCAGCTGGCCAACGTCGTCCGCGGCGAGATGTCGCTGGTCGGCCCGCGTCCGCTGCCGATGCGCGACTTCGAGCGCCTCGAGGAGTGGCACAAGAAGCGCTACCTCGTCCTCCCCGGGATCACCGGCCTGTGGCAGGTCTCGGGCCGCTCCGAGCTCGACTTCGACGACCTCGTCCGCCTCGACTTCCTCTACCTCGAGCGGTGGTCGATGCTGCTGGACCTGTCGATCCTGCTGAAGACGATCCCGGCGGTGCTGACCAGGCGCGGGGCTTTCTAGGGGCGGGTTGGGAGTTAGGTGGCGCGCTTCGCGCGCCTGGGGTGTGACGGCGGAACAGCCCTCGCCCTCCGTCCCGGGTAGGCTCCCGCCCCAGCCATGCCCCCCACCGACCGCTTCGTCACCAGCTTCGCCGCCGAGCCGCCTCAGGAGGGCATCCCATATGGCCGGTGGGCGGACACCTTGCGCGAGCACTTCCTGGCCGCCTGCAGCGAGGTCGACACTGAGGGCGAGGAGCTCGGAGAGGCGGGCGAGATCCGGTGGTTCCCGGACCGCTCCTACGCAGGGCGGACGTACGTCCCGGCGGTGGCGCGGACGACGGAGGGGTTCGAGCTGTTCGGCTTCGTTTCGTTCACGGAGGGATCCGGCGGCCCCGCCAACTTCGAGGGCCGCGCGGACTTCACCGCGGAGGTGGCGGAGTCCAACCCCGACTGGAAGCTCGACCTCAACGACGACGTGATCGGCACGTGGCGCGGTGAGGAGGGCAAGACGGCCGACATGACGCTCGTGTGGGGCGTGCCGTTGATGGCCGGTGGCGCGATCGTGACCGCCGAGCTCGCCAACCTCGCGGTCGATCAGTGTGAGCTCGTCGACGAACGGTTCACGATGATCGCGCCGGACAACTACCGGGGCGATTTCCTCGAGGTCAAGCTGTGGAGCCGGAGCGGCGCGGAGCTGGCGGGCGAGTCGCTGTACGTCGACGAGGCCGACTGAGGGCTACGACGAGCCGGACGGCGCCCGGATCAGTGCGCCCGGCAGCCTGAGCCTGACTTCGGCCTCGGTGAGCGGGAAGTGGCATGCAGTGCGTGTCCCGCTCCCCTTGTCCTCCAGCTGGGGCTCGTCTTCGGAGCAGATCGGCTGAGCCTTCGGGCAGCGGGTGTGGAACCGGCATGCCGACGGCGGGTTGGCCGGGCTGGGGACGTCGCCGGTGAGCAGCTGGCGCTCACGGCGAGCGGCCTCGGGATCGGGGACTGGCACGGCCGACAGCAGCGCGCCGGTGTACGGGTGGCGGGGGAAGGCGTAGAGGGCGTCGCCAGGGCCGATCTCCACGATCTTGCCGAGGTACATCACGGCGACGCGGTCGCACATGTGGCGCACCACCGAGAGATCGTGGGCGATGAACACGAGCGTCAGCCCCATGTCCCGCTGCAGGTCGCGCAGGAGGTTGAGGACCTGAGCCTGGATCGAGACGTCGAGCGCGGAGACGGGCTCGTCGGCGATCAGGAGCTTGGGCTCGAGCGCGATCGCCCGGGCGACCCCGATCCGCTGACGCTGGCCGCCGGAGAACTCATGTGGATAGCGGTTGTAGTGCTCGGGGTTCAGCCCGACTCGGTCCATCAGATCCTGCACGCGCCGCTTGCGCTCGCCCTTCTCGGTGTAAAGGCCGTGGATCACGAACGGGTCGGCGATGATCGAGCCGACGGTCTTGCGTGGGTTCAGCGACGAGTAGGGATCCTGGAAGATCATCTGGATCTCCCGATGGAGCGCCTTGAGTGACCCGCCCTTGTGGGCCGCGATGTCCTCGCCCTCGTAGAGGATCTCGCCGCCGGTCGGATCGAGCAGACGCACCAGCAGGCGGGCGGTGGTGCTCTTGCCGCAGCCGGTCTCGCCGACGATCCCGAGCGTCTCGCCCTTGATGATGTCGAAGCTCACGTCGTCGACGGCCTTGACCGCCCCGATCGACCGCTGGAACACGACGCCGCGGGTGATCGGGAAGTACTTGAGGAGTGAGCGGACCGACAGCAGGACCTCGCCGGACGACGCCTTGCCGTCGGACGCTACCGGGCCGTTGGACCCGCTCGGCCCTTCGTGCATGCCCGTCCCGTCCGGCCCGGTCGGACCGTTGGTGCTCATTGATCATGCTCCTGCGCCGGCGGCGAGGAGGCGGCGAGGTGGGGCGTTGGGGCCACGGGTTGACCGGTGGATATCCGCCGGAGCTCCGCCGGATTCTCACCGGCCTGGAGGCCGCGCCAGATCCTCGACCGCACGTCCGAGGTGAGCAGGCACGCGACCTCGTGCCGCTCACCGCCGTCGACGCGCTCGAGGCGCGGATCGATTCGCTTGTGGTCGTCCTGAACGTACGGGCAGCGTGGATGGAAATGGCAACCCGACGGCCGGTTGATGAGGCTCGGCGGACGGCCGGAGATCGGTACGAGGTCCTCATCGCGTGGGCTGTCGAGCCGCGGGATCGACTTCAACAAGCCCCACGTGTACGGGTGCTGTGGCCGGGCGAAGATCTCGCGCGCCGACGCATGCTCGACGATCCGCCCGGCGTACATCACGCAGATCTCGTCGGCGATCTCGGCAACGACCCCGAGGTCGTGCGTGATGATGATGATCGCCATCCCGAGCCGTTGCTGAAGGTCCTCGAGCAGGGCCAGGATCTGGGCCTGCACGGTCACGTCGAGCGCGGTCGTCGGCTCGTCCGCGATCAGCAGCTTCGGCTCGTTCGCGAGCGCCATCGCGATCATCGCTCGCTGGCGCATGCCGCCGGAGAACTCGTGCGGGAACGCGTCGACGCGGCGTGCCGGATCGGGAATACCGACGAGCTCGAGGAGCTCCACCGCGCGGGCTCGGGCCGCGGCCTTGGAGACCTTGCGGTGGATCTGGACGGCCTCCATCAGCTGCTTGCCGACCTTGAAGAAGGGATGCAGCGAGGACAGCGGATCCTGGAAGATCATTGCGATCTCGTTGCCGCGGATCTTGCGCAGCTGGTCGTCGGACATCTGTACCAGGTCGCCGCCCTCGAACAGCATCTTGCCCTCGACCGTGGCGCCCTGGGTCCGCGTCAGACCCAGCGTGGTCAGCGAGGAGACGCTCTTCCCCGATCCGGACTCGCCCACGATCCCGAGCGTCTTCCCGGTGTCGACGGAGTAGCTGATCCCGTCCACCGCCCGCACCAGACCGTCCTCGGTCGGGAACGTGACATGCAGGTCCTCTACCTCGAGCAGGGTCACGAGTAGCGGACCCGAGGATCTAGGTAGGCGTAGGCGATGTCGACAATGATATTGGCGATGATGATGAAGATCGCCGCCAGCGTGATCGTGCCCTGGACGATCGGGAAGTCCGCGTGCTGGATCGCGTCGAAGTTGAGACGGCCGATGCCGGGGATGTCGAACACGGTCTCGACGAGCACGGCGCCTCCCAGCAGCAGGGCGATGTCGAGTCCGAGCACGGTGACCAGCGGCGTGATCGCCGAGCGCATGCCGTGTTTCATCACGACCTTGCGTTCGGGCAGGCCCTTGGCGCGAGCCGTGCGGATGTAGTCCTCGCCCATCACGTCGATCAGGCTGCCTCGCACGAGGCGGGCGTAGATCGCCGCCGACGTGGCCGCGAGCACGAACCAGGGCATGATCAGGGATTCGAACCAGTTGATCGGACTGTTGGTTATCCCCGTGTAGCTGCCGGCTCCGTGCAGGAACGGGACGGGGAAGCGGCCGATGTCCGAGGAGAAGAAGAACAGAGCGAGCAGCCCGAGCCAGTAGACCGGCGCGGAGACGAACAGCAGCGCGGTGCCCATCGAAGCGCGATCAAGCACCGTACGCCGCTTGATCGCGGAGATGATCCCCACGGGTATGCCAATGGCCAGCCAGATGATCACGCCCCCGACCGTGAGCGAGATCGTCGCCGGCAGGCGATCGAGGATCAGGCTCTTGACGGACGCGCTCGAGTAGTAGCTGTAGCCGAGGTTGAAGTGCAGGACCAGCCGCTGCATGTACAGCCAGAACTGCGTGTAGATCGGCTTGTTGGTGCCGAGGTCGTTGGCGATCTCCTTGATCACCGCCTGCGACGGTGTACGGCCTGCCCGCAACACCGCCGGATTGACGTTCGGCAGCAGGAAGAACACGATGAACGTGATCATGATCACCGCCAGCAGGAGCACTAGCCCCCACAAGAGGCGGCGGATGATGTAACGGATCACGGTCTGAGGCTCCTTGCCTGGAGTTGGGGCCCCACCGTGGGCGGGGCCCCATGCTCCTAGATCTGCTTCCTACGGGGTGTTGAGGGACGAGTAGGCGTAATCCCAGGAACCGATGTTCCAGAGATCATTGATCCCGCGGACGTCCGCGGCGCGGAGGTTCGGCTGGATGCTGAACAGGTACGGCACCGCGACCGCGTCGGCCACGAGCATCTCGTCGACCTTCGCCCACGCGTCCGTGCGGGCCGTGGTGCCGACCGCCTTCTCGGCCGACTTCATCGCCTGGTCGATCGGGGTCAGCGGACCACTGGTGTAGGTACCGCCCGCTGCCTTGGGGAAGTCCTGCCAGCTGACCTGACCCCAGTTGGAGTTGTTCGTGGCCACGATGTTGTAGCCCGCGAACGTCGGATCCAGCAGCGTCTGCGGGTCAGACCAGTCGCGAATCCACCCGACGTTCGGGCAGACATCGATCTCTGCCTTCGGCACGCCGCAGTACTTGCCGTACATCACCGGCTGGTCGACCAACGTGAAGTTGGTCTTGAAGCCGAGCGCCTGCACGGCATGGTTGGCGATCGCCGCCGTCTGGGCCGCCGGGCTTCCGGTCGAGCCGACGACCTTGACCGTGATGCCGGTGGGCGGCACTCCATTCGTGCTCGGATAGGCGAGCTTCATGTACTTCTTGGCGACCGTCAGGTTGCCCTCGGGGTAGTTGTTGTAGTCGACGTTGGGACCGTGGGCACCACCGGCCTGCTCGTAACCGAGCGATCCTGGGTACAGGAAGTGGGTGCCGACGGAGCCGACGATCTCGCCGCCCGCGACCTTGACCTCGGCCTCGCGGTCCGTGACCGCCCACAGCGCCTTACGGACGTTGATGTTCGCGAACGGACCCTTGGCGTTGTTCATCGCGAAGTAGAACATTCCGGACCCTGGGACCGCAACCAGCTGGTTGTAGTAGTGCTGGTAGGCGAGCTTCACGTCGGTGGCCGACGGGGTGTCTCCGTCGACCATGTTCGAGCCCTTCAGCACCTGCGGACCGATCACGTTCTGATCGCCGCCGATGTTGATGTTGATCCCGTTCAGATACGCCGGCTGCGGGCCGTTGCCGGGCTTCCAGTTCGGGTTGCGCACGAGCGTCAACGACTTGCCCGGCTGGTAGCCGATGCCGATGAACTTGCCCGTGGAGTCGGCCTTGATCATGTACGGCCCCGTCGCCACCTCGGACGTGGACCCGTACGCCGACGGCTTCTTGGCGTCGAGCGGCGCCGCGTAGGACTTCGGCACGGGCGCCGTCAGCGGCAGCGACAGCGCACCGGCGAAGAACGAGCCGTACGGCCCGGTCAGGTGGAAGACGATCGTCGTCGGATTCGGCGTCGAGATACCCGGGATCGGGCCGCCGGTCGCCTTGTCCGCGCCCTGGATGTAGAAGAAGTACGCCGGGAAGTACGGGATTCGCGACGTCCGGGTTGGCGCCTCGCTCGATCGCGTAGGCCACGTCCGCCGAGGTCACGGCGCGGTTGACAGGCGGGCTGAAGTGCACGTTCGACCTGATGTGCACGGTGACCGTCTTGCCGTCGGAGCTGATCTGCGCCGGAGCGCTGGCGAGATCAGGAACCGTCGTCGCCGAGTTGTTGGGCGGGAAGATGTACAGCGGCATCTGAGTGGCGTAGATGACGTCGTAGTCGAGCGAGAAGTACGACTCGCCCGGATCCAGGTGCTGGAAGTCCTCGTGCTGGAAGACGGTCAGCGTGCCGCCCTTCTTACCGTCGGTGAGGGTCTGGCCGGCGCCCGTGAGCGCGGGCTTCAATGTGCTGCTCGAGGTGCTGGTGCCGCCGCTCGAGCCACTCGAGCTGCTCGAGCTGCCTCCGCAAGCCGACAGCGCAAACACGAGCCCGCACAGAACCCCAAGCGTGGCCAGGGCCCTGATCCTTCGGTTCATAGCTCCTCCTGTGCGTGTGTGGCGGCCCGTCACCTATCCGCCTTTGGATTGAGTGCGTCCTGAAGACCGTCGCCCATGAGGTTGAACGCCAGCACCGTGAACAGCAGCGCCAACCCTGGGAAGAGCATGTACCACCAGACCGTTTGGAAGGTCGGCGTCGCGTCCGCGATCATCTGGCCCCAACTCGCGGTCGGAGGCTTGACCCCGACGCCGAGGAACGACAGCGCCGCCTCAAACAGGATGTTGACCGGGATCAGCAGGCTGGCGTAGACGATGATCGGCGCGACGAGGTTGGGCAGGATCTCTCGGAACATGATCCGGCGGTTCGACGCGCCCAGCGATCGCGCGGCTTCGACGAACTCCTTCTCCCGCAGCGAGAGCACCTGCCCACGCGTGATCCGGAAGATGTAGGTCCAGCCCGCGATGACGATGATCGCGATGATCGTCGGCACGCCCGACTGGATCAGGCCGCCGAGGCAACCGTTGACCGCGCACGCCGCCGCGATCCCGATGCCGAGCAGCAGAATCGGGAACGACAGAATGACGTCGCAGAAGCGCGACAGCGCCGTGTCGACGCCACCCCGGTAGAAACCTGCGATCAGCCCCAGGCTGACCCCGAGGACGGTCGACAGGAACGTGCCGATGATCCCGACCTCGAGCGACACGCGCGCGCCGTAGATGACGCGCGACATCACGTCCTCGCCGAGCGGATCGACGCCCATTGGGTGCGCGGCACTCGGGCCGAACGGCGTCCCGAACGCGTCTGTGAGGTTCGGATTCTGGGCGTACGGGCTCGGGAGGCCGAGGGCTTTGACGATCAGCGGCGCGAAGATCGCGACGAAGATCAGGAAGATGATGAAGCCGAAGGAGACCATCGCCACGCGGTCCTGCCGGAACCGGCGCCAGAACAGCTGACTGGGAGAGCGCGCCGTGATCTCGCCGGGGACGAGCTCGACGCTGTCAACGAGGCCATCCCCCTCAAGGAGGAGCTCAGGGACCCCCACGCTCATTCGCTAATCCACATTCCGTGCCGAACCTCCGACTCCTCCTCCACCACAGCCCCGGGGAAATACCACACTGAGCAGGGCTTGTCACCTATGGTTAACCCGCCGTCAACGAAGCTCGCTGACCGCCGACCGGACGCGGGCCGGGCTGTTGGTCTGCGGGTGCTCGTGTTCGGCGCCCTCGGAGGGACCCGAAATCTCGGGAGATTCGCCGGGCAGGGCTGGGGCCCCGCCGCTGGCGGGGCCCCGATGCTCCACGACTGCCACCCGTGCTTAGGGGTTATCGAGCGACGAGTAGGCGTAATCCCACTCGCCGATGTCCCAGAGATCATTGATCCCGCGGACGTCCGCCGACTTCAGGTTCGGCTGGATGCGTGAACAGTACCACGGCACGGCGACGGCGTTGGCGACGAGCATCTCGTCGACCTTCGCCCACGCGTCCGTGCGAGTCCGTGGTGCCGACCGCCTTCTCGGCCGACTTCATCGCCTGGTCGATCGGGGTCAGCGGACCACTGACGTAGGTACCGCCCGCTGCCTTCGGGAAGTCCTGCCAGCTGACCTGACCCCAGTTGGAGTTGTTCGTGGCCACGATGTTGTAGCCCGCGAACGTCGGATCCAGCAGCGTCTGCGGGTCAGACCAGTCACGAATCCACCCGACATTCGGGCAGACATCGATCTCCTGCTTCGGAACTCCGCAGTACTTGCCGTACATCACCGGCTGGTCGACCAACGTGAAGTTGGTCTTGAAGCCGAGCGCCTGGACGGCGTGGTTGGCGATCGCCGCCGTCTCGTGCCGCCGGTTCGCCGGTCGAGCCGACGACCTTGACCGTGACGCTGCTCGGAGGCACTCCGTTCGTGCTCGGATAGGCGAGCTTCATGTACTTCTTGGCCACGGTGAGGTTGCCCTCGGGGTAGTTGTTGTAGTCCACGTTCGGACCGTGGTCACCGCCCGCCTGCTCGAAGCCCGAGCGACCCCGGATACAGGAAATGCGTCCCGGGACCGCCCCGACGATCTCACCGCCGGAGGCCTTGACCATCGCCTCGCGGTCCAGCGCCGCCCACATCGCCTTGCGGACGTTCACGTTGGCGAACGGCCCCGCGTGATTGTTCAGCGCGACATAGAAGTCGCCCGCGCCGGGAACGGCGATCAGCTGGTTGTAGTAGTGCTGGTACGCCAGCTTCACGTCCGTCGACGAAGGCGTATCGCCGTCGACCATGTTCGAGCCCTTCAGCACCTGCGGACCGATCACGTTCTGATCGCCGCCGATGTTGATGTTGATCTGGTTCAGATACGCCGGCTGGGGCGTGGTCCCGCGGACCCAGTTCGGGTTTCGCACCAGCGTCAGGGACTTGCCCGGCTGGTAGCCGATCCCGATGAACTTGCCCGTGGAGTCGGCCTTAATCATGTACGGCCCCGTCGCCACCTCGGAGGTGGAGCCGTACGCGGTCGGCTTCTTCGCGTCCAGTGGCGCCGCGAACGACTTCGGCACCGGGGCCGTCAGCAGCAACTGCAGAGCGCCCGTGAAGAACGAACCGTACGGGCCGGTCAGGTGGAAAACGATCGTCGTCGGATTCGGCGTCGAGATACCCGGGATCGGGCCGCCCGTCGCCTTGTCCGCGCCCTTGATGTAGAAGAAGTACGACGGGAAATACGGATTCGCGACGTTGGGGTTGGCCCCGCGGTCGATTGCGTAGGCGACGTCCGCCGACGTAACCGCCCGGTTGACCGGCGGGCTGAAGTGCACGTTCGGCTTGATGTGCACCGTCACCGTCCTGCCGCCGTCGCTCAGGATCGGCATCCCCGATGCCAGGTCCGGAATGATCTGCGTCGAGCTGTTCGGCGCAAAGATGTACAGCGGAGCCTGGGTCACGTACAGCACCGCATAGTCGAGGGCGAAGTAGGACTCGCCCGGGTCCAGGTGCTGGAAGTCCTCGTGCTGGAAGACGTTCAGCGTGCCGCCCATCTTCCCGTTGTTTAGAACCTGGCCGGCGCCCGTTAGTGCAGGCTTCAGCGTGCTGCTCGTGGTGCTCGTGCCGCCGCCGCTGGATCCGCTCGAGCTGCTCGAGCCGCCACATGCGGACAGGGCGAACACGAGGCCACACAGAGCTCCAATCGCTCCGACGGCTCTGATGCTTCGTCTCATAGTCCCTCCTCTATGGGTGTACGGCGGGCAGATCCGTCTTCCGCCTTGGGATGAGCGCGCGCAACGACAGACGCCGGCGGCTTGCACCGTCGCGACGCTAACACCGCTCCGTCGCCCTTTGCGACGTACTGCTCCTCCACGCCCTTTCGGGGTACCACACGCCGGACGGATTGTCAGCCGCCGAGTGCCATCGTTAACCCGCTACCAAAGACCGTTAACGCGTTGCCAAAAGAACCTTGGCCGACTTCTAACCAGATGGCGGTATCAGCCGAGAATCGCCAGGGGGGGACGGTGGATACCCTCCGTGCCGCCGCCCTCGTAGCTCAATGGATAGAGCACGCGCCTCCTAAGCGCGGGATGCAGGTTCGATTCCTGCCGGGGGCAGTGATCCGGATGCACGTTCGAGACCTCGCGCCAACGCCCTGAAGCTGCTGGCTCCTTTGCTACCGTCACGGCCTCCTCGTGTCTGAGAACACGCTAGAAGTCAACGCGCCCGGAACGCCCGGCCCTAGCGAACGTGCGCCCTCTGGGGGCTCGCGTTCTAGGCCGTGGCGCGTGCTTCGCGAGAACCCGTGGTGGGTCGTCGGGATCGCGCTCGTGCTGTTCTCGGCGGCCTTCGTCCGGGTGACCAACACGCGGCCCGGATACGACCCGTACGGCTGGCTCGTCTGGGGCTATCAGACCTGGCATCTCAGCCTCAACCTGGGCGGCGCCCCCTCGTGGAAGCCGCTCCCGTACTTCTTCACGGTGCCCTACGCGCTCTTCGGCCACTACGAGCTGTGGCTGTGGATGGTCACGTCGGTAGCGATCTCGCTGAGCGGCGTGATCTTCGCCGGGCGGATCGCCTATCAGCTGGTGGGCGTCGAGGACGGGGACCGGCGCCCGGCGATCGTCGCCGCCGTGTTCGCCGGCCTCGCGCTCCTGGGGATCGAGAACTACACGCACTTCATCCTCAGCTTCCAGTCGGACACGATGATCGTCGCGCTGTGCCTCGGCTCGATCGATCAGGCGATCGCCGGCCGCCCCCGATGGGCCCTGGCGATCGGAACCCTGGCGTCGCTGGGGCGCCCGGAGGTGTGGACGTGGCTCGGTCCGTGGTCGCTTTGGATGTGGATCAAGCAGCCCTCGCTCCGCAAGTGGCTCGTGTGCGCGTGGGCATTCATCTTCTTCATGTGGTTCGGCGTACCGACGATCACCAACCAGCGCCCACTGCTGGCCGAGCAGCTCGCGCTGCGCTCCCCACGGGAGCTGAAGGAGAACAAGATCGTCGGAACGTTCCATCGCTTCACCGAGTTGCAATGGCTCCCGGTTCAGCTGGCGGCCATATACGCGACGATCGTCGCCTACAGGCGGCGCAATTGGACTGTCCTTGCCCTGGCGGCCGCCGTCGTCGTGTGGGTGATCGTCGAGACGATCCTGGTGCTGCGAGGACTCCCGGGCGTACCCCGCTACATGTTCGAACCGGCGGCGGTGATGACCGTGCTGGCGGGGGTCGCGCTCGGTTGGATCCTCAGGGACGCCCCGCGCATGAGCTGGGCGCTGCCGAAGTGGTCGGGGATCGTGGTCGTCGGGGCGATCTTCCTGATCCTCGTGCCGGCGGCCGTCTCACGGCTGCGGGCCGAGCACAAGGACATCCGCCACGAGCGCGGCAGGACCAAGGTGATCAACA
Source organism: uncultured Solirubrobacterales bacterium (assembly GCA_963773165.1). Taxonomy (GTDB): domain Bacteria; phylum Actinomycetota; class Thermoleophilia; order Solirubrobacterales; family Solirubrobacteraceae; genus Palsa-465. The sequence continues at coordinate 285,480 of CAVZAK010000009.1, forward strand.
TGCTCCAGACCGCGATCAACCGTTTCGGCGGCCACGCGCACATCGTCTACTGCGGCGAACCGGTAACGAACGTCGAGTACGCGAGCATCCTCGCCTGGGACACCAAGCTCAACGTCGGCTCGATCGGATATCTGCCCAAGCGAGAGATCAAGCACGGCTATCCGATCGTGCTGTTCACCCAGCTTCCAAACGGCTGGCTCGGCGAACCGATCCACACGGCTTCCCCCCGCGCGGCGGCCTGTGCGAACGTCAATTCGTTCTGGATCGACACGCCAGCCCACCCGAACGGGGCGCTGTACCCGCACCACGGCTGAGGCTCGGTTAAGAGAGGCGCCACCGATGTCCGTGCCCGAGTCAAAGCTCGAGTCGTCGGCCGTCTCGGCCACCGGACTCCCGCGCGAGGACGCCCGGCCTCGGGCCGGTGAGCCGAGCCGCTACTACCCGGCAGTTCTCACCGCGATCGGCCTGCTCGCGGTCGCGATCGTGCTCGTCCTGTGGGCGCGCACGCGTCCGGGGTTCGATCCCTACGGCTGGCTCGTGTGGGGTCACCAGACGCTGGTCTGGGCGCTGGACACGAACGCGGCGCCATCGTGGAAGCCGCTGCCCTATCTGTTCACCGTCCCGTACGCGCTGTTCGGGCACGACGGGATGTGGCTGTGGCTGATCACCGCCGTGGCCATCTCGCTGAGCGGCGTGATCTTCGCCGGACGCATCGCGTACCGGCTGACCGACGGCGACGGAGTGCCGCGCTATGCCCGGATCGCCGCGGCCGGGTTCGCGGGCGCGACGCTGCTCTTCATCACCCAGTACTGGCACTACATCCTCAGCGCTCAGTCCGACCCGATGATCGTGGCGCTCGTCTTGGGCGCGATCGACTGCCATCTCTCGGGCCGGCCCCGGTGGGCCTTCGTGCTCGGAGTCCTGGCCTCGCTGGGGCGGCCCGAGGCGTGGCCGTTCCTGGCGCTCTACTCGATCTGGGCGTGGCGGCGGGTTCCCTCGATGCGGCCGCTGATCGCCGGCGGGGCCGTCGCGATCCTGGCGCTGTGGTTCGGGATCCCGGCGCTGACCTCGCGGACGCCGTTCGTCGCCGCCAGCAACGCCATGTACTCGGGGCGAGCCCTCACTCACAACCGGGTGTTCGGCACGGTCGGCCGCTTTCTCGACCTCCAGACGCTGGCGGTCGAGGTGCTGGCGCTGCTCGCGGTGGCGGTCGCGATCTGGCGGCGTGACCGGGTGACGCTGGCGCTGGCGGCCGGGACCGTCGCCTGGGTGATCATCGAGATCGCGTTCGTGCTGCACGGCTGGCCCGGGGTCCCGCGATACATGTTCGAGGCCGCCGGGGTGATGGCTGTCCTCGCCGGGGTCGGCTTCGGTTGGCTGCTCAGCGAATCGCGCCGGATCTCGCCCGCCGCCGGGTGGGTCGGCATCGTGCTCGCGGTCGTGGCCGTCGGCGCGCTGGTCCCGCCGGCGGTCTCACGCGCGCGCTCCGAGCACGCCGACCTCGTCGCCCAGCGGCGCCGGACCGACGAGATCAACCGCCTCACCGGCGTTATCCACTCGCTCGGTGGCGCGGCGCGACTGCGCGCCTGTGGCGAGCCGCTGACGAGGCTCGAGTACCAGTCGATGCTCGCCTACCAGCTCGGCGTGAACGTCTCGAGCGTCGGCTTCAAGTACAGCCAGGCGATCGCCCACGGGAACCCGATCGTGCTCTTCACGCCGTACCCGACGGGGATCGGGTGGCAGGTCCAGGCGCTGCATCAGACGCGCCCGTCCTGCCAGACGCTTCCGCACTAGGACAGGGGGCTCTGCCTCGAGGGGCGCACGCGGGTGGCGCTGTGTATCGCCGGGCCGGGCTGGGGCTGTCGACTCTAGACGCCACGTTGCGGGCCGTCGGCTCGGTGAACGGCGCTGGGGCGGGGGTTCGTGCACCCTCCAACTGAAGCCTTTCTGTCCCGGAAGGCGGGAGAAAAAGGCGACGGTTGACGGTCTGTGGTGCGATCGCGGCTGTTCCCGCTCCCTTCCCTAGCGCTGTTTATCGAGCCGTCCGCCGGGTGGCAGCCGCCGGGTCACCGCGGCTAGCGGTCCGGGCGCTCCGGGTAAACGTCGTCGATCGTCGTGAGCGCGAGGAACGGCGCGCCCGCTGCCTCCTCGATCGCCTGTGCGCCACCGGCCAGCCGGTCACAGATCACGAGCACGCCGCAGACCTCATGGCCCTCGTCGCGAAGCGCCTGCAGGGCGCGGATCGTCGAGCCGCCGGTGGTGACCACGTCCTCGACGAGCATGCACCGCTCGCCGGAGTCGAGCAGGGGTCCCTCGATGCGGCGCGAGAGGCCGTGCTGTTTGACCTCCTTGCGGACGAAGAATGCCTTGACATCGGCGCCCCCCGCGAGCGCCGCGCACGCGATCGGATCCGCGCCCATCGTCATCCCGCCGACGGCGGTGGCGCCCCACTCGCGGGCCTGCGCGGCCACGAGCTCGGCCAGCGCCCTGAATCCCTCGGGGAGCAGGATCGCCCGTTTGGCGTCCACGAGGTACTCGGCCGTTCGTCCACTGGTGAGCACGAACGACCCCTTCAGAAGCGCGTGTCTACGGAGTTCGGCGAGCAGACGCTCCCGCGGTTCGGAGGCGGTGTCGAGAGTCATCGGCAAAGGGTCATGCTAATCGGATTCCGGGCCGATTAAGCACGCGTGATTCATCGCGCGCTTGTAGTTGTCTCGCTCGTCTGCTGTGGGCTGGTGCTCGCGTCGTTCGCGCTGTTCGCCCGCAATCAGCTGGCCGGCGCCTCAAAGCACCAGCAGACCGAGATCGTCGCCGGCAACCAGGTGACCTCCGACCCCGTGACCCGTAACCATGCCAAGGGGCAACCCGCGAAGTTCATCGACGGTGCCGCCTCGGAGCTGACCTCGCCGTTTCGCGCGGTGATCAAGACCAACAGCGTGTGGGTGCTCGAGATCGTGCCTACGCTGCTCGCACTGCTCGTCTACGGGGTCGGGCTCGGGTACCTGGCGCGATACACCGACGGCCTCTCCTGACGGCCGTCAGTAGTAGACGTCTACCCAGTCGCCGAGCGCGAGCCAGTTGAAGGCCGTGATCGCGTCCGGGATCGGCAGCCGCATGCAGCCGTGGCTGGCGGGAAAGTCGGGCGCCGGGTCATATCCGTGGATCGCGTAGCCGCCGATGAAGAAGTCGGAGTAGTACATCCCGTCCGGCAGGTAGCCGGGTGTCCGCTGGTACACGTGGAAGTCGCCGAGGATCGTCGGGGTCGAAGGTTTGCCCGAGCTGATCGGGAAGATCAGATCTACCTTCGAGCCGTCGATCAGCGCCAGCACTTGCTTCGACAGGTTCCCTTCGGCGTGACGGCCGTGGTTGGGGAAGCGGACCTTGAACTGACCCCATCCGTTGAGCAGGTAGCTGATCGTGCGCCCGTCGAGCGTCTTGTACGTGCCCCAGCCGAGGAGCCGGTGATAGCCGTCGACCGCGAGCTCGGTGCCGTTGTCGTAGACGCCGGTTTGCGGGATGTAGAAATGAAGAGCGGCGAGGCGTTGCTGCACGAGCTGTACGAACCGCCCGGTGGAACCGGGACCGACGTGGTCGTCCAGCGCCTGGTAGCGGCGCTTGGCCGTGAACCCGGCCTGCTGCGGCGTACGGTCGTGGCTGGCGTAGACCACGATCTCGCCGGCGCTCGGGCTCGAAAGGCTCTCGACGAACCTGCCGTAGCTGTGGTTTGGCGAGAGCTTGATCCGAAGCCGATCACGCTTGATCAGCCGCCGGCCGACAAACGCGCGGATGTTGACCCACTGGCCGGGGACGAACGGTCGCACGATGCCCTCGATCTGGACGGCGCGGCCGGGCACCGTGACCGCATCGTGAGCGACGACGAAGATCCCGGGGAGAAACAGCTTGGCCGAGCCGCTCGGCGACCTTCGCCGGCGTCTTCGGCTTCGCCGGCGTCTTCGGCTTCGTGGGGCTGGTCGGCGTGGCCGGCGTGGTCGTGGTGGTCGGCGACGTCGTGGTGGTGCTCGTCGTTCCCGCGGCGACCGCCGTCGCGGGCGCCAGGAGCAGCACCACGAACGGCAGCAGAGCGCGCTTCAGTCCCCCTTGCATCAAATCGAAGTAAATCAGGCCGAGATGTCCGCTAGGCAGTGACGCACTGCCGTGCGTTGCGCGAGCGGGATCGTGATCGAGGCGATCAGGACCAGTGAACAGGCGATCAGGCCCACGATCTCGAGCGCGTCCCAGTGCAGCTGGTTGATCCCCAGAGCGAGCGAGTTGTTGACCGAATGCAACGCCATACACGGATACAGGGAGCCCGTCTTCCAGCGGACGACGCAAAGGACGAAGCCCAGGAACCCGAGCGGGATCAGGTATTGCGAGGAGGCAGAGCCGGTATGGGCCAGGCCAAACAGGATGCCCGTCACGATCGCGGCGAGCAGCGTGCCGAAGTCCCTGCCCGCGAAGTTGATCTTCCAGTGGCGAAGCGCGCCGAAGATGAACCCGCGGAAGAAGAACTCTTCGCAGATCGGCGCGATCACGCATACGAACACCGCCGCGCCGACGAGGGCCCATGTGCTCTTGCTGACCCCGAGCTCGCTCGGGAGCTTGTCGCTCCCGTGGAGATGGACGAGCGTCGCGTAGATGTCGGTCACGACGTAGTAGGAGACCCCCGCCAGCGCGAACCACGCAAGCCCGAGCTTCCACGGGATCAGCCGAAAGCCGAAGTCGGCCGGCGTCGCGCGCTGGCGCGCTGCGAAGTAGATCGCGGCGGCGACGAACGACAGATCGAAGACCAGATCCTCGAGCAGGCTCACGCCGGGGCTCGGGTGGCTCAGGCTCCCCCCTGACGCCGACGCCACTATCCCGACGATGATCGTCCCGACCAGGCCCATCGCGAATCCGCCGAGGATCGCCGCCGGAGCCGTCCACAGCTGCCAAGGCGGCAGGTCGCTGGAACTCGTCTCGGCGACCGGCGGCCGGCTGTTCGACGCCGCGGCGGGCGGGGGCGCGCTCGCGCTGGGTGGGGGAACGCTGGGCATCGCTCGAATTCAGGTTAGGGATCCTGCAGAGTTAATTCGGCCAGGCTCCTCACCGTCTGTACGCCCGGAGGCGATCGACCGCCGCCGCGGGAGATCAAGACCGCGCGCACCCCGGCCGCGCGCGCCCCGGCCACGTCCTCATCGAGGTTGTCGCCCACGTGGACGGCGTGCTCCGGGGTGACCCGGGCAAGCCTAAGCGCATGTTCGAAGATCGCCGGGGAGGGCTTGCGCGCCCCGGCCTCGGCGGAGGTCAGGATCGCGTCGAGCAGCGGCGTGAGCGAGAGGCCCTCGAGCACGCCGTGCAATGAGACGTCCCAGTTGCTCACGACGACGGTCCGCGCGCCGGCGGCCCGCCACGCGGCCAGCGCCGGGCGGACATCCGGGAACGCCGTGAAGTGCAGGGAGGCGAGCAGCGCCTCTGTCAGGCTCCGGTTGGACACCGCCCGGACCGCATCCTCCTGGGGCAGCGCTGCGCGCAGGGCCTCGGCGCAGCGGCCGCGGAGCTCCTCGAGGGAGGCGCGGTCACGACCCTCGTCGAGGTGGGCGCGGTAGTACCCGATCTCGGCGGCGATCGCCTGAGCCGCCTGGCGTTCGCTGACCGCGATCCCTAATCGCGCCGCGAGCTCGGCGCGCAATCTCGGTGCGGGCGGCTCGAGCGCGAGCAGCGTCCCGAGCGCGTCGACCAGGATCGCCTGCCGGAATCGTGAGCCGGTCACGATCGAGACTGTCCCACTTGACGGCGCTCTGGCGCTTGCAGGAGCCCGGTGGCAGGGAGCCGAAAGACCCCACGATGAGCCGTCGGGAACGACAACGGCGCCGCCGGCGCCATGGATCGCCCCTAACACGGGTGTTGCTGGTGTTCGCGATGGTGCTCGGGTCGGTGATCGCGATCGCCGTCCTCGGAATCGTGGGATGGGTCGTGGCCGTCGCCGACTCGGCGCCAAACATCGACCAGCTCAGCCCGCGGGATCCCGGCCAGGTCTCGGAGGTGTTCGCCGCCGACGGGACGCGCCTGGGCTACATCCACTCCGACATCCTGCGCGCGGTCGTCGCCGGCAACCGCCTGCCGCTGACCCTCAAGCGCGCGACGGTGGCGATCGAGGATCGACGGTTCTGGAGCCACGGCGGCATCGATCCGGAGGGAATCGCGCGCGCCGCGCTCAAGGATGCGCTCGGCGGCGGCGAGGCGCTGCAGGGCGGCTCGACGCTGACGATGCAGCTGGTGCGCAATATCTACCTGCCCTACCAGCTCGCCGACACGCGCTCGCTCAAGGTAAAGATCATCGAGGCCAAGCTCGCTGACGAGCTCGAGAGCAAGCGTTCGAAGCCGTGGATCCTCGACGACTACCTCAACGACGTCGACTACGGCACCGTCGGCGGGCAGACCGCAATCGGCGTCGGCGCCGCATCGCAGATGTTCTTCAACAAGCCCGTGTGGCGGCTGGATCTGGCCCAGGCCGCGCTCCTCGCCGGGTTGCCACAGGCGCCATCGGAATACAACCCATTCGAGGCACCGGGGCTCGCCCGTGCCCGCCGCCACGAGGTACTGGCGGCGATGGTGCAATCGGACTACATCACCGCCGCGGAGGCCTCCTCCGCGGACGCATCGTCGTTACAGGTCGTGCCGAATTCGACCTACGGGAAGGTCGTCGAGCCGTACGTGTTCGACTACGTCAAGCAGGCGCTGATCCAGCGCTTCGGTCTGGCGACCGTCGAGCAGGGCGGCCTCAAGGTCTATACGACGATCGACCTCGGCAAGCAGCAGAAGGCGCGCGAGGCGATCCTCGCGCACGAGGGGGAGCCGGGCGACCCGGCCGCGGCCGTCGTCAGCATCGACCCAAGCGACGGCCATATCCTGGCGATGGCGACATCGTCGAGCTACGGTCAGACCAAGTTCGACTACGCCACCCAGGCCCACCGGCAGACCGGGTCGGCGTTCAAGGTGTTCGTGCTGATGACGCTGATTCACGACTACAACGGCGACCCGAACACCACCTACTACAACTCGCACGAATTGCTGCCCGGCTGGCTGCCCGGGTATCCGACCTATCACGTCCAGACCGCCGAGCACAGCTACCAGGGCGACATCAGCGTGACCAAGGCAACCACGCTTTCCGACAACACCGTGTACGCGCAGCTGGATGCAGACGTCGGCCCGGACGAGGTCCGCAGCACGGCCTACGCGATGGGAATCACCTCGCACCTCGACGGCCTGCCGGCGGAGGGCATCGGCGGCTTGCGGATCGGCGTCTCACCGCTCGAGATGGCCGATGCCTACGCGACGCTCGCCAACGGCGGCGTTCACATCCCGCCGACCGCCATCACCAAGGTCGTGTTCCCCAACGGAACCGTCGTCAACCTCGGCGATCCGCCCCACAGGCGCGTGTTCTCCTCCGGCCAGGCGTATGCCGCCACGCAGGTCCTCAAGACCGTGGTCACCAGCGGAACCGGCACCGCCGCCGACTACGGCTGCCCGGCCGCGGGCAAGACCGGGACGACGAGCAACTACACCGACGCGTGGTTCGTCGGCTACACCCCCCAGCTCGCGACCTCGGTGTGGGTGGGATATCCGAACTCGACCGAGTCGATGGAGGATGTAAACGGGCTCGGCCCCGGCTTTGGCGGCACGCTGGCCGCGCCGATCTGGCACGACTACATGGAGCAGGCGAGCAACGGATACTGCGGAGACTTCAGCCCGCCAACGGTCCCGTGGCAGGGCGTGCCGTTCACGGGCCACTTCGCGACGACGGGACAGACCAGCACCCAGACGACGCCAGGCGCCGCGAACGGCTCCGGCGGGACGACGCCGAGCGGAACGACAACCACTCCGACGACGACGCAGTCGCCGTCCGACACCGGCACCGCACCGAATCAGCAGACGCCGAACGGGAGCGGCGCCGGCGGCGGGGCGAGCTCAGGCGGCGGAGGCATCAAGAAGCACTAATAGTTGGACCAGGTAGGGACTGCTAGCTTTCCCACGGGTCCGGACGATGATCTATGTCCGCGGCAACGAACTCTCTGATGCCCAAAGAAGAAAAGGTCGAACTCGAAGGCGAAGTTGTCGAGGCTCTCCCGAACGCGATGTTCCGGGTGAAGCTCGACAACATGGACCGCGTCGTGCTCGGGCACGTCGCCGGGAAGATGCGCCGGTTCAGGATCAGGATCCTGCCGGGCGACCGCGTCCGGGTCGAGCTCTCCCCCTACGACCTCGACCGCGCGCGAATCGTCTACCGCCACCGCTGAGACCGGCCCGACCGGCGCCATGCGCGAGCGCGAGCTGATCGAGGGCCTCGAGGCGACGTTCGCGGCTGGCCGCTCGGCACAGGTCGTGCGCTCGATCGGGGACGACGCCGCGGTGGTTCGAGGCCGCGGATACGCCGTCACATCGCTGGATGCGATGGTCGACGGGATCCACTTTCGCTCCGAACAGCTGTCGGCGGAGGAGATCGGCCACAGGGCGCTCGCCGGGGCCCTCTCCGATCTTGCGGCGATGGGAGCGAATGCCGGCGAGGCCTACCTGCTGCTCGGCCTACCGGGTGGGATCGATCCCGAGCAGGCCCTCGCGATCGGCCGTGGCGCTCAGGAGCTCGCTGCGCGGCTCGGTGTGGCGATCGTCGGCGGCGACGTCACGGCGGCGGCGGCGCTGACCGTCTCGTTCACCGTGGTCGGATGGAGCGAAGATCCGGCACAGCTGATCGGACGCGACGGAGCCTGTCCGGGGGACATCGTGGCCGTGACAGGTCGGCTGGGCGCGTCCGGGGCGGGGCTGGCGGTACTCGACGGTCGAGCCCAGGTGAACCCGAGGCATCGCGATGCGCTCGTCCGCAGCTACGCCCGTCCCGAGCCCCGGCTGGCCGAGGGGTCGGCGCTGGCCGCCGCCGGCGCCCGCGCGATGATCGACCTCTCCGACGGCCTGGCCACCGACGCGCTCCACCTGGCGAAAGCGAGTTCGTGGATGATCGAGCTGACGCTCGCGGCGCTGCCGCTCGCGGACGGGGTGGCCGAGGTTGCCGGCGCGCTCGGAGAGAACCCCGGCACATTCGCCGCGACCGCCGGCGAGGACTACGAGCTGTGCGTGTGCCTGGCGCCCGAGGCGCTCGATGCCCTTGACGGGGTCCGGCTCACGCGGATCGGCCGAGTGCTCGAGCTCGCGCCCGGCCTCACCTTCACCGACGCGAGCGGCCAGTTATCGGGCTACGAGCACTCGTTCTGAGCGGGATAACTGCCGAGCCGGCGGCGCTACCCGGCACAGGCCTGAGAAGCCGCAGCACGATCGCATCCGCGACCGCTTTGGGATCCACCCGATATGAGCCCTGCTCTATCTCTTCCCTGAGCTGATCCATCCTGGTCTCCTGACCGGCATCCGCCGAGTCAAGTACTGAATCGGTGGCTAACACCTTGCCTCCAATCCTGTGAGCGTCTCGTTTGTGGTCTGCATTTGAATCAAGTCCAGCATCGGTATTGGGCGGGGGGTTCTGCATCCGGTCTAGACCCTAACTTGAGTTGCGAGGGGTTTCGTTGCGTGTCTACGCCACCGAGCGCGCGGGGCCCAACGGCTTCATCGACTCCAGCTTCGCGAACACGATGATCCTCTGGGCGGCGCTGTACAGCGGGTTGCAGGCCGAGAGCACGAGGCGCTCGTAGCCGACGTCCTTCGTCACCCACAGCGCGGTGGGCAGGACGATCTTGTGGTACTGGACCACGTAGATGAACTGCGCGTAGGGCATCCTCAGCACGATGTGATCGCCCGGCTTCAGCGCGTCGATGTGGCGAAACGGCGCCAGGTACGTGGTCCGGTGGCCGGCGATCGCCACGGTCTGGCCGAGGCCCGGGAACGCGGTCGCCGGGTAGTGGCCCGGCCCCATCTCGAGGCTGGCCGTGTCGGTGCCCTGGATGATCTCGTAGCTGGCGTGGATCTTCGCGATCTCGATCCGCCCGATGGCGTCCCCCGTGGAGACCTCATGCGACTCGCGGCGGGCCAGGAACGCGACCCGCTGATCGATCTTCTTGAAGCTGGCCAGGGCGTGGTGCTGGACGGGCGTCAACGGCGCGGTGTTGAAGCTCAGGTACTGCTTGTTGATCTCGCCCTGCTTGATCAGCCCGATCAGCGCAGTGACGGGCTCCTGCCACACCAGCGTGACCCCGGCGTCGACGACGAGCAGCACCCCGGAGATCATCAACACCGAGGAGATGTCGCGGATCAGTCTTCTCATCGCCGCAGAGCGGATTCCGTTCCGCCCAGCGACCCAGGCCCGGCGTAGCTCGCGGGGCCGCGCACCGTGACCGGCGTCTGCTCCGGACGCGAACGGTGCAACCGCGGCCGTCTCGCCGCGATCGATATCACGCTTACCAGGCACCCAAGAACCACGCTCCACTGGACTGCTGCAAGCAACCCAATGTACCCACCGGCGATAAGCAGGACGCCGTTCCAGACGGTTTGAAGTGGGCTGAGGCCAAGCGACTGTGAGTAGTAGAGGATGACGATGACGGGGGGCGCAAGGCCCACCAATACAAACAACGCGACGACGGGCCGCGGGATTCTGGTGTCCGGGTCGAGCACCCACATCCACAGGTGAAGGGCGGGAACCAGCAGCGCCGCGGCAAACGGATTGCGGAACCAGATCGCCAGCGCCGCCAGGCACAGGACGAGCAGCACGGCGGCCCCGGCGCCGGCGTTCGCGGGCGTGCCGAGCGGCGCGCGCGTGATCGACGAGACCAACGGCCGGCGGACCAGCAGCAGGCCTACGATCACGATCGCGCACAGGACGATCACGGCGATCCCGGCGGCGCCGAGCGGCACCGCGCCGGCGCCGAGGGGGACCGGCGGGGGGTTGGCCAGGACGCCGATGACCTTCGCGCCGAGCACGATCAGGACCGCGAGCACGAACGGCACGGCGCCGGCGAGCACCCACAGCAGCCAGCGCAGGATTGGGTTGCCACGCCGTCGCGCGCGGGCCAGACCGTCGACCATCGTCAACAGCACCGGGAGAATCAGCGCCAGCACCATCAGCTTGACCGCCCACAGCGGGATGACCTTGCTGTCCCAGATCAGATACGCGCTCGGCGCGGGGACCGACCCGGCGGCCTCGAGCGCATCGATCGTCTGCTGCACTGTGCGCCCCGTCGCGGCCAGGCGCGCCGCGGACGCCAGCTGACCCGACGCCGGCGCCCGCTCGCCCGACATCGACAGGAGCACCGCCGGGTCGCCGCTCCGGCCGAACGGCCCCTGTTCGGTCACCGCCAGCGGGAACGCCAGGTGTGAGAACTGGGCGAGGAGTCCAGGGGATCCGGGCGGCAGGTTGGCCTGCGCCGCGAGCGCCGCCGCGACCGTGTTGCGGAGCATGGGCGGCGCCACCTGCTGGCCATCCGACCACGGCACGATCACCGGCTGGCGCACCTTGGGACTGGTCATGTCGCCGAGCGCGATCACGGCGTCAACGGGCCTTCCGAGCCGCCGCGCGAGCTGGGTCGCGCCGGCGGCGCCGGCCGAACCGCTCGTCGACGCGAGCACGACCGAGCGCTGCTGAGTCTGTCCGGCGAGGACCTGGGCGAGCTCCAGCAGGACCGCGGTGCCCGACAGATCCGCCGGCGTGGTCCGGCCCGCAGCGTCACGGTGGGCGACGACTACGATGCTCCCGCCCGCGGACTGCCCGGCCATCGTCCCGGTCACCGTCGTGAGCGTGCGGGCTCCGTCGACCGTGCGCGCCGGGGCGCGCGTGGTTGAGACCGAGAGGCCATCCTTGCGCAGGGCCATCGCGACGTCGCCGGCGAGTACGTCGTCAGCGTGAGAGCCGGGCTGGAGGCTGGGGAACATGTGGGCCAGGCCGCGCATGTCGACGTAGGCGGTCTGGCCGTTGAACGCCTCGGGCGGAAGCGCCGTGCCAACAGCCCCCTGCTGATTCTCCAGCGAGAACGCGACGACGACCACCGCCACCACGACCGCCATGAGGCCGGTCCGGTAGATCCGGGGATCAAGCATCGGCCAGAGGTTAACCCGGCTCAGAGAAGTTCCGTTAGCTCTTAGACGTCTCTCAAATAACCGGGGCTAGTCTTTTCAAGCAAAGAGGCAAGATAAATGTCCGACCGACTAGCGCGCATCCTGCTCGTAGACGATGAGCAGTCGATTCAGACGCTGCTCTCCTATCCGCTGCGCCGCGACGGCTACGAAGTGGTGCAGGCCACCGACGGGCGCCAGGCGCTCGACCGGTTCGATGAGCAGGCGTTCGACCTCGTCGTGCTCGACCTGATGCTTCCCAAGATTGACGGCCTCGAGGTGTGCCGGAGGCTGCGCAGCCGCAGCTCGGTCCCGATCATCATGCTGACGGCCAAATCCGAGGAGATCGACAAGGTCGTCGGACTCGAGCTCGGCGCCGATGACTACATCACGAAGCCGTTCTCGCTGCGGGAGTTCTCGAGCCGGATCAAGGCCGCGCTGCGGCGCGCGGAGATGAGCCGACCTGTCGAGACGCAGCCCGACGAGGCGCCGCTCGAAGTCGGCGAGTTGCGCGTCGACTTCCCGAAACGCAGTGTCCGCGTGCGTAGCCGCGACGCCGAGTTGACGTTCGTCGAGTTCGAGATCCTGTCGGTGCTTGCCCGGGCGCCGGGGCGGGTATTCACCCGCGACATGCTGCTGGCCCGGATCTGGGGCGATAGCGCGTATCGCGATCCGCGCACGATCGACGTTCACATCCGGCATCTTCGCGAGAAGATCGAGCGGGATCCGAAGGACCCCGAGTACCTGTTCACGGTGCGCGGCGTCGGATACCGCTTTCGAGACACGGAGCCTTAACGGAGGGGGACCGTGCGCCGACCGCGAATCTCGCTGCGCAACCGGCTGGCGCTGGTTTTCTTCGCGATCACGTTCGTCGCGATCGGCGTTCTGTATCTGTACGTGGCCCCCGGGCTGCAGACGCGGCTCATCAACGAGAAGCTCCAAGCACTGGCCCAAGCCGCGCACAAGGCCTCGACTCCGATCGCGGCGACGGTGGGTGGCGCCGAGCGCGCTGCGACCGTGCGAGGTCTGGTCCGCAGCGGCGGCGCGCGCTCGGGCGACAGGGTGACGCTGCTGTCGGTCTCGCAGGCACTCGTGCCCGATGGGCCGCAGTTGACGACGCAGGCCGACTCGAGCCCGCCCGGGCACGACCCCGACGCTCCGCTTCCCCGCCGCGTACAAGGCGGCACGGACAGGCCGGCTGAGCACCGGCACGGAGGCCTCGGCGGCCGGCGAGATCGCGGAGGCGGCCTATCCGGTCTTCTACGGCGGCAGCGTCGCCGGGGTGATCGTCTACTCGGCGCCGGTCGCCGATGTCGTGCGCAACGTCACGATCGTCCGTCACGAGATCCTCGTCGCCGGCGGCCTCGCCCTGCTGCTGGCGCTGATCGGGGGCTGGTTCCAGGCGCGAGCGCTCGGGCAGCGCGTCAAGCGGCTGGAGCTCGCCGCCGAGCAGATCGCGGCCGGCGACTTCGAGCATCCGATCCCGGTCGACTCGCGCGACGAGCTCGGGCAGCTGGCGATCGCCTTCAACGCCATGCAGCACCAGCTCTCCCAGCTCGAGTCCGCGCGCAAGAAATTCATCGCCACCGCGTCGCACGAGCTGAGGACGCCGATCTTCTCGCTCGGCGGGTTCGTCGAGCTGCTCGAAGACGAGGACCTCGACGCGGAAACGCGCAGGCGGTTCCTCGACCAGGTGCGCGACCAGGTCGAGCGGCTGCGCAAGCTCTCGGTGGACCTTTTGGATTTGTCGCGCCTGGAGGCGGGGTCGCTCGAGCTGCGCGAGGAGGAGGTCGACCTGGGCGAGTTGACGCGCTCAGTCTCGGGTGAGTTTGAGCCGGCGCTGGCCCAGCACGACGCCCACCTCGAGCTGCGTCTGGCCACGCGAGCGATCGAGACGAGCTGCGACCCGGTCCGCGTGGCCCAGATCGTGCGGATCCTGATCGACAACGCACTGACCCACAACCCGTCCGGCACGCAGATCGTCATCACGGCGGCGCGCGACAACGGCAACGTGAAGCTGGCCGTACGGGACGATGGCGACGGGATCGACCGCGAATCGATGCCGCGGATCTTCGAGCCGTTCTACACCGCCGACGACGCCCAGGGTTCGGGGCTCGGACTAGCGATCGCCAGCGAGCTGGCCGAGCGGATGGCGGGGCACCTGTCGGTGCACTCGAGGCCCGGCGAGACCACATTCACGCTGCTGCTGCCGTCCCAGTAGAGGCGAGGTCGGGGTCCTGGCGGGCGGTGGCGGGGCGAAGGCGGTGGGACGGCGGGGGTCGACTCTCGGGACGGCTCTGGCGGACCGTCGGCCCGGTGAACGGCCGCAGGGAGCGGGTGGGGCGGATCCGGTCGCGTGATCCGGTGGCTTCACGTGCCGGATAACGCGCCAATCTTGTCGGCGGGGGCGAGCCGTGACGTGTTAATCATGCTCTTCATGGGCAGCGCGGCAGGGCTCGGCTGTTGGCGCGGGATTGTCGCGCTGTACAGGTTCTGGACGGTGTGATGGCGGTGATTCGCCACCGAGGCGGGCCTGGGTCCCCGATTTGCGGGTCGGGATGATGAACAGTGCGCCAACCTTGGCGCCAGCGGCGAGCCGGGGCGCGTTAAGCAGACTCTTCGTGCACAGCACGCCTCGCCTCGAGATTCGCGGCGGTTTTGGCGCGCCATGCATCATCGAGAGGCTGCGGTGGCGCCGGTCCGTCTCCCCTCGCTGCCAGAGCCACCGAGCCAGCCCTTGATCGCGATTCAGGGCTCGCCGTCGTAGTAGTCGGCGTGGCCGTCGGCGCGCCGGAGCATCGCGTTATCCCGGTCGTTGCCCGGCCAGACGCCGATCTTGTCGCTGTCGGGATAGACGGCGACGGCGGGCTCGCGGGCGCTCGAGAACATCAGCAGCCGGGCGGTCGTCTCGCCGCGGTTGGTGACCTTGTGAGCGCCCTCGGGTCCGGGCGCGAAGCAGACCAGGTCGCCCGGCTTCAGGATTTGCTCGCGGCTGGGGACGCGGAGTTCGAGCTCGCCGCCAAGCATCAGCAGCCATTCCTCCTCGTACTCGTAGTCGTACGGCTTATCGGCATGTGCGTCAGCCTGCCGGTTTGGCCCGTTCCGACAGTCTCGCGTGGCATCGGAAGGGAAGGCGGGTTTTCGAGGCGTGAGATACTTCACCCATGAGGCGCGGAGAGGCCGAAGCGAAACGAGAGAGGCTCCAGCGGGACGATCATGAGCACACGTATTTCGTGCGCGAGCAACCAGTGGGAGAGTGGGAGGTTGTGCGGACGAATATTCCACGCCCGACCTCGCATGTCGTGGCCGAGCGGGGGAAGCCAGCCGATGTGCCCGAGGACCCACGCCCATTCATCATCCGCCAGATTCCGCCCTACGGGCCCGGCTTCGGCTAAGCCACGCTGACGCGACTGATGACCCGACGTCCTCGCGAGTCCGCGTCACTTCCTCGCTGATTCGCCAGGCGGCAAGCGGGACTCGAGGACTAGCCTTGGTCGTTGCGTCGGTCCCTTCCACGCAGCCGCGACATCATCCGTCGACGGAGTGTGACCCGTGGCGGCGCAGCATTCTGCCGCGCCTGCGGACTTGCGAGTCGCCTCTCAGCGCGCTGCTCCTCGAGCGGCGGGCCGATTTGCCAGCTACCGGCGCCCGGCCAAAGGTCACGGGGGAGGGCATGGCTCGGCCAATTTAGCCGCCGACGCAATGATCGAATTGCGGAAGTCGCTCCGAACGAGCAGCGAGCACCCACCCCCGGACGGGGGCCTCATCAGACGTTGATTGCGTACGGAGATCGGTGGGAAGACCATCCATTACGACGTTGGAAAAGAAGATTCGGGGCGTGCATGAGCGTCGTTGCTGGTCACGCTTTGCGCGCAGAAGTCGCGGCAAGGATGCACCGACGAGAGAGAACACGCGGACTGCAATCCGAGGAGGTAGAGCATGTCCGAGCATTACGAGATCATCGGCCAGGCTCGTGGAGAGCCGCGTGCCGCCGGCTGCGTCGGCGTGCTCGTCCGCGTGCAGCTCTCTGGCTGTCCAAGCCGCCGGTGGTCGCAGGTCCTAGGCGCTCGCCTGGCCACCGAGTTGGCCGGCCACCCCGCCGTGGGGCATCTGCGAATCAGCATCAATGAGATCGTGCAAGGCGACCAGATTGTGCTTGAGGGCGTCGAGTCAAGCGAGGCGCCAGCCCTCGGCCAACCGCTTCAGCGGGCGGTTGATTGCGCGAACGAGGCGACGACAGGCGAGCCGAATCGTGAGCGGAACGTGGCGCAGCAGGAGGCGGACGCGATCGCTGGCCAGATCTCGGTCCACGAGCTGTAGGGACAGAGCCTTGTCGAGCAGGGTCAACGAATCGCTTTGCCTGCGATGCGGCCAGCACGTGTCGGTAACGACTACCAATCTCGAGTCCGGCCACCAGCTCGCCGTCGACGGCACGGAGTGCCCAATTTGCAGCGCACATCTCGTGCGGGATATTGATGGGCACACCGATCGTGGCTGGCGCCTCGCCGAGAATTAACGGCCGAGACCTGGTTACGGGTCTGCAACCCTCGCGCGTACCGGCGGGAAGCCGCACAACAATGCCGATCGTGCTCGTCGTGGTCGAAGTTCGGGCGGCACGAGCACGGGCGGCCCCGATGGCCCCGGCGGTTGACGCGACACGTGCTTTGATCGACGATCGACACCGCTCGATCTAGCCCGAACCGAAAGCCCAGACGGGCCACTGGCACCGCGGGCTGGTCGGCTCGTCCGATGACAAGTCCGTGGACGGGTCCAGGGAATCGCAGCGCAGAGCCCGACGCGTGGAACACTGGCGCGGTGGCGACGGTTGAAGATCAACGGCGGGCGCGGCTGTGGAAGGCCCCCAGGCGGAACGTGGTCTGGGTAGGCGTTGGGATCGCCGCGGTCATCCTGTTGATCGTCGCGATGCGTGTGTTCTATCTGCCGATGGGACCATCGGTGCCCGCTGCTACAGCGTTTTCGCGGCAAACTCGGTGGGGCAGCGAACCCGGGAATCCGGTCTCAGTGCGGTGTCGGCACACGGGGTGGTTGGGGCTGTTCGGCGACACGGACGCGTGCACTCTCCACTACGCCACCGGGGACATCTGGTCGTGTTCGGTCGGGGGTCCTGCCGACTACGTCGGACTTTTTGCTAGTTGCGACGGCCCGTTTCGCGCGACGCGTCGCCGCTGAGCTTGCCCAACGCCGCGTGCCGGTTTGATCCGAATTGCGGAAGTCGCTCGGATTGAACTCGCAGACTGCCCAAACGTAACTCCTAGTGGTACGGGCACAGGCTCTCGCCCGGGGGTACCTCGTAGAGCTTGACGCTCAGCGCGTCGCCGCCCGCCAGCTCGCCGACCCGCGTGACGCCGGACCGGTAGCCCGGCGGGTCGCTGTCGTCGTACTCGAACTCGGCGTCGAAAACGTTCGCACGGCTCACCCGCCCGATCATCGCATGTTCAAAATGCAGCTCATGGCCGACGCAACGAATATTGGATCGAGGGAGCGCGAGCTGGTACTCGAGCTGGCGCTGGGCCTGCGCGAGCGCGTGCTGCCGTCGCTAGGCTCACACGCCGGGCGGGCATTCGCCGGCGAAGGCGCCGGCGGCGATGTGACGTTTGCAGTCGATGCTGAGGCCGAGGAGTTTCTGGCCGAGTTCGTCGCCTCGCACGCCCCACGGATGGCGTTCTACTCCGAGGATCGGGGATTGGTGGCCGAGCCCGATGACACCCACGTGCTGGTCGTCGACCCGATCGACGGCACAAGGCCGGCGATGGCGGGGCTCGAGTCGGCGTGCGTGGCCGTCGCACTGGCGCCCCTGCACGACGGCGAACCGACGATGGCCGATCTGCAGGTTGGGTGCGTGGTCGAAATCAAGTCCGGAGAGTGGTTCTTCGCCGTCCGCGGCGAGGGGGTGCGCTCGACGCGCCCGGTCGCGCTGAGCCCGGGCGTCGACGTCGGTCGGATGTTCTGGTCATACGGCTTCCGGGGCCGGCCGGCGCGGGCGGTCGTGGAGGTGCTGGGTGACCTGATCGACGGTTCCTCGGTGGGCGGCGGGACGTTCGAGCTCGGCTCTCAGGCGTTCTCGATGACCCGGGTGATCACCGGGCAGCTTGACGCCGTGATCGAGGTCGGCTCGCGGATCATCGACGAGGTCCGAGGGATGCGGACTGAGTTCGAGCGGATCGGCCGCGGCGAGATCCTGAACAACTCGCCATACGACCTCGCGGCGCCGTGGCTGTGCCTGCGCGAGGCCGGCGGCGTCATCAGCGACGGCTGGGGAGAACCGCTCGACCACCACCGTCTGCTGGGCTCGGGCCACGAGTTCCAGATGTCCTCGATCTCGGCCGCCAACGCTCAGCTGCATGCCGAACTCGTGCGCGCAATCGACGCAGGAGTGGCACGACTGCGGGGTCTAGAGGGCTAACGCTCCCGTGGCTCGCTATCTTGCCCCGGCCGCCTACCACCCGGGGTCCACCGTCTAGCCATGCTCCAACCCGTCTCCGTCGCCCAAAAGCACCTCTCTGACTACGCCAGCATCGTCGGCCGTCCCTTGGTTGACGAGATACGCGAGCGGGCCGAGCGACTTAGGGGCAAGCGGATCCTCCACGTCTCCGCGACGGCGTTCGGCGGCGGTGTGGCCGAGATCCTGTACACGCTCGTGCCGCTGATGGCCGATGTCGGGCTCGAAGTCGAGTGGCAGGTGATCTACGGCCGCGAGGAGTTCTTCAACGCCACGAAGGTCATGCACAACGCCCTGCAGGGCAACCCTCAGGACCTGACCGAGGAACAGTGGGACATCTGGTTCCGCTACAACGAGATCAACGCCCGCGAGCTGAGCGACGGCTGGGACGTGTGCATCGTCCACGACCCTCAGCCGGCGGCCCTGTGTTCGCTGGTCGGGGAGAAGTCGCGGCGATGGGTGTGGCGGTGCCACATCGACCTCTCGACGCCAAACGCGTTCACGCTGGAGCGGCTGCTCCCGTACCTCGACCCCTATCCCGCGGCGGTGTTCCACACCGAGCAGTACGTGCCGAGGGGGATGGACGGGCGCGCGCACATCGTCCCGCCTGCGATCGACCCGCTGGCACCGAAGAACATGGCCTTCTCGCCGGAGGACGCCGTCTACATCTGCGGCCAGTTCGGGATCGACGTCGACCGGCCGCTGCTGTGCCAGGTCTCCCGGTTCGATCCGTGGAAGGACCCGCTGGGCGTGATCGACGCGTACCGGCTGGTCAAGGAGGAGCTCCCCGACGTACAGTTGGCGCTGGTCGGCTCGATGGCTACCGACGATCCCGAAGGATGGGACTACTTCAACGCCACCGTGGCGCATGCCGACGGCGATCCCGATATCCACATCCTCAACAACCTCAATAACGTCGGTGCGATCGAGGTGAACGCTTTCCAGTCACACTGTGACGTGGTAATCCAGAAGTCGACGAGGGAAGGATTCGGCCTGACCGTGACCGAGGCGATCTGGAAAGGACGGCCGTTCATCGGCGGCAACGTCGGCGGTATCCCCCTGCAGGTCAAGGATGGCGAGTCGGGGTTCCTGGTCTCGAACGTCGAGGAGTGCGCCCAGCGCTCGCTGGAGGTCCTGCGCGATCCGGGGCTGGGCAAGCGACTCGGGCGCGCCGGGAAAGAGTCTGTGCGCCAGCGGTTCCTGACGCCGCGCCTGTTGCGTGACTGGCTGGTTCTGTTCGAGCAGGTCGGGGCCTGAACGATGGGTGCTCGGAGCCTGCTCGTAATCAGGAGGCGCCGGCGCGAATGACCGACGCGCCCCTGGTGCTCGTTTCCAACCGCGGGCCGGTCACGTTCCAACCGGACGGGTCGGTCCGCCGAGGCACTGGGGGTCTCGTCACCGCGCTGATCGGGCTGGCTTCGCACCGCGAGGTGACGTGGGTCGCCTCGGCGATGACCGACGAGGACGTCGAGGCGGCCGAGCACCACGGCGGCAAGCCGTTCCCAGTGCAGGCGCCGGACGGGCACGAGTACCACGTGAAGCTGGTCGCCTCCGAGCCCGAGGCGTACGACCGCTTCTACAACATCATGGCGAACCCAATGCTGTGGTTCATCCAGCATTACCTGTGGGATCTCTCCAACGCGCCTGACATCCGCCGCAACGAGACCGAGGCCTTCGAGTTCGGTTACAACGCCGTCAACGAGGACCTGGCGCGGGCCGTGATCGAGGAGATCGAGGGCGTCGAACGGCCGGTCGTGATGGTCCACGACTACCACCTGTACACGCTGCCCGGGCTGATCCGGCGGGTGAGGCCGGACGCGTTCCTCCACCATTTCGTGCACATCCCATGGAGCCAGTCGGACTCGTGGCGGGTCCTGCCTTCGATGATGCGCCGCGAGATCTACACGGGGATTCTGTCCAACGACATCATCGGGTTCCACACCCGCTCGTACCGGCGGAACTTCCTGCAGTGCTGCGAGGACCTGATGTCGCTCGACGTCGACTACGAGGCCGGCGTCGTCAACTGCGACGGGCGCGAGGTGTGGGTGCGCGCCTATCCGCTTCCGATCGACTCCAATGCCGTCCAGGCGGTGGCGCGCCGCGACCGCACCCGGCAGTTCGAGGACGAGCTCCTGCGCCGCCGGCGCGACCATCTGATCCTCCGGGTCGACCGAGCCGACCTGTCCAAGAACGTGCTGCGTGGGTTCAGCGCGTTCGACGTGTTCCTCGAGCAGCACCCCGAGTTCCGCGAACGGGTCACATTCATCGCCCAGCTGATGCCGTCCCGAACGGACGTGCCCGAGTACGCCGAGTACCTCGAGCGGATCGAGGCGGTGGTCGCCGTCGTCAACCACCGTCACGGATCGCCCGACTGGATGCCGATCCAGCTGAAGCTGCGCGACGATCTGGAGGAGGCGGTCGCCGCCTACAAGCACTACGACGTGCTGATGGTCAACGCGATGTTCGACGGGATGAACCTCGTCGCCAAGGAGGGGCCGATGGTCAACGAGCGCGCGGGCGTCTCGATCCTGTCGGAGAACACCGGCGCCCACGAGGAGCTCGGCGAGTACTCGCTGTCGGTCAACCCGTTCGACATCCAGGAGCTGGCGGACTCGATCCACGCCGCCCTGACGATGCCCGTCCACGAGCGCAAGCGGCGGCTCGACGGGCTGAAGTCGATCGTCACCGCGCGCGACCCGGGTGACTGGATCGACGATCAGCTCGCCGACATCCGCAAGAAAGAGCTGGCCGACCGGTCGGCCACCCTCGGCGGGGCTCAGTAGAAGGTCTGGCGGTCGTTCAGCATCGCGACGAACTTCGCGATGCGCCGCTCGCGGGTCTCCGGCCGTTTCGCGTCCTGGAGCCGGTACAGGAACGCATAGCGGTTCTGGCCGCGTAGCGTGGCGAAGAAGGCCTTGGCGGTTGGATTGCGGTCGAGTGCTTGCTGGAAGTCGTCGGGGATCGTGGCGCGGCTCTGGGGTTCGTACGCAGCGTCCCAGCGGCCGTCGGCCCTGGCCGCATCCACCTGCTCCAGCCCCGCCGGGCGCATTCTGCTTGCGGCGATCAGCTGCTCCGCCTTGCCTCGGTTGATCTGCGACCACTTGCTCCGTTTCTTGCGCGGCGTGAACCGTTGGAGGAAGAAGGCTTCGTCGTGCGGGATCCGCTGGCCGTCGATCCAGCCGAAGCAGATCGCCAGCTCCAGCGCCTCGGGATGCGTGACGGTCCTCGTGGCCGCGGTCTTCTTGGCGGTCTTCAGCCAGACGCCGGGTTCGGTGGCGTGGTTCGCCTCGAGCCACCGTTCCCACGCCGGCGGATCAGGGAATTGGAGGACGAGGAGGTTGTCCTTGGGGTGGCGGTCGGGCATCCGGTGAGGATGCCAGCGCAGCGCGACCGTCTACGTTCAAGTCAATGGCCGACGGCGAGGGGGATCGCCAGGAAACACCCGCTATAGTCGGCCGCCGCCGATCCGGCGACGCGGTTATGCCCGAAGAGAACCCGAAATACGACCTGGTGCTGCTGCTCTCCACGAGCGTGGAGGACGAGGAGCGCGCAAAGATTGTCGCGGACGTCGAGAGCGCGATCGCGGCGGGTGATGGGACGGTCGAGCGGCGGGACGATTGGGGCGTGCGCCCGATGTCGTTCCGGATCCAGCATCAGGCCGAGGCCGACTATCACCTGCTCCAGTTCTCGGGTCCGCCGGCGCTGCTCGAGTCTCTGGAGCACAGCCTGAGGATCGCGGACAGCGTCCTGCGGTTCCGGATCATCAAGGTCCTCCCGGGCCAGCCCCCTGCGCCCGACTCTCCGCCGCCGGTCATCGCCGTGGCAGCGCAAGGAAGCGGCGGACCCCCCAGCCGGGACACCGAGGCCGAGCCCGAGGGCTAGCCGCCGGCCGGCGGCGTGGCCCGGACCGCTCGGCGAGCCGGTTCGCCGTCGGCGTCGTGGCCGAATTGTGGCGAGATCGTCACGTTGTCAACGTCTGAGTGACCGACCCGCAACGATTGCGTCCATTTTCCGAGGAGGTCGGCAATTGCCGCCTGTGCCGCACCTAGACTCGCTGCAAGCTTTCAAACGTCCTAGAAGGGAGCCTCGATCATGAACATCAACCGAGTCGTCCTGACAGGGAACTTGACCAGAGACCCTGAGATGCGGTCGACCGGCGGCGGTCTGACGATCTGCAAGCTCGGGATCGCGGTCAATACCCGCAGGAAGAACAGCAGCACCGGCGCGTGGGAGGAGAAGCCCAACTACTTCCGCGTGACCGTCTTCGGCGCCCAGGCGGAGAACTGTGGCCAATACCTGAAGAAGGGCCGCGCGGTGGCAATCGACGGCCGACTCGAATGGAGCCAGTGGGAGAACGAAGGACAGAAGCGCGAATCTGTCGATATCATCGCCGACACCGTGCAGTTCCTCGGCGGGCGCGATGACGCTGGTAACGGCAACGGGAACGGGTTCTCCAGCAGCGCACCCGCCACTGAGAGCGACGTTCCGATCGATACCGGCGACTTCGAAACCGCGCCTGTTGGTGGCGGTGCCGACGACGACATTCCGTTCTGAGGCCGAGGTTTTCGAAAAATCCAAGCTAGAGTGGTAGCCCGTGGCAAAGCAACGTAGAAGGCCGGTTCGCCGGCGCGACAGGAAGGGTGGGCCGACTTCAGGTCGTCGTAAGCCGTGCCCTTACTGCCGTGACAAGGTCGATCAGGTCGACTACAAGGACATCTCCTCGCTGCGCCGGTTCATCTCCGAGCGCGGCAAGATCCGCTCGCGGCGGATCACCGGAGCATGCCGCCGTCACCAGAGCCAGGTCGCGCGCGCCGTCAAGCGCGCGCGGGAACTGGCGCTGCTGCCCTACGTGGCAGAGGGCGGGAGTGAGCGTGGCGGCCGCGGAGACCGTGATCGCGACCGCGACCGCGACCGCTGACCTAGGGAGCTGGCAGCGTGCCGCAGGCGATACTGCTTCAGGACGTGGAGTCGCTCGGGGAGCGGGGGACTGTCGTGGACGTGTCCCCCGGCTACCTGCGCAACTATCTCGTCCCCCGCAAACTCGCTGAGCCCGCCACAAAGGGCTCGATCGAGGCGGCAACCAACCGCCAAGAGAAGGCGGAGCGGGCCAAGCAGGACGCCGAGGACCGGGCACGCGAGAACGCTGCGCTGCTCGGCCGGACGGTGCTGACGATCCCGCAGCGCGCCGGCGACGATGGGCGCCTGTTCGGCTCGGTCACGACCCAGGACATCGCGGACTCGATCCGCGACGCCCGTGGAATCCGCGTCGACCGGCGCAAGATCCACCTTGAGGACCCGATCCGGCACGTCGGGACGTACATGGTCGTCGTCGAGGTCGCTGACGAAGTCATGGCCTCGGTCAAGACCATGGTGGTCGCCGAGTAATCAGGGGGGCCCGCAGGCTCCACCACAAGCCACTGGCCACCGTCCGAGCGGGAGGCGTGGCGGCGGCATGAGACCGACGGCCGGACACGCCGCAAGGCGGCACCGGCGGAAGCCAGCGCGACGTCATAGAGGCGGTCGGAGGGTGTGCCCCCCTCCCTCGCGTTCCAGGCGTATCGGGTCGCAATCGGCGGCGCCCAGCGCGGGAGGGCGGCACATCCTCCGGTCGCCTCCGACGTGGACAGAACACGGCAAACCACCATTTCGTGCTGTGAGCGGGAACACCATCGTCTAGCCGTCCGCGACGAGACCTAGACTCGGACGCCGATCATGAGCGCCGTTCAGAACATCGCCGTTCCGCCACACAACCTCGAGGCCGAGAAGTCGGTGCTCGGGGCCGTGCTGCTGGATGAGCGCCACCTGTTCGGGCTGCTGGTGGAGGAGCGCCTGCGGCCCGCGCACTTCTACCGCGAGCAGCATGGCGCCGTGTTCGAGGCGATGGTCGAGCTCCACAACACGAATCGGAAAATCGACCATCTGACCGTCGCCGAGGCACTGCGTGAGATCGGCAAGCTGGAGCTCGTCGGCGGGCCGGAGTCGATCGAGGAGCTCGCGGGCTGGGTGCCGGCGGCCGGGCACGCGCGCGAGTACGGGCGGATCGTCCGCGACGATGCTCAGAAGCGCGCGCTGCTGACCGCGTCCTATGAGATCCAGGCGAGCGTCCTCTCGCGGGAGTCGCCGGCGCGCGAGTTGGTGGAACGAGCTGAGCGAATGATGCTCGAGGTCGCCCACGACGATCGCCAGAAGAAGATCCGGTCGATCGAGGACATCCTCCACGACGAGACCGACAAGCTCCACCGACTGTCGATCTCGAAGACGGCGCTCACCGGCACGCCATCGGGCTTCAAGGACATCGATGGGATGACGGGGGGCTTTCAGCCCGGCAACCTGATCGTGATCGCCGCACGGCCGTCGATGGGAAAGTCGGCACTGGTCGCGAACATCGCCGAGAACGCCGCGCTCGAAGGGCACGCCGTGGCGCTGTTCTCGCTCGAGATGTCCGAGTCGGAGCTCGCCCAGCGTTTCGTCGCCTCGCAGGCGAAGATCAAGGGCGAGGAGCTGCGCCGGGGGAAGGTCGCCGAGGCACGGTGGCCGAAGATCCTCGAGGCGTGCCAGCGGCTCGCGCACGCGCCGCTCTACGTCGATGACTCGAGCGACACCGGCGTGCTGGAGGTCCGCGCGAAGTCCCGGCGCCTTCACCATCAGCTCGACGGCGGCCTCGGCCTCGTCATCGTCGACTACCTGCAGCTGATGCGCCATGAGGGCCGTGTCGAGAGCCGCGTCGAGCAGGTCGGGCAGATCTCGCGCGGCCTCAAGGGCCTGGCCCGCGAGCTCGACGTGCCCGTGATCGCCCTGTCGCAGCTCAGCCGCGCGGTCGAGCAGCGCGGCGGCGAGAAGAAGCCGATCCTGTCCGACCTACGGGAATCAGGGGCGATCGAGCAGGACGCGGACCTCGTGATGTTCATCTACCGCGAGGAGTACTACGACAAGGAGTCCGAGCGGCCGGGCGAGGCGGACATCATCGTCGCCAAGCACCGCAACGGTCCCGTCGGCGACGTCGTGCTGACGTTCCAGAAGGAGTACCCGAAATTCATGAACTACGCGAGTGAGCGGTTCGCCCAATGAGGCGCCGGGTCGCGGTGGGGCGCCGGGTCGCGGTGGGGCGCCGGGTCGCAATGGGGCGCCGCGGATGAGCGACTGCGCGTTCGATCTGTGCGATGGCTCTGGGTTCCTGTACGACGACGACACGAACACGGCGTACGACTGCCGGTGCCGCCCGCAGCGGGTGGCCAAGGCGAAGGCACGGAGCCTGTCCGCGGTGATCCCGCGGCGCTATGCGGACGTGGCGTTCGAGCGCCCTCCGGTGACCGAGATCGAGCCGCGGGCGGTCGTCAGCGCGGTCCGCTCGTTCGTCGACCGGATCGACTCGCATCTGGACGCCGGCCGGGGCCTGTGGTTCATGGGGCCCGTGGGGACGGGCAAGACGACGCTCGCGATGTTGGTGTCCAAGGGAGCGATCAAGGCCGGTCGGTCGGTCGCGATCTACTCGCTGCCGCGGCTGCTGAACGAGATTCGCGACACGCACCGATCGGAGCGCTCGCACGTCGGACTACTCGACCGGCTGACCGCCGTCGATCTGTTGCACATCGACGACGTCGGCGCCGAGCGCACGACCGACTGGGTGCTGGAGGAGCTTTACTCGATCGTCAACGCTCGCTACGAGGACGAGCGCTCGATGGTGATCACGACGAACCTCGACTACGACGACCTTTGCGCGCAGATCACGGCCCGGACGGCCTCAAGGCTGGCCGAGATGTGCGACCAGCTGCCGCTCGACGGCGTGGACCGCCGGGTCGAGCTCGTCCACGCCGAGGTGTGAGTCAGTCGTCGAGTTCGCGCTCTGACTGAGCGCGCTCTTCCAGCTTCTCGCGCAGGTAGCGCGCCTTCTCGGCCCGTCGCTCATGCTGGGCTGCCTCGTCCTCGTCCCGCGAGCCGTCGGCTCGCTGCTGCTCGTCGGCCTCGCGCTGTTCCTGCACGAGCCTCAGCTCCTCGGTCTTCGGATCTTCTGTCATCGCATTCCGACCGTAGCGGACGCGCGGCTGGCTATGCCCCAGCGAGGACGAGGCGGTTGGCGACCCAGCCGTCGCTCACCTCGCGGAGCACGTCGAGCATCGCCAGGGCGGCGGGCGAGCGATAGCCGCGGGGCAGCACGGCCAGGATCGGGCGGGGCGACGCTGGCGGCTCGAGCTCACGGATGACGACGTCGTCGCGGACGCCACGAGCCACCATGTCAGGGATCAGGGCGACACCGACACCGGCAGCGACGAAGCCGAGAATCGCCTGGTAGTCGTCGTTCTCGAAGGCAATCTGGGGCTCGAAGCCAGCGTCGTGACACGCCCGCAGGAGCAGCCGCGAGTCCGGGCAGGTGGAGCTGGTGGCCAGCATCCACGGGTCATCGGCGAACGACTTCAGCTCGAGCGGGACGGTGTCGGCAAGAGCGTGGTTCGTGGGCATCGCGACGTACATCGGGTCGTCAAACAGGTGGACCAGCTCGATGTCACCGCCCGCGCCCGGTGTGGTGCGTGGCTCGCCCTGGTTGACGGCGCGGCCCTGCGGATCGTGGGAGACCGCCAGGTCCAGCTCGCCGGCGCGCAGCATCGGAATCGACTCGACCGGATCGGCCATCTTGATGTCGAGTTCGATCGCCGGGTAGCGCCGGCGGAATGCGGCAACCGCGAGCGGGACGATCGCCGCGGCAGCCGACGCGAACGAGGCGAGGCGGAGCGTGCCTCCCTCCAAACCCTGGAGCGCCTTGAGCTCCAGCTCGGCGTCGATCAACCGAGCAAAGATCGATGTCGGCGCGGTCGACCAGCAGCCGCCCGGCGTCGGTGAGCACGATCCCTTGAGGGACGCGGCGAACGAGGATCATCCCGGTCTCGGCCTCGAGCGTGGCGATCTGCCTCGAGATCGCCGGCTGGGTGTAGCCGAGCGACTCGGCCGCGGCCGAGAACGACCCCTTCCGGGCGACCTCCCACAGCACTCGGAGCCGGCGCGTGTCGAGCATTACCTGGTGTTATACCAGGCCCAGCAAACCCCTATTTGCTTTTATGGCAGAAAGCGGGACGATTTGCGTCTGTAGTGAGACAAGGTGACCAACAGTGAAGCTCAGCCTTAGAAAAAGCCCAGCGCTTCAGGTCGGTCCCTCCGCGATCACGATCCGGCCCGGCTATGGCGACGACCACCCGTCGCTCGAGGTTCTGGCGGCACTCGACAGCAGCAAGATCCCGCCGTACCCGGTGCTGCTCGCCGAGGTCGACGGACACCTGCGAGCGGCGCTGTCGCTGCCAGGACGGATCGGTGATCGCCGACCCGTTCTTCCCCACGGCTGCACCTCGTCGAGCTGCTGAAGAACTACGCCGCCGCGAGCTCGCCGGCAGCGGTCACGCGCCGCAGCTTCCGCCTCAGCTACGCGTAGATCCCACGAGGTCGCGCGGTCGCCACCGGGCTGCCAGTATCCTCCACCTGCTCGGTGGACTTGGGCTAATCGATCGAGATCAGTGGCGGCAGAGAAGCGAGCGACAGCGCACGAAGCGACCCACGCCGTCTCCAGCGAGGAGATGGAGGCGATTCTCGCTGCCCACAACGCGAAGACGCTGCTGCGTTTCGTCATGTGCGGGAGCGTCGATGACGGCAAGAGCACGCTGATCGGGCGGCTGCTCTACGAGTCGCGGTCGTTGTTCGTCGACCAGCTCGCCGCGCTCGAGGCCGACTCGAAGACGGCGGGCACCCAGGGCGACGACCTGGACTTCGCACTGCTGCTCGACGGTCTCGCCGCCGAGCGGGAGCAGGGGATCACGATCGACGTGGCCTACCGCCACTTCTCGACCGACCGCCGCCACTTCATCGTCGCCGACGCGCCCGGCCACGAGCAGTACACGCGCAACATGGTCACCGGCGCCTCGACGGCCGACTCGGCGGTGATCCTGGTCGACGCTCGCAAGGGGGTGCTGATCCAGACGCGCCGCCACAGCCAGCTCGTGGCGCTCCTCGGCGTCCGCGACGTGGCGGTCGTGATCAACAAGATGGACCTCGTCGACTATGCCGAGGACCGCTACCGCGAGATCGAGGAGAGCTACCGGACATTCGCGAGCCAGATCGGGCTCGAGCGGATCACCTGCATCCCGGCCTCAGCGCTGAAGGGCGAGAACGTGCTCGTCCGCAGCGACGTGATGCCGTGGTACCACGGGCCAACGCTGATGGGGTATCTGGAGACGGTCGAGGTCGACCGCGAGCTCCAGTCGCGGCCGTTCCGGATGCCGGTGCAGTGGGTCAACCGACCCAACCTCGACTTCCGAGGCTTCGCCGGCACGATCGCCAGCGGCACGATCCGCGCGGGCGATCCGGTGGTGATCGCGCCTTCGGGCATCCAGAGCCGGGTCAAGCGAATCGTGACGTTCGAGGGCGATCTCGACCTCGCCGTCGCCGGGCAGTCGGTCACGCTGACGCTGTCTGATGAGGTCGATGTCACCCGTGGCGACGTGATCGCGCACAGCACCGAGCCCCCCGGGGTCGCCGATCAGTTCGAGGCCACCGTCGTGTGGATGGGCGACAAGCCGATGCTCCGCGGCCGCAGCTACCTGATGCGGGTCGGGGGCAAGACCGTCACCGCGACGATCGCGCCGCTCAAGTACAAGCTCCAGATCGAGTCGCTCGAGCACGTGGCCGCGACCAAGCTCGAGCTGAACGAGATCGGCGTGTGCGACCTCGAGTGCAGCCAGCCGATCGCCTTCGATCCGTACCGCGAGAACCGCGACACCGGCGGCTTCATCCTGATCGACCGGATCACGAACAACACGGTCGGCGCCGGGCTGATCCACTTCGCGCTGCGCCGCTCGCAGAACGTTCGCTGGCAAGCGGTGACCGTCGACAAATCCGAGCGGGCGGCGAGCCTTCACCAGCAGGCCACCGTGATGTGGTTCACCGGCTTGTCCGGCGCCGGGAAGTCGACGATCGCCAACCTGGTCGAGGGCGAGCTTCACCGTCGAGGCCACCACACTTACATGCTCGACGGCGACAACGTCCGGCACGGCCTCAACTCGGATCTCGGCTTCACCGAGGCCGACCGCGTCGAGAACATCCGACGGGTCGCGGAGGTCGCGAAGCTGATGGCCGACGCGGGCCTGATCGTGATCGTGTCGTTCATCTCGCCGTTCCGGACCGAGCGACAGATGGCCCGTTCGCTGTTCGAGCACCACGAGTTCCTCGAGGTGTTCGTCGACACGCCGCTGGCGGTGGCCGAGGAACGCGACCCGAAGGGCCTCTACAAGAAGGCGCGCCGCGGGGAGCTCGCGAACTTCACCGGCATCGACTCGCCCTACGAGCCGCCCGACCGGCCCGAGATGCACTTGCACACGACTGAGCTCTCAGCCCGCGACGCAGCCAGAACCGTGATCGAGCTGCTCGAGGGATGGGGACGTCTGGCACCGCCGGGCCACAAGTAGCGAAAGCGCGAACCCCAGGCCCCCGGAGGGGGCCCCTAAAAATATCCCTCCTGCTTCTTCTTCTCCATCGAGGCGGCGGCGTCGTGATCGATCACGCGGCCCTGGCGCTCTGAGGTTGTCGCGATGAGCATCTCGCGGATGATCGCGGGGACGTCGTCCGCGTCGCTCTCGATCGCCCCCGTCAGCGGATAGCAGCCGAGCGTCCGGAAGCGGACTCGGCGCTCCACGGGTTCCTCGCCGAGCGCCAGCGGCATGCGGTCGTCGTCGACCATGATGAGCGTCCCGTCGCGCTCGACGACCGGTCGTTCGGCGGCGAAGTACAGCGGCACCACCGGGATCTGACGCATCTGGATGTAGAGCCACACGTCGAGCTCGGTCCAGTTCGAGAGCGGGAACACGCGCAGCGACTCGCCCTTGCGTATGCGGGCGTTGAACGTGCGCCACAGCTCGGGCCGCTGGTTCTTCGGATCCCAGGCGTGCTGGGCGGTCCGGACCGAGAAGATCCGCTCCTTCGCCCGCGACTTCTCCTCGTCGCGGCGGGCGCCCCCGAACGCCGCGTCGAAGCCGTGCTCGTCGAGCGCCTGCTTGAGCGCGACCGTCTTCATCACGTGCGTGTGGATCTCCGATCCGTGCTCGAACGGGTTGATGTTCATCTCCCGCCCCTCCGGATTGACGTGGACGATCAGGTCGATGCCCGTCTCCCGCGCCATCCGGTCTCGGAATGCGTACATCTCCTTGAACTTCCACTGCGTGTCGACGTGGAGCAGCGGAAACGGCGGCTTGGCCGGATAGAACGCCCGGATCGCCAGGTCGAGCATCACCGAGCTGTCCTTGCCGATCGAGTAGAGCATCACCGGTTTCTCAGCCTCGGCGACAACCTCGCGCATGATGTGAATGCTCTCCGCCTCCAGCTGCTGGAGGTGGGTGAGGACGCGGGAATCGCTTGGTGTCGGCGCCGCAGATTGCATCATGCCCACGCGAGGGTAGCGGCCGCCCCGCGCCCTCGTACACTGACGTGCTGATGCCGGGAATCGTGATCGTAGGCGCCCAGTGGGGCGACGAAGGCAAGGGGAAGATCACCGACCTGCTCGCCGAGCAGGCCGACGCCGTCGTGCGTTTCCAAGGCGGCAACAACGCCGGGCACACAATCGTCCGCAACGGCAGGACGTGGAAGCTTCACCTGATGCCCTCGGGGATCCTGCAGCCGGGGACGCTGAGCGTAATCGGCAACGGCGTGGTGATCGATCCGAAGGTGCTGACCCAGGAGCTCGAGGAGCTGTCGCGGAGCCGGGTCGACACGCAGTGGCTGCGGATATCGGCCAACGCGCACCTGATCATGCCCTATCACCTGATGCTCGACGACGCCGGTGAGACCAAGCTCGGCAAGCTCCAGATCGGGACCACGCGCCGTGGCATCGGTCCGTGCTACGCGGACAAGGCGTCGCGCCTGGGGATCCGGGTCCAGGACCTGCTCGACGAGAAGATCCTCAAGAAGAAGATCGTCGCCGCGCTCGAGCCCAAGCGCCTGTCGCTGCGCCCGTTCGCCAAGGACCCGCGGCTGGACCTGCAGACGATCACCGAGGAGTACCTGACCTACGGACACCGGATCGAGCGCTACATCAGCGACACGAGCCGGCTGGTGCTGGAGCTGCTCGACACCGACAAGGTCGTGATATTCGAGGGCGCGCAGGGCGCGCTGCTCGACATCGACCACGGCACGTATCCGTTCGTGACCTCGTCGAATCCGATCGCCGGCGCGGCGTGCATCGGCGCCGGAATCGGCCCGAAGGACATCGACGAGGTGTGGGGCGTGACCAAGGCCTACAGCACCCGGGTCGGCGCCGGGCCGTTTCCGACCGAGCTCGACGGGACCCTGGCGGACGAGATCCGCGAGCGCGGCGCTGAGTACGGCACTACGACCGGTCGCGCGAGGCGGGTCGGCTGGCTGGACCTCGTTGGGCTGCGCTACGCCGCGCGGATCAACTCGATGACGGCGCTGGCCGTCACCAAGCTGGACGTCCTCTCGGGCCTCGACACGCTGTGCGTGTGCACCCGCTACCGCGGGGCCGAGGGCGCCGAGTTCGACTACTTCCCCTACCACCAGACCGTCCTCCACCACGCGGTCGGTGAGTACGTCGAGCTGCCCGGCTGGACCGAGGACCTGACCGGCTGCCGGAACGAGGACGACCTGCCGCAGGCGGCTCGCGACTACCTGCAGTTCGTCGCCGACTTCGTCCGGGTGCCGGTCGCGCTGATCGGCGTCGGCCCGGCGCGCGAAGAGGTCATATGGACGCCGGCGAGCGTCGAGATGGCAGGTGGCGTGGGGCGGCTGGCGACGGCGTAGAGGCGGCGGGACCAGGGGGGATCGGTGCGGTCGGGGTGGCACAGAACCTGGGTAGCACGACACGGCTCGCGCCAGGCGCCGATGTTGTCGTGTTATCCAGGATTTGAGACGCAGGGGGATCCCCGCGATCGGATCCGACACACCCCCTTCCGCAGCAAGAACACTCGCGCCACCGGCCCCGCCAGGCGTCGGCTCGCGTTTGGCAGCGAGGAGACCCGATCGGGTGTCTCGATGATGCCATGGCGCGCCAATTCCCCGGCGAATCCCGAGGCGCGGCGTCCTGTGCACGAGGAGTGTGCTTGACGCGCCACGGCTCGCCTCCGGCGCCGAGATTGGCGTGTTAGTCCACGATTTGAGGCCTGCGACCGCACCCCACCACCACCTTCCCCAGCAAAAGCACTCGCGCCACCGTCCCCGCCACGCGACGGGGGTGTGCGCGGCGTGGGCCTAGGGTCGCCCGATCTCTACCCGGCCGGGTGCGAGTGATGGCCGACGCCGGGCCATGGCGAGAGCACCAGCACGAGCCGGGCGTCCGATACGGCTTTCACGGCGTGGCGCTCGTTGGGCTTGAAGTGCGAGAGGAACCCGGGACCGCCGGTGACGCTCTCGCCATCGTGCGAGACCTCGATCTCGCCATCGGCGACGAGCAGGTAGGCGCGCTCATGGACCTGGTGCTCCTGTAGCTCCTCGCCGGCGGGAAGGTTGATGGCGATCGCCCTGGTCTCCTCGTCGGAGCGGAGCACCTGCGGCTTATGGGGCTCAATCGCCAGTGAGCGGATGTCCCAGGTCTCCATCGCCTTCTCCTCGCCTCGCTTCTGTCGGAGGGATCCTGCCAGTTTCGGTGGCGGTCCGGCGGTCCGGGTTGCCGTGGCGTGGCGGTCCGGGTTGCCGTGGCGGCGGTCCAGGCGCCGTGGCGTCAGCGCCACCGCTCGAGCAGATCCTCGTCCCCGACCTTGCGCACCACCCGCGCCGGGGAGCCCATCACGACATCTCGGTCGGCCACGTCGCGCGTCACCAGCGCTCCGGCGGCGACGAACGCCTCCTCGCCGATCGTGACCCCGGGGACGAGCACGGCGCCACCCCCGACCCGGCAGGCCCGCTTGAAAACGGGTCCGAGCAGCGGCGCCCCGCGGGCATGGCGGCCCATCGTGTTGTCGTTCGTTGTCAACACGCCAGGGCCGAGGAAGACGTCGTCCTCGACAACGGAGCCGCCGGTCACGTAGACGCTCGTCTGGATCAGAACCCGCGATCCGACCACGGCGTCGAAGTCGACGCACGAGGCGCGGCCGACGACCGAACCGGAGCCCACGACCGAGCGCTCTCGCACCTGGGACTGGTCGCCGATGATCGCCCGGTACTCGATCCGGGCGCCGGCATAGACGACGGCGCCGGCACAGACGGTGACCTCGGGGTCGAGCACGAGCGCCCACAGCTCGCCGCCGGCGCTCGACCCGGGGCGCAGCCGGGGCCGCTTGCCCAGCACGGCACCGTCCTCGATCACGCATCCGTCGCCTACGGAGGTGCCGGTGTGGATGACCGCGCCGGAGCCGATCACGCATCCGTCGCCGATGTGGGCTCCGGCGTTGATGACCGCCCCGGGGGCGAGTTTCACGTCCGCGCCGACGGTGGCGTCGGGCGAGACGAACACGGCGGCGGAGAACTCAGCCGCCAACGCGCGCCTCCCGGCGCGAGGCGTCGAGCGAGCGCTGGAGCTGCTCGAGCACGCGGACCACCCGCAGCCCGCTCTCGCCATCGGAGCGAGGGCGCAATCCGCGGCGGATGCACTCGACGAAGTGCTCGCACTCGATCCGCAGCGGCTCGGCGTTGAGGATCCGCGGGCTGAAGATGTCACCGGCGCGGGTTATGTACTCGCCGTAGCCGCGCGCGTCCTCGTCGAATCCCTTGTCGTAGATCGTGAGCTTGCCCTCCAGCGCCATGTCGTCGAAGGTCGCCATCCGCCGCGAGCCGACGACCGTGAAGCGACGTTCCTTGTGGGGGTCGAGCCAGGACAGGTGCAGGTGCGCGGAGATTCCCGACGGGAAGCGCATGAAGCAGAACACGACGTCCTCGACCCCATCACGAACGTAGGACTCGCCGTGCGCGACGACCTCCGTGGGCTCCTCGCCGGCCAGGTGGAGCACCACCGACACATCGTGGGCCCCGAGGCTCCACAGGGCGTTCTCGTCGGCGCGGAGCTTGCCGAGGTTCAGCCGGTTGCCGTAGATGTAGTAGATCTGATCGCCGAGGTCGCCCGAGTCGACGAGTTGCTTGAGCTTCTCGACGCCAGGGTGGTACTCGAGCAGGTGGCCGACCATCAACAGGCGGCCGGCGGCATCGGCCGCGGCCACGGCGGCCTCGGCGTCGATGACGGACTGCGCCAGCGGCTTCTCAACGAAGCAGTGCTTCCCGGCCTGGAGGACCCTGGTCGCGATCTCGGCGTGCGTCGGCACCGGCGTGGCAACGGCGATCGCGTCGAGCAGCGGATCGGCCAGCAGGTCATCCAAGGTCGCCGTGATCGAGGCGCCCGGGAATCGCGCGCCGGCTCGCTCGCGCGCGGCCTCCGAGGGGTCGCAGCACCACGTGAGCGCGCAGCCGGGGATCGCATCGAAGTTCCGCGCCAGATTCGGGCCCCAATAGCCCAGACCGGCTACGCCGATCTGCAGCGGCCGTTCGCTCCTGTCCGCCGGGGGGGTCATGCGTAGCGCAGTGTAAGTGCCGCCACGACACGGTCCCCGGCGTGGCCGTCGCCGTAGAGCGGCGGGCGATCGGCCGGCGGCTCACGGCCGAGTGCGTCGACTGCGGCGTCGGCGTCGAGGTCGACGAGCACGTTCCATCCTCCGGCGACGGTCTCGACCCACTCGGTGCTTGGACGCAGCGTGATGCAGGGCACGCCGGCGAGATACGCCTCCTTCTGCAGACCGCCCGAGTCGGTCAGGACTGCCCGGGCGTTCCCGACGAGCGCCGCGAACTCGATGTAGCCGAGCGGCGGCGTCAGGGTCAGGTGAGGGGCCATGACGAGCCGGTCCAGGAGCCCGGCATCCGTCAGGCGTGCGCGCGTGCGCGGGTGGAGCGGCAGCACGACCGGCAGCGGAAGCGACAGCAACAGCTCGACGAGTCGCTCCAGCCGCGCCGGATCGTCGACGTTCCCCGCCCGGTGCGCCGTGCACACGACGTACTTCCCCGCAGACACGCCATGCCCCTCGACGAGATCGCCGCGCTCACGGACGCGTGAACGGACGGCGACGGCCACGTCGACCATCACGTCCCCGACCAACTCGACCTCGCCACCGACGTCCTCGCGATGGAGATTGTCGACCGCGACCTGCGAGGAGCACAGCAGCAGGGTGCTCGCGTGGTCGGCGAGCACGCGGTTGAGCTCCTCGGGCATCGAGCGGTCGAACGAGCGCATGCCCGCCTCGACGTGCGCCGTCGGGATCCCAGCCTGCGCGGCGGCCAGCGCACCCGCCAGCGTCGAGTTGGTGTCGCCATAGATGAGGACCACGTCGGGGTCAACCTCGGTGACGGTCGTCTCGAGCGCTGCCAGCATCCGCGCGGTCTGCGAGGTGTTGGAGCCCAGCGCGATCTTCAGCTCCACGTCGGGGGCCGGAAGACCGAGCTCCTCGAAGAACACGGCGGAGAGCTCGTCGTCGAAGTGCTGGCCCGTATGGACGAGCAGTTCCTCGTGGCGCTCGCGCAGCTTCGGTGAAACCGCCGCCGCCTTGATGAACTGGGGACGGTTCCCGATGATCGTGAGGACTCTCAGGCTGCGAGCTCCGACTGCACGCGCGCAGATACGAGCCGCGCCACGCGTCCGGTGACCTCGCCCACCCCTCTGAATGTGTGGTCGTCGATCGCCGCCACCGGCTGGACCTCACGCGTGGTCGAAGCGATGAACGCCTCGTCGGCACCCCGCATGTCATCGAGCGTGCACGCCTGCTCAGACGCCCCAGCGACCTCGATCACGATCGCTCGGGTGATCGAAGCGAGGATGTGATCCTCGAGCGGCGGGGTCAGGATCGCGCCGTCCTTGACCCAGAAGATCGAGCTGGTCGGGGCCTCGAGCACGCGGCCATGCGGCGTGACCAGCAGCGCCTCGTCGAACCCGTGCTCGCGCGCGATCCGGCCGGCGAGCATGTTCCCGGCGTACGACAGTGACTTGACGCCATCGAGCACCCGGGTCGGCGAGTAGGTAACGGTCCCCAGCCGGACGCGATCCGAAGTGCTCGGCAAACGCTCGGTGAGCAACAGCCGGCGACCGCCGCGGGTGATCACGATCCGCAGCAGCTCGTGGTCGGCCCCCGCCCCGGCGTGCGCGAGCAGGCGGTAGGCGTCGGCGCGCACAGCCTCGACGTCGACCGGGAGGCGGAGGTTCGAAGCGGATCGATCGAGCCGTCGCAGGTGCTCGTCCATCGCGAACGGCCGCCCGTCGTAGACGCGGATCACCTCGAATACGCCGTCGCCTCGCAGCAATCCTTCGTCGGTGGCGGGAATCGTCGCCGCCGACGCCAGAGTGATCGATCCATCCACGGAGGCCAGCGAGCCGCTGAACTGAGGGGTCACGGACGCCAGCCTAACTCGAAGCCGGGCTGGCTTGTTCCTCGCGGGCCTTGTTCACATACTGCGGCTCGCACCACACCTCCGCGAGCCGGATGACCGTGGCCGACGCGGAGGCCATGTCCTGCGCCGAGGCCCACTCCCGGACCGAGTGGAACTCGTGGCCGCCGGTGAAGATGTTGGGGGTCGGCAGGCCCATCTCGCTGAGCCGCGAGCCGTCGGTCCCGCCGCGGATCGGCAAGCGCAGCGGCTCGATTCCCTCGGCGCGGATCGCCTCCTCGGCGGCAGCGGTGACGTAGGGCACGGCGGCAAGGTAGGCCCGCATGTTCCGGTACTGGCGGCGAACCTCGATCTGGACCCCGGCGTGCGGTTCGGAGGCCGCGACGTCCTCGGCCGTCCGCTTGAGCAGCGCCACGTGGTCCGCGAGCTTGTCCTCGTCGAAGTCACGGACGATCGCCCGGAACGTGGTCCGCCCGGCGGTCCCGGCCATCTCGAACGGATGGATGAACCCCTCACGACCGGATGTCGACTCGGGCGTCAGCCGATCGGAGGGGAGAGCAGCGATGATCTCGGCGGCAATCCGCAGGGCGTTGACGAGCTTGCCGGTCGCCTGCCCCGGATGGACGTCGACGCCGCTCACCGTGACCGTGACCTCGAACGCGCTGAACGTCTCGTCCTGGAGCTCTCCGATCTCCGAGCCGTCGAGCGTGTAAGCGCAGAACGCTCCGAACGCTGGGATGTCGAACAGAGTGGCCCCTTCGCCGATCTCCTCGTCCGGGGTGAAGCCGATGCGCAGCGTCGGCCGGGGCAGCTCAGGGTGCGCCGCCATGTATGCGACCGCGGCCATGATGATCGCGACACCTGCCTTGTCGTCGGCACCTAGAAGCGTGTCGCCGCTGCTCGTGACGATGTCGTGGCCGACCTTGGCCAGGAGCTCCGGCATCGTCGCGGGATCGAGCCGGGTTCCCCCGCGGGGCAGCTCGACGACGCCCCCCTGGTAGTCGTGGTGGACGATCGGCTCGACTCCGGCGCCGGGTGCATCCATCGTCGTGTCCATGTGCGCGAGCAGCCCGATCACGGGGGCGTCGTGCTCGTCGTTGGCGGGAAGGGTGGCGGTCACGTAGCCGTTCTGGTCGAGCGCCGCATCGCTCAACCCAGCCTCCCGGAGCTCGTCAACGAGCAGCCGGCCGAGGTCGAGCTGACCGGCCGTGCTCGGCGACTGAGTGCGGTCGCGTGAGGACTGCGTATCGATTCGCACATAACGCAGGAAGCGCTCCAGCAGGTCCTGGGCAACGGCCTCCGCCAGTGGTGATGTGTAGGGAGCCGACGCCATTCGTTCTTTCAGTATTGCGTGATCGATGTCTTGCGGCTGCCTGGCGCAAGGTGGTCCGGCACTGGCCGAAAGT
Source organism: uncultured Solirubrobacterales bacterium (assembly GCA_963773165.1). Classification (GTDB taxonomy): domain Bacteria; phylum Actinomycetota; class Thermoleophilia; order Solirubrobacterales; family Solirubrobacteraceae; genus Palsa-465. Next base: position 323,715 of record CAVZAK010000009.1, read on the forward strand.
GCAAGACAAGTTCCCCGTATCTGATAAAACAGGATTTGTCTGCGAAGGGAAGAGAGCGATGGCGTTGACAAGCGATGGTCACGCGAACGCAGCCTCCACCAGCTCTGCTGAGCTGTTCGAACGGTGGCACCGGTACGAGGATCGACGGGCCCGCGACGAGCTGATCGAGCGGTTCCTGCCGCTCGCTCGCAAACTGGCTCGGCGATACATGTCCTCGAGCGAGCCGTACGACGACCTCGTCCAGGTCGCAAGCCTTGGCCTGGTCAAGGCCGTCGAGCGGTTCGACCCGTCAAAGGGCTTCGCGTTCACCTCGTTTGCGGTCCCGACGATCGTCGGCGAGTTGAAGCGCTACTTCCGGGACAGCGGATGGGCACTCCACGTCGATCGAAGCGCCCAGGAGCGCGCCCGGAAGATCACCGACGGGCAGCAGCGACTCAGCGCGCGGACGGGTCGCGCGCCGACCGTTGGCGAGCTTGCCCAGTACCTGGAGTTCTCCGAGGAAGAGGTCCTCGATGGACTGCAGACGGCCGATGCCTACGACGCGATCTCGCTCGACGCACCGCTAGCCGGCGACGACGACGGCGCCACCACTCGGATAGAGACGATCGGTGGCGACGACGATCGGCTGGACATGGTGAACGACCAGGCGACGATCTTCGCCGCCGCCCGTCACCTCCCCCGCCGTGAGCGCCAGATCTTGTTCCTGCGCTTCGGCGAGGACCTCACGCAGACGGAGATCGCCGAGCGGGTCGGCGTTTCCCAGATGCAGGTATCGCGGCTGCTGCGTAAGTCGTTGCGGCGCCTAGGCGAGCTGACCTAGCCACGAGCTGTCGTACGCCCCTGGCCCCAGCCCCGACCGGCCCCCCGGCGCGGCCGCGCGCCCTGATCGACGCGCGGCCGCGCAGGCGGTGTCACTAGCGCCCGTACCACCTCCTGCGGCCACCTCCAACGGCGTTCGCAGCCCCGCCGATGAAGAACCCGATCACCCACAGCACGAGGGCAACGATCAGGACGATCCACAGGAAGTGGGCGGCGAAGCCGAGCCCACCGAACAGAGCAAGAATGAGCAGCAAGACGAGTAACGCAACCATCGAGGTTCTCCTATTCCGAGGTAGACGGACGCTTCCCAGTCATGGCCTACCCGCTATGCGCGGCGCCCACGCTTCTTAGGAGACGTCTTATACGGCCCCTCGCCTGCCACACGCGAGCCCATCGAGATCAGTAGGCTCGCGCAACCGTGCAGAGCGAGTTTCGGGTGGATGTTCGTCAGGAGGAGGGGGGGACCGTGATCGCCGTCAGCGGCGAGCTCGACCTGGCGTCGAGTCCGGCCCTCGAAGCAGAGCTCGATCGGGTGTTCGACTCGGACGAGCCGGTGGTGATCCTCGACCTCCGCCAGCTCGACTTCATGGACTCCACCGGGCTCAGCGTGCTGATCAGAGCGCATCAGACGGCGGAGAACGCCGATCGGCGCCTGTGGCTGGTGAAGGGGCCGCCTCAGGTCCAGCGGCTCCTCACGCTGACGGGCGTCGGCGAACGCCTTGACCTTGTGGACGCGCCGGAGGACGCGCTCGGCGGGGGCTGATCCTGGCGGGAATCGACTCACTTGGCGGCCCAGTAAGTGGCGGGTGGCCAGCGATCATTGACGTTCTGGAGATCCTCGATGAGGCGGTGACGATCCGCGATCGCGACGGCCGCATCGCCTACGCCAACCGGACGGCACTCGCGAGTATGGGCTTCGCGTCGCTCGACGAGCTCCATAGCCGCTCCTCGCGCTCGATCATGGAGGACTACATCGTCGAGGACGAGAGCGGGATGCCGCTGACGCTGGAAGACGTCCCGTCGATGCGGATGATGCACGGCGAGTCCGTCGAGCCGCTCGTCATGCGCACGACGCATCGCGGGACGGGCGACGTCCGCTGGCGCCAGCTGAAGGCCGCGCCCGTGATGGACGACAAGGGTGAGGTGATCGCCGCAGTGACGGTGATCGAGGATGTGACCGCCGTAAAGACGGCCGAAACCCGGATGCGGCTGCTGGCGGAATCCGGCCGCATCCTCGCGTCGTCGCTCGATTACCAGCAGACTCTGCGGAACGTCGCGAACCTCGCTGTGCCCGTGCTGGCGGACTGGTGCGCGGTCGACCTGGTCGATGCGAGCCTGCGTCGCGAACACGTCGTCGCCGCCCACAGGGACCCCGCAAAGGTCGCGCTCGCCGTACGTCTGCGTGCGCTCGGGCCAGACGACTTCGATCCCGAGGACGCGACGGGCCGCGTGCTGCGGACCGGCGTCTCTGATCTGTACACGGACATCACCGAAGAGCAGCTGTCATCTGGCGCTCAGAGCGAGGAACACCTGCGGTTGCTACGAGCGCTGGAGATACGCTCGGTGCTGATCGTGCCGATGCGGGTGCCGACCCGGACGATCGGGGTGATGACGCTGGTCACGGCCGAGTCTCAACGGCGCCTGAACGACGACGACGTCGAGCTCGCCGAACAGCTTGGCCGCCGGGCAGCGGTCGCGGTCGAGAACGCGCGGCTCCACACGACGCTCTCACGGGTCGCGGACACGTTGCAGCGCAGCCTGCTGCCCGACGAGCTCCCGAAGGTGCCGGGATGGGAGATTGCGTCGCTGTACAGGCCGGCGGGCGGCGAGGAACGAGTCGACGTCGGCGGCGACTTCTACGAGGTGTTCCTCTCCGACGCGGGCTGGTTCGCGATCATCGGCGACGTTACCGGCAAGGGCGTCAGCGCCGCCACGTTGACCGGACTGCTCCGGCACGGGGCGCGGTTCGCAAGCCGCTACGATCGTCGGCCGTCCGGGATCCTGCGTCAGCTCGACGAAGCGCTCAGAAGCCGGACCGAGGAGTCGCTGAGCACGGCGATGTGCCTTCGACTGCAGGAACGCGGCATCTCCGTCAGCTCCGCCGGCCACCCTCCGGCGCTGCTCGTGAGCTTCGACGGCAACGTCCGCGAGGTCCCGCGGACGGGCCCGCTGCTCGGGGCGTTCGCCGACGGGTCCTGGTCGGACGAGACGGTCGGCGTCGGCGAGGACGACATGATGCTGATCTATACGGACGGGGTCACGGAGTCACGCGGCGAGCGGCAGCGATTCGGGCTCCCACGGCTGAAGCGGCTGCTCTCCGAGAATGCGCGGAACAACCCGCGCGAAGTTCTCGCCCGGCTGGATGCGATCCTCGAGGAGTTCCGGACCGGGCCTCGCGCCGACGACATCGCCGCCCTCGCTTTCCGGCCGGCCCGTCGCTGATCAGGCGTCCGCTAGCGCCGGTGGTCGACCATCACGACCCGCAGAAGCTCCGAGCCGTCGCCATCGAGCTCGCTCGACAGCTCGTCGCTCAGCAGCACCAGCGGCGACTTGGAGCCGCTGCGATCGCCGACGAGTGCGTCGGTGGAACCGATCTTGAATGGGCCAATGGTCAACTCGAGCCGCCGCGGCGCCGCGTTCAGCGAGAACCCCATCCGCTGGCTCGTGGCGGCGCGAACGGCATGGGCCGAGATCGAGTCGGTGACGAGGTAGACGTCGGAGAAACGGTCCAGGGAGAAGCGGGCGGTGGCGGCGATTGCGCGCGCCAGTCGTCCAAGCACGGACGGCAGAAGGGTCACCGGCGAGATCGAGATCAGAGCGTCGCCGGACAGCCGGTCGGTCCAGCCGTCCTCAGGAGCGGGCGGGACTGGGCTTCCGAACATGCGCCGGCCATCGCGCTCGGCCGAGAACAGCATCCGGACCTCGGTGCCACCGCTCTCGCCGGCGCGGAAGTCGGCTCGCTGAGCGAGCGCCCGCATGACGGGCATCCCGACACCCTGCTGACGATCCTCGGCGGACGACAGCGTGTCCATCCCGACTCCCTCGTCCCGGACCACCACCTCGACCCAGTCGTCGGTCACGTACAACTTCACCTTCAGTGGGCCCGGCTCGCCGCCGTATGCGTGCATCACGACGTTGTTGGCCGCCTCGCTGACCGCGGTCTTCAAGTCGTCAAGCAGCTCGGGATCCATCGCGAGCAGCTCGGCTACGCCACCGAGCATGCCTCGGACGAGCGTCAGGTTCTCTGGGATGCTCGGGAGTTCGAGCGTAACGATTGACGGCACGTCGGTCACGCTCGCCGCCTCATCCGTTTGTCTCGACGACACACTGCCACGCTGGAACCTCTTCGCTCAAAAACGATCGGCCGTTGAGGCAGTCGGCACCGCGACCGAGGCGCCTGAACCATTAGCGGGCCGCTGATTCTTCAGCGTCGAAAGAGTAGCCGTAACGCGGAGCGACCGCCGACGGGGCCGCAATGCGACCGGACCCGCCGGCGGTCCTGCACGTACCCGCAAGATGTGAGCAGTCGCCTGGCGAACGCGCGATTGCTTGAGACAGGCCCTACGGCCCGTCCTCGCCCTCGGTCAAATCGCGCAACTGCGACAGCGCGCGACGGAGGATGCGCGAAACCTGCATCTGCGAAACGCCGATCTCATCGGCGATCTGCGTCTGTGTCAGGTCCTGGATGAACCGGAGCTCGAGCACCCGGCGTTCACGGGCCGACAGATGCTTGGCCCCCGCCGCGATCGACGCGCTTGCCTCGACGAATTCAAAACGGGGGTCGTGCTCGCCGAATGCATCGGCGAGGGTCCCCGAGTCGCCATCGCTGTCCTCGCGAGGGGTGTCCAGCGAGACGCAGTGATGTGCCCCGGCGGTCTCGAGCGCGTCGAGTACGTCCTCGATGCTCAATTCGAGAAACTCGGCCAGGTCCGGCACCGACGGCGGACGGCCGGTCCTGGAGGTCAGCTGCTGCTGTCCCTCCTCGACCTTCAACGCCAGCTCCTGGGCACCACGCGGCACGTGTACCGCCCAACCCAGGTCGCGGAAGTAGCGCTTGAGCTCGCCGAGAATCGTGGGGACAGCAAAAGACGAGAATGCCGTGCCGCGCGTCAGGGTCGAAGCGATCGATCGCCTTCACGAGCCCGAGGCTCGCGACCTGCATCAGATCATCGAACGGCTCCCGCGCGCCGCTGTAGCGGCGGGCGAGCTTCCGGGCGAGCGGGAGAAAGCGCTGGACGAGTTCTTCGCGTGCCCGTTGGTCGCCGTGGCGCTGCCAACGTACGAACAGTAGGCCGGCGGCAACGTTGGAGCCGACCTCGGTGCTGCTTCCCGTTGTGGAGTTGCGTTGGAGTGTTGTAGCTGTAGGCATTTCCAACTTCGTACCCGGGAGTAGGAAATCGCAATCACAACCGCGCCGCACAGAACGGTGCCGTCAGAACGCTGACAGGGAGCCCCGCGCGACCGGGCGGCTACGCCGAGGGTCCGGTCACGGTGCTTTCGGGCTCCGCGACCTTGTTCCCGTCCGTAGCCGCCCGTCCGGCCGCGGCCTCACTCTTCCCCTGCACCTCCAAAGTCTCATCGCCTGCCCGCTCCGGATTCCACGAGTACGCGTACTCGGGCTTGTCGTGCTCTCGCCACAGCGGCGTCAGTCTCAGCGGCCGGAAGGTATCCCACATCACCGCAAGCTCGTTTGTTCGCTTCGCGCCGAGCGCCTTCTCCACGGTTCCTGGCTGCGGGCCGTGGGGCAGACCCGAGGGGTGCAGCGTCAGGCAGCCGATGTCGACGCCCTTGCGCGCTGCGTAGTCGCCCTCCGCGTAGAACATGACCTCCTCGGACTGGATGTTCGAGTGGTGATACGGCAGCGGCACGGCCTCGGGATCCCAGTCGAGCAACCGGGGCGCGAACGTGCAGATCACGAAGTTCGGGCCCTGGAAGGTCTGGTGGGTCGGAGGAGGCAGGTGGAAACGACCAGCGCGCGGCTCGAAGTCGTCGGCATTGAATGTGTACGGCCAAACGTAGCCGTCCCAGCCGACGACGTCGAACGGATGGCGGTCGAGAACGTACCTCTGCAGCCCATGCCGGACCCGGAGGGTTAGCTCGTACACGCCTCGCTCGTCGAACGTCTCGAGCTCCTCTGGGCCGCGAAAGTCGCGCTGCGAGAACGGGGAATGCTCGAGCAGCTGCCCGTAACGGTTGCGGTAGCGGTTCGGCGTCTCGATCTCGCCGGGAGTGTGGAAGCACACCCACACCTGCTCGGCGTTCCCGTCGAGCTCCCAGGTGACGGTCGTCCCGCGCGGGATCACGACGTAGTCGCGCTCGCGGAACGGGACGCGGCCGAACACCGTCCGCAGCACGCCGCGACCGCGGTGGATGTAGTGGACCTCATCCCCCTCGCCGTTGCGATAGAAGCCGCCCAACGGCTCGGTCGGCTTGCAGATCGATACCTCGATGTCGTCGTTGAACATCAGTAGGCGGCGGCCGGCGACGGGATCCCCACCGGCCGGCACCGGGTTGATGTCGGCAAGTCGGTGGACGTGGGCATCGGGCACCCACTCGTCGCGGACGATCGGAGTGAAGGAGCCGACCTCGTCGAGCCGGCACGGTGACTCCAGGTGGTACAGGATCGACTCGTTACCCGAGAAGCCCTCGTACCCCATCACCTCCTCGACGAGCAGCCGGCCGTTGTCGCGGACCTGCACGTGCCGCTTGCGCGGCAGCTCGCCGACGGCGACGTAGCGCATCAGAGGTTCCCGCGCTTGGCCTGCTCGCGCTCGATCGCTTCGAACAGCGCCTTGAAGTTGCCCTCGCCGAAGCCACGCGCCCCGTGGCGCTCGATGATCTCGAAGAACATCGTCGGGCGATCGCCGATCGGCTTGGTGAAGATCTGGAGCAGGTATCCCTCGTCATCCCGGTCGACGAGAATCCCCAGGCGGCGCAGATCGGCGATCGACTGGTCGATCTGGCCGATGCGCTCGGGGACGTCGTCGTAATAGCTCTCCGGGGTCCTGAGGAAGGCGACGCCCTGAGCCTCGAGCCGCTCCACCGTGCCGACGATGTCGCGTGTGGTGAGCGCCACGTGCTGCGCTCCCGGGCCCTCGTAGAACTCGAGGTACTCGTCGATCTGCGACTTCCGCTTGCCCTCAGCGGGCTCGTTGATCGGGAACTTGACCCGCCCGTCGCCGGTCGTGACCACCTTCGACATCAAGGCCGAGTACTCAGTCGAGATCGCCTCGTCGGTGAAATGGATCATCTCGGTCATCCCGAACACTCGCTCGTAGTACTCGACCCACTTGACCATCGCGCCGAGTTCGACGTTGCCGACGATGTGATCGATCGTCAGCAGCATCGGATCGCCATCGGCATCGGCGTGGCTTCCATCGGTCTGGGCCGGGGGTTCGACGGGCGCAAACCCGGGCATGAACCGGCCGGCGTAGTTCGATCGGTCGACGAACCGGTGGATCGTCTCGCCGTAGGCGGCGATGTCGGCGATCCGGACCGTGCCGTGCTCGTCGACGAGCTCGCGCGGCTCGGTGACGCCGGTGGCCCCGCGTTCGGTCGCCTCGCGATAGGCGTGGTCGACGTCCGGGACCGAAAGCGCGATCACCTTCGTGCCGTCGCCATGCTTGGCGTGGTGGCGGGCGATCTCCGTGCCGGACTCCAGCGTCCCGGTGAGCACTAACCGAATCCGCCCCTGCTCGAGCACGTGCGAGACGTGATCGCGGACGCCCGTCTCGAGGCCCTGATACGCGACCTCGGTGAAGCCATAGGCGTGCGTGAGGAAGTAGGTGGCGTGGAGCGCGTTGCCGACCCAGAGCTCAACGTGGTCGATGCCGTTCAGAGGCATGAAGTCGTCGTGAGTGCTCGGCGCCGATTGGCCGAGCTGCTGCTGCGTTGCCATATATGCCTCCTCGATCAGGATCAGGTTGCCGCGCCAGCGCGCTGTGTTGCCATCGCGGCGATCGATTCGTCGGTGCAGGTTCTGAAGAAGCCGCCGACCACATCGACGATCTCGTCGACGGAATCGGCCCGGTAGAGCACCGGCTGATACTGCGTGATGTCGTATTCCGCGGTGCCCATCTCGACCAGATCGATCGGGCGATGCTCCATCCCGCGGAACTCGTCGATCTCGCCGTAGCTCGAGAGGATGCCGGCGCCGTAGGCGCGCACCTCTCCGTCTTCGACGACCACCCCGAACTCCAGCGAGAACCAGAAGACTCGCGAGAGGAAGCGGAGGCTGTCGGTATCAGTTAGGCGGCGGGCCGCGTTGCCGGCCAGCCGATGCAGTTCGCCGTAGGTCGGGGTGGCCAGCAGGTGGCCGTGTCCGATCACCTCGTGGATGATGTCCGGCTCCGGCGTGTACAGGGGCACGGCGGGGTGGCGAACGTACTGTGTCGAGTGGAAAACCCGATCGGCGAGCGCACCGTAGAACTCATCGAGCGGCACGAGGCCCGCCGCTGGGACGTAGCGCCAGCCCGTGAGCGGAATCAGACGCTCGGAAACCTCGTCGAGATTCGGGATGTGGCCTTTCGGGAGCTGCACGTTGGCCAGCGCCTCGCGGTATTCGGTTATCGCGTAGCGCTCGTGCTTGGGCGCGAGCTCGCGCCACACCGTGCGCCAGACCTCTTGCTCCTCGTCGGTATAGGGGATCGTCGGGCATGGCTCGCCCGGATTCCACGCCAGTGCAGCGGCCGCAATCTCGCCGCGCCGCCTGCGATAGACCGGATCGTTGGCCCCGGGGTGGTCATGGGCCAGGTGGACGGTGACGGAACCGTCCTCTTCGGTCGTAACCGGGGAATAGAGCTGGGCCTCTTCGAACATCCCTGTGTTCAGTTCAGCACCCGTCGCGGAGATCCGCAAGTGTGACCAGTGTGATGGGGCAAAATGACCACGCTAGGCGACGGATCGGCTAAATTACTGGTCAAGATGACCATTGATGAGCTCGACGCGCGGCTGATCGAGGTGCTTCGTGAGAACCCCAGGGTGGGATTGCTCGAGGTGGCCCGGCAGCTGGAGGTCGCGCGCGGGACCGTGCAGGCCCGGCTGGCCAAGCTCGAGGCCCGCGGGGTCATCACCGGGTTCGGCCCCGAGGTCGATCCGACCGCACTCGGGTACACGATCACCGCATTCGTGTTCATCGAGCTCGCGCAAGGACGGCTCGCCGAGGCGGTGGCGGTGATGGACGCGGTGCCGGAGGTGCTCGAGGCGGACGCGATCAGCGGCCCGCAGGACGTCATCTGCCGGCTGGTGGCGCGTGATACCGAGCATCTCCAGGAGCTCGTCAACGAGCTCTTGCGGGCGCCGGCGATCCGCCGCTGCACCAGCTACATCGCGCTCTCACGCCAGGTCCCTCCCCGGACCGGCCCGTTGGTTGGGGCGGCGGCGGGGCGCAGGGCGTAGCGGTTTGGGTTATGGGGCGCGCCCTGTGCGGTGGCGCTCCGTGAGGCGATGGCGCTAGCCGCGGCCCGCCGACCTGAGGATGCTCAGAAGCACCTAGCTGCTGCGCGTTACGGAGCATCCTCAATGAGGAGGGCGTCGCGGCGCGCGCGCCGGCGTCTCAGACGGGCTTATCAGCCTGCGCCAGGCAGCGATCGCAAATGCAATGGCGGCCGTGGACTGGCGAAACCTGGATGCCGCTCATCGCGGGATGGCGGTTGTGGGTGACGCCTTTGGCTGCTGGCCCGTGAGACGCGGAGGCGACGATCCGGCGGGAACGCCTCGATTCCGACACTGCGCGTATGAACGGTGGCCAAGACATGGTTGCCAAACTCAGCTTTCGACGTTAAGAGTTCGACCGGACAAGATCATCCCTCCCCGGAGAGACAAATCTTGTGACGTTTGACACCACGTCCCCGGTCTTCTGAATGTTGAAACCCAAGTTTGTGAGGTTTGATTCGGTTTTTCGGTAGAGGCCGGCGCGAGTGGGGGAAGATGTCGTCCATGGATGGCCTGCGAACGAGGCTCGCCGGACGCTACGAACTCGACGAGGTGATCGGGCGCGGCGGGATGAGCACCGTCTACCGTGCCACCGACGCGGTGCTCGGCCGGATCGTGGCGGTCAAGGTGCTTTCGGCGGCGCTGGCCGAGGGCGATCCCGTCTGGGTGGCGCGGTTCAAGCGCGAGGCGCGCGCCGCCGCATCGTTGACCCATCCAGGCGTGGCGACCGTGTACGACACAGGCGTCGAGGACGGGACCCGGTTCATCGTGATGGAGTGCGTCCCCGGCAAGAGCCTGGCGACGATCCTTCACACAGAGGCGCCGCTGGACCCCGCCCGCGCCGCCCGCATCGGGGCACAGGTGGCGGACGCGCTCAGCGCCGCGCACGCCGCGGGCATCGTCCACCGGGACATCAAGCCCGGGAACGTGATGGTCGCTCCCGATGGGACCGTCAAGGTGCTTGACTTCGGGATCGCCCGATCGATCGATGCGACCGCGCTCACGCAGACCGTCTCCATCCTCGGCACCGCCGCCTACATGGCTCCAGAGCAGGCGTCGGGCCAACCCGCCGACGCGCGCTCCGACATCTATTCGCTCGGCTGCGTGCTGTACGCAATCCTGTCCGGATCCCCGCCGTTCACCGGCGACCTGGCGGCGGCCGTCCTGCACCAGCACGTCAACTCCGCGCCCCGCCCGCTCGGGGACGTCGTGCCGGCCGCACCGCCGTCGCTCGCCGGACTCGTCGATCGGATGCTCGCCAAGTCTCCTCGCGACCGCCCGCAGTCCGCGGGCGAGGTTCGTGACCGACTCCGGGCGGTGCTCGATCCAACGGCACCAACGGTGGCGATGGGCCGCGAGGCGGCGCCGGCCGCAGTGGCGGCTGCTCTAGCCGGAGCGCCGGATGCCCTAGCCGGAGCGCCGGATGCCCGGACCGCCCCTACGCGCCCGCTGAGCCCACCTCGCCCCCGGCGAACGAGGCGGCGGGGACCGCTCGTGGCGATCGGGCTGCTGGTGCTCCTGATCGCCGCGGGTGCGATCGCATCGGGCGGCGGCTCCTCGCGGGGGAATCTGTTCAGAACCCGTACGAACCCGCCGCCAGCGAGGACCCGGCTGCACGCCACCTCCCCCGCAACTCGAGCGACGCCGCCATCGACCCCTCCGCCCGCAAACGTGACTCCGCCACCGAATCAGGCGCGGGGGCCCACCGGAAAGCCGCCCGGCCACGGCGAGTCCCCGGGTCACGCGAAGCAGCACGGCCCTGGCGGAGACAACGGCAACGGCAACGGCGACGCCGGTGACGGTGGGGACTGAGCCCCGGGACGGCACCCGGGGCACGTTCTGGGTGCCGCGCTAGACCCGAGGCACCGGGACCGCGGTCGGCTCGGGGCGGCTACCGACGCCACGGAAGGAGAGCACCCGGAGGCGTCCCGCGCCAGTGCCACTGCGCTGAATGCGCTTTTCGCGGCGGTACTCGGCGAGTGCCGCGCGGTTGAGGTCCTCGCTGATGGGACTGTGCGTGAATCATTGTCAGGTGCGAGTTCATGGTGGCCTCCGGGTGTTTCTCGGATCGCCCAACGCTCTCCGTATGGGTGGCAAGGTAAGACCGCGCCGGGACCGTCACCACGTCATTTGACGTGCTGGCTCCGGAGGCCGCGGTAGGGTCGGAGCGGATGACAGCAGTCCAGGGCCCGAGACCGACATTCCTGCAGTCGCTTGCGGTCGCCGAGCGCGCGGCGCTGCTCGACAGCGGGCGTGAAAAACGGTGGCAGACGGGCGAGTTGATTGTCCGCCGCGGCGACGCTGCCGACAGCGCGATCGTCCTGACCGAGGGGTTGGCGAAGATCCATACCACGACCGCCGAGGGCGCCGAGGTCGTTCTGGCGTTCTCAGGAGCCGGAGACCTGCTCGGCGAGGTGACGGCCGTTCGCGATGCCCGGCGGTCGGCCAACGCCACCGCGATGGAGCCGGTGCACGGAGTGGTGATAACTGTCCCCGCGCTCCGGTCGTTCCTGACCCGATACCCGCGGACGACCTTGGCGCTGCTCGACATGTCGCTGTCACGCCTTCACGTCGCCGACGTCCGGCGGATCGAGTTCGCGACGTCGGGGAGCCTGGCGCGGGTCGCCGCGCGGCTGATCGAGCTTGCCGAGCGGTTCGGCGTCGCCGGCCCCGGTGGCGCGGTCGAGGTGACGCTCCCGATCTCTCAGGAGGAGCTCGCCTCATGGAGCGCGTCGTCGCTGGAATCAACCGGCCGGGCTCTGCGCACACTGCGAGGGCTGGGCCTGATCGAGACCTCGCGTCGGCGGCTGACAGTGCTCGACCTCGACGGGCTGATCTCGCACCGACCCCGTCTGTAAGCGACTTGACCGATCACGCGTCGGCTTGACAGGCTGACCGGAAATGACCGCACTCCGCGAAACCGTCGATCTGCCAGGCGGCGGCCGCGCCGCATACGAGGTGGTCGGCGCCGGCGAGCCGATGCTGTATTTCCAGGGAGGGCCGGGATTCAGCGCGAGCATGCTCCGCGATGACGCGGAGCTGCTGTCGGATCGGTTCGCCGTGTACCTGATCGACCCGCACGGGGTCGGCGGCTCGACGCCGCCCTCGGACCCCTCGAAGTACGACCATCTCGGCCATGCCCGCTTCTACGACGAGGTCCGCCGGGCGCTCGGCCTCGATCAGGCGACGATCATGGGAATCTCGTTCGGGTCGATCGTGGCGCTCACCTACGCCGCGCTGTTTCCCGAGACGACGACCCGGTGCGTCGCGATCGCCGCCCGGGCGGTCGGGCAGGAGGAGGAGGGGGAAGCCGCCGGCGAACGAAATGCAGGAGATGCTGGCGCGGCACGATGGGGCGCCTTGGTATCCCGAGGCACGGGCCACATGGGACACGTTCACCGACCGGGTCCTCTCCGCCACGGACTCGTCAGAGGTCGACGCGATGATGGCGTCGATCCTGCCTCTGTACGCCGCCGATCCCGAGCGGCCCGGGGTTAAGCGGATGGCCGAGGCGTGGTCACGGGACGGGGCCTGTGACCTGGCTGCAGTCAAAGCGTGGGAGAGCGGCCTGTGGCAGAAGATCGACATCCGGCCGCTGCTACGCGAGGTGCGAGCGCCGACGCTTGTGATCACCGGAGCGCTCGATCTGATCTGCGGCCCGGCCCACACGGCTGCGATTCTCGAGGCGATCCCGGAGGCGCAGTCCGTCCGCGTCGAGGACTGTGGCCACTTCGTCCCAGCGGAAGCCCCCGAGGTGTTTCGCGAAACCGTACTGGCGTTCGCCCGGTAGCCGTGGAAGTAGTCGAGTTCGGGCCGCTGACCGACGCATATCGAGCCGAGCTCGAAGGCGATGAGGATCGACCCGTTCGACGGTCGGGACACCAAGCTTCAATGGCGCAGGAAAGAACGCCATATCGCGCTGAGGGGCGATGACGGGCGGCTGGTCGCGTCGACCGGATTGCTGCTCGCCGAGATCCAGGTCGGCGATGGCCCGGTCATACCGGTCGTCGGAATCGGGGGTGTGATCGTCGTGGCCGCCCACCGCGGCCAGGGACTGGCGAATCGCGTGATCGTCGAGGCTCTCAGACTTGCCGCGACGCTCGGCCCCGACCTCGTGATCCTGTTCTGCCACCGGAACAGGGCGGGGCTTTACGTGCGCCACCAGTTCGTTGAGATCCCGAAACCGGTCCTGGTCCAGCAGCCTGACGGCTTCGTCGAGATACCGGAGGTGGCGATGTGGCGGGCGCTGCGCGAACGCGCCTCGCTGCCGCCAGGACAGTTCAGGCTCCTGAGCCTTCCGTTCTAGCCACCCAGGCGCGGCGCCCGGTGCCCTCGACAACCGACGTGCCGATCGCCAACTGACGCCCTTTTGACCCGGTTCGAGTGTGTCGCATAGATGATTCCGAGGCTTCGGGTGGCGTTGAGAGTTGACAACGAATCGGCCACGCCCGAGCACGAAACCGTCGTGGCGAGGGCCGTCGGTCGCCCAGGCAGACTCAGATTCGAGTCAAGTGGCCTAGGCTGCCGCCAATGTCGCTCATCTACCAGGTGATGTACCGCGTCGGGTTCACGCCGTGGGACAACGACGAGGTGCCGGCGGAGCTGGCCGGTGTGGTGGACGGTGACGACGCACTCCCGCCCGGGCGCGCGCTCGACATCGGCTGCGGAACCGGGACGCAAGCCGTGCACCTCGCGCGGGCGGGTTGGGACGTGACCGGGATCGATGCTGTCGAGAAGCCGCTGGTCAAGGCCAGGCGCCGGGCAGCGGCCACCGGCGTTGCGGTCGACTGGATCCGGGCCGACGTAACCCGATTGAGCGAGCTTGGCCTCACGCCCGGATTCGGACTGTTTCATGACCGCGGCTGCTATCACGGCATTCCGGACACGGCGCGGACGGCGTACGCCCGCGGCGTCACCGCACTCGCGTCGCCGGGCGCGACTCTGCTGCTGATGGCGTTCGCCCGAAACCACAAGCTGGCCGGTCCCTCGGGCGCCGACGAGAGCGACATCGTGGCCCGGTTCGCGCCGGACTGGCAGCTCTTGTGGGCGCGGCCTGACAGCGGAGGGGCGCCGCCCGGTCCCATGCGCACCGTGCCCCGATTCTGGTACCGGTTCGCCCGCCGGCGGAGCTAGACCTTGCAGCGCGTGACCGGCTTGGCGACGTAGGTGCCGCTCTCGTTGCTCGTGAAGCCGGCCTTCTCTTGCGAGCGGCGTGTCTCGAACGCGATGTCGCCGGTGACCCGCTTGCGCGTCGCGTGAGTGACCGGGAGCTTCGCCTTGACCGGCAGCGAAAACGGCAAGGTGAACTTGAGACCGTCGACGTTGACCGTGATCTTGAGCGTGTCGGTTCCGCTCATGGAGACAGATCCGGAGTGCCCGGAGAGGCCACCGGCTCCGACCAGTCTGCCCTTGCCGGTCGCACCGGCCGAGTTCTGCTCGCTGATCACCGTCGGCTTGATCACCCACTTGCTGCTGCGTGACACGACCGCGCCGCCGGGCCCCTCCCGAAGGCAGAACAGGAACGTACCCGCCCTTCGCGATCCGAACGTTCTCGCCCTTGCCGTGGAAGCCGCCGGTCAGGTGACCCTTACCCCGCCACAGACCCGTCGTGAAACCGGCCGCGGCCACCGAGCCCACCGGTACGAGCAGCAGTACCGCCATCGAACACAGAGCAGCCCTCGCAGCCCGAATCCCCAGAAACGTTGCCACCGGCAGGGATCATCGCAGGTCGTGGACATAGGCGAGCGGTATTCGATCAGCAGCTCCCTCCTCCTCGAGCTGGCAACCCACGAGGCCTATCCCGGCCACCACACCGAGCACGCGTGCAAGGATGCGGAGCTCGCCGTCGACCGCGGATACGCCGAGCTCGGCGTGTACGTCTACCCCACACCCCAGTCGCTTCTGTCGGAGGGAATCGCGTGTTACGCGAGCGAGGCGCTGCTCGGCGACGAAGCCGAGGAGGTGGCGGCACGGTGGCTGCGACCGCTCGGTATCCCGTTCGATGTCGAGACGTCACGCGCCGTCCGCGAGGCCGCCCTGCTGCTGCTCGCCGTCCGTCCGAACATCGCGATCATGCTCGACGAGGAGGGTGCCGGCCGAGGCGGTGCATGCGTACGCCCGCCGGTGGATGCTCGAGGACGACCGGCAGCTCGCGCTCTCGCTCGAGGCCCTGCGGGCTCGCGTATGGCGTCCGTACGAGTCCTGCTATCCGGCGGGCCTCGATCTCTGCCGACGCTATAGCGGAGGCGACGCCGGCCGGTTCCGGGAATTGCTGCACCGGCAGCTCACGCCGGGCCAGCTCAGCTGAGCGGCGTCACGCGGTCGATTTGGCCGAGGCGAGCCTCGACAACGCCCGACCGGCCACGCCCACCGCGAACATCACGGCACCCGCGAGCACGGCGGACAGTGGCAGCGATACGACCAGGACTACGCATCCAACCAGTCCGGCGACATTCAGAGCGCGTGGCCAGCGGCGGTGAGCCGGCTCTGGGTGAACGCGCACGCGTTCGCGACGGCGTAGTAGACGAGCACGCCGAACGACGAGAACCCGATCGCGCCGCGTAGGTCGGTGGTCAGGACCAGCACCGCCACGACCGCACCGACCGCCAGCTCGGCGTGATCGGGCACCTGATACGTCGGGTGTACCGACGCGAGCCAACGTGGCAGATCACCGTTGCGCGCCATCGCCAGACTGGTACGGCCGACCCCGGCGACGAGGGCGAGCAGCGCGCCGAGGCTCGCGACGACCGCTCCGATCCGCACGACGGGTACCGCCCAGCTGACTCCCACAGCGCGGACCGCAGTGGCGAGCGGCTGCGTGCTCGCGGCCAGCGCGGTCGGTCCGGCGGCGGAGAGCGCGACGACACCGACCGCCAGGTAAAGCACGACAGCGATCGCCAGTGCCGTCGGGATCGCGCGCGGGATCGTCCGCTCCGGATCGCGTACCTCCTCTCCGAGCGTGGCGATCCTGGCGTAACCGGCGAACGCAAAGAACAACAGGCCAGCGGCCTGGAGAACGCCGTGGAGCCCTCCGCTCCCGAGCGAGGACAGGCTCCCGATCCTCGACGCGTTGGCGTTGCCGCTGGTCACGATCGCCGCGATCACGACCAGTAGCGCGGCGATCGAGACGACGACCAGCGCGCGGGCGAGCCGTGCAGTTCGCGAGATCCCGCGGTAGTTCGCGGCGGTCAGGGCAACGACCGCAGCAAGCGCCACCAGCCGCTGTACCCAGCGCGGCCCGGCGATCGCGTAGGACGCGAACGTGAGCGCCATCGCCGCGCACGAGGCGGTCTTTCCGATGACGAACCCCCAGCCGGCGATGAAGCCCCACCACGCGCCGAGCCGCTCGCGGCCGTAGACGTACGTGCCGCCGGAGGTCGGATATTGGGCCGCGAGCTGCGCCGAGGCGACGGCGTTGCAGTAGGCCACGGCCGCGGCGACCCCGAGCCCGATCAGAAGGCCGGCTCCTGCGGCCGCTGCGGCGGGCGCGAACGCCGAGAACACCCCGGCGCCGATCATCGCGCCGAGGCCGATGATCACGGCATCGCCGGTGCCGAGCCGGCGCGCGAGCTGCGCGGACTCGGTCACATCGCGGCAGCGACGCGCATGGCCGCCGCCGCCAGCTCCTCATCCGGGACGTTGGGCAGCACGTCCTCCCACAGCGGCAGCATCATCCCAGAGGCTTCGAGCATTCCCAGCGGTCGCGGGATGAACCAGACGTGGAAGTGGGCGCCGCCGTCGCCCCAGCGGTAGAGGTGGACGCGGGCGATGTCTCCGAGCGACAGGATCGCACGCTCCACGCGGGCGGCGAGGCGACCGAAGTCGGCGGCCAGATCCGGGGACAGGTCGGAGAACGAATCGACGTGCACGCGGCTGGCCGCCCAGACCGCACCCGGCAGACTGCCGCCCCGCGGTGGATGGAGCGTCCAGTTCTCATCCGACCAGACCACCGGGGTTACGCGGCCCTCGCAGATCCTGCATGGCGGGCCGCCGGGCTCGCCCTTGCGGGGTGGCTCGGGGATCTGCCGAGCGCCCGGCTCCAGCGGAACCAGCGGCTGCCGGTAGGGAAGGGTCATGGTCATTTCGGCTCCCTTCGTGATCGTGAGCTTCGGCGGGTCGGCGTTCCGGCGACGCCGTTCATGACGATGTCGACGACGCGTGTCCGCGCCTGATCTGGCGGCCACGCGTGGCGGCCGCGGAGGTGTACGTAGGGCCACGCGACAGCGTTGAACGCGATGTCCGCCGTGGCGACGGCGTCGTCCACGCCCGGAAGCGATCCATCATCGCCTCCCTCGCGGACGAACTGGATGAACGGATGGAGGTAGTCGGGCGGCTCGCCGGGACCCGTGTCCTGGTGAAACGCCTCGTCCGTCGCGAGCATCAGGGGCAGGTGGCGATCGAGCAGATCGCACAGCGCCTCGAGTCCGCGCTGGAGACGCTTCCGACCGGTCCCGCCGGAGGTCAGCACCGCGAACATCGTCGAGCGAAAATCCTCGGCGAGCTCGCGAACGAGGGCGCCGATCAACTCGTCTCGCGTCAGCCCCTGGCGCCATAGCGTCGTACGAGCGCGCCCGGCGACCTCGGCGACGCGCTCGAGCGTTAGCCCGTTGAAACCGCGCTCAGCGAGGACGGCGATCGTGGCGCGTCTGAGCTCCTCGTCGACGACCGGCTGCTTTGCCGAGGATGGCTTCCGTACGGCCATGCAACATGCATGTTGCAGAACCGCAGCATTAATGTCAAGCCGAAGGTGACCCCGCGGGTTCGGCCGGCTCCTGGAGACGGCCTCGGTATTCCCACAGTGCCTTCGTCTCTCCGAAGGTCAGCATCCGCCAGCGCTCGGCCTTGGCGTCCCAGACATAGACCGTGACGTCGACGATGCTTGGCACATCCTCGAGCACCGCCACCGTCGAACGGGCATCCGCGTCCTCGGCCAGCACTTCGCGAGTCATCACGTCGATGACCTTGAAGACGCGGGGCTGCCGAGGCTCATCGTGCTCGGACTCCGGCTGGCGCAGTTCAGGCAGGACGAAGTCTTCGACCCCGTCCGATCCCGGCTTTCGCAGGACACTCTCGAGCGGGACCATCGTCGCCCCCGTGCCCTTGGTTTGCGTCTGTAGAACCCACGTTTTTGCCATCTACATAAAGATTAGCCACGCTCCGAAAGCCACCCCAGGACCTCGGCTGCGTGCTCGTTGGGCGGGAAGATCGGATAGAAGACGTGCTCGATGCGGCCGTCGTTGACGATCAGCGTGATGCGCGCGTAGAGCCGCTGTCCCGCCGCGTGGAAGGTCGGCAGATCGAGGGCGTCGGCGAGCTCCAGCGCCGGGTCGGAGAGGATCTCGAACGGGAGGTCGAGCCGGTCCACAAGCTCGGCTTGGTAGTCGGTGTCCTGCGACGACAGGCCGTAGACCGAGGTGGCGCCGGCGGCTCGCAGCTCGGCGTGGTGATCGCGGAAGCCGCACGCCTCAGGCGTGCATCCGCGCGCGCCGGGGATGGCGTCCCAGCCCTCGGGCAGCGGCTCGCCCGGTACGCCGCTCCGGGGGTAGATGTAGAGCACGGTCCTGCCCGGTCCGAGCTGATCGAGCGCGACGGTCCGACCGGCGGTGCTGCCCAGCTCGATGTGCGGCATCGCTGTGCCGGGGAGGTGATCGGCGGCGCCATCGTCCTCAGGGACGGGCAGCTCGGTGGGCAAGTCCAGATAATCGGCCACGGCACTCTCCTTCGGATCAACGACCTTGTCGACGATTCGTAGCAGAACCGACAGAGACTCGGTTGACACGCCGACCATCGGAAACGGACGATTCACGTGGACGCCGTTTTCGTATGTAAAGTCGTGGTTCTTCTGGGGTTTGGCGCAATCGCGCCTGAGCTAAAGGAGCCGCAAGAGCATGCCCATCATTGCCTCGTCGTTCACCTTCGTCGACGCGCTGCTGACAGCGCTGGAACTGGCGCTTCTGTTCATCTGGATCTGGATCGCCATCGGCGTGGTGTTCGACATCTTCCGTAGCCGCGACCTCTCCGGCTGGGGCAAGGCGGCATGGTGCTTCGTGATCGTGATCGTCCCGTTCCTGGGTGTGCTGATCTATCTGATAGCCCGCGGCCACAACATGCACGAGCGAGCCGCGAGCGATACACAGCGCCAGGACCAAGCGTTCCAGCAGTACGTCCGGGCAACGGCGTCGAGCCCCGCGGATGACATCGCCAAGCTCGAGGACCTGAGGAGCCGGGGCGTGATCTCCGACGAGGAGTTCCAGAAGGCGAAGGCCAAGGCGCTTGCGTAGCGCCGCGCCGGCGTAGCGGCACGGAATCGTCCGTCGTGTCCGGCCCGCTCGCGCCCCGGCGCGGGACCGACGCAGCATCCATACTGCGCATTCCCCGTGACCCCTCCGTCGCTCCATGACTTCTTCATGGCGTCCGCCGGCGTCGCCGGGGCGCTGATCGGTCTGCTGTTCGTGGCGATCTCAGTCGAGCAGGAACGGCTCAATGCAGAGGACGCGGACCAGATACATCGCGTGCGAGCGGCGGCTGCTCTCACCTCGTTCACGAACGCATTTGCGATTTCGCTGTTCGCGCTGGTGCCGGACGTCGGGCTTCGCTGGACAGCCTTGTCCGTCAGCCTGCTCGGACTGTTCTTCGTCGCTGGCGCTCTACTGTCGATCCGACGGGCTCGCCGCGCGCGGCCCGTCGCGCTGCGCGACGCGCTGTTTCTCAACGCGCTTGCAGTCACACTCCTGCTCCAGCTGTATTTCGCGGTCCGCCTGATCAGGCACCCGCACAACGCCGGCTTTGCAAATGGGATCGCGATACTGGTGATCGTCTGCTTCCTGATCGGGATCGCGCGCGCCTGGGAGCTGATCGGCGCGCCCTCGATCGGACTAGGGCACGAACTGAGGGAACTCGCGCGAGCGCGACGTGACGAACATGAGCCGCCCGCCTAGGCTGAGAGCTCAGGGCTTCGCCGGCGCCGGGGGTAGGTCGTGAACGTCCATGACCGGCGTGGCCGGAGGTAGGTCCGCCGGGTCGATGGCGTCAGGCGGATCGACCGGCCAGTTGAGGTGATGCTCGGGCTTCTTCATCTCGGTGTGGTAGACCCATTTCTCCCACGAGCTCCACCCAGCTTGGGCGAACTTCACGACCTGCTTGACGTAGTTGTCGACGTCGGTGCACTCGCACTTGCAGCGCAGTGATTTGAGCGTCCCGGTCACGTCCTCGCCACCGTTGTTCAGGTGGTAGTCGAACCACGACGCGAGCCGCTTGTCACGGACGTCGGATGGATAGATCTGGATGCGGTGCAGGAGGATCGGGAACTCTGACATCTGCGCCGCCATCTCCGAGAGGTCGCTTTCGACGTCGTCGGGCTTGCAGCTGCCGGTCGACGGACCCGACAGCGGCGTCGTGGCCGAATTCCCGGCCGCCGTGTCGAACCGGCCGTGCTCGGTCTCGTGGGTCAGGGTCAGCAGCGTGCGCGTGACCCACGTGTAGCGAGGGACACCGCCGATCGTCTTGATGCCCGGGTTCTTGTAGAGCTTCGCCTCGGCCTCGAGCGTGTCGGGGACCGTCGTGCAGAACTTCTTGCCCCCGTTCTCTGGGAGCGGCGGTGTGAATGTGGTGCAGTCGACGGTCACGGCGCCGTAATCCGCGGGCATGTCCTTGTTGACAAAGACGCCGCTCACATAGTCGAGTCTCGACGGCGAGCGCTCCTTTAGGAAATCGGTCAGCGCAGTCGCCACGCCAGCATGGCCATCGGCCGTACACGCCGCCTTCTGGGGCGGGCCGCAGTTGGTGGCGCGCTTCGCCGCCTTGCTCTGATTCTCCGGCTTGGACTCGGTCTGCTGGACGAACTCGGTGAGCGACGTGTTGGGTGTGGCGCAGTCAGCGGCCGGCGCGCACACACGGGCGAGCGTGCGGGGGGCGGCGGTGCGACGGGCGGCGACCGCACGGCGGAGGGCGGTGAACTCCGGCACGAGCTCTTCGTCGTTTCGCGACGTGGCCGCGCACGCCGAGCAGGTCCCCCCGGCCGGCGCGTGGCCGCCGCACGCGCACCGGGCGAGCACGGCGCCGGGTCGCGGGTCGAGCATGCGCGCGAGCATCCGGTTGCCGACGAGTTGGACGGTCGGCGCCGGAGACGGGTCGACCGCGGGCGGCATGGCCGTCGCCGTGGCGCGGGATTCACTCGCCTGCTGCTCAGTCTCCGCTAAGACCCCCAACGGCCACAGGATATCTGGCGGGTCCAGGCCCGCCGTCGATGTGGGCGAGCAGAAATGATCTAGCCGCCGGCGGACACCGGCTTCTCCCAGACCGAGACGTGCTGGGTGCTCTCGCTCGTAAACGGCTCGCGCGCCCAACTGCTCCACCGCTCGGAGAGCCTCATCCCGGCCAGGCGAGCCATCAGGTCGAGCTCCGAGGGCCACACGTATCGGAACGGGACCGATCGGACTTCGAGCTTCCCACCGACGATCGAGTAGTGGTGCGAGACGAGGCCCTGGACGGCCACGTCGTATTCATCGAAGCCGAGATGGGTCTCGCTGATGTTGAACGGCCTGACGGTCTCGCCTGGCGGCAGCCGCTGGAGCTGCGGCACTCCAACCTCGACGACGAACCGGCCACCGCCTTGCAGATGATCGGCGACGTTCTGAAAGCACGCCACCTGCTCGTCCATCGATGTTAGGTTCATGATCGTGTTGAAGACGACGTAGGCCAGTGTGAACCTGCCCGGAAGGACAACGGTGGCGAAGTCGCCGATCGCGACCGGGATCTCGGCGCCTCCGGGCTTGGCCCGCAATCGCTCGACCATCGCGGGCGAGAGGTCGATGCCGTGAACGTTGACGCCAAGCTGCGCGAGTGGCAAAGCGACGCGGCCGGTGCCGATGCCGAGCTCGAGCGCGGCACCTGTGCCGGCCATCTTCGCGAGAAATTCGGCGGCGCGTCCGACCACCGAACCATCGAGCATCGGCGCCACGGCGTCGTCGTAGCGCTGGGCCACGCTGTCACCAAAGTAATCCTCAGGCACCGCGTGAACTCTGCCAGGACGGCGGTCGGCGGTGGAGCACCACCTGCGAGGCGCGGCTACCGGATCGTGATCGCCCGCGTGACGATCGTCTGGGGCGGCCAGCCGGTCGGGGTGTAGCGGACCACGACTCGCATCGTGAGCCTGCCGCGGTGGCGCAGCCGACTCGCGCCGCGGCGGCTGAGGTGGAGCGTCAGCCCGACCACCCGCGCCGCGGAGATCGTGCGATTGACAGTCCTCAGCCCGCCGGCGCCGACGCGCAGCCGTCCCGCGGACGGCACCTTCACGAGTACGCGAACCGCGTGGCCGAAGATGCGCACCCGCGCCACCGTGGCGCGCTTGGCGCAGGGGACACCGATCCTGACCGCGACGTTCTTGCTGGCGCCGCTCTGAGAGCCGAACGCCGCGAGCGCGGTCTGTTGTCCCCGGCACACGTTCGCGTGCCCGGTGACGACCAGGATCCCGCCGCGCCCACCACCGATCGTCAGGGCAAAGCTCGAGAAGGGCACGTCGGGTGCGGTCGGGAACGTGGTCACGAGCCGGCTGGCGGAATCGACCGAGGTCTGCCCGCGCAGGTCGAGCGCCACCGCGCCGCGGAGCGTGACAAGCAGCGCCGGAAGGGTCCGGATCTGCTGACCACCGGGGCCGGTGCGGATCCCCTGGACTAGATAGACGGTGCCGTCGAGCGGTTGGTCCAGAACCGGCGTCGTCACCCGCGCGGTCCCGATCGCGGTGTCCGCGGGGCAGCTGTCACCGTCGGCGGCGGAGACCGAGCAGAGCTTCTCGGAATTCTTCGGATCCAGCGCGAGCGCCAACGGCAACGTGACGCTCACCGAGCGCAGGTTGGACTGGCCGAGGCTGGATTTGATCGTCGCGGTCAGGGCGGGATGACCGCCGGCCGTGGTCTGCCGGTTCCCGCTCAACACGATCCCCAACGTGGGCGAGAACGCCAGCCCTGCGCAACCGGTCGCCTGAAACGGCCTCGAGCCAGTGGCGCTCGCTGCCAGGGTCGATGTGATCGTCGCGCCGATCGCAAACGGAGCGCAGCTGGTCGGATTGAGGATGAAGCGGGAGCGATCGATGCTCACGGACACACTGCGCAGCCGCAACGGGACGCCACCGACGATCTGCGGTAGCGGATCGGATACGACCGACACGTGCGCGTCGGTCCGGTCGACGTCGATTGCGGCGCGAACCACCGACGTGCCGAGGTCGAATGGCCCGGCCACGACGGGCACCGCGATCGAGAGCCCGAAGGGCGCGCCACCATACGCGCCGGTGAGATACACCGGCCCCGACTGCGCGATCGGATCGCTCCCGGCCCCCGCGAGTACGGTCGTGGTGCCGACCTGCGACGCCGCCGGGCAATCGCCGTCCGCCGCCTCGAGCGCCGGGCACTGGGGCACGCTGGCCAGGAGCCCCACCAGACCCGGGGGCAGGCGCAGCGAGATCCGGCCCAGATACTGCTGCTGGTCGGCCCGCGTGACCGTCACCGTCAGCGGGTCAAAGGCGCCTGCCGTGAGCGTCCCGGTGCTGGCGCTGAAGCCGGGGGCGAAGGCAGCCGGCTGCGCGCATTTGCCGCCGGCGCCGTTTGAATCGACCGTGAACGTCGACGGCGGCGCGGCGGCGGCGCCCCCCGAGTACGGCACGATCGCGGTGGTCGTCGTGGCGTGACCGCATGCAAGCGGGTTGGCGACGGTCGCCGTCGGCCCACCGTCGAAGTCAAGGATGAAGTCGGTGAACGGGATCTGCGGCTGGTTGGCGAAGGTGGTCGTCACCTGCCCCGTAGAAGGATTGGTGGCGACGGTGCCGACGAGCTTCTGGTCGATGCCCTGGGCAGGGGCGGTCGCGTCCACGTACAGATCGGCGACCAGCGATCCGCCCGGGGTCGGCGGCGTGCAAGGCGTGCGGCTCGAGCTGCCGTGACAGCCCAGGTACACCGTGCCGGCGAGCGGATTCGGCAATAGCGGAGTGTCGATCTGGACCGTCCCTACCCTGGAGGACGCCGGGCAGGTTGGCGCGGCGGCCGAGCCGAAGCCGAACTGCGCCGGCGAGCAGGCGGACAGGCCGTTGGCGGCCGACGGATCGAGCGTCATGCCCGGCGGCAGGGTCACCGCAGCGGTCTTGAGATTGGCGGTGGCGAGATCGCCGGGATTCTCGTCCTGGGGAACGTGGAGGTCGACGCTCAGGCCGGTAGGGCTATCCGATTCGGTCGTGGTCGGCGTGACCGTGATCGACGGGTCGAAGCGAACGTCGGTGCAGCCGGTTGCCGCGACAGGCGTGGTGCTGGTCGCCTGCCCGACGCCGCCGCTCGAGTCGGTCAGCGTCAGCGTGCTCACCTCGCCGGCCGGTAGACAACCGCTCGGCAGCGTCAAGAACGGCGTGCCCGAGAGGTCGTGGGTGGTCCCGCTGGCCGGAGCCGTGCACTGCGGGTCGGCGATGTCAACGGTTCCGACGCACGACCAGCCGCGATCGGGCGCGTGCGCCGAGTCGCCAGGCACCCCCCAGAAGATCAGCGCGGAGTGGACGAGTTCGGCCGGCACGACCGAGGACGGCACCGCGATCGTGAAGTACAGGCCGTCGTCGGACGCCGAGCGGAGCCCGCCAATGACGTCGGTTCGAACGTTGACGACCGGGATGTTGAACGCGTAGTCGCTGACCTTCCCGGCAGGCGGCACCATGTTGTAGACCGACGCCCCGAACCACTGGTCGGTGCCGGCGGCATACAGCTCCATCTGTACAACGCCGAGCTGCGTCGAGGACGGACAGCTCGGAAACTCGGCGGCGGTGCATTGCGGCGTCGCCTGGGGATCGGAAATCAAGCCCGGCGGAATGTCAACGCGGACGTTCGAAACGTTCTCATCGGGGACCCCGTTGCTGTTGGCCACCGTGAAGTCGGTGACGCCCTCGTACGGGTGGCCGCCCGCCTGGGTGTAGTAATCGGTATCGCTGGTGCCGGTGTAGTCGCCGCCGTACAACCCAGCCACCCAGCACGGTCGGTCCGGCGCCGTGTTTGTCCCCGTCGTGGGCGTGGTGCAGGTCTGCGCCACCCCGACACCCTGTGCGCCAGCCGCCGGTGCCAGTACCAAACCAAGCGCTATCGCCAGCGCGATAAGCGAGACCCGCTGCCACATCTCCACGTCCTCCTGCGTCCGCTCGTCGGCTGCACCTTACACACACACCGGTTTTCGATGCGTCGGTTCAATGGCGTAGCCTGGGTCGCTCAGTCCACACGTCACCGGCGCACACCCGATCGACGTGCACGCGCTCCAGACCGCCATCGCTATTGCCTGGGTCCTCTTCTGGATCTACTGGTTGGCGTCGGCGTTCAACGCCAAAGAGGGACGCGGCGGCAGGCGCCGGCTCCCGGCGACCGGGTTGACCGCGCTGTCGGTTGTGCTCCTGATCCGCGTCTTTAGAGGCGGCAGCCTGGCCGTCCACAGCGTGGTGCTGGAGGCGATCGGGGCCGTCGTGTTCGCGTCCGGGCTCGCGCTGGCGATCTGGGCCCGCATCCATCTCGGACGCAATTGGGGAATGCCGATGACCGAGAAGGCCGAGCCGGAGCTGATCACCTCGGGCCCGTATCGCATCGTCCGCCACCCGATCTATCTGGGACTCCTGCTCGGCGTTCTCGGGACCGCGCTGGCGACCGACCTGATCGGCCTGATCATCGTCGCGGTCCTTGGCGGCTACTTCTACTACAGCGCCTCCGTGGAGGAGAGGAACCTCACCGCGACATTCCCCACCGCGTATCCGGCCTACCGAGCGGCCACGAAGATGCTCATCCCGTTCGTTCTCTAGCTGGGACGAGCGTTCACTGAAGCACGCGATCCGCGCCGGTGTAGACGTTGATGTTTCCGCGGCGGGCGAATCCGGCGAGCGTCATGCCGCGATCACCGGCGAGGTTCACGGCGAGCGAGCTCGGGGCCCCAACGCCGACGAGAATCGGCGCCCCGGCCACCGCGGCCTTCTGGACGAGCTCAAATGACAGTCGTCCGCTGACGCACAGGATGCACGTGGCCAGCGGCACCATGCCCTCGAGCAGGGCCCGGCCGATTACCTTGTCCATCGCGTTGTGGCGGCCGACGTCTTCGCGGACGATAAGCAGTTCGCCGCTCGCGGTGAACAGTCCGGTGGCGTGGAGGCCACCGGTCCGCTCGAACGTTGGCTGGCGAAGCCGATCGGGAAGGGCGGCGAGGAGCGCCCGCTGCACGCGCGGGCCGGGCCCGGCTGGTGGAGCATGGACGGCAACCTCTTCGAGCGCTCCTTTCCCGCACACGCCGCAGGATGAGGTGGTGTAGAACCGCCGTTCGCCTGGATCGCGCGCCAGCGGCCCCTGAACCTCGACCGTGTTGCCCGCGAAGTCCTCGGTGGGTCCGACCGGCCGAGCCTCGTGGATGAGCCCCTCGCCGTAGAGGAACCCCAGCGCCAGTTCCTCGTCGTGACCCGGAGTGCGCATCGTAACGACGAGCGGGACGCCATCGACCCGAATCTCGAGCGGGTCCTCGACGGCCACCTCGTCGCGCTGGCCATCGCGGAAGACGGTGGCGATCATCCCGGCCGCGACCGGGTCGGCCCCCCGGTCGCTCACGCGCTGTCGGGCGAGTTCGTCTTCGGATTGATGTGCTGAAAACCGAAGCGGCCCTTGATGCACAGGTTGCCGCGGGTGATGTCGTGGTCGTCCGGAGAGGTGACCTTGACGATCTGGTTGTCCTGTACGTGAAGCGTGAGGTTGCAGCCGACGCCGCAATACGGGCAGATCGTGTCCGTCTCGGTCTGTCGCGACTCGTCCCAGGTTGCGGCCTCGCGCAGCTCGTGCTCGGAGCGGAACATCAACGCGCCCGTCGGGCACACGGCGATGCAGTTGCCGCAGTAGACGCAGGCCGACTCGGGCAGCGGGTTCGCGTACTCGGTCGAGATGTGAGCGTCGAACCCTCGGCCCGCGACCGTGATGGCGAAAGTGTTCTGGTACTGCTCACCGCAGGCGTCGACGCACTTGTAACACAGGATGCACTTGGAGTAATCGCGGACATACAGGTCGTTGTCGACCTTCGTCGGCGCGTGGACGGTGGCGGCCGTCTGGCCATCGGGTCGCTCGTGGTGGCCGGTTCGCTTGTGGTCACGGTCGGCGTCCGGAGGCGCGGGCGGGCCGTAGCGCTCGGGATGTCCGTCGTAGCGCTCGAGGTATTCCTGGGCCGTTGGCGTGATCGAGAGATCAACCGAGGAGGCCAGGAACTCGATCACCATCTTGCGGCTGCGGCGCACCCGAGGCGAATCGGTCTTGATCTCCATTCCCTCCTCCGCCTTGCGCGAGCACGCGGGGACGAGCGTACGCGACCCCTCCAGCTCGACCACACAGATCCGGCACGCATTTGCTGGCGTCAGCGTCTCGCCGAAGCACAGAGTCGGGGTGTCGATCCCGAGCTTGTTGCAGGCGTCCAGAACGGTCGATCCCTCGGTCACCTCGACCGTCTGATCATCGATCGTCAGCTCGACGACTCGTTGTGCGGGATCCGCTGGGATCGGGGGCAGCTCGATCAATTCGGTGATCCTCCATTGAACACGCCGAGGCGATTGATCGCTGACTCGATAGCCGCCGAAGCGGTCTGTCCGAGCCCGCAGATCGACGCATCGCGCATCGCCTCTCCAATTTCGGCAATCAGCGCGAACTCGTCCTCGACGCTTCCCCTCGTCTGCCCAGAAATCAGCCGCGCCAGTGCCTCCTCCTGACGGACGGTCCCGACCCGGCACGGCACGCACTGGCCGCAGCTCTCATCGCGAAAGAAGCCAGCGATCACCATCAGCAGGCCGCCGATGTCGACGCGCTCATCGATCGCCACTACGACGCCGGATCCCAGCGTGGTGTCAGCGGCTCGGACGTCCTCGAAAGTCAGCGGGAGATCGAGTTGCTCCGAGGTGATGAAGCTGCCCGCCGCCCCGCCCAGCAGTACGGCGCGCAGGCGGTGGCCGGCGGGGACGCCTCCGGCGAGCTCGAGCAGCTGGCGAAGCGTGGTTCCGAACGGCACCTCGTAGGTCCCTGGCTGCTGCACGGCTCCGGCGACGCAGAACAGCTTGGGCCCCGTCGAACGCTCGGTGCCGATCGCGGCAAAAGCTTCGCCGCCTTCGAGCAGAATCGGGATCACGTTCGCGAGCGTCTCGACGTTATTGACGACCGTGGGCTTGCCGAACAGGCCCCGCTCGACCGGGAACGGCGGCTTGTTGCGCGGCTCGCCGCGATAGCCCTCGATCGAGCCGAAGATCGCTGTCTCCTCGCCGCAGATGTACGCACCGGCACCTTTTCGCACTTCGATGTCAAAGTTGAACTCCTGCCCGAAGATGTTCTCGCCGAGGAACTGGCGTTCGCGAGCCTGCTGCAGAGCGTTCTCGAGTCGCCGCTGAGCGAGCGGATATTCGCCGCGCAGGTAGAGGAAGCCGTGCTCGCAGTTGGTCGCGTAGGCCGCGATCGTCATCGACTCGATCACCGCGAACGGGTCGCCCTCCATCATCACGCGATCCTTGAACGTGCCCGGCTCTGACTCGTCGGCGTTGCAGATCAGGTAGTGCGGGCGCCGGGGCTGCCGGGCAACCGCGTCCCACTTGCGCCCGGTCGGGAACGCCGCGCCGCCGCGACCCATCAGCTTCGAATCTAGGACCTCACGGATCACGCCGTCCGGCCCGAGTTCGAACGCGCGCCGCAACGCGGCATAGCCCCCGTGAGCCCGATAGTCATCGAGGCTGTCGGGATCGACGAAGCCGATCCGGCCAAGCAGCCGAAGGCCCGGCTGCCCCGCCTGCGGCGGGACCGCGGAGGCCGGCGCCACCGGAGTTGCGCCGTGGATCACGTCGACCAGCTTCTCGGCGCTGACCTCAGTCAGCTCGCGTTCAACGGGCACCGACCCTGATTCGATCACCAACGCCGCCGGCGCCCGGTCGCACTGCCCCAGGCACGGGCTGACGTGCCAGCTCGCACCATCGACGTCAGTTCCCTCGGGACCGACCTGCTCGGTGAGCGTGTCGATCAGCGCTTGCGAGCCGGCGCACCGGCAGACCACGTCATCGCAGACGTGCAGCACACGAGGGGACCGCGGCTCGGTCGAGAACAGCGCATAGAAGGTGGCGACGCCGTAGACGTCCGCGGGGGGAATGGTCAGGCGCCGGGCGATGTAGTTCAGCGCGCCGGGACTGATCCATCCCGTCTTCTCGTGGAGGGCATGGAGCGTCGGCAGTAGCTGATGGCGCTCGGCGCGCGCCGCGTGGCCGCCGTGCCCGGCATGCCCGTTGTCGAGGCGGTCGGCACCGGTCCAGCTCGACACCGGCGGCCCCAGAAACGCGTCGATCGCATCGCGCTCGGCCGGGCTGGGCTCGGCGTCGAGCAGGCGGATGTCCACGCTAGCGGCCCATTTCGGAAGTCACCTCGCGGCTGGCGACCCCCGCTACCTCGCGGTCGCCGCCGTTCAGCTTCTCCACCCGCACAGCCGTCGCCTTGAACTCGGCGGTCCCCGACTTCGGGTCGGTCGCGTCGATCGTGAGCAGGTTCACGTCAACGTCGTCGGGGAAGTGGAAGGTCATGAACGCCAGCCCCGGCCGCAGGCCGGGATCAAGGCGGACGGGTGCCTCGACTGTGCCGCGGCGCGAGCTGATCTGCACGACCTCGCCGGGCTCGACCTCCAGCGTGGCCGCGTCTTCGGGAGACAGGTCGAGCGTCTCGCCTCGTCGCAGCGGCGAGCTGTACAGATTCGACTGCACCCCGGTGTTATATGAGTCGAGCCGACGGCCGGTCGTGAGCCTGATCGGGAAGTCGTCGTCGAGCTCGTCGACCGGCGGGAACCATTTCGTCACCGAGAACGGCGCGCGTGGCTCTCCGACCGGCTCATCCCACAACCGCCCGTGGAGGAACGGCGAGCCGGGATGCTCCTCGTTGGGGCATGGCCACTGAATCCCGCCGAGCTCCTCGAGCCGCTCATAGCTCATGCCGCGATGCATCGGGCTCAACGAGCGCAACTCGTCCCACGCCTGCTCGAGCGTCGGGTGCCCCCAATCATGACCGAGCCGTCTGGCCAGCTCGCTGATGATCCAATGATCGTCTCGGGCGTCGCCAGGCGCATCGAGCGCCTTGCGCATCCGCTGCACCCGCCGCTCGCTGTTCGTCACCGTGCCGCCGTCCGCCTCGCACCAAGAGGCCGACGCGGGTAGCACGACGTCGGCGATCTCACACGTCTTCGTCATCAGGATGTCCTGCGCGATCAGGAAGTCGAGCCCCTCGAGGAGCTCCATCGCCTTTTTCGAGTCCGCCTCCGACTGGGCCGGGTTCTCCCCCATCACATACAGAGTCCGCAGCTCGCCGCGCTCCATTGCCTCAAACATCTGGGACAGGTGCCAGCCGCGCTCTGGCGGAAGCTTCACGTTCCACGCCGCCTCGAACCGGGCTCGAGCCTCGTGATCGTCTTGGACGTCCTGGAACCCCGGAAGCTTGTTAGGGATCGCACCCATGTCGCCGCCGCCCTGCACGTTGTTCTGGCCGCGCAGCGGATTGAGACCGGAGCCGTAGCGGCCGACGTGCCCAGTCAGCAGGGAGAGATTGATCAGAGAGAGCACGTTGTCGACGGCCGTGACGTGCTCGGTGATCCCGAGTGTCCAGCACAGGATCGCCCGATCGGCCCGGCTGTATGCGTGCGCGAGCTCGCGAATCGTCTGCGCGGGAACGCCGGTCACCCGCTCTCCCTCCTCGAGCGTCCAGGGCTCGACCGAAGCGCGGAACTCCTCGAATCCCGTCGTGGCGTGGTCGATGAACTTCTGATTGACCAGTCCGGCGTGGATGATCTCCCGGGCGACCGTGTTGGCGAGCGCGATATCGCTCCCGACATCGAGACCGAGCCACGTATCAGCCCACTGGGCCGAGCTCGTACGGCGCGGATCGACCACGAACAGCCGCGCCCCCCGATGGACGGCCTTGAGGACGTGGTGGAAGAAGATCGGATGCGTCTCGCGCGCGTTCGATCCCCACAGGATCAGCAGATCCGTTTCCTCGACCTCTCTATAGGACGACGTGCCGCCGCCCGCACCGAACACCGTCGCCAGA
This sequence comes from uncultured Solirubrobacterales bacterium, assembly GCA_963773165.1. Lineage (GTDB taxonomy): Bacteria > Actinomycetota > Thermoleophilia > Solirubrobacterales > Solirubrobacteraceae > Palsa-465. The sequence goes on from CAVZAK010000009.1 coordinate 355,052, forward strand.
CCGACGACGCTAGGAGCGTGTCAGGTGCGGTTGCATGAGTCGATGTTGCTCGACCCCATCACAGAACGCACGAACTTCTGAGCCAGGAAGTTGGCCTCATTCGAGGCCTTCGAGCAGCTGAACATCCCGAACGAGCGCGTCGCGCCCTGTGTCCGGGCCCGAGACAGACCTGCAGCCGCGCAATCGAGGGCCTCGTCCCAGCTCGCCGGGCGAAGCGTCCCGTTCTCGCGGACCAACGGTTCCGTCAGTCGGCCACGGTGCTTTCGCAAACCAATCACCTCCTTCCGTCGGTCCATGCCCGCAGGCGGTTTGTACGAATTTGCGTCAAAGAGTAGAAAAAACAGACGGCCGCCACAAACTCCTCGTCCGACCGCGCACGATCGACGCCCCTCCGTGCGGAGTCGGCTCGGCTCGAAAATGAGCCAGATGTTTGTCCTCTCCGCCCGGATGGAGCAAGATCCTGGCTATGCGGTGGCGACGCAGGACTGCGCTGACACTCTGGGGGCGGGCGACCACGGCCGCGCTGGTGCTCGTGCTCGCCGTCTGTTCGACGGCGACGGCGCGTACCACGGACGCGTCAGTGATGCGGGGCCTCCGGCGTCTCGTGGCCGCGCCCGGCGGCCCAATCGGCGCCATCGTCACCCTCTACCGCAACGGTCGTACAACCGTGGTGCGAGCCGGAAGGGCCGACGTGACCCGGCCTGGGGCACCCCGACTGGGCGATCACATGCGCATCGCCAGCATCTCCAAGGCGTTCAGTGGCGCGGTCGCACTGCACCTTGTGGCTCAGGGCCGCTTGGGCCTGAATGACACGATCGGGCGACGGCTCCCCGGGATGATGCCGCCGGCGTGGTCGGGAGTCACGGTGCGCCAGATGCTCAACCACACCAGCGGACTGCCCGACTACACCCAATCAGACGGCTTCCGCGAGCAGGCGACCAAGAACCCGAGGGGCTACGTCTCGCCGATGCGGATCATCGACTGGGTACGCGGCGATGATCTGAACTTCAGGCCCGGTTCGCGCTATGAGTACTCCAACACGGACAACATCGTCGTTGCCCTGATCGCGCAGCGGGTCAGTGGCCGATCCTATGGTCAGCTGCTCTCGAGGATCGTCTTCCAGCCGGCTGGGTTGACGCAGACGACGTTCCCGACGCTGAGGATCTCGCTGCCGGGGCCGTTCATACACGGTTATCAGGTCGAGCCGGGCATGCCGCCGCAGGACGTGACCACGTTTCTGAGCCCGAGCGGTGCGTGGGCATCGGGCGCCATCGTCTCCACCCCGGCCGACCTCGGCGCGTTCATCCGGGCGGATCTCGGCGGCCGGTTCTTCGGCAAGACACAGCGACGCCAGCAGATGCAGTTCGTCCGCGGCTCCTCGAGCCCGGCCGGCCCCGGCATCAACTCCGCGGGGCTGGCGATATTCCGCTACCAGACGCGCTGCGGCACCGTCTACGGTCACACGGGCAACTTCCCCGGCTACGTGCAGTGGGCCGCCGCCACGGCCAACGGCCGGCGATCGGTGACGACATCGCTCAACATCCCAGCGCCGACGGGGGGCCTGCTGGCGCAGCTGCGCGCCCTCCAGGCATCAGCTGTCTGCGCGCTGCTCGGCAAGTAACGCCTCGGGACGGAGTAGACGCACTCGCGACGGGATAGCGAGGCGATGGGGACGTGGCCAAGGCGATCGCGCCAAGCCGAGGCAGCGGGGGTTCGCTTGACACCTCTGTGCACGATGCATAGGCTGTCGAGGTATGCAGAGCTTCCACGGACAGCTTGAGGGTCTGTTGTTGGCGATTCTTCAGCAGGGTCCCCGGCACGGCTATGCCATCGCGTCGGAGCTGCGCGCTCGCTCGGATGGCGCGCTGGAGGTCCCGGAGGGAACGCTTTATCCGGTCCTGCACAAGCTCGAGAAACAAGGACTGGTACGCAGCCATTGGGAGCAGGTCGGTGGCCGGCGCAGGCGCGTGTACGCCGCGTCACCCAGGAGCCAGACCGCGGTCCGGGAGCGCTTCGAGAGCTGGCAGCGCCTGAGTCGCGCGATCGACTCCATATTTGCGCCCGAGCCGGAGGGGGCTGGAGATTAGCGGCGACCCCGTAGCCGAGTACCTGGCCAGACTGACCGCGTCGCTGGACGGTGGATGGTTGGAGCGCCGCCGCGTCCTGAGCGAGCTGGAGCACCATCTTGAGGACTGCGTGGCTGACCTCAAGCAAGCCGGCGTGCCCGAGGAGACGGCGGTTGGCGATGCGATTGCGCGACTGGGCGATGTGGACACGATCGTTAGCGCGGTTCGAGCCACTCGTTCGACCCGTCGTCGTCTGTCGCGGCCAGCCGTCACGCGCGTTGGACTGGCGTGGATCGCTGTCGGCGCGATGTCGATCGCAACCTTTGCAGGTGTCGAGTTGCCCCAAGCATCCGGCGCGAAGGCAATAAAGCTCCAGGTCGCTCCTTCTACTCACGTCGGGGTTGGACAAACGAGCAGGTGGCGGCTCGAGCACAGCCGGACGGGCCACCAGGCCAAGCGCCGACGTCATCTCCCCCGCACATAGCGGTGCTCTCGAAACGTCGCGTACGGTCGCTCGTGGAGCTGATTGCGACCGTACTGGTTGCGGTCGGAGTCGCGATCGCGATCCAGGCCTGGGTCGTCAAGCCATACAAGATTCCCACGGGCTCGATGGAACCGACGCTCGTGCCCCGCCAGCGAGTGCTAGTCGACCGCATCTTCAAGTCGATGCACATCGGCGAGATCGTCGTGTTCCACCCGCCGCAGGGCGCCGACGACGAGCGATGTGGACGACCCCATCCAGCGACCGCCGCCTGCGACTGGCCGAATCCAGAATCCAGCCAGACGTTCATCAAGCGAATCGTCGCCGGACCCGGTGACATCATCACAATCCAAGACGGGCACGTGATCAGGAACGGGCACCGAGAGCCCGACGCCTACACCTACCCCTGCTCCTCGGGGGAATCCGTTTGCAACCTCACAACCCCGATCCGAGTCCCTCACGGTATGTGGTTCGTGATGGGTGACAACCGAGGCGATTCGGACGACAGCCGATTCTGGGGCCCTATCCCCGGAACCTGGATCATCGGAGACGCCTTCTTCACCTACTGGCCGCCCAACCGCATCGGCTCGCTTTAGGCAACGCCCGCGGGCCGCGGCGCTGCCGGCGCAGTATTCTCTCGTCCGATACGAGTAGGAGGAGCCGTGCCGACAGTTGAGAGCATCGAAAGCTGGCGGGGGCAAGATGTTCTGGACGGCGCCGGCGAGAAGGTCGGCCGTCTGGAAGAGGTGTATTACGACGCCGCCGGGGACGAGCCGGTGTTGATCTCGATCAAACACGGACGGTTCGGCCATCAGGTCAAGCTGGCGCCGCTCTCAGGGGCGGCGGTGAGCCGGGACTACGTTCGGCTTCCGTTCACCGGCGAGCAGCTCGGCACGGCCCCCGACGTCACGGTCGGGGACGAGCTGACCGCCGAGCAGGGCGCCGCGGTGTGTGCCCTTTTCGCAGCGCCCCAGTCGAGCGGCCCGCTGGTGAGCGCGAGCCTGCTGGCGCGCCGGAACGACGAAGCCGAGCGGGCTCGGCTCCGCGCAGACGAGTTAGAGGTCACGGCCGAGGACCGCAAGCGGGAGGCCGAGGAGGCGCGCCACCGAGCGGGCGCCGCATCCGAGGAAGCCCGCGCCGCTCAGCACGCCAGCGATCAGGCCGAGGCGGCGGCGGACCCTGGCGGCAGCGTGCAAGGCTCGGACTAGCCGGGCATCGAGCACGACCTGCGGCTCAGTCCCGTTTGACCGCCCAGTTCACGCCGCTTCAACTGCCGATTTGATCCGCTCCGCGAACGCGGGCGCATCCTTGGCAGCAGCCTTCGCCGCGAAACCGACGATCAGCTTGCCGAACCCGTGCCCCTCGAACGTGTTGTGGATCGTGACCTTGGTCTGGGTGTCGGTCACCTTCTCAAGGTCGTAGCCGCCGTCGGGGACCGTGACCATGTTTTTCGACCGCTCAGCCCAGCGGATCTTCGTCGGCGCCTCGAAAGCCGTCAGCTCGAACTTCCGGCTAGTCGTCATGCCGGCGTCCTTGACCTTGCTCTCGAAGACGGTTCCAACCCCGATCGGGCCGTCCGTAGTCTTCCGGATCGTCTGGACCCGCGGGCTGAACTTCGGGTCGTTCGCCCCGTCGGCCAGGAACGCGAACACCTCGTCGATAGGGCGTTCGATCACAGCCGAGCCATTGAACTCGTGCGCCATGCGCTGGGACTCCTTCGTCGCCGACGTTTGGCAGACCTTACGGGATCTGAGTCGTCAGCTCATGATCGTGCGACGTCTCGCTGGAGCACGTCTGCCGCGGCCGGCAACCGTTCGCCTGAGGTGTCGACCAACAGGGGAGCACCCGGCTCCGCGTCGAGAGCACCGGGTCTCTGCTCGTGAGCCGGTTCGAGCGCGTGCAGGAGCACCCTCACGAATGCGTCGGGCCGGTCGACCTGCAGATAGTGATTCGCATCCGGGATTAGGTACAACCGAGAGCCGCCGGGCCTCAGCATCAAGTATTCGTTCCACACATAGTTCGCCACCCGCAGCGGCGAAACCGTGTCGTACAGGCCCCAGATCAGGGTCACGGGGAACCGGGGCTTCGGCCAGCGCCGTAAGCCACGCATGCTCGTTCTGCGATCGCTCGACGAGGTACTGGATCGTCTCGTGCAACACCCTTACGCCGTCTGCATGGCTGAACGTGGCCGTAAGAGCGTCGACCTCAGGGTCACCAGCTTTGCGCGGCGGGGTGAACGTACTGGCCCCCAAGCCCTCGGCGAGTTGCGAGGGAGTCAGTGCGGCCGCGATCTGTGGCCCCGACTCTCTGTCGAGCATCTGTCGCTGCGCTCCGGTCAGGTTCGAGAGCGGTAGAAAGATGTTGCCGTTCGACAGGACGAGGTGCTCGAGTCGGACCGCCGACCGGCCGTCGGTGCAACGAGCAGCATGGAGAAGCGCCACGCTGTCACCGCGATCGTGCGCGACCACCACGCAAGCCTCGGCGCAGATCACCTGCGATAAGTAGTACTCGACGAGCTCATCGTCTCGCGTGAGGCTGTAGCCCCACCCCTGGGGCTTGTCCGAGAACCCATAGCCCGGGAAGTCAAGCGCGCAGACGCGGAATCTCGCCCGCAGCTGATTGGCGACGCCAAACCAGTCGATGCTGCTGGTCGGCCACCCGTGTATGAGGAGCACCACGGGGGCGTCAGGGTCGCCGAGCTCGACATGAAATATCTTGACCGAGGAGGCGTCCTGCGCCGTCGGCCGCCATGTGAAATACCCACCGCAACTCCGCCACTCGTCAGCTCGCGACATGTTCATGATTGCGACCTCCTTCGAAACGGCTCCGAACGCCATCGGCTTTTCTGATTGGTGTGAACGGAAATGTGCACGTACATCGTGCGAAGTGACCTACCCGGCCAGACCGCGAGCCAGCAGCAGGCAGCCGACGACGGCAAGTACGACGACTGCGATCGCGCGACCGTGGCCGACGAGCCACGCCCTGAACCGGACCACCGCGACCTGTGTCCGCTCCGGGGCGAATACGCAGGCCAGCAGCGGCAGCTCGAGCAGGACCTGCTGCATCAGGCAGAAGTACAGGATCAGTAACAGGATCGAGAGCGTCGAAGGCTCGAGGTGCGCGATGTGGTCGAGCGCGTTGAGGTAGCTGACGCCCGGAAAGCTGACGATCGCGCCGACTGCGAACGTGATCACCGCGGAGTTCTTGGCGAGCATCCGTTGCTGCCAGGAGCTCCGTTTGGGTCGCTGGCTGTTCTTTGCGTCCTTGCGGCGGGCCCACCACCTCTGGAGCGGGGCGTCGCTGTGGGACGCGAGCACGAGCGAGATCGTGAGCGCCACGACCCCGATGGCGAGGCCCTCCGCGGGGCTGGCGGCGTGATTGGAGGTCATCACGGCGCCCGATCCCTCGAGTGAGAACACGACGGCAAGGCCCGCTCCAATACTGGTCGAGTATGCGCCGAGCAAGTAGCCGAGCATTAGCCGCTTGGGATTCGGGAGGAGCAGCATTACGGTCACGGCAGCGAGCAGTGACGGGTTGAACGTTGCCAACACCGACGCGACAAAGACGATCGCCAGGTCTCGGCTCATCCGGGTGACCGCGTCTGGAGACGGCCGGCTTGCTCGCGGAGCGGGTCAGGCGCGGCGGGCGCGCATTCGGTCCGCACCTCGACCTGCTTTCCCGCCAGGAAGCGCACGATCGAGACGCCGGCCCAGCGAGCGCCTCGTGCGGGCGGCCGGCTCGCGGTGAGGACCGGCGTGGCCGTCGCCCGCCAACGAACAACGACCCGGTCTTCCTCGGCGATTTGATCATCGATCTTGATGTACAGGTCGGGGTATGCGCGGCGACCGCTTGACACGAGCCGCCCCACCTCGGCTGGACCCACCACGGGCGATGAGACGCCGGTCAGATGGCCGACGAAGTCCGCCGCCACGAGCTCCTCGATCAGTTCCAGCCGGCCTTCGTTCAGCACGGCCTCGACGAATAGCCTCACCTTGTCTTTGTTGCGCTCGGTCACGGACTTCACCCAGCGGCATGATGGGCCTCCCCGCCCCGATCACAAGGGAGGATCCCCTAGGGTTTCCCCTAGCGTTTTGACTACAGGCCAGCGCTGGCGCGGGCCTGTATCTTGAGGTTGTGTCACCGAGTGCGCTGGGAGCTCTGCTCGAGCGCGAGCGCGAGATTGGGACGCTGCGGGAGGCGCTCGATCGCGCGTGCGCCGGAGAGGGGACCCTCCTCCTGATCGAGGGTCCCGCGGGCGTCGGCAAGACCGAGCTGACCCGCGAGGCGCGCATCGTGGCCGAGCGGGCGCAGATCCCCCTGTTGCAGGCGCGGGGCTCGGAGCTGGAGCAGCCGTTTGCGTTCGGCGCGGTCCGCCAGCTGCTCGAGCCGGTGATCGGAGATCCATCCCCACGCGCCGATCTGTTCGCCGGCGCCGCCGCTCCAGCGGCGCGGCTGTTCGAACTCGACGAGCAGAGGTCGGCGGATGCAGACATCGGATTCGAGGCTCTCCACTCGCTGTACTGGTTGGTGGTCAACCTGGCCGACCAGACGCCCGTGCTGGTGCTGGTCGATGACTGCCAGTGGATCGACCGCGATTCGCTTCGCTTCCTGGCCTATCTGGCCCAGCGGGTCGAGGACCTTCCGATGGCGATGGTGCTGGCAGGACGTCCACCGGAGTCCGTGGTCGACGAGGGGGCGGCGCTCTGGGCGCAGATCGCGTCGCGCCCGGCGGCGGTCGCGATATATCCGCGGCCCCTCAGTGGGTCAGCCGCGATCTCGCTCACGCGTGAGCGGTTGGGGGAGGACGCCGCCGAGGAGTTCTGCCGCGCGTGCCATACCGCGACCGGGGGCAATCCACTCTTCCTCGGAGAGCTGTTGCGAGCTCTCGAGGCTGCGGGAGTGGTCCCGTCGGCCGAAGCAGCCGGCGAGGTGCAGGCGGTCGGACCGGCCGCGGTCAGCCGCTTCGTCCTGCATCGGCTCGCCATGCTCGGCGAGCCGGCGACCGAGCTCGCGAGAGCCGTCGCCGTACTCGGAGACGACAGCGAGCTGGCACTTGCGGCTCGCGTGGCGGATCTCAGCGAGGACGCTGCCCGCGCTGCCGGAGACGAGCTCGTTCGAGCGGACATTTTCGTTCGTGCCGAGCGCCTCGGGTTTGTTCACCCGATCGTGCGCGCCGCGCTGTACGAGGATCTCACGCCGGGCGAGCGCCAGGCGCTGCACGCGGCTGTCGCCGAGGCACTGGCGTCGGAGGGTGCCTCGCCCGAGCGCGTCACCGCGCATCTCCTGTTGACAGTCCCGACCGGGGACCGGGAGCGGGTCCAGACGCTCAGGGCGGCCGCGATCAGCGCCGCCCGCCGCGGCGCGCCGCAGGCGGCCGCGACCCGGCTGCGCCGAGCGCTGCTCGAAGCTCCAAAACAGCCGGACCGCGCGGAGATCCTGACCGAACTCGGTCGCTACGAGGTGGCGGCGATGGAGTTTGCGAACGCCGACGGACATCTCCGCGAGGCGCTGGCGTCGACCGGGGCCACGTTGACGACGCGCGCCAAAGCAGCGTCCTGGCTCGGGCGCTGCGCGATGGTGTCCGGTGGCGGTTCGGCCGACGCCGCGACCGACGCGCTGACCACGCTCTCGGACGAGCTTGCGCTGCTGGACGTCGAGCGCTCGCTTGAGTTGAGTGCCGAGCTGTTGTCGCTCAGGAGCGCGCTGCCGCGCATGCGACCCGGTCTCACGGCGGAACTCGAGCGCTTTCGCGACCGGGCAACGGGCCATCCGGGGTTCGAGGCCGTCGGGAGGCTCCATGCCGCACAGGAACAGCTGCTCAAGGGCGGCTCGGCCGAGGACGCGGTGGGCGAAGTGCTGGCGGCGCTCGCGGTAGCGCTCCCACCGGCGTTGGAGACAAGCGCGGGTGTGAGCGCGCTGCTGACGTTGGGCATAGGCGAGCGCTACGACGTCGCCCTGCGATTGCTTGAAGTCGGGCTCGAACGCGCCCGGCGTGAAGGCCACGCGACGCGTCAGGGCATCATCCACGGGCTGCGCGCCGCGATCGCGCTGGCGCAGGGATCGCTGCACGACGCGGAGGTGGAGGCCGAGACAGGGCTCCTGCTGGTCGAGGAGCCGCACTTCGCCGTGCTCCAGCTCGTGGCGACGGCGATCGTTGTGCAAGTCGAGCGCGGCGCCCTCCAGACCGCCGCCGAGCTGGCACGAACCGGTGAGCGGCTCGCCGTCTCCGGTAATCAGATCTACGCGGGCGAATACATGACCGCCCGGGGCCGCCTGCGGATCGCCGAGGGAGATGCCGAGGCGGGCGTGGCTGATCTGGTGTGGTGTGGCGAACAGCGCGAACCGCTGGGCCTGCTGTGGCCGAGCGATTGGAAGACGTTCGCGGCACCGGCGCTCGCGTCCTTGGGCGAGAACCTCCGAGCCGCAGAGCTCGCGCGTGACCACCTCGCGATGGCCAGGCGGGTCGGTGCAGCCGGGGCGCTCGGCAAGGCACTACGGGCAGCCGCGCTGGCGATCGACGACGGGCAGCGGTTGGCGTTGCTCGAAGAAGCGGTCTCGGTGCTCGAACACGGCCCGGCGCGACTGGAGCTGGCTCACGCGCTCGCCGACCTGGGTGCGGAGCTGAACCGGTGCCACCGGCGCCGTGAAGGCCGAGAGGCGGAGCGAAGGGCGATCACGCTCGCCGGCGATTGCGGCGCGGCCGCGCTCGCCGAGAGCGCGCAAGTGGAGCTGCACGCTGGACCCGGGCGCCGGGCACGGGACGAGCTGACCGGGCCGAACGCGCTGACCGCCGCGGAGTGGCGCGTGTGCCGTCAGGCGGTCGAAGGACGCACCAACCGCGAGATCGCAGAGGCCCTGTTCGTAACCGAGAAGACGATCGAACGCCACCTCAGCAGCGCCTACCAAAAGCTGGGGATCCGTTCCCGTTTCCAGCTCTCGGCGGCCATCGATCAGTAGCTTCCCGCCGGATTCTGGCGGCGCGGGTCCGGGCTCAAAACGTTGGGGTAAACACGCGGGGCCCCCCCCTTGTATGGGGACCCCGCCACTCCGACCATGTCCGCCAGTTGATGCAGTGAACAACTCGCGGAGAGGAAGTGGCCGGTCATGACAGGTGTTCTCTACGGTTTGGCGCGTTTCTGTGCCCGTCGTCGGTTCGTGGTGCTGGCGGTCTGGGTACTTGTGGCAGTCGCGCTGGTGGTCGTGTCTCACAAGCTCGGTGACAACACCAACGACAACCTGACGCTACCCGGGACCAACAGCCAGCGCGCCACCGACACATTGAGCAAGTCGTTCCCCGACCAGGCGAATGGGACCAGTCCGATCGTGCTCCATGCCAAGAGTGGGAAGCTGACCGACTCGAATTACTCGAACGCCGTCAACCAGGCTGCGGCCGACGTGGCCAAGGCGCCTGATGTGGCATCGGTGATCAATCCGCTCACGTCCGCGGGCGCGTCAAGCCTGAGCAAGGACAAGGCGACGGGTTACCTGTCCGTCACACTGTCGGTCAGCCCGGGTGCGCTGTCGGTGAGTGACGCTCACGCAATCATCAACGCGGCCGCCAAGCCTGCAGAGGCGGCCGGGCTCCAAGTAGAGACCGGCGGTCAGCTCGGTCAGAAGGTGTCCAAGCCGTCGACGGAGTCCAGCGAGCTGATCGGAATCATCGCGGCGATGGTGATCCTCACGTTTACGTTTGGGACCGCGGTGGCGATGCTGCTGCCGATCTTCAACGCAATCCTCGCGCTCGCCTGCACACTGGCAATCGTCCGGATCCTCAGTCACGTGATAACGGTCTCCACGGTGGCGCCGACGTTGGCGACGATGATCGGCCTCGGTGTCGGGATCGACTACGCGCTGTTCATCGTCACGCGGCACTTCCGCGGCCTGAACGATGGGTTGGAGCTGCGTGAGTCGATCGCGCGGGCGGCCGCTACGTCCGGAGGCGCAGTGCTGTTTGCCGGAGGCACCGTGACGATCGCCCTGGTGTCGCTCGCCGTTGCCAACATCCCGCTGGTAACGACGATGGGCCTCATGGCCGCGGTCGCCGTCGTCGTCGCGGTACTCGCGGCGCTCACCCTGCTCCCGGCGACACTCGCTATCACTGGTATGCACATCAATTCGTTGCGGGTGCGCGGCCGCGGCCGACACCGCGATCCCAAGCGAGGCCTGTGGGCGAGGTGGGCCCGAGAGATCGCCAACCACCCCCTGATCTCCGGGCTCGTCGCCCTGATGATCCTGATCCCGCTGGCGATTCCGCTGCTGTCGCTGAACCTGGGACAGAAGGACACCGCCGCGCTTTCCACCTCCACCACCGCGCGCCGGGCATACGACCTGATCTCGCAGAACTTCGGCGCCGGCGTCAACGGCCCACTCATCCTGGCGGTTTCGCTCGGCTCACCCGCGAAGGCGTCGTCGAACGGGAGCTCGTCAAGTGGCTCGAGTCAGTCGTCTGGTTCGTCGAATTCGACCGGCGACTCGCGCGCCACCGATCCGCGGTTGCAGACGCTCGAAAAGGACGTCTCTCAGACCGCGGGAGTGGCCGCGATCACGCCAATCCAAATCGACAAGGCCGGGACGACCTCGTACTTCAACGCGATCGCCAAGACGGGCCCGGCGGAGCAGGCCACGGCCGACCTCGTCAATCAGCTGCGCTCGACCGTGATCCCCAAGGCCGAGAAGGGGACCGACATGAAGGCCTACGTCGGCGGCACGACTGCCGGCTACGTGGACCTGGCCTCGAACATCTCCAGCAAGCTTCCGCTGCAGATTGCCGTCGTGATCGCGCTCAGCTTCGTGTTGCTGCTGCTTGCCTTCCGGACGGTCGTGGTCCCGCTCCAGGCCGCGGCGATGAACATCCTTTCGATTGGCGCCGCCTACGGCGTGCTAACCGCGATCTTCCAGTACGGGTGGGCGCACGGCCTGATCGGACTCAGCAGCGCGGTGCCGATCGTCTCGTACGTGCCGCTGTTCATGTTCGCGATTCTGTTCGGACTGTCGATGGACTACGAAGTGTTCCTCGTCAGCCAGATCGAGGAGCACGTGCACGCCGGGGAGGACAACAAGAGCTCGGTCGTCTCCGGGCTTGTCACCAGTGCGCGCGTCATAACGGCCGCCGCGATGATCATGGTGTTCGTGTTCGGCAGCTTCGTCCTCAACGGCGATCCTACCGTCAAGCAGTTCGGCATCGGTCTCGCCGTGGCGGTGATCCTCGACGCCACAATCGTCCGCTGCCTGCTCGTGCCGGCGGTGATGGTGATGATGGGCAAGGCGAACTGGTACATGCCGCGCTGGCTTGACCGGGTCGTTCCGCGGATCAGCATCGAGGGCGCGGAGTTCTTCAGGGCACGGAAGCGGACCCCAACGACGGTGACCGACAGAGACGCGGAGCTGGCGGCGAGCGTCTCGGGGTCGTGAGAACGACCGCGCCTTGAAGTGGCTGCGGGTGAGCCTGACCGGCCCGCCCGTGCCCCGCTGCCGGGGTGGTCAGGTCCATCGCAGTGACAAGTCGAATCAGAAAGAGAGGGAACAATGGATCGACGAGAGTTTCTGACGAAGAGTGGCAGGTTGGCGGCCGGTGGCTTGCTGGCCGATCTCGGATTGTTCGAGCAGGTGTCAGGCGCAGCCGTCAAGAGAACCCGGCGCCCGAACATCCTCTTGATCCTGGTCGACGAGATGCGGTTCCCGAGCGTGTTCCCAGGCGGCATCACCACGCCCGACCAGTACCTGGCGCAGTACATGCCGAACCTGTTCCACCTGTGGCAGCACGGGGTGAAGTTCGAGAGCTACTACGGCTCGGGCAACGCATGCAGTCCCGCCCGCGCGACAATCAAGACAGGCCTGTACCCACACCAGCAGTGGCTTCTGGCGACGCGGACAGGCACCTCGCCGTCGCTCCAGACGGGCTTTCCGACGTACGGGAGGTTGTTGCGCAAGCTCGGATATCAAACTCCGTACATCGGCAAATGGCATCTTTCCGATGCGCCCGCCGACGGAAACCCCGCTGGGTATCTCGACGACTACGGATTCCAGGGGATGACCATCCCGGACCCGATCGGTTACAACGGTGAAGGCACGGACAAGGACGGCCCGGTGATCGGCGACGCCGCGGTGAACTGGCTCGAGCAGAGCGCGCGTAAAGCTGCTCCGTTCTGCCTTACCGTCAGCTTTGTGAACCCCCACGACAGGCAGTTTTTCTGGGCCGGCTCCGAGGCAGACCGCTATTACCCTCTGTTCGACGGCCAAGCATTACAGCCGTTCAACCCGGGGCCGGCGTATACCCCTGTCCCGAGCGAGGAAAACCCCCAGCCACTCGGGTTTCCGACGATTCCCGCGAACTGGGAGTCCTACGCCGATCTCCCCGGGAACGGCAAGCCGAACACTCAGCAGGTGTTCCGTTCCTTCCAGGAGGCAATCTGGGGCGGCGCGCCCGACAACCCCAGCGCCACGAACTTCACGATGCAGCCGACGCCGATCATGCCGCAGAAGTATGGGGTGGGCATCGCGCCGTACAGCTACTGGGAGCGAGGGCTTGACATGTACACGCTCGTGCAGCAGATGGTCGATCAACAGATCGGTAGGGTGGTTCGGGCGATCCCGAGGGCGGTGCGGGAGAACACGGTGGTGGTCTTCGCGTCCGACCATGGGGAGTACGCAGGGGCGCACGGACTGCTGGCGGGCAAGATCGGGAGCGCCTACGAGGAGGCGATTCACATCCCGCTGATCGTCACCGACTTCACCCATCGGTTCGCCCACCAGGTGGACAAGCCGCGGAAGCAGCTGGCCTCGAGCGTCGACCTGCTGCCGATGCTCGTCACGCTCGGAAACGGCGGAAGCATCTCCTGGCGACGGGGAGAACTGGCTCGGATCTACGGCGAGCGCCTCAACCTGGTGGAGCTGCTGCGCGACCCGACCGCGCCCGGGCGCCACCACATCCTCTTCGCCACCGACGAGATCCTCCCTGATGTACTCAACTATCTCCACGCGCCGACCCACGTCCTCGCGGTTCGCACGAAGCACGAAAAGCTCGTGACCTACACGAAATGGTTCCCGGGCACGACGCGGCGGATCCCGGGCTCATTGCAACTCGAGTTCTACGACTACGCCACCGAGCAAGGGCGGGCGGAGACCCGGAGTCATCCCGATGACCCGCGCGCGAAGACGCTGGCGCACAAGCTGTTCACCCAATACGTGCCCCAACAGATGGAGGCACCGCTGCCACCGCCACTCAAGCGGACGGTGGCCAGGGCCCGCGCCAGCTATGTCGCCTTCGTGGCGGCAACGAACAAGGACTCGATCGCCGGCGCGATGCAGACCCTCGGGTATGGCGGGCCGTTCT
>CAVZAK010000010.1:0-522508 GCA_963773165.1 uncultured Solirubrobacterales bacterium
CTGGCCTGACGGGCCCCGGCGAAGGCGCGCGTGGGGCTCGCGGGACTAGATCCGGACCGCGAGGGTCGTTGTGCCGAGCGGGAGTTATCCGCACCTGATCGGAGCTTCACGACTTGCGAGACTCCGCCGGACTCGATGAGCGAACGGGGGCACAGGCCCGACGGAGGAAGCTTGAGGCTGGCCAAGACTGATTGTCGATGACAAGGGCGCTCGGCAACACCCCTACACGCCGTCACCGATTGGCCTGGGTTCTTCCCCGGTGGGCCGGAGATTGTCGCGGTGCTCATCGGCGCTGGAGCTGATCCCGACGCCTCGGTTGAGGGGAGCTGGCACACCGAGACGCCACTACATTGGGCGGCCAGCAGCGACGATGTCGAGGTCGCCAGGGCGCTGATCGATGGTGGGGCCGACCTTGAGGCGCCGGGTGCCTCGATCGCAGGCGGCACCCCGCTCGACGACGCCGTCGGCTACGGATGCTGGCAGGTGGCCCGGCTGCTAGTCGAGCGCGGCGCGCGGGTTGACCGGCTCTGGCGCGCAGCCGCGCTCGGCATGATCCCACGCGCAGAGGAGCTGCTGGCAAGCGCCCCGCCGACCCAGCGGCAACTCACCGATGCCTTCTGGCAGGCACTGCCACGGCGCCCAGCGACGCACTGCCGAATACCTTCTGGCCCGCGGCGCCGATCTGAACGGCAAGCCTTCGTGGGGCGACGTCACGCCACTCGATGTGGCCGAATCTGTGGACACTGGGCGCGAGGCACTAGTCGCCTGGCTGCGCGACCTCGGCGCAAAGAAAAGCTCGAAGCCCACGAACTGACGTTAGGAAGGCGTGCAGGACGCGAACCGGGCCGAAGACGTTCGTCTCATACACCGCCCGCACATGGTCCGCCGTCGCTTCGCTGGGAATGATGCGCCCGCCACCGGCCGTCCCGCTCCCGGGAAGCTTCGGGCTGGTCGCGGCGTCCTTTGATTTAACGCCAACTCTCACACCGAACGGGTCCACCGCCTTCCGGGCGGCACGTCAGGCGCGTTCGGAGAAAAAGTTAGAAGGAGTCGGACTGATGAAACGCACCCGATTGTTGTTGCCTGCCATTATCGTCGTAGCTGCCGTGGTTGTTGCGGTGATCGCCTCGACCAGCAGTGGCTCAACGAAACACGCCCAGCCAGCGGTCGCCGCCACCTCGGCGATCTCACTCAAGCAAACGTCGCTCGGCAAAGTGTTGGTCGACGCCAATGGCCGCACCCTGTACCTGTTCGGAGGTGACAAGCTCTCGGCCGCAGGCCGGGCGGTCTGGCCGCCGTTTACCTCCAACGTCCGCCCAGCGGCGGAGAACGGAGTGCACGCTGCTCAGATCGGAACGATCACTGGCAGTGACGGAGCGATGCAGATCACCTACCGAGGCCACCCGCTCTACTACTACGTCGGCGACCACACGCCGGGCCAGACGGCCGGCCAGGGGCTGAACGAGTTCGGCGGTTACTGGTACGTCCTTTCGGCCGGCGGCTCCGCCATCACCTCCGCAAGCACGTCCGCGACTCCAAGCACGCCGACGGCCCCGAGCACGTCCACGAGCTCGAGCACGGGCAGCTACGCGTACTGAGCCAAGAAGCTCCGAAAGGAAACCCGCGGCCGGCGGCCCGCACGACGCGAGCGGCCGGCCGCTCGCGTCGTGGCGCCGCGGTGATCACGAACACCACGTACTCGCGCTGTGGGACTGGGCTGGGTCGAGACCCCGTCGTCCTAGCAGCGATCGCTCGCGCATAACGGACTCTTCGTTATCGATCGAGGATTCAAAGGACGGGGCGCACGATCAGCATCCCCCGACTCGAGACGAGATGCGCCAAGTCGTCCTCCAAGCGTTGGACGTGTTCGCTCGCTTGTTGCTCCCAGCGCTCCACTTCGACGATCTCCGCGATCAGCACGTAATCGGCTTGACCGATCGCCTGTCCGGGCACGTCCGTCGGCCGCGTAAGACGCCAATCCGACACCGTGTCCAACGACTTGTCGGACGATGTCCCGATCTTCCGCCATCAGACGCTCGAAGTCCTCGGCCAGCTCCGGGGAGCGCAGGCGAAACCACATGAGAAAGGTCGCGGGAGGACTCATCAACGGAGCGTAATGCACAATCGCGCCTGGATTGCGTGCCGCGAACTGGCTTCCCCCGCTTCGCACTCGCATAGATGATTCCGAGGCTTCGGGTGGTGTTGAGAGTTGACAACGAATCGGCCACGCCCGAGCACGAAACCGTCGTGGCGAGGGCCGTCGGTCGCCCAGGCAGACTCAGATTCGAGAGGCTGGCTGCGAAACGGGCCGTATATTCCCGTTTCGCAGCTAGGCTCAGTCCGGTCCAGAACGATGGCGCCCCGCCGAGAGCGGCCCTACGGGATGGACAAACGCTTCCGAGGAAGCCTGCGTTCGAGGTGCGCGGCCGGGCTCAACCCGATGGCTCGTTGCTAGGCGTTGTCACTTTCGTATAGCGCCGCTGGTTTGCGCGACGCCCTCTCGCCGCTGCAGCCACAACGTCAGGACTGCTGCTCGCGAACCCCGCGAGGCCGAAGGAGAAGCGAACGACCATGTGCGAGACGCCTCGAGCGGTGCTCGTCGTTCGTGATTGCCGCAGTAAGGTCTCGATCGTCGACCTTCGACCATCGAATGCTGGCTCCGCCGACTCGCCGACGGCGACTGGACAGCCGACGAAGAATCCGCCGCCTTCTCCCCCTACAAGCGCGGCGGCCACCGCCACGACCCCCGACAAGGAGCTCACGCCAATGCCTCCCCGAGCAGGCCGGCTCGTTACCGAGCAGTTTGAGTACGACGGTGGACGGCAGGTCACGGCGTATGTCCCGCCGGCTCCGCCAGAGGCGATCGTCTTCGCCGGTGACGGCCAGTTGATCACGTCGTGGGGAGGCGTCCTTGAGGCGGTGGTCGACGTACCGCCCACAATGATCGTCGGTGCCCACCGCCTGGAGGATGAGACACTGCGGCTCGACGAGTACTCACCGGGCCAGGACACGGCCGCCTTCGCCTTTGACCCTGAACGGTTCGCGGCGCACGAGAAGTTCTTTGTGGAGGACGTGCGCCGATGGACGCACTCGCGGTTCGGCGTCGCGCTGCCTGCCGACCGAACCGCGGTGCTTGGCGTGTCGGCGAGTGGAGAGCTGGCGCTCGCGATGGGGCTTCGCCATCCCGGCATCTACGGCGTTGTGTTTTGCGCGTCGCCGGGCGCCGGTTACCGACCGCCTGCCCCGATGCCGAGCCCGCTTCCGCGCGTATACCTCGTGGCTGGCAACCAGGAGCCGTTCTTCCTCGAGAACGCCACCCGGTGGGCGGACGCGCTGCGTGATGCGAGTGCGGATGTCGTCATGACCGAGCGGATCGGTTCGCACGGCGACGCTTTCTGGAGAGAAGAGTTCCCGCTGATGGTGGCGTGGGCGTTTGGATGATGGGCGTCAAGATCGTCGGTCACCCCTTGACCTGGAGGGCACTCAGGGGCTGCCGCCCATCCGATCCATGAGGCTGCCGACAGACAGTCCGAGCTTGAAACATGCCGCGGCGTCTCTCTCAGTGTCGATCGGATCAGGAAGGTGGCGGAGCAGTTCCTCGATTTGTTCCTGGGGATAACCCGCCCTCCGCAATGCCCGTTCCGCTTCGGCGTGCGAAACCAAATGACTCTGCTGCATCAAGGTGGATGTTAGGCATCGCCTCGCGGGGGCCTTTGTCGCCCACGCTGCCACCGGCCGACTTGCTTCTGCTCCGCGCGTTGAAGGATCGTAAGCAGAAGTCCGACCATCCGTCTGGGCCGGCGCCCCCGTAGTCGCGCAGACCAGCGATTCGCGTCGAGCTTCGTGACCGCGTTCGACTTCTACGTCGAAGTGGCTAGGCGCGGGAAGACCTGCAGCGCGATGCTTCGCAAGGCCGCGACGATCTGCTCGGGGGACGAGTTGGGGTCGGTCAGCTCAGCGGGGATCACGAGCCCCGACTGCTTTGTGCTCGAGGATGCCGCTGCCTGCGGTCTTGCCGAGGACGCTGAGGGCCTTTCCCATCTGCACCATGTCCATGTGGAACTGGGGGACCGGGAGCGCCTCGACGTCAGGCCAGCTCGCGGGATCGCGAGGGGTCTCGCGGGAGAGCAGGTGATCAAACGTGGTGGCGGCGGCGTCGCGGCCGGTGAACGGGTCGCCGAGACCCCATACGTTGCGGAGCGTGGCGATCATCGATGTATGCCGGTGCTCATCGTTGATCACGATCCCCTCGTCCACCCACGGGGAGACGATGATCGCCGGCACCCGGTAGCCCGAGCGGTCGAATTTGAAGTCGAGTTGTCCGGCTGGCGCGGTCGGGTCCGGCGGGGGCACGGGTCCTGGGGGAACGTGGTCATACGTTCCCCCAGGCTCATCCCAGCCGACGAAGAACAGCGTGTTGTACGCGTTAGAGCCGTCCGGGGACGCGGCCGATCTGATCGTGTTGTAGATCCTGGCCAGGAACGCCTCGCCGCCGCCGATCGATGACGGGGGGTCCATCGGGATGTTCATGTCGTCGGGGATCAGCGACCGGCCGAAAGCAGGGTGATAGTCGCTGTGTCCGGAGAGCATGTTCGGTTCGATCAGGCTGAAGTCGGGCAGGGTGCCGTTGACCGCGTCGCGCTCGAACTCGGAGTAGGGCACGAAGTTCGTCGCGAGGCGGTCCGTGACACGCGGTAGGTGGATCAGGCCCGTGAACGACAGGGGCATCGGTTCGTGTACGTACACCTTCCATGTGCGCCCGTGCGCCTCGAGGCGATCGAACAGCGTCTCGGCGGTGTTGTGCTGGGTCCAGTTCGACACCGGGCTATTGATCACGAACCCCGACGATGTCGCGGCGGTCCAGAAGGAGCGGTTCATGAACGTCTGTGAGGGCACCTCGCAGAACCAGTGGTCGAACACCCCGAAGCCCTTTGCGATCGCGCTCAGGACCGGCACCTGCTCGGGTGTGTAGCCGGTCATGATCTGCGCGTATTCCTCATAGGTCGGCTGGCGCCCTACCTCCGCGGTGAACGTGCTGATGTAGTCGGTCACGAACCCGTCCATCGTCGGTACCGCCCCGGTCTCGGGTGCGTTCCACGGCGCGCTCACCGCCTCGCCGATCTTGAACCGGTTGGGCTCGTCGAGGATGTTGAACAGCTGCGTGTTGGTGTGGTAGTACTCCTCGCCCGAGTCGGGGTTCGGAGCGTCCATGTCCGTGGCGACTGTGTAAGGGACCGTCTTTCGCTCGGCGCTGTGCTCGGCCCACTCAGGGATCGGGTTGCTCAGGTTCTTGCCGATGACCCCGTCGAAGTTCTTACCGTCCTCGGGGCCGTAGAGGTGCCCGAGCATGTTGTCCAAGGAACGGTTCTCGAACAGCACGAGCACAACATGGTCCATCGCATGCGAACGATCAGGGCTCACGAGCGGCTCCTTCTATCAAAACGGAGTGCCGAGCGCCACAACGTCGCCGCCACTCGCCCCACCCCAAGGGCACCCGCACCTCTTGCTGGCGCGGGAAGCAGGGCCTGTCGTCGACTGCTGCTTCGATCTGCCGGCCCGTCCGCTGCGAGCTGCCTCGCCCCCCTCCGACTCAGAAGCGAGACCCCCATGGCTCAGGACCGACAGGGACTCGGTCGCCGGTCAGTGGCCCGGGGAGCGTGGCGTGAACGGGGACCGCTCATCCTCCCCGGATCGTCATGCGCTCTCTGAAACAGCAGCTAGCTACCGGTGCGCTCGCGGTGCTTGCACCCCGGCCAGCAGCAGGGCCGACGCTGGCCTTCCTCCAGCTCCTCCTGGGTCCGCCGGATGCGGCGCTCTCGGGTCGTGTCCTGCTTGGCATCCTCGACCCAGCAGATGAACTCGTTGCGGGCTAAGGGCGTGATGTCCTTCCAGGCATCAAGTGCCATGGCGTTGGTGATCAGCGCCTTACGCAGGTCCGCGGGAAGTTTATGCACCACCCCACCGGGCACTCTCTGGCTGCTCACAGGCCCATGGTAGTGAGACTAGGCACGCTTCACCCGCCGGGTGGGTCGACGCCGGTTACGTGAAAACGCGG
This sequence comes from uncultured Solirubrobacterales bacterium, assembly GCA_963773165.1. GTDB lineage: Bacteria > Actinomycetota > Thermoleophilia > Solirubrobacterales > Solirubrobacteraceae > Palsa-465. The sequence goes on from CAVZAK010000010.1 coordinate 6,056, forward strand.
TCACTGTCACAGAGAAATTCTCCGTGGGGCAGTGAAGTACTCGCCGCGTCGGCTGCGCAAGCGGGCAGCCCTGGTTCACGCCTCGCCAAGAACTCAGAGGGCCGCGACGTGCAGGACTTCCTCCATGTAGCGGCCCGCGGCGTCCGATGCCTCTTCCTGGCTATTACCGTGCTCGCGGGCGTTCATGTAAGCCGCGTACCAGTCCCACCAGTTGTGCGGCGCATGAGTCTTCTCGTAAGGGTCGTGATGGTCGGCCGTTTCGTGGAGGAGCTCTGCGAGGGAACCGATGTCCATCGTTAGTCCTCCCACTCCCGGCCCGGAAGCCGCGTCGCGATCTCCTTTGCCACGTCGATTCTGCTCATGTTGACCTCCATCGATCGACTGGTGGTGGCGGACCCGGTCCGCCGACACTGGTTGAGGGCGAGTGTAGGGTCCTCGGTCTTGAGACCGGGGCCCAGCCAGGGCGTCACGGGTGCGAGCGAAGTCGAAGCGCGGCATCGTCTCACCTGCGGAGTCAAAACCAAGACAGGAGCGGACGATGAGTGGGATCGCGGTTGGAAGCACGGCGCGGACAGGCAAAACCGATTACGACGTGATCGTCCTGGGTGGGGGTGCTCCAGGCGAGCACTGCGCGGCGGCCCTGGCGGCACGGGGATTGCACGTCGCCGTAGTTGAGCGAGAGCTGGTCGGCGGTGAGTGTTCCTACTGGGCTTGTATCCCGTCGAAATCGCTGCTGCGGCCGGGCGAGGCGGTGCACCACGCGCGTGAAGCTGCGGCAACGGCCGAGGTCGATGTTCAGGCCGCGCTCGCGTGGCGGGACTTCATGGTCTCCGACCACTCCGACGCGGGCCAGGAGCGCTGGCTCGCGGACCACGGGATCGACCTGATCCGCGGCACGGGCCGGCTGCTGGGCACCGGGGTGCTGGACGTCGACGGTGTCCGGCACACGGCTGGAGCACATCGTCGTTGCGACCGGCTCGGATCCGATCGTTCCCCCGCTCCCGGGACTCAGCGAGCTGGAGGGGGTCTGGGGCACACGCGAGGCGACGAGCATGGAGTCGATCCCGCGCCGGCTGCTCGTGCTCGGTGGCGGCTCCGCCGGCGTCGAGCTCGCGCAGGTGGTCAGGCGCCTCGGCGGCGAGGTGGCGATCGTCGAGGGCAGCCGACCGCCTGGTCCCCCGCGAGCCTGCGCCGCTTGGGCGAAGCGCTCGGCGAGGCGCTGCATCGCGACGGAATCGAGCTGCGGCTCGGGATGCACGCCACCGCGGCTTCGCGCGAGGGCGACGAGTTTGTTCTGCAGCTCGACGGCGGCGACGGATCTGCGGGGCGACCGCCTGCTCGTGGCGACCGGCCGGCGCCCTCGCGTCGCGGGGATCGGCCTCGAAACCGTCGGCGTCGATGCCGACCGTCACGGGATCAAGGTTGACGAGCACCTCCGCGCCGGCGAGCGGTTGTGGGCGATTGGTGACGTCAACGGAATCTGGCCACTGACCCACGTAGGCGAATACGAGGCCGACGTCGTCGCAGCGAACATCGCCGGAGATCCGCGTCCGGCGAACTACGAAGCCGTTCCGCGAGTCACCTACACCGACCCCCAGGCCGCGGCCGTCGGCGCGGCCGAAGCCACGTACAGCGGGAGCGCACCCGTATCGGAAGCTGCCGAAGACGGCCACCTACACCCACGCCTACGCCGAATCCAACGGATTCCTGACATTGCTGAGCGACGGCGAGCGGTTGACCGGCGCGTACGCACTCGGGCCCGAGGCCGGCGAGTGGTTGCAGCAGGCGACCCTCGCCATCCGCGCACACGTCCCGCTCGAGGTGCTGAGCGACACAATCCAGCCCTTTCCCAGCTTCTCGGGGATCTACGATGCCGCGTTGAACGACCTCCGCATGAAGATCATGGACATGCCGCGGCCGAGTCAGGCCGATGGCCGCGCAGATGGCGAGCCTGTCGGGGTGAGGAAGACGGGATATTCGCGGACTCGACCGCCGCGGAGTTATCGACCGGAGCGCGAGCCATGATTGCTGCCGCCGCGGCCGAGCACCTGCCGGGCGTACTACAGAGCCTCCAACCGACGCTCGACCAGTTCGGCTATGTGGCGGTGGCGGGGCTCGTGTTGATCGAAGACTTTGGCGTCCCCGTTCCCGGCGAGACCATTCTGATCCTCGCAGCCGTGGATGCGGGGACGGGGCGGCTCAACGTTTTCCTCGTGGCGCTGCTCGGATTCCTCGGGGCCCTGCTCGGGGACAACATTGGTTTTGGGATCGGGCACTTCGGCGGGCGGCCACTGATCGAGCGCTATGGCCGCTACGTCTTCCTCACGCCCGAGCGGGTCGCGAAGGCCACCGGCTTCTTCGACCGTCACGGCGGCTGGATCATCATCGTCGCCCGGTTCATCGAGGGCCTGCGTCAAGCGAACGGCATCATCGCCGGCATCAGTGGAATCCGCTGGGCAAAGTTCCTCGTGTTCAACGCGATCGGCGCAGCGCTCTGGGTCGCCGTGTGGACGAGCGTCGGCTACTTCTCTGGCAGCCACATCAACACGATCTACAACGACGCGACCCGCTACGACGCCGACATCGCGCTCGGTCTCGGCGTGCTCCTCGTCGCATTTATCGCGTTCCGCGTGGTGCGAGCACGACGAGCTCGAGCGTCCAACGCCAGATGAGAGAGCGAAAGGGTGCCGACCAGGCCTCGATCGGACGCGCGGGCACGGCGGTGGTAGCGTTGCGGCGGATCGTCAACGCCAACTCGAGAAGGGGTCCTCATGACTGAAACGCTCACGGGAGCTTGCTCGTGCGGTGGCGTGGAATACGAGGTTCAGGATCCCCAGGCACTGGGTTACTGTCACTGCACTCGCTGCCAGCGCTGGACCGGTTCTAGCCTCGCCGGGGTGGTCGTGGCCAAGGAGAACTTCCGCTTTACCAAGGGCGAGGACCTGGTCACGCGCTACAAGAGCGAGTTCGCGCCCCGCAACTTCTGCAGCAACTGCGGGTCCAGCCTGTATGACGACCTCGGCGACCAATACTTCGTGGCCGCAGGCCTGATGCGCGACCTCGATCTCGAGCCGAGCTTTCATCTCCAGGTCGCGTATAAGGCGAACTGGCACGAGATCGGTGGCGAGGCGCCGCAGTTTGCCGAGAGCCCGCCGGCCTGACGCCACCTCGGGCAGGGCCTAAGCGGAGAGCGATCGTCTAGTTAGGCGGCGTGAACACGATGCGTGCGCCCGGTGCGGTCGGGCGTCTCCATGCGTCGTGTACGTCGCTCAGCGGTGTCGGTACAGGCGAGACGGCGAACGTCCCCGCGGCGATCTCGGTCGCGAGAGCCGACAGTTCTTCGACCAACGTGGCGATCGGAAATCGATCCCTGGCCACTTCCGACGATGTCGACGCGGGCCGCTCGTAGCCAGGATGAACGGAGCTCGATCGTTGGGCCGGCGATCGCGCCGATCTGCAGCCACGTGAGTGGCTGCGCCGGGTCCGGCCGATGGCTGAGGACAGCGGGCAGTGCCCAGCTCCTCCTGGGCGAGGTCGCCGAGAGCCGCGATCTGTCGCTCACCCAGCTGCGCCTGCTTGGCATCCTGCGCGACCGTGAGCCCGGGATGCTTGAACTCGCCGGGTACCTGAAGCTCGAGAAGTCCAGCGTCAGCGGACTCATCGACCGTGCCGAGCAACGCGGACTCGTGCGGCGCAGACCCGGCCCGGGGGACGGGCGCACCGTCCACGTCACCATCACCCGGAGAGGACGGGCGATTGCCGAACAGATCGAGCACGATCTCGCCCAGCCACTCGCTGGCCTGCTGAGACCGCTGCCAAAGAGGCAGCGCGTCCAGCTCGTCGGGCTGCTGCGAACACGCCTCGACGGCCGCGGATAGCTCGAGTCCCGGCGCGAGGCGTTACCTGGCCACCGTCCGCGAGCTGCGGCCGGCTCCGAGACCCCAGCTGATGATCCGCTCCGGGTGAATCCGAATCAACGGGGTGGGCAGCGCGATCGCCTCGGCTCGGCCGCGGACCTCGACCGCCCGCGGACGCCATGGGTCGGTGCTCTCCAAATCGTCGACCACGATCGCGGCTCGCCCGGTCCGCGCAACATCGCGGAACTTCTTCGTTTGCTCGAGCTCGATGCCGCTGATGTCGAGCGTATCCCGCGCTGCGTTGTAGATCCACCCGACGGGGACCACATGCGGCGTGCCATCCGCACCGACAGTTGCGAGCCGTCCGAGTTGCCTCCCACCGGTGAGATACCGCAGCTCCGCCTCCGTGAAGACGCTCATGTCATCGACCGCATGTTCAGGTCAGAAGCGGCTTCAGCCGCGTCACGCCTCTTGCCCAGGCCTGCGACCGCGGGTCGATGAGTGCGAAATGATCGACCCCCGGAAGCTCGAGCAGCTCGCACCTGTCGCCGAGCGCCCGCGCGGCCTGTTCGTATCGCCGGCTCTGTTCAATGGGGACGCGGTCATCGGCGTCCCCGTGAACGAGAAGCACGTTGACGCCGCTGGGCAGCAGGCCCAACGGATCGGCAAGCGCGTACGCGTCAGCACGGGTGTCGAGGTCTCCTCCCATGAACTCGCGCACGGCGTCTTGACCGATCCCTTCGACCAGGCCGGACCTGAGATCGCAGACTCCGGCCAGGGCCACGACCGCAGCGACCGATTGCATTTCGGCAACGCAGAGGCCTAGCTGGCCACCGGCGGAGTGGCCGAGCACGACCACTTGGTCGTAACCGAGCTGAGCATCGAGCCCCGACAGCGCGTCGATCGCCGCCCGTACGTCCTCGAGCGTTTCCGGTATGCCGCCGCCGTTGCCAACGCGGCGGTATTCGACGTTCCAGGCCGCCCAACCACGATCGGCGAGGTCGATGGCGAGTGCGGCCATGATCGCGCGTGTGAAGGGAGCGCGCCAGAAACCGCCGTGGAGGATCGTGATCACGGGATGGGGACCATCGCCGTCGGGTAGATACAGATCGGCCTCTTGCTCGGACCCGCTGCCGTAGCGGTAGGTTTGGGGCACCCTGCTCTGCGTCGCGACCCAAGTAGCCAAATCGCCGAGGAAGGCTTGAAGCGCACTGGACGCCATCTCGGCGAGCCTACCGGCCACCACCGGTCCGCCGGCTCTGAGATGACGAGCGCAGCCGCGCGAGAGGCCGCGCCCGAGCCGATCATCGTCATCGGCGGAGGGATCGGCGGCCTGGCGACCGCGCTGACCTTGCACCGCCGCGGTTTCGAATGCCTCATCTACGAGCAGTCTCCGCAGATCCGAGAGCTGGGGGTCGGGATCAACACGCTGCCGCATGCGATTCACGAGCTGGCTGAGCTGGGCCTGCTCGGTGCGCTGGACCAGGCCGGGCTGCGCACATACGAGCTGATCTACATGAACCGGTTCGGCCAGGAGGTCTGGCGCGAGCTCCGCGGGATGCACGGGGGGCACCCGGTGCCGCAGTTCTCGATCCACCGCGGCGCGCTGCAGAGTGTGCTGCGAGATGCGGTGGTCGATCGGCTCGGACCCGAGGCAATCCGCACGGGGTACCGGCTGGCGGGCTTCGATCAGGATTACGACGGCGTGACGGTCCGCTTCGTCGACCATCTCGGCGAGCCGATCGAGTCGGTGCGCGGGGCGGCGCTGATCGGTGCCGACGGCATCCACTCGACAGTCCGAGCGGCGCTTTACCCCGACGAAGGCCCGCCTCGGTGGAACGGGACGATGCTGTGGCGCGGTGCCGTGGAATGGCCGGCCTTTTTGACCGGTCGTTCGATGATCATCGCCGGCGGCATGGAAGCCAAGGTCGTGCTGTACCCGATTGCGCAGGGCGGCCGCGATGACCAGCGCCTGACCAACTGGGCGGTGATGGCTCGGATCGGCGAGGAAGGAACGGCTCCGGCCAGGCGTGAGGATTGGTCGCGCCCCGGACACCTGGACGAACTGATGCCCCATGTGGCGCGATTCGCGATCTCGGAGGTCAACGTCGCCGAGCTGATCCGATCCACGCCGATCTTCTGGGAGTACCCGGTCTGCGATCGGGATCCGGTAACACGGTGGTCGGTCGGTCGCGTGACTCTGCTCGGTGATGCCGCCCATGCGATGTATCCGGTCGGCTCCAACGGCGCGAGCCAGGCGATCCTCGATGCGTGCGCGCTCGCGGACGCACTGACCGACACCGCCGATGTCGCAGCAGCCCTCGTCGCCTACGAGCGACAGCGCCTGGCGCCGACATCTGAGATCGTTCACTCAAACCGAAGCGGCGGCCCGGAGGGGGTCATTGACGCTGTTGAGGCGCTCGCGCCCGACGGCTTTGACGATGTGGAGCAGGTCCTCCCACACGCCCAGCGCGAGGCGATTGTCCGCGGTTACGCCAAGAAAGCGGGCTTCGCGGTCCCGCCGCAAGAGCCGAACCAAAGGAGCAGCGAGATGACAGACGGTGTCCCTGACGTGATCGCCGCGACGGCGTCGCTCGACGGGATCGAGTGGAACATTCTCGGCCAGGTCTACCGGCCCAAGCAGCTGACCGAAAGGTCATTCGCCTGGCACGCGACGCTCCCGCCCGACACGTTCGTCCCACCGCACATACATTCGACGCAGGACGAGTACGTCTACATGCTCGATGGCACGCTCACGCTGGTGACCGGCGACGGAGACCACGCCGCCGGCGCCGGGGATCTCTTGCGTCTGCCGATGGGCAGGCCACACGGTCTGTACAACCGGTCGGGGCAGCAGCTCACCTGTCTGTTTTGGGTCGCTCCCACCGCCCGCCTTTACGACCTGTTCGTGGCGATCGACGCGATGCCCGAACAGACCCCTGAGGCCGTCGTCGAGCTGTCCGCACGCCACGATGTCAACTTCCTACCCCCACCCGACTGACCCGGAGGAGCGAAATGACAAGCAAAGCTGACTTCACAGAGCAGGAGTGGAAGCTCGTGCTCGAGGGACCGCCGACCGCAGGATTGATCGTCGCGACGGCCCAGCGCGGAGGAACCTTCCGCGAGGCGCTGGCGATCGGCAAGGCGTACGGCGAGGCCCGCAAGGCTCACGGGGAGAGCGAGTTGCTGGACGAGATCGTTTCGGCCAAGCCCCAGGTCGATCACACACGATATAGCTCGCCCGACGAGATGAAGCAACACGGACTCCAGCTCCTGCGCGACGCCGTCAACGTGCTCGAGAGCAAGTCGACACCCGATGAGGTCGAGGAATACGAGCGGTTCGTCGTCACGCTCGCGGAGAAGGTCGCGGCCGCGCACCGGGAGGAAGGGGCGACGGTGAGTCCGGCGGAGCAGTCGGCGATCGACGAGATCTCGACGACGCTGGGCAATACGCCTGGCTAGCGAGGTAGATCGATGACCGTCGTTATGTACACCAAGCCTGGCTGCCCCTACTGCCAGTCCGCGCGGGAGCACCTCGCCGCCGAAGGCGAGACGGTTGAGGAGCGAGACGCGACCCAAAGCGAAGCGTGGCGTGCCGAGCTGATGGGGTACACGAACAACCGGGGAATCGTCCCGACGATCATCTGGGACGACGGTCAGCGCCAGGTCGGCTTCCCGCCAGGCCGCGGCTGAAGCGTCCACTGAGGCGGTCGGTCGCCCGCCAGTCCCCTTCGTAGACTCGGCCAATGAGCTTCACCGTCGACGCGTATGCGTACGACCGGTTCATGGGACGGTATTCGTCGCTCCTGGCACCGCAATTCGCCGAGTTTGCCGGGTTCGACGGCGATCAGCGCCTGCTCGACGTCGGGTGCGGGCCCGGAGCACTGACGGCCGAGCTCGTTCGCCGTTCCTCGCCCGGCGCCGTCCGCGCCGTCGACCCTTCAGAGGGGTTCGTCGCGGCCGCTCGAACTCGCAACCCCGGAGTGCGTGTCGACCGAGCTGCGGCCGAGGATTTGCCGTTCGAGGACCAGGAGTTCGACGCATCCGTGGCGCAGCTCGTCGTTCATTTCATGGCCGACCCCGTGCTGGGGCTACGCGAAATGGCCCGGGTGACGCGCGCCGGCGGAGTGGTCGCGGCGTGCGTGTGGGATCACGCCGGCGGCAAAGGTCCGCTCGGCGCGTTCTGGGAGGCAACGAGCGAGCTCGATCCCGAGGCCGAGGACGAGTCGCGACTGGCGGGAGCGCGCCGCGGCCACCTCGCCGAGCTGTTCCGCGCGGCGGGGCTGAATGGGATCGAGGAGAACGCCCTCAACGTCGAGGTCGAACATCCGAGCTTCGAGGAGTGGTGGGATCCCTTCCTCCTCGGCGTTGGCCCGGCCGGGAAATACGTGGCGCGACTCGACTCGGGCCGGCGAGATCGCCTGCGCGAGCTGTGCCGGGAAAGACTCGCGGTGGCACCGTTCACGGTTTCGGCGAAGGCGTGGGCGACACGAGGCCGCGTGTCGGGCGACGGGAGCCGTTGAGCAGCTCCGCGCGGTCCAGTGGTAGACCGTGCCGCGCCCCCGGACGGGCGGCGAGCACTTGATGCACGCTGATCTCGCCGGCTTCGAACCCCAGCGCAGAGCCGAGCATGTACAGCCTCCACACCCGCTCGCGCTGCGAACCCGCCTCGGCGATCGCCGCTTCCCGGTTAGCTTCCAGATTGGCGACCCAGCGGCGAAGCGTCAGCGGGTAGTGCTCGCGCAACGACTCAGCGTCTCGGATCTCGAGTCGGACCGCCTGCATTGCGTTCATGACGTCGGTGACGGGATGCAGCTCGGAGTCGGGAAAGACGTAGCGAGAGATGAATGGGTCGGGCTCGGGGCGGTGGTCGATGAGCCTCGTGATCCCGTGGTTGAGGAACAGCCCGCCAGGGCGAAGCAGGCTCACGGCCGCCGCCACGTAGCGGCCGAGCTGATTCCGGCCGACGTGCTCGTACATCCCGACGCTGGCGATCTTGTCGAACGGGCCATCCCCGATCTGGCGATAGTCCCGGACCCGGATCTCGACTCGGTCCTCGAGTCCGGCGTGCGCGACGCGCTCGCGAGCGAGTTGGGCCTGCGGCTCGGACAGGGTCACCCCCACGCCGCTTACCCCATATCTGGAAGCGGCATGAATCAGCAGCGAACCCCAGCCGCAGCCAATGTCGAGTAGCCGCTCGCCCTCGGTCAGCTGCAGCTTTCGGCAGATTAGGTCGAGCTTGCGCTCCTGGGCGGCCTCCAGCGTGTCGTCGGGAGTCGCGAAGTAGGCGCACGAATAGACCATCGACGGGCCGAGGACCAGGCGGTAGAAGCGGTTCGAGACGTCGTAGTGGTGGCGTACGGCAGCGCGGTCACGGGCTGGCGACTTGCGCCGCCCGGTCATGCGCGCCTCGATCGCCGGGATCGGGGGAGTTCGCAGCAGGCCCGCACCGAGAGTTCGCAAAAGCGCGAGCCCGACTCGCGCGCGGTCGGCGGTCGATAGCCGGATGCCTGCGAACGTGCCCCGTTCCCTGAGCACGGCCTCCAGGTCCCCATCCACATCGAGCGACCCGTCGACCCAGGCCCGCGCAAGGCCGAGTTGGCCCGGGGCTCGGATCAGATGCGCGATCGCCGCAGGGTCCCGGATCACCACGGCCGCGGGGCCGTCTGAGGGGAGCTCGCTTCCGTCCCAGAACCGAACCGTCACATGAGGGTGAGCGAGCCGGCCATCGGCGACGTCGCTGAGGACCCGGCGCGCCACTGCCGCGACGCCGCGTACCGAATCCGTCTCGGCACACGAACTGCCAATCGGACGAGTAAATCCCCGCCTGTCAGCGGGGGCCTCTCCCGAACCGCGATGCGAGTGCCATCTCTCTCGCTCGGTCTTCATCTCCCGGAACCTGCGCAGACGACAGAGCTGCAGCCGCAGGATAAACATCGGGCCGGCTCGGCACGGGCGTCGGCGAGAAAGCAACCGCCACGTCGAGCCCGCCTTGCGCGCGGGCGCTGACTGTCAGTTCCGCGTCGTGGGCCGTGGCGATGGCGGCGACGATCGAGAGGCCGAGCCCATGGCCGTTGTGGCCAACTCGGCCGTGGGCGCGGCGGAACGGCTCGAGCAGCCCGGCCACCTCCGATGGTTCGATGGTCGGTCCGGCATTTGAGACGCGCAGGATCGCGCGACCAGCCTCGGTTCCGGTGGCGACGTGTACCCAGCCGCCGGCGACGTTGTGCCAGAGCGCGTTGTGCAACAGGTTCGCGGCGAGCCGTTCGATCAGGCGCAGGTCGCCGCTCAGCTCCGCCGACTCGAGTTTCGTGGACATCGTCATGCCGTCGGCGAGCACGCACCCCTTGAGGACCCGGGCGACGACGGTACCCAGGTCGACGCGTTCGTGCTCGTCGAGCCCGCGCTCGCTGCGCGCCAGGTCGAGCATCGCCGCGATCAGGCGCTCCTGCTCGGCGCCGGCGGCGAGCACGCGCTCACACGCGACGCGCAGCGATGCCTCGCTCGCCTGCGGGTCGGCCAGCGCGACCTCGAGCATCGCGCGCTCGAGCGTTAGCGGCGTGCGCAGCTCGTGCGACGCGTTGGCGACGAACCGCCGCTGGGCGTCGAATGCGTGCTCGAGCCGCTCGAGCAGCCCGTCGATCGTGTCGCCGAGCTCCTTGAGCTCGTCGTCGGGGCCGCGCAATGCGAGCCGGGCGTCGAGACTGTCGGCCGAGATCCGGCGCGCCCTGGTCGTCATTGTCCGCAGCGGCGCCAGCACGCGCCCGGCCATCAGCCAGCCGAGCACGATTGAGGCGATCGCCATCAGCGCGAGCGCGAGAGCAGACCAGATTAGGAGCTGGCTGCGGTCCTGCGACTGCTGCACCCCGATCGCCGCCTTGATGGTCTTCGCCGCGTCGGCCACAACGGTTCCCGGCGGCCCGAAGCTACCCAGAACCTGACCGCCGGAGCGCGCCACGAAAAACTCGTCGCCGGTTGCCGGAGCATGAAGTTGCGAGCCCCCCGCCTGAGTGCCCGTGGCCACCGCCCGCGCTGCGGACGGCAGCGGTCTGTTGGCCTTGACGGTGACGCCCGTGGCCTGGAAATGACCAGCGACGAGGATGTAGATGACGGCCAGCAGCACGGCCGCGGTGAGCAGGAAGAGCCCGCCGTAGAGCGCTGTGAGCCGCAGGCGCACGGTGCGACGTGGCAGCCAGCGCCGGGCGGGCCGGTGAATCATCTCGGAGAGCGAACCCGACATCTCCTCAGATACGGTACCCCGCGGTCGGCACGGTCTCGATCAGCGGCGGCTCGCCGAGCTTTGCGCGCAAGCGGCTGATCGTGACCTTGACGACGTTGCTGAACGGGTCGGCCTGCTCGTCCCACACCCGGGCAAGGAGCTCCTCGGCCGAGACGACGGCGCCGTCGGAGGCGAGCAGCAGCTCGAGCACCGAGAGCTCCCTTGGGCTCAACGGCAACAGCTGCCCCCCGCGGCGCGCGACGCGCTGGGCGGGATCGAGGCGCAGGTCGCCCTTGACCAGGACCGGCGGCAGTGCCGGCTGGGCGCGGCGGGCCAACGAGCGAATCCTCGCCACGAGCTCGGCGAACGCGAACGGCTTCGGGAGGTAGTCGTCCGCGCCGAGCGTGAGGCCGTCGACGCGGTCCTCGATCGTCCCCGCGGCGGTCAGCATCAGCACTCGCGCTCGGCAGCCCGCGTCGGACAGCCGCCGCAAGACCTCGTCGCCGTCCACGCCCGGCAGATCGCGATCGAGCACCACGACGTCGTACGAGTTCACCAGCCCGCGCTGGAGCGCGGCCTTCCCGTCGAGCGCGATGTCCACGGCCATGCCCTCGCGGCGCAGCCCGGTTGCGATCGTGCTCGCCAGCTCCTCATGATCCTCGACGACCAGCACTCGCATTGATGCTCCTTCAACTGTAGGCCCAGCGCCTAAAGAGCGTCTTGCAACGTGGGTTACGGCGAGGTAACGGCGGCGGTGACGGCGATGTAACCACCGGTCCCGTACCACTCCCGAAATGGCATCCCCCACAGGAGGCACGAACATGGAACCGCACGCCCTTCGGCCGCGCACCGTGATCATCCCGCTGCTGGCGGTGGGCGCACTCGTCGTCGCCGGCTGCGGCAGCAGCAATCATGCGGGCTCTTCCGTGGCCCACATCGGCTCGACGACGACCGCTACAACGACGGCCGACACCGGCGGTCCGCTCGGAGGCAGCCGCACTGCCGATTACCAACATCTGGTCCGCTTCGCCGAATGCATGCGGGCCCACGGCGAGTCCGGCGTCGACGTTAAGAACAACGGCCAGGGCATCGGCCTTACGCTGGGCCACGGCGTCGACCCAAACTCGCCGCAGTTCCAGGCGGCCCAGAAGGCGTGCGCGGCGTACGCGCCCCCGGGGATCGCCGCCGGCGGGAACCCGACGAAGCTACGTGAGGAACTCGACGCGCTCGCCGCTTGCATGCGGTCACACGGTGTGCCCAACTTCCCCGACCCGAAGTTCTCGACCTCGAGTTCCGGAGGCCACAATAAGGTCTCCGTCCAAATCGGCGGCCCTGGGGTCAACCAGAACTCGCCACAGTTCCAGAGGGCGCAGCAGGCGTGCCGCTCGACGCTGACGGGAAGCTCGTGATGGCCGTCGCGACGCTTGACCGCCGGCGCCGGCGCGTACGCGTCGGAGCGCTCGTGGTCGTCATCTGCATCGTCGCCGCGATCGTCGCGGTCGTCGTCGCCAACCCGTTCGCCAGCACCGGCAACGGCCCCAGCGGCTTGATCGACAACGCCGCGCCGACGTCGCTCGCGACGGTCAAGCAGGCCACGATCCGCTCGCAGGACCCGGTGCAGGGCACCCTCGGCTACGCCGGGAGCTACTCGATTCTCAACGAGACCTCCGGCGCCTACACGCGGCTCCCGTCCGCGGGCGCCGTGATCAAGCCGGACCACGCCCTGTACTGGGTCGACGGCAAGCCCGTGGTGCTGCTGTCCGGCCACACGCCGGCGTATCGCACTCTGTCCGAAGGGCTAACCGGATCCGACGTCCAGCAGCTGAACGCGGAACTCGTCGCGCTCGGCTACGCCACGACGGCGGAGATCGACCCGACCTCCGACTATTTCAACGCCGACACCGCGTACGCCGTCGAGCGCCTCCAGGCTCACTTCGACCTGACCGAGACCGGCTCGCTGGCGCTCGGGTCCGTCGTGTTCGAGCCCGGCGCGATGCGGCTGACGACGGTGACGCCGACGCTCGGCTCACGTTCAGCCCCGGGCTCGCCGTTCGCGCAGGCGACCTCGACCAAGCGCGAGGTGACCGTGTCCCTCGACGCGGCCCAGCAGTCGGAGGTCAAGGCCGGCGACCGGGCGGCGATCACGCTGCCCGACAACACCGCCATCCCCGGCATCATCTCCAGCGTAGGCAAGGTCGCCAGCGGAGGCAGCAACTCAACCGTGACCGTCCACGTGCGGCCGCTCGATCCGGGGGCCACGGGCCAGCTCGAACAGGCCCCGGTCAACGTGTCGATCACGACCGCGACCGCGCGCCACGCGTTCGTCGTCCCGGTCGACTCCCTCCTGGCGCTGGCGTCGGGCGGCTACGCGGTCGAGGTCGTCGGCGCCCACGGCGTGCATAGCCTGGTTGGCGTCTCGCTCGGGCTGTTCGACGACGCTGACGGCGTCGTGCAGGTGACCGGGAGCGGCCTATCGGCCGGCCAGCGAATCGTCGTCCCGGAGGGAACATGACCGACGACGCGCCGGTTCTCCAGCTCGACAACGTCGACAAGGTGTACCCCGGCGAGCCGGTCGTGCGCGCGCTCAGCGGAGTGACCTTCGCAGTGCGGCCCAGTGAGCTCCTGGCGGTCGTCGGGCCGTCGGGGTCCGGCAAGTCGACGCTTCTGCATGTGATGGGAACGCTCGATCGCCCGAGCGCAGGGAGCGTGCGAATCACGGGCGTCGACGTCGCCGACCTCCCGGACGGAGAGCTCGCACTGCTACGCGCGCGCAGGATTGGCTTCGTCTTCCAGCAGTTCTACCTCGCTGAGCACGACACCGTGCTCGAGAACGTCGCCGACGGGCTTCTGTACGCCGGCGTTCCCGTGGCGGAGCGCCGGGCACGCGCACAGGAAGCGCTGGCACGGGTCGGCCTCGCGCAGCGCGCCGGCTTTCGGCCGCTGAAACTGTCGGGAGGCGAGCGCCAGCGCGTCGCGATCGCCCGAGCGCTCGTCGGCCGGCCGGCAATCGTGCTCGCCGACGAGCCGACCGGCAACCTCGACAGCACCGCGAGTACGGCGATCCTCGCACTGCTCGAGGAGCTCAACGCCGAGGGCGCGACGATCGTCGTCGTCACGCACAACCACGAGATCGCCGAGCGGCTGCCCCGTCGCGTGTCGATGCGCGACGGACGGATCGAGGCCGACACCGGGGCGGTGCCTGCATGAGCGCCGACACCTCGCCCGTGCGGATGCGACCACGCGACCTCGCGCGAGTCGCCAGCGCCGGCGTCCGCACTCGTCCCTTGCGGGCGATGCTCTCGGCGCTCGGGATCGCGATCGGTGTGGGGGCGGTCGTGGCCGTGCTCGGCCTGTCGGCGTCGAACCAGGCAACGCTCCTTGCTCAGATCGACAAGCTCGGTACGAACCTGCTGACCGTTCAGAACGGACAGACGCTCGGCGGGGGGAGCGCCGAGCTTCCGAAGGACGCCCCGGCGATGATCAGGCGGATCGGCCCCGTGACGCGCGTCGCGGACACGGGTGCCGTCAACAACGCCGAGGTCTATCGCAGCCCACTGATCCCGAGCGATCAAGCTGGCGGCCTGCAGGTCCAGGCCGCCACAGTAAACCTGCTGCCCGCGGTCGGGACGACGCTGGCGCAGGGCACGTTTCTCAACGGCGCCACCGAGCGAGAGCCGGTCGTCGTGCTCGGCGCGCAGGCGGCATCGCAGCTCGGCATCGACCGGGTCTACCCGGGAGAGCGCGTCTGGCTCAGCGGCCGCTGGTTCTACGTCGCGGGCATCCTCAAGCCCGCGGCGCTGGCGCCCGAGATCGACCAGTCGGTGCTCGTCGGCTTTCCCGCGGCCGAGACCTACCTCGGCTTCGACGGCCACCCGACGATGATCTATGTCCGCGCTCAGACGAGCCAGGTCGCGGCCGTGCAGTCGGTGCTCGCAGCGACCGCCAACCCCGAAAGCCCGAATGAGGTCGACCCCTCGCAGCCCTCGGCGACGCTCGTCGTCCGCGCCCAGGCGAAGACCGCGCTCTCGGGGCTGTTCCTAGGGCTGAGCGCCGTGGCGCTGCTGATCGGCGCGGTCGGCGTCGCCAACATCATGGTCATCTCTGTGCTCGAGCGCCGCAGCGAGATCGGCCTGCGGCGCGCGCTCGGCGCCCGACGCGGTCAGATCCGCTCGCAGTTCCTCAGCGAGGCGGTGATCCTGGCGGCGCTCGGCGGGATCGCCGGAGTCGGACTCGGCGTCCTGGCGACGGCGATCTACTCGAGCATCAAGGGTTGGACGATTGTGATCCCGGTCCTCGGCTGGGCCGGCGGCTTCGGCGCGGCGCTGGTGATCGGCGCCGTCGCCGGGCTTCTGCCGGCAATCCGGGCCGCGCGACTCTCGCCGACCGAGGCGCTCCGGACAGCGTAAAAAAGACCCCCCGCTGGAATCCTTCTCCAACGGGGGGTCCATTGCGTGCCCGTTGTTTTCGGGCCAGCAGGCACGCGGGTGCGAGGCCGCGGGAAG
This sequence comes from uncultured Solirubrobacterales bacterium, assembly GCA_963773165.1. GTDB lineage: Bacteria > Actinomycetota > Thermoleophilia > Solirubrobacterales > Solirubrobacteraceae > Palsa-465. The sequence goes on from CAVZAK010000010.1 coordinate 21,634, forward strand.
CGGCTTCAGCCAGCAAACGCCCCGGCGTGCGAAAAAGAGCGCTCCGCCCGGGGTTCTCACGCGGTTGCATGAGACGTCCCTAGGATGTCGGGACAGGACCTCCGATGAGCGCCGCATCACCGCCCAGCCCGGACCAGGAACGCTGGACCGCCGAGTACGTCTCGAGCAACGGCTCGACGTCGAAGCTCCGTAGCGAAAGCGTCCGCCGGCTCGTCGTCCTCGGCTACATCACCGCCGTCGCGATACCGGTCGTCGGGTTCATCCTCGGAATCGTGGTCGCCACCCGTCCGAACAAGGCATATTCGAAGCACGGTCTGTGGATCATCGGCGTCAGCATCATCGCCTCCGTCCTGTGGATCGTGGTTCTCGCCTCCGGCGTGCTCGCGGTCACGAACAACGACCTCGGCTACTGAGCCTTCTCAAACCAGTGATGGGCAAAGGGCTCGTCGTTGAAGGCCGGGACCTCAACGTAACCGGACGATCTGTACATCGCGATCGCCTCAACGAGTGCCTTGTTGGTCTCGATCCTTGTCGCCGGCGCTCCTTGGGTCCGGGCGAGCTGCTCGAGGTCCCGGAGTAGGCGACGACCGATCCCCAATCCGCGAGCCGACTCGGCGACCCACATCCGCTTGATCTCAGACGGAGCACCCGGATGGTGCTTCACGGCCCCACAGCCGATCGGCTCCTCATCGAGGTACGCAACTAGAAAAGCGCCGGCCGGCGGTCGAAGCTCATGTGGCTCCGCCGAGGGGCCCTTGGCCGGATCGAACGGAACCTCCGCTCGGAGGTTGAGCTCGTCGAAGTACGCTCGCAGACACCGCTGCGCGTGGTCACCGGCCGGGTCCACGACGCGAACCTCGACCATCGATCTGGTGACTCCTCCATCTCCGTCAGAGGCTACCGACCGACCGGCGACGCTTGCCCATGTGCGGCCGGTCGAGTAAAACGGCTGCCGAGTTTGCGGCTCTCCATGGTCATGATCGCGAGAAACGAGCGGGAGAACGTACGCCCGTGCTTCGAGTCGTTCTGGGATCACGTCGACGAGGTCGTGCTGTGCGACACGGGATCACGCGATGGGACGATCGGCGAGTCGCGAGCCTTCGCCCGCGAACGCGCCGAGCCGGACAAGCTTCTCGTCGCCCGGCTCAAATGGCGCGACGATTTCGGCGCGGCCCGCACCCACGCGCACTGGCTCGCTACCGGCGACGTCCACGTCACGATCGACCTCGATGATCGCCTGATCGACGGAGCCCACCTCCGCGAGGTGGCCGCCCGGTTCGAGTCAGAGCCCGAGATCCGCGCTATCTCGGCGCTGTGGGAGGGCCGTCTGTACGGAGAGGTGTGGCGTCAGCGCCTCCTGCGCCCGCCCGTCATCTGGGTCGGCGCCACCTGGGAGTGGCCCACGGCTGCGGGGCCATGGGAGTCTCAGATCCGCTTCCTCGAGCCGCTGTCCGGAGCGGTCACCGACCGGATCAGCGTCCGCCACGTCCGTGACCAGGCCCGGGGCCGACGCGATCTCGCGATCGCCCGCAAGTGGGCGCGCCGCGAGCCTGACAACTGGCGGCCGTGGTACGTGACGGCGGTGGAGGCGCTCGACAACGACGACTTGGTCAGGTTCGAACACGCGTGTCGGCGCGCGCTGCGCCTCGAGCTACCTGACCGGATTCGGGCCCTGTTCCTGACGCAGGAGGCCATGTCCGCACACGCGCGTGGCGAACGGGAGCGCGCCGAGGAGCTCGCGACTCAGGCGCTCTCCTGCGGTCCGGATAACGCTCTCGCATTGGTGATCTGCGCCTCCGCGGCGCTTGACCGCGATGATGTGGAGGCAGCGTCGAACCACATAGCGAAGGCGGAGGAGCGTCCATTGGCCCCCGAGCTAGCCGGAGTACACCAGGCGGTCAAATCGCGCGTCGCGATGGCGCGGATCCTCGAGCGCACGCCCTCCGCCCAGCCCCGCCAGGGACACTCGTGACCCCTAGCGATCGCCCCACGCTGAGGGGAGTAATCGTTCGCTAAAGGGCGCGTCGGCGGTGGTGGCCGTCGTCGTGCTCCTGCTCGTCGCCTTCACGGCCGCGGCGGCCGTGTCGAGCTCCAGCAACGCGGCACTCAGCGACTCGACGTCGTGCTCGCAGTGGGCCTCGGCCAGCGGCTCGCAACAGAACACGTACGCTCAGCTCTACTTCGCTGAGCATGGGGGCCTCCCAAATGCAGCCAACGATCCGACGGGCGTCCGGTCGTCCATCAACAGCGCCTGTGGGGAGGCTCTGCCTATCTGGGCGAAAGCGACGATGTGAGCGTCCTCGCTGCGGTCAGACAAAACTTCTGAGCGGCCAGATGCCCGCGAAATCGATCGCCGCCGCTTCCCCGTCCCGCGCGATCAGCCCGGTACCTTGGCCAACCGGTTGTATGAGGACTTCGTGGTCATCGGGCGCGGACCGCCTGGCACGATCTCGGTCCGGTCGTCGTCGGGGATCGCGCGAGCTTCCTCGGTCATCCTGAAGTAGTGGCTGGCCGGCCGGCTGCCACCGCCCTGCTTCGGCATCCGCTGCTTGGTGGGCACGCTCGGTCCCGCGCCGCCGCTCTCGGTCTCCTGCCCGACCGCGGCGCACGGCCCGTCGGGCGGCAGCAGCACGGAGGTACGCGGCAACCTTGGGAACTCGGTGCGCTTCTTGCCGTGGAACAGGGTCGAGGTTAGATCGCCCACCTTGCGCCGTCGCCAGTGCGACACGTTCGGCAGCTCTACCCCGAACCGCTTGCTCACCAGCTTCAGCTGGGAGGTGTGGTCGAAGAGCTCGGTGGCGATGTGTCCTCCCCGGCTGAACGGTGAGATCACGATCATCGGGACCCTCACGCCGAGGCCCAGCGGCCCGGCGAAGTTGAGCGTGTCCGGGTTGGGTTCGCCGAGCGGGAATGTGGTCGTCGTCAGGTACTCGCCCGCGGTGCCCGGGGGCGCAGTCGGTGGCTTGACGTGATCGAACCAGCCGTCGTTCTCGTCGTACATCAGGAAAAACGCGGTCTTTGACCACACCTTCCGGTTGGCGGTGAGCGCATCGAGCACGAGCGAGGTGAAGTACATCCCGTTCATCGAGGACGCGGACGGGTGCTCGTCGAACCCGAGCGGCGGGATGATCCACGACACGCTCGGCAGCGTCCCTGAGTTCACGTCGGCGACGAACTGGTTGGGGAACGTCTGCTCGAATGCCTTTTTGTAGAGCGTCGACGTCGGATTCCGGAACGCGGTGAAGTACGGCAGGACGTGGTCGGTTATCCCCGTGACCTCGGGCGTCTCTGTCGGGTTGTAGATCTGAGGGCTCCACGTCGGGTAGTTGCGCAGCGACGCGTACTTGCCACTGACCCCCTGGTTGCTGGGGCTGTACACCTTCCAGGAGACCCCGGCGTCCTCAAGGACCTCCTGCATCGTCGTCCAGGTGCAGTTCCACAACGTGTCGGGAGTCGCATTGGTGTGGACGACCGGCCCCCCGTGCTGACCGCTCGGATCGATCGTGCCGGTGTTGGCCATCAGCCGGTTCGGGTGGGTCGGCCCCAGGATCGACGAGTGGTAGCCATCGCACAGGGTGAAGTGGTCGGCGAGCGCGTAGTGGAACGGCAGGTCCGCTCGCTCGAAGTAGCCCATCGTCAGCGCCCCGTGCGGCCCCTCGTACTCGGAGGACGTGTGGACCTTGACCCAGGAATCCATCTTGCCGTGGTTCCAGCACAGGTGCATGGGGCCCCAGTCGTGCGTGAGGTCATCCGTGCATTCGAACCCCGCCATGCTGTTGAGGTGGAACGGGAGCAGCTTGTTCTTCGGGAACAGGTTTCCGCCACCCGGGAAGTCCTGTGCGAAGACACCGAGCGAATGCTTCGGGTGATCGTCGAACCCTCGGCCGCGCGGGTAGGCGCCGAAGTAATGGTCGTAGGAGCGGTTCTCCAGCATGAGGAACACGACGTGCTCGATCGCGCCCAGATCCGAGCCGTGGGGCTTCGTGCGAGCTGCTCGCTCGATCACCCGCGCCCAGCTTGAACCCGAGGCCCACGCCACCGCCGATTCGCTGACGACCGCACCGGCCCCGACCATGCCGAGGTAGCTCATCAACTGCCGCCTCGAAATCGCACGTCCCTGCAGATCTTCAGGAAGCTCCATCTCTCTCCTCCTATCGCCTCTGATTCACGGCGTGGCTCGCAGCGATCGCCCGGACGGCGAGCAACACGTTGATACGCCGGTCCCCGGTGCCCAGGATACTGTGACCGCACGAGCCCAGCGCCAGGAAGGGGAGACGATGACCACACTGGAGAACCGGCCGAACACCGCACTCCTCGTCGTCGACGTACAGAACGGTGTCGTCGAGGGGGCGCACGAACGTGACGCGGTCGTCGCCAACGTCGGCGCCCTCGTCGAGAAGGCGCGACGGGAGGAGGTCCCCGTCGTATGGGTCCAGCATTCCAGCGACAACCTCCCACAGGGCAGCGAGAAATGGAGGATCGTCCCCGAGCTCGCTCCCGGCGACCCCGAGCCGGTCGTCGAAAAGCACTACGGCGACTCGTTTGAGGACACGACGCTCGAGGCCGTGCTGTCAGATCTCGGAGTCGGGCGGCTCGTCATCGTCGGTGCCGAGACCGACGCGTGCATCCGCGCAACACTCCATGGCGCATTCGTCAGGGGTTACGACGCCACTCTGGTCAGCGACGCCCACACCACCGGCGACCTACGGAGTACGGAGCGCCGCCACCGGACGCGGTGATCGCGCACACGAACTTGTACTGGACCTACGAAACCGCGCCTGGGCGGACGGCCGGGACGGTCGAGGCCGAGGGCGTCGAGTTCAGCGCCGCGCCCTGACGCGCCTGCGCCCGTATGGCCATCGATCACGTTCTCGAGGCGAGCCTTCCCGTGATGCTCGGAGCCGTCCTCGCCGTCGCGGCGATCGTCGGGCCCGCATCGGCCGCGACCACCGCGCGGTCTCCCGGCGGGGCTCTCTCGATGTCGAACACGACGCCGTTTCCGTCGAGCCAGGACATCATCGGCGCGCATTGGACCAGCCCCCGTTTCGATCCGCCCCCTAACCAGTCGGGCGACATCCTGCCGACGGTCTGGAGCAGTGACGGTGGAACGTACGTGATGATGGACGACGGCGGCGTCGACGTCCCGGTGGCCGGCGGACTGTGGCGGCAGTCGGTCGCGCGCGTGAGCGGCACTCCACCCCACCTGCACTTCCAGCACGTCGGCGATCCGACCAAGCCGGCGCCGAGAACGTGGGCGCAGATCGGGCGCAATCGCGACAACGACGACGGTCCGCTCGGCCCCTACTACAGCATCGGCTTCACCGAGATCGGAGGGATCTTCTACGCGACGCAACAGCGGAACTGGGACTGGCCGGCGGACGGCCAGTTCACCGGGCTGGCCGGGATCGCGTACTCCACCGACCACGGCGAGACCTGGCATTTTGCCCGGAAGCCGTTCGCCGCCCCGCTCGGCAACCTCACGTTCATCGACAGCGGCGCCCGCGGTGGCCAGTATCCCGATGGATACGTCTACGCGATCGGTTCCGAGCGCGAGTTCAACGCGTCGGAGCTGCTGCTGGGCCGCGTCCGGCCGGGGGTCGCGAACGTGACCGACCCCTCCCGATGGCAGTGGTTCGCAGGGGTCCGGAGCTCAAGCGATGGGGCGCGCGCCCCGGTGTGGACGAGCTCCCTGTCAGCGGCCACGCCGGTGCTGAGATGGAACTCGCACATCACCTATCCGGAGATGACCTACGACGCGGCGCTCCACCGCTACCTGCTGACGTTCACCCACTCCTACTTGTCGCGCCCGCCGGCGGTGTGGCGCGACGGCGCTGAGCTCGTGATCCTCGAGTCCCCCACTCCGTCCGGCCCGTTCTCGTTCGTGGCGCGTTCGAGCGAATTCGGACCATCCAACGGCTACAGCGCCGGCTTCCCGTCGCAGTGGATCAGCCCGGACGGACACGACATGTGGCTGAAGTGGGCAGCGAACTTTGCGGGGTGTGCCCGCGGCCTCGACTGCTCTGGCAAGTACGGCTTCAACGTCGCCAGCGTCCATCTGGTCACGGCTGCGGCAAAGCCGGCACGGCCCACCCGGCAACCGGCGCCGCGGCGCAAGGGCAAGGGGCACCCCGCGGTGGCCGTGGTTTCCGCCGCATCCCTCCTACTGCTCCTGGGGTTCTTGGGGGCGCGCCTGCGGCGGTTGCGGGCCCAGTCCATGTAACACTCCGCGTGTGAGCGCCGTCGCCGACTCTCAGGCCCGCTGATGCGAGCCGTCGTCTGCACGAACGCCGAGCTCGACGTGGTGGAGCGGCCCGAACCTGTTCCGAGTCGCGGACAGGTTCGGATCGAGGTCCTGCGTTGCGGGATCTGCGGTTCCGATCTCCACGCCCGCACGGGGTGCGACCAGTGGGCAGAGCTTGCCGTCCGCGCCGGCTATGACCGATTTGCACGGTCCGACCAGCAGATCGTCTTCGGCCACGAGTTCTGCGGCGAAGTCGCCGAGCACGGCCCCGGCTGCCGCAAGACCTCGACGACCGGGACCCGCGTCGTCGCGCTGCCGCTGCTGCGAGGGAGCAAGGGGATCGACATGGTCGGCCTCTCGATGGACGCCCCCGGCGCCTATGCGGACCAGATGCTCGTCGAGGAGTCGCTGATGATGCCCGTCCCCAACGGGTTGGAGACCGACATCGCCGCCTTGACCGAGCCGATGGCGGTCGGTTGGCACGCCGTCCGCCGCGGCCAGGTGGGCAAGCGCACGGTCGCGATCGTGATCGGCTGTGGACCGGTGGGACTCTCGGTGATCCTGCTGTTGAAGGCCAGCGGTGTGCGGACGGTCGTCGCCAGCGACTACTCACCCGGACGGCGTGCGCTCGCCACCGCGTGCGGAGCCGACGTCGTCATCGACCCTGCCTACGAATCCCCGTTCACGGCCAGGGAGCGCCGCGGCCAGCTGGCTGACATTCCGTCGGCGCTCGAACTCGCCCTTAGCACTCGTGAGAAGCTCGAGCGCCTCCCGGTGGGCTGGTGGCACCTGTGGCGACTCGGTGAGAAGCTCGGCGCGGCACCGAAGTACCCGGTGATCTTCGAGTGCGTCGGGGTACCGGGGGTAATCGAGAGTGTGATCGCGGGCGCGCCTCTGTTCTCTCGGGTCGTCGTCGTCGGGGTGGTCGTCGGCACCGACCAGATCACGCCGGCGATGGCCATCAACAAGGAAATCGATCTGCGGTTCGCGTTCGGCTACACGCCGCTGGAGTTCCGCGACACGCTGCACATGCTCGCCGACGGCAAGGTCGATCCGGCCCCGCTGATCACCGGGACCGTGGGGCTCGACGGCGTCCGGACCGCTTTCGCCGCACTCGGAGATCCTGAGGTCCACGCCAAGATCCTGATCGACCCTCGCAGCGACGCCGCCGCGCCTGCACTCCCCTAGAGCCCGCCGTCACGCGGGTAAGCTGAGGGCTACGGCATCCGGCATCAAGGGAGGGCGATGGGACTCGGGGACAGATTCAAGGATCTCGCCAAGCAGGCCCAGGTCACCGTCGCCGAGCACAAGGAGCAGATCCACGATGCCGTGGACGCGATGGGTGTAGCGGCCGACCAAAAGACGCGCGGTAAGTACACCGACAAGATCACCAAGGTGGGTCAGAAGGCCGGAGAGGCGATCGACAAGTTCAGCGGTGAGGAAGGCCAGCCCCCGCCGCCATAGGATCAGCGCTCAGTGGCAGACCGATTGGAGGAGCGGATGGAGCGCTGGTTCTCAGACGAAGAACTCGAGCAGATGTCGCGCCCGACGATGGATCGGGCGATCGAGGCGCTCGATCGCGGCGATGTGGCTGAGGCGCGAGCGCTGTGCGAAGCGATGAAGCACGAGTGGCGCCACCTGCACGACCTGATGGTGGAGGGCATCGGAGGTCTGATCTCGTTCGTTCAGGACCGGCTCGGTGACGACGGCGTCGCCGAGGCGTGGACATCCGGCCAGGGTCGCGGATGGAAGCGCGATGTCGACACGATCGCCTCCCGCGATCGCAGGCAGATCGTCCACGCGCTGGCGGCGACGTGGCGGGCCCACTCGTGCAGTGGCACCGGGCCGCATCCGGGCGCGTTCACGATCACAGAGGACGACGAGAAGTTCACATTCGCGATGAACCCGTGCGGATCGGGCCAGCGGCTTGTGCGGATGGGGCGCTACGAGGGACCGAATGCTCTCGGGGTGACACGGTCGGCGCACGATTGGAGCTACGGCCGCCAGGGATTCCCGCTGTACTGCACGCACTGCTCGTTCATGAACGAGTCGCTCCCGATCCGCTGGATCGGCTACCCGCTGTATCCGAGCGATCCCCCGGACGACTTCGCCCACGACCCCTGTACGTGGTTCTGGTACAAGGACCCGTCGGACATCCCGTCGCGTCACTGGGAGCGCCACGGACTCTCCCGTCCCGTCGGCGACCCGGATGCCGGCTAGTCCCGCTCCGACCGGCCGCCGTGTGATCGTGACCGGCGCGACCGGTGGGATCGGCCGCGCGATCGTCGGTGCCCTCACTCACTGCGGCTGCCACGTCGCGGCCGCGGACGCCCCTGGAGCTCCTGTCGCGGAGCTCGCCGGAGTCGCGGCAACGGCAGCATTCGACGTCCGCGACCGATCCGCCGTGCACTCGGGGGTCGCCGAAGTGATCGAAACGCTGGGCGGCTGCGATGCGGTGGTCGCCAACGCGGGCGTCGTCGACACGATCCATCGCGCCGAGCGGTTCTCCGACGAGGATTGGCGCAAGGACTTGGAGACGAACCTGTCCGGCGCGTTCTACCTCGTCCAGGCGGCGTTCGACGCGCTCGCGGCGTCCGGCGACGGCCGCATCGTGCTGATCTCCTCGGTCGCCGCGGAGACCGCGATCCCCGGCCAGGTCGCTTACGGCGCGTCGAAGGCGGGGCTCGTCGGCATGGCCCGTACGCTCGCGGCCGAGTGGGCGTCGCGGGGGATCCGCTGCAACGTCGTAATGCCTGGGTTCATCGCGACGCCAAAGGTGCGGGGAATGCCGGCCGAGGTCAGGGAGGCGATCGTGGGCCAGGTTCCGCTGGCGCGGTTTGGCGAGCCCGACGAGCTCGCCGGCGCGGTCACCTTCCTGCTCTCGCCGGCGGCGGCCTACATCACCGGAGCCGTGCTCCGCGTCGACGGAGGGTTCGGCCTCTCGCTGCGCTAGCGCCTGTCCATCTCGGGCCACTCCGTTCGTCGTAGGGGTAACAAGGCAAACCGGCGAGGAGGCCGACGTGCACGCAACAATCAGAAAGGCGATAGCGGACCATCGGATCGAGGAGACCCGGTGCGCAGCGGAGAGCCCCGCAGCGAGGGCCCGTCGCGAGGTCCTCTCGGCGACCGGCCACGTCCGTGATTGGTCTGTTCGAACCCGCCGGCCGGCCCGCCGGGCACAGATGACAACCTGGATCGGACGGCGCGTCCGCGGCCGTCGATTGGAAAGTGAGACGAGATGAAATACCTGCTGCTGATTTGCGCCGATGGGATCGAGGACCCAGAGGCCGACGCCGCGATCACACGCGAGATCCCAGGCTGGCTCGAGGAGATGCAGCGGCGAGGGATCAGGCTCCAGGGCCACGAGCTCCAGCCACCGAGTGACGCCACGACCGTCCGCGTCCGGGCCGGGAACGTCGTGCTAACCGACGGTCCGTTCGCTGAGACCAAGGAATACATCGGCGGGTTCGACATCATCGAATGCGCCGATCTGGACGAGGCGATCGAGGTTGCCGCCAAGCATCCCGTCGCTCGGTTCTGCTCGGTCGAAGTCCGGCCGTTCGCCCCGGAGGAGTTCACCTAGCCCCCAGGCGCAGGCTGGGTCGTGCTAGACAGATCGATATGGGAACCATTCACGTCTCCGCTGAAAGAAGGGTCGAGGGCGCCCCCGAGACCGTCTACGGCTACATCGCCGACCACCAAGAGCACCACCAGCATTTCCTCCCGCCCGCGTTCTCGGACTTCCAGGTCGAGGCGGGGGGCGTCGGCGCCGGCACGATCACCCGGTTCAAAGTGACCGCCGGTGGACGCAGTCGCGACTACCGGATGGAGGTCGCCGAACCCGAGCCGGGTCGAGTGATGACCGAGTCCGATACCACGTCGACCCTTGTAACGACCTGGACGGTCACCCCCGAGGACGGCGTCTCCCGGGTGCGCATCTCGACGACCTGGGACGGTGCCGGCGGCGTCGGCGGCTTCTTCGAGCGCGTGTTCGCTCCGCGGGTCATGCGCGGCATCTACGCCGACGAGTTGGAGCGCCTGAACAACTACGCGCGCGAGCGGGCTAGCGCCGGTCCCCGATGAGGATCACTAGGGGGCGCAGCTCTTCCGCGAACCCGTCCGCTCGCCTCGCTCCATCGCCATCCACGGCTCGGACGTGACGGCGCAGCGAGGCGCGGCTGACGGGCCCGGCCGGCAGCTCGACGACGAACGCGGTCGTCCCGGGCAGCTCATGGTTCGACCAGCCTGCGGCGGTTCCGGGGAGAAACGGCAGGCAGGTCGCGCGTAACCCGGAGATCTGTGCGTATCGTCGCGCCACACCACGGTCGCCACCCGCCATGTCGACCAGATCCTCGTGCTGGTGGTACCAGATCGTCACGGTGGGCTTGACGCGGAGGATCAGCGCCGTCGCCACGCGGGTCTCGGGTTCCGAGGCCGGGTCCGGACCCGAGTAGTACGTCGGGTTTGAGACGCGCTGCCACTGATAGGGGAAGTTCCGGTTCAGGTCGACGCCGTGCGCGTTCTGACGGGTGTCCGCGGCCGTCCCATCCGGATTCATCTCCTTGACCAGCCAGAGCTGCACACCTCTGAGTGCCCGCAGCCTGGCGACGGCGGTGACGATCCCGTCGGCCGGCACACTCGTTGCCGTGGATGCACCCGACCAGCAATATCTTGCGCCGCGCGCTGTTCGGACCGATCACGTCGGCCTTGATCGCGCGGCCCTCGACGGAGTGGCCGAGGACGACGATCCGGGCCTGCGCGTCGGCCGAGACCAGCGAGATCGCCAGAGCAACGACCGACACGACCGCGCGCCGAGCGGCTCGCCCCGGCATCCGGAGCGAGCGTTCTCGGCCGCGCCGCTTTCTCAGTCCGGGTCGTACTTGAACGAGATGCCTAGGCGGACGCGAAAGTTCAGGACGGAGCCATCCTGGATCGTCAGGTCCTGCCGCACGACCTCTGCGACGCGCAGCTCACGCACGCTGTTCGCGGCCGTCTCCACCGCGGTGCGGGCGGCGTCTTCCCACGACTCGCTGCTGACACCGACGACCTCAGTGACACGGTAGACGCTACTTGCCATGCGACCCTCCTGGTAGGTAAGGAACCAGAAGTGCGAGTCTCGCACAGGCGATCAAGCCGCGGTCGCTTCGGTCCTTTCTGAGCCCTCTCCGGGCGCATGTAACGTCGGCGCGCTACAGGGCTGCGGCGCATAGTCGAGCTGTCCGAGCTCGTTTCGCACGGCGCCGCACCGGTCGCATACGACGACAAGCCGCAGCTGTCCGGCCTGACGGCTGAAGCGAGCCGCGCCGCTATGTGTGCCTGAGTGATCGCAGTCCATGGTTCTCTATCCCTATCAACGGAACGTGGACCCCAAAACGGACGCGCTCTCCGATGAGTTTCGCTCCCTGCGCAGATGGGTATCGGGCGAGCACTCGTTTCGAACGTGCTCGTCGCCACGACCGTCCTCGGAGGGATGATGCAAATGCTCAAGTGGCTCGTCGGCCTCACGGCCGCCTTTCTGATCGGCGTCGCCGCGCCGGCGGCCGCAGCGGATGGTCCGATGCCGGTGATCTACAACGGGCTGTCCGGCTACTCCCACGCGAGCTCAACAGCGAGTCCGCCCGGCTCGAACAACTGGTCGTGCAAGCCGAGCGCAGCCCACCCGCGACCGGTGATCCTCGTCCACGGCACGTTCGCGGACATGTCCGACAGCTGGCAGGCGCTATCGCCTCTGCTGTACGACAACGGCTACTGCGTGTTCGCGCTCAACTACGGCTCCTACGACGGCAGCGGCTCCCTCGGCATCTACGCCACCGGACCGATCGAAGACTCGGCTGCTCAGCTCTCGAGCTTCGTCAACCGCGTCCTGGCCGCGACCGGAGCGAGCCAGGTCGACATCGTCGGCCACTCGCAGGGGGGCATGATGCCTCGCTACTACATCAAGTTCCTTGGCGGCGCCGCCAAGGTGCACACGCTCGTCGGCCTCGCTCCGTCGAACCACGGCACGACGCTCGACGGTCTGTCCACGCTCGCGAGCTACTTCCCCGGCGCCAACTCATCGCCGTCCATCTGCCCGGCCTGCACCGAGCAGCAGGCCGGCTCAAAATTCATGAACGAGTTGAACTCCGGCGGTGACACCGTTCCCGGCATCGATTACACGGTGATCGAGTCGAAGAACGACGAGGTCGTTACGCCCTACAGTCGGCCTTCCTGACCGGGCCGGGTGTCACCAACATCACGCTCCAGAACCAGTGCGTGCTCGATCAGGGCGAGCACCTGTCGATGCCGTACGACCACATCGCCGACGCCGACGTCCTGAACGCGCTCGACCCCGCGGACCTGGTCAAGCCCGCGTGCACGCCGGTGGCGCCAGTCGTGGGAGGCTGACCTCAGTCGTCGGTTGGGCGACTAGGGCGCCAGGCTCAACGGCTGACCAGCTCGCGCAGCGCTGCGAGCTCCTCGGTGGTCGGTGGATCGGTGGTCCCGATCTCGCCGGCGACCTCAAGCGGCCAACCGGTTGCTTCACGCACCGCCGCGGCCTCCACCCCGCCGTGCACGTACGTGAGAACAAGCTCCTTGGTGTCGGGATCCGGCTCGAGCACGCCGAGATCGGTGATCACCGCCGTCGGGCCGGCACCGCGGAAGCCAAGCCGCTCGCGCGCGGTGGGACCGTCGCCGTAACCGACCGTGGTGCAGAAATCGAGCCGCTCGACCAGCGTGCGCTTGTTGTGCGGAGCGACGACGATCACCTCGCCACAGCTGGCCGCGATCTCCGGCGCCCCGCCGGCGCCGGGCAAACGAGTCTTCGGATGGTCGTACTCGCCGATCACCGTCGAGTTGAGGTTCGCGAATCGATCGACCTGCGCCGCGCCGAGGAAGGCGACGTCGATCCTCCCGGGCCCGATCCAGTAGTTGAACATCTCGGGCACCGACACGATCACATCGGCGGTCTCCGCCAGCTCTCCGTCTCCGATCGACAGCGGGATGTGGAACGGCTTGGCGCCGATCGTGCCCGACTCGTAGACGAGCACGAGGTCGGGGTTGTGGACCATCCTCGCGAGGATTGCGGCCGTGCTCGGACGGCCGACGCCGATGAACACCGTGTTCACGTCCTTCAGCCTTCGTGCGGCAACGACGGTCTGGACCTCGCCGGCGCTCGCCTCCGCCGGGTCCGCGGCGGGGGTGGTCAACTCGCTCATCGGACCGAAGCCTCGTTCCCATCCAGCACGTGCTCCTGCATCCACGCCGCGAACGCATCGCGATCGCGGCTGAGCTCGTCCCAGAATCGATAGAAGTCGTTGTCCCGATCGGTGATACCGAGGCTGTACGACGGGCGCGAACCTCCGGGCGCGGCGGCCACCGCGTCGATGACCCAACCGGGGATGACGACGCTGTTCGGCCGTGGCTCGAGCCGGTCGACGATCCGCTCGACGGTCACAAGCGAGCGCTTCGACGCCAGCACCGCCTCCTTCTGCACGCCCGGGATCCCCCACAGCTGCACATTGCCGGCGCGGTCGGCCTCCTGGGCGTGGACAATCGCCACCTCGGGACGCAGCGCGGGCACGGCAATCAGCCGCTCGCCGGTGAACGGGCAGACAATCGGCGCGACCTGCGTGATCGCCGCCAGGTCGGTGCCGCGATAGCCCCGCATCACGGCGAACGGCAGGTCCGCCGCCCCCGCCGCGTAGCGGTTCGCCATCCCTGCATGGCTGTGCTCCTCGAGTTCAATCGGGTGCGGCCAGCCATGCTCGATCGCGTCGCGGAAGCGGTGCAGGGAACCGACGCCAGGGTTGCCGCCGTAGGAGAACACGAGCTTCCGAGCCGCTCCCATACCGATCATCTGGTCGTAGAGGATGTCCGGCGTCATCCTGATCAGCTCGAGGTCCCGCCGGCCCTGGCGCAACACCTCGTGTCCGGCCGCGAACGGGATCAGATGGGTGAACCCCTCGAGCGCCACGCTGTCACCGTCGTGGACGAGGTCGGCAACCGCATCGTGAAGAGGGACTACCTCAGCCACGATGTGCGCATAGCGAACACCTGCACACCTTGCGCACAGGCTATAGGATCGGATTTGATGGCGCAACGAGCGCGGGTAGGGTGAGCGTGTGAGCATCGACCTCGACAAGCTCGTCGCGATCGACGTCCATACCCACGCGGAGCGGAGCGAGGGCCAGCCGCAGGATCCGGTCACGGGCGAGTTCCTCGAAGCGGCTGGGAGGTATTTCGGGGGGAGCCCGCCCCAGCCGACCGCGCAGGAAGTCGCCGACTACTACCGCGAGCGGAACATGCTCGCCGTCGTGTTCACCGTCGACGACGAAGCCGGAATGGGCCGCAAACGCCTCGGCAACGACGAAGTCCTAAAAGCCGCGCGAGCCAACCCCGACACGCTCATCCCGTTCGCGAGCGTCGACCCCCACAAAGGCAAACTCGCCGTCCGCGAAGCCAAAGAACTAATCAAAGCCGGCGTCAAAGGCTTCAAATTCCACCCCAACACCCAAGCCTTCTGGCCCAACCACCCCGACCACTACCCCCTCTATGAAACCATCGCCGACGCCCGACTGATCGCCCTCTTCCACACCGGCACCACCGGCATCGGCGCCGGCATGCCCGGCGGCGGCGGCGTCCGCCTGAAGTACTCAAACCCGATGCTCATCGACGACATCGCCGCCGACTTCCCCACCCTCGACATCATCCTCGCCCACCCCTCCTTCCCCTGGCAAGACGAAGCCCTCGCCATCGCCGTCCACAAACCCAACGTCTACATCGACCTCTCCGGCTGGTCCCCCAAATACTTCCCAGAGAACCTGATCCGCTACACCAACACCCTCCTCAAAGACAAAATGCTGTTCGGATCCGACTACCCCCTCATCACCCCCGACCGCTGGCTCAAAGACTTCCAAACCCTCCCCATCAAGGACGAGGTCAGACCCTTGATCCTCAAAGAAAACGCCGCCCGACTGCTACGGCTGCGCTGAGTTCTCGATGAGCGAGCACGCGCAGGCCGAGTCCGCCCCGACCGTGCGCGACGCCACGTTCGAGGTCATGCGCCGGTACGGCCTGACGACGATCTTCGGCAACCCGGGATCGACGGAGATCCCGTTCCTCACCGATCTTCCCGATGACATCCGGTTCGTCCTCGGCCTCCATGAGGGGTCGGTCGTCGGGATGGCCACCGGCTACGCCATCGCGCGCGAGCAGCCCGCATTCGTGAACCTGCACACCGCGCCTGGGCTCGGCAACGCCATCAACGCGATCGCGAACGCGCGCGACTCCCGCGCCCCGCTGGTCGTGGTCGTCGGGCAACAGCACCGCCGGCAGCTGGCGTTCGAGCCATTCCTGACGGGGCGGCATCTCGATCGCCTGGCGGGCGAATATCCCGTATGGACGAGCCAGCCCGTGCGCGCCCAGGACGTCCCGGGAACGATCGCCCGCGCGTACCACGAGGCCCGGTCGGCGCGCGGCCCGGCGCTGGTCGTCGTACCCATGGGCGACTGGTCCGAGCCGGCTGACGAGCTCGCGGCGGGAGCGCCCGCTCGGATCACGTACTCGCGTTCGGTCGCGCCGGGCGACGTCGACGAGCTCGCCGATTTGATCAGTGCTGCCAAGTCGCCGGCGCTCGTGGTCGGGCCGGGTTGCGACAGCACCGAGGGCTGGGACGCCGCCGTCATGCTCGCGGAACGCCTTCGCTGCCCCGTGTGGCAGGAATCGTTCAGCCGTCGCGCCGGGTTCCCGCAGGACCACCCCCTGTTTGCCGGCCCCCTGCCCTGGCAGCGCCCGCTGATGCACGACGCGCTCGCCGCGCACGACCTCGTGCTCGCTCTCGGCACAAACGCGTTCCGCATGTATCTGTTCGATCGGCCGGTGGCACCGGTGGCGCCGGCGACGCACGTGGCGGTCATCACCGATGATCCCGCCGAGGCGCACCGGAGCCCCTCCGACTTCGCTCTTGTCGCCCCCGTGGCGGCCGCGTGCGTCGCGCTCGCGGATCGCGTCGCCCAGCGCACCACGACGCCGCCCCCGCCTTTCCCCCGGCCGTCCGCGCCACCACCGCCGGGGCCGGACGCGGCCCTGATGCCCGGCCACGTGTTCGCCGCCCTCGCCGAGCGCCTGCCGGTCGACGCGATCGTCGTCGAGGAGACGCCCTCGAGTCAGCCCGAGCTCTACCAGCGAGTTCCGGTACGGCGGCCGTTCGGGTTCCTGGCGGGCGCCAACGGCGGGCTCGGGTTCGGGCTCTCGGGCTCGATCGGGCTCCGGATGGCCCTGCCCGACCGGCCGGTGGTGGGCGTGATCGGCGACGGCGCGGCGATGTACACGATCCAGTCTCTGTGGAGTGCGGTCCAATACGAGGTCGGGGTCCTGCTGATCGTGATGGCGAACGGCCGGTACGCCGTGATGGACAGGCTCGCCAGCGCGCACGGTGGCGCGGGTGCGTGGCCGGCGTTCGACACGATCGACATCGCCGGCATCGCCCGCTGCCTCGGCTGCCGATCTGCCCGGATCGAGACTCACGAACAGCTGCTGGCGACGTTCGACGACGTCCTCCCGGACCTCGCGAACCGCACCGAACCGCTGGTGCTGGACGTGGCCCTCGCTTAGGAGCGCTCTACAGTTGCGGCAGGGATGACCGTCTCCAGGGCGAGGACCACTCCGGGCGACATCACGGCCGCGGTCGCGGCGAGCTTCGAGGGTTCTGCCAATCCGCGTCTGCGAGAACTGATGCAGGCGCTCGTCAGGCACCTCCACGGCTTCGCCGTCGAGGTTGGCCTGCGCGAGGACGAATGGCGCGAGCTGATTACAGCGCTGACAGACACCGGCCACATCACCGACGAGAAGCGCCAGGAGTTCATCCTGTGGTCGGACACGCTCGGGCTCTCGATGCTCGTCGACGCGCTCGCCCACGAGCTCCCCGCCGGCGCCACCGAGTCGACGGTGCTCGGCCCGTTCTACGTCCCGGACTCGCCGCTGCGCGAATACGGCGAGAGCATGCTGGCGGAGTCCACGCCCGGCGTCCCGGTATTGGTCACCGGGCGAGTTCTCGACCTCACCGGCGCCCCGATCGCCGGCGCCGAGCTTGACGTGTGGCAGAACGGCGCCGACCGGCTCTACACGGTGCAACGTCCCGAGGCGCCCGAGGACCACCTCCGCGGCCGCTACCTGACCCGCGGGGACGGCAGCTACGCATTTGTGGGCGTGCGGCCCGTGCCGTACACGATCCCCGACGACGGACCCGTCGGAGCGATGCTGTCGGCCACCGGGCGTCATCCATGGCGCCCCGCGCACATCCACATGATCGTGAGGGCCCCCGGTTACAGGACGCTCACGACCCACATCTTCGACGCCGCCAGCGAGTATCTGGACTCGGACGCCGTGTTCGCGGTGAAGCCGTCGCTGCTTCGCGAGTTCGAGTCGCGATCCGCCGAGGACCCTCACAGGCCGGACGGCGTCGAGGGCGAGTGGGTCTCGCTCGAGAACGAGATCGTGCTCGTTCCTGAACGCTAAGCGGAGACCGCGGTGTCGACGCGGCGGAAGTAACCGTGCTCGCCGGCGTCGAGGTACTCGGCGAGCCGGCTGGCGAGTGCCATGATCGTCAGCGATGGGTTGACCGACAGCGTCCTCGGCACCACCGAGCTGTCGCCGACGAACAGCCGGCGCACGTCGTGGCACTCGGCGTGGGCATCGACCACCGAGCGCTGCGGGTCGCTCCCCATCCGGCAGCTTCCCTGGACGTGGGTGCTCAGTACGTTGGTCTGGTAGACGCGCTTTGCGCCAGAGGCCTCGAGGACCTGGCGGGCGAACTGGAGCGATCGGTCGATCCGCTCGCGCTCGCGCTCGTTGAAGTCGAACGAGTACCGGTCAGCTCCTGATTCGTCGACCCACGCCGTGCCGTTGTTCTCGTCGTTGACGAGCGTCAGCAGCCCGGTGTAGTAGCGGTACCGGTGCACCGCCTCGACGAGCTCGTCGCCCCACAGCGGACGGTCGTTCTCGTCACACAGGCCTGTCGCGAAGCCGATCGGGTCCTGGATCGTGGCGGCCTCGATCACGAAGCCGCCGTCCTCGTCGCGCTGGAAGTCCATGCAGTGCGACGTGATCGGATAGACCATGTGGGCGTCCTGGGGCTCGTCGAACAGACCCTTTACGAGGCGAGCGGGGTGGAAGCCGAGGTTGCGGCCAATCAGCCGCCCGCTCGGCGAGCCCGATCCGGCCTCGTGGACGCCCGAGCGGATCAACAGCCCCGGCGTCGCGAGCGCGCCCGCGGCCACGACGACCACGTCGGCCGCCGCGATGTGCACGGCGCCGTCCGGCCCCGCGAACTCGACGCCGGTGGCCTCCGGACCGCTGCCGCGATCCTCGAACACCACACGGCGCACATCGCAGTCAGCCATCAGCTCGAGCTTGCCCTCGACCCACGGCGGATGAATGTAGGTGTTCATCGTCGATTTGCCCGCGTTCGTGGGGCAGCCCTGCAGGCACGAGCCGCATCGCATGCAGTTCGCGTCCGTGTAAGAGATCACCGGCTCGAGTTCGGCGCCCATCGCCGCGAACCCGGGGACCACCGTGTGGATGCACGTTTGCCAGTCGGTGCGCTCGCGCACGCCGAGCCGCCGCTCCACGCGCTCGAGGTGGGGCAGCAGGTCCTTCTCGGCGAACGGCTCGCCGCCGTCACCGAGGAGGCCCGCAGCCGCGTGCCATTTCGCGTAGTCCTCATCGCTCGGGCGCAGCGCCACCTTCGTGTTGATCGACGTCGTCCCGCCGACGCAGCGGCCGCGGAACATGATCATCGGTGGCTGGTCCGGCGCGGGTGGCTCGGCGAACGCGGGCGGCCACCACATCTCGTGAGTGGCCCTCGCCTCCCATCGCATGTAGTCGGCGGCGGTCTTGTGCGGCCCGCACTCGAGCAGGAGCACGCTCCGCCCCCGCTCGGCCAGCTCGCCGGCGATCACACCCCCGCCGGCGCCGGAGCCGACCACGACCACGTCCACGTCGTGGCGCGCGCTCATCCGCCCACTCCCAGGTACGACCAGTCCTTGGCGAGGCGCGCTGCCAGCGGCGGCGTGAAGTCGATCTCCTCCCAGGCGCCGGGCCCCGGCGCTCCGGGCGCCACGAAGTCGCTGTAGTACGCCTCGCACGCCAGCGCTCTGACCATCATGAACTCGGGCGAGAGCGCGTGCTCGGCGAGCGCTGCCGAGCCACCCGCGGCCGGCCGCTCCAGCGTGTCGATCGCCACGATCGCCGCCTCCCGGGCCGGCAGGGGCATCCGCCCGAGCAGGGCGTCGATGTACACCTCCGGCCCGACGCGGCCAGACCCCGGAACGATCAGTTCGCACAGCGCTCGGACGACCGAGCGGCGATGCTCGTCGAGGACCGCCATCGAGCCAAAGCTTACGTCGAGGACCCGGCTCGAACCGAGGGACTTGCACTGATTGCCACCTCGGGGTGCGCGCGCTGGCGAAGCCGGGCTTCGAGCCACGGGCTGCGCATGATTGCCCAGGTATGATCGGCCGACGGCCATGGTGGACAAGATTGTTGACAATCCGCGCTCCCGCCCCGAGGACCAGCTCCGCGAGGCGATCGTCAGCGGACGTCTGCAGCCCAACGAGCGGCTCGTGGAGATGGAGTTGACGCGCGCGCTCGGAGTCGGTCGCTCCGCGATCCGCACCGCCCTGGCCCGGCTCGAGCACGAGGGCCTCGTCGAGCACGAGCGCCACCGCGGCGCCCGCGTCCGGCTCGTCGGCGAAAGCGAGGCCGTCGAGATCCTCGAGGCCCGTGCCGTGCTGGAAGGACTGGCAGCGCGCCACGCGGCGACGCGTGCGCAGGACGCCGACGTCGAGGATCTCCAGACGATCCTCGCCACAATGCGCGGCCTGCTCGACAGCGGCGATCTGCTTCGCGCGTCGGACGAGAATGCCACCCTCCACGGGCGCGTGCTGGAGATCGCGGACCACGGGGCCGCCACGCGGCTGATCTCGACGCTCCAGCCTCAGCTCGTGCGCTTTCAGTACCGGACGATCCTGCTGCCCGGCCGCAGCGAGCGATCGTTCGTCGAGCACCGCGCGATCGTCGAGTCGATAGCCGCCCGCGATCCGGAGGCCGCGGAGATGGCGATGCGCCACCACCTATCCGAGGTGGCGGAGTCGCTGCGCGGAGCCCCGGCCCGGTGAACGCCGGGCCGTCCGAGCGGGCGCGGGAGCTCCTCCACGGCGCATTCGACACGCATATGCACATCGCGCCCGACGTCGTCGAGCGCATCACCGACGACCTGTCGCTGGCCCGCCGGTTCAAGGAGTTGGGGATGGCGGGCTTCGTGCTGAAGTCCCACTACGGGTGCACGGCGGAGCGGGCGAGCGTGGTTCGCGCCGCGGTCCCCGGCGTGGACGTGCTCGGGGCCGTGTCGCTGAACCGGGCGGTCGGCGGGATCAACCCTCTGGCGGTCGAGATCGCTGCCCGCGAGGGGGCGCGCACCGTGTGGTTGCCGACCGTCGATTCGGTCAACGAATCACACGAGCGCGAAGCTCCGCCGGGCGCCAAGGTCCCGGTCTGGGTCAAGCTCCAGCTCGAGCTGCGCGAGGCCGGACTCGAGATCGAGCCGGTGCCGGTCCTCGACGCCGCCGGCGCCGTGCTGCCGGAGACGCGCGACGTCCTCGCAATGATCGCCCGCCATCAGATGGTCCTCGCCACGGGTCATCTGAGCCGCGATGAGATCTTCGCCGTGGTCGACGCCGCGCTCGAGGAGGGCGTCGAGACGATCGTGATCACCCATCCCGAGTTCCCGTCCCAGAACGTGCCGGTCGAGGATCAGCGCGCGCTGGCAAAGCGCGGTGCGCTGCTCGAGCGGTGCTTCACGACACCACACACCGGCAAGGTGGAGTGGGAGACATGGATCGAGAACATTCGCGCCACCGGCCCCGAACATTCGGTGCTCTCGACTGACCTCGGACAGGTTTTCAACCCGCCCGTCGAGGACGGGATGGCGCTGATGGTCGACCGGTTGCTCGAAGCAGGCTTCGACGAACAGGAGGTGCATCAGATGGCGGTAGCAAACACGCGTCGAGTGGCTGGAGCGCAGCCGCTGTGAGCGCCTCACGGATGATGGTGATCGGTGCTCACTCTGCGGACTTCGTGTGGCGGGCCGGCGGAGCGGTCGCGGTGACGACCGCGGCCGGCGGCGCGGCCAGCGTCATCGCGCTCTCATACGGCGAGCGCGGCGAGTCGGGCGAGCTGTGGAAGGAGGAGGGCCAGACGATCGAGCGCGTGAAGGAGATACGCCGCGGCGAGGCCGAGCGCGCGGCCGCGGCGGTCGGCGCCGAGTTCGACTGCCTCGATCTCGGCGACTACCCGCTCGAGATCGACGGCCAGGCTCTGCGGCGGATCTCCGATCGGATCCGGGAGTTCGCGCCCGACGTGCTGATCACGCACACCGACACGGACCCCTTCAACCCGGACCATCCGGTCGCGTTCTCGGCCGTCAATCGAGCCCGCGGCCTGGCAGCCGGCGCCGGTGTCGCCAGCGCATTCGCGACCGTGAAGCCGCCGGCGCTGTTCCTGTTCGAGCCCCACCAGCCGGAGCTGTGCAACTTCACGCCGACCACGTTCGTCGACATCACGGCCGTGATCGATAAGAAGCTCGCGGCGATGGAGGAGATGAAGGCGCAGCGCTACCTCCAGACGTACTACGCGCAGCGCGCCGACCAGCGCGGCAACCACGCGCGCCGCTCGTCGGGCAACGCCGAGATCAAGCAGGCGGAGGCGTTCCAACGGGTCACGCCACAGGTGGTGAGCTCGCTGTGAACGGCGCTTGCGAGGAGCTTGCCCAGCTGGGCTCCGCGACCGTCTACGAGGCGGGCGGTCGACGCGGCTACGTGGACGCCGATCTCATCCAGGTCGTGCCGGGTTCGCGCGTCGCCGGCCCGGCACGCACGGTCGCCTGCGGCCAGGACGACAACTTGATGGTCCATGCCGCGATGGCTGAGGTGCAGCCTGGGGAGGTTCTCGTCCTGACGATGCCCGAGCCGCGCCCGGTCGCGCTGATCGGTGAGCTGCTCGCCACCCAGGCCAAGGCGCACGGCGCCGCCGCAATCCTCGTCGACGGCTCGGTCCGCGACGTCGACGAGCTCGTCGAACTCGGCCTGCCGGTGTGGGCCCGGTGGGTGCGGGTAGCCGGCGCCGGCAAGGATCTCGTCGGGGCGATCGGCGAGCCCGTTTGCGTCGGCGGCGCGACGATCCGCCAGGGTGACGTCGTCGTGCTGGACGCCGACGGCGCCGCCGTGGTCGAGCGGCAGCGCCTCGAAGACGTCCTCGAGGCGTCGCGTGACCGCGCCGAGCGCGAGCTCGTTAAGCGGGCCAAGCTGGAGGGCGGAGCGCTGTCCTTCGACCTCGACGGCCTGCGCGAGCGGGTCGATAGCCGGCCGTGAGCGAGCAGCTCCACGACCTCGCCCACATCGGCCACGCCGAGCTTCTCACCCCGTTTCCGCAGGACAGCCTGCGGTTTTTCGTCGAGCTGTTCGGGATGGAGGTGGAGGCGCGCGAAGGATCGTCGGTGTACCTGCGCGGCTGGGGCGACTATCAGCGCTACAGCCTCAAGCTGACCGCGTCCGACCTTCCGGGCCTCGGACACCTCGCGATCCGCGCCTGGAGTCCCGAGGCGCTCGAGCGGCGGGTCGCGGCGATCGAACGGACGGGTCTCGGGATCGGGTGGATCGATGGCGACCACGGCCACGGCCCCGCCTTCCGCTTCACCGACCCCGACGGCCACGTGATGGAGCTCTATTACGAGACCGACCGCTACGAGCCGCCGCCGGAGCTGCGCCCCGCGCTGAAGAACGTCCCGCAGCGGTACCTCGGCCGTGGCGCGGCCGTCAAGCGCCTGGATCACGTGAACGTCCTGGCCAGGGACGTGTCCGCCAACCGGCGGTTCGCCGAGGAGCAGCTCGGCTTCCGCCTGTACGAGCAGATAGTCAACGACGACGGCAGCGAGGTTGGCGCCTGGATGAGCCTGACGATCGCGGCGCACGAGCTGATCTATGTCGCCGACCACGCCGGTGCCAGAGGTCGCCTACACCATTTCGCCTTCTTCGTCGACACCCGCGAAGAGCTGCTCCGGGCCGCCGATCTGTTCCTCGACGCCGACGTTCCGATCGAGGCCGCCCCTTCCAAGCACGCCGTCGCCCAGGGGATGTTCCTGTATGTGTACGAGCCGGGCGGTAATCGCGTCGAAGTGACGACCGGCACCCATTTCATCTACGACCCCGCCTACGAGCCCGTCGTCTGGACGCAGGCCGAGCGGGCCCGTGGACAGGCGTGGGGCGTCAAGACGATCGACACGTTTCACACCTATGGCACCCCGGATGTGAGCGGACGCGCCACCGGACCGCCGATCCCGCCAACCAGCCGCGTGCCCGGGCCGAGGGACGTGTTCGCGTGAGCGAGGACCGGCAGCTGATCGCCGAGCTGGTCCAGAACTGGGCCGTGTGGCGCGACGCTGGGGATTGGGACCGGTTCGCGACGTTGTGGCACGACGACGGCGTGATGATGGCCACCTGGTTCCAGGGCCCCGCCACCGATTTCATCGGCGTCAGCCGCGAGGGATTCGAGCGCGGCGTCCGCATCCTCCACTTCCTCGGCGGAACCTCGATCGACCTCGCCGGCGCCCGCGCCATCGCCCAGACGAAGATGACGATCTCGCAGCGCGCCGACGTCCACGGCGTCGAGTGCGACGTCGTCTGCACCGGCCGGTTCTATGACTTCCTCGAGAAGCGCGACGGCCGGTGGGGCATCGTGCTTCGCCAACCGATCTACGAGAAGGACCGCCTCGACCCGATCGACCCCGCCGCGCGGCTCGAGCTCGATCCGGCGCTCCTCGCCCGGTTCCCGGACGGCTACCGCCACCTGGCGTACGTCCAGACACGGCATCGGCTACGACGTCAAGCCGGACATGCCGGGCCTCACCGGGCCGGAGGTCGAGGGGCTGTATCGGCGCGGCGCCGCCTGGTTGGCCGGCGGTGCGCTGTAGCCGCCTATGCCACCCCGGCGGAAGATTGGCGCGTCGTGCACCATTTCAGGCGGGCCGCGATCGGACCCCCTTCCCCCCTCCCAGCAAAGGCGCTCCGCGCCCGCGGCCCGGACCTGTGTTCGGCTCGGTGTTTGGCAGCGTAGGGGGGGATGGGCGGCACCGCGGCCTCTCGATGATGCATGGCGCGCCAAAACCGCCGCGAATCCCGAGGCGAGGCGTGCTGTGCACGAAGAGTCTGCTTAACGCGCCTCGGCTCGCCGCTGGCGCCAAGGTTGGCGTGTCATGCAGGGTTTGGGGATCCCGCGACCGGCCCAACCGCCTCGCCGCCACCGCCGACCGCCCCGCCTAGCCCAAGCCGCCACCGCCCACGCCACCCCCAAACGCCCCGCCTATGCCACGCCGGCGGCGGCCTCCGACCCGCTCGCCGCCCTGATCAGGTCCGCCCCACGCTCAGCGATCATGATCACGGCGGCGTTCGTGTTCGCCCTCGTGATCTCGGGCATCACCGAGGCGTCGACCACCCGCAGGCCCTCGAAGCCGTAGACCCGCAGCTGGGGATCGACGACAGACCCCATCGCGCACGTCGAGGTCGGGTGGTAGACGCTCTGCCCGACCCGGCGGATGAACGCCATCAGATCCTCGTCGGAGTCGGAGTCGGGGACGCTGAACGGCGCCCGCTCGACCGCGCGCAGCGCCGGCTGGCGCGCGATCTCGAGCGCCATCCGCATTCCGGTCAGCATGCTCTCCCGGTCCTCGTCGGTCGTGAGGAAGTTGCACAGCACGCGGGGCTTGGAGTCGGGTAGCGGGCTGCGGAGCATCACCCGTCCGCGGCTCGTCGGGTGGACCACCACCGGGCCGAAGCAGTAGCCGTGGTCGGACGGCGCCGTCAGCCCCTCGTCGAAGAACATCGACGGCGCGAAGTGGAACTCCACGTCCGGCGCCTCGAGCCCGGGGCGCGTCCGGAAGAAGCCCGCCGCCTCAGGGATGTTTGACGTCAGCGGGCCGCGCCCTTCGGACTCGAGCAGCTCGATGTTCTCCGGCGTGACCGCCATGAACAGCGACTGCTCATCGGTCAGGTAGTTGACCTGCGCCATGCAGTGATCCTGGAGGCCGTGGCCGACGGGCAGTGGCGCGCGCATCTCGATCCCGAGCGGCGCCAGCTGGTCCTCGGGCCCGATGCCGGACAGCATCAGCAGCACCGGCGAGTGATAGGCGCCGGCGGCGAGGATCACCTCGCGCTCGGCTCGGATCTCCTCGATCTCATCGCCGCGCGCGATCTCGACGCCGACCGCCCGTTCGCCCTCGAACAGGATCCGGAGCGCCATCGCGTTGGTGATCACATCGAGGTTCTGGCGCTCGCCGGCGGGCCGGAGGAACGCGTCGGCGGTGCTGCACCGCAGGCCGTCGCGCTGGGTCAGCTGGAAGCGCCCGACGCCCTCCTGGCGGGCGCCATTGAAGTCGGGGTTGTGCTCGTGCCCGGCCTCCCGAGCCGCCTCGAGCATGGTGTCGACGAGCGGATGCATCGAGCGGCTGTCGGAGACCCGCATCGGACCGCCGGCGCCGTGGTAGGGGTCCTCGCCACGCTCGTTGTCCTCCGAGCGCTTGAAGTAGGGCAGGACCTCGTCGTAGCCCCAGCCCTCGCAGCCGGCACCCGCCCAGCCGTCGTAGTCGGCCCGGTTGCCGCGGACGTAGATCATCGCGTTGATCGAGCTGCAACCCCCGAGCATGCGGCCACGCGGCAGGTACAGGCGGCGGTTGCCCAGACCCGGCTCGGCTTCGCCAAGTAGATCCCAGTCGAGGCTCGACTTGAACAAAGCGGGGAACGCCGCCGGGATGTGGATCTCCGGCTGGCGGTCGACACCTCCGGCCTCGAGCAGGGCGACGCGCACATCGGCGTCCTCGCTCAGACGGCCGGCCAGCACACAGCCGGCGGATCCGGCACCGACGATCACATAGTCGTAGCTGCGGCGCTCACTCACCGCGGATCACCACCTTCATCACCTCGGTTGGATTGCTCATGGCGAAACGAAGCGCATCGGGGGCCTCCCCCAGCGAGAACTCGTGGCTGATCAGCCCCGCCAGCAGCGCGGCGTTGCGCTCGACGACGCCGACGGCGTCGGCGAACTCCTCGCTCCCGCAGCAGCTGACGCCGATCAGGTCGAGCTCCTTCTCGGTGAGGCTGCCGATCCTCACCGGGACCTCTTCGTTCGACATCCCGACCTGCACGGCGCGCCCCGCTGAGGCCACCATCTCGATCATCGCGCGCACCGCCGCCGCGACACCGGTCGCGTCGATCACCACCGGAGGCCCGGCGGGGCCGGCCCAGCGCCGAGCCTGGGTCACCACCTCCTCCGCGGTTGTCCATGCGAGCGTCTCCGATCCGGCGTCACGGCTCAGCTTCAGCCGGCCCTCCTGCAGATCGATGGCCAGCGTGTCGGCACCTCGTTCACGGGCCACCAAGGACACGCACTGGCCGATCGGCCCGGCGCCGAGGACGACGACGCGCTCGCCGGGCTGGATCGCGGCGCGGTTCACGGCGCGCACCGCGATCGACACCGGCTCGGCCAGCGAGGCCACGGACGGGTCCTCGGCGCGGATCGGGAACACGTGGTCCTGCCCGGCCGCCAGTCGCTCCTGGAGCCCCCCGTCGATCGTGGATCCCGAACAACTCGAAGTTGTCGCAGGTGTTCGGCCGCCCGACGCTGCACGGATAACAATGCCCGCACGCGTGGAGCGGCCACAGCGCGACGAGCTGGCCGACCTCCAGCCCCTCACGGCACCCCGGCCCCAGCGCCGAGATCCGCCCCGAGACCTCGTGGCCCTGGACGCGGGGGAACTGTGAACCGCCCGCGGCGTCGGACAGCTCGCCGGCGAAGAAGTGGTAGTCAGAGCCGCAGATCCCGACGGCTTGCGGGGTGAGGACGACCTCGCCCGCGCTCGGGGCCGGGGGCTCGTCGCGCTCGAGCACGACCATCGAGGAGACAGCCTCGGTTACGGCGGCGCGCATCAGCCCAGCAGTCCCTCGGCAGCCCGGGTCCGCGTCAGCCCCAGACCTCGGCCGCGGTCTCGACTATCAGCGCCAGCTTGGCCACTTCCTGGTCGTAGGTGAGCGCGTTGCCCTCGAACGTCGAGGAGAACCCGCACTGCGGCGACAGGCACAACTGCTCGATGGCGACGTACTGCGACGCCTCCTCGATCCGGCGCTTGAGCTCATCCTTGGTTTCGAGCTCCCCCCGCTTGCTGGTCACCAGCCCGAGCACGACCAGCTTGTCCTTCGGGACGAACCGAAGCGGCTCGAAGCCACCTGAACGGGCGTCGTCGTACTCGAGGAAGAAGCCGTCGATGTTGAGTCCGCCGAACAGGGCCTCGGCGACGAAGTCATAGCCGCCTTCGGCCGCCCACGAGGAGCGAAAGTTGCCGCGGCACAGGTGGGTCGTGACGGCCAGCCCCTCGGGCCGGTTCGCGAGCGCCTCGTTGATGTGGCGGATGTAGCTCTCGTGGAGGTGCTCGGCGTCCTCGCCCTTGCTCGCCATCTGCTCGCGCTGGTGCGGGTCGTTGAGGTAAGCCAGGCTCGTGTCGTCGAACTGCAGGTAGCGGCAGCCGAGGTCGTAGACCGCGCGCACCTGGTCGGCATACGCCGAGGTCAGGTCGCTCCAGAACTCATCCATGTCCGAGTAGACGTTCGGATCTACCGCCGCGCGGCCGCCCCGATAGTGGACCATGCTCGGCGAGGGGATCGTCAGCTTCGGCGTCACCCCGGGCTCCACGCAGGACTGGAGGAACTTGAAGTCCTCGGCGAAGATCGGATGGTCCAGGTGGACCCTCTCGCCGACGTGGATCGCCGCCGGCGTCCACTCGATGTCGCCCTGCTCGTTGTGGAACTGGACCTTGATGTCGCCGGGGGCCTTCTCGATCCCGCCAAGCTCATAGATGAAGTCCATGTGCCAGGCAGCGCGGCGGAATTCCCCGTCGGTCGCCGACTGGAGTCCCACGTCGCGCTGCATCTTCACCACGTCGCGGATCGCGGCGTCTTCGAGCGCGCGCAGTTCCTCGGGGGTGATCTGGCCCGCCGCACAATCCTCGCGCGCCTGCAGGAGCTCCTTCGGCCTCAACAGGCTGCCGACGTGATCGGCGCGGAACGGCGGCGTCGAGCGGCGGCCGGCCGTGATCTCGTTCATGGTCTGGGATTCAGCCATCAGAACCTCCCCTGCCTCATTGATGTCTCACATTGATCTCGACTCGGACCCCGTTCGGGTCCTCGATGAACAGCTGTCGCGGGCCGCCGGGCACGTTGTTGCGGATCGCCGCCACCGAGTTGCGCTCGAGCCGGTCGGTGAGCTGGTCGTAGTCGGTGCCGGTGAAAGCGATGTGGTCCACGGGGCCGTTGGTGCTCATCCCCAGCCTTGCCGCGTGGGCGCGGTACGCCTGGCGCTCGGCGATGTGCAGGCAGGGCGTGCTATCCGCGTACAGCCAGAAGCCGGGGAACTCGAGCGGCGGCCGCTCGCCGACGCGCAGGCCGACGACGCGGCAGTAGAAATCGCGAGTCGCGTCGATGTCGTCGCTGAGGACCAGAACATGCTCCATCTCGGTGACACTCATCGTTCACTGCCGGCCAGCAGGTATGCGGAATGCAACAGATCCGGTCGGCCACGGAGCTCGCTGGCCATGCCGGAGAACCGCAGCTGGCCGCCCTCCATCACGTACGCCCGGTTGGCGAGGCCGAGCGCGACGGTGGCGAACTGCTCGATCAACAGGACGCCGATCCCCGACTCCGCGAGCGATCGGATGGTGGGTATGAGTCGCTGCACGATCACCGGCGCCAGCCCGAGCGAGAGCTCGTCGATGATTATGAAGCGCGGGCGCGACACGAGCGCCTGGGCGAGCACGACCATCTGCTGCTCGCCGCCCGACAGCGACCGGGCGCGGCTCGACAGACGCTTCTCGAGCTCGGGGAACAGCTCCAGCGCGCGGGCCCGTCCCGTCCGCGCGTCCTGTCGGGACAGGGAGTAAGTGGCGACGGTGAGGTTCTCCTCGACGGTCAGCTCAGGCAGGAGTCGCCGTCCCTCGGGGACCACCGCGACGCCCGCCCGTCGGATCCGCTCCGGGCGTCGGCCCACGAGCTCTCGCCCGTCGAGCACGATCGACCCACTCTCGGCCCTTAGGACGCCGCCGACTGCGAGCACCAGGCTCGACTTGCCGGCGCCATTGGGACCCAGCAGTGCCGTCACTTCGCCCGCGGGAACCTCGAGCGTGACCCCGCGGACCACGGGCCGCCCGCCGCGGTGGACGATCATGTCCGAGAGCCTCAGCGCGCCGTTGCCGTTGGCAGCAGCGTCGGTCACTCGCCCTCCCCCACTCCGAGATAGGCCTGGACTACACGCTCGTCGCGGAGGACCTCTGCGGTCGGACCCGACGCGAGAAGCCTGCCGAAATCCAGCACCGCGGTCGTCTCACAGCACGCCGACACGAGACTCATGTCGTGGTCGACCAGGATCGTGAGCGCGCCGGTCTGCTCGGGGATCTTGCGGATGACCTCGCTCAGATGTTCGGTCTCTTTGTCCGGCAGCCCGGCCGCGGGCTCGTCGAGCAGGACGAGGCGCGGCTTGCCCACAACCGCTCGAGCCACCTCGACCAGCCGGCGTTCGCCGGCGCCGAGCGTGCCGACTTTGGCGTTCGGATCCGCCCGGATACCGACGAACGAGATCGCATCGAGCGTCTCCTGGCGGCGGGAGCCACTGCTCTCCCGAGAGTGCTCGTGGACCATCGCGACGTTGTCGTAAACCGATAACTCCTCGATCGCCTGTTCGGTCTGGAACGTTCGCCGGACGCCCCAGCGAGCCCGGCGGAAGTGGGTCATCTTCAACAGGTTCTCGCCGAATGCCTCGATGTCCCCAGCGGCTGGCTTGACGAACCCGCTGAGGACGTTGAAGAACGTCGTCTTGCCAGCTCCATTCGGGCCGATCAGGCCGCACGTCCCGGCCTCGAACTTGACATCCATCCCGTCCAGTGGGGTGACTCCGCCGAAGTGGACGGTCAGTTCGGAAACATCGATCATTCGGCCCCTCCCTCCGCCGAGGCGGTACGGCCGAACAGGCCGCGCACCAGCCTCCCGAGGCGAGCGATGTCCTTCGGCACCTGGTCGATCAGCCCGCGCGGCGCCGTCGTCAGCACCTGAAGCACCCCGATTCCGAACAGAATCGTCAGCCAGTCGGGGGACACGCCCCAGTTGTTCAGCAGCGCCGGCAGGAACTTCAGCAAGGCCGCGGCGATGACCGCGCCCCACAGGCTGTAGGCGCCGCCCATCAGCACCACCGCGAGTAGCGTGATCGAGTCCTGCGTCGCGAACGTCAGCGAGTTCAAGTACCGGAAGCTGCCGGCGACCAGCGCTCCGGCGACTCCGGTGATGAACGACGTGAGCGCGAAGGCCCACAGCTTGTAGAACGTCGTGTTGATGCCGGCCGCGAGCGCGGCGGACTCGCTCTGACGGATCGCCGCCCACGCCCGCCCGGGCTTGCCGCGAATATGGAGCGAGGACCAACAGGAACATCAGGATCGCGACCACCACCGAGTAGCGGAAGAACGCCAGGTCTGTGGTCGCGATGCTCGGCCGGCGGATCGCCGGGATATGGACGGTGCTCCCGTTGTATCCGGTGAAACCGTGCCCGCCGTTTGGGAAGTTGATCGCCGCGAGCGCGACCGTGATGGCGCCGGCGAGCATCAGCGTGATCAGCGCCAGGTATAGACCGCTCATCCGCAGCGCCGGGAGTCCGACCAGGGTCCCGAGCCCCATCGTGATCAAACCGGCGGCGATCACCACGACCGGGAACGGGAGCGCGGTCGCAAACAGGATCCGCGCAGCAACCCACGCGCCCATCGCCAGCACCGCGCCCTGCCCGAGCGAGACCATGCCGACGCGTCCGACCAGCAGTCCGAGACCGAGCGTGACGATCGAGTAGATCGCCACCTGGGTCCACGCGTCGAGGTAGTAGAGGCTGAAGATCGAGGGGAACGCCAGCAGTACGAACAGCAGCAACGCGGCGATCACCACCGGGCGCACGAAAGCCCGGGGCTCGGGCTTCGGTCGCTTCCCGGCCCGTCCGGTCAAGTCGGTCGAAGCTGCGCCGTCCTTCGTGGTCGTGTCATCCGCGGTCTTCACGCCGGCGGATTCCAAGCCTAGTGCCCTTTCAACGAGTCGTTTGCGATAGCTGGCGCGAGCGGGCACTAAGGCCTCAAACCCCCTGACGCCCGACCGTGATGACGCGATGGCGGTTGAACACCAGCAGCGCGATCGCCGCGAGCACGAACGGCGTCATGTCCCGGTAGTTGCTCAGCGAGCTGACCGGCGTGAGCTCAGCGTCGAGCACGCCGATGACCAGGGCCGCGATGAACGTGACCCAGATCGACCGCAGCTGGGCGATCAGGGTGGCGGCCAGCGTCGAGATAACCAGGAAGGTCAAAGTCGTCGCATCCAGAGCGACCAGATCCGCGAGCAGGACACCGGCGACCCCCGACAGCACGCCGCAGCCAAACCACGCCGCCGCCGTTACGCGGCGCACGGGGACGCCGAGCGTCGCGGTGATGTCGCGGTCGTTGGCCATCGCTCGCATTGCCGTTCCCAGCTTCGTGAACCGTAGGAACGCGGCCGTGACGACCGTGATGATGAGCCCCAGCGCGAGCGCGACCACGTTCGTGTAGGTCACGGAGATCTGACCGACCTGGAACGTGTTGTTGTCCGTCGGGACCGTCAGTGCCCGCGAGGCGCCGCCGCTCGAGGGCCACAGCAGATCCATCACCCCGAGCAGGACGAGCGTCAGGCCCAGCGTCGCCGTCGCCTTGACCAGCGGGTCACGCTGGGCGAGCGCGGGGCCGAACACCATTCCGTAGACGAGCGTCACGACACCCCCGAACAGCACGGCGACCGCGAACGCCAGCCAGTCGTTCCAGCCGTTCTGGATCGATAGCTGCCAAGCGATCAGGGCACCCATTGCACCCACGGCACCGAAGGCCAGGTACAGCACTCCGGTGGCCCGATAGAGGACGACCATGCCGACTCCCGACAGGGCGTACACCCCGCCGAGCGATAGACCCGTCACGAGAAACTGCTCCAGGTCAATCAGGCTTGGCATCTGTTAATCAGGCGCCCTGATCGCTCATGCTTCTATCTGCTCCTAGCCCGTAGGGGGATTCGTTGACGGAGCCGTACCGGCCACATTGCGGTACTGCGCGATCTGCGGATCCGCAGACGAGACGTTGAAGCAATTCTGCACGGTCAACATCTTCCCGTTATCGGGCGTCACCGTGAAGTCGGCGTTGTTGGGGATGTGTAGCGGATAGTCCCCGTAGACCCATGGCTGACAGAGCATCTCGGACTTGTAGTCCTTGATTCCCTTGATCGCCGCGTTGACGTTCGCGATCGTGTATGGGGCCTTGACCTTGTCGACCGCCTGCACGAAGAACTTCGCCAGCAGGAAGCCGAACTGGCTGAAGGATCCGACGCCGGACACGGCCGAGCCGTACTTGGCGAGGATCGCCCTGTACTCCTGCATCTCGGGGCCGTTGTGGTCATCGGCGTTGGTCGCCTCGGCGTTGATGAACAGCTTGTGGTTCCACTTCGGTCCCAGCGCCTTGGCCACGAAGTCGGTGTCGCACGGCGTCGAGCAGCCCCATCCCTTGACGCGGTCCTCGACTCCGAGCTTCTGAGCGGCCTGCAGAATCACCAGCGCCTCAGGCGGCGTGAAGTTGAGCACGACCCACCCGTTCGAACCGGCCTTGTCGACCAGGTTCAGCGCCACCGAGCTCGCGTCACTGATCGGCACGTTCTCGGTCAACTCGGTGATCGGAACGTTCGCGGCCTTCGCCAGCGCCGCCGGCCCAGCGGCGATATAGCCGGTGCCGGGCACGTTGGACTGGACGAAGACGATCTTCGACGGCTTCTGGCTGAGTCCGTATTGCACGGCTCCGTCGGAGCTGTAGCGCGGCCCCATGTTGACGGCGGCGCTGTTCGGGGTCGACCAGCACTCGGGGGCGATCCCGGCGTCCATCTCGTAGATGCCGAGCTGCTTCCAGTAGCTCTGATCGATCGTGCACTCGAGCAGGTCGAACACACCGTCGATCGCGACAACGTGATCGGTCTGAATGAGCTGCTTGGCCGCCGCCGCGATCTGCGCCGGCTGGGTCTGGTCGTACTCGACGAACAGCTTCAGCGGGTGGCCGTTGACTCCGCCGTTCGCGTTCACGCAGGCGAAGTACGCGTTGATCATGTTCGGACCATCGCTGAAGTCGGTACCCGGCTGCTTGGTGTCGATCGTCCCGACGTTGATCGGGGTTCCGGTCGCCGCCACACCCGGCTTGGGCCCGCACGACGACGTGGCCGTGCTGGCCGTCGTGTTACTCGTGCTCGCCGTCGTCGAGCTGCTCGCAGCGGTACTGCTGGTCGTGCTGCTACTGCTGCTCCCGCATCCGGCGAGCACAGCCAGGCCCAACACCGCGGCAAGCACAAACAACCAGCGCATGCGCGGGACACCAGTGATTTTGTTCACCGATCTCTCCTCCTCGAGTGACCACGATTGGAACGTGCCCCGGTCTGCGAGGCGACGAGTCGATACTAGTTACGAGCGCGGATGCATGCAAGAAACCCCTAACAAGACTTCAAAGAACCCTTTT
This sequence comes from uncultured Solirubrobacterales bacterium, assembly GCA_963773165.1. Taxonomy (GTDB): domain Bacteria; phylum Actinomycetota; class Thermoleophilia; order Solirubrobacterales; family Solirubrobacteraceae; genus Palsa-465. The sequence goes on from CAVZAK010000010.1 coordinate 55,542, forward strand.
TGGGCCTTCACCCGGCGTCATTGCATGCAGCAAAAGCTCGCGTAATACACTCCGGCCGTGGCGAACACGGCCAACCGGACTCAGATCACGCGGGCGCTCCTCGGCCTGCGCGAACTGATCATCAGCGGAGAGTTCGCGCCCGGCGAGCGGATGTCCGAGCTGCCCCTGGTAGAGCGGCTGGGCGTGTCGCGAACGCCGCTGCGTCTCGCGCTCGCCGAGCTCGAGCACGAGGGTTTGCTGCGCGGACTGGCCGGCGGCGGCTACGTCGTTCGCGAGTTCACCGAGTCCGACATCCGCGACGCGATCGAGCTCCGCGGCGTGCTCGAGGGCACTGCCGCCCGGTTCGCCGCCGAGCGCGGCGCCACACGCCGCGATCTCCAGGCTTTGCGGCGGATCAACGCCGCGATCGCCGTGCTCGTGCACAGGGCCGACTACGACTCGTTCGAACGGTACGTCGACCTCAACGAGCGCTTCCACACCCGGCTGCTCAAGATCGCCCACAGCCCGCTGCTCGAGCGCGCGGTCGACAGCATCGTCTCGCTCCCGTTCGCGGGCCCGAGCGCGTTCGTGCTCACCGAGGCGGTGCTGCCCGAGTCGCGCGAGATCCTGGTGATGGCCCACCGCCATCACGTCGGTCTGATCGAGGCGATCGAGCGCCGCGAGGGCACCCGCGCCGAGAGCCTGGCCCGGGAGCACGCCCGGATCGCGATCACGAACCTCGAGATCGTGCTCCGCCACGGCGAGGCGCTCGACCGGATCCCCGGTGCATCCTTGCTCGCATTGTCGGACGGTGTGGAGACGGCGCGGGATTGATTGCTGGGGCGCGCCTAGTGGCGCGCCACACCACATAGGCAACTTTGGCGTTTTCGTCCCACCCCTCGGGGGTGGATTCATCCGGTCATCGCAACACGATGGTGTTTTCGTGGTTTGGTGATCGGAGGGTGGGATGGCGAAGGGCAGGCGGTATCGGTGGTTGACGCCGGAGAATCGGCGGTTGGTTGAGGAGCGGTTGGCGGTTGGGGTGCTGCCGCGGGTGATCGCGGTCGAGTTGGGGTGCTCGGCTAATACGGTGTTGCGGGCGCAGGCGGATGCGGTGTTGCGCCGTCAGCGGCGTCGGAGGGATTCGGGGTTTCGGCTCTCGATCGAGGAGCGGATCGAGATCGGGATGAGGGTCGCGGCTGGCGAGTCGAACGCTGTGATCGCGCGGGGGTTGGGTCGGCATCGATCGACGATCGGGCGGGAGCTGGGGCGGTGTGGGAAGCGGCGTGGTCACTATGCGCCGTTCGCGGCTGAGCGGCGGGCGCGGCGGTTGGGGTGCCGGCCGAAGGCGACGAAGCTGTCGGCGAGTCCTCGGTTGTTGGCGGAGGTTGAGACTGGGCTTTTGAGGCAGTGGTCGCCGGCGCAGATCTCCGCGCAACTGAGGGTCGATTACCCGGATGATCTGGAGATGCGGATCAGCCCTGAGACGATCTACCTGTCGTTGTTCGTGCAGTCGCGTGGGGAGCTGCGCCGACAGCTCACGGCCGAGTTGCGGACTGCTCGAAAGGCCCGCAGGCCACAGGGTCGGGTTGAGAATCGCGGTCGGATCGCGGAGATGATCAATATCTCTGAGCGGCCGGCGGAGATCGAGGATCGTGCGGTTCCCGGGCACTGGGAAGGGGATCTGATCCTGGGTGCGGGGCAGCGCTCTGCGGTCGTGACGCTGGTTGAGCGCCAAACCCGGTTCGTGATGCTCGCGCGTGTCGGGAGGGACCGCAGTACCGAGAACGTGATCGAAGCTCTGAAGGACCGGATCCAGGCGCTCCCGGCTGGTCTTGTGCGGTCGCTGACCTGGGATCAGGGCCGGGAACTCGCCGCGCATAAACGGTTCACGGTTGACAGCGGCGTGAGCGTGTACTTCTGCGATCCGCACTCGCCGTGGCAGCGAGGCAGCAACGAGAACACCAACGGCCTGCTGCGTCAGTACCTCCCGAAAGGCACCGACCTCAGCGTGCATGACCAGGCCGAACTGGACCGGATCAGCGACTTGCTCAACGGCCGCCCGCGCCAGACGCTCGGGTGGGCCAAACCGGCCCAGAAGATGGCCGAGCTCCTCGCCGCACCCCCCACCGGAGGTGCTTAAAGCGACCATCGCCGCTACGCGTCGCCCTTCGGGCTCGGCTCCGCAACGACGGTCGCTACCTGATGTCAGCGTCCTTGGCAAACTGACCGTGTTGCGCTGACTGCCTGAGCCCGCCGGGACAAGAACGCCGAAGTTCGCAGCGGCGGGCGCCTGCGCCACTCAACGAGCCCCTCCGCTGCGCCGTTTACCAAAACCGCCACCGCCCCGCCCCACCCAGCCCTATCCGGCCCCCGCGCCCGCGACCACCAGCGCCGCGCGGTACACCTCCTCTGCCCCGGGACGGTAGGCGTCCTCGAGCGGAGGGCTGAGCGGGACCGGCGTGAACGGAGCCCCCACCCGCTGGAGCGGCTCGTCGAGGTAGTCGAACGCGGCGATCTGAAGCTGCGCCACGATCTCCGCCCCGAACCCTCCGTGGATCACCGCCTCGTGGGCGACCACCGCGCGCCGTGTACGGCGAACGGAGTCGACGATCGTCTCGAGATCGAGCGGCACGAGCGTCCGTGGGTCGATCACCTCGGCCTCGATCCCCTCGCGGGCGAGCCGTTCGGCCGCCGTCACCGCCTCGCCAACCATCCGCGACAGCGCGACGATCGTGAGATCGGCCCCGGGCCGGACCACCGACGCGCGCCCCAACGCGATCGGCTCCGCCGAAACGGGAGCCGTCTCCTTGCGGAAATACAGGGATTTGTTCTCGACGAACACGACCGGGTTCGGGTCAGCGATCGCGCTCAGGAGCAGGCCGGCGGCGTCCGCGGCGCGGCTCGGCATCACCACCTTGAGCCCGGGCACGTGGGTGAGCCAGGCCTCGAGGCTCTGAGAGTGCTGTGCGGCGCCGCGGCTGCCGGCGCCGCCCTGCGTCCGTAACACGAGCGGCACCGACAGCTGGCCCCCGGACATGAAGTGCGCCTTCGCCGCCTGGTTGACCAGCTGGTCGAGCGCCAGCGTGATGAAGTCGATGTACATGATCTCGATGACGGGCCGCAATCCGGCCTGGGCGGCGCCGATCGCCACGCCACAAACCGCGCCCTCGCTGATCGGCGTGTTGCGCACGCGCTCGGTGCCGAACTCCTCCGCGAGGCCGGCCGTCCCGCCGTAGGGGCCACCCTCCGCCACGTCCTCGCCGAGCACGATCACCCGCTCGTCGTCGCGCATCGCGCGGGCGAGCGCTTCGTTGATCGCCTTCACGAACGTCGTCTCGATCTCGGTCATCGCGAGACGGCTATTACTCCTCGGCGCCGGCCGTCGCGTACACGAGCTGCTCCATCACCTCGAGGCCGGGGAATTCACTATCCCGGGCGAACGCGACCGCCTCTTCGACCTCGCCCGCCGCTTCCGCGGCCAGCGCGGCCGCGGCCGCCTCATCGATCCACCCGGCTGCGATCGCATCGGCCGTCAGCCGCGCCACCGGGTCGCGGCGTGCCCACTCCTCTTCGGCGAGCTGGTCGCGGTAGGCCTCGGCGTCGCCTTCGTAATGGCCGCGGCGCCGGTGGGTCAGGCACTCGAGCAGCATCGGGCCCCGCCCCGTGCGAGCGGTCCCGAGCATCTCGGCAAACGCCACGAACACCGCGGGCACGTCACTGCCGTCGACCGTCTGCCGGTGGAATCCGTACGCGGAGACGACATCGCTGACGAGCTCGATCGACGTGTGCTCGGACCGGGACGTGAACTCGGCGACACCGTTGTTCTCGCACACCAGGATCACGGGCAGCTCCCACAGCGACGCCAGGTTGACCGACTCGCTGAAGTGGCCGGCCTGTACGGCGCCGTCGCCGAAGAACACAACCGTGACCTGGTCGGACCCGCGCAGTCGCGCGGCCAGCGCCGTCCCGAGCGCGAGCGGGATGTTGCCCCCAACTACGCCGGTGGCGCCGAACAGCCCGTGTTCGACATCGACCACGTGCATCGACCCTCCGAGCCCATGACAGAGCCCATCGACCCGGCCCATCAGCTCGGCCATCAACGAACCCAGCGCGACGCCCTTGGCGATCGCGTGGCCGTGGGCGCGATGGCCGCTGTAGACGGCGTCGTCGCGGCGAAGCTGGCCGCAGACGGCGGCGGCGACCCCCTCCCCTCCGATGCTCAGATGGACCAGGCCATGGACCTGCATCGTGCGCTTGAGCTGGGCCACCCGCTCCTCGAAGCGGCGGATCCGCCACATCGTCCGCAGCAGCTCACGCGCCCGCGCCGAATCGAGCTGCTCCATGACGACAAGCTAGGCGGTGACGGGCGCCGAGCCCAGCACCTGGTGCACCGCCCCGGCGATCTTCGCCTCGTTCGGGAGGACGTATGCCTCCATCGGCTCGCTGTAAGGGACGGTCGCGTCGAGCCCTGTGACCTGTGCGATCGGCGCCTTCAGCGCCGAGAAGCCCTGCTCGGCCACCTCGGCCGCGATCACCGCCGATGCGGAGGCGTGGCGCGTCGCCTGGTCGACGAGCACGAGCCGCCCGGTCTTCTCTAGCGAGGTCAGGATCGTCGGGATATCCAACGGCTCGAGGGTGCGGGGATCGATCACCTCGGCTTCGATCCCTTCCGAGGCCAGCGCCTCCGCCGCCGCCAGCGCCTTGCCGACCATCCAGCCGGTGGCGACGATCGTCACGTCGCCGCCGGAGCGCCGGATGTCCGCCTGGCCGAACGGCACCAGGTACTCGCCCTCCGGCACCTCGCCCGGCTCGAGCGTGAGCAGGTAGTGATGGAAGAAGCACACCGGGTTGTCGTCACGGATCGCTGTGGCCATCAGACCCTTGGCGTCGGCGGCCGTCGACGGGAGCGCCACCTTGAGCCCGGGCACGCCCATGAACATGCCGTAGATCGAGCCCGTGTGCTGACCGGCCCAGCCCGCCGTGAAGCCGTACCCGGCCTTCAGCACGAGCGGGACTTTGACCTTGCCGCCGCTCATGTAGCGGAAGCGAGGGGCTTCGTTGACGACCTGATCCATCGCCACCAGCATGAACTCGGCCATGTACAGCTCGACGACAGGGCGCAGGCCCGCCAGCGCGGCGCCCACGGCCATCCCGATCTCGGCCGTCTCCGAGATCGGCGTGACCCGAACCCGGTCGTGGCCGAAGGCCTTGACGAACTCGTCGTTCTCGGTCGTCGCCAGGTTCTGACCGAAGTAGAGCACCGTGTCGTCGCGCGCCATCTCGAGATGGATGGCCTCGTTGATGGCCGCGATGTAGGGGATCTCCCTTGCCATGACGGTGTGCCTCCTAGCTCATGCGTAGACGTAGTTGAGGGCCGCTTCGGCCTCGGGAAATGGGCTGTCGAGCGCGAAGTCCACCGCCGACTGCATCTCGGTGCGAACCTCGCCGGCGATGCGATCGGCCTCGTCCGCGCTGATGATCCCCTCGGTCACGAGCCGGGCGCGGAACCGAGGCACGGGATCGCCGCGTTTCGCGGCCTCGTACTCCTCGGTGGCGCCGAATACCTCGATCGCCTCATGCTCGGGGAAGTGGAGTGGGATCCCGGGCGGGGCGATGATGTTGCCGTGGGCGCTGAGCCGGTAGACCTTCGACTCGACCAGCGTCGGCCCCTCACCCGAGCGCGCCCGCGCCACCGCGGTGGCAACGAGCTCGTGGACGGCAACGGGGTCGCCGCCGTCGACGGTCACCCCGGGCATCGAGAACGCCTTCGCCTTGACCGCCAGCGGCTCGCCGGCAGCGGCGTTGGCATCTTCCTGCTCGACGCGGGTGACGACGTTGTAGGAGTTGTTCTCCATCACGTACACGATCGGGAGCTTCCACAGCGACGCCACGTTCAATGACTCCGAGAACGCGCCCTGCTTGGACGCGCCGTCGCCGAAGAAGCACAGGACAACCTGTCCCTGCTTTCGGATCTGGGCGGCGTACGCCACCCCCGTCGCCTGCGGAATCCCCTGACCGACGATCCCCGACGTCCCGAGGAACCCGCGCTCGGTATCGACTAGGTGCATCGAGCCGCCGTATCCGCCGCACAGCCCGTCCTTGCGACCGTAGATCTCGGCCATCATCGCGTTCGGGTCCGTGCCGAGGGTGATCGGATAGCCGTGGCAGCGGTAGGTGGCCATAAGCTGATCGCCGGGTCGGAGTGCAGCCAGGGAGCCGACGATCGAGGCCTCGGCACCATCGGCCAGGTGGGTGTGGCCGCGGATCACGCCCGGGCTCTCCTCGAATGTCCCCTTGACGCGTTCCTCGAACTCGCGGATCCGCAGCATCTGCGTGAAGATCCAGACCATCTGCTCGCCGTCCAGGCCCGGCGCCTGCTCGCTGTCGCTCACGGCCGACTCCTCTCTCACGCGACCCCTGCACGGAACTGTGCGGCGGTCGTCTCATAGGCTCGTTGAAATGCCTGCTCGATCGGCTGGCTGCGCAGCTCCTCGGAAAGCGTCTCGACACCCCAGGGGCCGCGATAGCCAACCTCTCCGGCGACCTGCACATATCCAGCGATGTCGAACTCGCCCTCGCCCGGCAACCGTCGGTGGTTGACCGTCTCGTCGACCGGATCCTCCATGTTCTCGAACTGACCGTCGCTGAGCTCGACCCAGGACAGGTGCTCGGGTGCGATCCGGCGCAGGTCCTCCGGGGCGATGCCCAGCTTGGACATGTGCCACGTGTCGATCGCCAGGCCCCCGTTCGAGGCGCCGGCGCCCTGCACGAGCTCGAGCGCGGCGTCGAGCGTGTTGACATTCACGTCGAACGGCATGAACTCGTAGACGACCGTGGCGCGCGTGTGGTTGGCCGCGTCCGCGCAAAGCTCCGCGAACGCCTCGGTCAGCTTGCCCAGCTCGCACGGCGTACCGGGGATGTTGCCGACCTTGATGTGATGCGCGTCGAACGCTGCCGCGGTGTCGAACAGCATCTTGCGCCGCGCGTCGGACTCGGCCCGCGCCGGCTCACCGGGATCGACGAAGAAGTCGGCGAGGAATTCGACCTGAAGGTATTTGAGCCCGGCGTCGTCGAAAGCCTTCTTCATCTCCTGGAGCGTGGTCGTCTCGAGCTGGTGCTCGATGTCGGCGTGCCACAGGCCAAGCCCTTTGAACCCGACCCGGGCGGCCTCGGCGCAACGATCGCGCCAGTCGAACAGGCTCCACTCGCGGCCGACGTGGACGTCCGCCGGACCCGACACGGTCCAGTACAGGGCCAGCAGTTCGGCTTCGGCCATCGACGCTCCTCTCTCGCGCGTGAGGGACTGAGAGCAAGCTAGCGCCGCCCCTGTTCACGGGCAACCCATCGCGAGCAGCCGTTCTTGCCGATGAGTGCCGAGCGGCGGTGGTGGCTACCGCCCCGCAGCGAGCCGATCGAGCGCCGCCACCACCTCGTCGGTGCGCGAGATCCACGGCGAGTGATCGGTGTCGATCTGGATCACCGGCTCGCACCCACCCGCCTCGAACATCCGGCGCTGCATCGCAGGCGAGATCGCCCGGTCGCGCAGACACGTCACGTATGCCCGCGGGAGCGCCTCGAACGCCTCGGCTCGGGGCCCGCCGAGCGAGACCTGGCCCTGGAACGGGGCCACGGGCTGCGCTCCCAGTCGCCTAACTCCCCACGCCAGCTGCTCATCGTCGCAGCAGCCGTAGAGCGCGATCCGCGCGCCGTCGGGCGGCATCGTCGCCACCGGCGGGTCTCCGCTTACCACGAGGTTGGCCTGGACCTGATCATCCGCCGCCTCGGGCAGCGCCAACGAGCTCCATCAGGCTCTGGCCGTCGGCGGGCACGAAGGCGGCCAAGTAGACGAGCGCCGCCACATGTTCGGGGCACCGTGCTGCCGCCTGGGTTATGACCATCCCTCCCATGCTGTGCCCGACGAGCACCGCCGGCCGACCGCCCGCGAGCACGGCGCACACGCGGTTCGCGTATGCGTCGAGCGACACCTCCTCCACCGGCGTCTCGTCCATGCCGGAGCCCGGCAGGTCGATCGCCTCCACCTCGTGCCCCGCAGCCCGCAGCCCCGGCAGCACCGGCTCCCAGCACCACGCTCCAGCGAACGCTCCGTGGACGAGCACGATCCGCGCCATCTCTCCTTCTCCTTCCGTAAACGCCTAACCCGCGACCAGCACAATCTTGCCCCGCAGCCCTCCCCGCTCCACCAGTCGATGGGCCTCGGCGGCGTCCGCGAGCTCGAGCGTCCGCGCCACCCGAGTATGCAGCTGCCCGCTCGCCACCAGCCGGGTGAGCTCGGCCAGCGCGGCCGAATCGGACTGGACCAGCGGCGTCTCGACTCGCAGCTCCGGTCCGCCCGAGACGTCCACCACCCGCCTCGTGAAGAGCGCCACGCCACCGGCGCGCACCGCACTCGCCGCCGCCGCGCCAATCGGGACCGCGTCGAGCACCGCGTCGACCGGATCGAGCGCCGCGAGGTCAGTCGAGCGCGGCAGCACCTCGGCCGGGCCGAGCCCGGCGACCCACTCCTCGTCGTCGTCGGAGGCGAGGGCGAGCACCCGCAGCCCGTCTCGGACGGCGAGTTGGGTGGCGAAGCCGCCGACCGCGCCGCTGGCCCCGGTGACGAGCAGCGTCGAACCCGGCGGCGCCCCGATGAGGTCAAGCGCCTGGCGCGCAGTCAACGCGTTCAGCGGGATCGTCGCCGCGGTGATCTGGTCGAGGCCCAGCGGCCACGGTGCGAGCCAGCCCGGTTCGACCGCCGCCGCTTGCGCGTAGGCGCCGACCCGGCCGCCGGTCCGGACCCAGGGGATCATCCCGACGACGCGATCGCCGGCCGCGTAGCCGGACGCCTCGGGGCCAAGCTCGGCGACCGTCCCCGCGAAGTCCCAGCCAGGGACGAAGCCCGGTTGCAGATCCGGGAGCCGGCGAGCATGAGCGCCCGCCCGCGCGGCGATGTCGGTTGGATTCACGTTCGCCGCGGCGATCCGAACCACGACCTCTGAACCGCTCGGGACCGGCCATGGACGCTCGCCGATACGGAGTACCTCGGGGCCGCCGAACTCGGTGGCCTCGCAGACACGAATCGTGTGACTGTGGGCTGCTGGCGACAAGAGCGGCGGATCGTAGTCACCGCCCAGCGTGGGCCAGCGGGCGTTCGCCAATCGAGCACCGGTGCTCAAGCTGACCTGCGCGGAGCGGCAAGGGTATTGACTTCGCCCCGATGCGCCCCTATAAGCGCACTACCGTGGCCGCAGCGAGGCGACCCGTATCGCGAGGGAGGTTCCCATTGTGAGCACGACGCCTGCACTCGGCGCCTTTCCCAGTCCGTTCTCGATCGAGCCACCACCGGGTTGCGAGGGCTGGGCCGAGATGTATCCCTATTACGCGCGCTTCGACGAGCGCAGGCGCGAGAGCGACGAGCATCGGTTCTGGTTTTGGAACTCGATGCACTTCCCGGTCCCGATGCCGGCGTTCGACGTGATCTGCATCGATTCCCCCTACCAGGCGGTCGGGTCGTGGCAGAACCGGGTGTTCGCCGTGCCGCCGGCGATGGGGATCGACTACCGGATCGTCAACGGCTACGTCTACATATCCGGCAACCCCGTCACCGACCCGGCCAAGATCGCCGAGCGGGCCGAGTTCTTCCAGAAGCGAGCGGGTTACTACTACGCCAACTGGACCGAGCTGTACGGCAAGTGGCGAGCCAAGATGGAGGCTCTGATCCGCGAGCTCGATGAGCTGCAAGTGCCAGGACTGCCGGAGTACGAGCCGGATGAGGTGGTCTTCGGCGATGAGCGCAACACCGCGTTCTACGAGGTCCTCAACGCCTACGGCCGGGTGCTGAGGCTCGGTGATCTGATGTGGCAGCACCACTTCGAGTTCCTGCTGCTGGGCTACGGCGCCTACGGCACGTTCGTCGAGTTCTGCAAGGGCCAGCTCCCCGACATCCCAGACCAGCACATCGCGCAGATGGTCGCCGGCATCGACGTGCTGCTGTTCAAGCCCGACGCGGAGCTGCGGCGACTCGCCCAGCTGGCGATCGATACGGGCGTCGACGGCGCGTTCGTCCAGGGCCGCTCGCCGGACGAGATCGACGCCGAGCTGTCAACGAGCGAGGCCGGACGGAGCTGGCTGGCCGAGCTCGAGAAGGTGAAGGACCCGTGGTTCAACATGGCGACAGGCGACGGGCTTTACCACTACTACCGCAGCTGGCTCGATGATCCGAGGATCCCGTACGCGTCGCTGATCGGCCACGTCAATGCGATCAAGTCGGGTACGCAGGTCGCGCGCCCGACGGAGCAGATCCAGCGCGAGCGCGAGCGCCTCGCCGAGGAGTACGAGGCGCTGCTCGACGAGCAGGCGCGACAGCCGTTCCAGGAGCTGCTGGGACTGTCGCGGACCGTGTTCCCGTACGTCGAGGAGCACAAGTTCTTCTGTGATTACTGGTTCTTGACGAGGTGGTGGAACAAGATCCGGGAGTTCGGGGCGCTACTCGCAGAAGCGAGTTTCCTCGACGAAGGCGAGGACCTTTTCCACCTGACCCGCCACGAGGTCGGCTCGGCGCTCGACGAGCTGGTCCTAACTTGGGCGACGGGCGGCGTGGCGCTCGGCCCGAACCACTGGCCGCCGATCGTTGCTCGCCGCAAGGAGCTGCTCGAGAAGCTCGGCGCCTGGACGCCGCCGCCGGCCCTCGGCGTCACCCCCGAGGCCGTCACCGATCCGATGACGATCATGCTCTGGGGAGTCACGACCGAGCGCGTCCAGGAGTGGGCTCGCCAGCAGGACGGCGGCCACGAGCTGCGCGGGGCCGCGGCCGCGCCCGGAGTCGTCGAGGGGATCGCCCGGGTGGTGAGATCCGTGGACGAGATCTCCGAGGTCCGCGACGACGAGATTCTCGTCTGCGGCAGCACGTCACCGGCGTGGGCGCCGATCTTCTCGATGATCAAGGCGACGGTCACCGACGTCGGGGGCGTGATGTCGCACGCGGCGATCGTCTGTCGCGAGTACGGGCTCCCCGCCGTCGTCGGCACCGGCCGCGCGACATCACTCCTGCGGACCGGACAGACGATCCGGGTCGACGGCACGAACGGAGTCGTGACGCTCCTCGACGGCGACGGGTAGCCCCGGAACGATGCCGTACACCCGGCGGCTTGAAGAGCTTCGCCGCGCCGACGAGCCGCGATTCGGGGGCAAGAGCGGGAGTCTCGGCGAGCTGCTGGCGGCCGAGATCCCGGTGCCGCCCGGATTCGCGATCTCGACCGAGGCATACCGGGCGGCACTCGAACAGGCGGGAATCGAGACACGAACACCGGACGCGATCAGGGAGGCACGAGTCCCGGAGCAGGTCCGCGACGAAATCGCCGTCCGGTATGACGAACTGGCGCAAGCGCGCGGCGAAGCCGCGCGGGCGGTCGCGGTGCGCTCGAGCGCCGTCGGAGAGGACAGCACCGAGGCCACGTTCGCCGGCCTCCAGGAAACTCGGCTGTGGGTCCGCGGCGTGGACTCCGTGTGCGACGCGGTGCGCAGCTGTTGGGCCAGCCTCTACAGCCCTCCCGCGGTCAGCTACCGCGAACGGCTTGGCGCCGAGGATCCCGCGATGGGCGTCGCCGTCCAGCTCATGGTCGACGCCGAGGTGTCGGGCGTGATGTTCACGTGCAACCCGGTGAGTGGCGACCCGAGCATGGTCGCGATCAACGCAAGCTGGGGCCTCGGCCAGGCGGTGGTCGGCGGCGAGGTAACGCCCGACGACTACCTCGTCAGCAAGGTCACCTCGGAGGTCGTGCGCCAGCAGCCGGGCGACAAGGACATCCAGTACGTCGCCAACGAGTCGGGTGATGGCACGGTGCGCGTGGCCGTCTCCGCCGACCGCCGGGGCGCGGCGTGCCTCGACCACGAAGCGCTGGCGAGGCTCGTGGACGTGGCCCGCCGGGTCGAGCGCCACTTCGGCTGCCACCAGGACATCGAGTGGGTGATCGCGCGCGATGGCACGCTGTTCATCGTGCAGTCCCGACCCGTCACGGGCGTCTCTAAGCGGCCACCCAAGCCACAGCCGGCGTCCGCGATCGCGCTGGTGATGAGCACGTTCGGCGCCAACCAGGCGCGAGGCGACTCCTGATGGGCCTCAGCGACGAGGACGTCCGGGAGATCCTGCGCATCATCGACGAGTCCTCGCTCCAGGAGTTGCGGATCGAGACCGACGGCTTCTCGCTGCACGTGCGCAAGGACGGCGCCCTGGCCGAACCAGGAGCTCCGACCAAGCCGCCCGGCCCAGAGCAGCCGCCCGGACCCGAGCAAGACGAGTTGCTCACGGTGCAGGCGCCGATGCTCGGCACGTTCTACCGCGCCGAGGCGCCGGGGCAACCGCCGTTCGTCGAGGTCGGAAGCCGGGTCGACCCCGACACGACCGTTTGCATCATCGAGGTCATGAAGATGATGAACTCGGTGCCCGCCGGGGTGGCCGGGACGATCGCCGAGGTGTGCGAGGAGAACGCGCACCTGGTCGAGTACGGCCAGGCCCTGTTCCGGGTCAGGCCCTCGTGAGACGCGTGTTCGTGGCCAACCGCGGCGAGATCGCGGTGAGGATCGTGCGCGCCTGCCGCGAGCTCGGGTTGGAGACCGTCGTCGGGACCTCGGACGTCGATCGCGACGGAATGGCGGCCCGGATGGCGGACCAGGCGGTGTGCCTCGGGCCCGGGCCGGCGCTCGACAGCTATCTGCGCGACGACATCGTGGTACAGGCCGCCCTCGGCACCGGGTGCGACGCGATCCATCCGGGCTACGGCTTCCTGTCCGAGAGCCCGCGCCTGGCGGAGCGCGCCCGGGAGCACCAGCTCACGTTCGTCGGCCCGCCGCCCGAGGTGCTCGAGCTGGCCGGCGACAAGCTCCGCGCGCGCGACGAGGCCGCGGCCGCCGGGCTGCCGGTACTCGCCGGCGAGCAGGCGGGCTACCCCGTTCTCGTCAAGGCCGTGGGAGGCGGCGGAGGCCGCGGAATCAAGCTGGCGCGGGACGAGGCCGAGCTGAAGTCGCTGCTCGCCCTCGCCGGCAGCGAAGCCGCGGCCGCGTTCGGTGACGGGCGTGTGTACATCGAGCGTTTCATCCCCGCCGCCCGTCACGTCGAGGTCCAGATCGCCGCCGACGACCACGGTCACGTGATCCACCTGGGCGAACGCGACTGCTCTGTCCAGCGCCGCTATCAGAAGATGATCGAGGAGGCGCCCGCGCCGGCGCTCACAACATCCACCCGGGAGGCGCTGACGGCTGCTGCCGTGCGGTTCGTGCAGGCGATCTCGTACCGCAACGTGGGGACGGTCGAGTTTGTGCTCGATCCGACCACGGACGAGTTCTACTTCCTCGAGATCAACTGCCGGATCCAGGTCGAGCACCCCGTCACCGAGGCGCTGACCGGCTTCGACCTCGTGCGCGGGCAGCTGCGGATCGCGGCCGGCGGGCCGCTCAGCCTCACCCAGGCGGGGGTACAGCCCACCGGGCACGCGATCGAGTGCCGTCTGACGGCCGAGGAAGCCGGAACGATCTCCCACTTCTCGGTACCGGAGCTGCCGGGCCTGCGCCTCGACACACATTGCCGCGACGGGACGCTCGTGCCGCCGTTCTACGACTCGCTCTTGGCGAAGCTGATCGGCCACGGCGCCGACCGTGAAGAGGCCATCCAGATTGTTGCCGAGGCGCTCGAGCGCGCCGAAATCTACGGTGTGGCGACGAACCAGCGACTGCTCCAGCGCGTCCTGAGCCACCCCGATTTCCTCGCCGGCGCCGTCAGCACACGCTGGCTCGAGGACACGCTCCCGGCCCTCGACGGGGCGCTGAGATGAGCAGGCTGGTCGAGTTCATCGACACCAGCACGCGCGACGGCAACCAGAGCCTGTGGAGCGCGACCGGCCTGAGGACTCCGGACGTCGTCGCGATCGCCCCGACGATGGATCGCGTCGGCTACCACGCGCTCGACTTCACCTCGAGCACGCACATGGCGGTCTCAGTGCGCTTTCACCACGAGGATCCGTGGGAACGGATCAGGCTGATGAGCGCGGCGATGCCGAACACGCTGCTCAGCATGATCACGACTGGCATGCGATTCATCTCGTGGGTGCCCGCCGCCCAGGACGTGATCGACCTCTCCTTCCGGCTGGTCGCGGGCAACGGGATCCGCCGGCTGCAGATCGCCGACCCGTCCAACGATCCCGAGCGGCTGAGGCGCCTCGCGGGAATGGCTCGTGCGGCGGGCATCGAGGAGGTGGTCATCGGTCTCACCTACTCGATCAGCGCGGTCCACACCCACCACTACTACGCGGAGCGCGCGGCTGCCCTGGCGGACTGCGCCGATATGGATCGGCTCTACCTCAAGGACCCCGGCGGGCTGCTCACCCCCGACGCCGTCCGCGAGCTCGCGCCCCACTTCATCGCCGCCGCCGGCGCGCGCACCGTCGAGCTCCACAGCCACTGCACGATCGGGTTGGCGCCGCTCGTCTACGTCGAGGGGGTCAAGGCCGGCTTCCAGGTCGTGCACACTGCGTCCGGCCCACTTTCCCGCGGCACATCACAACCAGAAGCGATCAGCACCGCCCGCAACCTCGATGCGGCGGGATTCGACCACCCGCTCGATCTCGAGGCCCAGGAAACCGTGGCCGCGCACTTCGACGAGCTGGCCCGGGCGAAGGGACTGAAGGCGGGGACACCTCAGGAGTTCGACGTCGCCTACTACCAGCATCAGCTGCCGGGCGGGATGGTCACCACCACGCGTCGCATGCTCGAGGAGCTGCACCGGCCGGAGCTGTTCGGTGCGGTGCTGGACGAGGTGACCCGCGTCCGGGCCGAGATGGGCTATCCGATCCTCGTGACCCCCGTCTCCCAGTTCGTGGCCAGCCAGGCAGCGCGGAACGTGATCGATGGCGAGCGGTGGGCGGCCGTCTCGGACGAGACCGTCCGTTACTTCCTGGGCCACTACGGCGCCCCGCCGGCGCGCGTCGACCCCGCGATCGCCGACCGCGTCCTGTCGCGACCGCAGGCGCGCAAGCTCGATGAGCTCGAGCCGATCACGCTTGACGGCGCCCGTGCGCGGTTTGGAGCGCGGATCTCTGACGAGGAGTTGCTGCTCCGGCTGACGATGCCCGCCGAACAGGTCGACGCGATGGTGGCGGCGCGCGGGAAGGCGCCCGTCGCCACCGCGGGCGCACCGGTGGTGAAGCTGCTCAGGGCGCTCGCCGAACGCCCATCGATCTCGCATCTCGAAGTGCTCAAGGATGGCGAAAGGGTGGTGTGGACCCGTGCCGACTGACGGCCTGCGCCTTGAGGAGGTCCGCGGATTCGTGTTCGACGTCGACGGCACCCTCGTCCATCGCGGCCCCGACGGGCGCGGCCGGCCACAGCCGGGGGCGCGCGAGGTGCTGGAGCGCATTCGTGCCTCGCGACGACCGCTCGTGCTGTTCACGAACGGCAGCCACGTGGGCTCGGACGTGATCGCCCGGGGGTTGCGCGAGGATGGCCTCCCGGTTGCCGACCACGAGGTGCTCACGCCTGTGGAGAGCGCGATCTCCTACCTCCGGCGCAACCACCGGGACCGGCCCGTGCTGCTGTTCTGCACCGAGGTCATCCGCGAGCGGATCGCCGCCGCCGGGATCCCGCTTGCGACTGGCGAGGACGCCGAGGTCGTGTTCGTGGCTCACATCGACGAGCTCGAGATGGCATCGCTCGAGCGGGCCGCTCGAGCGGTAATCCGCGGGGCCCCGCTTCTGACCGGGTCCTACGCTCGAGCCTACGCCGGCGCCAACGGGCCGATCATCAGCCGCGGGGCGATGGTCACTGCGGCGATCGCCAAAGCCGGCGCCGCGCGGCCGAAGATCGTCGGCAAGCCATCGCGCGCGGCAGTGGCCGAGGTCTCCTCGCGGCTCGGCCTGCCGACACGCGAGCTTGCGGTGATCGGCGACGACCTCGGGATGGACATCGCCCTCGGCCGCCTCGGAGGCTCGCGCACCGTGCTCGTCCGTAGCGGGATCAGCGGCCCGATCGACATCGGGAGCCTCCCCACGGCCCGGCGCCCGGACGCCGTCCTAGATGGCGTCGGCGACCTGCTCGAGCGGCTCTGAGTCGTGCACGGCTTCGGACGAGGCGCGAAGCAGTGCGGCACGCCTGACCTCGCTGGGGGTGGAGCCGAAGGCGCGCTTGAATACGCGCGAGAAGTGGGCCGCGTCGCAGAAACCCCAGCGGAACGCGATCTCGGTGACCGAACCGGCGTTGGCTTGCTGGAGATCCTCGGCGCACCGCGCGAGTCGCTCGCTCCGGACGAGACTGGCGACGGAAGCGTCGGCGTCCTCGAACAGCGCGTGGAGCGCTCGGACCGAGATCGAGTAGGCGCGGGCAATCGATGCCGGGTCGAGCGCGGGGTCCTGCATGTGGGTGCGGATGTACCGCCGGATCTCGGAGCGCATCGCCTCGCGAGTGGCGGATCGGCTGGTCGGCAGGCTCGGCTCGACGGCGGCGCGGAGCAGTTCGAGGGCGGCGTCGGCAGCCGACATACGCGCCGCCGGCTCGAGCCCGGGAAGCTCGGCCACGAGCGCGTTCACGTAACGCACGAGCAGCCGCGCCGGCCCGCTGCGGTCGAGGGCGGGCATCGAACGGACGTCGGAGAGCCGGGGGCAGAGCGCCAGCACCCGCTCCCGCGGGAGCAGCAGGGTCCGCTTGTAGAACGACTCGACGATCTCGATGTCCGTCGGCTGGAGGCCGTCCCACAGCACGGCGTCCCCAGCCTTCAAGACGACGGAGCGGCTGCCTTCGCGCACGAGCTCGACGCCTTTGCACACGAACTGGAAGCCGAGGATGTCCTCGGGCTGGGCATGGGCTCGGCTCCCGCCCATCATTGCGCGGCTGCGGTGACCCAGAAACGGCGACGCCGCACAGTCGACGAGCACGAGGTCGCCGATCTTGCGCCGTGTCACAGCGCCGTGGAAATCGTCGGGCGTGCGCGAGGTTGCATGGACGTCGAACGCGAGGTGCGTGGTCTCGAGGATCTCGGACCACGACTCCAGACGGCTGGCGGCGCCGGCGCCCCGGACCTGCCACCGCTCCGGCTCACGGACTCGTGCGACCGATGGAGACGATGCAGCCACCGCGGAGAAATGGTAATCAGCCACGATGTGCCGAGACCCAGGCGACCGATCCGGCGTCGACCGGGAGTGCCACTCCGGTCACGAACGAGGCCTGCTCGGAGCACAGCCAGACGACCGCCGCGGCAACCTCATCCGGCTCTCCGAACCTGGTCATCGCCTGGGGGGCGAGGATCTCGCGCTGGCGCGCGGGCGGCTGTTCGGACATCAGGGGGGTCATGATCGCGCCCGGGCAGACGGCGTTCACGCGGATCCCCTCCTCGGCGTACTCGACCGCCCCGTTCTTGGTCAAACCGAGGATCCCGTGCTTGCTGGCCGCGTAGGCGCTGAGCAGCGACACCGCCATCAGCCCGGCGTTCGAGGAGGTGTTGACGATCGCACCCCGGACCGGCATCTCGTTCTGGAGCATCTTCGTGATCTGATGCTTCATGCCCAAGAACGTGCCGCGCAGGTTCACAGCGATCACGCGGTCGAACTCGTCTTCGGAGGTCTCGTGGAGCAACTCGTGAACGCCGATTCCGGCGTTGTTGTGGGCGAAGTCGAGACGCCCGAACCGGTCGGCCACGCGCGCGACCAGCGCCTCGTTGTCCCCCGAGCTCGACACGTCCGCGGCGAAGAACTCCGCTTCGCCCCCGGCCTCGACGATCTCCTGGACCGTCCGCTCCCCGCCCTCGCGGGCCGAGTCGAGATCGGCGACGATCACCGACGCGCCTTCACGCGCAAAGCGCACCGCACAGGCGCGGCCGATGCCACTCGCCCCACCGGTCACAAGCCCGGCCTTACCGGCCATCAATCCAGCCATTGAGCCAACCCTACCTTTCGATAGTGCACCCCACCATCGCCGCACAGCAGATCGAGCTCGACGTACTGGAACGGGCCGGGCTCCCCGAGTCCGACGCCCGCGCCTGGATCGCCTCGGCTCCGGCCGCGGAAGGACCGGTCGGTCCCGCCAGCCGCAGGGTCAGCGATTTCTTGTCCCGCGGGCAGTCGCTCAGCGCCCGCCTGCCCGCCAGAGCCCGCCGGACCGACGGCGAGCAGCTGGCGTTCTCGACGATTCTCGACGCGCTGAGCGGTGCCCGCGAGAGCTATCTGCGCCGTCATGTCGTCGAGCTATACGACGCGCTCACCTCGGGCTGCACGAAGGCGGTGCGAATCGAGGAGCTCGTCTACGAGGCGGCCGAGCGGGTACCGGGGCTGACGCCGACCCGGCGGGAGATGGATGCCGAGCGCGAGCGGCCGCTCGCCGACAAGGAGCAACTGGAGCTGGCCCAGGGGATTCTGCTGGCGCACGTCCTCGCCTCCCCGCGCGTCGGCCCCCACCTGCTCGGATCGATGCTCCAGCCGACGCCGGAGGCCCTCGAGCGGCTCGATCAGCTCCAGGCCACCGGCGAGGCCAACCTCGGTCCCGTCCGCGTCACCCGTCGCGGCCGGGCCGGCATCCTGGAGCTCAGCAACCCCCGGCATCTCAACGCCGAGGACGGCGTGACGCTCGGCCCCACCGAGTCGGCGGTCGACCTGATCCTGCTCGATCCCGCGATCGAGGTGGGCGTGTTCCGCGGCGCCGTTGTCGACCAGCAGCCGCACAGCGGCGAGCGCGTGTTCGGCTCGGGCATCAATCTGACACACCTCTACTACGGGCGGATCGACTTCCTGTTCTATCTCGTGCGGGACCTGGGTTACGTCAACAAGATCTACCGTGGAGTCCGCGCCGGCGAGCCCGTCTCGAGCCGCCAGGACGAGGGGACGAATGAGAAGCTCTGGATCGCCGCCGTCGAGAAGTTCGCGATCGGGGGCCACTGCCAGCTGCTGCACGTCGTCGACCACGTGATCGCCACCCGCGGATCGCGCCTTTACCTGCCGGCGCGCAAGGAGGGGATCATTCCGGGCGCGTCCAACCTCAGATTGCCCCGGTTTGTCGGAGACCGCGCCGCCCGCCAGGCGATTCTGTCCGGACGGGAGTGGACGGCGGGCGAGCCGGACGCGGCGCTGCTGTGTGATGAGGTGGTCGCTCCAGCGGAGATGGATCGCGCGCTTGAGGATCGGATCGAGGCGCTCACCAGCTCGGGGCTGATCAACGCCACCGCGAACCGGAAGGCGATGCGGGTCGGGCAGGAGCCCCTCGACGTGTTTCGCGAGTACATGGCGACGTACGCCCGCGAGCAGGCCTACTGCCACCTCAGCCCGGCCCTTGTCCGCAACCTCGAGCACCACTGGAATGCCCACGAGCGCAGGATCTGAGCCACGGATCTGGGACAGCGCGGAGACGCTCCCGCGCGAGCGGCTCGAGGCTCTTCAGCTCGAGCGACTGCGGCTGACGATCGAGCGCGTGCTGGGACATCAGCCGCTTGGCGCCGCAAGACTCGCCGCGGCGGGAGTCGACAGCCCGGATGATCTCCGGGGGCTCGACGACCTGACGAAGATTCCGTTCGCGACCAAGGACGACCTCCGCGTCCATTACCCGTTCGGCCTGCTGGCCGTTCCGAAGGAGGAGCTCGTCCGTATCCATGCGTCGAGCGGGACCCACGGCCAGCCGACGGTCGTCGGCTACACCCGTGCCGACCTCGAGACCTGGACCGAGCTGATGGCCCGGTGCATGACGATGGCCGGCGTCCGGCCTGGGATGTTGATCCACAATGCCAACGGCTACGGGCTGTTCACCGGCGGCCTCGGCTTTCACCAAGGAGGCGAGCGGATCGGGGCGGCCGTCGTTCCCGTCTCGGGAGGACGGACGGCCCGCCAGGCGATGCTCCTTCAGGACCTCGGGGCCGAGGTCCTGGTGTCGACGCCCTCGTACGCGCTGGCGATCGCGCAGGGTCTCGACGACGCAGGCGTGCGCGAGACAGGACTCGAGCTCGGTCTGTTCGGCGGCGAGCCGTGGACCGAGCATCTGCGGGCGGAAATCGAGCGCGCGCTCGGGCTCTCCGCGATCAACTTCTACGGCCTGTCGGAGATGTGCGGGCCGGGCGTCGCCGCGGAGTGCCTGGTCGCGCGACGCGGGTTGCATGTGAACGAGGACCATTTCATCGTCGAGGTGATCGACCCGGTCGACGGGCACCCGCTCGGCCCCGGGACCGAGGGGGAGCTCGTTTTCACCACGCTGACCAAGGAGGCCCTGCCCCTGCTCCGCTACCGGACCCGCGACATCGGCTGCCTGCTCGACGAGCCGTGCCGGTGCGGACGGACGACGGTCCGGCTCACGGGCCTGCGTGGCCGCCACGACGACATGCTGATCGTCCGCGGCGTCAACATTCACCCCACCCACGTCGAGCAGCTGCTGCTGGGCGTCGACGGGACAGCGCCGCACTACCGCCTGATCGTCGAACGCCACGGGCCACTCGACGAGCTGACCGTCGAATGCGAGCCGGCGCCCGAGGTCGCCGACCGCGAGGCGCTCGGCGCACACCTCGCCCAGCTGTTGCGGGAGCACACCGGCCTGCGCATCACCGTCGCGATGGTCGAGCCGGGAACGATCCCTCGCAGCGACGGCAAGGCGGTGCGGGTGGTCGACCGCCGCGGCTAGACCGCCGACTCCTCGCGCGTGGCTGCGTAGGCGACGAATGCGTCGAGGGCGTCGGGCTGAGCGAGGGCGTCGCGGCTGGCGACGTTCTCCGCCGGCGTACCCACCAGGATCTGCTTGACCGGGAGCTCGAGCTTCTTCGCGGTCAGCGTTCGCGGGATCGCGGGTACGGCGACGATCGCGTCGGGCACGTGGCGAGGCGAAAGCTCGGATCGCAAAACGCCGGCGATGCGCCGGCGCAGCTCGTCGTCGAACGTGGCTCCCGGCGCGGGGACGACGAACAGCAGCAGCTCGCCGCTGCCGCCACCGTCGTCCTCGAGGTGAACGACCAGCGAATCGACTACCTCGGGCAGGTCCTCGACGACGGCGTAGAACTCGCCGGTCCCGAGGCGCACGCCGCCGCGGTTCAGGGTCGCGTCGGAGCGACCGGTGATCACGCAGCTGCCCCGCTCGGTGAACTTGATCCAGTCGCCCTGGCGCCAGATCCCGGGATAGCGGCTGAAGTAAGCATCGTGGTATCGCTCTCCTCCCGGGTCGTTCCACAGCGCGACGGGCATCGACGGCATCGGCTGGGTGATGACGAGCTCGCCGAGCTCACCGACCACCTCGTTGCCTAAGGGGTCGAACGCCCGCACATCCACCCCCAGGCACGGGCCCGAGATCTCGCCCTCATACACCGGCTGCGCAAACGAGCCGGACACGATCCCCGTGCAGACGTCGGTCCCGCCGGACCCGTTGATCAGCACCGCCTCGGGGCCGAGCTGCTCGTAGGCATATGTGTAGCCATCGGCGGGCAGACGGCGACCCGGCCGTGCACAGGGCGCGGATGCTGTGCAGGTCGCAGCGCCCGAACTCCACACCCGCCTTCCGGCAACCCATCAGGTATGCAGGGCTGACGCCCATCACCGAGGGCTGGGTCTGTTCGGCGACCCGCCACTGTTCGAGCAGATCGGGCCACGCCGGGTCCCCGTCGAGCATCACGATCGAGGCGCGCAACAGCAGCGCCGAGACGAGCGCGTTCCACATCATCCAGGCCGTGGTCGAGAACCACTGGAGCCGGCCGCCGGGCTTGAGGTCCCAGCCGATCCCCTGGTTCTTGTGGTGCTCGATCAGCTGACCGCCGTGGCCGTGCACGATCGCCTTCGGCAACCCGGTGGTGCCCGAGGAGAACAGCACGTATAGCGGGTGATCGAACGCGACCGGATCGAACGCCAACGGCCCGGCCTCGGCGAGAAGCGTTTCCCACTCGATCGCGTCCGGGACGGCGGCCTCACCGTAAGGAACGAACACGACGTGCTCGACCGTCGGCAGCCCGGCCCTGATCGCCGCCACCTCCGCCCGCCGATCGACGTAGCGGTCGCGATAGCCGTAGCCGCCCACGGTGAGCAGCAGGCGCGGCTCAATCTGCGCGAACCGCGCGACCACGCTCCGCGCGCCGAACTCCGGCGCGCACGTCGCCCAGATAGCGCCGAGGCTTGTCGTCGCGATGAAGGCGACGAGCGTCTCGGGGATGTTCGGCAGGTAGGCGACGACGCGGTCGCCCGGGCGGACCCCCAAGCGCTGCAGCCCCACCCTGGCCCGTGCGACCTGCTCGCGCAGCTCTCCGAACGTGAGCCTGAGATCTGGGCGGGTCTGGGACCGCGCGATCACCGCCACCCGGTCCTCGTCTCCATCGGCGCCGACCATGTGCTCGGCGTAGTTGAGCCGGGCGCCAGGGAACCACTCGGCGCCGGGCATGGTCCGTGCGCCGAGGACGCGCTCGTACGGGGCGTGGGCGCGCAGACCGTAGAACTCCCAGATCGAGGCCCAGAATGACTCCAGGTCGGTGACCGACCACCGCCAGAGTGCGTCGTAGGAGCCGAACTCTTGATCGCGCTCGTCCCGCAACCAATTGAGGTAGCGGCCCACCTCCGTGCTCTCGCGCAGATCAGCGGGCGGCGTCCACAGGATCTCACCGATCATTGGTGGCCCGGCAGGATAAGGGGTGGCGAGCGCCGGGATTCACGGAGGCGACATCCCGAGCAGTGTGAGGTAGCGCGCGACGGCCTCAGCGCGATTGGCGGCGCGGAGCTTTCGGAGAATGCTGTTCACGTGGAACTTCACGGTGGACTCCGACAGGACCAGCTCGTCAGCGACGGCGCGATTGCTGCTCCCGTCGGCCAGCAGCCGTAGGACGTCCAGCTCGCGCCGGGTGAGCAGGCCCGAGAAAACGACGCGATCGTCGCGGCTCACCGACAACGGACTGTCGAACGGCCCAGCGACTTCGCCGAGTCCACCATCCGGCAACGGCGCCGGGTCACGAGCGCCGAGCGTGATCGGCGCGTCGGTCAGGGTGCCCGACCGTGCATTGATCCATTCGAGGAAGTGACGCATCTGCTCGCGCTCATTCCGGAGCGTGCGGCGGAGGCTCGCGCTCTCGTAGGCCTGGGCGAGACCGGTGGCGAACTCCCACAGGACGTCGCGATCGAGCACTTCGAGCTGGAGATCGGTTCCCCGGTCGGCGTGGATGACCCCGACGACGCTGGCCCCGACCACGAGCGGCGCGGCGGCGTACGAGCTCCACTGCATCAACTCCGCCATCCGCCGGTCGACTCGGGGATGGACTGCGGCGTCGAGCACGATCGTGGCCCGTCTCCGTCGCAGCAGTTCGTTCTCTATCAGCGGGTGCTCGAGCATGACCGGGCTGGCCCGCAGCTCGGCAAGCACCGCGACGGCGCCTTCGGGGTTGAAGACGAAGTGCGCCGCTTCGGGGACCATCCTGGCGTCGCGAACGATGCTGAGGATCGCTCGCGTAAACCTCGAACCGACGCACAGCGTGGTCGGCGCTCGCGCGAGCATCGCACCGGGAGCCGTGACCTCTCGCAGTCCCGCGAGGACCGCCTGGACCCGCGCCAGCGCTTCGGAGCGCCCCTCGAACCGCTGGCGCAGTCGCTCGAGGGCGGTCTCGTGCGCGAGTGTTGCCTCCTGCGCCCCGGCTACCTCCGGGTTCTCGCGCAGCGCCGCGATCAGCGCCCGCAGCCGGCCCAGCTCGTCGGTCGGCAGCGACGACTCCTCGATCGCCAGCGCATCTCGCGCCTCTGCGGTCGCCCGTTCCAGACGACGGTGAAGCTGGGCGCCGAATGGACCGGAGAACAGCTCGGGCGTGCCGTCGGCGGTACTCATCGCATCCCCTCGTTGGCCCGCACGTAACGGGCCACGGCATCGGCTCGGCTCGTGGCACCGAGCTTGCGCAGGATGTTCTTGACGTGGTACTTGACGGTCCCTTCGCGGACCACGAGGACGGTCGCGATCGCGCCGTTGGTCCTGCCCTTGGCCATCAGACGCAGTACATCGAGCTCGCGCGGTGTGAGCGCGTTGACCGCGCCCAGACCCAGGCCGGTCGCGGCGACGGCGGCGCCGTCGACGGCGGTCTCCCCTGTCAGCCGGGTCAGGCGGGCGCTCATCCAGCGAATCGCAGACTGGAGCTCCTCGCGGTGGCGCTGGAGGGTCTCGCGCAGCACCGCGCGCTCGAACACGCCCGCCAACCCCTCGCTGTAGCGCTCCGCCACCTCACGATCGACCTCGTCGAGCGCCCTTCCGCTCGTGCCCGCGTCGGCGTGGAGCAGGCCGATCGTGGTGCCTTCGGAGGTGAGTGCGACCACGACGTAGGCGTCCCAGCCGAGCGCGTCGCGCAGCTGGGCCGGGGTGCGCGTGCCGGCCGACGCTGCTGTGACGATCTCTGCGCCCTGGCGCCGAACGACCTCGTCCTCGATCAGCGGGTACTCGAGGCTGATCGGCGCCCGCTGGAGCCGCGCGAGCGCCGCCTGTGCCGCCGACGGGTCCTCGCGCGCCCAGATCGCCCGCGCGCGCAGGCGACCGTCCGTCACCTCTCCGATCAGCACGCGGTCAAACTGAGAGCTGGCCCCGAGCTCGTCGGCGGCCCGATCGAGGATCCCCGCCGGGCGACCCAACCTCGCCTAACCGGCGGACAGCATCGCGTACCCGCTCGAGGGCGTCCGCCCGGCGAACGTACTGCAGCTCGACGATCTCGCGCTCCAGTTGGAGCAACTCGTCGCGCACGTGACCGAGTGTCCGGACCTCGGGCTGGTCATCGGGTCCCTCGCGGGCGTTCACCGGCGGTCACAAAGTATATGTTCGAGCGCCGCCTCCGATCAGCGGGAAGCGTCCGCCGAGCGCTCGAGCAGCGCGTATCGGCGAGCCGCCTCGTGGCCGACGCAGCTGAGCCCGAATGGGCGCCCGGCATCCTCGAGGGCTCGCCACAGCTCGGCCGCCTGCCCTCGGCCCACCAGTGCCACGGCCCTGCGGTCGGACTCGAGTAGCCACATCACCTCGACCCCGTGGACGACGCCGGCTCCGAACGGCGAGACCGAGCGCGCGTCGCCCGAGTCGCCGTAGGCGCCGAGCGCCCGCAACAGCTTCGGCGTCGCATCTCCGATCAAAGCGATCGCGGCCCACTCGTCGGATCGGTCCACGATGGTCACCGAGACGTGGTGCAGAACTTGAGCCTGATGGCGCAGGCGCTCGCGCAGTCGCTCGCCGGCGGCGGGCTCGGAGAGCAGGATCACACGGTCCTCGGCGGCTCGGCACCACCATCCGTCGTCGGTCTGCAGCGCGCCGCCCACCGCCACTGTCCGGCCGGTGAGGCGGACGAGGAGGTGGCCGAGCTGGGCCGATGGAGCCTCCAGCACGAGCTTCGTCAGCTCGGAGCGATCGACGAGGCCGACGGCGCGCACGCATACGGCAAGCTCGCCTGCGGCGGACCCGTAGTTGACGGCCAAGGTTCGACCGTTCTGGCCGGCGAACACGGCTCCCGCCCGTCGCAGGACCTCGTCGAGCGCGCCGTACGGAGGAAGCGTCTGAGGTTGACACCGACACGAGGCGAACATATCGCGGTCTTCGCGCCTCAGCCCTACCCTTTTGATCTAACTTGCTCGATAGATCGGGAGGGTCGGCCCCCGTTGGCTCGTGCCACGCGGTTGACTACCGATTGGACCTGCCCGAAAGATTGGGGCAATCCGGCGCTGTGAGAGTGTCCGGCAACCGTCGTCGAATGGGAACCTTGGTGTCAATCGGTCCGTTCCCGTAGGAGAGGGAGTTACAGCCTTTGAGATCAACGCATCCGGGAGCCACGTTCGCCGGCGCCGGCGCCGGCGCCGCGCCGCCCGAGAGCCGTTACGCCCGCCTGCAACGGCTGATCGCCACCGACCAGTGCGTCGTACTCGACGGAGCGATCGGGACTGAGCTGATCGAAGCCGACGGCGAGCGACCCGAGGTCGAGGAGCACCTGTGGGGCTTGACGACGATCCTCGACGCGCCGTCGGACGTCAAGGCCGTGCACCGTCGCTATGTCGACGTCGGCTGCGACGTGATCTCGACGAACACATGGGGGCTGCCGACCGCGCTGCGCGACGGGAACCCGCATCAGTGGGAATCGCTCGGCCCGGTCCACTGGATGGACGTTGCGCGCCGCGGCGTCCACCTGGCGCGGGCCGCGGCCGCGGACGGCGGGCGCGCCGACGAGGTCGCCGTCGCTTTCAGCATCAACGGCGATGTCGATACCCCGGACGGCCGCGAGACGATCCGGCTACTGGCGCGCGCGTTCGAGGAGGAGCCGCCCGACCTGATCTTGATGGAGACCTTGTCGCTGGTCCGGACGTCCACGTACGCCACGGTCGAGGCGCTGCTCGACACCGGGCTTCCCGTGTGGCTGAGCTTCCGTCGCTGCCGTCACGGCGTCTGCGGGGTCTACGGCGAGCACTGGGGCGGCCCGGAGGGCGACGCGTTTGGTCGCGCTGCACGTCGTTTCGAGGAGATGGGCGTCGGCGCGCTCGCCATCAACTGCATCCCGCCCGACCACGTCCCGGGGATGCTGTCGTGGCTGCGGGACTTCACCGATCTGCCGCTCGGCGTCTACCCGAACCTCGGCTACCTCTCCGCCGCGGGCTGGCGGGTCGAGAGCGGCGTCGGAGGCGCCGAGTACGCCGCCCTGGCGCGGCAGTGGCGTGAGGAGGGCGCGCAGATCATCGGGGGCTGCTGTGGCGTCGGTCCGGACCACGTGGCCGCCACGCGGGCGGCGCTCGACGGGACCAAGCCCGGCCACGTCCGCCCCGCTGCCCTGCCCGATGAGCGGGAGCCCTCGCCCGTCGCAAACACCAGTCCCCCCGTCGTGGAGCGACGCCCGCGGGCGCCGCATGTTCCCTCTGGAGTTCCCCGACATCACGTGCGAGCCGGGCGTGTTCGTGCCCACCACGGGCAGCTTCCTGGTGTGGAAATACCTGTACCGCGAGGGGATCGGTGCCCATCAGCGGTGCGTCGACATCGGCTGCGGCACCGGCCTCCTGACCGTGCAGCTGGCCCGTAACGGCGCCGCCCACGTGCACGCGATCGACATCGATGAGGCCGCCGTCAAGAACGCGCTTGCGAACGCGTTCCGCAACGGGGTCGCCGACCGCGTCAGCGCGCTCGCCCAGGACCTGTATCCGTGGGTGCCGGAGGAGCGCTACGACGTGGTCGTCGCCTCCCTCTTCCAGATGCCCGTCGATCCGTTCGAGCAGGTGGTCACGCACCGTCCGCTCGACTACTGGGGACGGAACCTCATCGACCACCTGATCGGGCTGCTCCCCCAGGCGCTCGCCGACGACGGCACCGCGTACCTGTTGCACCTCTCGATCATCGGTGAGAAGCGCACGGCCCAGCTGCTGGACGAGGCGGGATACACCTCGCGCGTGGTCGATTACGAGTTCTTCGAGTTCAGCGACCTGTTCGATGAGAAGCACGAGCAGATCGCGCGAGTCGAAGCCCACTCCGACGCCTACCACCTCAAGCTCGGCAACCACGACGTGATGGTCGCCTACCTGCTCGAGATCACCCGCAAGGGCTAGTCGCCATTGGCGGCGCCGGCGGTCCACGCGGCGCGGTATGCGGTCGGGGTCGAGCGCACCGCCCGGCGGAAGTGCTGGCGCAGCGACGGAGCGCTGCCGAATCCGCACCGGCGCGCAATCGCTTCGATCGGCAGATCGCCGGCCTCGAGCAATCCGCGGGCCTTCAACGTACGCTGGACGATGAGCCACTGGAGCGGCGTCGTCCCCGTCTCAGCACGGAAGCGGCGAGCGAAGGTCCGCTCGCTGTAGCCGGCATGGCGCGCGAGTTCCGCGACGGTCAGGGGTTCGGCGAGCCGCTCGAGCGCCCACTGCCGCGTGCGTTCGAGACTCCCACCGGGATTGCCGGGCACAGGTTGCTCGAGGAACTGGGCCTGGCCGCCCTCGCGCTGCGGGGCGACGACGATCCGGCGAGCGATCGCGTTGGCCGCTCGCTGGCCGAAGTCCCGGCGCACGATGTGCAGGCACAGGTCGATGCCGGCCGCCACTCCGGCCGAGGTCAGCACCCTCCCCTCATCGACGTAGAGCACATCGGGCTCGACGCGGACTGCCGGGAACCGCCGCGCCAATAGCGCCGTGGCGCGCCAGTGGGTGGTCGCCCGGCGTCCGTCGAGCACGCCGGCGGCCGCCAGCGCGAACGCGCCGGTACAGATCGAGACCATCCTGGCGCCGCGCCTGTCGGCCGCGCGGAGCGCCTCGACCACGGCTTCGGGCAGCGCCGCTCTCGGATCCTCATACCCGGGCACGAGCACCGTGTCGGCACGCTCGAGCGGCGCCAGGCCGTGCTCGGACAGCAACGCAAATCCCGTCGTCGTGGGGACCGGTCCGGGCTGCGGGGCACACAGCGCAAACTCATACATCTCCTCCTCGCGGTAACCGAACACCTGGGCGGCGATAGAGAGGTCGAATGCGACCACCTCCGGGAGGGCCAGGGCGGCAACGCGATGCATTGGCGGAAATCTAGCGAAGATCGGCGTTCCTGCCACTTGTGGCGGCCCTGGATCCACGTCAGGATCGGCGGCATGAACATCGAGGTGATCCTGTACGACGGATGTGACGAGCTCGACGTGTTCGGGCCGTTCGAGCTATTGGCGGGCGCAGGCGAGGCGACCGGGCGGTTCACAGTCCGGTTGGTGACTCTGACCGACCGTGAGACCATCACCGCCTCCCACGGCGCACAGATCCGGCCCCACGGCGTCCTCTCGGACGCCCCGGACCTTCTGATCGTCCCCGGCGGCGGCTGGAACGACCGCTCGGCGCGGGGCGCCAGGGCCGAGGCCGAGCGCGGCGAGCTGCCGCGGGCGATCGCGGCTCGACACGCTGGCGGAACGACCGTCGCCTCGGTCTGCACGGGAGCGATGCTCTTGGCCGCGGCCGGCATGTTGGAAGGACGGCCGGCTATCACGCATCACGTCGCGATCGACGACCTGCGCGCGGCCGGAGCCAACGTGATCGCCGAGGCCCGGGTGGTCGACGACGGAGATGTGCTGAGCGCCGGAGGGGTCACGTCCGGACTCGACCTCGCGCTGTGGATCATCGAGCGTGAGCTCGGACCCGGCGCAGCGGCGGCCGCAGCCCGCGAGCTCGAGTACGAGCGGGTGGGTGCCGCGTGGCAGGCGGACTCGCTATCACCCAGAGGTGAGCCGCCGCTCAGTTCCGCAGCTCGAGCAGCTCCTCATAGAACATCAGCGACGCCTCGCCGATTCGCCGCACGATCGCGTCGAGGCCCGGACCGGCCGAGCCACGACCGGCAGCGAGAGCACGCCGCGCCCATTGAAGTTCACGCCCGACTTGCGCTCGATGAGCTCAGCCACCGCGTGCCAACCGGCGACGCGGCCAGCCTTCGTGATCGCGACGCCATCGTCGCTGACGAACACCCGGCGCTCGCGACGGATCACGTGAACCAGCACTGGCTCCCCGGGCCAGTACTCGAACCCCGTATCGGTGACCATCTCTGAATGCATCGAGGGCACGCGCGCGTGCGCGCAGCCGGCATCCTACGGCCCCCGCAGCGCCATGTCTCACGGTTCCCAAATCGCCACCTCTCTGGTCGCCGGCGCGACGTGGACGACGCGGAGCAGCCGCAACCCCAGGTTGTAGATCGCGAGGGTCCCCCGGAGCAGCGACGACGTCGCCGCGTAGCCATCGGCGACGTCGAGCTCGAACGAGCCGTAAGGGGACCGCGCCCGCGCCACCACGCGGCCATCGGCCGCATCGACCTTCTCGAGTCGGCCCCCGTACCCGCTCGTCAGATACGCGTACGGCCCGGCGAACGCTATGTGCTGGGGCGACGGGCCCACGGGCACACGGAACAGGAGGCGGTGGGTGGCGGCACTGAACACCGACACGTCGGGCCCGGTGGCGGAAGTAATCCACACCGTGCGCCCGTCGGGCGAGAACGACAGATCGTGCGCCGGGAACCCCGGCTGGAAGGTTCCGATCACATGGGGGTCGGCGACGTCGGAGGTGTCGAGGACCACGATCGTCCGCGCCGCCTCGCCCAGGGCGACCCACAGCCGGCGCTGGTCGGGCTGGAAGCTCATGTGGTGAGCCCCGTGGCCAACGGCGAGCCTGTCGACGATCCTCGCGTCGCTCAGCTGGACGACCGTCACCGTGCCGGCCGCGTCGCTCACGTACGCGTACTCGCCGTCGGGCGAGATCGACGCGATCTGCGGCGACGTGAATCCATGCAGTTCCTTGGCTATGCGGAGCGAGCCGGCGCTGACGAGGCTGACCGTGCGTGCGGCCGGGCTGACGACGACGGCCACACCGCTGGCGGCGACGTTTTCGGGATCCGCCGGCACCGCCACCCGCCGAATGACCCGTCCGCTGCGCATGTTCACGGCCACCAGCTGGTTCTCGGTCTCGGCGGTGACGAGCGCCTCCGGAGCCGGTGCCGCGTTCGTGGCCGGCGGCCGCTCGCTCCGGCTCGGGATCGGTCCACCGGCGATCACCGTCTTCGTACCGAGGACCGGCCGGGGGCGGTGGCCGCTGCCGTGTCGTGGCGCCGAGCCACCGCAGCCGCCGGCCACGAACATCACGATCAGCAGCGCGCTGGCACGCTTCACGGCGCACCGATCCGGCGCGGCCCCGCGACCACCCGGCGCCGGAGCGCGAGGATCGTCACGATCATCAACAGAAACCCGCCGAAGATCGGGAACGCGATTCCGATCGTCCCCGTCCGGACGCGGCCCGCGCTCGCCCTTCGCGTGGCCGTCCTGAGGGTGGCCGGGGCCGCCCGGCGCGCCGGCAGCACCGACAGCGACCGGGTATTGAGCGTGGCGAGCGTGCGGTGGCCCAGGTGTACGACCAGCCGCCAGCGACTCGCGATCAGCGTCAGCCGAGCGCTGAAGATGTCGGTCCCGGCTGCGAATCCGGGCAGGTCGATGCACCGTGCCCGGAGGTGGGCGGTGTCGAGCGCGTGCACGAACGGATCGCCGCCGCCGCCGTACAGCGTGTAGGCCCACCGCCCGTCGGGGCTGCTGACGCGGGCGATCGGCGTGCCGGCCATCTTCTCCCCCCGGTCATGAGGGTCGATGATCTCTCGGCCCAGGAGCTGACCGGTTCCGGTGCTCAGCGCGCGCACGCGGTACCGCCCAGGGTCGCTTTGCGACACGTACTGGATCAGGTAGATCCACGCCCCATCGGGGGAGATCGCGTCGAAGCCGAAGTCGCCGCGGAGCAGTATCAGGCGCCGCACCTTCAGAATGCGGGCGTCGATGATCGCAAGGCGGGTGGTGCGCTGCAGAAACGCGGTTCGGGGCCACGTCAGCACCAATGTCCGCCCATCGGCGGACAGCCCGGCGGTGGACCCGTCGATGGCGACCACAGGCACGACGAACCGCCCGGCCAGCCGGGCCGCTCTCAGTAGCCGATGCGCCCGCGACTGCACGCTCACGATCGTGCCCCGGCGGGTCACGCGCGCCCCGTAGATGACGTTGCTGCCCGGGGTGCCGACGATCTGCCTCCCGTCGCTGAAACCCACCACCGGCAGGCCGTCCGCTCGCGCCGCCTGCGCATTCACGACACACAAAACGACAATCAAGAAAAGCGCCGACCGAACCGATCTTGCTGCCATCTGACCCTCCGCACCTCGGAAATCCGATGCTGTTACGTCAAAAGGTCGGACACAGGTCCACTCAGGCCCCCAAACCCCATCCGACATCCGGCCAAATTCACTAGTTCCCCAAACCTCCCTATAAAGGTGTATTCATGGGCGGCCGATAGGTGCTCCGTCGACAAAGGCAAACCCGTCGCGAGGCGGGGACGCAAAGCCAGGGGTCTCCCGAAGACAGCCCAGCTGCCGAACTCCTTCTGCCAAGTTCGGACGGACAGGGAGGTCCCATATGCCTTATGTGATGGATTGGCCGCCGAAGCGAATCCTCGCTTTCGCGCTTGTCGGCCTTGCCATGCTGATTGGCGCGCCTGTGGCGTCAGCGGCCAGCGGCAGTTGCCCGATTCCAACGTCATCGCAGGTGTTCTCGCAGTTCGGTGATGGCAACAGCTACTCGCTTGTCCCGGGGGGGGACTTCCAGAACGAGGACACTTCAGGGTGGACGCTCAACAACGCCGCGCTCGTGTCCGGCGCCGAGCCGTGGAACGTCAGCGGCGCCAGCGAAAACCAATCGTTGAGCATCGGGCCCGGCGGATCAGCGATCTCGCCCTCGATCTGCGTCAGCGACCTGTTTCCCTCCTTGCGGTTCTTTGCGCTTAACGCGCAGAACAACGCCGGGTGGGGCACTGCACTGAGGGTGTCGGCGCTGTGGACCGACAGCAACGGGAACACCCACGCGTTCTCGCTCGGGCGCCTGAACGACAGTCCGTTCCAATCGTGGGAACCGACCCCATCGATTGCTCTGGGCTCATATCTACCCGACGGCATGTCGGTCAACGTGCAGCTCGCGTTCTCGTCGGGCCCCAATGCCACATGGCAGATTGATGACGTCTACGTCGATCCCTACGCCAAGTAGCGATACGGAGGAACGGCGCCCCGACGGTGCCGTTCCTCCTGATTCGCCAGCACCGGACGCTGAGGCAAGCGTCCCTATACACGGCGAACTTGACGACGCCCGGGCCACGGATCCGGTCGAACGTCTACTGGAGGACTCCTGGGAGACTCGCAAGCAGCGCGCAAGCCGCCGCGAGGTGCTGGTTGAGGCCGTTGCGGCGCTGCTGTTTCTGAGCATCGCCACTCCGCTCGCCGCCCCAGATCTGGCCGGGCACGGGCTCAACTTCATGCTCGCGGGGCTGCTGGTCGTCCTGTACGCCCTGGTCGCAGGCTCGGTGAGGTTCCCGATCGGCGCGGGCTACGTGGTCCCGACCTACGTGATGCTCGTCCCGATGCTGCTGCTGCTCCCGCCGGCGACCGTGCCGCTGTTCGTGGCGGCCGGTCTGGTCCTCGCGAGCCTGTCCCGCCTGGCGGCCCGGCGAGTGTCGGTCGATCACGTCCTGTTCTCGATCCCGAACGCGTGGCACGCGCTCGGACCGGCGGTCGTTCTCA
Source organism: uncultured Solirubrobacterales bacterium (assembly GCA_963773165.1). Classification (GTDB taxonomy): domain Bacteria; phylum Actinomycetota; class Thermoleophilia; order Solirubrobacterales; family Solirubrobacteraceae; genus Palsa-465. The sequence goes on from CAVZAK010000010.1 coordinate 88,527, forward strand.
TAATCGCCGGTCTTCATCACGATGCGCCGCAACTCGCGGTGATCTATCTCCTCGCGTTCCTGGCCGGTTGCGTCGTCGACCTCGTCACCTCGACAATCCGCGAGGCGGCTGCACTCGCCGTTGCGCCTCGGCTTCAGCTCCGCGTCGTCGCGCTCGTCTGGCTGATCGACGTGTGTACCGCACCGATCGGCCTACTGCTCGCCTACAGCGCCCGTCGGGACCACTTCAGCCTTCTGATGGTGCTGCCGCTCAGCGCGCTGCTGCTCCTGCTCGACCGCGACCGCAGCACCCGCATCGCTCAGGCCCAGCACCGGCTCGAGCTCGTCGGGCGAGAGCGCACCCGACTGCAGGCGGCTGTGCGACGGCTCGGCGACGCGTTCGCGGCGAAGCTCGACCTCCCGGCTCTGACCACCATCGTTCTGCACGGGTCGATCGACGCGCTCGATGCCGACGCCGGACAGCTGACGCTTGACGTTCCGAGCCGGCCACCGCTGAGTGACACCGCCGGTCCTTCTGGCTTCGGGCCGCTGCTCGAGGAGGCCAACCGGCGGGCGCTGCGCTCGCACCAGCCGGAGCAGCTCGAACGCGATGGCGTCTGGGCGCTGGCCGTCCCGCTCGGCCCCGAGAGCAACGCCCAGAGCCGGGGGGGCGCGTTGTGCGTGGCCCGCCACGCCCGCGAGTTCCGCTCCGACGAGCAGGCGCTGATGCTCGGTCTCGTCGACCGCGCCCACACGGCGGTGATCGAGATCCTCGCGCACGAGACGCTTCGCGAGCAGGCCCTGACCGATCCGCTCACGGGCCTCGGCAACCGCCGCAAGCTCGCCACCGACCTCACCGAGCGGCTCGGGCGAGCGTCGAAGGGAACCGACGAGGCGATCGTTCTGATGCTGCTCGACCTCGACGGCTTCAAGACCTACAACGACACCTTCGGCCACTTCGCGGGAGATGCATTGCTCTCGCGTCTGGGCGGAAAGCTCGCCGCATCGGTGTTCCCGCACGGAACGTCGTACCGCCTCGGAGGCGACGAGTTCTGCGTATTGCTGCCTGCCCGTCCCGGCGAGCTCCACCACGCGATGGCGCGGGCCGCCGGCGCGCTCCGCGATCGAGGCGAGACGTTCTCGATCCAGGCATCGTGCGGCGCCGTGCTGCTCCCGCATGAGGCCACCACCCCGGACTACGCGCTCCAGCTCGCCGACCAGCGGATGTACACGCGCAAGCAGGGACGCCCATCGGCCGCGCGCGAGCAGACCCGGGACGTGCTCGTCCGGATCATGCACGCCAAGCAGCCCAGCCTCCCCGACCACTCGACGGGCGTCGCCCGGCTCGCCGTCCTCGTCGGCCGCCGTCTCGGAATGGACGCCGAGCACATCGACGAGCTCGCCCGGGCAGCAGAGCTGCACGACATCGGCAAGGTCGGGATCCCCGACGCGATTCTCGATAAGCCCGGTGAGCTCGAGGCCGACGAGTGGGAATTCGTCCGTCAGCACACGATCCTCGGTGAGCGCATCCTCAGCGCAGCTCCCGCGCTCCGACCCGTTGCCACGATCGTGCGCGCCACCCATGAGCGGTGGGACGGCCACGGCTATCCGGACGGCCTCCACGGCGACGAGATTCCCCTCGCGGCCAGGATCGTCGCCGTTTGCGACGCGTTCGAGGCGATCACCGGCGACCGGTGCTACCGGAAGGCCCGGAGCACTGATGTGGCCCGCCGCGAGCTGCTTCGCGAGGCCGGCCACCAGTTCGATCCGGCGGTGGTCGGGGCCTTCCTCGAGGAGCTCGACGAGCCGCAGGACGCGCTCGTTGGGGTCGACGAAGACGAGACTCCGAGGCAGTTCGCGGAGGAAGTGGCGGCTCGCTTCCGCCAGATGCTCGAGTACCAGCAGTGATCGCCGCTCAGGCCGCGGCGGAGGCCCTCGCGATCTGGGTCGACTGCTGAGGGACCTCTTGCGGCGCCCTATCCGTACACGAGACGATGCGCGCAGATCGTGCCGATTGAAGCTGAACCTGTGTCGGCGGCCGCGGAGAGCCTCGCCGTGGAGCACCCGCTGCCCGCGCGGCGACCGTGGCGCCAGCGCAGCGAGGCCGCGCTCATCCGCGGCGCCCAGGCCGGGTCCGAAGCTGACCTCGAGGAGCTGTTCCGCCGGCACTGGCGGCGTGCGTATCGCGCCGCGTTTCTGATCGTCCACGACCACGCAGCCGCAGAGGACATCGCACAGGAGGCATTCCTGTCGGCGATCCGGACGCTCCACCGGTTCGATCGGCGCCGCCAGTTCGCGCCGTGGCTCGGACGGATCGTCGTCAATCGGGCAATTGACTGGACCCGCGCCCGTGCCGCCCGGCGGGAGGTGGATCGAGAGCTGCCCGACCAGCCTGCCCCGGCGGAGCTTGTCGGCGGCTACTCCGACGACCTGCTCCGGGCGCTGGCCACGCTGACGCCGGAGCACCGGGCCGTCGTGGTACTTCGGTACGTACTCGAGTACACCCCCGGCGAGATCGCACGAGCGCTCGAGCTCCCCCGGGGCACCGTCAACTCCCGCCTGCGCCGCGCCCTCGATGCGCTCGACGCCCACTTGCGCGAAGTGGAGCTCACGTGAGCGCACGCGATCGCGCCATCGCTGACCGGCTGCGGACCGCGCGGGCTCCGGACGAGGCCGAGACGCGAGCAGCGAGCGTGGGAGCTCGTCCGCTCAGCCTACGCGGAGCAGCCCGCGGCATCTCGGTCGCGGCTGAGGATCCGGCTAGCCCTCGTCCCGGTCGTGGCAGTGCTCGCCGGGGTCCTCGCGCTCACGCCCGCCGGGGCCACCGTTCACCGCTGGATCGAACAGACACTTGGCGTCCGTCACGCCAGGACCGCCCTGTTCTCGCTGCCGGCGCCAGGCCGGATCCTCGTCTCTGGGCCCGGTGGCGCGTGGACTGTCGCCGCCGACGGCGCCAAGCGCCGACTGGGGCCGTGGCGGCAGGCGACATGGTCCCCGCACGCGGAGTACGTGGCCGTCGCCGGCGCTAACCAGTTGACCGCCGTGGATCTCCGCGGCACAACGCGATGGACGATCGCCCGCCCCCGGGTCCGCTTCCCGCAGTGGTTCTCGCCCAACGGCTACCGGATCGCCTACCTGAGCTCGCGGAACCTGCGGGTGATCGCCGGCGACAGCACCGGTGACCGGCTGCTCGTCCGCGGCGTCGCGCCCGTGGCGCCCTCGTGGCGGCCCGGCTCCGCGTACCAACTTGCCTACGTCAGCGCCGATGGGGCGGTCGCGGTCCGCGACGCCGATACCGGCACGCTCGCCTTCTCGGTGGCGCAGACGTCGAGGCCCCGGCTGCTCTCCTGGTCAGCGGACGGCCGGCGGCTGCTCGTGCTCACCCGCGACGCCGCGACGGTGCTCAGCGCCAATGGGCGGATGCTCCTGCGCCATCCGTTTGCGCCCGGTCGGGCCGCGGTCGATGCGGCCCTCTCCCCCGACGGCCGCACCCTCGCGCTGCTCGGCGCACGCGAGCTCACGCTCACCGACCTCCCGCCACACGCGGCCACGACCCGTCAGATCTTCAGCGGAGCCGGTCTGCGCCAGATCGCGTGGTCGCCCGACGGCCAGTGGCTGCTGGTGAGCTGGCCCGCCGCCAACCAGTGGATCTTCATCCATGTCTCCGGCGCGCCGCGGATCATCGCCGTCTCGAGGATCGCCCAGCAGTTCACGCCCGCCGGCGGCCGGCCGGCGTTCCCCGCGCTTGACGGGTGGTGCTGCACGAGCGTCGGCGGCTCGGGCTGAGGGTGGCGGTTCCGCACGAGCCTCGGCGGCTGTCACGAGAACGGCGGGTCCGTTGGCAGGAGGATCGGCCGCCGCGGCCGCTGGTTGAAATCGAAGTCCTTCTGCAGGTCGCCCAGGATCGAGGCGCTCTCGCGCACGTCCGGACGGGGGTCCGGACGTCCGTCGGTCCGCGGGTTCAGCCGCTGCCCATCGAGGAAGTCATCCTCGATGAATTTCAGGTAGGCGTCGCTGCTGAGCACCTGGTGGTCGATATAGCCCCTGTGCGCGTAGGGGCTGATGACGAGGCCGGGAACACGGATGCCGTAGCCGTTCTGATCGACCCGCGGCGGGAGGACGTTGTCGTAGAAGCCGCCCCAGTCGTCCCATGACAGGAAGATCGCAGTGCTGTACCAGTCGGGGCTGCGCATGATCGCGTTGATCAGCCCCGTCACATAGCTCTGGCCGGTCGAGATCAGCGCCGGGGGGTGCTCGGACACCCGGTCGTTGGGCACGACCCAGGAGACGGCGGGGAGCCTGTCGCGGGCGACCGCCCTATAGAACGCGTGCAACGGCCTGATGTCGTCGAGCTGGTGGTCCTGCCTGACTGTCGCGAAGTGGGGGAGCGGGTTCCAGATCCCCGGGGTGCCGGCCGACTGCGAGACGTACTGGCAGGTGATCGCCTGCGCGTTCTCGCAGTCGGGCTCACCGCCCCGGAACACGTAGTAGCGCCAGCTCACGTGGTGGCGGTGCATCAGATAGGTGAGGTCCGTCCAGTTGTAGAACGGTCCCGGCCGGCCGGCGCGGGCGCGGCGCGCGCGGGGACGGCCGAAATCCTTGGGCAGCCCCGGCCGCGCCGGATTGTTCACGCACGCCATCGGGTTTCGCGGAACCGAGCAGTAGGCCGACCACGCCGAGACCTCGTACAGGTGCGCGGGCAGGCTCCACGAGCTGACCGCTGCGAACATGTGGTCCTGCAGCACGAAGTCGCGCGCATAGGTCCAGTAATTGGGTATCTCGTCGGCGTTGTGGTAGCCCATCACGTCAGTGCACGACACCTCCCCCGGCAGGCAGTGCTTGCCGCAGGTCGGGTCATTGGCCGCGCATATACCGCCTCGCTCCGCCTCCGCGATAAAACCGTCCATTCGTCCCCCGTCGATGTCTGCAGCCGAGTTCGAGAAGGCGTGCGGACCGCCGGTGTCGCGATCGGAGCGGTCGTGGTACGGACGGATGCACCTGCCGGCCGCCGGGTCGGGAACGCAGACGGTGGGCACGCCGTGACGCATCGGGATCCCGTCGGCCCCGGGAAACGTCCCGAAGTAGTTATCGAATGAGCGGTTCTCCTGCATGATGATCACGACGTGCTTGATCTTGTGGATCCCGCTCCGCGCACACGCGCCCGTGCAGTTCGGGGGCTTCTGCGAGATCGTCTGAGTCGCCTGCGGCAGCGGCTGGCTCCGTGACGGGCTCGGCCGCCGAGGCCCGTGCGAGCTACCGGCCAGCACGGCAATCGCCGCCACAACCACTACGCCGAGCGCCGCCGCCCAGATCCCCAGCGAACGCCGGCGGGGGCGGCGATCGCCCCCTGGAGTGGGGCTACTCAACGGTGGCTGTGGCGGTAGGGATGGTCATTCGCGCGCAGTCATGGTGCGCTCGGCACGATCCGCGCCCGAGGCGCGTATAGCATGACGGCGCCGAGTCACGCGCCGTGAACGGGGCCGGTACTACTCTTGGACACGATGCGTCGTGTCGTGCTCCCCGCAGTCGTGGTCTGCATCGCCGCCGCGCTGATCGCGCTGCTGGCGTTCGGAGTCTCGGGCCAGGGTGCGAACGGTTCGATCGACTCGGCGCTCGCGCGCGGGCTGCGGCCGACCGTGCCGGACGCACGGATGGCGCTGCCCCGGCTGGGCGGTCCCGGGAGCGAGAGCATCGCCGACCTCCGCGGCAAGCTGGTCGTGATCAACGTGTTCGCCTCGTGGTGCGATCCCTGCAAGGCCGAGGCGCCGATCCTCGAGCGGGCCGAACACCAGCTGGCGCGGCACAACGGCACCGTCCTCGGCGTCACCTATTTGGACACTTCGACCGCGTCGGAGCAGTTCGTTCGCCAGGAGCACATCACGTATCCGGTGGTCCGGGACATCGCCGCCAACTGGCCCCAGGCGATGGGCATCGACGGGGTCCCGGAGACGTTCGTAATCGACCGGCAGGGCCGGATCGCGGCGATCCGTCGCTACCAGCTCAGCGGCAGTTGGCTCCAGCAGACCCTGTCGCGGCTATTGGACGAACCGGCATGAGGCGCGCGGCTCTCACGGCGGTCGCGGCGGCGCTGCTCGCGCTGGCGCTCCCGCTGGCGACGGCCGACGCGGTGGCGCCGCGCGCGTCGTTGACCGACATCGAGAACGACGTGATGTGCGTTGCCTGTCACGAGCCCTTGGCCGTGGCCGGGTCGCCCCAGGCCAACGCCGAGCGCAGCTACATCCGGTCGCTGATCGCGGCGGGCGAGACGAAGGCCCAGATCGAGACCGCCCTCGTGGGTCAGTACGGACCGGCGGTCCTCGGCCGCCCGCCCGCACATGGCTTCAACCTGACCGTGTACATCCTGCCGCCGGCGCTCGTGTTGATCGGAGCCGGGATGCTGGCGTTCACACTGCCGAAGTGGCGCCGGCGCTCGCGAGCCGCGGAGGCGGAGGCGGCCGAGCGCGCCCGGTCCGCACCGCAGCTCTCTCCCGACGACGCACGGCGTCTCGACGAGGACCTGATTCGCCACCCGTAGCAGGGCGGCGTTACATCGAATCGGGCGCGCTGACCCCAAGGAGTTCGAGCGCCCGCGCGATCGAGCGCTGCGCGCACAGCGACAGCGCGATCCGGAAGGACTCGGTCGACTCGGGCGTGGCGCCCACCACCCTGCAGTCCCGGTAGAACGCGGTGAACTCTTGGGCGAGCTCCAGCGCGTAAGCCGCGATTCGGTGGGGGCCTCGCCGGTCGGCCGCTTCCGCGACCTCGTCGGGCAGTGCCGCGAGCTTCTTGATCAGGCGGCGCTCCGAGTCGTGCAGCTCGCCCTCGCCCCAGTTCGCCTCGGGACCGAGCGCCTCGGCGAGTCTTGATTCGGGGAAGCGAGAGAGCATCGAGGCGATCCGGGCATGCGCGTATTGGACGTAATAGACGGGATTTTCCGCCGACTGACGCCGGGCCAGCTCGACGTCTAGCTCGACCGTCCGGTCGTGCGAGCGCTGGAGCATGAAGAACCGTGTGGCATCCACCCCGATCGCGTCGAGCAGGTCGTCGAGCGTGACGAAATCGCCTCGACGCTTGGACATCGCGAACACCTCGTCGCCGGCAACCAGGTGGACGAACTGCAGGATCGGAACCTCGATCGTGTCGGGATCGCCGCCCAGCGCGGCCATCGCGGCCTTCAGCTCCCGTACGTACGCGTGGTGGTCAGCCCCGACAGGCAGCAGCTGCCGCTCGAACCCCCGCTCCCGTTTGTTCTGGATGTACGCGATGTCCGCCGCCAGGTACGTCGGTTCGCCGTTGGACCGAATCACGACCCGATCCTTGTCGTCCCCGAAGCTCGTGGTGCGCAGCCAGGTCGCGCCCTCCGAGCGGTAGACGTGTCCATTCGCCTCGACGATCGCCAGCGCCCGTTCGAGCGCACTCGGCGATCCCTCGTGCAGGGTCTGCTCGCTGAAGAACCTGTCGTAGTGCACCCTGTAGCGCTCCAGCGTGGCCTTGACCTGCTCCAGCAGCAGCGCCACGGCCTGACGAAGCCAGCTCGTCGGGATCCGCCTCCGCCGAACCGGGGATCTGGTTGGCCAGCTCAGCCACGTACTCGCCCTGGTAGCCGCCCTCCGGAACCGCTTCGCCCCGCGCCCGGGCCCGAATTGATTCGCCGAGCAGCCGGATCTGATTCCCGGCGTCGTTGAAGTAGTACTCGCGGGAGACCGCGTGGCCGTAGTACTCGAGGATCCGCGCCAGCCCGTCGCCATACGCGGCCGCCTGGCCATTTGCCGCGACCAGCGGTCCCGTGGGGTTGGCCGACACGAACTCGAGCACGATCCGTTCCGGGTGAGCCACGCCGCCGGCGCCGAACCGCTCCCCGGCGTCGAGGACGGCCCGCACCGCGCGCCGATGCCACCCGTCCGACAGCCACAGGTTCACGAACCCAGGCCCGGCGACCTCCCATCGCTCGAGGTCCTCACCCAGCACGTCGGCCAGCTGAGCGCCGATCCGTTCGGCGATCACCCTGGGCGGCGAGTCCAGCACCGGCGCCAGCAACATCGCCGCATTCGTCGAGTAGTCCCCCTGCCCGGGCCGCTTTGGACGCTCAAGTCTGGGCTCAACCGGCAGCTCGCCGCTCCCGCCACGGACGGCTGACGCCGCCGCGCGCACCGAGGCGCGCAGGCCCCCCAGAGGGTCCCGAGTCACGACCTCGCCGGCGGATAGATCATCGGTGCGCACATGGCGAGCGTACCTATGCCCGCCGCGGAGAGCCCATCGGCGTGGCCGTCAGTAGTGGTAGGGCTCACCGGCCAGAATCTTGTGGCCCCGGTAGAGCTGCTCGAGCAGGACCACCCTCGCCAGCTGGTGGGGGAGCGTCATCCTGCCCAGAGAGAGCCGGCTGTCGACGTCGTCGACGTCAAGGCCGTGGGGGCCGCCGATCAGGAAGACGAGATCCATGCCGCTCTGCCGGCGTTCTTCCAGGAAGCGGCTGAAGGCGATCGAGTCCATCGCCTGGCCGTCGCTGTGGAGCAGCGACACGAACGCCCGGTCCGGTACGCGTCGCTTCACGTGCTCGTCCTCCCGGACCTCGATCAGCTCGAGGCGGACGTGCCGGGCGAGCAGCTTCCGGTAATGCTGGACGTCATCCACGAACGGCGGCCGCAGCCTCCCGACAGCGACAACGACGATCCGCACGATGCTGTGATACTACGGCGATGGACGATCCCAACACGCCTGAGCGCCACATCAACATCCACTTCTCGCCGGACATCATGGCGGGGGTTTACGCGAACTTCGCGAATGTCAGCCACTCGGACTACGAGTTCACGATCACGTTCGCGCGCGTCGACCACGAGGTCGAGGACGAAGAGGTGCCGGGCGTCGTCGTCTCCCGCGTCAACCTCTCGGCGAAGTTCATGCGCGAGCTGATCGACGCGATGCAGGACAACTACTCCAAGTGGCAGACCCGCGAGGGGATCAAGAACCTGCCCGAGTTCAACGGACCTAAAGACGAGGATGAATAGGGGCGGGCGCCTGCGCGCCCGCCTGGTTTAGGAAGGTGACCGCGAACCCGATCCGTTCGGTGGTCGCGGGGTGGGTGGCGATGACGGTCCGCACCCAGCGCGGAGGATCGAGATCGGCGACGTTCTGTAGAGCGATCGATCGCTCAAACGAGATGAAGGCCTCTGGCGCCTGCGAGAGCTCGAGCGAGAACGCGTCGGCTCGGCGCTCGATTGCACGCGACAGCCCGTTGCCGATCAGGCCCAGCGGAGCCGCGACGAGCACCGCTGCCAGCGCCAGCGCCGGTAGTTGCGCGGCGCTCCCGCGTGCCGGCGAGAGCTGCCAGCTCAGCCGTTGCACAGCGAGGGCCGCCGCGGGCGCCACGGTTGCGGCGTAGAGGACGCCGCGCGGCACGTCGCGATGGCGAACGTGCGCCAGCTCGTGCGCGACGACGACCCTCACCTCGTCCCGGCTGTAGCGATCGAGCAGCGTGTCGAAGAGGACGACCCGCTTCGTCGGGCCCAGCCCGTTTACGTAGGCGTTGGCGGCGGTCGTCCGCCGGCTGGCGTCGACCGAGTAGACCTCCCTCACCTTGACGCCGGCGATCTGCGCGAGCTCGAGCACGTCGGACCGGGTCTCGCCCTCGGGTAAAGGCGTGAAGTCGTTGAAGACCGGATCGAGCACGACCGGCGCGAGCGTTGCCAGCACGGCCCCGAACGCGACCGAGCCGACCGCCGCCGGCAGCCACCACGTGCGGGGATAGCGCCGCGTCACGAGCACGACAGCGCCGCCCGCGGCGCCGGTGAGCACGATCTCGATCGCCGTCGACTTCAGGAGGTCGCCGGCCCACCCCCGCCACGACTGCGTCACCAGGCCGACGCCGATAGCCCGCCGGCGCGCGATCGCCGCGATCGGCAGGGGCGGCACAGACAGGACGACGCTGAGCCCAGCGCCGGCGGCCGCTCCGGCGAGCATCGGCCGCGTGGAGCCACGGCCCAGGATCCCCGGGGGACGGCGCACGATCGCCGCGAGCGCGGCGAGGTCGATGGCCGCGCGGACCAGCCCAAGTACGAGCTGCGGACGGGCGAATCGCGCCCCGCGATCGATTTCTTGGGGGCTGAAGTACTCTCCCACGTCAACCCGGGACGGCTCGATCGTGCCGTTCCGCGGCGAAAGTACACGCCTTCCACCCTCCGCTACCGCCAGCGCGAGCGCCATCGATCCGACTACGCTGGCCCCTCGACGCACGGTCACCGATGAGACTGTAGTAGGTGGCAGATCAGCCGATGAGGATTGCAATCATCTCCGACATCCACGGTAACCGGCAGGCCTTTGAGGCGGTGCTCGACGCCGTCGAGACCTCGGGTTGCGAGTCGATCTGGTGCCTGGGCGACCTCGTCGGATACGGCGCCGATCCGGACGCCTGTGTCGAGCTGGCCCAGGAGCATGCGGCGATCTGCCTCGCCGGCAACCACGACCTCGGAGTGTGCGGCGTGCTTCCGCTCGAGCAGTTCTCCCGGGGCGCGGCGCTCGCGGCGGAATGGACGCGCAAGACGATCAAACCCGCCACCCGCGAATTCCTGGAGAGCCTCGAGCCGGCCAATGTCGACGAGGAGGTCGGCCTGTACCACGCGAGCCCGCGAGACCCGGTGTGGGAATACGTGCTCTCTCCGCTACAGGCGGAGCTGTGTCTGGACGTGCAGCCCCACCGGATCTGCCTGATCGGGCACTCGCACGTGGCGCTGTCGTTCTCCCGGCGCGACGGGGTCGCGGCGACCGGCGAGACGCGCAGCGCGGACGAGGAGCTCAACCTGGAGGAAGGCGAATGGCTGATAAACCCGGGGAGCGTCGGGCAACCCCGTGATGGAGACCCTCGGTCCGCCTGGCTCGAGCTCGATGTCGAGCACGGCAGCGCCCTCTACCGGCGGGTCGAATACGACATCGCCGGCGCGGCGGCCGCGATCAGGGCGGCCCATCTGCCCGATTCCCTGGCCGATCGGCTCGCTTACGGCCAGTGAGAGCTCGCTCACGTAAGTGGCGCGACCCGACAGCAGCCGAGACAGCCTCTAAAGTGGGGACGCGGATGCGCTTCGCGCCCCGCGCCCTCTTCGCCGGCGGAGTCGGGTTCGCCGTCTCTTGCCTCGTCGCCTGTGGCGGCGGTACCGGCCTGCTCTCGGGCAATCAGTCGTCGAACCTGAACAACCAGCTCGATGCCGTCTCCTCTGCGGTTGATTCGGGGCAGTGCGCGTCGGCCTCGCAGGCCGTTGTGTCGTTTGCCGACGCCGTGACGAACCTGCCCGCGACCGTCAGCCCGACGCTCCGGACGAACCTCCTCCAGGGCGCGAGCACGGTCGCCGCGCTCGCCCGGCGCGACTGCCAGGCGACCACCTCGCTCTCGACCAGCTCCTCGACCACCACGCCGAGCACGACCACTACGACGCCCTCCACGACCACGCATCCGACGACTTCGAGCACCACCACGACCCCGTCGTCGACGAGCACGACAACCACCACTCCTGCAACCAGCACCACGACCCCGGGTACTACTTCCACGACGCCATCAACGGGTGGTGGCGGCCTGGGCGGCGGTGGTGGCAACGGCAGCGGTGGGGGCGGCACAGGCGGCAACAACGGCAACGGCGGGAACGGCACATGAACGCAACGACGATCGCAGGGCGCTACCGGGTTGAGGGTCGGCTCGGTGTCGGTGGGATGGCCACGGTCCATCTCGCGTTCGACCAGCGACTCGAGCGCTACGTCGCGATCAAGCTGCTAGCCGAGCACCTGGCCGACGATCCGGCATTCGTCTCGCGTTTCCGCCGCGAGGCGCTCGCGGCGGCACGCCTGGTCCACCCCAACATCGTGCAGGTGTTCGACTTCGGCTTCGATGAGAACCACCACCAGCACTTCATCGTGATGGAGCACGTTCAGGGCCAATCCTGCGCCGAGCTCCTGCGTGATCACGGCCATCTCGACGTCGCCGAGACGGTCGACATCGTCAGCCAGGGCTGCCGCGGCCTCGACTACGCCCACCGCAACGGCGTCGTTCACCGCGACGTCAAGCCTGGGAACCTCCTCGTCGCTGAGTCCGGCGGCGTAAAGCTCGCGGACTTCGGGATCGCCCGCGCCACCGACCAGTCGAGCATCACCCAGGTCGGCTCGGTGCTCGGCACGGCCGCCTATCTCGCGCCCGAGCAGGCCCGCGGCGAGGAGGCCGGCCCCCGCGCCGACCTGTACTCGCTCGGCGTCGTCACCTACCAGCTGATCTCCGGCCGCCTCCCCTACGAGGCGGCGTCCCTCTCCGAGCTCGCGCTCAAGCAGCAGCGCGAGTCCCCGCCACCGCTCGATGACCTCAATCCCGACGTCCCGCGCGGACGTGGCGCGGGCCGTCGCGATGGCGCTGGCGATGGACCCCGAATCTCGCCCTGCCACCGCGATCGTGTTCGCAGAAGCGCTGCAGAACGGCCTTCGGGGCCTGGAGCCCGTGAGCGCCAGCGCCCCGACCGCCCATCTCGGAACGAACGCGGCGACCCGGGTCCTCGGTGACGACGACACCGCAGCGACGCGAGTTACCCCGCGGACCCCACCCCCGCGGGCCCGCCAGCTAGAGCCGATCCCGGCGCCGCCCCGGCGCCAGGCGGCACCCTCGCCGTACGCCGGTCAGGCCAAGCGGGCCCAGGAGCATCCACGCCGGCGTGGGCCCGGACGGTTCGTGGCGGTCATGATGCTGTTGCTGGTGTTCGGGGCGGCGGTCGTGGTGGCGCTGGTGATCGCCAACGACACCTCGAACAACGTCGTCCATTTCCGGACTGTGGTCGGCCATGACGCCCAGAGCGCGATCAACAGCCTCAGGAGCCTGGTCAACCGGTACACCAAGTAGGCGGGGCGCGACGCCGCCCTAACTCCTCCAGCTCGGCGCCTGGCCGACGCGAACCGCCGCCGCCACCTCGGGCAAGCTCCCTTCGTCGATCGCCTCCCGCACCTGCTCCATCAGCCTGGCGATGAAGGCGAGGTTGTGAAGGGTTACGAGGCGCAGGGCGGTCAGCTCTCTGGCCCGCAGAAGGTAGTGCAGGTAGCCGCGGCTGTAGCCGCGCGAGCACGCAGGACATGGGCATCCGTCGAGGATCGGCTCGGTGGAGTTACGCCACCTCGATTTGACCAGGTCACTGCGCCACCGCGTCTCGGGGTTTGGCACCAGTGCCACGCCGTGGCGGCCGAGCCGCGTCGGAAGGGCGCAATCGAACGTGTCTATCCCCTGCTCGACGCCGGCCATGAGGTCGTCGACGTCGCCGATTCCGAGCAGATGGCGGGGCCGCGCCGGCGAGAGGCGCTCCAGCTCGGCCGTGGTCCAGCCCACGACCTCGCGCATCTGGTCCTTGTCCTTGCCGAGCGAACCGCCGATCGCGATGCCGTCGGTGGTGCTCGCCGCGACCGTGGCTGCCGACTCGACGCGTAAATCCTGCTCGACGCCCCCCTGCACGATCCCGTAGACGGCCTGCGATCCGGGGCCGTGAGCGGCGTGCCAGCGCAGGCACCGCTCGAGCCACCGGTGGGTGCGGGCGGTCGACCGCGCCGTGTATTCGCGCGAGACGTGGAACGGCGTGCATTCGTCGAACACGAGCGCGATGTCCGACCCGAGCGCCGCCTGGATCGCCATCGAGTCCTCCGGGCCGAGGAACCGCTCACCCCCGTCGACGTACGAGCGGAAGCGGACGCCCTCCTCCTCGATCGACAGGATCGCGCCATCGCTGCGCTCGCTACCGCGACCGCGGCCCTTGATCTCGTCGGCGACGCCGCCATGGCCCATTGAGAAGACCTGAAAGCCGCCGGAGTCGGTGATGATCGGCCGCTCCCAGCGCATGAACTCGTTCAGGCCCCCGAACTGCTCAATCAGGTCGGGGCCGGGGGCCAGGAACAGGTGGAAGGTGTTGCCCAGGACCATCTCGTAGCCGAGCTCCGCCACCTCGTGGGGCTCGACGGTCTTGACCGACGCCCTCGTCGCCAGCGGCACGAACGCGGGCGTGCGCACCTCGCCATGGACAAGATGGAGCGTTCCCGTGCGGGCGAGCGAGTCAGACGAGCGGGTCCGGACCGTGAACACCGGGCCGGACCCTACTCATCGGAGAGAGTGAGGCGACCTACGCGGCCGCCGGGTCGCTGGTCTGCGAACCGTCGATCGCCTTGGGCTCCTCGCCACCGCCGATCGCGATCGCGACCTTCCGCGGCTTGTGCTCCTCGGGCTTCGGGACATGGACCTCGAGGACGCCGCGCTCGAAGCTTGCGCTGACTGCGTCAGCATCGACGCCCTCGGGCAGGGTCAGCGAGCGACGGAACGAGCCGAATGACCGCTCGACGCGGTAAAAGCCGTCCTTGCGCTCCTCGCGCTCGGACTTGCGCTCGCCGGAGATCGTCAGGACGTTGTCCTCGACCTCGATGTTCACCTCGTCCTCCGACAAACCGGGCAGGTCGGCCTTCAGGACGAAGTCGTTCTCGGTCTCGACCAGGTCCATCGCCGGGATCCACCGGCGGAACGACCCGCCGTTGCCGGTCGTCGGGGACTCAAAGAACGTATTGAAGAGCCGGTTCATCTCGCTCTGAATCGTGTTCAGCTCTCGGACCGGCTCCCAGCGGATAAGTGCCATCAAAAAACCTCCAACAGGGAAAAGTCAATGTTGCTAAGCCCATTATACAAAATCTAAGTCCTCATCTAGCAAATGTTGTGAGAGCGGTGGCTTAGATCGAGATCCTCGTGGCGGGCGGTAGTGTGCCTTTCCCGGATCCGAGAACCTGCACAACACGCCAATCCCGCCCCGAATGCCGAGCCCTGGCGCACCATGCATGAAGAGCATGGTTAGCACGCCGGGGCTCGGGTTTTTCGACGGAGTTGGCGCGCTGTACAGGTTTTTGATGGGGGCGTGTGATCGCTCGCGCCGGCAGCGAACGCGCCCCCTCTGCAAGCGCCATCAGCCGGCGGCGGCGACTATCTGCGCGAACGACTCGGCTTCGAGGCTGGCGCCACCGACGAGCGCGCCGTCCACATCGGGAAGGGTCAGCAGCTCCCGGGCGTTGTCGGGCTTGGCGCTGCCCCCGTAAAGGATCCGGGTCTGCTCAGCCTGCTCGGGAGAGCGGTCGCCCACCAGCGCGCGGATGAACGCAACCGCCTCCTGCGCCTGCTCCGGCGTCGCCACCAGGCCGGTTCCGATCGCCCAGATCGGCTCGTACGCGATCACGATCTTGCCGAGCTGCTCGGTGTCGACCTTCGCCAGGTCCTCCTGGACCTGATGGCGCAGCTTCCGTTCGGTGTCGCCACGCTCCCGTTCTTCCTCGGTCTCCCCCACGCACAGGATCGGCATCAGACCGGCCTCCAGTGCCGCCGGGACCTTCAACTGCAGCGCACGATCGGTCTCTCCGAACAGCTCGCGTCGCTCCGAGTGCCCGAGGATCACGCCATGAACTCCGATCTCGGTCAGCATCTGTGCTGAGACCTCGCCTGTGAACGCGCCCTCCGCGGCGTAGTGCATGTTCTGGGCATACACCTGGACCCGCGAGCCTCGCGTCGAGTCGACCATCGCGCCGAGCGCGGTGTAAGTCGGGCAGATCGCAACATCGACCGCGCCTACGGTCGAGACGCGCGGCAGCAGCGCTTGGATCATCTCCTCGGCCGCGGCGATCGTCTTGTACATCTTCCAGTTGCCGGCGATCATCGGCGTGCGTGGCACCCCAGGGCTCATGCCAGCGCCTCCACGCCCGGGAGTGTCTTGCCCTCGACGAGCTCCAGCGACGCGCCCCCGCCGGTCGAGAGGTGCGTCACCCGGTCAGCCAGCCCGAACTGGTGGAGCGCCGCCGCCGAGTCCCCGCCCCCAACCACGGTCGTCCCGGGCGCGTCGGCGACGGCCTCGGCCACCACGCGCGTGCCGGCGGCGAACGGCTCCAGCTCGAACGCCCCCATCGGCCCGTTCCAGAACACGGTCCCGCCCCCGGCGATCACTTCCGCGAAAGCCGAAGCCGTCCGCGGGCCGATGTCCAGCCCCATCATCCCGTCGGGCACGTCGACGCCGTCAATCGTCTCAACGTCAGCCGAAGCATCCAGTCGGTCCGCGATCACCAGGTCGTCGGGCAACTCCAAGGACGCTCGAGCCGAACCGGCCCCTTCCAGGATCTCCCGGGCAAGCTCGACGTCCTCCGCCGCGCACAGCGACGACCCGACCGGATGTCCCTGGGCCGCGAAGAACGGAAAGCACATCGCCCCGCCGATCAGGATCGTGTCGGCAACCTGCAAGAACCGCTCGATCACGGCGATCTTGTCGCTCACTTTGGCGCCCCCGAGCACGGCGATCAGCGGCCTCGCAGGGTCCTCGAACAGCCCGCTCAGCGCCTCCACCTCGCGCTCGAGCAGCAGGCCGGCTGCGTGTTCGGGAACCAACCGGGCGACTCCCTCGGTGGACGCATGGGCGCGATGTGCGGTCCCGAAGGCATCGTTCACGTACACGTCGGCCAACGTGGCGAGTTCCGCGGCGAGGTCCGCATCGTTCTTAGTCTCCCCCGGCTCGTATCGCACGTTCTCGAGCATCAGCACGTCTCCGGGCACCAGGTTGTCGGCAAACGCCCTTACGTCGTCGCCGACGACGCCCGGCGCGAGCGTGACGTCTGCCCCAGTGAGCTCGGCGAGGCGGTCAGCCGCCGGACGCAACGAGAGCTCCGGTTCGCGATCCTTAGGCCTTCCCAGGTGCGAGACGAGGACGATGCGGGCACCGTGATCGCGCAGATACGAGATGGTCGGTAGCGCCGCGCGGATCCGGCTGTCGTCGGCCACCTTGCCGTCGTCGAGCGGGACGTTGAAATCGACGCGTACGAGTACCCGCTTGCCCTCCAGATCGTCCAGGTCCGCGAGCGTCCTCATATCAGCCTCTGAACGAGATCCACGATGCGGTTGGAGTAGCCCCACTCGTTGTCGTACCACGAGACGAGCTTGACCATCGTCCCGTCCATCACGACGGTCAGCAGCGAGTCGAAGATCGAGGACGCCGGGTTCTTGACGATGTCGGTGGACACGATCGGATCCTCGGTGTACTCCAGAATGCCCTTCAGCGGCCCGCTGGCCGCGGCCGCCTCCATCGCCTCGTTGATCTCCTCGACCGACGTCTCGCGGTCGCACTCGGCGGTCAGGTCCACGACGCTGCCGGTGGGGACCGGCGCACGCACGGCGTAGCCGTTCAGCTTGCCGTTCAGCTCGGGGACGACCAAACCGATCGCCTTGGCGGCGCCGGTCGAGGCGGGGATCAGGTTGATCGCCGCTGCCCGCGCCCGCCGGAGGTCGCGGTGCGGCATGTCCTGGAGGCGCTGATCGGCGGTGTACGCGTGGATCGTGGTCATCAGCCCGTGCTTGATCCCGACGGTGTGGTGGAGCACCTTGGCGATCGGGGCCAGGCAGTTCGTCGTGCACGACGCGTTCGAGATGATCCGGTGCTTCTCGGGGTCGTAGGCCTCGTCGAAGTTCACGCCGAGCGCCACGGTCACGTCCGGATCGGTCGCCACCGCCGAGATCACGACCTTCTTCGCGCCAGCCTCGAGATGCTTTGAGGCATTTTCGCGGTCGGTGAACAGGCCGGTCGACTCGATCACCACGTCGGCTCCAAGCTCGCCTCCACGGGAGCGCCGCAGGGTCGCGCTCGGCCAAGAAACGGACCTCCCTTCCGTCCACGCGCAGACCGGTGTCGGTGGCCTCGACGTGCCCGGGGAACGGGCCGTAATTCGAGTCGTACTTGAGCAGGTGGGCGAACGTCTTCGGATCGCCGATGTCGTTTGCCGCAACCCATTCGATGTCGGCCCCGGACTCGTACGCCGCCCGAAAGACGTTTCGGCCAATACGTCCGAAGCCGTTGATCCCGACTCGTACCGACATGCCGTTTGACTCCCTTCCAGTTGCGGCGGCAAGAACGCCCACCGCCCTACCGGCGGGGGACACCGTCGCGGGGCACGCGCCGGCAGGGCGAAATCTACCTAAGAAGCGGCTTCGCCAACCGTCATGTTCGCGAGACCACCTCCACCCGCAGCCCGTCCGGGTCGCGCAGGTAGGCCGCGTAATAGCGTCGTCCATAGCTCGGCCGCGGCCCCGGCGGCCCGTCGTCCTCGCCCCCGTTGGCGAGGCCCGCCTGATGCGCGGCGTCGACCGCCACCTTGCCGCTGGCGGCCAGCGCCACGTGGCCGTAACCCGGCGCGGGCTCGCGGCCTCTGACCACGATCCAGACGTCCGGGCCGTTGACGCCGTAGGCGACCGCCTGCGGCGATTCGAACACTCGCCGCGCCCCCAGCGCATACAGGACGGCGTCGTAGAACCGCGCGGATCGCTCGAGGTCGGCGACCTCGAAGCCGACGTGGTCGATCACGCCGGACGCGTCACGTCGCGATGGACGGCTTCGACGAGGTACGCCTCGTCGGGGCGGTAGCGCTCCGCCAGGTGCTCGGCAATCGCCACCGATCGGTGGCGGCCGCCGGTGCAGCCGATCGCTAGCACCAGGTGGGCCTTGCCCTCGGCCAGGTACTGGGGCAGCAGATAGTCGAGAAACGGGTGCAGCCGCTCGTAGAAGGCGTCGAGCTCGCCGCCGCGGTTGATGAACTCGACGACCCTCGGATCGGTCCCGGTGAGCGGCCGCAGGTCGCTCTCGTAGTGGGGATTGGGCAGGAAACGAACATCGAGCATCACGTCGGGATCGCGGATCGGCCCGTACTTGAAGCCGAAGCTCTCGAACGTCACCGCGAGCCGCCCCGGCGTGCGCGACGGCAGCAGCTCGTCGGCAAGCCGCCGCCTCAGCATCGCCGCGGTCAGGCCCGTGGTGTCGATCACGAAGTCGGCCCGCTCATGCAGCGGCACGAGCAGTTCCCGCTCGCGTGCGATCCCGTCGGCGACGCTCCCCGACGGGGCCAGCGGGTGCCGGCGCCTGGTCTCCTTGTAGCGCGTCTGCAGCGTCTGCTCGTCGGCCTCGAGGAACAGCACGCGGTGCCGGACGCCGCTGGCGCGGAGGTCGTCGAGCATCTGCGCCAGCCCCTCGAAGTAGCTGCCGCCGCGGACGTCGGAGACGACGGCGGCCCTGGCGACCTTCGAACCCTTGTGGCGAAACAGGTCGACCAGCGAGCGGATCATCTCCGAGGGAAGATTGTCGACGCAGAAGTAGCCCTCGTCCTCGAATGCGGCCATCGCCGTCGACTTCCCGGCGCCCGAGAACCCGGTGATGATCACCAGGTCGGTCAGCGCCAGGCCATCGTCCTCAGCGTCGGAACCCTGCTCCGCGAGCGTCTCGACGTGCGCGGGTGTTGGTTCCATACTCAAAGCTTGACGGCAGTTGCGGACACGCGTATGCCACCATGATCGCGTGCTTCGCCGCCGAGCATGGATACAAGCCGTGGCGGCGATCGGGGCGCTGCTGATAATGGCGCCCGGCGCCGGGCGAGCCACGGCCGAGGTGCCGACGCTGTCGGCGACAGTCAGTGACAGCCCGACGGGCCAGGCACTGCCAGCCGGTTTCCTCGGCCTGTCGCTCGAGTACAAGGCCATCCACCAGTACACCGGCCGCAACCCGCTCGCGATCAACCCGGTGATGGTGCAGTTGATCCGCAACCTCAACCCGGGGCAATCGCCGGTGCTGCGGATCGGAGGCGACAGCACGGATTGGACGTGGTGGCCGATGCGCGGCGTGATCCCGCGCGGCGGGGTCAGCTACGCGCTGACGAAGGGGTGGATGCGGACCACACGGGCCCTGGCCGCCGACCTCGGGGCGAAGCTGATCCTGGGCATCGACCTCGCCAGCGACCGCCCGGCGCTGGCGGCGACCGAGGCGCAGGCACTGATCCAGGGGATCGGCCGCCGCTACATCTCGGCGCTCGAGATCGGCAACGAGCCCGACCTCTACGGGGCGTTCGCTTGGTACCGAGACCGGCTTGGCCACGTCGTCCACGCCCGCGGCCGCGGCTACAACCTGAACTCGTTCATGTCCGAGTACTCGCGGTGGCGCACCGTGCTCCCGAAGCTCTCGCTCGTCGGTCCGTCGTTCTCGGCGCTCACCTGGATGTCCGGGCTCCGCCGCTTCCTTACCGGCGAGAAGAGCGTCCGGACCGTGAGCGTTCACCGCTACCCCCTGCACAACTCGACCGACCGACCCGACGAACTCGACGTACCCGTCGATCTCCAACCTGCTGGCCGACACCTCGTCGAGCGGGATCGCTCAACAGGTCGCGCCGTACGTTGCCACCGCCCACGGACGCGGCCTGCCGTTCCGCGTCGACGAGATGAACTCGGTGTCGGGCGGCGGCAAGACGGGGGTCAGCGACACGTTCGCGTCGGCGCTCTGGGTGCTGGACACGCTGTTCAATATGGCCTCGGTCGGAGTCAACGGCGTCAACATCCACACGCTCCCGAACGCCGGCTACCAGCTGTTCAACTTCTCCCAGACCGGGAGCAGCTGGCAGGCGCTCGTTCATCCCGAGTACTACGGGATGCTGATGTTCGCGCAGGCGTTCCCGGCCGGCGCCCACTTGCTGCCGGTGTCGGTCGCGGGCGGCCCGGTCAAGGTGTGGGCGACCGCCGCCCCCGACGGCAAAACCCGCGTCGTCCTGATCAACAAGGAAACAACCACGCCGGTCACCGTGCAGGTGAACCTCGCCAACAGCAGCGGGCCGGCGACGCTCGAGCGGCTGACCGCGCCGAGCGTGACCGCCACCAGTGGCGTGACCCTCGGCGGGCAGGGGTTCGGCAACTCAACGAAGACCGGGACGCTCGGGCCCCAGCAGACCGCGTCTGTCCAGCCGCTGCTGGGCTCGTACGCGGTCACGCTCCCCGCCGGCAGCGCGGCGCTACTGACGCACTAGATGATGTTCGGGGGCGCGCATGCGCGCCCCCGCCGGCGGCGCATGCGCCGCCGGGGTCGGGCCGCATGCGGCCCGACCTAAACGCCCGTCTTGTGAAGCTCGCGATGGAGTTCGCGCGCGAGCTTTCCTGGGATCCCGGGAACGGCCTCGAGCTCCTCGCTGCTGGCCGCCAGGATCGCGTCCGGCGAGCCAAAGTGTTTGAGCAGCGCCCGTTTGCGCGACGGGCCGACGCCGGGCAGCTCATCGAGGATCGAGGCGGTCATGGCGCGGTCGCGCCGGATCCGGTGGTGGGTGATCGCGAACCGGTGGGCCTCGTCACGGACCCGCTGGAGCAGTTGCAGCTCGGGGGTGTCGTGCGCCAGGCGCAGCGGCGCCGGGCGCCCGGGGATGAACACCTCCTCGATCCGCTTCGCCAGCGCGACGACGACCACACCGCGCTCGCGGAACTCCTGCAGCGCCCGCAGCCCTGCCGATAGCTGTCCCTTGCCGCCGTCGATCACGATCACGTTCGGCAGCGCGGCGAAGCTCGGGTCGTACTCCTTGTCGTGCGGCGAGACGTCGCGCTGGCGCTGCCAGCGGCCGAGCCGGCGGCTCAGCACCTCCTCCATCGCCGCGAAGTCGTCGTGGCGAGGCGGTCCGCCGTCGCCGCCGGCGTCGCCCCAGATCCGGAAGCGGCGGTAGTCGGACTTCTTCGGGGCGCCGCCCTCGAACACGACCATCGAGGCGACGGTGTTGGTCCCCATCAGCGTGCTGATGTCGAAGCACTCGATCCGGAGCGGGATCGTGTCGAGGCCGAGCGCTGCCTGGAGCCCGTCGAGGGCCTCGACCCGCTGCTGGCGCCGGCGCTCGGAGCGGAGCTTCTCCTGGTCGAGGGCCAGGCGGGCGTTACGCTCGGCGAGCTCGAGGATCCTCCGCTTGTCCCCGCGCTCGGCCGCCCGGATCTCGACCGGGGCGCCACGACGATCGCCGAGCGCCTGGGCCAGCGCGGGCGAGACCCCTACGTCGCGCTGCACGATCAGCAGCGGCGGAATCATCATCGCGCTGGCGTAGTACTGGAGGATGAACGCCTCGGCGACGTCGGCGATCCCGCCGCCGGCCTCGTTGTCGAGGTAGAAGCTCTGGCGGTCGGACAGCACTCCGTCGCGGACCTGGAACACCTGGGCGTTCGCCTCGGTGTCGGCGACCGCGATGGCGATCGCATCGAGCGTCCCCACCGACTCGTTGGCGACCCGCTGGCGCTCCAGCAGCGAGCGCACCGCGCGCAGCCGGTTGCGCTCGCGGGCGGCGTCCTCGAACCGCTGCTCGTCCGAGGCCTCGCGCATCGACTGCTCGAGCTCCTTCTCGATCTCCCGGTAACGGCCGGAGAGGAAGGCGATCACGCCGTCGATTCCGCGCCTGTAGTCCTCCTTGCTCACGTAGCCGACGCACGGCGCCTCGCAGCGCTTGATGTAGTAGTCCAGGCACGGCGAGCCGCTGCGGCGGCCGGGCTCGGGGCCCTCGCAGGAGCGGAACATGAACACCTTCCCGAGCACCTCGAGCGTCGAGCGGACCCGCTTGGCGTTGCTGAACGGACCGAAGTACGCGCGGTCGCGGCGGTGGCGCTCGCGGGTGAAGTACACCCGGGGGAAGTCCTCGTCGAGGCTGATCGCGATGTACGGATAGGACTTGTCGTCCCGCAGGCGGATGTTGAACCGCGGCTTGTACTGCTTGATGAAGTTCTGCTCGGCGAGCAGCGCCTCCGCCTCGGTGTGGACGACCAGCGCCTCGATATGGTCGATGTCGTCGGTGAGAACCCTGCCGCCACGGGTGCTCGGGTTACTGAAATGCGACGCCACCCGCTTGCGGATCGACTTCGCCTTGCCGACGTACAGCACCTTGCCCCGCTCGTCACGGAACAGGTACACGCCGGGCTCGTCGGGGAGCTCGCGGCGGCGGTCGGCTGGGGTGATCGACATCTGTATTCGAGGATAGGCGCCGCCACGCAGAGGTTTGCGACGAAACCCCCGTATATCCGGGGTTTCGTAACAAACCTCGGCCTAGTCAGCCGTGAACGACACCGCCAGTCCGAGCATCGCCAGCCCCAGCCCGATGACCGCCACCACCTCCCCTGCCCCCGACGCCGGCGCGTTCGGGGCGTAGGTCCCGGTCGACGCGTCGAAGATCGTGGCGCCGTTCGTCGGCGGGACGCTCAGCGCGTGGATCGTGAAGGCGAGGGCGCCGGCGGCGGCGAGGAGCGCCACGAACCGGACGCGCGGCCCGCCGCGCAGCGCGACCAGCACGAGCGCCACCGCCAGCAGCGCAAGGAGCACGTCCGCCGTCGAATACACCTGCCATGCGCTCGGGTCGTGCGGGATCCCCTGGAGCTGAGCCGAGCTTCCCCACTCGACCAGGAACGCGCGCGAGAACTGGTGACTCCACGTCAGGAACAGCGACGCCAACACCCCGATGGCGCCGACGATCACCAACCAGTCCGCGACTACCTCGCGCTGTTCCCTGCTCACGGCACGCCCGGTCCGAGCGGCGCGTCAGTACTTCCGGGCGGACCAGTACACGGCGAACACGGCGTACACGGCGCCGCCGATCAGAACGAGCCAGGCGATCTCGCCGGCCGCCGTCGCCCACAGGCGCGAGGTCGCGGTGAGCGTCAGCGCCGCTACCGCCGCGGCCACGTACAGCGTCCCGCGCTTGACGTCCCCGAGGGCGTACAGCTCGATCCGATACTGGCGATACATCACCGCCGCGACCCAGGCGATCGACGCCAGGAACGCGAGCGACACGGCCTGGATGGCAAACGACGCGCCCGTGGTGCCGCCCTTGACCAGGCCGACGAGCGCGGCCAGCGCCAGCACGATCAGGATGTTGCGGACGTTCTTGTTCATCGTTCCCTCGCCGTAAGCGTACCGACGAGGTTGGGCTTGCCGGGCGAAGAACCCTTCGTCTCCGACACCTGGGCGGACCTGGCGCCGTCGGTTGGCTCGGCGGCGAACCGGTAGCCGACGCCGAAGTGCGTGTGGACGTAGCGCCACTCCGGCGAGATCCGCTCGAGCTTTTGGCGAAGCTTGCGCACGAACACGTCGACAGAGCGGTCGCCGCGGACCATCAGGTAGCCCCACACCCGCTGATAGATGTCCTCGCGTTGCAGCACGCGCCCTCCGACCGATGCCAGCTGGTAGAGCAGCTCGTACTCCTTGCGCGAGAGACCGGCGGCCTCACCGCCGACGTACGCGTCGAAGCGATCGGGGCGGATCGCGAGCTCGCCCTCGATGATCGCCTCGTCCAGCACCGGGATCTCGCCGGCGCGGCGGCGGCGCAGGACCGCCTGGATCCGGGCGACGAGCTCTTCGGGGTGGCACGGCTTCGTGATCCAGTCATCGGCGCCGCCCCGCAGCGCGCGCACTCGGTCGGCGACCGGCGCGGGATCGCTGCAGATGAGCAACGCCAGGCCGGGAAGCGAATGGCCGATCCGCTCGATGTAGTCGAGCCCGGTCAGCGCCGGATTGACGATCAGCGCGTGGAGACGCCTGGCCTTCAGCTGGTCCGGTCCGGCTGCGTACACGAGCGCCTCGCGATCCCAGCCCAAAGCGGCGAACCGCCTGTCGAGCACGGTCAACAGACCGCTGTCTTCGTCGATGAGCGCGACCCGGACACGCCGCGCATCGATTGGCGGTGCCATCTGCCGTCAAGTGTACGAGCCTGTCAGGACACGCATGAACTCAACCGGCGATCGCCTCCCACTGGACGTAGAGCTTCTCGACCGCCCGCTTGGCCCGCTCATGGCGGGCCGTGGAGTCGGCGCTCTTCTGGGGCGTGGACCAGGCGCCCGGGTCCGAGAGTTCGTCCTCGAGCGCGTGCAGCGCCGCCTCGGCGGCCTCGATCTGCTGCTCGAGCTTCTCCGAATCGCCCGACGGCCTCTTGGCTCCTTGCTGCCCGGGCGCCCGCTTCGGGCGCCCGGGCTGCGTCGGCCGCGCGGCCGGCTTCGCGGCCGCCGCCGCTCGCTCGGCTCGCACCCGCACGTACTCGGGCCAGCCGCCGACGTAGCTGTGGAGCCGTTGATCCTCGAGCCCGATCGTCCGTGTCCCCACGGCGTCGAGCAGCGCCCGGTCGTGGGAGACGAGCAGCAGCGACCCGCTGAACGACTGCAGCGCCTCCTCGAGCGCCTCGCGGCTCTCGAGATCGAGATGGTTGGTCGGCTCATCGAGGATCAGGACGTTCGCGCCGGAGTGGACGAGGATCGCCAGCGACAGCCGCCTCCGCTCCCCGCCGGACAGGCCGTCGAGCGGCTTCTCCGCCTCCTCGCCGGAGAACAGGAACCTGCCGAGCAATGCCCGCGCCTTGGCGGGCGTCAACCCGGTGGCGTGCTGCGCCGCCTCGAGCACCGTGCGCGCGGTCGCGGAGCCGAGCTCATCGGCGTGCTGTGAGAGGTAGCCGACCTTGACGTTGTGGCCGGTGCGGAGCTTCCCCTGAGCCAGCTCGCGGCGGCCCGACAGCGTCTCGATCAGCGTCGTCTTACCGGCGCCGTTCGGTCCGACGAGCGAGACGTGCTCGCCGCGCTCGAGCCACAGCTCGGCATCGTCGAGGAGCAGCTTCTCCCCGGCGGAGATCCTCGCGCCGCCCAGCTCGAACACGACCCGGCCGCTTCGCTCCGGCGGCTTGAACACGAACTGAAGCGACGCCGAATCGCTCGCCGGGCGGTTGATCCGCTCCATCTTCGACAGTTGCTTGGCCCGGGACTGGGCTTGCCGCGCCCGCGTTCCGGCGCGGAACCGCGTGACGAACCGTTCGAGCCGCTCGATCTCGGCCTGTTGGCGCTCGATCGCCCGGCCGAGCGCCAGATCACGCGCCGCGCGCTCGCGCCGCCACACATGCCACGGCCCGGGGAAGAACTTCCCGCGGCCGGCCTCGAGCTCGAGCACCGAGGTCCCGACGGCCTCGAGGAACCAACGGTCGTGGGCGACCAGCACGATGGCCGCGTCGAGGCTCGTCAGGTGCTGCTCGAGCCACTCAAGCGACTCGATGTCCAGGTGGTTGGTCGGTTCGTCGAGCAGCAGCAGGTCGGGGTTGCCCGCCAGCGCTCGTGCCAGCGATGCCCGCGTCAGCTCGCCGCCCGAGAATGTGTCGAGCGAGCGGTCGAGCTGGGAATCGTCGCGAAAGCCCAGCCCGTGCAGAGTCGCCAGCGCCTCGTCGCGCCAGCGGTAGCCGCCCGCATGCTCGAGGCGGGCCTGCGCCTCGGAGTAGCGCCCCAGCGTGCGCTCGTCGTAGGCGCCGCCCGCCATCGCCTGTTCGAGCTCGTCGAGCTCCTCCTCGATCGCGACGAGTTCACGGGCTCCCGAGAGCACGTAAGCGCGCAGGGATAGCGAGCGTTCGCGGGGCGGGCGCTGGTCGTGGAGGGCCACCTTCACGTCCTTGGCCAAGACCAGCTCGCCGAAATCGATTGAGGCCTCGCCGGCGAGCATTCGCAGCAGGGTCGTCTTCCCGGCGCCGTTGCGACCGGACAGGGTCATCCGGTCCCGGCGCTCGAGCTTGAACGAGATCCCACGCAGCAGCGGCTCGCCGGCGATGTCCTTGCCAAGGTCGGATGCGATCACTACGGCCATCGGCCCTGATGGTAGGAAGCGCGACGAGTCGCTGCCCCCGTATCAATAGGATCGAGCGGATGCGTGCTCCCCGCTGGCCACCCGTTCCTCCGATCGAGATGCCCCCGGCGCGAACCGTGAGGGTGCCCGACCGCGGCGAGTTCTTCGTCCGCGACACCGGCGGCGACGGGACCGTCGTGATGCTGCTGCACGGTTGGATCGCGACCGCCGACCTCAACTGGTGGGCGGCGTACGAGGACCTCGCGAACGCCGGTCACCGCGTGCTCGCGATCGACCATCGCGGCCACGGCCGAGGGCTCCGAGCGCTCGTCCCGTTCCGCCTGGCGGACTGCGCCGCGGATGCCGCCGCCGTGCTGCGGACGCTGGGCGCCGATCCCGCGGTCCTCGTCGGATACTCGATGGGCGGCGCGATCGGGCAGCTGGTGGCTCGCGACCATCCCGACGTCGTCCGCGGGCTCGTGCTCAGCGGGACGGCCCAGCACTGGCAGGACCCGGCAAGCCGCCGTGCCTTCCGGACGATGGGCGTGTTCGGGCTGATGCTGTCGCTGGCCCCGCGGAGCACGCTCCAGGCTGGGATCCGGCGCGCCCGCATCCGAGAGAACGAGCAGACGATCTGGCTCCAATCCGAGCTGATGCGCAACTCCGCCCGCGACATCGCCGAGGCTGGGCGCGAGCTCGGACGCTTTGACTCGCGGCCGTGGCTCAGCGCCGTGCGCCCGCCGGTGGCGGTGGTCGTGACGACGCGCGACGAGCTGGTTCCCGTGCACAAGCAGCGCCAGCTGGCAGCGGCCGCCCAGGCGACCGTGTTCGAGGCGGCGGTGAGCCACCTCGAGGTCGGATGGCGGGCCGCGGAATACAACCCCGTGCTGCTCCAGGCGATCGCCACCGTCGGCGGCGGCGAGCCCGTCCAGGCACCCGCCGCACCCCTAGGCGTCTCGTAGAAGGCCCCGGGGTCATCCGGTAGGCTTGCACCGATGAGCCGCCGCACCCGGATCATTACCGCGCTGACGGTGTTCACGGTGACGCTTCTGACGTTCGCCCCTGCGGCGCTCGCCGCCTACAACGACGGCCAGGGCTGGTACGGCGAGACCAACGACAAGGTGATCACGAACGCGATGTTCCTGACGATCATCTTCTTCCCGGTCCTGATCGTGGTCTTCAGCTTGATTCAGTGGCGGCTGGAGAAGCGCAAGCACAGCAGGATGGACGCCGCCAAACGCCGGGCCGCGAACGTCGACTGGCGCGGCGGCTGGTAGCGGGTGCTCCAGGGCTAGGTCCAGCACGCTTCCGAGATGACGTACTTCGTCACTGGCGCGACCGGGTTCATCGGTCGCCACCTCGTCGAACGCCTGCTGCGTCGCGAGGGGTACTGCTACATCCTCGTCCGCGAGGAGTCCACCGAGAAGCTCCAGATGCTGATCACCGAGAAGTGGATGCCCGCGATCCCGACGGCCGCGGAGCGGATCAAGCCGGTGATCGGCGATCTGGCCAAACTCCGTCTCGGCCTATCGGACGAGACGCTGGCCGAGCTGAAGGGTAAGGTCGACCACTTCTTCCACCTCGCCGCGGTCTACGACATGACCGCCGGCGAGGACCGCGACCGGGTCACCAACGTCGAGGGCACGCGGCACGCCGTCGAGCTGGCCAACGTACTCGAGGTCGGGTGCTTTCACCACGCCTCCTCGATCGCCGTCGCCGGGACGTACAAGGGGTTGTTCCGCGAGGACATGTTCGACGAGGGCCAGAAGCTCGATCACCCCTATCACCTGACCAAATTCGAGGCCGAGAAGATCGCCCGGACGCAGACCTCCGTCCCGTGGCGCGTCTACCGGCCCTCGATCGTCGTCGGCGACTCGCGGACGGGCGAGATGGACAAGATCGACGGGCCGTACTACTTCTTCACCGCGATCAAGATGGCCCGGCACTATCTGCCGGGCTGGTTCCCGCTGGTCGGTCCCGAGTTCGGCCACACGAACATCGTTCCGGTCGACTACGTCGCCGCAGCGATGGACCACATCGCCCACAAGCCCGACCTCGACGGGCTGACCTTCCAGCTGTGCAACCCGAAGGCGCAGCGCTCGGGAGACGTGATCAACGCGTTCGCGGAGGCGGCGCACGCCCCGAAGCTCTCGATGCGGATCGACTCGAAGCTGATCCAGGCGCTGCCGAAGGGCACCCTCTCGATGCTGATGGCAGCTGCCCGCGGCGAAGGGCGTGCGGCGCTCGATCCTGGCCGACTTCGGGATTCCCGATGAGGTCCTCTCCTACGTCGGGCTCACCGCCGAGTTCGACACTCGCGACGCGGAGCGCGCGCTCGAGGGCAGCGGGATCATCGTGCCGGCGCTCGAGAGCTACGCCGCCAAGCTGTGGGACTACTGGGAGCGAAACCTCGATCCCGACCTGTTCAAGGACCGCAGCTTCGAGGGTGCGGTCAATGGCAAGACCGTCCTGATCACCGGCGCCTCGAGCGGGATCGGGAAGGCCGCGGCGATGAAGATCGCCCGCGCCGGCGGGATCCCGATCCTCGTGGCTCGGAGCACCGACAAGCTCCAGGAGGCCAAGCAGGAAATCGAGGACCTGGGCGGGACCGCGTACTGCTACTCCGCCGACATCTCCGATCCGGACTCTGTCGACGCGCTGTGTGGGCAGGTGCTGGCCGACCATTCAGCGGTAGACATCCTCGTCAACAACGCCGGCCGCTCGATCCGCCGCTCGGTCGCCCTCTCCTACGACCGGTTCCACGATTACGAGCGGACGATCAAGCTGAACTATCTGGGCACGATCAAGCTGATCATGGGACTGCTCCCGCACATGCGCGAGCGCAAGTCCGGGTTGATCGTCAACGTCTCCTCGATCGGCGTCCAGACGAACCCGCCCCGCTTCTCCGCCTACGTGGCCTCGAAAGCGGCTCTCGATGCCTGGACGCGCGTCGTCGGGTCCGAGACGATCGACGACGACGTCCACTTCACGACGATCCACATGCCGCTCGTACGGACAGCGATGATCGCCCCAACCAAGATGTACGAGAGCTTCCCGACGATCTCGCCGGACGAGGCCGCCGACCTGATCTGCGAGGCGATCCGCGCGAAGCCGAAGCAGATCAATACCCGGCTGGGGACGTTCGGCGAGGTCGCCTACGCGCTGTTCCCCAAGGCCGTCGATCAGATCCTGTCGACGGCCTACAAGGTCTTTCCGGATTCAGCCGCCGCCAAGGGCGAGAAGGGCGTCGAGGAACACGCCTCGACCGAGCAGGTGGCGCTCGCCCACCTGATGCGCGGCGTGCACTGGTAGCCGGCGCGAGTCGGCCTCAGCCACCGTATCCGTGCGGCACCTCGTGCACGAACACGGTGCCGCGAGCGCGGCCGGTCAACCCCAGCGCGTCGATCGCCTCTCGGATCCCCGGATAGTCGGGGTGGTCATAGTCGTCAAAGACGATGCGCGCGCCTGCGCGCAACGCGGGCCGCCACACGGTCATCTCCTCGATCGTCTCGTCTCGGGCGTGCGAGCTGTCGACGTAGAGCAGATCGACGACGACGTCGTCCCGTACCGGCCCCGCGGAACCGGACGCCGGAACGAGCGTGATCCGCCTGCGCGTCGCCTCGTCCACCAGCGCGAGGTAGCGCTCCCGCTCGGGCCGCACGACCGGGTCGTACGTGACCACCTCTCGCAGCGGGTCCGCGAGCGCCAGCGAGACGCTGGTCCACGCGGTCGCCGTTCCCAGCTCCACGACACGCCTGCGCCCCTCAGCCAGGCGCAGGAGAAACGCGAGGTTCCCCGGTCTGGTCACCGACTCCACGCTGAACCTATCGCCGGTCCGCTTGGCGGTTTGTCGTGCCCTCCACTGGAACCGGGCGACGCGCCAGGGCAGCACGCGAAGCCGGGCGGCGTACCGGAGCTCGGACACGGCGCGCCGCGCGAACCCTCGCCGATCGCGTACGTCCGCCGCCAAGATCAGATCCGGAACACCGTGATCAGCCGCTGCTCGTGCTCGGCCTCGATCCGGGCGATCACCTCGATGTGCTCCTCGAGCCCCGAACCGCGGAGCTTGGTCGCCAGCAGCTCGTCGACCTGGAAGATCCCGGCGCTGTTCGACATCGCGATCTCAACACGCACGGCCCGGTCGCGACCGGGTGAGATCTTGACCGCCTCGATCGCGTAGGCCGACAGCGAGTGGATGTTCTGATGGCCGGACTCGAACGGGACCCGCGACCGCCCTCGGGCCATGTCGAGCGCGTCCGCGACCTGCACGATCCCGGCTTCGATCGTGAACGGGTCCCCCTTGCGGCGATGGCCGATGATTGCGTGCAGCGTCTCGGAGACGATGATCGTACGCTCGGGCTCGGCGTAGATGTCAGCCAGCAGCGATGGCAGCTTGTCGGCTGTCAGAAAGAGGCTGTAGCGCTCGTGGTCCTCTCGGTGAATCGACATGCCGACGCAGTGGAACAGGCAGCCGGCCGCGATCACGACCTCGGCATCGCGCGCGCTCAGCGCGTAGTCGGCGACCACGCTCGGAACGACGCCGCGGCGGAACAGCAGTCGCGCCAGCCGCAATCCGATGTTCAGGACGATCTGGATGTGCACCCAACTGTGATCGCTCATGCCGAGCCTCCGCGTTGCGTTGACCGCGGACACGTGCCACCAGGCCTTGACCTGGGCATCGTCGTTGACGGCGTCGAGCAGCTGCCTCCAACCGCCGGTTACCTCGCGTCGGAGCCCTGACGCGGACTTCGGCAATCGCGTCGCGCGGAGGCAGGGGCGGCTCGACCGCGCGGTTCATCGACCGGCCTCCAGCAGCACGCCCTCGCGGACTCCGCCGCGCCCGATCTGCAGAGGTAGGCCGAACAGCTCCGAGGCGGCCTCCAGGATCAACAGGCCGGCGGGCAGCAGCCGCACGCGCTCGATGTCGAGCGCGAACCGCCGGGAGATCTCGCTCGCCGGCTCGGCCGCGAGCAGACTTCAGCGCGCGGGCGAAGGAATCGCGGTCCAGCAGCGGGCCCGCGAGCCTCCTCAGCGACGCCGCGCTGCCGCCCACGGCCACCGCCTCCGCCGGGTGCGGAGCGGCGATTCCGTCGAGCGCGTCGGCGATATGAGCCCGGGCCGTCGACAGCTCCTCCGCCGCGGGCGGGTCAGAGCGCAGATAGTGGTCGGCCAGGTCACCCGACCCGACGCTGAACGAGGTGCTCCAGCCGATCTGGTCGGGCGCCGTCCCGACCACGAGCTCCGAGGACCCACCGCCCACATCGACCACGCCGAGGCTCCCGCTGGGGTCGTGGCCAAGCGTCCCGGCAACCCCGAGGAACGCGAGGCGGGCCTCCTCCTCGCCCGAGAGGACCTCGATCGACAGGCCGCATACGCCGCGGATGGCGTCGAGCAGAGCGCCGCCGTTGCTGGCGCGCCGGATCGCCGCGGTCGCGACGCCGTGGACCTCTTTGGCCCCGACCTGGCGCGCGGTTTGGAGCTGCTCGACCACGACCTCGACGACCTCCTCGATCTTCGCCGCGGGGATCTCGCCGTGCTCGACCACTCCCCGCCCGAGACGCGTGAAGGCGCGCTCCTGGTGGATCTCGAGCAGCCGCTCGCCATCGCACTCCGCGACGAGCAAACGCGTCGTGTTCGAGCCGATGTCGATGCAGGCACGGCGCACGCCTGCTGAACGCTACCTTCTGGCAGCGGGCGTCGGCTGGGGGCCGGCGCGGACGACTTCGAGCTGGTCAGGCAGCGCGGCCGGGCGCGGGGAGGTCGGTTCCAGGCGGAGCGCCGTCCACGCCACGGCGGAGACGATCAGGGCGCCGCAGCCGGCGACCGCGAGCGCGGTCCGCGGGCCGGCCATCGCCGTGATCGCACCCCCGATCAGGATCCCCAATCCGGGAACCGCTTGAAAGAGTGACTCACTGAGGCTCATGATCAGCGCCATCCACCGCTGCTCGACCTGCTCCTGCAGCGCGGTCTTGACCGCAACCGCCTCGAGTCCGTTGGCGACGCCGGCGAGGGCGGCGCCGGGAATGGCGACCGCCAGCGACGGGGCGGCCGCCATCACCAGCATGCCGATCCCGAGCGACAGCGCGCCCAGCGCGATCAGCGTCCGGTTGGGAACGCGACGCCACCGCGCGTACACGAGGCTGCCGACGACGGCGCCGCCGCCCCAAGCCGTCAGCAGCGCTCCATATCCGCCCGCGCCCGAGTGCAGTGAGCGCTGCGCGAACACGACCTCGACTGGTATCGCGATCGTGAACGTCAGCACGGCCATGATCTGGAAGCCCAGCATCGTCCTGATTCCCCGGTGCTCACGGGCGAGCGCGATGGCGGCCCGCAGGCGGCCGGCGACGGGCGCCGGGCGCCCGGTGCCGTCGGGCAGCCCGCGTGCCGTCACCATCGTGATCGCGATCAGCGCAAACAGGGCGCTGTTGGCGAACAGCGCCGCCATCGTGCCTCCGGCGACGACGACGCCCGCGGCGATCGCCGGGCCCGCGAAATAACAGAGCGAAAACGAGGCGTTGGTGACGGCGTTGGCCTCGCGGAGCAGGCCAACGGGCGCAGTCACGCCGACCGTCGTGGCGCGGGCGAGCGGACGAGCGCTCAATGCGAGCACACCGTCGATGATCGTGAGCGCCAGCACGGGCGCCACCAGGAAACGCGACGCCACCCATCCCAGCAGCAGGAACGCGAGCGCCTCGAGGGCGTACAGCGTCGGCAAGACCCGGCGCACCGGGCGCTGGTCGAGCCTCGCGACCACGGCGGGGGCGATCAGAGCTGGGACGAACTGGGCCGCCAGGAAGTACCCCATCGCACCGACCGCGCTACCCGTGCGGCGATAGACGAGCAGGGCCAGCGTGAGCGAGCCGATCGACCACGCCAACTCGTTCAGCGTGTAGGCGGCCAGAAGCCGCCGGTAGGTGGGGAGTCTCAGAACCGCTCGCACGCGCGCGAAGTATCGACGACAGGGACACTGACATCATGATCGACATGGACGATGGAGCAATCCTGGTGAGAGGTTTGCGCAAGTCTTATGGAGAATTTGAGGCTGTTCGGGGGATTGACTTCGAGGTCGGGCGCGGGGAGGTGTTCGGCCTGCTCGGTCCGAACGGCGCCGGCAAGACGACGACGGTCGAGATCCTCGAGGGTTATCGGGACCGCACGGCGGGCGAAGTGAGCGTGCTCGGGTTTGATCCCGGTGCGCGCTCCCGTGAGCTGCGCGCGCGGGTGGGGATCGTGCTCCAGGCCACGGGCCTCTACCGGCATATCAAGGTGCGCGAGGCGCTCGGTCATTTTGGCTCGATGTACCCCCATCCCCGGTCGGTTGACGAGGTCATTGCGCTGGCTGGGCTCGAGGGCAAGGAGGACGCCCTCGCGAGAACGCTGTCCGGCGGGCAGCTGCGGCGGCTCGACTTCGCGCTGGCGCTGGTCGGCGACCCGGAGCTGATCTTTCTCGACGAGCCCACGACGGGATTTGACCCCACCGCCCGGCGGAACGCCTGGGACACGATCCGCTCGCTGAAGGAACTGGGCAAAACCGTGCTGCTCACCACGCACTACCTCGACGAGGCGCAGGCCCTCGCCGACCGGGTGGCCATCATCAAGGACGGGCGGATCATCGTCGAGGGAGCCCCCCACGAACTGGGCGCCAATGCCGGCGGCGCGCCCTACCGGATCGCCTACCAAAACGGCGGCGGCAAGACGATCGAGCAGGAGACCGATGACCCGACGACGCTCCTCCACGAGCTGACGGGCCGCGCGCTGGCGGACGGTCGCCGGCTAGAGCGCCTGACCGTGACCCGCCCCACGCTCGAGGACGTGTACCTGGAGCTCATGGCAGAGGATGACGACGATGCCTGACGCAGTCGCGCTGGCCTGGCGCCAATACCGTCTCGAGCGCCGGCTGTTCTGGCGAAATCCAAGCGCCGCCTTCTTCAACTTCCTGCTGCCGCTGCTGTTCCTGACCGCGGGCGGGGTTATCCTGGCCGGCAATCAGAGCCAGCTGAACAAGCTCGTTCCGTCAATCGCCGGAATGAGCGTCATGTCGACGACGTTCACCGCGCTCTCCTACAACATCGTGTTCCTGCGCGAGCGCGGCGTCCTCAAGCGGATCCGCGGCACGCCGCTGCCGACGATCTCCTACTTCGGCGGGGTCGCCGGCAACGCCGTTACGAACACGGCGCTGCAGATCGTGATCGTCGTGCTCGCCGGGCGGCTGTTCTTCGGCATCGGGTGGCCGAAGGACTGGTTCGAACTGATCGTGTTCGTGATCGCCGGGGTCGTCTGCTTCGCGGCCCTGGGGGTCGCGTTCGCGCACGCGATCCCCAACTTCGAGTCCACAGCCGCGTACGTCAACGCCGTGTTCCTGCCTGTCGTGTTCGTGTCGTTCTACGTCTTCGACTCGAGCAGCGCGCCGGCGTTCCTGCGCACGATCGCCGAAGCG
The DNA here is from genome assembly GCA_963773165.1 of uncultured Solirubrobacterales bacterium. Taxonomy (GTDB): domain Bacteria; phylum Actinomycetota; class Thermoleophilia; order Solirubrobacterales; family Solirubrobacteraceae; genus Palsa-465. Next base: position 123,359 of record CAVZAK010000010.1, read on the forward strand.
CTGCCGCTGTACCCGTTGATCCACGGCCTGTCGGGTGCGATCGTGGAGGGCACCTCGCTCGCGACCAACATCAGCGACCTCGGCGTCATCGCCGTTTGGGCGGCGTTCGGTATCTGGCTGGCGGTCCGCGGCTTCAGTTGGGAGCAGCGGCGGAGCTGACCGGACGGCCAACGTCCCTGTTGCAGAGGAACTTGGGGGGCGGCTCGCCGCTGACCTCGACCGGCGTCGCGACGAGCGGCGAGCGTTGCCATTCCTCCTTCAGCCACGAGAAGACGATCACGTCGTGGACCTGGTCGCCGTGGCGGTGCCAGCGCCGAAGCACCCCCTCGCGCTTGAAGCCAAGGCGGGTGAGCGCCGCCTGCGACCGCGGATTCTCGAGATCCGAGTAGGCCGCGAGGCGCTCGATCCCCAGGATGTTGAACGCCAGGTGCGCGATCAGCGCCTTCGATTCGGCGTTCGCGCCGGTGCCCCAGTGGTCTCGGCCGAGCCACGTGCCGACCACGGCGCGGCGGTCACGGTGGTTGAGCTCCGAGATGCCGGTCACGCCGATCGGCCCCCGGCGGTTCTCGACGATCAGGAAGTCGAGCCGCTCGCCCCGCTCGCGCTCGCCCGCGAGCCCTGCGATATACGCCAGGGGCTCCTCGATCTCCCGGTACGGCCCCCACGAGAAGAACTTCGTCACCTCCGAATCGGCGCCGAGCCCGAACAGCGAGCGCGCGTCGGCGGCACTCGCGTAGCGAAGCGTGAGCGTCGGTCCTAGCACCTCCACGGCTTCGATGGTATTACTGAAGCTGTGCCGGCGCTGGCGCTCCTATACGACGTACACGGCAACGTCCTCGCGCTGAAGTCAGTGCTCGAGGACGCCCGCAACGCCGGCGCCGACCGGTTCGTGTTGGGCGGCGACTACGCACTGTTCGGGCCGCTGCCGGCGGAGACGGTCGATGTTCTGCGCGAGATTCCGGACGCGACCTGGATCCGTGGCAACGTCGACCGGTGGTCGGCCTTTCCCGAGCAGGCGGATCCCGACGAGCTGCTGCAGCGGGCGATCTCCGACTGCCGCGAAGCTCTGGGGGCCGACACGGTGGCGGAGCTGGGCGCGCTCGAGGAGCAGATCGTCCTCGACGGGACCCGCTACTGCCACGCGTCGCCCGTCTCCGATCTCGAGTCATTCATGCCGCAGCCGGGCGAGGATGACGAGCGGCTGCTCGGTGGCGCCGGCGAGCGGCGGGTGGTGTTCGGGCACACGCACATCCAGTTCCGGCGCCGTCGCGACGACGGGATCGAGCTGATCAACCCGGGGAGCGTCGGCATGCCGCTCGACGGCGACCAGCGCGCCGCGTACGCGCTCGTTCGCGAGGACGGCTCCGTCGCGTTCCGCCGCGTGGCATACGACCACGGGCGCGCCGCGGCCGCGCTCGAGGAGCGCTTCGGTGATGTCGCGTGGGCGCAGCGCAGCCGGCGGAGGATCCTCACCGCCCAGCTCTGACGGCCCGCGCCTGCCCCCGCATCCGTCGCCTGGCATCCTCTGAGTGGATGTCCGCCCGCGCCCGCTCCTGGTACCGCAGCAACACGTTCAGCCACGCCGATTTCCTGGTCCGGCGGCTCGCCGGAGAGCGCGGGCCGACGATCTCCGTATGCCTGCCCGCAAAGGACGAGGCGTCGACAATCGGGGCGATCCTCGAGCAGCTCGTGCCGCTTCGTGAGGGGGGCCTCGTCGATCAGGTCGTCGTCGTCGATAACTCCACCGACGGCACGGCCGAGATCGCGCGCAAGTTGGGAGTCGATGTCCGCGATCAGGAGCAGTTGATGCCCGAGCACGGGCCGGTGCTCGGCAAGGGCGACGCCATGTGGCGAGCGCTCCCGATCCTCACCGGCGACATCGTCTGCTTCCTGGACGCCGACTCACAGGACTTCGGCACCCACTACGTCACGGGGTTGGTGGGGCCGCTGTTGCGCGAGCCCAGGATCGCGTTCGTGAAGGGCTTCTACCGCCGCCCGTTCCGCGTCGGCGAGCTGACCCTCCCGCAGGGCGGCGGCCGGGTCACGGAGCTCACGGCACGGCCGCTCCTGAACCTCTTCTATCCCGATCTGGCGGCGATCGAACAACCGCTCGCCGGGGAGATCGCGGTGCGGCGCGAGCTGCTCGAGCGCCTCCCGTTCATGACCGGCTACGGCGTCGACATCGCATTGCTGATCGACGCCTACCACGCCGTCGGCCTCGACGGGCTCGCCCAGGTTGACCTCAAGGTCCGCCAGAACGCCCACCAGCCGCTGCGCGACCTCGGGCCGATGGCGTACGCCGTCCTCCAGGCGGTCGCGTCCCGGTTGGAGCGGGAGGGCCGGATCCAGGCGCCGCTCCCGACGACGTTTCTCGGCCTGGCCGAAGACGGGCCGCACGCGATCGCCAGCGAGCCTGTGGAGCGGCCCCCGTTGAGCAGTCTGCGCGCGGCGGCATAGCCGGGCGCCGGCGGCGCGTGGAATGATGCCGCCATGACAACCACTAGTCCCCCCACTGACGTCTCCAACGCCGAGCTGATTCGCTGGGCGTTCGACATGCTCAACGAGCACGACGTCACACCGCTCAAGCAGTTCTGGACGGCCACCACCGTGGAGCGTTTTCCCGACCGCACGTGTCACGGCGCCACCGAGATCGCCAGCTACTTCGAGGACGCATTCGCGGCGATTCCCGACTTCCACATGGAGGTAAAGACGATCGTCGAGGACGGCGACGACGTGTTCGTCCACTGGCACCTCACTGGTACGCACGAGGGGCCGCTCATGGGCATCGAGCCGACCCACAAGCGCCTCGAGGTCGACGGGATGGATCACTTCGTGTTCGCGGACGGGAACGTCGTGTCCAACTTCGTCGTCTTCGACCAGATGCAGTACGCCCGGCAGCTGGGGATGTTGCCCAACGACGGCACCGCGCCCGACAAGGCACTGAAACTCGCATTCAACGCGCGGACGAAGCTCGCCGCGAAGCTGAAGCGCTGAACCGGCGCGCGAGCGCCAAGGAGCACGAAATTGAGCTACGAGACGATCATCTGGGAGCAGACGGGCGCCGTGGGGCGGCTCACCCTCAATCGTCCGCAGACCCTCAACGCGTGGACGGCGCAATTCGGCGAGGAGCTGAAGCAGGTGATCGACGCCGAGGCGGCCGATGACTCCGTCCGAGCCGTGGTGATCACCGGCGCGGGCCGCGGGTTTTCATCCGGAGCAGACCTGAAGGCCGGGTTCCATCCGGCCGATGACGGCATGCCCGATATCAAGTCTGAGCTCCACGACATCTATCACCCGGCGATCGCCGGGGTCCGGCGGCTGCCCAAGCCGGTCCTGGCGGCCGTCAACGGCCCGGCGGTCGGGATCGGATGCTCGCTCGCGCTGGCATGCGACCTGGTGATGGCGGCGGAGTCGTCGTTCTTCGGGCTCGCGTTCGTGAACATCGGCCTGATGCCAGACGGTGGTTCGACGGCGTTCGTGCCCCCGGCCGTCGGCAAGGCCCGCGCATTCCAGATGGCGCTGCTCGGGGAGCGCGTGCCCGCGGCCCAGGCCCTCGAATGGGGTCTGGTCAACTGGGTCTATCCCGACGACGAGCTGATGGCCGAGGCCGACGCGCTCGTCACGCGACTGGCGGCCGGCCCGACCCGTTCCTACGCGAGCTCGAAGCGAGCGCTGAACCAGTTCATCTACGGCGATCTCGACGGTCAGCTGGAGTTGGAGGCCGACCTTCAGCACGCGCTTGGGCGTTCGACCGACTTCATCGAGGGCGCGGCCGCATTCGTCGCGCGGCGCGAACCTGCTTTCACCGGCAGCTAGAGCTGGTTTCGGTAGCTGCGGACTCTCGGCCCGCGGATCTTTGCGACGTTTCCCCCATATATCCGGGGGTTCGTCACAAAAGCCGACGACCGCAGACCAGCTACGGCCCGAACGCCGAACGCGCGGCCCGCCCCCCCACCGCTGCGCGCTTCGCGAACCCGTACGTGCCCGGCCCAGAGAGCTCCTCGGCAGCCTCGACGAGCGCGCCGATGGCGTTGAAGGCAAAGGCGCCGCCGACCGACACCCGCTTGACGCCGATCGCCGCCAGCTCCGAGACCGGCGGTGCGCCGGGCCGAGCCAGCACGTTCACCGGTAGACCCACGGACTCGACGACCGCGCGGATGTCCTCGGCGCTGGTCAGGCCGGGCGCGTACAGGACGTCGGCCCCGGCGCCCTCATAGGCCTGTAGGCGGGCGATCGTGTCGTCAAGGTCCTGGCGGCCGTGGATGTGATTCTCAGCACGGGCGGTGATCACCAGGTGAACGGGGCCGCGATGCGCGACCTGAACCGCCGCGGCGACCCGCCGGGCGGCGGAATCGAGGTCGTAGATCGGGTCCTCTTCATTCCCGGTGAAATCCTCGACCGAGCATCCGGCGAGCCCGGCCTCGATGGCCAGGCCGATCGTCTCCGCGACCCCGTCCGGATCGTCGGCGAACGCGTTCTCGAGATCGGCCGAGACGGGCAGTTCGGTCGCCTTGACGATCACCGCGGCGTGGGCCAGGGCCTCGTCGCGCGTCACCGCCCCGTCGAGGCGCCCGAGCGTGGCGGCGAAGCCACTGCTGGTCGTGGCAAGAGCTTCGAACCCGAGCGAGGCCAGCAGCTTTGCCGATCCCGCATCCCACGGGTTCGGGATCAGCAGCGGATGGTCCTGATGGTGCAGCGCCAGAAACCGCTCGGCGGTCGCAACCTGGTCGCTCATCGGCTCAGCGCCTAACGGCGGCCACGACGCCGGAACAGAATCAGGGCGACGATCAACCCGGCGATGAAGGCGAACGGCAGGGCGGCATTCCTCCGCAACCTGTGCCACATCACCGAGCTGACGGCCGACCCGGCGTCGAACGGCTCGACGGGTGGCGGAGGCGCTGAGAGGGCCTTTGGCGGTGGCGGGGCCTCCGGCGGTGGCGGGGCCTCCGGCGGTGGCGCCTCGGGCGGTGGCGGGGCTTGGGGCGATCCCTGGGGCCTCAGCGGGGCCTCGGCGACCGGTGGCGGGACCTCGGCGGGCGCGGGCGCTTCCTCGGTCGGCTCAGGCGTCGGCGGAGCCTCGGTCGGCTCGGGCTCCGGCGGAGCCTCTGATACAGGCGCCGGCTCGTCGGCCGCCTCGGCTACATCCCTCGTCAGCGCGGCGACGTTCACCGTCTGCCAGCGGTCCTCCTCCTCCGGCTCCTCGGCCGGCGGGGCGTCCTCGGCCGGCGGAGCCTCTTCGGGCGTGGGCTGCTCGGCGACCGTCGCGGGCTCGGCGCTCTCGCCCTCCATCCCCGGGTCACCCGCCAGCGACGCCTGAAGTCGCGAGGCGAATTCCCTGAGCAGGCGCTCGGAGATGTCCTCGATCATCCCGCCGCGCCCGAACCGAGCCAGCCGGCCGGTGATCTGGTAGTCGGTCGCGACCTGGACGCGCGTCTGGCCATCCGCGGCCTCTTCCAGCGACGAAACGATGGTGGCCTTCGCGCCACCCTGCCCGCGCTTGTCGGTCCCGTTCGCCTGCATCGTCGCGCGGTGCCCGGCCTCGTCGATGTCTTCCATCTCGAGCTTGCCGGTGTAGGAAGCCGTCGTCGGGCCGATCTTGATCGTGAACGTCCCGTTGTAGCTGCCATCTTCGTTGCGGCCGGTGACCGCCGCGCCGGGTAGGCACGGAGCTACGTGTTCTATGTCAATCAGCGCATTCCACACCCGCTCGAGCGGGGCGGCGACGTCAAAGGACTGCTCTAGCTTCATCGCGTATCGCCTCCAGGTCTTCGGGGGTGTCCACATCTACGCCCGAGCAGAGCTCGGAGCACTCAATCTCGGGGCCGCTCAGCAACGACCGGGCGCCACGATCACCACTCAGCTCCGCGAGCGCGTTCAACTGCTCGGGGCCGAGCACAGCAGGATGGCCGGGCCGTCCGTTATACACGGCGCGGGCACCGCCGGGCTGGTCGAGGAACAGCGCCACGACCTCGGGCGTGATCAGGGGCTCGTCGCCAAGCGTCACGATCACCTTGTCGGCGCCGGCCAACGCCGCTGCACCTTGGCGGAGCGAGGCCGCCTGACCCGACTCCCATTCCGGGCATATCACCGGTTCCGTCCGACCGAAGGCGACCCGCTCGAGCAGCTCGGGCGCGCCGGCGCCGAGCACGACGACGATGCGTTCGATCTCGCGGACCTCGCACTGAGCGCGGATCGCGTGCTCCAGTAGAGGCAGCCCCGAGAGCTCGGCCAGCAGCTTTCGCTCGGATCCGAACCGAGTGCCAGAGCCCGCCGCGAGGATCAGCCCGCTGGTCAGGCCGGCACCTCGTGAATCCGTCCGCTTGCGTTGGCCAGCCGCCCGCCGCTGCGCCCGTGGCGTGCCGCGACGACCTCGGCGAGGATCGACAGTGCTGTCTCCTCCGAGCTGATCGCTCCGAGGTCGAGGCCCAGCGGGGCGGCGATCCGCTCGAGGTCCTCGTCGGTGAATCCCAGCTCGAGCAGCCGCTCGCGACGGACGGCCTGCGCGCGCCGGGAACCCATCGCCCCGATGAACCGGGCGGGCGACCGCAGCGCGATCTCCAGAGCCGCGTCGTCGAGCTTCGGATCGTGGGTGAGCACGGCGATCGAAGTGGCCGGATCGATCCCGCCGATCCGCTCAAAGGCCTCCTCGGGCCAGGCCGCGACCACCTCCTCGGCATCGGGGAACCGCTCGGGCGCGGCAAATCGGGCCCGCGGATCGATCACGTACGGCCTCCAGCCGGCATTGCGCGCCAGCGTGCACAGGGACGCCGCGATATCGACCGCACCGAACAGGATCAGCCGGGGGGCCGGTCCCACGACGTCGATGAACAGAGGACCGCGGCGCTCGGAGCGCTCGGCCCAAATCAGCTCGGCCGCGGCCGTCACGGCCTCGTCGTCGAGCTCGGGGGCGCCGAGGCTGCCCGAGCGGGCGCCGTCGGCCTCGACGAGCAGCTTTGCGCCCGGGGCGGCGCCGTCGAGCAGCGTCACCTCTGCGGCCCGGCCGCCGGAGCGCGCGATCTCGGCGAACCGTCCAGGCTGATACTCCTGGATCCACACATCGATCTCGCCACCACACGGCAGGCCGACGTCCCACGCCTCGGAATCCGCGATCCCGTAGTGCACCAGCCTCGGCGGAGCGCCGTCGAGTACCTCCTCCGCGATCTCGACGACCGCGCCCTCGACGCACCCGCCCGAGACGGCGCCGGCGATCTCTCCCAGCTCGGTGACGGCCATCTTCGCTCCGACTGGGCGTGGTGCGGAACGCTGCGTGTCGACCACGGTCGCGAGTGCGATCCGATCGCCACGCTCACTCCACGCGCTCACCTCATCAAGGACGTCCTTCACATCTCCTCCAGCTTCTCGGCAAGGTGTTCCAATGACTCCAGGTTATTGCCTGCGAGTAACTCGTCCGCGAACGGGGTCGCGGCGCGCATGCCCCGTGTCAGCGGCTCATACCCGGGGTGGGCCGCCAACGGGTTCAGCCACACTAACCGATAGGCGCTGCGGCGAAGACGCGCCATCTCCTCTCCAAGCTGCTCCGGATCGCCCCGGTCCCAGCCGTCGGACAGGATCACAATCACGGCGCCGCGCCCCAGACGCCGTCCGTGGACGCGATTGAGCTCGGCCAGCGATGCGCCGATCCGAGTGCCGCCTGCGAAGTCGACGACCGCCTCGGCAGCCCGCTCGAGCGCCCGGTCGTGGTCACGGCCGGCGAGCTCGTTGGTGATCCGGGTGAGTCGCGTCCCGAACGCGAACGCCTCGACCCGCCGGCGGGCGGCTACACACGCGTGGAGGTACTGCATAAGCATCCGGGCGTACGGCGACATCGATCCGGAGACGTCGCAAACCAGCACGAGCGGACGTGGGCGGGTGCTCGGCGTCAGCCAGTAACGCTCGACGGGCTCGCCCGCGGTCCGCATCGAGGCTCGCAGTACGCGCCGCAGGTCCGGCGCATGGCCCCGTTTGCGCGACGGCCGTGTGCGCCGCGAGAGCCGAATCGGCCCGCGGCGGGCCAGCTGCGCGATCAGCTCGCGCGCCACCGCCATCTCGAGCTCCGTGTACTCCGCGAAGTCCTTGGTGCGCAGCAGCTCGACGTCGCTCCAGGCCGCGGGCACGAGCTCGCTGTCCCCCGGCGGCGAAGACCGCTCCGCCCCGGGAATAGCGCTGCGTGGCAGCGCCGCGCGTTCGATCGCGCCGAGCTCCTCGAGCTCCTCCGGACGACCGGGTGGCCGGACGTCGCCGAACACGGTCACGAACGCGCGCTCGAACCGCTCGAGGTCGGCGTGGCTCGAGCACAGCACAGTGCGAAGCGCCAGACGGGCGTCCTCGCGTGAGGCCGGATCGATCGCTGCCAGTGCCCGGTGCGCATCGAGCAGCTCCGCAACGCCAAGGCGCATGCCCTCGGCCCGCAGTTCGGCCGTCAGTTCGCTGAGCGGCCCCGTGACCGCCTCGGACCCCTCATTCCCCAACTCATCTACCTCCAGACCCTTCAGACGCCCTCTAGCACCTTGCGCTCCCGCACCCGCAGCACGTCCTCGTGGACCTTCAGGGCGGCTCCGAGCGTGTCGTCGAGGTCGGCCTCGTCGCCGACCGCCAGCAGCGCCCGTGCCCACACGATCGTCTCCCCCACACCCGGCAGCTTGTACAGGTCACCCTGCTCGCGCAGCCTCCGTACCGCACTGACCACCCGAGTGGCAATCGCCGCAGGGACGCCCGGAATCCGCGCCGCCACGATCGCGCGCTCCCGTTCGGGATCCGGGTAGTCGATCCAGTGATACAGGCACCGGCGCTTCAGTGCGTCATGGAGCTCGCGCGTGCGGTTCGAGGTCAGGACCACGATCGGGCGACGAGAGGCGGTGATCGTCCCCAACTCCGGGATCGTCACCGCGAAGTCCGACAGGAACTCGAGCAGGAACGCCTCGAACTCGTCATCGGCGCGGTCGATCTCGTCGATCAGCAGAACCACCGGCCGGTCGCCCTCGGCCTCGAGCGCGTCGAGCAGCGGGCGGCGCAGCAGGAACCTCTCCGAGAACAACTCGCCCTCGTCGACTCCGCCCTCGGCCGCACGCAGCGCGAGCAGCTGCCGGGGGTAGTCCCAGTCGTAGACGGCGTGGTGCAGGTCGATCCCCTCGTGGCACTGCAGCCGGATCAGGCGAGCGCCTGTGGCGGACGCCAGCGCCCGGGCCACCTCGGTCTTGCCGACCCCGGCCTCGCCCTCGAGCAGCAGCGGCTGCTCGAGCACGACCGCCAGCTGGACGGCCAGCGCGAGCCCACGATCGGCCAGATAGTCCTCGGCGGCGAGCGCGGCGCTCGCCGCCTCGACTGACTCGAACCGCAAGCTCAGGGCCGCCTCACGACAATCCGGCCGCGTCGGTCAGCGCCCGCCGGCACAGCACCCGGGCCAGATGCCGCTTGTAGTCCGGGCTGGCATTTAGGTCGGCTGGCGGATCGGTGCCCTCGGCGGCCTGCTCGGCGGCCGATGCGATCGTCTCGGCCGTCAGCGGCTGACCGCGAAGCGCTTCCTCGGCTGCCGACGCACGCAATGGCACCGACCCCATGTTAGTGAGGCCGATGCGGACATCCTCGGCGCTGTCGCCGGACTTCTTGACCACGGCACTGACCGCGACCATCGCCCAGTCCTCGCTGCGACGGTTGAACTTCTGGTAGCCGAAGCCCCACCCGTCGAGCGCTGGAACTCGAACCTCGGTCAGCACCTCGCCGTGTTCGACGGCGGTCTCGAGGTAGTCGCGGAACAGATCGGCGGCGTCGACGGTTCGCGGGCCGCCGGATCCGGTCAGGGTCACAGTGCCCTCGGTGATCAGCAGCACCGCCGGGAGGTCGGACGCCGGGTCGCCGTGGACCAGCGACCCTCCGATCGTTCCCCGGTTGCGGACCTGCGGGTCGGCAATCGTGCCCGCGGCGACCGACAGCACGCCCAGCTCGGGCGAGTGCTCGAGCTCGGTGTGCGAGGTCAGCGCCCCGATCCGCCAGCTGCCGTTCTCGCGCTGGACGCCATGCAGTCCAGGCACCTTGCGCAGGTCCACCAGCAGCGAAGGCGTCGCCAGACGGAGCTTCATAAGCGGGATCAGCGAGTGGCCGCCGGCGAGCAGCTTGGCATCCTCCCCGCCGTCGTTCACCGCTTTGATCGCGTCCTCGAGCGTGTCGGGCGCGACGTAGTCGAACTCGGCGGGAATCATGCGGGCACTCCTCCTTCCGGGCTCGCGCCCTTCGCTTCGGCGATCGCCTCCCAGACCCGCATCGGGCTGAGCGGCATGTTGATGTAGCTGACTCCGAGCGGACGGAGCGCGTCGATCACGGCGTTGGTGACGGCCGCGCTGGCCGCAATCGTGCCGGCCTCGCCGATGCCCTTGGCGCCGAGCGAGTTGACCGGTGACGGCGTCTCGGTGCGGTCGAGCTCGAAGCTCGGCAGCTCGGCCGCGGTGGGGAGCGCATAGTCGACGAACGTGCCCGTCACCAGCTGGCCGGCCTCGTCGTAGTGAATGCGCTCGTACAGCGCCTGGCCGATCGCGTGCACGATCCCGCCGTGGAGCTGACCGTCGATCAGCAGCGGATTGATCGCCTTGCCGCAATCGTCCACGGCGACGTACCGCTGGACCTTGATCTTCCCCGTGTCTACGTCGACGTCGACGATGCAGGCGTGGGCGCCGAACGGGAACACGAAGTTCTCAGGGTCGTAGAACGTGGTGTCCTCAAGCCCCGGCTCCATCGCATCCGGTATCAGGTTGAGGTACGCCGCGCCGGCGATCTCCGCGAGCGTCATCGACTTGTCCGGCGAGCCCTTCACTGAGAACTGGCCTCCTCGGAGCTCGATGTCCTCCGGTGCGGCCTCGAGCTGATACGCGACGATCGCCTTGGCCTTGTCGGCGATCTTCGTAGCGCACTTCGCCAGCGCCTCGCCGCCGACTGCGAGCGAGCGCGAGCCGTAGGTGTTCCGTCCCTCCGGTCCCGCGCCGGTGTCGCCGTGGAGCACTTCCACGATCGCCGGGTCGACGCCCACGCGATCGGCCACAATCTGGGCGAACGCCGTCTCGTGCCCCTGGCCGTGGCCGGAGCTGCCGGTGTATGCGGTGACCGCGCCGGTGTTGTGGACTCGCACCATCGCCGACTCCCAGCCGCCGGCCTGCACCCCGACGCCGCCGGGGCCGGTGATCCGAGAGGGCGCCAGGCCGCAGATCTCGGTGTAGGTCGACAGCCCGATGCCGCGGTAGATGCCCTGCCCTCGCAGCTCCTTCTGCTGTTGGCGGAACGCGGGGAAGTCGACGTGCTCGAGCAGCCGGTCGAGCGTCTTCTCGTAGTCGCCAGAGTCGTACACGACCCCGGTCGCGACCGCCGCGGGGAAATCCTCCGGCGGGATGAAGTTCTTGCGCCGGATATCGATCGGGTCCATCCCGAGCTCCGCCGCCATCTGGTCGAGCGTCACCTCGACCATGTGCGTCGCTTCGGGTCGGCCGGCACCGCGGATCGCGTCCGTCGGGCATTTGTTCGTGAACACGCCGACGATGTCGGTCGTGACGGCCGGGATCTTGTAGCAGCCGCCCATCACGAACGCCCCGAGTGATGGGATCAGTGGCGTCAGCAGCATGTTGTACGCGCCGAAGTCGGCGATGATCTTCACGTGGAAGGCGGTCACGGTCCCGTCGCGCTTCGCGCCCATCCGCACGTGCGAGATCTGGTCGCGCCCCTGGTGCGTGACCGCCATGTTCTCGGTCCGCGTCTCGATCCACTTGATCGGGTGGCCGGTCTTGCGTGAGGCCCAGCAGGCGAGGATCTCCTCGCCGTAGACCTGGAGCTTTGAGCCGAAGCCGCCGCCGACCTCCGGAGCGATCACGCGCACCCGCTCCTCGCTCATCCCGAGCAGGATTGCGGCGAACAGCCGCACGAAGTGCGGCACCTGGGTCGAGCTCCACAGCGTCAGCTGCCCGGCGCGGTAATCCGCCAGCACGCCGCGCGGCTCGATCGCCGCTCCCGCCGTTCGGTGGTTTACGACGCGGCGCTCGACGACGACATCCGCCTCGGCGAAGCCGGCTTCGAGATCGCCGCCCGCCAGCGACCACTCGTGGACCTTGTTGGTCCCGAGCTCCTCGTGGACGAACGGCCCGCCCTGGAGCGCTGCCTCCGGATCGGTGACGACCGGCAGCGACTCGTATTCGACGACTACGTCCTCTGCGGCATCGACGACCGCGTAGCGGTCAGGGCCGAGCACCATCGCGACCGGATCGCCGACGTGCCTGACCTCGTCCTTGGCCAGCGGCCAGTGCTCGGGGTTCTTGACCTCGACCCCGGGAGGCACCCACGCCATCGGCAGCGGACCGCCGAGGTCGCTGAGGTCCTGCCCGGTGTACACGGCGTGGACTCCCGGCCGCGCGCGTGCGGCCGAGGCGTCGATCGAGCTGATCCTGGCGTGGGCCTCGGGCGACCGAACGAAGGCCGCCCACAGCGTGCCCGGCAGCGAGATGTCGTCGAGATAGCGTCCTTGTCCGGTGATCAGCCTCGGGTCCTCCTTGCGGCGAAGGGCCCGTCCTACGTGGGGCTCGGCGACGGCGCTCATGCCGTCACCTCTGACGACCCGACGGTCGGTCCCTTTGTCTTGGCGGCGTCGAGCACCGCCTTGACGATGTTGTGGTAGCCCGTGCAGCGGCAGAGGTTGCCCTCGAGACCGTGGCGCACCTCGTCCTCCGTCGGGTTCGGGTTGTCGGCCAGGAGCCCGGCCGCGGCCATGATCATCCCCGGCGTGCAGTACCCGCACTGCAGCGCATGGTCGTTCCAGAACGCCTCTTGCAGCGGATGGAGATTGCCCTCGGAGCCGAGCCCCTCGATCGTGGCGATGGTGGCGCCATCGGCCTGGACGGCCAGCACCGTGCAGGACTTGACCGCGCGGCCATCCAGATGAACGGTGCAGGCTCCGCAGTTGGACGTGTCGCAACCGACGTGGGTCCCGGTCAGCCCGAGGTTGTCACGAAGTGCGTGAACCAGCAACAGACGCGGTTCCACCTCGAGGTGGTGCTCTTCGCCGTTGACGTTGAGGCGCACAGGAACGGGTCTGCTCATGCCTCTCTCTCCCTCGTTAGTGGTGGACTGCAGCGCGACCTTACACCCCCTCGCGATCGGTCGTCTGAATGCGGTTCCGCGCTTGACTCACGGTGCAGCGCCACCCCGACGATGACGCAGGCGATGCCGGCGAGGTCCGTCACGTCCGGCACCTGACCGAGCACGACGAGCCCGATCACGGTCGCGACCGCGGGCAGCAGCGACACCATCAGCGAATACGTCGCCCGCGGCAGCCGGGCCATCGCCAGCTGGTCGGTGACGTACGGGATCACCGAGGAAGAGATGCCGACACCGATGCCGGCGAGCAGCGCAACCGGTTGGGCGAAAGCCGGCGCCGCCTGCCGGCCGCCGAGCGGCATGACCACCACGACGGCAATCAGCATCGCGATGGCCAGCCCGTCGATCCCGGCGATCGCCGGGTGGCGGGAGACGCGATGGGCGAGGACGATATAGCCGGCGAACAGCGCGGCGTTGGCAAACGCAAACGCGAAGCCCAGGGGCTCGAGCACAATCGCGGGTCGGGTCAGCAGATACACGCCGGCCACCGCCGCGATCAATGCGGCGGCGTTGCGTTTCGACCGCGCGCCCACGGCGGCCAGTCCGATGACCGGCACGAACTCGATCGCCGCCACCGTCGAGAGTGGCAGTCGATCGATCGCCTCGTAAAAACAGCAGTTCATGATCGCCAGCAGGGCTCCCCAGCCGAGCAGCAGCCGCCGAACCGCCGGCGTCAACCCGGCCCACAACCGCCACGGCCACCTCCACACGGCGAGGATCACGGCCGCCGAGGCGATCCGCAGCCAGGCCACCCCGAGCACGTCCAGCCGGGCAAACAGCAGTACGGCGAACGACGGGCCGAGATAGTGGAAGACGGCACTGACGAGGAAGTAGAGGTGCGGGGGTGGCGTGCGGCTCCGAATACCACATGATCACCTGCGGTGGCGCGCATAACCATGGCAATCTTTAGGCGTGATAGCGTTTGGGCCTATGAATCAACGGGATATTGGTCTTAGTGCCGTATCGACCCCGCTCGACGACACGAACCGGCGCCTGCTCGTGGAGCTACAGGCCGACGCCCGCCTCACGGTCGCGGAGCTCGGCCGGCGCGTCGGTCTGTCCTCGCCGGCGGTCGCCGAGCGACTCCAGCGTCTGGAGCGTCAGGGCGTGATTCGTGGCTATCACGCCACCGTCGACCCGGCAGCGCTCGGCTATCCGCTGAGCGCGATCATCCGCGTCCGGCCCGCGCCGCGCCAGATCCACAAGGTCGCCGAGCTGGTCCGCAACATGCCTGAGGTCGTTGAATGCCACCGCATCACAGGCGAGGACTGCTTCCTGGTGAAGGCGCACGTGCGCTCGGTGACCCACCTCGAGGAGATCATCGACCAGCTCGTCACGTTCGGTCAGACGACTACGTCGATCATCCAGTCCTCGCCGGTCCACCCGCGTGGGCTCGAACCCTGCGGATACGACTCAGGGCCGGTGGGCGAGAACCTGGTAGATCGACGCCCAGCCGGTCACGAAGCCCAGACGGGCCGCGCGTAGGTATAGCCGCCAGACCCGGGCACGCTCGATCCCTGCGATCCGGATCGCGTCCGCGTAGCGGGCTTCGTAGCGGTCGATCCAGTGGCGCAGAGTCTCGGCGTAGTCGCTGGCCAAGCCCTCGACGTGTGTGGTCACCAGGCCGTTTCGCTCCAGCGCCAGCTCGATTCTCGACAGCGGCAACGGCACGCCATCGGGGAACACGAACCGCTCCGAGAACGGGCCCTCGTCCGGGTCGTCGAAGTCTTGGAGCTTCGCGATCCCATGGTTGAGCAGCCGGCCACCGGGCCGCAGCAGCGCCGCCAGCCTGCCGGCGTAGAGGTCGATCCGCTCGGCGCCGACATGCTCGACCATCCCGATGCTGGAGATCGCGTCGAACGGTTCCGCCGTGATCTCGCGGTAGTCGGCGACGCGGATCTCGACGAGGTCCTCCACTCCGGCGGCGCGCACGAGCTCGCGTCCCAGCTGGGCCTGCGGTCCCGACAGCGTCACGCCGAGCACGCGGGCGCCGTGCCGCTTCGCGGCGTGGATCGCGAAGCTGCCCCACCCGCAGCCGACATCCAGGACCCGCTCGCCGGGCTTCAGCGCCAGCTTCTTGCACACGAGCTCCAGCTTTGCCTCCTGCGCCTCCTCCAGCGTCTTGGCGCCGCGCGAGAACAGCGCGCAGCTGTACGTCATCGAGCGGTCGAGGAACAGCGCGAAGAACTCGTTGCCGGCGTCGTAGTGGTAGCGCACGGCACGGCGATCGCGCGCGATCGTGTGCCGCTCCCCGCGCAGCCGCAGCTCGGTCGCCGGCCGCCGAGGTGGCACCACCAGCCCGCACGCCTGCAACAGGGCGAGCCCGAGCCGCGCCTGGCGCCGCCAAGAGAGCGGCGGCGGATCGAAGGTGTCGACGATCGAGATCGCCGCGTCCAGGTCGTCGACGTCGATCTGCCCGACGACGTACGCCCGGCCGAGTCCGAGCTCGCCGGGGGCGCGGAGCACGTGTGCGATCGCCTTCGGCGAGCGCAGCGTGAACGTCGGCGTGTCCGGTTCGGTGGCGCGGACGCTGCTTCCGTCCCAGAAGCGCAAGGCGAACGGACGCGAGGGGAAGGCGCCTGCAAGCTCCCGCCGGAGCGGCTCGGTACGGGCGAGCACGTGGCGCTACGCCTGCTGTAAGGCTGCCTTGCGCTCCCGCCGCGACGGGTCCACTCGCACGACGTCCCACGCCAATCCGGTCATCTCCATAACCCGGATCATCCCAGCCGACGGATCGATCTGCCATCTGCGCAGACCGTGCCGGTAGGACGTGGGGAATGCGTGGTGGTTGTTGTGCCACGCCTCTCCCCATGTGGGGATCGCCAGCCAGGCGACGTTCCGGGATTCGTCCGGGGTGTCGTAGGCGCGCCTGCCGAAGAAGTGGCACACAGAGTTGATGCTGAAGGTGGCGTGGTGGAGGAAGAAGATCCGAGCTGCCCCGCCCCAGAGGAGCGCGGTCAGCCCACCAACCACCGAGCCGGTCAGCGCGACACCGAGGCCGAATGCGACCGCGAGCCCGGCGATCACCCACACGACGAACGTTCGGTCGACGAACCGGATCAGTGGATCGGCGACCAGGTCCTTCGCATAACGCCGCTCGTCCGCAACCTCCATGTCGCTGAACACCCAGCCGATGTGGGCGTGGACCAGGCCGCGGAACGCGCCGGACCATCCGGAGCCGTGCCCGACGTGAGGGCTGTGCGGATCGCCGTCGACGTCGGAGAACTGATGGTGCTTGCGGTGAGTGGCCACCCAGTCGATCACCGGACCTTCCGCGGCGGCGGACCCGAGCGCGGCGAACCCCGCCCGCACGAGCGGATGGGTCTTGAAGCTGCGATGGGTCAGCAGACGGTGAAAGCCAACGGTCACGCCCGCCCCGATACCGACGTAACAGATGATGAGGATCAGGATGTCCTGCCAGTTCAGCAGATTGCCCATCCAGCCGAAGTACATGGCGACCAAGACCATGATCGGGGGCACCGCCGTCACCACGCCGCTCGCGATCCGGTCGACAAGCGGCATCGAGACGGGCCGCACATGGGTGGGCGCCGCTGGGGATGGGTTCGGTGATCCCAAGTAAGTTCCTATAAGTGGTGGTCCCTGAGAGACGGCGGTCCCACACACTGTCGTTCGCCTCAACCGGCAGGCCCTGCGCCGCCGTTGCGCTGTACGAGCCAGTCGCGCGATTGGACCCGATGCTACTCGGATAGCCGGATCCTGTGTGAATTCCGCTGGCTAGCTCGCCCGAACGGGCCCGTTAGCCGCGGCTTTTCGGCGCGAGCGCCGCCGCGAACGAACCGCCCGTCCGTACCACTGACCGAGCTGGGGCGGCAGCCGTCCGCCCGTCGACAGCCACGATCCCGCCAGGATCAGCAGCAGGCCGGCGACCGCGCCGGCGCCCGGCTGCTCGCCGAGCAGCGTAACCCCGAGCGCCACCGCCACCACGGGATTGACGTAGGTGATCACGGTCGCGCGGCTCGTGCCGGCCTCGTGAATCAGCACCGTGAAGATCACGAACGCGACTGCCGTGCACAGGATCCCGAGCACGACCACGGATGCGAGCGCCCCGGCGGTCGGAATCCGATGCGGTGGATCGAGCAGAGCGAACGGAGCCAGCACCAGCGACGCCAGCGCCAGGCCGACGCCGATCATCGCTCGAGGGTCGAGTCCGGCCATCCGATGCTTGATCACCATCGGTCCGATCGCGTAGCCGACCGCCGCGATGAGGATCGCCGCCGTCCCGAGCAGCTCCTGCGGGTTTCCTGCGATGTCGATGCCGACCAGCGCCACGACGCCACCGAAGCCGATCATGAGCCCCGCCGCCCGGACCGGTGTCGGTCGCTCGGAGTTATCGAAACGCATCGCCAGGACGGCGCCGATCAGCGGCACCGAGGCGATGATGATCGCCGCCAGCGATGACGCCACATGCTCCTCGCCGACCGCGATCAGCGGGAACGGGATCGAGACCTCTGCTACCGCGTAGGCAAGCAGCCACCGCCACCGGCCCCTGACATCTCCGAGAGTTCCCGCTCGCCACGCCAGGGCAAGCAGCACGACGGCAGCGAGCGTCACGCGCCCCCAGGCGAGCGCCGGCGGGGTGACGCCGCCGCGGACCGCGATCTTGATGAACAGGTACGGAACGCCCCAGATCAGGGACATCGCGGCGAACGCCAGCCACGCGCGGCGGGTCATGGCTCCGAGTTTTGCAGGTGGCTACGCCGGATCCTGCGTGAGCGCCGGAGGTCCGAGCGGCGCCGCGGGCAGACCGCCGTCGTAGGCGGCAAGGTCGGGAAACGCCAGCAGCACGGCGCCCACTCCGACGATGCAGGCGAGCCCGCCGGTCGCCAAGGACGTCGCCGCCGACGTCAGCCCCGCCACGACGCCCGACTCGATGTCGCCCAGCCGAGGGCCGCTCGTGACGACCAGGCTGTAGACGGAACTCATCCGCCCGCGCAGCTCGTCCGGCGTCACCGTCTGGTTGATCGTCGAGCGACAGAACGCGCTGACGGCGTCGGCAAAGCCGGCGACGGCCAGCAGCAGGATCGCGACCCCGATCGAGCGGACCAGGCCGAGCGCCACGATCGCCCCGCCCCAGATCAGCACGCACACGATCACGATCCTCCCCAGGCGCCGTGCGTGGCTGATCCATCCAGACGTCAGCACCGCGATCGTCCCGCCCGCCGACAGCCCGGCGTACATCAGCCCGGTGCCCGTCGCGCCGGCGTGGTAGACGGTCAGCGACAGCACCGCAAACAGTGACCGCGGCCAGCCGAACGTCATCGCGACGAGGTCGATCGCGAAGCTGCCCGACAGCGCGTTGTTCGAGCGGACGAAGCGAAGTCCCTCGCCGATCGCGCTCTTGACCGACTGGCGCTTCACGGTCGCGTGCGGCGGCTGCGGTCCGATCGCGAGCGCAGCCACGAGCATCGCCAGGCACGTCACGGCATCGATCACATACGCCGTGCCGACGCCACTCGCGGCGATGATCAGGCCGCCCACGGCCGGTCCGATGATCCCGGTGACCTGGTAGATCCCGTAGTTGAAGGCGAGTCCCGCGCGCAGGTGCTCGGGTCCGAGGACGCCGGGGATGATCGCCGAACGGGTGACCGCATCGAGCGCGGAACTGCCGGCCAGGACTCCGCCGAGGATCAGGATCAGCAGGACGGACGGATGGCCTCCGAACGCAGCCACGGCGAGCGCGGCTGCGGCAGCGATCACCCCCACCTGAGCGACCGCCAGCACCCGCCGTCGGTCCATGCGGTCGGCGAGCGCGCCGCCCAGGAGCGACACCACGACCATCGGCCCGAGCTCGAACAGGCCGAGCAGCCCGACGAGCGTAGGCGAGTGCGAGATGACGAAGATCTGGTACGGAAGCGCAACGAGCGCCGCCTGCGTTCCGAGGTTCGAGACCACCTCGCCGCCGACGAGCAGCCGGTAGTCGCGTGAGGCGCGGAGCGGGGAGAGATCGACAGCGATCCGCCTGAGCAGCCTCAGCATCACCCTCGATCTTGCCAGTCGGATGCCGCCGCCCCCGACTGCCGGCTCACGCCCGGGCGTGCTAGGTATCAGCGCTCGCTGACGCCGTCGCCTCGGGCTCCCCGGCGTTCGGGCCGTCCGCCGCCGGACGGCCACGTAACGGCTCGAGCGCAAGCGCCATCTCCTCGCCGAAACGGGGGAAACGCTTGGCTTCAGTCTCGCCGATGGCCACGATCTGCTCGCCGACTCCGCGCATGTCCTCGATCAGGCGGCGACGTTCCCGCCAGATGGACTCCGCGCTGTGACTGAGCTCGCGAGCCAGCGTCTCGGCCTTCTCGACCGTCTCTTCAGCCTCGCGACGCGTTGCCGCCAGCAACTCGTCGGCCTCACGCTGCGCGGCCGCACGAAGTCGCTGCGCGTCGCGGTCTGCGTTCTGCCGCAGCTGCTCGACCTCCTGGGCGGCGGTTTCGCGCGTCTCGGTCGCTTCGGCGGCCGCCAGCGCCCGCGTCTCCTCGGCCTCGCGCTGGCTGGTCTCGCGGAGCTCCTGGGCCTCGCGTTCAGCCTGGTCCAGGCGCTCGTCGGCTCGGGCCCTCGATCGCGCTGTCAACTCCTCGGCTGACTGGTGGGCGCGCTGAAGGATCTCTCGCGTCTCCTCGCTGACCTCGTCGAGGGCATGCCGGACCGCCAACTCGGGCGACGAGGAAATCTCAAGCTCGGCGATCACACGGTTGACCTCACGCACGTAGTGATCGACCGTCGCACGCTCGTAGCCACGGAGCGCCACGGGAAACCTGACCTCCCGGGCGTCCTTGATCGACTTTTCGCGCTCGGCCGGGCTTAGCCGGTTGCTCTGAAAGCGCGACGCCGGTCGATCCGGCTCGTCCCCGGCTCCGGAACTCGCCCCAAGCTCACGCGGCACGTGCGACTCGGGATGACCGGTGACGGTTCGCGTCTCACGCTCGGCCTTCGGAGGCGCCACGTCAGTCTCCTCAGGCGCATCGCTCGCCGTTGCCGATGCTGGAATGGTTCCCACCGATCTCCGACTGCGCCATCTCCGATCAGCTCCCTTCTGTCACTGGGCCGGCAAGGCCGCATGGACAACGCCAACCTCCTCCCTTACGTCCACGCTACCCCTTTGGTCAAGCAAACGTGGCGATCCTGACCCGATGGAGCTGGTCCGCTGCCTACCCGGCGTTCTTACGACCCTTTAATGCTGCACATCGCAACGCGGGGTACAACTGGATCTAACCCTATGCTCAGCCTGAGCGGCCGGCGGCGCATCGCCGGCACTTCACCGACGCTGCCGCGATGAGCGCCCATAAACCCCATCACCACGACGACGCCGTCGGGCGCCCACGCTCCGCCCGGCGCCGCGGCCGCCATCTCGTGGTTGCCGTGGCGGTTTCGGTCGTCGGGTTGCTGGGTTTGGTGGTCGCCGCGCTCCTCGTCGTTCCGGACCACAACCACGCCGCGGCGAGATCACCGCACACCGCGGCAATCGTCGGGCCGACGACGGACCCGCTCGGCGCAGCCCCGCCCACGCTGGCGGCGGCGCAAGCCGACGTGAGGATCGGCTCGCCGTTACACACGACCCCCGTCCCCCGCTCGTTCTTCGGGATCTCGACCGAGTACTCGTCGCTGCCGGTCTACGAGCAGCATCTCCCGCTGTTCGAGCGGGTCCTGTCGCTGTTGCACGTCCGCGGCGACGGGCCGTTGGTCCTCCGCGTCGGCGGTCATTCCGCAGATGACACGTTCTGGGAGCCGAACGCGGCGCGCACGCCACCGTGGGCGATCGGGCTGACCCCGCAGGTTCTGCGACGGACGCGACGTCTGGTTCGCCAGGACGCCGTCAAGTTGATCATCAATCTGAACCTGATCACCGGCTCGCCGCAGAAGGCGGCTCGCCTCGCACGCGCGGCCGAGAGGGCGCTTCCACGCGGAAGCATCGTCGGCTTCGAGATCGGGAACGAGCCCGACGACCTACAGCCCCAAGAGCTGGCTCGCCTCCGTCGCCGTCACCCCGTTCCGCGCCGGCTTTCTCCCCGACGACGTCTCGAGCGATACCTACACGCACGACTTCAGCACGTACGGCAGGGCCTTGGCAAAGGTCGCGCCGGGCGTGCCGCTGGCCGGGCCCGCCCTAGGCCAATCCGGTGCGTGACGCGGGCTGGATCTCGAGTCTGCTCGACAGCTCCCACCGAGGACTCGAAACGGTTACCGCGCACCGCTATGTGTACTCAGCCTGCGCCAGGCATCGGTCGGCCAGCTTCCCGACGATCGCGCGGCTGCTCAGCGAGCACGCGACGGCGGACCTGGCACATCGGATCATTCCGGCCGTGCGGATGGCGCACCGCGCCGGGTACAAGTTCCGCCTGACCGAGCTGAACTCGGTCGCCTGCCAGGGCCTGCCGGGGGTGAGCAACGCATTCGCGACCGCACTGTGGGCGCCGGACGCGCTGTTCGAGCTTCTGCGGGCCGGCCTCGACGGCGTGAACATCCACGTCCGCACCGACGCCATAAACGCTGCTTTCACGCTCAACCGCGAGGGGCTGGGCGCGCGACCGCTGCTCTACGGGATGATCCTGTTCGCCCGAACCCTCAGCGCCAACCCAGAGCTCGTGCGGGCCAAGGTGCACGCGAATCCGTCGCTGCACCTGAAGGCGTGGGCGGTGCGGGTGTCCGGCGGGATGATGCACCTCCTGCTGATCAACAAGGGAAGCCAGTCGGCGAACGTTCGCGTGCACTTGCCCGGATCGGGGCCGGCGAAGGTCGAGCGGCTGCTTGCGCCCTCGGCAGCGTCGGTTTCCGGTGTGACGCTCGCGGGCCAGCAGCTCGGACGTGACGGCCGCTGGCACGGGCCGCTGACGATCGACACCGTCGCCCGAAGCGCTGACTGGCTACGAGGTGGTGGTTCCCCCGGCGAGCGCCGCGCTCGTGACCGTGCGCCTGCGGCGCGGCGCCCGCGGCTAGGTGATCCGAGCGCTGGCCGGCTCAGCGGCCGATCGGCCGACCCGGGCGCTGGGACGTAGCATCGGCGCCATGGACTTGCCGCCGGGCCCACGCGCTCCCGCCCTGTGGCAGACGGTCGCGTGGATGACCCGTCCGGCGGCGTTCATGCGCCGCGTCTACGACCGTTTTGGGGATCCGGCCACGATCCGCACATATTGGACAGAACAGCCGATGGTGCTGTTCTCGCATCCGGACGCCGTGCGCGAGGTGTTCCGTCTCGACCCGGCGATCGCGCCCGCCGGGCAGAGCTGGGAGTTCCTGCGGCCGTTCGCCGGGCCCGACTCGATCCTGCTGCTCGACGGGGACGAGCATCTGCGTGAGCGCCGTCTCCTCCAGACCCCCTTCCACGGCGCGCGGATGCGCGCATTCGCGCCGATGATCGGTGATCTGGCGCGGGCGGAACTGAGCTCATGGAGCGGTCGCGTGGTCGCGCTCGAGCGGATGCGTTCGCTGACGCTCGACGTCATCCTGAGCGTCGTCTTCGGCATCCGCGACGCCGCGGAGGACGCGGAGCTGCGCGATGTCATCGAGGGCACGCTCGGCGGCGTTCGATCGTTGCCGCGGATGCTGTCAATGGCGCTGATCCAGCGCGACCTCGGACCGCGGAGCCCCTGGGGCCGCTTTCGGCTCGCCGTCGAGCGCTTCGACGCGCTGCTTTTGGAGCTGTTGGCTCGCCGGCGCGCAAACCCGGGAGGCGACTCGGTCCTCACGATGCTGCTCGAGCAGCGCGACGAACACGGCGAGCCACCCTCCGACCGACACCTCCGCGACCAGCTCGTCGCGCTCCTCGTGGGCGGGCACGACAGCTCGGCGGCATCCCTCGCATGGGCGTTCGAGCGCCTCGCTCGTCATTCTGACGTGCAAGCCCGCCTGCGCGAGGGCGACCCCGCGTATCTCGAAGCGGTCGTTAAGGAGGTGCTCCGCGCGCGGCCAGCTCTCACGATCGCGCCGAGGCTGCTGCTCGCTCCCGCGCGAATCGCCGGCCGGACGATGCCCGCCGGGGTCCAGGTCGCCGCGTGTCTCTGGCTCGCGATGCGCCGCGAGGACCTGTGGCCTCAGGCCGCGGCGTTTCGCCCCGAAAGATGGCTCGAGTCCCGCCAGCCGAACCCGATGTCCTGGATCCCGTTCGGGGGCGGGGTCCGCCGGTGCGCGGGCGCGCCGTTCGCCGAGATGGAGATGCGAGAGGTGTTGCGTGCGGCGGCCGAACTGACGATCCGGCCGGCCCGGCCCCAGCCTGAGCGAGCTCGGCGCAGCATGCTCGTCGTCACCCCGGACCGTGGCGGCGAGATCCTCATTGAACCGCGCCCGTAACGGCTCTCTTGACATCGAGACGCGCGTCCATGATCCTCGTGCGCTCAGCATTTTTTGGTCTGGGGAGACTGGAGGGCTGTGTGACTGGGATCGTCTGGGGCATCCGCCGTGATCGTTGATCGCGCCTGGGTTCGGCGAAACGTCGGCCTCGCCGCGGCGGACGTGCCGGTCCAGGCCGAGTTGGGGCTTGCCGCCGACGAGGATCGGGCGCTCGAGCGGGAGCTGATCGAGTTCGACTCCGAGCGCGAAGACCTGTCGAGGTTCGCGGCCGGAGCCTCCACCGGGATCTCGAAGTTCGTCGACATCAAATGGCCCGCCGGGCTCGCGCCCACCCCCGGGCACACTCCACGCGGGGAGTCGCTGCCGAAAGCCGACGTCCTGATCGTCACCTGGACCGTCGACGAGGGTCACGCGCTCAGTCGCGTGCTCACGCCGGGGCACGACAGCCACACGGACTGGAAGCCGTACGCCAAGAACTTCGCCGCCATCGCCGCGGATATGCGGGCCGGCTGCCCCGCCCGCGAGCTCGGGCGGCTCGGCACCTACTGGACGACGTCGATCGGGGAGCGGCGGGTGACCGCGTTCAAATGCGACTCCCACATGTCGCAGGACGGACCCAAGCTTCCGAACGTGCAGGTCTGGCGCCAGATCATCGAGGACGTCCGTCCGAAATGGGTGATCACGACCGGGACCGGTGGCGGGATCGGTCCCGAGGCACAGGTCGGTGACGTGCTCGTCAGCCGGTACGTCACGTTCGACTGCCAGCGCGAGTTCGCCCGTCTGAATGGCGAGTCGTTTGCGAACGGCCAGGATCCTCCGAGCGGCCGCTTCAGCGACGCGGCGTCGCTCTTCTCCTACAACTCGGAATTCCTGCCGCCCGACAACCCACGCGCGCCGCAGATCGTGACGGCGTCGGCCGCGATCACGGGCGTTCTCACGACCGACTTCTTCGGGTTTGACAACACAGACGACACCTACAAGCTGCAGGGCAAGGGTGACCTATCCGAGATGGGAGACGCGGTGCTCGGAATGGTTTGTTCCGAGCTCGGAACCTCGGCCCCCCAGTACACGATCGTCCGAAACGTGTCCGATCCAGAGATCGACTCCTCTGGCCTCACCCTCCGCCAACAGGCACAGCTCGCGGCGAACATCTACAAGGGGTACGGACGGTGGAGCACGGTCTGCAGCGCGATCGTCTGCTGGGCGATCGTCGCCGCGCTGTGATCGGACGCCGGCTGCGACTTACAGCCGGTAGTCGAGATCGGCGGAGATCTCGGCGACGTCCATCTGCGCCTTCTGCAGCTTTCCGGCCAAGTCCCAGTTCATCGACTGCCAACGCGTGAACTGGTCCAGCACCCAGACGCCGGATTGACGGGCGCCGTTCCCGGACTTGCCGTTGCCACCGAACGGCAGATGCGCCTCGGCTCCAGATGTCGAGTTGTTGACGCTGACCATCCCGGCGCTGATCTCCTCGCGGAACCGGAATGCGCTGCGGGGATCGGTCGTGTAGATCGCGCTCGAGAGGCCGTAGCCGTGGCCATTCGCGAGAGCCATCGCCTCGTCCCAGTCGGAGAACTTGGCGACGCCCACGAGCGGCCCGAACGTCTCGGTGTTGGCGAGCTCGTCGTCGACCCGGACACCGCTGACAACCGTCGGATGGCAGTAGAGGCCACGCTCGGGGTCGGCGCCGACGAACCCCGCCCGCGGCTCGGCCGCCGTGATTCGACCGGTCGCGGTCGAGCCCTGCACCGAGTGGTGGTCACGGATCAGTCCGAGCCAGTCGCGCTCGAAACGGACGAGAAACCGCTCGTCGAGCATCGGGCCATAGAGCACGTCGGCCGTGGGATCCCCGATCACGGCACCCTCGACCGCCCGCGTGAAGCGCGCGAGGAACTCGTCGTGGACACGCTCGTCGACGATCACGGTCCCGAGCGAGGTGCACCGCTGGCCGGCGGTGCCAAAACCGCTGAAGAGGGCGCCCTCGACGGCCAAGTCGAGGTTCGCATCGGCCATCACAACCAGCGGGTTCTTACCACCGAGCTCCAGGCACGGCGACTGCAGATGCCGACCGCACAGCTCGCCGATACGACGGCCGACGTCGGTCGAGCCCGTGAATCCGACCTTCTGGACCAAACCCTGGTCGAGCGCCTGTCCGAGACCGTCGAAAGTGCTCGCCCCGTCCGCGAACGCGAGATTGAGGACATCGGCCGGCACACCGGCCCGCCAGAACAGCTCGGCAAGCGCCCGCGCGCAAGCCGACGCGTACTCGGCGGGCTTCCACACGACGGCGTTGCCACACAACAGCGCCGGCGCGATGTACCACGAAGGGACGGCGACCGGGAAGTTGCCGGCGGTGATGATCGCTGCGACCCCGACGGGCGTGCGATAGGTGAACAGCTGCTTGTCGGGCATCTCCGACGGGACGGTCATCCCATACAGGCGACGGCCCTCGCTGAGGAAGAACTCGCAGGTGTCGATCACCTCCTGGACCTCGCCAAGCGCCTCCCCGGTCGGCTTGCCCACCTCGCGCGTGACAATCGCGGCCAGGGCGGCCTTGTTGCGGCGGACCAGCTCCGCGACCTGCGCGATCACGTTCCCACGGACAGGCGGCGGCACCGCCGACCATCGCGACTGGGCTTCACGCGCGCTGCGGCAGGCGCCCAGCACCGTGGTCGCGTCCCCAAGGCGGACCCTGGCCACCACCTCCTCGAGTTCGGCGGGGTTGGTCGAGTCGTAGAGGCTCGCGCCGGCATCCGCCGGCTCGCCTCCGATCATCGATGCCAGCTCGAGGGTCGTGTCTGTATGCAGGGTTGTCATAGGCTGAGCTCCTCCTGGTCCGAGGTACGGTCAAGCAGCGCCGCGATAGAACGGCGGCGAGATGGTGGGGGCCGTCATACGACGTTCAACTCCGGCCGGAGGGCGTCCGGCGTGACGAACCGCTCGGCCGACAGCGGGGTCACGTCGACGAACGGCTCGCGCTCGAGCACGATGTCGCGGACCACCTCCCCCACCGCCGGCGCCTGGAGGAAGCCGTGGCCCGAGAATCCGGTCGCGTACAGAAAACGGGCTACGCGCGGCGCCTCACCGATCAAGGCGTTGTGGTCCGGCGTCATCTCGTAGAACCCCGACCAGCTGCCCTTGATGCCGACGCGCGCCAGCTCCGGGGCACGGCGCTCGGCGACCTCGAGCAGCGCCGGGATCAGATCGTCGTTGTCCTCGGCGTCAAACCCCGACTGCTCGCCAGGTGCTGCCATGCCCATCAGAACGCCGGGGCCCTCGCGGTGGAAGTAGAAGCTCGTGGCGAAGTCGATCGTCATCGGGAACCGGGGCGGCAGCGTAGGCACCGGCTCCGTGAACAGGACCTGGCGGCGCAGCGGCGTCACCGGGAGATCGACGCCCGCCATCTCACCACACGCCCGAGACCAGGCCCCAGCCGCGCACACGACCATCCCCGTCTCGATCGTCCCATTGCTCGTGACCACCGAGCGGATTTCGCCGCCCTCGACGACGAGCTCGAGCACTTCGCAGTCGGTCTCGAGGCGTGCCCCCAGAGCGCGCGCACCGGTGGCATACCCCTGGACGACCGAGTCCGGCGTCGCATGTCCGTCGGACGGTGAGAACGCGCCGCCAAGCACGTCGTCGACCCGCAGCTGAGAGCACAGTTTCGAACCGTTTCGCGGTCGACGATCCGGCTCGGCACCCCAAAACGGTTCTGCAGCGCCACGCTGCGCTCAAACGAGTGGACGTCCTCCTCGCGCGAGAGCACGAACAGATATCCCACCCGGTGCAGACCTATGTCCCATCCAGGACGGTGCCCGAACTCGCCGAACGCCTCCAGGCTTCTCTGTCCGAGCAGGATGTTGATCGCGTCCGAGAACTGCGCGCGCACGCCACCCGCGGCTCGGCCACTCGAACCCGAGCCGAGCTGACCGCGCTCGAACAGAACCACGTCCCGGACCCCAGCCTCGGCGAGATGAAACGCGCAACTCGTGCCGATCACGCCCCCGCCGATGATCACGACGGACGCCGACTGTGGCAATGGTTCGCGTGCTCTGGCCATCAACCTAATTCTGACGCGGTGCGCCAGGCGAGGCCCTTCAAAGCGAGCGCAGGAACTCGAGCAGGGGTCCGTTTACGTCGTCGGGATTGGTGAGGTTGGAGGCGTGGCTGCCGCCCTCCACGCGGACGAGGCCCCGGCAGCCTGACAGGGCCTGGCAGAGCTCTTCGGCCTTCTCGATTTCGATCGATGCGTCGGCGGTGCCGTGGAACACGATCGCCGGGGATGAGATCTCGCCCAACCGGTCCGTGATGTCATCTCGCTCGAACAGGCAGTCTCCGGGCGGTCCGAGGCCCTCGCGCGGGAGGATCTTCCACTTCGCGATCCAGACTTCGTTGATGTCGGGGTCGCCGATGATCAGGTTGGCCACGACCTCGGTGAGCTCGTCGATGGGGCCTGCTTCGAGCCACGTCTGCTGCATCTGCCGGTAAGCGGGCAGGCGCTCGGGGTCCTCAACTCCCGACTGGGTGTCGATCAGGACGAGCGCGCGCACGCGGTCCGGGGCCAGCAGCGCGGCGCGGAGCGACAGAAAGCCGCCCTGGGACATGCCACCGAGCACGGCCTGCTCGATGCCGAGATGGTCGAGAAGCGCCAGACAATCGCGGGCCGAGTCCCAGTAGGTGAACGGCTCGCCATCGAATTCCGTCTCGCCGAAGCCACGTTCATCCCAGGTGATAACGCGGAACTCCGGGGCCAGGGCGTCGACCTGCGGCGCGAACATCTCCCGGTCCATCAGGAACCCGTGCGAGAGGACCACCGGCGGTCCGTCTCCGCCGGTGTCGTCGAAACGGATGCGTTGCCCGTTGATCTCGGCGAGTGCCATAGAGCCCCTTCATCAGGTCGAGTTGGAGCGCGAATCTATCCCAAACCGCCCGTTCGCGGACCGAGGCGTCGCTCGCGTCGCCGGTTCACTTACCGCCGGGGCTGCGTGACCGCTGCGCGGATCCGCTCGACGTCCCACTTCAGGTGCCGTCCTCCCGGAGCAGGCCGTTGGTCTCGGCCTCGATGTCCTTCCACTGCGTGTAGACGAACCCGGCAACGTTGCGGGCGCCGACCATCGTCGCGATGAGCTCGGTGAACCGCCGGTAGAACTCCTCGTCATCGCCGTAGGTGTGGTAGCCGATTCCTGGCGCCGCCTCGCCGCGGAACAATCCACCGATCTCCGTGTAGATGACGGCCTCGCCGGGAGGCCGCTCGCCGTCAACGTAGATCGGGCGGCCGTGCTCGGTCCGCAGTCGCTCGATGCCGCCGGGGACTTCGAGGTCCGCAACGCGACTGCGCAGAGCCTCCACGGAGCCGTAGTCGTGGACGCCGGTGAAGTCCGACTCGGTGTGCTCCCATCCGTCGTTGGAGGCGCATGGTCTCGTCGCGTCCAGCGACTTCGTCAGGTGGTACATGGCGCTCGCGTGGCGTGGCTGGAAGGGGGTCACCGGGGCGTGCGCGCCGGACCGTAGCTCTCGGCAGCCCCAGCTCTCGTTCAGCGGCAGCCAGAGGATCACGGCCGGACTGTTGTAGAGCCCGTTGACCAGCTCGATCCATTCGCCGGTCATCCGCTCGACGTACGTTGTCGTGAAATGGAACGCATTGGCGCTCTCGCCGCTGACCATCAGCCCCAGTCGATCCGCCCAGGCGTAGTACCTGGCACTCTCACGCCGCTGGTGGATGCGGACGAAGTTGAACCCGCAGCTGAGCGCCAGCTCGACGTCGCGCCGGTGATCGTCGTCATCGACCGCGGTCATCAGTCCGTCACGATTCCAGCGCTGATCGAGCACCCCGCGGAGGAATACCTCCTCGCCGTTGATCAGGATCCGGCCGTCGACCGCTTGAACCTTTCGCATCCCGAAGTAGGCGAGCACCCGATCGCGGACGAGCCCGTCGGCGTCGAAGACCTCGAGCACGAGGTCATAGAGAGCCGGACGGCCGGGCGCCGGTTCCCACAGGACGATCGGCGTCTCGGTCAGGTCGACCCGCCCGACGAGCTCGCCCGTCGCCGGCGACGGCGCCAGCGCGGCGTGGCCGGCCAGGGTCCGATCGACCGTGGCACTCGCGCGCACCGACGCGCCTTGCTCGCAGCCCCGCAACGTGACGGCGACGCCAACCGAACCGCTGTCGACGTCGGGCGTCAACCGCATCCCGGCAACGTGGAGGGCGTCGACGACCTCGGCCCACACCGCGCCATAGATGCCCGTGGTCCGGGTGTAGAGAACCCCCGACGGGATCTCCCGCCAGTCCTGCTTGCCGCGGGGGACCGACGGGTCGAACGCGTAGTCGCGCACCCGGACGACGAGTCCGTTGCTCGACGCCAGCAGGGCATCGGTGGCGTCGACCGCGAACGCGGTCTGCCCCCCTCGATGGGCCCCGACGAGGAGGCCGTTGACCCACACCGTGGCCTCGTAATCGACCGCGTCGAAGTTGACGATCAGCCGCTCGCGATGGGACAGAGCGGGCTGCTCAAACCGCAGCCGGTACCAGACAATGTCGTGGGCGGCGTTCGGATCCTCCTCGACTCCGGAGCGCCGCGCCTGCCAGGCGAACGGAACGCGGATCGTCCGGTCGAACGGCCCGGCTTGCGCGAGATCGGTTTGCTGCCAGCGATCGCGGATCCCGAAGTCACCATCATCAAACGCGAACTCCCACCGACCGCACAGGTCGAGCCACCGATCGCGGCGCATCTGTGGCCGTGGGTGACTCGATCCGAGCTCACCCGGCTTCAGCGGCTCCATGCGGCGACGCTACCGCAGGCTCAGCTCCCGACGCTTCAATCCAGCGGGGGCGATCCGTAAGGTCACGTGACGGCCAAGGACGCCTACCGCTCAGAGCTGAGCGGCGGCTCGATGTCGTCATAGATGCGCACGCTCGCGAGCTTGCCGGTGCTGCCGCGCACGTAGACGGCGAGGGCGGCCTCGGGAAGCAGCTCGCTCTCTCCCCAGCTGACGATGTTGTATTCGAGCGCGCATGCGCGGCCGTCATCGGTGATGGCGCAGTGCTCGAGTGGGATACCACCGCCGTTTGAGAAGAACAGCCCGTAGAGCGCAAGCAGCTCGTCGTGGCCGCGATGGACGTACGCGGCTCCGGCGGATTCCCGGACGTAGGCGTCGGGCTCGAAGGTCGCCACGACAGCTCGCGGATCACCGGCCGCGAGCGCACGCTGATGCTCTCCAACCACGTCGGATTCAAGGATCCGTGGGTCTGGCTGGAGCAGCGGCGGGCGATTGGCGTGACTGCCAATCAGCGGCCAGATGCTGTAGTAGACCCGGAGCTCGATGATTCGTCCGTCCTCGTCGCGGTCGGCGGCCACCGCCACCGGTAGATCGATGCGCCCGTCCTCGCCGTCGAGGGACAGAATCACCTCTTCCACGCCGCGCCGCGGCGTGATCACGCGGTCGACGGGCTCGATGGCAGCGTTGCGTTCGGTGAGCCAGGCATTGGTCTCAGCGATGAAACGGGCAAAGGCGCGCCGTCCCTTGACTCGGCCACGGACCGGATGATGGACCTCCGGCTCGCCGGCGAACGACCGGACCAGGGCGTCCGTCTCACCGGAGCGGAGCCCCTCGAAATAAGGAATAGGCATTGCCGCTCGTTTGTGCGCATCCCGGTGAATACGGTCCAACGCCGGCGCCGAGAACATCTCTGGGATCCACGGCATGCGCGAAGCGTCTCACAGCCAGTTGACCGGGCGCATTGACCGGCGATGCATCGGGGGGTAGTGTCGGAGACGACGCGGGGCCCCGTCAGGACAAGGCGATGCCAGAGCACGACTTTGATCGCTTCGGGCGCGAGCGCGTGCCCAAGGACCACCCCAGCACCAAGCAGTCGGCCAACTCGCCCGCGGAGCGCGGGTCTGGACCTGTCGACGGCCCGCTGACACCCGCGACAGTGATCGCGCTCCAGCGCCTGCACGGCAACACGGCCGTGACAAGATACCTGAGCCGGCAACCGACTCTCGTCACGCCCAAGAAGATGTTCGAGGACGACGTCACGGCCAAGAAGTGGGACCGCGCGATCCAGACGCTCCAGAACTTCGAGAAGGGACCGATGGCAGGGGCGCTGTCATTCCTCGACATCAATCAGCTCAGCTATCTCGACGACGCGGCTGCCCGGCGCGGCATCAAAGAATCGAACGACGTCCGCAAGGCGATTCGCAAGATGCTCGAGGGCAGGGGCGTCAAGCGGCCGGAGGCGGGACGTCACTACGGAAAGCTCGAGGCCAAGGTCGGAAAGATCACGCACGGCAAGAACGGCGGTACCTACGAGTATCCGATGGACATCACATTCACTCCCGATCCTGCCCTGTGCGCCGCCGATGAGATTGCGTTCGTGCAAACCGCGAAGACGGTCGACACGACGACGGGCGTCGACCCGAGCCCCAACCATCCGAACCGCAATCTGCCTGACTACACCCACCTCGATCGCGTCGCCGGCAAGAAATTTGGCTGGTACGGATACATGGACGACGAAAGCAAGAGCGGCAACGTCACCCCCTGGAAACGGACGAGTCCCAAAAGTCCGGCGTGGATGTGGGACGGGCCGTCGTGGGATCACACGAACATGACGTGGTTCTATGAAACGGCAGTTGTCTGTCGCAAGAGCGCAGCCGATACCGTCGACCGCAAGGGCGATCCCCCCGGTTTCGTCTATGCCGCGGTCACCTGGGGCTTTACCGTCGACAACGACGGAACCGTCAAGGGGTTGCCGACTCAGGTCTGCAACAAACCCACCGAGATCCTCGGCCAGTCCGTGCAGGCGTGGAACACGCAGGCAGCCGGTGCGCCCGCGCAGCGCAACGCACCGGGCGGCGCCCAGGACCTCCTGCCAAACCTCACGTGAGCGGCTCGCTGGTGGACCAGCTGGTCTCGGACTCACTAGCCGGGATCATGCTGCCCGGGTCGCGCGCCTACGCCGATGCGAGGTTCGACGCCGCCGGGGCAGGCGAGGCCGCGGGACAGATCCGGGCTCGGCCTGACGCAAGCAGCTTCCTGCTGCTGCTGGCGCTGCGCCGCGAAGCCCCCGGCGCCTATCGCGAGCTCGCGCCGGACGTTCGCGCGGGCGTCCTCGTCGATTCCCTCCGTACACAACCCTCTCTGAATGACTGGGGCAACCTCGGGCCAGGCGGCGGCTACGACGGGCCTGCCGCAGTCGCACTCGTCGAGGTCGGCAACCCTGCCCGCGGCCCCCTAACGGAACTGCTCGACGACGACAGCCCGGCGGCGCTGATGGGCTCGGAAGAGGCAACGGTCAGCAAGCTCTACAAATACCGGCGCTGCGACTTTGCCTTCCGGTACCTGTGCCAGGTCGCGGGGCGAGAAGCCCCGTTCGATCCCGACCCGGTGAAACGCGACCGGACGATCGGCGCACTGCGGACGGAGCTCTCGGGTTGACGGTGGGCGCGACGCTCGGCTTGACGGCGAGCGTGGTTAGCGGGCCTGGACGTCAGCGAGATCCATCGAGCTCTCGATCGTGTGGAACTTGACGTCCGGGGGGTCCACGACCGTGTCGAAGATGTCACGCATGAGCGCGGCGACGTGCGGGGTCGCGAAGTGCGAGAACAGCGCTTCCCGGCCCTCCCACTCCTCGACGAACACGAACTCGTTCTCGATCTCCACGTCCTCGTAGACGCGGTAGCCGATGCAGCCTGACTCCTGGCGGGAAGCCCGCGCGACGGTAGTGGCTACGGTGATCAGGTCCGCGCGCTTCTCCGGGTTCGTCTTCACCCGGCCGATGACAACGATCATCTCCACCTCCTCTCGGTCTGCGGGCACTCGGCGTGCGACGCGAGCCTACCCCGTCGGCACGACCTGCCGTGCCCACTCGGCGAACGGCAGCCACTCAACCTCGGGGTAGCGCTCGCGCCATCTGGGCCGGCGTGGGATCGTCGCCCGCGACCTCGATCCGCCGCGACAGCTGCTCCTCGCGCCGGCCGAGCACCGCGGCGACAAGCGCGCAAGGTTGGCGAGGCCACCCGCGGCCAGCAATCCTCGCGCCACCGCGCCACCGTGCGTCCCCGTGGCGCCGATCACCATCACCGGGTCGCGTCGGTGATTGTTCACGCAGCTCCCTCCACCGTAATCTGGTCTTATGTCCGCTTTGCGGGCCTTTAATCAGGCTTGACACTTCACCGCCGATGGTATGTGGGCACCTCCCCGCACCGAGGGGAGAACACCATTCACATGCGTCGATCAACAATGTTCCACCAACTCCACCATCGTGCCACGGAAGAGAAGGGGTTCACCCTGATCGAGCTCCTCGTCGTGATCCTGATCATCGGCATTCTTGCCGCGATCGCGATCCCGGCGTTCCTCAACCAGCGCGGCAAGGCATATGACGCTGCGGCGAAGTCGCAGGTCAAGACCGCACAGACGGCCATGGAGACGTACGCGACCGACCACAACGGTACGTACACCTCCAACAAGTCCGACCTGGTAGCGATCGAACCCACCCTTGCTGACACCGGGGCCAGCGCCTCGCTCACAACAGTGACCGGCAACGGCACCACGGGCTACACCCTCGTCTCGAGCTCTTCCGCGACGGGCGACGCTTTCACGCTGACCGAGACCAACGGCTCCGTGTCTCGTACGTGCTCGGCTGGCACCGGTACTGAAAGCCCGGGCGGCTGCGTCGGCACCAGCTGGTAGCCGGCGGCCCAGACGCTTCGTTGCAAGCCCGGGCGGCCGGGCCGTAACGTACCGTGGATGGACCACCTGGCAATCCCGGTGACGGATCAAGGACGCTCGCAACTCTTCTACGAGACCTACTTCGCGTTCGGCGCGCGGCCGGCCAAGAACTATGACGATGGGGTTCTGATGCTCTACAACGCCGCCGGCTTCGCGCTCGCTCTGCGCCGTAGCTCGGATCCCGTCGATCACCCGTCTTGGATGCACTTCGGTGTTGGTCTTCCGAGCCGAGAGGCCGTTCTTGCACTTCGCGATCGGTTTGTTGACGACGGTGTCGAACTCGTTGAAGTTTCGGACGAGCCGACCTACGTGAGCGTCAAGTGTCGGGATCCAGATGGTTACATCGTCGAGGCTTCCTGGGAACCTGAGGAGTGACCCCCTAGTCGGTCGGCACGACCCTCGTTCGCAACGCTCGCTTCACTGCACATACGACATCCGTCAGGTTCGTTCACACGAACGGGTTTGGTGAAACGAACCGGCCCAAGCGCCGCATCCTGATCAGGCGCTCAGCATCCGGGTGACCGCGAGCTATAAGTTCGTGAGCCTCGCCCTCGATGTCGTACGCGACGCGGATGATCTCGACCTTGCCATCGTCGACCAACAGGTACGAGGCTCGGGGGTCTCCGTCCCAGGGCATACCTACGCTTCCTGCATTCGCGATGACCATCGCTGCGACTGTGCGGGTGAACGGACGATGGATGTGCCCGTACACGACAGCGCCTGCCCGCAGCGGCCCGTATACCGCCTCGAGCTCTTCATCATCGGCGTCAGGCATCGGCGCGCGCCACAACTCGCCCGGCGCGGCATGCACGACAGTGATGTCCCCGATGCGCAGTTCCACCGCCAGCTCGCGCAGCCATGCAAGCCGCTCGTCACCGATCCGCTCGATCGTATCCGGGGCGTATGCCTCGAACAACCATCGCAGCAGCGTCCTCAGACTTGGAGCGCGATCGCGCAGGCGCTGCTGCTCTTCTGGACGCCACAACAGTTCGTCGGTGTTGCCGAGCACCCCCTGCCAGCCGAGCTCGCGGATGCGATCGATCACCTCGGCCGGTCTGGGCCCCATCAGCACAAGATCACCGCCATGAACAACGCGATCAACACCTCGCCGGCGAATGTCGGTGACGATCGTCTCAAGCGCGGTGAGATTGCCATGAACATCCGTGACCACCGCCAGTCGCATCCCTCCAGAGACTGTCAGCTGCCGATGAATCGCGGCGGCCGTCGTTCGGCGGCAGCTCTGACCCCCTCGCGGAAGTCGCTGGTCGCAAATAGCTTGGCCTGCTCCGCGGCCTCATGGGTCGTCGCCTCGCGGATCTTGTCGGGCAGGTGCCCGCGCATCGTTTGGCGGATGGCGCGAACCGCCAGTGGCGAGGAGGCAGCGATCTCGTCGGCCAGCGCAACCGCTTCTTCGCGCAGCCGGTCTGTACTCACAAGCCGGTCGCACAGGCCGATCGCGTGGGCTTCCTCTCCGCGCAACCGCACGCCGGTATACAGCAGCTCGAGGGCTCGCTGGGGACCCACGACGAGCGGCAGAGTCACCGTGACCCCGAACCCGTGATGGATGCCCAGCCGAGCAAAGTTGGCGCTGAAGTGGGAGTCAGGGCTGGCCACGCGAAAATCCGCTGACAGCGCGACACCCAGGCCGCCGCCCACCGCGGCTCCCTGGACCGCCGCCACCACCGGCAGGCGAGCGGCGAACAATCTCGCCGCCTGCTCATAAAGATCACCCTCGGCCGGGTTCTCGGCGGCGAAGTTGGCCCCGGCGCAAAAATGCTTGCCGGCAGAGCACAAGACGATCGCGCGGCACGCGCCTCCGGACTCGAGCTGTTCGTAGGTGTCGGCGATTGCCCCGATCAACGCCCCGTCGAAGTAATTGTGCGGCGGGCGGCTGAACTCCACGATCGCGACGTGCTCGGTGGCCTGGCGGATCGAGACGTCGTTAGTCACCGCTCCGCTTTCACCGATGTGATCTGGCGCAAGGTCGGCTGACCCAAGTTAGTCACGCGGTCGCGGCCGGAGACGGCTGGGCGGGGGTCAGTCCGTGGCGGCGCATCACGGCACCGATCGCGGCCGGGTCGGGCGGGCCGCCGGCGGAGGCGGCGAGGACATCCGCCAACTCGCGGAAATAGGCAGGTCCGAACACCCCGGGTGTCGCGATCGCGAGGAACCTCACATCGTCCTCTCCGCGATTGTCGAATCCGTGGACCTGTCCGCGACGGATGCACACCGACTCGCCGGGCCGACTCTCACCAGTCTCGCCGTCGATCGTCCATGTGCAGGTACCTTCGAGCACATAGGCAGTCTCCTCGAAGCCGTCGTGGCTGTGAGCCACGGGCACCCTGGCGCCGGCTGGGACGAAGCATTCGAACACCGTGACACTTCCGTTGGAATCCTCGGCTTCGACTAGGAAATCGATTCGCAGCGGACCGAGCTCAATCGTTGTCTTCGAGGTTGATGGCATGTGGCTTCCCTTCCGGCCGACGGCATGGTCGATTGTCAAGCGATTTGACAACCGTACCCGACCGATCATGATATTGTCAAGCCACTTGACATCCGACTTTGAATCCCCGATCGGACCGCCGCTGATCGGCGCGCTCCTTCGAGCGCCCCTCGACACGATCCGCGACCGGATGATCGCCGCCCTCCACGAAGCCGGCTTCACCGACGTCGTGCCCGCGCACTTCGCCGTATTCCGCTACCCCCCACCCGAGGGCCAACGCCCTTCAGACGTCGCGATCGACGCAGGCATGACGAGGCAAGCGATGGGCTACCTGCTCGGACAACTCGAACAGCTCGACTATCTCACCCGCGACGGCGACCCCGCCGACCAGCGATCCAAACGGATCCACCTAACGGAGCGGGGCTACGCGGCGGCGAAGATCATCCGTCAGGCCGTCCGTGAGATCGAGGACGAGCTCGAGACGGAACTCGGACCAGGACAGTTCGCGGAACTGCGGCAGCTCCTAGTCAAGTTGAACGCCACAGACACCATCCGCGCCCACAAACCCCGAACCCCCCGCGCGGCCAGAACTTGATCCGCTCCAACAGCCTCGTGACCGGCTTTCGTGGGTTCGTTCCGGGCAGCTCAGGCCGGAATGCCTGGGGGCCCGAGGATCTCGAGGCCGTGGTCGGCGGCGGCCTGCAATACCGGCGCCATGTCGGGCGGCGCGGCGGGCGTGGGCGGGATCTCCGCGACGGGAGCGGGGGTCCCGAGCGTGCGGATGAAGCCCTCGAAGCCGGCCGCCTGCGTGACCAACAGGAAGCGAGCCTCGTCGGAGCTGACGATAAACGTGTGCGGCACGTCGCGCGGGCCGAACACGAAGGAGCCTGCCGGCGCGACGACCGTCTGGCCCGCGACCCAGATCGTGAGCTCGCCCTCAAGGACGTAGAACCACTCGTCCTCATCGTGGTGGACGTGTAGCGGCGAGCCGGAGCCGCGCGGCGCGGTCTGCTCGGTCAGCATCATGCGGCCACCGGTTCCCGCGCCATCGGCCTTGATCGTCGTCAGGCCACCGAAGAACCAGAAGTGCTCTCCCTCACCGGGACCGAGAGCGATGGGTGCGAGGGCGCCGTCCGGCGCGGTCGTGGTGGTGTCTGCTGCGTTGATGGAGGACATGCATGCAGTCTGATCTCCGCGACCGGCGCCGACCACCCCCCGCGTCCGGGGATCTTTCTTGCGCGGGCCTGCGAGACTCACCCGCATGGCATGGAACGCCGAGCGCTTGATCGACGAGATCGACCTGCTGGGGTCACGGGGACTGTCTCGTGAGGAGTTCTTCGCTGAGCTGTCCCCACGGCTCCGCAACGTCATCGACAACGACGCCAGCTGCTGGCACACGCTGGACCCCAGTACGAGGCTGTTGACCAGCGACGCGCCCAAGGAGCTAATCGAACGCGGCGTGTTCGCGCCCGATGAGACCCCGGCCGCCGGAGAGCTGATCGTTCGCAGCGAGTACATGGTCGACGACGTCAACACCTTCGCCGGCCTCGCCGCGCGGCGGGTGCCCGTCGGCATCCTCGATCACGTCACCCGCGGCGATCCCCAGCGCAGCGCGCGCTACCGCGACCTGCTCCTGCCGGCCGACATCCCCCACGAGCTGCGTGGGGCGTTCGTTATCCGCGGGCGCGTGTGGGGCGCCGTGCACATCGCCCGCCGCGCGAGCAGCGGCGCATTCCAGCAGCGCGACGCGGACGCGCTCGCCGCCCTCACCGGGGCGATCGCCCGCGGCATCCGCGCCTCGCTGCGCTTCGATGCGGCCCGTCGCATCACCGGCGTCGAAGCGCCCGGGATGGTCGTGCTCGGCCCGCATGACGAGGTCGAGCTGATCACCCCTCCGGCACGCGGGCTGCTCGGCTCGCTGCATCCCGAGGAGTCGGGCTACACCGACGAGACGATCGCTACGCCGCTGCTCGCGCTCGCATCGTTCGTCCGCTCCGTGCCAGGCGGCGGTCAGCACGGCGGCAATGTCGTGACCGTGCCCAGCAGAGACGGTTGGGTGACGCTGCACGCCTCACTGCCCGGATCTCCGGACGACGGCCGGGTCGCAATCGTCCTCGAGCGGGCGACGGGCGCGCGTTCGGCAACGGTCCGACTCGAGGCATTCGGCGCCACCCCCCGCGAGCGCGAGGTCGCGACCCTCCTGGCCCGAGGCCTCTCCCGTGCCGAGATGGCCGAGACCCTCGTCGTCTCGCCGCACACTGTCGAGGACCATGTCAGGAACCTCTACGAGAAGCTCGGCGTCGCCTCGCGACAGGAGCTCGTCGCCCGCGTCTTCCTCGACGAGTACCTCCCCGAGGTCGTGCGCCAGACACCGCTGACGTCGCGCGGCCGCTTCGACGTCAAATAGCGGCGTCGCCGCGCGGTTGAGAGTAGCCTGTCAGAGGTGGTCTAATGGGCTCAGAAAGCGAGCCTGCCGACCGGAAGCGGAGTGGTTTGCCCTACAGCGTCAAAAAGACAGACGGGGCGTACCAAGTCGTAGATCGAGAGACCGGAAAGGTCTACTCTCGCCACACGACCAGGGAGAACGCAGAACGCCAACGGCGGCTGCTTGAGGGTGTCAGGCACGGCTGGAAACCGACGGGAAAAAGAGCGACGCGTGAATTAGGCGTCGTCATCCTTGAGGTGGAACGGGACGCTGGTCACGACGATCCCCTCGTGACGGATTAGGATCCGCCGCAGCCG
Source organism: uncultured Solirubrobacterales bacterium (assembly GCA_963773165.1). Taxonomy (GTDB): domain Bacteria; phylum Actinomycetota; class Thermoleophilia; order Solirubrobacterales; family Solirubrobacteraceae; genus Palsa-465. Next base: position 162,693 of record CAVZAK010000010.1, read on the forward strand.
CTGGGCGATGCGGCCGTGCAGGATCGACTGCCAGCGGTGCGCGGGGACGATCTCCGGCACGATCACGGTCAGGGTGATGTCTGAACGCTGAAAATGCAGCGCCTCGATGTAGTTGGCCAGCGGGGCGACGGTAGCGCGATAGGGCGAGATCACGACCTCGAGCGGTAGGTAGCCGCCCCACACGTTCCAGTATTGGCGGAAGCGCTCGCCCTCCTCATGGCTGGGGCTGACGTGGACCGCGAGCACGGGTACCTCGAGCGAGGCGGCATACGCGAGGGCCCGGAGCGCGGCCAGGTCGAGCACTGCGACCGGGACGACCACCAGGTGCTCGATCTCGGTGGGGGCGTCCTGCTCCTCTGCCGCGGAACGGCGGCCGTCGCCACCGGACTGCGGAGCGGACAGGCGCGCGGAGGGCGTCACCAGCGTCCCATCCGCCCTTGGCACGAGCTGGCGCTGGGCGCTCTGGTAGTGGCTGTGGATCCGAAGGCAGGCGAGGACGATCAGGGGGATCAACACCACGACAAGCCAGGCGCCCTCGGTAAATTTGGTGACCGCAGCGATGATCGCGACGGCACCGGAGAGCACCGCGCCGACGAGATTGATGGCGAGTGCGCGTTGCCACTTGTGCTCGCGGTGGTGCCACCAGTGGGCGACCATCCCGCTCTGTGCCAACGTGAAGGCCACGAACACGCCGACTGCAAAGAGCGGGATCAGCGGCTCGGTCTGGCCGTTGAAGGCGGCGTACAAGATCGCCGCCGGAACGGCGAGCACCACGATACCCGCGGTAAACGCCAGCCGGTCGCCCATCCGCAGGAACGCCGTCGGGGCGTACCGGTCACGCGCCATGAAATACAGCAGCCGGGGAAAGCCGTTGACAGCGGAGTTGGCGGCGATCAACAGGATCGCGGTGGTGGCGATCTGGACGTAGGCGTAAAGCACACCGCTGCCAAGCGTGCGATGGGCGATCTGAGAAAGGACGGTCTCTGTGCCGGGCGCGATCCCCTCGAGGTAGGCGACCAGCACCACGCCGATGAACATCGAAACCAGCAGCGCGATCATGATCGTCAGGGTGCGACGGGCGTTTTCGGCCTCTGGCGGTTCGAATACCGGCACGGAGTTCGAGATCACCTCAATCCCAGTCATGGCCGTGGCGCCCGAGGAGAACGCCCGCAGGACCAGCAACGCCCCGAGCGCTTCGGTGGCGTGCCGCGGAGGTGGGGCGACGGCGTGGAATCCGTGCATCGCCGAGTCGATCAGACCGACGACCACGATCAGCGCGACCGCAGCGATGAACATGTACGTGGGCGCGGCGAACAACGCGCCGGCCGCCCTCACCCCGCGCAGGTTTCCGAACACCAGGAGCGTGATCACGAACAGCCCGAGTGGCACCGTGGCCGGCGCCACCGAGGGTATAGCCGAGGTGATGGCTGCGACGCCCGCCGCCACCGACACGGCGACGGTCAGGATGTAGTCGAGGATCAGGCCGGCCGCGGCCAACAACCCCCATTTCGGACCGAGGCTGTCCTTGGCGACAATGTAGGAACCGCCACCGTGCGGGTAGGCCCGGATCACCTGGCGGTAGCCGAGGCCGACGGCCAGCATCAGCACGACAAGCACGGCACCGATCGGCAGCGAGAGCTTGAGCTCCGCGCTGCCCGCCAGGACGAGGACAGCCATCATCGCCTCGGGCCCGTAAGCCACCGAAGAGAGGGCGTCCGGCGACAGGACAGGGAGCGCCAGCAGCCTTGACAGTCGCTCCTCGGCTATGGCCGTGCTCCGCAGCGGCGGTCCGATCAGCAGGCGCCGGGCCCGATAGCTCGCCCGTCCCAGCGCTGAATCCGGCGCATCGGCACCCGGAGTGGTTTCCATGGCATCCGGCTGGCCGGAGATCCGACTGCGAATGCTCACGAAGACGCTGCGCTGCGCCGGCGCGTCGACCAGATACTTCAGCTCGGGATCGACCGGCAGCGAGCGCTCCCACGCCTCGCGATCGGGCATCCGGCTTGCCCACTTACGGCCTACCTCCCGCAGTCCGTTCACGTGCCGGTCATCGAGCGGTGGGAGCCGCGCGTCAGCCGTGACCGACGAATCAGAGCCGCGGTCGCCGCTAGCGGTGGAGGCCTGCGGGTCGTCCATCGGATGAAGCATCCCAGCCCGGTAGCGTCACCGCCCGCCCCCGGTCATCACGGGGGCTGTCATCCGATCGGGATGATGCTTCTCCGCTCAGGCAGGGCACCGTTGCGGTATCTCTGAGAGCTTCGATCCTGCCCCTGGCGAGCGGCCGGGCACGCCAGGCGAGGGCCCCGTTCCACCGGGCGAGCGCCCGGGAACGGGACCATACGGGCCGGAGCCCGGAGGCGGTGGCCGCGGGTGGGCGATCGCCGGGGGGATCGCCCTGGCCATTGCCGCCGTCGTGGTGGTCGTCGTGCTGCTGGCCAACAGCAGCTCGTCGACGAGCTCATCGACACCGACCACGAAATCCGTGAGCGTCGGCAAGACCACGACCATCGTCCAGCCAACAAGGACGACCACGACGGGCACCACGGTCACCTCGCCCCCGCAGACGACAACAGTCACCACGCCCGCGACGGCGACGGCGACGAGGACCACTTCCGCGCCCACGACGACCTCCACGACACCGTAGCGTCACAGAGTCTTCGAAGCGGGCGGCGGGCGAGCCTGGTGTTCGTCAACCTTGACGTAGGATCTCCAGTTCTCGACCTGAGGCCAGTTCCGCGCCCCGCTGGAGGATTGTCATATGAGTCACCAGAAGCAGACGAAACAGGACGCGAAAGCAGTCGAGAAGCTTGGCCGCAAGCGCTACGAGAAGGAGCTCGCTCGTCTGCAGGGGGAACTGGTGCGGCTTCAGGAGTTCGTTGTTCGAGACGGGGCCAAGGTCTGCATCGTCTTCGAAGGCCGTGACACGGCCGGCAAGGGCGGGGTAATCAAACGGATCACCGAACGGGTGAGCCCTCGCGTGTTCCGAGTGGTCGCGCTCCCGGCACCGACCGAACGCCAGAAGTCCCAGATGTACGTCCAGCGCTACCTGGAGCATTTTCCGGCAGCCGGCGAGGTCGTGATCTTCGACCGCAGCTGGTACAACCGCGCCGGGGTCGAGCGGGTGATGGGCTTCTGCTCCGAGGACGAGGCAATGCGATTCTTGCGACTGGCGCCGTTGGTCGAGAGGGCGATGGTCGACTCCGGGATCGTCCTGCTCAAGTACTGGCTCGAGGTCGGACAGGAAGAGCAGACGCGGAGAATCGAGTCGCGGATCAACGACCCGCGCAAGGTCTGGAAGCTGTCTCCCATGGACCTCAAGTCCTACAGCCGCTGGTATGACTACTCCCGGGCCCGTGACGAGATGTTCGCCGCGACCGACACAGACTTCGCTCCCTGGCACGTAGCTGACTCAAACGACAAGAAGCGCGCCCGGCTGAACATCATCAGCCACCTGCTTGACCAGCTTCCCTACGACTCGCCACGCCGGAAGCACGTCCGGCTACCAGCTCGCGAGAAGCGAAGCGGCTACCGCGAGCCCGACCACTCCGACCTGTACATCCCAGCCAAGTACTGAGTCGAGCCGGCTAGGCGGCGGCGTTCTGCTGGCGGCGGAGCTCGATCGCCTTGTCGGCCCACACGAGCGCCGGCGCGATCAGCGAGAGGCCGAGCACGATCGCCCACTGGCCGCCGGTGAGCGATTCGGTGTCGAGCAGGCGCTGCAGCATGTGGAGCTCGACGCCCGCCCAGGTGAGGAACCAGCCGAGGATGATCCAGCCCATGTAGGGGAACAGCGGCGAGGACCACGGCGCCTCGCGCTCGCGCCGCATCACGAAGCCGAGGTTCACGGCCGTGAAGGCCACGACGGCGAACGCCATCGTCATCGACACCGATGCATGCGTGGTGCTCGGCTTGTCCGGCCCGAGGTCGAGGACGAGCAGCGCGGTCACCGCCACCACCGAGCCGCTGAGCACCCACCGAATGATCTGTGGGCGGTTGACGATCCGCGTGCCGGGCCTGCGCGGCGGTCGTTGCATCACGCCCGGGTCGGGGACGTCGACGATGAACCCGATCACCACCGTGACGACGACGAAGAACTTGCAGAACAGCAGCTGCATCGGGAACAGCGCCACGCCGTCGTTGATGTTGAAGATCGTGGCCAGCAGCATGAGCTGCAGCACCGAGGACAGGATCGTCAGCTGGAGCTTCACATAGGAGGTGATCCTGCGGTAGATATCGCGGCCGAGGTCGACCGCCCGCACGAGCGTCGCGAAGTTGTCGTCGGTCAGGACGATCTTGGCCGCCTGTTTGGAGACCTCCGAGCCGCTTCCCATCGCAACCCCGATGTCGGCCTGCTTGAGGGCGGCGGCGTCGTTCACCGCGTCGCCGGTCATCGCCACGACATCACCCGACTGCTGCATCAACTTGGCCAGCCTCAGCTTGTCCTCCGGCGCGACGCGGCCGAACACGTGCAGGTTGGGGAGCTGGCGCACGACCTCTTCGTCGGGGAGATGCTGCAGTTCGGCCCCGGTGAGAACGCCGGGGCCGAGGCCGAGCTCGTCGGCGATCGCGCGGGCGGTGACGGTATGGTCGCCGGTGATCATGCGGACGTCGATACCGGCGCTGAGCGCCATGTGGACGGCGTCCACAGCCTCGGAGCGGAGCGGGTCGATGATGCCGACCAGCGCAACGAGGACGAGGTCGCGCACGGCCGCCATCGGATCGTCGATGGCCGCCGACACCGCCTGATCGTCGAGGTCGCGAGCGGCGAACGCGAGCACGCGCAGCCCCTTCTCCGACAGCTGCTGGTTGGCCTCCAGGATCTCCGCGCGGACCCCGTCGATCGGGATCTCCTGGCCATGCCAGAGGGCATGGCTGCAGAGTCCCACGACAACGTCCGGCGCGCCCTTCACGGTCATGAAATGACGCTCCTTCAGGATCCCGCCGGCGAGCCAGTCAGGACGGTCGTGGAAAGTCGCCATGAACTTGTACTCGGAGTCGAACGGCACCTCGGCGAGCCGCGGGAGCGAATTCCGCGTCTGCTCCGCGTCGGCGCTCATCTTCGCGGCGAGGACGACCAGGGCTGCCTCGGTGGGGTCGCCGATGATCGACTCGTCATCGGCCACCGTGGCGTCGCTGCACAGCGTGAGCCCCAGCGCCAGGCGCCGGAAATCGGGCAGCTCCGAGCCGGCCACCCCGAGGATCGTCCCGGACTTGCGGTAGCCGCCGCCCTCCACCTGGAACCAATCTCCGCCGGCCAGCATCGTGGTCGCGGTCATCTGGTTCAGCGTCAGCGTCCCGGTCTTGTCGCTGTTGATCACGGTCGTCCCGCCGAGCGTCTCGACGTCGGCGAGCGACTTCACCACCGCCTTCGACTCGGCCAGCCGCTGCGCGCCCGAGCCCAGCATCGCCTGCACGAACGTCGGCAGCCCCACCGGGATCGAGGCAATCGCGGTCGAGATACACAAGAGCACCACGGTGTCGAACGACTGACCACGGGCGATGCCGAAGATCGCGATCACCGCCACCGCGAGCCACGCCACCGACCCGAACACCTTCGTCATCCCGTCAAGCTCTTTTTGCAGGGGGGACCGCTGCCGCTGCGTCGCGGTGACCATGTCGGCGATCCGCCCCATCTCCGTCGCCGACCCCGTCGCCGTCACCAGCACGGCCGCCGTCCCGCGCGTCACCTGCGTGTTCTGGAACACCATGTTGGTGCGGTCGCCGAGCACCGTCTCGACATCCAGCACGCTCGCCCCATCCTTCGCCACTGGCGCGCTCTCACCGGTCAGCGCCGCCTCCTGGAGCTCGAGCGTCGCGGACGTCACGATCCGGCCATCCGCCGGGACGACGTCACCAGCCTCGAGCAGGGCGATATCACCCGGCACCAGCTTCGTCGACTCGACCTCCTCGACGGCGCCATCGCGGCGCACCCGGGCACGCGGCACCTGCAACTGCGCGAGCGCCTCGACGCTGGCCCGCGCCTTCAACTCCTGCGAGGACCCCATCACCACGTTGAACGTCACCAGGCCCAGCACGAAAATCCCAGTCGCAACCTGGCCGACGACGAAGCTCGCTACCGCGACGATCAGCAGCATGATGTTCATCGGGTTGGACAGCTGTCCCTTCGCCACCTCCCACATGCTCGGGGGTGGCTCCTTCGGCAGCTCATTGGGTCCGTACTGGCCCAGCCGGACCGCAACCTCGCCGGCGTCCAGTCCCCGTTCGGGATCGACGCCCAGCTCCGCTGCGACATCGGCAGCCGATCTGCTGTGCCACACGGGCTTGGGCGTCCGCCGCTCGATCGTCGTCATCTCCATCTCCGAACGGTCACCAAGTGTCTGGAGCTAGCCCGGATCGAGGATCATGCCAGGACGCGGCGACAAATCGGCCGACCTCTGGGTTGGCTACTGCGGCGGCGGGACCGGGTTCGGCCCGCCGAGCTCGCTGAACGCAGGCGGCTCGTACGAGGCGCCGGGAGTCGCGCCGAGCGCGAGGATCTGGGCGCCTTCGGAGCCCGTCGTGATCTTGCGCTTGGTGTCCGCGCCGACGCGGAGCGCCATCTCCGGCTCAAGATGAACGTGCTCACCCTCGATGTCGAAGTCGGCCGCGCCCTTGAGCACGACGTAGACCTCTTCCTGCCCGCTCTCGGCGTGATCGTGGTTGGGGTAGCCCTCGCCCAGGTTGGGAGGGAGGTTGATGACCTGCATCCCGAACGACGTGACTCCGAGCGAGGCGCGCGTGCGGAGGAAGACCCCTCCAAGGATCGGCTCCATCTCATCGAAGCGCTTTGCGGTGTAGTTGGGCATGGGTGGCTCCCTCTGCTTTGGGCTTGACCGCGGCGTCGTCGCCAAGTCTTCGTGACCGATGACGGAACCGCGAGTGCTGGCCATGGCTCAGCGGTTGTGGTTAACGACCTCGACGTTGTGCCCGTCGGGGTCCAGGACGAACGCGCCGTAGTAGCCCGGGTGGTAGACGGTGCGCTCACCGGGACCGCCGTGGTCCTCGTAGCCCGCGGCGAGCGCAGCGGCGTGGAACGCCCGCACGGTCGCGTCGTCCTGCGCCGGGAACGCGAGGTGGACGTTCTCCGTGAGCTGCCGCTCGTCGTCGATCAACGAGAAGCTGAAGTTCTCGCCGACCATCTGGACGTGGTCCGGCTTGTCCACGCCGATCCGCAGCCCGGCGAACTCGTGGATCGTCATGTAGAAGCGCTTGGATGCGGCGGGGTCGCGGACGCGGATCCAGAGGTGATCGACGCGGCCGTCGGGCACCGGGTTATCGCGCTTCGTGTGCACCGCCTCCGCGCTGTTGCCATCCGGGTCGAGCAGGAAGCCGCCGTAGTAGTCCGGGCCGTAGATCGTGCGCGGGCCCGGCGCGCCGTCGTCGCGGTAGCCCGCATCGATCCCCGCCTGCCAGAAGGCGTCCACGGCCTCTTGGGACGGCGCTCGGAAGCCGACGTGCAGGCCGCGGGTCACGGCGTGCTCGCGGTCCGTCGCCCCGATGTCCCAGTCGTCCCACTCGACGAGCTCGGCGTCCGCGTGACTCGGCTCGGCGCCCAGCACTGAGAGGACGGTGCGGTAGAAGCGCTCGGACGCGGCGAGGTCCGCGACGGCGATTGCGACGTGGTCGAACACCCCCGCCGAGGATAACGTTGCCGGCATGCTCGATCGAGCAGCCGCAGGTACGTGTCCGGCCGCTGCCCAATACGTTTGTACGTGATAACGTACAGGACCTCAGATGGGCGACACGTACACCCACGGTCACCACGAGTCGGTGCTCAGCAGCCACCGCTGGCGGACGGCCGAGAACTCGGCAGCCTATCTGCTGCCGCTTCTCGCGCCGGGAATGCGGCTCCTCGACGTCGGGTGCGGGCCAGGCACAATCACGCTCGACTTGGGCGCTCGTCTTGCGCCCGGTTGGACGGTCGGTGTTGACCGCGAAGCGGGGGTTGTTGCCGAGGCTCAGCGCCTGCTCGAGTCGCGCCCGATCTCCGGCGTCGAGTTCAGGACCGCGGACGCATACGCGCTCGAGTTCGACGACGAGTCATTCGACGTCATCCACGCCCACCAGCTGCTCCAGCATCTGACGGATCCCGTCGCGGCGCTGGTCGAGATGCGCCGCGTGCTGCGGCCCAACGGTGTACTCGCCGTGCGCGACAGCGACTACGGCGGCTTCGTCTGGGCGCCGTCCGACCCGCTGCTCGATCGCTGGATGCGGCTTTACCACGACGTGTGCGCTCACAACGGAGCGGACGCTGACGCCGGTCGGAGCCTGCTCGGCTGGGCGCAGACGGCCGGCTTCACCGAGATCCAGCCGAGCAGCTCCACGTGGACGTTCGCAGAGCCGAAGTCAAGACAGTGGTGGGGCGAGCTGTGGGCCGACCGGATGGTCTTCTCGTCCGTGGCCGAGCAGGCGGTGGACTACGGGCTCAGCAGCGATGATGAACTCCAGGCGATCGCGGCAGCGTGGCGGAACTGGCTCGAGCAGGACGACGGCTTCTTTGTCGTTGTCCATGCCGAACTGATCGCCTGGCGATGAGACCCAGATCCCCGGACTACTTGACGACCGTGAAGTTCAGCTTTGTCGTCGTCGTGCCGATGCCGGGCGTGATCGCGGTGATCGCAAGCGTGTAGTGGCCAGGCCCGAGCTTCTTGCTGTGCGAGAGCCAGCCCGCGAACACGACCGTGTTCGTACCGGCATGTCCGGAGAACGTGCTTGAGCCGGCGAGCGGTGTGCACTTGGCCTTGTGCTTGTTGCGTTTGGTCGGAGCGACGCACTTCCCGCCTACCTTCCGACCGGCCCGTGGCTTTGTGAAGTCGAGTCGCACCTGGGCTGCGCCACTAAGCGTGAACTTGAAGGTCGTCCCGATTGGCGCGAGCTTCTTGCTGATCTGCGCCAGCTTTGGCCTATGGGACACGCGGAACTTCTTGTGCGTCTCGCCAGCGCCTGAGACCTGGACGAGCTTGGGCTTGGGGATCGCGTTGAACGCGGCCGTGACCGTCTGAGCGACGTTCATCGTCACCGTGCAGGTCCCAGTGCCGCTACAGCCCGCCCCGCTCCAGCCCGCGAACGTCGAACCGCTCGCCGGCGACGCCGTCAACGTGACGGTGCTGCCGAAGTTGAACGGCACAGCGCAGGTGGCGCCGCACGAGATACCCCCCACGTTGCTCGTTACCGTGCCGGAGCCAGACCCGCTTTTACCGACCGTAAGATCGTGGCGGCCCAGCCATGTCACGGCATTCAGCGTCAGCCGCGCGAAGTCGCCGCTCCACATGGCGCTACCGTCGACCGAGGCGTTAACGGCAACCGCCCGTCCCTTGTAAGCGACCGCTTCTGCCCCGTTGTTCCACAGCGCGACGCTGGTCGCTCCCGACGCCAGGGTCGCACTCGTTTCATTGTTGTCGACCAGACTGCTCACGCCGGCCATCAGCGGGCTAGTCGCAATGACCCCGAGCGTGACGTCGTTGTTCGGGTTCGACCCGGGGACGAGGGGGCTGTATCCGCCGCTCAGCCAGCGACCCATAAGTTCGTTGCCGCCGGAGACCTCCATGCTGTACGCGTACTCGACTACGACGCCACCCTGGTCCGCGTAGTCGGCGAGATTATTGCCCGTCGCCGCTCCGTCCTGGTATCCGCTGCAATCCGCCATCGTGACGACCATGTCGTACTGGTCGAGCGTCGCATCGCTCGGGGTCCCGGTGCTGGCATCGAAGCTTGAAACGCTCGCCACGCCGGGCTCTGCGTCGAGCTGGGTTTGCAGCGTCGTGGTGCTACAGACGCCGGACCCTTCCCCGTAGAGGAACAGGACCTTGTAGGCCCCGGGACTTGCTGAGGCTTCGCTCGTGAAGCAGGCCAGGCAGAGCAACGCAGCGGCCGCCGCCAGCACCATCAAACGAACCGGAAAGCCCCGTCTTACCCCACACCTCATCGAGCCAAGACGTTAGCTCACGTGTCAATCACGAGCTGCGCCGACCGTCAGGATCGCGGCAGCGTGCGCCGGGACCCGAACTGCATACACACCGGTGGCGTTGGGCCTGACCAGCGTCACCCTCGGCGTGCCTGTGAACTGACCGGTGCGCGAGGACAGGCTCCGGCCTGCCAGCGTCGTGCCGCCCGTGGCGCTCAGCGACTTGGCGCTCAGGAGCGACAGTGATCCGGTGCCGAGAAGTGGGCCAGGCCGGGGTTGGAGATGCGCCAGCCTGTTACAGAACTTAACGATCGGGTGCCCGCGGCCTAGCCCGTCGGACCAGACGTTCGCTCATCCCCCTTGAAGGAGCGTGTGGCATGCCTCGAGGTGAAACAGTGCCGCGTAACCGAGATCGTCGCCGTGGACGCGCTCATCGTGGCCGTGCACGGTCGTGCTCCAGACCTCGTACGGAGTTCGGCGCATGGGCCAGAAGCCGTACGCCACCGAGCCCCACGATGCCCGAGCGTAGTGGGAGTCGGTGAAGCCGGTACAGATGGTGGGAAGCAGCACGGCGTCCGGGTCATGCCTGGCGAGGAAGCGTTCGCAGGCGGCGTAGAGCGGTGAGTCCAGGGAGGAGACGGTGCCACCGACGAGCGGGTCAAGGAACTCGAGTTCGTAATCCAGATCGGTTCCCAACGCCTCGATGAGTTCGGCGCGGAGGTCGTCCAGCGTCGTGCCCGGCAGCACCCTGCAGTCACAGTCCACGCTCGCACGCGCTGGAAGGACATTGAGCGCATCGGAGCCGTGCAACCGCGTCGGCGCGATCGTCGTGCTGAACAGTGGCGCGACGAGTCCACGCAGCGCCGGATGGAGCGCCGCCACACGCTCGACAGCCTCATCGATCCCGGCCTCGCCCGGGTCGCCCCCCTCGCCCAGCAACCCTTCGAGCATCGCGCGAGTCGCGGAAAGCACCCGGCGGCGGGGCCGGAAGCCGACCAAGCGCCTGAGCAATTCCGCCAAAACCGGTACGGCGTAGTCCACCTCGTAGGGCATGCTCGAATGGCCGGCGCTGCCCAGCGCGGTGACGCGCACGGAGGTCGCCGCCTTCTCGCCGACATTGAGGGTCACAATCTTGCGCCCGTCCGCGAGCTCGAGCCGTTCGCCGGCACCCTCGTTGAGCACATAGTCGGTCGCCAGGTCCGGACGCTCCTCGACCAGCCAAGACATCCCAACTCCGTTCGTGCCGTCCTCCTCGTCAGCCACGGCGACGAACACGACATCGCCGCCGAGCACCGTTCCGGACCGCGCCAGGGCGGCGAGCGCGACCGCTCGCGTGACGACCTCGTTCTTCATATCAAGCGCGCCCCGCCCCCAGACAAACCCATCGTCATCCAGGACGCCACCGAACGGCGGGTGGCGCCACCGATCGGGCTCGGCCGGCACCACGTCGGTATGGCTGAGCAGCATCAACGATGGTCCTCCGCCGTTGCCCGGCAGCCGCGCAACAAGGTTCGCCCGGTCCGGGTCACGAGCCACAAGCTCGCACGCGACCCCATTGCTCTCCAGATAGCGGGCGAGCAACTCCGCTGCCAGAGTCTCCCGCCCCGGCGGATTCGTCGTGTCGACCCTCAGCAGCTCGCGCAGCAGGCCAACCGCCTCGTCCCGAAGCACAATGGCCTCAGACGAAAGCGAGAGCGCAGAACCCGTCACTGCCCGTACCTTAAGCGAAACGCCCTCCGGTGCGCGGAGGGCGTTTCGAATTCTTTGCAAAGGTGGAGACGGCGGGAATTGAACCCGCGTCCGCGGTCGCGTGAAGGGCGGCTTCTACGAGCGTAGCCGGCGCTCTGGTCTCACCCTCGACTCGCCACGCCGGCCGGGTTGTCGAGGGCCAGCTCCAAAAGATGTCCCCGGATCGGCTGGAGCGGGCCTCACCGGGTGAGCCTGTTATCTGATCCCGATTCTCCGCCACAGGCGAACGGAGAGAGGTACTCCTCAGCTAGCTGTTAGACAGTCGCCGGGAGCAGGAACTCGTGATTAGAGTCCGCACTTATTGTTTTCCCGGGTGTTTAACGAGGCCTCCCGGGACCTCGACTCGCAACCACCCCCACGAGCCGACCACGTCGAAGCCTGTCGTCCCCTGGGGGTTATGTCTCACTCCAGTATAGATGCCGATCGGCCCCACGGCCCGCCACGCCCTCGCCGGAGGTCATTCACGCGGCGCCACGCCAGCCGACACGTGTCCGCCCAGGCTCGCCCTGATCCAGGCAAGTAGCCGGAGAACCGAAAAACATCCTAAGACCGGCGGAAAAAACCCCTCCGCCTGCTTGAATCAGTGATGCATGGAACCGTCGATGACCTGGCCCAGATCCTCCACCCCGCCGCCGCAGGCGACCCCGTCGCCGTTCGGCCCGGCGGAGCCTCCGACACCGTTCGGCCCGCCGCTCGATGCTGGACCCGCCGATGAGGGTGGCGATCAGTTCGACGGGGGCAAGCAGCCTTCCTGGCTGAAGCGCAAGCTCGGTCCGGTGTTCGCCGCGATCGTGGCCTTCATCGCGAAGTTCAAGACGCTCCTGCTGCTGCTCCCCAAGCTGAAGCTGTTGACAACCGCCGGGACGATGCTGGTCTCGGTCGCCGCTTACAGCTTCGTATTCGGTTGGACGTTCGCCGCCGGGTTCGTGGTCCTGATCCTGGTCCACGAGATGGGCCACGTGATCGAGCTCCGCCGCCTCGGGATCAAGGCGAGCCCGCCGATGTTCATTCCGTTCCTGGGCGCGGTGATCAGCGCCAAGTCGCTCGGCGACAACGCCCTCGCCGAAGCCCGTGTCGGCCTCGCCGGCCCGATTCTCGGCAGCATCGGCGCGGCCATCTGCATCGTGATCTGGCACGCCACCGGTAACGACCTGTTCCGGGCGCTCGCGTTCACCGGCTTCTTCCTCAACCTCTTCAACCTTCTGCCGGTCGTTCCGCTCGACGGCGGACGGGCGATGGCGGCGATGGCCCCATGGATGTGGTTCGCCGGCTTCGCGGGCCTGGTCGCCCTGGCGATCATCTGGCCGAACCCGATCATCTTCATCATCGTCCTGTTCGGCGCCCTCGAGACCCACCGGCGCTGGAAGATCCGCAAGGCGGGTGGCGCCGAGCAGCAGGCCTACTACAAGGTCAGTCGGCTCGACCGGGCGCTCGTCGCCGGCGTATATCTCAGTCTGATTGCGCTGCTGGTCGTCGGGATGCACGCCACGGCGCTGACCCGCACGTTCGGCTAGGCGCCCGCGCTCCGCCCGGGCACCTGCCAAGCCCTACCGCCGCACCTCTCTCAGCTCCCTCTGCATATCGCGCGCCATCTCCCGATTGCGGATCGACTCCCGCTTGTCGTACACGTCCTTGCCGCGCGCCAGGGCGATCTCGACCTTCGCCCGCGAGCCCTTGAAGTAGACCCTGGTCGGGACCAGCGTCAGCCCCCGCTCGCGGGTCTTGCCGACCAGCCGATCGATCTCGTCACGGTGCAGCAGCAGCTTGCGCGGCCGCTCGGGGTCGTGGTTGTCCCGCGCCGCGGGCCCGTATGGCGCGATGTACATGTCGTATAGCCAGACCTCGCCGTCCCTCACGGCCGCGTAGGAGTCCTTCAGCTGCACCTGTCCCTCGCGCACCGACTTGATCTCGGTGCCGGTCAGGACGATGCCGCACTCGAACCGCTCGAGCAGGTTGTATCGGTACGACGCCGGGCGGTTTGTCGCGATGTCGCCGGCATTTGCTTTCCGCCGTGAAGTCTTGGCCACGCGCTCAATCTTCCCCTAAGACGGGCTCCGAGGCGGGTACGAGGTCGACTCTTCCCCGCGGCGCGTCGATCAGATCAACCCGGACCCGTAGCGGGTCCCCGAGGCGGATCGCGCTGCCACTGCGAGCCCCCACCAGCATCGTTGCCTCCTCGTTCAGCTCCCACCAGTCGCCGCGCATCCGCCGGACCGGCACGAGGCCCTCGTACGCCAGATCGGGACCGAAAGCCACGAACGCCCCGGCGCCGATCACGCCGACAACCTCGCCGTCGAATACGCCGGCATCAGGCCCTCCCTCGAACAGCGCCCGCTCGAGGACGAAGCAGCGGGCGATGTCATCCGCCCCACGCTCAACGGACATCGCGTCCCGCTCCCGCCCCGAGCACCACGGGCCCGCCGTCTGGACCCACGAGGCATCGGGCGCGACCCCACCGCCGGTGACCGCGGACAGCAGCGCCCGGTGACAGATCAGGTCGGGGTATCGGCGGATCGGCGAGGTGAAGTGGCAGTAGCGCGGCGACTGGAGCCCGGCGTGACCGAGGTTGCGAGGGTCGTAGTAGGCCTGCTTCAAAGCCCGCAACACGAGGCTGGTCAGCCCTCGCCGACCGTGTCCGTTCCGCGCCACCCAGTCGTTGACCAGCTGCGAAGCCTCGCCGACGAGGTCCGCCGCCTCCTGGGGTGTCAGCGCGCCCCGCGGAACCGGTGGCGTCGGCACGCCGAGCGAGGCGAGCTGCTCGATCAGCCGCTGGACAGCCGTCGACTCGGGCGGTTCGTGGACCCGGTAGAGCGTCGGCACGCGGCGCGACTCGAGCAGCCCCGCGACCTGCTCGTTGGCGGCGATCATCAGATGCTCGATCAGCCGGTGGGATTCGGTCTGCTGCACGGAGTCGATGGCCACCACGTTTCCGGCGTCGTCGAACTCGAACTCGGGCTCGGAGGAGTCGAGCACGAGCGCCGCCCGGCGGGCGCGCCTGGCCTCCAGCGCCGCGGCCGCGGCCCGGGCGGCGGCGAGCGGCTCTCCCCACGGCTCGGCCGCGCGGGCCGAGCCCGCGAACACGCGGTCGACGTGGGCATACTCGAGCCGCTCATCCGAGCGGATCACCGACGGGTAGAACGAGGCCTGCTTGACCTGCTCGCCCACAATCGTCATCTCGACCGTGACCGTCAGCCGGTCCTGACCCGGCACCAGCGAGCAGGCGTCGTTCGAGAGGGCGCCGGGCAGCATCGGTTCGACCGCTCCAGGTACGTAGACGCTGGTTCCGCGCCGGTAGGCCTCGCGATCGATCAGCGAACGGGGCGCCACGTACGCCGAGACATCGGCGATGTGCACCCACACGCGCCACCCGTCGCCCTCGACGGCGGCGGAGATCGCGTCGTCGTAGTCGCGCGCGGTGGCAGGGTCGATCGTGAACGTCGCCAGCGACCGCAGATCGCGACGCCCGGCGTCAGCGAACCGCGACGCCGCTTCACCAGAACCAGACACCAGATCCCGCGCCTCGTGCTCGACCGCCGGGTCGAACGAACGCCGCAGCCCCCGCTCGAGCATGAACGCCTCGATCACATCCCGCGCCACGTCCGGCCGCCCAAGCCGACGCGAGATCACGGCCCTCCCGCGCGCCCGGCCATTGCGCCCAGCCGCCTGGCGCACGACGACGAGATCGCCGACGTTGGCGCGCTTGTCGCGGCTGATCGCGAGCCTCGGCCCGGGCCCGAAGAACGGCTCGGCGACGAGGAACTTCCCGCGGCGCTCGATCACGGCCACCATGGCGCCCCCGGCCTCGCCGGTGGCGCGCGTCGCCGGAGGGCTCACTTCACCCCGTTGGCTACCGTGCGTTCGGCGGTCTGGAGCGCCTCATCCTGAGGCGTGCTGGGATTGTCGAGCGCGTAGATGTTCGGGGCGATTCCCTTGCCCTCGCGCACGCCACCGCCGCCAAGATTCATTCCGTTGGGCGTGAAGTACTCGCCGACGGTGATGTCCAGCGCCCCGCCGTTGGACAGCGGCTGGATCTCCTGGAAGACGCCCTTGCCGTAGGTGTGAGTGCCGACAACCTCGGCCCGTCCGCGGTCCTTCAGCGCGCCGGTGACGATCTCCGCGGCCGATGCGGTGCCGCGGTCGACAAGCACGACCATCGGAATGCTGGTCGGGATCGCACCGCCCTTCGCCGTGTACACGTCGGTCGGTTGGCTGCGGCCCTTCGTCGTCACGATCGTGCCGTCGGGGATGAAGATGCTGGCAACGTTGACCGCTTCATCGAGCAGCCCGCCGCCGTTGTCGCGTAGGTCAAGGATGATCGCCCTGGCCCCCTGGTGCAGGACCTTCTCGACCTGAGCCTTGACCGCGGCGCCCGATCCGTCGGTGAAGCTGGTCAGCCGCACGTCGCCGATCTTGGTGCCGTGGTAGGCGACGATGCCCCCGCTGCTGACGAGCACGTTGGCACGCCGGATCACCAGCGCCTCCCGTTTCTTGCCGCGCAGTACCGTCAGATGGACCTGCGTCCCTGTCTCGCCGGTGATCAGGTTCGTGTCGTTCACGGCGCTCCGTCCGACCAGAGAGGTCGAGCCGACGGCGACGATCAGGTCCCCGGCCCGCAATCCGGCCTGCGCGGCTGGGGTCCCGGGGAAGACGTCGACCACCTGCAGCCCGTGCGCAGTCGCCTGGACGTCGATACCGACCCCGGCCACGTGGGGATTGGAAGTCTCCTCGAACTGGTGGTAGTCGCCCGGGTCCAGGTAATGCGAATACGGGTCGTCGAGGCTCTGGACGGCGGCGGCCAATCCCTTGTTGAGGAGCTGGTTGGTGTTGACCGGACGGTAGTAGTCGTGAGAGATGATGCCCATCGCCTCGTTCACGAGCCGCCCCTGGGTGTTGCCGGTCAGCGCGTTGCGCAGCGAGGTCGGCATCCAGCCGGGGTGACCGCCCAGCCAGATGCCGGCGATCAGCACGAGCACGCCCACCACGGCGAAGGTAGCTATCCGAGGTGACCGAGAGGGCCTACGACGCATCCCGTTGAGAGTAGCCGGGTCTCAGCCGGGAACCCACCATGCTTCGGAGATCCTTAGAGAGCGGAGGCTCCGCCCTCAGACCCGCAGGAATCGCCGCAGCGACAGGCCGGACCCGAGCGCGGAGACGAGCACGGCGGCGCCGAGCAGCACGGCTACCAGCCCCCCGAAAGCGATCGTCCGCGGCGCGGCGATCAACGTCCAGTTGCTGGCGAGCGGATCGAGCAGGGCGACCTTCGTGATCCCGAGCACGACGATCGCCAGCAGGGCTCCCGCGGCGCCGACGACCACGCCCTCGATCACGAACGGCCACCGGATGAACCAGTCTGTGGCCCCGACCAATTTCATTACTTCCACTTCCCTGCGGCGCGCGTACAGCGACAGCCGGATCGTGTTCGCGATCAGCAGGATCGAGGCCAGCGTCAGCAACACGGTCAGCGCCGCCGCCGTGATCGTGACCAGATTCGTGACTTCGAGGATTTTCTTCGTGTCGCTCTTCTTGTTGGAGATGTTCTGGATCATCGGGTCGATCATCCCCGTGCCGCCGCCCGCCGCCGGTGGTGTGAGCGCGTTGCGGACCAGCAGCACGTTGCCCGGATTGTCCGGAGTCACGTGGAAGGTGTCGGGCAGCGGGTTTGATGCGAGCAGCGCGTATGCCCCCGGGTCCGACTTCGCCTGCTGCGCGTAGGCCTGGGCCTTGGGGACGAACTGCACCGCCTTGACGTGCGGGACCGCGAGCAGCTCTCGCTGGACGCGCGCGTCATCGGCGGCGGTGGCGTTCGTCCTCATGTAGACGTCGACCTCAACTCGGCCCCGAACGCTGTTGGCGGCGCCGTTCGTCGCCTGGACGATCGGAATGAACACCCCGAGGACGAGCATCGTTACCAGCACCGTGGCAAGCGCCGCGAAGGTCGGCGCCGCGTTGTGCCGCATCGCGCGCGTCGCCTCGCGCATGAAAAACCCGAACTTCATCGGCTAGACGCCCGGAGGCCGCTCGCCCGGGGCTCGCAGCCGTCGCGCGAACTCGCGGGTCGACTCGTCGCGGGCGTACAGACCGGTGGCCTCGTCACGGACGATCCGCCCGCCGGACAGCTCGAGCACCCGCCGGCGCATCTTGTCGACCATCGACGCGTCGTGGGTGGCGACGAGCACGGTCGTCCCCGTGCGGTTGATCCGGTAGAGCAGCCGCATGATGTCGATGCTGGTGTCCGGGTCGAGGTTCCCCGTGGGCTCGTCGGCCAGCAGCAGCGATGGGTGGTTGACGAACGCGCGCGCGATCGACACGCGCTGCTGCTCGCCGCCCGACAGCTGATCGGGGTAGTTGTGGAGCTTCGTCGAAAGGCCGGTCAGCCGCAGGATGTCCGGCACCTTCGCGCGGATCTCCTTGCGCCCCCCGCCCGTGACCTGGAGCGCGTAGGCGACGTTCTCGTACACGGTCCGGCTCGGGAGCAGTTTGAAGTCCTGGAACACCACGCCGATGTTGCGGCGGTAGTACGGGATGCGCTTGCGCTTGATCTCGTCGAGCTCGTGGCCCGCGACCCGGATCGTTCCCTCCGTCGGGTCGAGCTCCTTGATCAGCAGCCGCATGACGGTCGACTTGCCGGAACCGGTCGAGCCGACGAGGAACACGAAGTCACCGCGATCCACCGAGAAGGTGGCCGCCTCGAGCCCGATATCGCCGCCGCTGTAGCGCTTGCTGACGCCGCGGAACTCGATCATCGGCGGCCCTGGCGGGGTCGGCGATGGCCGCGCGGCGGCCGCATCTGTCGCCCTTTGACGGGTGCGCTGCTGTGAAGATGAGGTGGTAGCCATAAGGTCGGCGCAGCGTAGCGGGCTGTCCGGCACGATGTCCCGCACCGTTACCCGCTGCAACGTCGTTTGCAACACTTCGCCGACGCTCCAATTTATAGGGGCGGCTTACGCCGCCCCCGGTTGCGGGTCGCCCGGGTGATACAGGCGCCGCCGCCGGGGTCGGACCGCTACCGTGTGGCGGGCATGTCGGAGGTCACGGTCACCGAACTCGAGAACGGCCTCCCGCTCTACCGGATCCCGATCCAGGGAACGCGCGCGGTGACGCTCCTGGTGGCGTTTGACGCCGGCGCCCGTACCGAGCGCCCGGAGGAGAACGGAATGGCCCATTTCCTCGAGCATCTCGTGTTCAAGGGCGGCGAGAAATACCCCAACTACCGCGACGTCAACGAGGCCGCGGAGCGGATCGGAGCCGTGCTGAACGCGTACACGAGCCACGATTTGGTCGCGTTCCACATCACCGCCCGCGCGCTGCGCGGACTCGAGGCCGCCGACCTGCTGACGGACTTCGTCGCGCGGCCACGGATCAACGCCGAGGAGCTCGACCGTGAGCGCGGCGTCGTCGTCCAGGAGATCGCCCGAGCCAATGATCAGCCCTCGATCCTTGCCGAGCACCTGATCGATGAGGCCGCGTTCGGAAATCACCCGCTGGGGCGGCCGGTGCTGGGCACCACCGAGCACATCCGCGAGACCTTCACCCGCGAGGGGATCGTCGCGTTCCGTGCCCGTCGCTGGTCCCCCCCGCGTGGCGGGGCGTTTGCGGTCGGCAACCTCGACTCCATGGACGGCCAGCTCGAGGAGCTGTTCGGCCGCTTCCCCGCGCTTCCGGAGCCCGATCCCTACGAGGCGGCGCCGGCGTTCTCGCCGACGGTTCTGATCCAGGAGCGCGACTCCAACCAGTCCCATCTGCGCATGTCCTACCGACCCGCGGTCGAGGTCACCGACCCCCGCCAGCGAGCCGCGCTGGTGATCTACTCGACGCTGCTCGGGGGCTCCATGGGATCGAGGCTGTTCGACGAGATCCGGGAACAGCGTGGTCTGGCCTACTCCGTACACGCGACCCCCCACGCGTACGCCGATGTGCCCGTGCTCCAGCTGTCAGCCGGTTTGCAGTCGAGCAAGCTGATCGAGGCGTACACGCGGATGCGCGAGATCGTCACCGAGCTGCGCGAGCAAGGGCCGACCGAGTCCGAGATCGAACGGGCCCGGGCGTACGCGGCCGGAGCACGGGCGATTGCGTTCGAGAACACCGGCGCGGTCGCGCGCCACGCCGCCCAGCAGACGATCGTCTACGGAGAAAGCGTCGATCCCGACGCATCGATCGCGCTGCTCGATGAGGTCTCGGTGGCGGATGTGCGAGGGGTTGCCGCCGAGATCGCCGACGAGCTGTCGGTGGCGGTCGTCGGGCCCCACACCGTGGAGGAGCTGGAGTCGGTCTGAGACGGTGGGTGCTCCTCGGCGCGCTCGCGACGCTGGCGGTCGGCGGATGCGGAGGAGGGGCCACGCACACGACCGCGAGTTCCACAGCTTCGGCGCCGACGCAGACGATCGCAAGCGTCGCCGCGCCGCCCCACAAGACGGCGCCCTCGCCGGCGCGCGTCCGTCTGCAGCTGGTGCTGAAACGGATCTTCGGGAAGGCCGGCCGGAACTCCGGCGCGATGGTCTACGACCTCTCCGACCGCACGTCGCTGTTCGAGCTCCGCGGCGGTCTCAAGCGGCCGCCCGCTTCGGTCGAGAAGCTGTACACATCGGTCGCGGTGCTGCGAAATCTGGGGCCGGGGGCTCGCCTGCGCACGAGCGTCCTCGGCGTCGGCCGCCTCGGTCCCGGCGGCGTCTGGCACGGGAGCCTGTACCTCAAGGGCGGTGGCGATCCGACGTTCGGCGACGGCACGTTTAACCGCATCTGGGAGCAGGGCTACGGGCCGACTGCAGCCCAACTCGCGAGCCAGCTCCGGGCGCGTGGGATCCATCGGGTCACCGGCCCGCTGATCGGCGATGCCTCGCTGTTCTCGGGACGTCCGGGCGGACCGGCCAGCGCCTTTGCCCCCGACATCCCCGATTTCGGCGGGGAGCTGAGTGCGCTCACGTTCGACCACGGCTCGACCTCGGGCTCGCTGACCCCCGGTGCGTTTGCCGCCCGGCAGCTGGCCCGGACACTGCGCGCCCAGCAGGTCCGCATCAAGGCCACCCCGCGGGTCGGGATCACCCCGCGGCACGCCCACAGGCTCGCGTCGGTCACCTCACCGCCGATGTCCGTGCTGCTGAAGCTGATGGACGTCCCCTCCGACGACCTGTTCGCCGAGATGCTCACGATGCAGCTCGGTCGGCGGTTTGGCGGCAACGGCACGATCGCTGCCGGCGCGCGCGTGATCAGCGGTGTGACGAACTCCTACGACGTTCACCCCAGGATCGTCGATGGGTCGGGCCTCTCCCGTGAGGACGCCTCCTCCCCCGCCGAGGTCGTCGCCCTGCTACGGGCTTTGTGGCACACGCCGATCGGCCGCATGCTCACGGCGTCGTTGCCGGTCGTCGGCGTCAACGGCACCGTCCAGACGATCGCCGACAAGACCCCGGCGCAGGGACGATGCTTCGCAAAGACCGGGACGCTCAACGGCGTCACGAACCTCGCCGGCTACTGCGCCGCCCGTGGCAATCAGAGCCTTGCGTTCGCGCTGTTCATCGACGGACCCCCCAACTGGTCGGCGCTGACGATGCTCGGCCGGATGGTCTCGGCAATCGCCTCGTATTAGAACTCGGCTAAACACCGTTGCGCGATCGACCCCCGACGCGCGAGAATCGTCGTAGTGGAGCTGGGGACGGCTGTCAACCGTTACGAGCTGCGTAGATACCTGGACAGGGTCGATGATCGGTGGCAGATCGAGGTGGCCCTGCTCGGCGGCGCCCGAGTCGCAGACGAACGTGGTGCGCCGCCGCAACGTGAGCGCGGGCCGGAGTTCGTCGTGATCCTCGTCTCCTCGGCATACGAGGGGATGCCGTGGTTGGAGCGGGTCTACCAGGCGGGCTCGCTGTGGGACGCGCTCGAGATGGGCGCCCCGGCGGACCTGCACTGCTACACGCCGGCCGAGTTCGAGCGCAAGCGCACGACCCTGCCCGCGGTCCGCGACGCTGTCGCTCAGGGCCTCGACCTGATCGCCGAGGCCGCGGCCTAGAAGGCCGCGGCGGTCCTAGGAAATCGCCACCATCCGCTCGATCGGCAGCCGCGCCCGCTCGGCGATCTCGGCGGGCACCTTGACCTCATGGACGCCGTCGCGGAGCGCGTTGCGGAGCTTCGGCAGAGTGATCATCTTCATGAAGCGGCAGTGTGCCGCTTCGTTGGCGGCGATGAACTCGACATCGGGCGCCGCCTGGCGCAGGGGATGGAGCATCCCCGTCTCGGTGGCGACGATCGCGGTGCGGCCGGGCGAGCCGTTAATCCCGCGCGCGTAGCCGAGCATCCCGCCGGTCGAGAGCATGTGCACGCCTTCGGCCTCCACGTCGCCGGCGGCCACGTACTCCATGACGCTGGTCGAGCAGCCGCATTCGGGGTGGATCAGGAAGTCCGCCCCGGGATGGGCGGCCCGGACAGCGCTGATGTCGGCCGGCTTGATCCCGGCGTGGACGTGGCATTCGCCGTCCCACACGTGCATCGATCGGCCCAGCGTCTTCTCGACGTAGGCGCCCAGGAACATGTCCGGGCCGAACAGGATCTCGGTGTCCTCGCCGTGCTCGCGATAGATGTGGGCGACGACGTTCACGGCGTTCGCGGAGGTGCAGCAGTAGTCGGTCTCCGCCTTGACCTCAGCCGTCGTGTTGACGTACATGACGACGAGCGCGCCAGGATGCTGGCCCTTCCACTCGCGCAGCTGCGCGGCCGTGATCGAGTCGGCGAGCGAGCATCCCGCGTCGAGATCGGGAATCAGGACGAGCTTCTCCGGGCACAGGACAGAGGCCGTCTCGGCCATGAAGTGAACGCCGCAGAACACGATCGTCTCCGCCTCGGCGGCGGCGGCGCGCTGAGAGAGTCCCAGCGAATCGCCGACGTAGTCCGCGACGTCCTGGATCTCGGGGAGCTGGTAGTTGTGGGCGAGGATCACCGCGCCCCGCTCCCGCGCAAGCGCGCGGACCTCGTCCTGGAGGGCAGGGATGTTCTCGAGCAGGAGCGGTGCATCTGTCGCACCGAGCATCGGCAGGTTCATGGCAGCGGCTGGAGGATGAGACTGAGGTCTAGAGCGGGGGCACTGTGGGTAAGGGCCCCTACTGACACAAATTGTACGCCGGTGCTCGCTATTTCCCGGAGCGTCTCGAGCGTCACGCCGCCGCTCGCCTCCAGCTCGGCCCTTCCGCCCACGTACGCCACGGCGTCGCGCAGCTGCTCGACGGTCATGTTGTCGAGCAGGATCCGGTTGGCCCCGGCGCCGAGCGCCTCATCCACCTCCGCGAGCGTGCGGCACTCGACCTCGAGCGGGAGTTCGGGTGCCCGCTCTCTGGCCAGGCGCACGGCCTCGCCCACTCCACCGGCGATCGCAGCGTGGTTCTCCTTGATCAGGATCGCGTCGTATAGGCCGGCGCGGTGGTTCGTGCCCCCTCCCGCGGCCACGGCCGCCTTCTCCAGGGTGCGCAGGCCGGGCGTCGTCTTGCGCGTGTCGAGGATCCGTGCGCCGGTCCCTTCGACGGCCTCGACGCACCGGGCCGCCATCGTCGCCACCCCGGAAAGTCGTTGAAGGAAGTTCAGCGCCGTCCGCTCGCCGGTCAGGATCGCGCGCGCCGACCCCGCGAGGCGCAACGCTGGCCCCCGCTCGCGCCACACCCCTTCCTCGACCAGCCGCTCGATCTCGATTTCCGGGTCCAGCGAGCGGAACGTCTCCTCCGCGAGCTCGAGCCCGAACACGACGCCCGGCGCCTTCTGCGTGATCGTCGCCTGCGCCCTGGCTGTCTCGGGAACGGTCGCCAGCGTGGTCACGTCGCCATCGCCGACGTCCTCGGCGAGGGCGCGGCCGACGATCTCCGAGATCAATGTCCGCGCCATCGGAGGCGAGGATAGCCCTACGTCTCCCGCACCCGCACTTGCAAGCGATTGTTGGGTCTGTGTAGGGTTTGGCAGGTACACACATAGGGTGGGAGGGCCCACCCGTGAACAGGGGGAACGCACATGAGGCGCACTCATGCTGTGCAATCCGTCCTCGTACTTGGGGCGGTGGCGATCTTCGCGGTGGCTGTCGCCACAACGGGGGCAACGGGCAAGGCAACCGCCGGTGGCCACAAAGCGACCGCCGTCGCGGCGAGCAAGGCGGCGGTCATCAGGACCAACGGACGCGAGGTGTTCAAGCCGAACCCGAGCAACCCTCCCAACAAGGAGGACGTGGTCACGCTCGGTTGGAGCCCGGGAACGATCACCGTGAAATCGGGCCAGAAGCTGACCCTGGTCGACGGAGACAACTTCGGTGACCCACACGTGCTGGTCATCTCGCCCAAGAAGGACCTGCCCAAGGGGGACACGGCGGCGTTCAAGAACCCGGTCGTTCGGGTGGTGGCGCCCGAGGTCCTGAACGACCCGAGCAACCCGGACAAGGGTTTCAAGGCGCTCAGCGCGAACCGGGGCAAACCCGGGCTCAATACGATCGGGGACGCCCTGGTACTGACCCACAAGGGAGCCAAGATCTCGGCGATCGTGTCGGCCAAGCCCGGCACCACGCTGTATTTCTTCTGCGCGGTCCACTTCTGGATGCAGGGCAAGATCATCGTCAAGTAGCACTGACCCTGGTGCGCGCCTCGGCCACGGGCCGGGGCGCGTATCACGGCTCGTCGATCAGCACGCGCACGGTGGCGAACGTGGGGTCTGCTGCGCCGTGCAGCCGGGCCCCCGCCGCCGTCAACTCGCGTAGGTAGACGATCACCTCGTCGGTGATCCGCTCGCCCGGCAGCAGCGCCGGGACACCCGGTGGGTATCCCGCGATCGCCTCGCACGAGATCCGTCCGACCGCATCGTCGACCAGCACTGCCTGGCTCTCGCCGAGGAACGCGTCGCGAGGCGGGATCGCGGTCTGGTGCGCCAGCGACGCCGGCGGGCGGACGATCGGGGCGATCACGCCTGGCCGGGCGATCCGCCTGACCGTCTCGGCGAAGTCGTGGGCCAGGCGCCCGAGCGGCTCCAGGGGCTGAGCCAGACCGAGGACCAGCACGAGCGACGCGTGTGTGGCCAGCTCGGCGTAGATGTCGTAGGACGCCCGCAGCGCGGCCGCCACCTCGTAGCCGGTACATCCGGTGCCGCGGACGTCGATCACGATCCGCAGCGGGTCCCAGCCGGCGATCCCCGGCCGCCCGACGAATCCCTCCCCTACGGCGGCGCAGCCAGGCACCGCGTCGATCGCGAACCGCACCCGAGCGGCGGCGGCGATCGTCTCCTCCAGGAGCGCCTCGCCGTGGACGGCCAGCTGCCTCCGAGCCGCGTCAAGTGACACCATCAGAAGCGCGCTCGGGCTCGTCGAGCGCACGAGGCGCACGGCCCGGGCGACGGCGCCAGCGTCGATCAGATCGCTGGCGGACACGAGCAGCATCGCCGACTGCGTGAGGCTGCCGACGATCTTGTGCGTCGAGGCAATCATCGCGTCGGCGCCGAGGCGCAGCGGCGACTCGGGCAGCGACGGGTGAAAGCCGAAGTGCGCACCCCATGCGTTGTCGACGATCAACGCGACACCGGCGCGGTGGGCGACCTCGGCACAGGCCCCGACGTCGGCCGCCATCCCGTAGTAGGTCGGCGAGACGATGAACGCGGTGCGGGCTTCCGGCGCGCTAGCCAACGAGCGCTCGAGCGCCTCGGGGGTGACGCCGTGGGCCATGCCCAGCTCGGCGTCGTACTCGGGGGCGACGAAGCTCGCCAGTCCGCCGCTCAGCACGAGCCCGTCGATCAGGCTCGCGTGCGAGTTGCGCTGCAGCACCACTCGTTTTCCCGGAGAGGCCAGCGCGAGGCACAGCGCGTGGTTGCCCTGCGAGGCGCCGTTGGTCAGGAACCAGGCTCGCTCGGCCCCGTAAGCGTCGGCCGCCAGCTGCTCGGCACGCTCATACGGCGTCGGCGACGGCCCGACGTCGATCCCCTCGATGTCCTGCGGAACGTCGAGCAGCAGGGCCCGCTCGCCGATCGCCGTCCGCAGCCCGGGGTCCGCCCCCGCCCCGCCCTTGTGGCCGGGCACGTGGAAGCGGGTGGAGCCGCGAAAGCCGTAGGCGGTCACGGCCTCCAGGTAGGGCGCGGTCGGCTGTGCCGAGGGCGCCACCGCCCCGGCGCTGGGATCGCGTGACGCCGTCACGCTGGCGTCATCGTGGTCACGCTAGGGTCACCGTGCGGCCGCGCGGTGCAGGTAGGCGCGGACGAAGCCGTCGAGATCTCCGTCGAGGACGCGGTTGGCGTCCCCCATCTCAAAGTCCGTGCGGTGATCCTTGACCATCGTGTAGGGGTGCAGCACGTAAGAGCGGATCTGCGAGCCGAAGTTGACGTCCTGGGCCTCGCCCTTCTCGCGCGCGATCTCCTCGCGCCTCCTGCGCTCCTCCAGCTCGAGCAGCTTCGAGCGCAGCATCGTCATCGCCTCGGCCTTATTCGAGGATTGCGAGCGCTCGTTCTGGCACTGAACGACGATTCCGGTGGGCCTATGGGTGATGCGTACGGCCGAGTCGGTCTTGTTCACGTGCTGGCCCCCGGCGCCGCTGGCGCGGTAGGTGTCGATCTGGAGGTCATCGTCGTCGATCTCCACGTCCTCGATGTCGTCGACCACGGGTGAGACCTCGACGCCCGCGAAGCTTGTCTGCCGACGACGGGCGGCGTCGAACGGGGACAGCCGGACCAGCCGGTGGACGCCCTTCTCGCTTGCGTATAGGCCATAGGCGTTCTCGCCCTTGACCACGAACGTGGCCGACTTGATGCCGGCCTCCTCCCCCGGCGAGACCTCGAGCAACTCGACCGCGAACCCGCGCTTCTCCGCCCAGCGCATCTCCATCCGCAGGACCATCTCGGCCCAGTCCTGCGCATCGGTCCCACCGGCGCCGGCGTTGACCGTCACGAATGCGTTGCCGGCGTCGTAGCGTCCGGCGAACAGCCGCTCCTCCTCGAGCGCGTGCAGCCGGGCCTCCACGCCCTGCATCTGCTCGTCGAACTCGCCGGCCAGGTCGGGGTCCTCCTCGGCGAGCTCGGCCAGCGGCTCGAGGTCGTCGACGTCGCGCTCCAGCTCGCGGAACATCGCGAGCTTGCGCGACGTGCGCGCATGCTCGGCGCTGATCTTTGCGGCCTGCTCCTGGTCTTCCCAGAAGCCCGGATCCCCCATCTCTTGCTCGAGCGCGCCGACGCGCTCGGCTAGCGCAACTGGGTCAAAGATAGTCCGCGAGCAGCGTGAGCTGCTCGCGGATTGCCGCGAGACGCTGTGAGAGCGGCTCTGAGGAAGCGGTAGCCATCGCCTTCTACGTTATCAGCGGTCGCCGTGGCGATCGGCGCGCCGGCGGTGGCGTTCGTCGCGCGCCTGGTGTCTCGGCACGGGCGTGGTAGATCGCGTCGAGCCGCTCGCCGAGCTCGTCGTCGTCGAGCCGCCCGGCGGCGTAGTGCTCGCGCACCTCCGCCGCCGCCCGATCCCGCTGCTCATCCGACACCCGAACGTCCGAGCCCTCGCTCATGGGCGGGAATGTAACGCGTGCGCTCCGGCTGACACCCAGCCCGAAGAGTCCCGGAGCATGCTGATGGGGCCTGAGCGCGCCACCGCGCCCCCTCGCGTGCGAAGCAGATCGCCTACAAAAGCGCCCCAGAACGCGCCGGGGGCGCGGGGGGCGCTCAGGCCCCTACGCCCCGTGGCACTTCTTGAACTTCTTTCCCGACCCGCACCAGCAGGGATCGTTGCGGCCGAGCTGCTGGCTCTCGTCGACCCGGCGCTGCTCGATCACCGGAGGCGGCTCCTCGTCGTAGCCGGCTTCGGCTTCGGCAGCTGCGGCTCCCGCGGCCGCGGCCATCGCCATCGCGCCCTGCGGCGCACCGCCTCCTGAATAGCTCACGCTGCTGCCGCGGGTCGACGAGCTCGAACCCGCGCTCGGGCGGCTGCGTTGCGGCGGCGCCGCTCCGTTGTCGCCCTCGATCGTCACCTCGACGTGGAAGATCAGCCGCGCGAAGTCGGCCCAGATGCTGTTCATCAGGTCGCGGAACAGCTCGAACGCCTCGTTCTTGTATGCGACGAGTGGCTCGATCTGAGCGAACCCGCGGAGATGGATGCCCTCGCGCAGGTAGTCCATGTCGTAGAGGTGCTCGCGCCAGCGCTGGTCGATGATCTGGAGCATCAGGAACCGCTCGAGGCCGCGCATCAGTTCCTCGCCCAGTTGCTGCTCGCGAAGCTCGTACTGCGTCAGGGCCTCCTCCTGGAGTCGCTCGGTCAGCACCTCGCGGTCCATGCGGCGCGGATCGACGTCCAGCAACTCCGCGCTCGGGAGGAAGATCTCCTCGACCCGGCGCATCAGCCCCTCGGTGTCCCAGTCCTCGATGAAGTCGCCGGCCGTGTACTCCTCGACCAGCCGCTCGATCAGCCCCGCCACCTCCTCGCGCGCGGCATCGCTCATGTCGCGGCCCTCGAGAATCTCGTCCCGGTAGGTGTAGATGACCTCGCGCTGCTGGTTGAGCACGTCGTCGTACTCGAGCGTGTGCTTGCGCATCAGGAAGTGCTGCTCCTCG
This sequence comes from uncultured Solirubrobacterales bacterium, assembly GCA_963773165.1. GTDB lineage: Bacteria > Actinomycetota > Thermoleophilia > Solirubrobacterales > Solirubrobacteraceae > Palsa-465. Next base: position 190,870 of record CAVZAK010000010.1, read on the forward strand.
ACCTTCCGCTGCGCCTTCTCAATTTGCTTGGAGAGCATCCCGGCCTCGATCGGCTCCTCGTTGCCCTCTTCGTCCGTGGTGCCCAGCCGGTCAAGGATCTTGTAGATCCGCTCGCCGGCGAACAGGCGCACGAGATCGTCCTGGGCCGAGAGGAAGAACCGCGATTCGCCTGGATCGCCCTGACGGCCGGAGCGGCCGCGAAGCTGGTTATCGATCCGGCGCGATTCGTGGCGCTCTGTGCCGAGGATGAACAGGCCGCCGGCTTCGAGCACCGTCTCCCGCGCCGACTCGATGCGCCGCTCGACCTCCGGCAGCACGCGCGCGTAGTGCTCGTCGTAGTCCGGCAGGTCGGGCTTCAGCCCGAGCTTGGCCATCTCCATCGCGGTGAGGTGCTCGGGGTTGCCGCCCAGCTTGATATCGACGCCACGCCCGGCCATGTTGGTCGCGATCGTGACCGCGCCTGGCGCCCCCGCCTCGGCGATCGTCTCGCCCTCGCGCTCGGCGTGCTCAGGCTTGGCATTGAGCACGGAGTGCGCAATCCCCCGGCGCTTAAGCCGCTCGGACAGGAGCTCCGAGACCTCGACCGAGATCGTTCCGACGAGGACCGGCTGGCCGTTCTTGTGACGGGTCTCGATCTCCTTGACCACGGCCGACCACTTGCCGTCCTTGGTCTTGTAAACCTGGTCGTTGCGGTCGCCGCGGACCATCGGCCGGTTCGTCGGGACCTGGACGACCGGCAGCTCGTAGATCTTCATGAACTCGGTGGCCTCGGTCAAAGCCGTACCGGTCATCCCCGCCAGCTTGTCGTACATCCGGAAGTAGTTCTGCAGCGTGATCGTCGCGAGCGTCTGGTTCTCCTCCTGGACGCGCACGCGCTCCTTTGCCTCGACCGCCTGGTGGAGGCCTTCGGACCACCGCCGTCCCTCGAGGATGCGGCCGGTGAACTCGTCGATGATCTTGACCTCGCCATCGATCACGGCGTAGTCGACGTCGCGCTTGTACAGCGACTCCGCCTTCAGCGACTGGATCAGATGGTTGACGAGATGGCCGTTCTCAGCGCGGTAGAGATGGTCGATCTTCAGGAACCGCTCGGCCTTGGCCACGCCCTTCTCGGTGACGGAAACGGTCTTGTGCTTCTCCTCGAACTCGTAGTCGAAGTCGGCAACGAAGTCCTTCTTCATCCGTGGGTCCATCCCGTCGGGCGTCTTACCCGGCTGCAGCTGCGGGGCGAGTCGCGCGAACTGGGCGTACAGGTCGGCGGCCTGCTCGGGCGCGCCCGAGATGATCAGCGGGGTCCGCGCCTCGTCGATCAGGATGTTGTCGACCTCGTCGACGATCGCGAACGTGTGGTAAGGAGACTTGCCCTCCTCGGGCTTGGGCCGGCCGCCGTGCTGGAACTTCCCCTCGATCGTCTCCGCCATGTTGTCGCGGAGGTAGTCGAACCCGAACTCGGAGTTGGTGCCGTAGGTCACGTCGGCCGCGTATGCGGACAGCTTCTCCTCGGCGGGCTGCATGTTCTGCAGGATCCCGACGCTCACGCCGAGGCTGTCGTAGATCGGCTTCATCCACAGCGCGTCGCGGCGAGCGAGATAGTCGTTGACGGTCACGACGTGGACGCCGCGACCGGCGAGCGAGTTCAGGACGACGGGAAGCGTCGCCGTCAGCGTCTTGCCCTCGCCCGTCTTCATCTCGGCGATCGACCCGTCGTGCAGAACCATCCCACCGATCAGCTGCACGTCGAAGTGGCGCATGCCCATCGTGCGCTTTCCCGCCTCGCGCACAAGCGCGAAGCATTCGAACAGCAGATCGTCGAGGGTCTCGCCGTTACGAGCGCGCTCTCGCAGCTCATCGGCCGCCTCGCGCAGCTCTCCGTCGGTCGAGTGCTCGAGCTCCGCCTCGTAGGCGTTTATCCGCCCGACGCGCTGTTCGTAGGTCTTGAACTTCTTGGCCTCGCCCATGCGAAGCGCGCGGTCCAGGAAGGACATTGAGTTAGCGTAGCAGTGGTTCTGAGGGGGTCACTACTCCGTTTTCGGACGCAAAGAGCGAGTCCTGAAGGGGTCGTTTAGGCGGCGGGCGAGACGTCGCCCGGCACCGTCGGACCGGTCGGCACCGACGGCCCGTCGGCCTGCATTCCGGCCGCGCTGGCCGCCCTCGACTCCCGGCGCTTGCGCCGCTTGTCGCGGTGGCGCTTGACCTGGACGCCAATCTCGTCTGCGCACAGATTGATCGAGTGCAGCAGATCGGGTGAGGCGTCTCGCGCCCTCAGCGTGACGCCCTTCAGGTGGAGGGTGGCCTCGGCCACCTGGGAGTCAGCGATTGCCGGATTGCGCTCCTCGAAGACTTCGACTTCGAGTTCGGCCAGTTCTGACACCTGCCTCGCCACCTTCCGGAAGCGCTTCGTCACGTGCTCCCTGAGGTCATCGGAAACGGGCAGATTTCGGCCCTTGACTTCGATGCGCATCGCCCGACCTCCTAGCTCGGATGGATGCAGTACGTGAGCGCGGAGCCTAGTCCTCCACAAGGCGTTTGTCGATTGGGGAGAATCCCCAAATCGTGGCTCCCAAAATTGCCTGGTCGTTTGAGCCCGGAGTGCTGCTCGGCGTGCTCGTCGCCGCAGCCGTCTACTTCAGGTGGTGGCGGGCAGCGCGGACCCCGGATGAGCCGCATCGGCCGGGATTCGGGCGCATGGCGCTGTTCGCGTGCGGACTGCTCGCCATCGTCGCGGCGCTCGTTTCGCCGATCGACGTCCTCGGCGAGCAGCTGATGGTGATGCACATGGTCCAGCACGTCCTGCTGCTCGACATCGCTCCGATCCTCCTGATCCTCGGATTCACCAAGGTGCTGTTGCGGCCCGCCACGCGCCGCCTGCAGACTGTCGAGCGACGCGCAGGGGTCCTGGCGCACCCGGCGTTCGCCGTGCTCGCGTACGCCGGATTCATGTGGCTGTGGCACATACCTGCGATGTATGACCTCGCGCTGCGCCACTCGAACATCCATGCGATCGAGCACATCTGCTTCTTCGCCGCCGGATTCCTCTACTGGTGGCACCTCGTATCCCCGATCCGCAGCCGCATGCGGCTCGGCGGCATGGGCCCGGTCGGCTACATGGTCAGCACCAAGCTCCTGGTCGGCACCCTCGGGATCGCGCTTGCGTTCGCCCCGACTGCGATCTACCCCTTCTACGCCCACCACCCCCACTACTGGGGCCTGAGCCCGCGCGAGGATCAGAACATGGCCGGGCTGGTGATGGCGCTCGAACAGTCGATCGTGATGGGGATCGCGCTGGTCGTGCTGTTCGTGCAGATGCTGACCGAGTCAGAGCGCGAGGCCGAGCGCGCCGAGCGGTTCGAAGTGGCTTAAAGCAAGACGGCGCCCCACGAGGGAGCGCCGTCCAGGACCCGGCGCCGCGGGAGCCGCGACGCCGGGGGGAACATGTTCAGCTCAGCACTTGGTGCTGCCCTTGACGGTCTCCGTCTGCGAGCCACTCGCAGTGAAAGCCGTGAACTGCGTGATCGTCGGCCGCTTGCCCTTCAGGCAGCCGATCGACGAGTTGATGCCGATGGTCTTGTGGTGGAACTTCATCTTCAGGTTCTTGAAGGTGAGGACTTCCTTAATCAGGGAGCCATAGAAGTTCGGGATGTTCGCGACACATCGTCGAGACGTCCGGCGGAAGAGGGACATCCGTGACCATGTACTTGCCGTGCTCCGAGATGTGGCCGGCGTACGCGGCCGTGGCGCCGGTCTTCAGGCCGGCGCACTGGTACTTACCGCCGGTCGTGAAGAAGAACCACAGCGTGCCGTGGCCACCGTTCCAGACGTGCAGGAACGGGTTGCATGGGGTGGCCTTCGCCTGCGAGAGGCTGGTGCCGCCCAGCATCGAATTCACTGGGCCGGTAGCGACGAGCGCTCCCGGGGGACAGAAGCTGTCGGACTTCTTCACCGTCATCTGGGTCCCGTTGCAGGTGGGGAAGTGCTTCGCGTTCGACACCAGGCCGTAGATCGACGTTTTGATGTCGGTCAGCGGGGCCGCAACGTCGCCGGGGGTGTTGTTGGTCGCGGTCAGGGTCTCCGTGAAGCCAACCGGCACCGGCTTGTGCTTGCTACCGGCCTTGTTGGGCTTGTACGAGAAGCCCGCCCCGTAGCTGTTCGTGCCCGTCGCCGCGACCGCAACGGCGACCGAAACGGCGAGCAGCACCGTCACCGCGGTGCCGAGAATGATGATCCGTCGCAAACTGATCTCTCCTTGTGTGGACTGGGTTGCTAGCAACGAGTTCGCTGCAATGAGAACTCATGGCAGCGGCTTTAGTTGCGGGAATGACTGTTGTTGCCCCGTTGTCGTAGAGCCCAGTGGGGGTTGCGCCTTGCATGGCGGACCGCCCGGGCTCGACGTGAAGTACACGTCACGGAGGAACGCCGTGAGGGTAGCGTCAATGCTCGAGCCGATGGTGGGCTGTGGGTTGTTGGTACACAGATAACCACCGAAAACTGAGAGTCCGTGAAGAAGTTGCGTGTACTGGCCGGGATCCATGTACGGGTTGGCCCGGTTGCTCTCCAAGCGCTTCTGGTAACTGGTCAGCACCTCCGGGTTGACGGGGTTTGAGATCCGCAGGTAGTGCAGGCTCTTCGTCTGTGTGATGTTCGGGAGGCTCGCCTGCGAGGCGGCGGTGCTGTTGGCGAAGAACGCTGCGACCTCGTGCCGGTAGGTGTTGATGTAGTCGATCACCGGCACCAGATTCCCGAGATAGGGCGTCAGGCGCGTGAGCCACGGAACGGTCTGATCGAGGAACTTCTCGAAGGCCGGCACCCCAGTCTTCGAGGCAGCGGTGAGCGGGCCGATGTTGACCATCAGGTCGCGCAGTTCGGGCGCGAAGATCACGGACTGCTCGAGCGCCGAGCTGAGTGGCGCGGCGGCCGGCCGCAACTCATTGATCAGTGGATTGGCCGTCGTGGCGAACTCGTTGACCCGATCGATCGTCTCTCGCGTCGCCACCGTGAACGGCGGGAACGCGCGGATCGTGTTCGCCAGCGCCGTGTCCTGAGCGGCGGTCGCGGCGAACACGGCGTTTGAGTTGCGGATGAATCCCTGAAGCTGTGCCGGCGAATGGCTGAGCGCCGAGAACACCTGGCCGCCGTCGTGAAGGAACGTGGTGGTCGCGGCGCTGTCGCGGCGCAGCACCGCCAGCACCGAGTCGACGTTGGTCGCGAACGGATACAGCTCGGCGAACGCGGCATTGAAGTCCTGGCCGCGACCCGTGAGCGCGATCCCATCCTGCTGCTGCCAGATCATGAACGCGCGGCGGGTGGCCGGATCGAACGTGGACAGGATCTGGTCCAGTGCGACGGTTGGCGCCACCTGGCCACGGGGGAGGGTCCCTCCATCGGGCAGCATCGGACCAGACTGTGTGCCCGGCGTGAGCTCCACGTAGGTCTCCCCCAGCAGCGACTTCGCCCGCAGGATCGCGCGCGTATCGGCCGGGCGCGGCGCGTACTGGGGCTGGATCTGCATGACCGCCTTGGTCAACCCGGTCTTGGTATCGAGCGACACCGCCACCACCTTCCCGATGCTGACGCCCGAGATCCGCACGTCCGATTGCGGGCCGAGCTCAACCGCGTCGTTGAATTCCGCAACCATCCGGTAGCCCTGGGGGGCCAGGGGAACCGAGCCGCCGAACGAGATCCACAGGAACAGGAACAGGCCGACGCACGACGCCGCGAACGCGACCATCGTCAGGATCCTGCCCGTGCTCGGGGCTTGCGTGATCATGGAAGGCCGAACGTCGGGCAGAAAGGAGAGTTGATCTTGCTCCAGTCGGGCGCATTCAGCAGCGCCAGCAGCGGGTCGAGCGGCGGATCGGCGTCGGCCAGGCCGACCTCGAACAGCTGCAGCTGGCTACATGTCGCCATGAAGATGCCATGGACGATCGGCCCCTGAGCGTCCTGCTGGCTCGTCAGGCTGTCGGCGATGTGGCTCAGCCATGACCCGTAGAACAGGTAGCTCTGCTGGCCGCCGGACTTGTAGGCCAGCGTGTTGAACAGGGCGTTGAGCACATTGAACGTGTTGACGAGATGCGGCGTCGCCTTCTTCAGCTCCGCGCTCGCGGGTGCCAGCACCTTGGCCAGTGGCGTCACGGCGACGGCGAACGGGCGCAGCTGATTCTTGATCACCGGCGTCGTGTCGCGGAACAGCGGCCTGGCCGCAGCCAGCGCAGGTCCGAACGCCTTCGCGAACGGGACGAGCGCCTGGAGCGTCGTGGCGCTCTGGTTCGAGAACGTCTGGACCTTCCCGAGCGTCTGCGTGGTCTGCTCCAGCGTTCCGGGCAGCAGCGTCAGCGCCGCCTGGAGGTTGGCGTCCTGCGAGGAGATGGCTGAGAAGTTCGTGTTCGACGAGTTGATCAGGGACGTCAGCTGTCCGTCGACGCTCCCCACGGAGCGGCTCACCAGCTGCAGGTTGTGAATCGATCGGCTGATGTTCTGCTGGCGCATGGCGAGCAGTTTCGTGAACGTCTGCGTGTCGCGGTTCAGGGGAGCGAACCGCTTGAACGTCCCGCGCAGACCGGCGACGGCGGCGGCGCTCGGAGCCGCGCCCTGGGCGCCGGGATCGTGGAAGGCCTGGGCCCCTCCGCCCAGCAGCAGCAGCAGGTAGTCGCGCGTGTCGGCGTCCAGCGAGGAGAGGATCTGGTCGACGTCGACGTCGGGCAGCGTGCTCGCCACGGGGAGCATCCCCCCGTTGGGGACTGCCCCCGCCAGCTTGGTTCCCGGGTCGAGCGACAGGTACATGTCCTTCAACGGCGTGCGGGGGCGCAGCAGCACGGTCGCGTCCCGGTAGATCGGCGCGTACTGCTTGTAGATGTTCATCGTCACGAGCGCGCGGCCGCCCTGGAGCTGGACACCTCCGACCAGTCCGACCTGGACGCCGGCTACGTCGACCGACTGTCCCTGCCCGGCGACGACGGCGGAAGCGCTTGCGAACTCCGCCTTGACCGTGTAGTAGCTCTGGTCAAACGTGAACGAGGGCTGGTGCTCGAGGATGTAGCCGACGACCGCGATCGCGGCCACGAACAGCGCGAGGATCGCGATGAAGTCCTGGCGGTGGGTGACGATCGCGCGCTTCACGGCCCGGCTCCGGTCTTCGCCGAGTTGAGGTTCGGTGCCGGATTGCGATAACACGCGGTGGTCCTGCGGAGTGGTGGCGGCGAGCCCGTGAATGCCGGACGGGTGCCGAGCACCGGCAGAACGGCGTTTCCGAAGAACGGACCGTTGTTGGGGATCGACGGGGTCGCCACGAGGTTCTCTCCGCCGCCCGCGCCGGAGCGGACATAGCGCCCGTTGCCGTCGAAGTTCCCAGAAGCCCCGGCGATCCCCACCGCGCTCTGGAACAGCTCCTGATAGAGCTGCAATCCGGTCGTGACCGGCGGATCCTGCACGTACTCGTTGCCGGTCGGGATGAGGTTGTGGGTGAAGCACTTGGCGAGCTCGTTCGACCCGGTCAGCAGCGACTTGGTCGCCCCGATCGTGCTCGATGTGTTCTGGACCGCGGGGGTCAGGTACTTGAGCAGACCCCCGAGCTCGCTCGGTGAGACCAGCGCCGTCGCCTGGGCGATCCACGGGAGCGCGACGGTGATCGTCGGACCCAGCTGCTTCACGCCCGGCAGGAACTCTCGGGCGAACTGCTGGGTCGGCCCGAACGACGCATCGAGCGCTGCGTCGGCGGACTCCGTCTGGCGCAGCAGCGGAGGCAGCAGCCCGATCGTCTGGCTCAATTGCTGCTGGCGCGAGGCGAGCGTGGCCATCGTCGCGTTGAACGTGTGCACGAAGCTCGCGAGCTGCTGGCCGCTGTTCGCGAACCCTCGGAAAACCTCCGAATTGCCCTCGACCACCTTGCTGAGATCGTGCGGCTGGGTGCCGAGCAGGCCCTCGTTGACGATCGCCGATCCGCGGAACGCCCCGGTCGAGTAATCCAGGGACCTGTTCAGCGCCTGGCCGCCGGTCAGATTGCGGGTGATCACATCCTGCGTGGCGTTCTCGGCGGGGGTGCCTGTCGTGTTGAGGCTCGCTCCGATCCCCTGGAGCAGCGTCTGCAGGTTGGTCCGGGCATCGAGCGTCAGCGCCGCGAGCACGCGGTCGAGCTGGACCGGACCCGACGTGTTGGCCGCCGGCAGCGTCGAGCCGGAGGACAGCACCGGGGCGTTCGGCGTTCCCGGCGCCAAGTCGACGTAGAAGTTGCCCTCGAGGAAGATCCGGGACCGGATGGCCGCTGTCGCGTTGGCATGGATCGGCAGACCGTTCTTGTTGATGTCCATCGTGATCAGGCCGGCCGAGCTTCCCTGGATGTGGGTGACGGACACGACCTCGCCGACGTCGACGCCGGCGATCCGCACGGGTGAGGGGATGTGCAGCTGCGTCTCGCTCGTGGACACCGCCTTGAGCACGAACGGCGAGCCCGAGAACGGCAGCGCCCCGCCGAAGATCAGGTAGCAGGCGGCGGCGACAACGACAATGCCGATGATCCCGGCGGCGAAGCTCGACACGCGTGGTCTGGTGGCGCCTCACGTCTTGGGCCTCGTTGTCGTCTCGGTCTTGCGCCCGACGTTCCCCGGCGGATTCCCGATCCGCGCCGCACTGCCCGAATACCGCTCGTTCCCAGCCGCGCACTCGGGGGTCTGTCCGGGCGAATCGGTGTTCGGGTAGGGGTTGGCGTGGACTGGACCGATGAACTGGCCGGGCACGGACTGCGGCGTCGTGTACGCACGCTGCGAGGGAACGCCTTCACTGCCCGGCGTATCGGCGATCACGACGAGGTTGAACCGCAGCGCCGTGCCCGTGATCACATCGTCCGAGAGCGAGCTCGCGATGTTGCGCAGGAACAGGGTCACGTAGTTGCACGTGGACTGGGCCGGTGTGAGGAAGGCAAGCGGCGAGCGCAGGCTCGAGGCCGTCAGCGTCAGTCGGTCCAGTCCGGCGTTGACCGCTGGGTTCTGCCCGTAGCTCTCCAGATGCTGGGCGAGGCTCAGGAGCTGCGCGTCCAGCGCGGTCGTCCCGGGGAGGTTGCGGGCGCCGGCCGCGAACGCCTCAGCGAGGACCGGGGCGCTCTGAGGGAGCGTCGCGAAACCTGGACGCAGCGCCTTGAACAACCCGGCGGTGTTGTTCAGGAACGCCTGTATGTGAGGGCTGGTCGGCGATCACAGCGCTGAAAGTCGGCGGCGTCTCGGAGATCCACTGCTGGAGGAAGGGGACGGCGACGGTCGCCAGCGCGGCGAACGTGGTGTCGAGATTCCCGTACAGGTCAGCCTGCGTCCGGGCGACCGGCACGAGCGCGGACGAGAACGACTCGAGGCCGTGGAAGAATCCGCCGAGGTCGGTCTTCTTCGACGCGAGGTTGCGCGCCACCGGGCCCAGATCGTCGACCAGCGGCACGAACGCTCCGATGGCGTCGTTGATGCCGGCCCCGCGTCCCGCGAGCGCATCGCTGAAGCCGATCGTCGAGAGCGGTCACGCCGAGACGCGTCTTGGCGTCGAACATCGACAGGAACTGGTCGAGGTCGACCTCGGATCCGGACTGGCTGATGGGGACGGTCGCACCGTTCGGGTAGGTCTGGCTCGACGTCCCCTTCGTGACCTGGATGTACTTCAGGCCGATCGAGCTCTTGAGCCTCACGTCGAACGTCGAGTCCACCGGCAGCGGCTCGACGTTCTTCTGGAGCGAGAGATCCATCACGGAGATCGGCTGCCCAGCGGTATCGCGCGCCGGCGCGACCGAGTCGACGACGCCGATCAGCGCACCGCCCATGTGGACCTCGGCGTTCTTGGTCACCTCGCTGGCATCCGCGATCTGGAGGTGGAGCGTGTACCTGGGCACGAACGGCAGGCCGTTGTTGGCGTTGTAGGCGAGCGTCACGGCCACGATCGTCACGAGAACGGTGACCGCGCCGATCAGGATCGGATTACCGAGCGGACTGGTCTGGCGCCGGCGGAAGCTCATCGCCCGCCGCCGATCAGGTATCGAAGGAGCCCGTTCAGAACGGTGCCCGTATTGCTCGTGCCGACGCGGCGGGTCGCCCGTTCGGCGACGGCGATCGCCTTACCGTTGGCCCGGTTGGGGGTCGCGGTCGAACCTGAAGCGGCGGACGCGTCGGCGCTGGCGGCTGTTCCAGGCCCGGTGAAATTCGCCGAGCAGCCGAGGATCGGCTTGATGTCGTAGGTCGTGCACGATCCGACCATCGGCTCGGCGCGGACGTAGTGCCCGTCGGCGTCCAAGCCGTTGCTCGCCGAGACGCCCGCGTACAGGAGCGCCATCAACTGCTCGATCCCGCCGGTGTTGTTCAGGCTCGCCGTCAGCTTGTCCAGCAGCGACGCCGTGGGCGCGAGCTGATGACCCAGCTTGTTCAGGCGCTTGGCGAGCGGAATCGTCGCGACGAGTGACGGTTGTGACTTCTGCGAGGAGTTCCCGAGGGCGATCAGTGCGGGGCGCGCGGCCTTCGCGAACGGCGTCAGGTTGGTGAACTGGTGGTCGAGCGCCACGGCGCTCTGACCGAGACTTGCCATCAGCGGTGTCCCCTGGTCGGCCAGGTTGCCGAGCGAGACCATCAGCGGGCGCAACTGACGCAGGAACTCCGGGAACAGCTGGAACGAGCGGGCGATGTCGTGTGCGCGCGCGGCACTGGCGACCGAGGTCGTGTTCGCGTTCTGGATGAAGCCCGCGATCTGCCGGCGGACCTTCGCCAGCGGCGCGAGCACGACATCAGAGTCGGTGGCCAGCTGAGCCAGCTGCTTGTTCTGGCGGGCCAAGATCTTGATGACCTTGTCGGTGTCGCCGAGTGCGGGATTCGCGCGCCGGATGACGGCGTTCAGGTCAGAGCCCCGGGCCGCGAGGCCGGTGCCGAGCTCGTTGAGGATCACCCCGAACCGCTCCCGGATCGGCTCCTGGTAGATGTTCTGGACGATGTCGGAGTCGACCGGCGAACTGGTCTGCGTAACCGGCAGCAGGTAGGAACCGGCGCCCGGGCCGCTGGTGATCTTGGTCAGCGGCGGCGCGCTCGTGCTGCCGGGCTCGCAATCGACGTAGCGCTCGCCGATCAGCGACTGCGGGCGGATCGCGCACGTGGCGTTGGCGTGGAACGGCGTGAACTCACCGTTGTTGATCGCGATCGTGACCGCGGCCATGTTCGGTGGCGAGGCCGCCGAGCATTGCTGGGCGGTGGTGCAGACGCTCAGCGATTGGATGCTCCCGACGTCCGCGCCCGCGATCCGCACGTCCTCACCGCCGACCGCGAACGCCGCGTTGTCGAAGATCGCTCGGACGAGATAGGGCCCGCCGGCGCCGCGCGAGGCGCCCGTCCGGGTGATCACGGTGACGCCTAGGACCGCGAGCAGGACGGTGATCAGTGCGGCTCGCCTCATGGGCCGGGCGGGGTGTTGGCGGGGTCACAGCCCGGCACGGGGACCGGCGCCGAACCATCCGGAGTCGGCTGCACGGCGCCGCCGGGACAGCGACTGCGGACGACGTGGAGGCCGCTGTACCGCAGAGACGGCGACTGTGACTGAAGCTGATTCGCTCCGTCCAGCGCAAACGCACCGAAAACCGGCTGCGTCCGGGTGTAGTGCCCGTTGGCGTCGTAATACGCGGCTGCCTGGCCCAGGTTGGTGAGCGCGGCGACGACGTCCGGGGCGAACTCGCGCAGATAGTCGAGCTGGGCCTGAGAGGCGTTCATCGCCCGGATCAGCTCGGGGAAGGTGTAGCTCCCGATCTTGGCGAGCGAAGGTGTGTCCCGAAGCAGGGTCGTCAGATCCCCGGTGCCGCTGGGGTTCTTGATCAGGTCGTTCAGAGCCCCGATCGTCGGGATCGATGCCTTCGTCAGGGTGTCGAGCGCGACGCTGAACTCTTTGAGGTTGCGCGACGCGGGGATCGAGGCGACCACGACCGGCGTGAGCGCATCCAGGGTCTGGCGCAGGCCGGCGAACGTGCTCGTCGAGTGGTTGAGCGCCGGCGGCAGCAGCTGCAGCGCCTCCTCCAGCGCCTGGCTCTGGCTCGCGATCGCCGACGTCGTCGAGTTCGTGTTGGCGATCAGCTGAGTCAGCTCCTGGCTGCGCGATGCCAGTGTCTTCAGCGCCTGGGCGCCGTGCACGAGCAGTCCCTCGAACGCGGGCTCGTCGCGGGTCAGCTCGGCGGTCACCTCGCTCGTGCTCGAGAGCCCCGGCGCGAAGTAGCGCAGTGTCTGGTTCGCCTCCAGGGCCTTGCCGTCGATGCTCGCCGCCTCGCCCTGGATGAAGCCGCGCAGCCCTTCCCGGGTGGGTGCGTCGAGCGTGTCGAACAGCTGATCGAGACTGACGAACGAGTACGTGTTCTGCGGTGGAATCAAGCCTCCGCTGGGGATCTCGGGAGCCCTGCTCGGGCCCGGCTCGAGCACGATGTAGCGGTTTGCGATGCCGGACAGCGAGTTCTCGTAGATCCGAGCGATCGTCCCCTGGTGCATCTTTCCGACGTCGGAGTCGACGCTGAACTTGATCCGCGCGAGCCCGTTCGGCGTGAGCCCGATCGACTGGACCGACCCGACGATCGCGGGGCCGATCATCACCTGGTTGCCGGGGACGAGCCCGCCCGAATCCTGAAAATCAGCGCTCAGCGTGTATCCGGGGCTCGCCCCGAGCACGACAAGTCCAACGAGCACGACTGCCGCGGCAACCGCGGCGACCGCAGCAACGCGCGCGATCATCTACCGATTGTGACTCCGTGCGTGAAGGTTCGCGTCGGACCGCCGTGGTCGGCGTCCGTCGACGTCATTCGTGCGGTCCTCGCGGGAGGCGCAATTTGAAACCCTCTTCCCTCAACGTCTCATTTTCCCCGGGCGCACCGGCATCCTGCCAGAGTGGTGTGTGCCGCGCCAGACCGGCGTGTTTAGCCGATGTTAACTCTCAGCAAAGCTGACCGTGCGCCCTGGACGACCGGTTTCGCCTAGCCAGAGCGGCCATTACGCGCCAGCAGGGCTGCGCCGAGCGCGCCGCCGAGGTCACCGAGCGCCGCAACCTGCACCGCTGGCGGCCGCGAATCGTTGAACAGATGCGGCTGCATGGCGTCGGCGATCCTGACGGCAAACGGCTGCCCGAAGCGCACGCCGAGCCCGCCGCCGATCACCACCGCCTCAACGTCGAGCAGGTTGATCGCCGACGCGATTCCGGCGCCGAGCGCTTCGACCGCTTCGTCGATCAACTCGATCGCGAGCCGGTCGCCGTGCTCCAGTGCACGCGCCCAGATCCCGCTGGTCAGCCGGGTCCGCTCGTGCTTCTCCATCAGGTTGAACAGGTCGGTCTTGTCTCCCTTCTTGACTCTCTCGCGCGCTCGGGCCTCCATCGCGGCGCGACCCGCGTAAGCCTCGACGCACCCGCGACGGCCACAGCCGCAGCGCCTTCCCCCAGCCTGATCACCGTGTGCCCGATCTCGCCGGCACCGCCGCGCCCTAGCCATGGTTTGCCGTCGAGAATCAGGCCACCCCCGACGCCCGTCCCCCAGGACACGCCGATCAGCGACCTGTACGGCTCCCCGGCGCCGAGCTCAAACTCGGCGTCGGTGGCGACCTGGACGTCGTTGCCGACGAACACAGGCGGCCCGAGCTCGCTCGACAGTGTCGGGCCGAGCTCGAAGCTCCCTTCCCAACCCGGCAGGTTGCGCGCCTGGGAGATCGTGCCGGATTCCGAGTCGGCAATTCCCGGGGAGCCGATCCCGATTGCCTGGAGTGCCGACGGCGTCACGCTCGCCGCGGCGCACGCCTCCCTGACCGCCACCGCGATCGCCGCCGCGACATCGGGCGGTCCGCCGGTCGTCGGCGTCGGCCGGCGTGCCGAGCCGAGGACCGTGTTCTGGACGTCGACGATCACGGTCTCGATCTTGGTCCCGCCGAGATCGACCCCGGCCAACCGCTTGGCGGTCGTGGTCCGAGCCGGAGCGCGAGGCATCGTCCCGGATCCTTGCAGACGACGACGTCGGAGTGCGTCCGGTCCCGGTCAGCTCCAGGATTCGCGATAGTGAGCCTGCTCGGCTGTCGGCTGATCGATCTCGACGCCGAGCGCATCGAGCTTCAGACGGCCGACTTCGCGGTCGATCTCCGCCGGGACCTGGTGGACCCCGGCCGTCAACTTGTCGCGATTGCGAACAAGCTCCTCCACGCACAGCGCCTGGAGAGCGAACGACACGTCCATCACCGCCGCAGGGTGGCCCTCGGCGGCGGCCAGGTTGACGACGCGGCCCCGCGCCAGAAGGTTCAGTCGTCGCCCGTCCGCAAGCTCGTACTGCTCGACCAGTGGCCGGACCTGGCGGACTCCGCCGCTCGCCAGCGCCCGCAGCTCGTCGAGGTCCAGCTCGACGTCGAAGTGGCCGGCGTTCGCGAGCAACGCCCCGTCCTTCATCCGCTCGAAGTGCTCGCGCCGCAGCACACGCCGCGAGCCGGTGACGGTGACGAAGATGTCGCCGCGCTCGGCTGCCTCGAGCGCGGGCATCACGTTGTAGCCGGCCATCCTGGCTTCGAGTGCGCGCAACGGATCGACCTCGCAGACGACCACGGCCGCGCCGGCGCCTCGCGCGCGCTCGGCGATCCCCTGTCCGGCCCAGCCATAGCCGACGACGACAAGCGTGTGGCCCGCAAGCAGGACGTGGCTGGCGCGGACGATCCCGTCGAGCGCGGACTGACCGGTCCCGTGACGGTCGTTGAGCGCGCGCTCCGTGCGGGCCTCGTTGACGGCGATCACGGGACACACGAGCTCGTGGTCCTCCTCGAGCCGGCGCAGGCGGACCAGCCCGGTGGTGGTCTCCTCGGTGCCGCCGATCAGCTCGTCGAGCACGTGCCCGCCGGCGGCGTGGGCGGTCATCAGCAGGTCGGCGCCGTCGTCGATCGTCACCTGCGGTGAGCCGTCGAGCAGAGCGCGGACGTGGCCGGCGTATGAGTCCAGGTCCTCTCCCCGCAGCGCTCTGACCTCGACGCCGTGCTCGAGCACCAGCGCCGCGGCGACGTCGTCCTGGGTCGATAGCGGATTGGCCGAGCACAGGGCTGCCTGGGCGCCGCCATCGATGAGCGTCAACAGCAGATTCGCGGTCTCGGCGGTGACGTGCAAGCAGGCGGCGATGCGCGTCCCCGCGAGCGGCCGCTCGGCTGCGAACCGCCGGCGGATCTTCGCGAGGACGGCCATCTGCTGGGAGGCCCACTCGATCCGGCCCGCGCCCTCGGGCGCGAGCGACAGATCGGCGACGTCATGCGGGGGAATCGAGGCACGCGCCATTTGGCTCACCGGCGGCGGTCGTCCCCGCCTCCCTTAGTAGCGGTAGTGGTCAGCCTTGTACGGCCCCTCGACGGGGATCCCGAGGTAAGCCGCCTGCTGTGGGGTGAGCTCGGTCAACCTGACGCCGAGCGCCCCGAGGTGCAGTCTCGCCACCTTCTCGTCGAGGTGCTTGGGCAGCGTGTAGACGCGTTTCTCGTAGGCGTCGGGATGGCCGAAGAGCTCGATCTGGGCGATCACCTGGTTCGTGAACGAGTTCGACATCACGAAGCTCGGGTGGCCGGTGGCGTTGCCGAGGTTCAGCAGACGCCCCTCGGACAGGACGAGGATGGCGTGGCCGTCGGGGAATACCCACTCGTCGACCTGTGGCTTGATGTTGATGCGCTCGATCCCGTCGATCCTGCCCAGGCCGGCCATGTCGATCTCGTTGTCGAAGTGGCCGATGTTCCCGACGATCGCCTGATGCTTCATTCGAGCCATGTCTGCGGCGGTGATCACGTCGCGGTTTCCGGTCGAGGTGATGAAGATGTCGGCGGTCTCGACGACGTCGTCGAGCGTGGCGACCTGGTAGCCGTCCATCGCCGCCTGGAGCGCACAGATCGGGTCGATCTCGGTGATCACGACCCGCGCCCCCTGCCCGCGGAGCGACTCGGCGCAGCCCTTGCCGACATCCCCATAGCCGCAGACCACGGCGACCTTCCCGCCGATCAGCACGTCGGTCGCACGGTTAATGCCGTCGATCAGCGAGTGCCGGCAGCCGTACTTGTTGTCGAACTTCGACTTCGTCACGGAGTCGTTGACGTTGATTGCCGCGAACAGCAGCTCCCCGCTCACGGCGAACTGATAGAGGCGATGGACGCCGGTCGTCGTCTCCTCGGTCACGCCCTTGATCTCCGCGGCGATCTTCGTCCACCGCTGCGGATCCTCCTCGAGCGAGCGTTGCAGCAGCCCGAGCACGATCTGGGACTCCTCGGAGTCGGCGGTCGACGGATCCGGCACCGCGCCCTCCCGCTCGTACTCGACGCCCTTGTGGACCAGAAGCGTGGCGTCGCCACCATCATCGAGGATCATGTTCGGCCCGGCACCATCCGGCCATGACAGCGCCCGCTCGGTGCAGGCCCAGTACTCCTCGAGCGTCTCGCCCTTCCAGGCGAATACCGGCACCCCACGCGGATCCTCAGGCGTGCCGCCGGGACCCACGACCGCAGCGGCAGCCGCGTGGTCCTGGGTCGAGAAGATGTTGCACGACGCCCACCGGACATCCGCTCCGAGCGCAACCAGC
Source organism: uncultured Solirubrobacterales bacterium (assembly GCA_963773165.1). GTDB lineage: Bacteria > Actinomycetota > Thermoleophilia > Solirubrobacterales > Solirubrobacteraceae > Palsa-465. The sequence continues at coordinate 207,413 of CAVZAK010000010.1, forward strand.
GTCTCGATCAGGACTGCCGTCTGCACCGTCATGTGCAGCGAGCCCATGATCCGCGCGCCGGCCAGCGGCTGACGGTCGGCGTACTCACGCCGCGTGGTCATCAACCCCGGCATCTCGTGCTCGGCCAGCTGGATCTCCTTGCGGCCGAAGCCCGCAAGCTGTAGGTCGGCGACCTTGAAGTCGGTCGTGGTGGCAGTCGTGCTCATAGCGTCTCCATCGTCCTAGTCGTTTGGTGTCGCAGGCCCCGCCGGCCTCACGCGACCGCGAGTAGCTTCTGATGTTTGTCCTGCTCGAATCGGAGCCAGTCTTCGGGATCCACGTGATCCGGGCGCCTGGGCTGTGCCTCGAGCCACCCCTGGACCGCTTCGCGCAGCTCAGCGTCGCTCATCATCCGCGACGCGAACGCGATATCGGAAAGGCCGATGTCGAACCGCGCGAGCAGCTCCTTGAGCGTCCGCAGGCGCTGCAGCTCTGCGGCCCGGTAGAGCCTGTAACCCGACCCCGACCGCTCGGGAGTGACCAGGCCGGTCCGCTCGACGTAGCGCAGCATCCGCGCCGACCATCCGGTCGTTTCTGCGGCCTCTTGGATCGTCAGTGCATCCATCTGACGCCAAACATTACCACGAGAGTGTTAAGGTTTGGGAGCCGGCTGGCGGGCCGGCTTTACGCCAGTTTCCGGTGCGCGACACCCCTCTTTCCGGGCACTGCTCTTGCCTCAACCGCGCCGAATTTGCTGCACGGAAACTCATGAAAAGCTCACGTTTGGACGGCCATACGCCGATACGACACTTGTCGAGTAACGACCGATTATGTGCAGTCGCGGGAATACCATGATCACAACGTCTATCCACGGGAACCGAGAAAGAGTCTCGCGACCGGTTCGAATATCTTTGCTTTGTTGACAAAACGCCGTAACGGGATCTGCGCAGTTGCACTGCTTATCGGCGCCAGTGGCGCCGGCGTCGGCGTGGTCGCGGCGGTCGGAACGGCCTCCGCATCCGGCCAGGCAGGCGGCTGGCGCGCGGCGACAGGCGCCCAGGGCGGCGCGTGGCACAGCCACGGGGCACAGGGCAGCGGGGGCTCGCAAGCGGGCGTGACCCCGCATGCGGCGGTCCCCGCGCCCACCTCCTCCGGCCAGAACGGTCCCCGGCCGGCACGGTCACTGGGGTGGGAACGGCAACGGCAACGGCTGGGGCAACGGCGGTGGTCAGGGGTCCCAGGGCGCACCTCCAGCCGGGACCACCACGAGTTCGGCGACGCCCACCCCTCCACCAGGGCCTCAGGGCGCTGGGAGCGGCGGCCGCGGCATTCAGGGCCATCAGGGCACCGGCTCGCACCCCGGCGGTCCACCGCCGTTCACGACGATCACCCCCCATCAGGGCGTCGGGACGCCGCAGCGTGGCGGCGGCCAGTCGAGCGGCGACAGCCACGGCAAGCAGCCCGCTGTGGCAGGCGGCCAGCACAACAGCAACGGGAAGACGACGCCTTCGGCTGCCGCCGGTCCAATCGCTCACGCCAAGTCAGGCGGGGGTCACGACGCCGTCACTCCCGACGCAGCCGCCGCCAACGGTCTCGACCACGCCGCTCTCCCCAACGCCGCCACCGCCAAGCAGCCCGACCAAGAACAGTCACACCTCGCCATCGTCGGACCTCGGCTCGAACCTCCCATCGGATATCGCCGGGCTGATCGGCGCCTCCCACGCCGTCAACCCGACGCCGGTCACCAACGGACTCGGCACCGCGCTCGGCCTGACCCCGGCCCGCACCAGCCTCCTGGCTGCCGCCACCGGGCCGCTCCTCACAGCGGCGACGGGCGCGACCACGGGCACCGGGACCGGTACCCACGCCGCGGCGCACAAGGCCGCCGGCAAGCCCGCCCACCGAGCTGGTTCCTCCGGCCCCACCTCCACGGTGACCAAAGTGATCACCGGTATCGAGCGCGTGGTGCCCGGCTGGGTGTGGCTGATCCTCGCCGCGTCGCTGGCGCTGGCGGCGGCCGCCGCAACGACTGCCCTCGTGGCCACCCGCCGCGTCAGGCGTCAGGCCGGCCAATTCGCCGCCGTGACGGCCGCGGCGCTGACTGATCCGCTGACCGGTGTCCTCAACCGTCGTGGCTTCATCGAGGCCCTGGAGCGCGAGCTCGCCAGGGCCCGGCGTTACAACCTCAGGTTCGTCCTCGCGTACGTTGACGTCCGCAACCTCAAGGGTGTGAACGACACCGAGGGACACCTCGCCGGCGACGAGTTGCTCAAGGATGCCGCCCATCTCCTCAAGGATTCGGCCCGCGCCGATGACGTCGTCGGGCGGATCGGCGGCGATGAGATGGGTCTCCTGCTGGTCGAGCAGGGCTCTGAGGGCGCCGACGTGGTGATCAACCGGATTACGAGCCAGATCCCGGAGCGCCAGGAGGCGCTTGGGCTCCACGCCCCCTGGGATCTGACGGTCGGTACCTCGTCCTTCCCGGACGACGGCAGCACCGCCACCGAGCTGCTCGCGACGGCCGACCGCAGGCTCTACGAGCAGCGCGGAATTGCGCTGCATTAGGAATGGGTCTTAGTGGGGAGCGCGGAATTGCCGCCGGCAGAACACACCGCATTGCGTGGTGTTTGCCGGCGGCGCCCTTCGCCCCTGGGCGCTCGCTAACCCTTAGCCAACGCGTTCTTCAGGTGCTCGATCGACGGAACCGGCGTCGGATCGACGTTGCGCAGGACGGCGAGGTACAGCGACACCAGATCGCCTAGAAGGACGAGTGAGATCAGCCGCCCGGTTCGAGTCTCGCCCACGCCGTCGACCCTGTAGGTCCCGACGGCGTTGCCCGCGATCAGGCCGCGGGTCAGCTCGATCCGCTGGCGGATGCGCGGATGAAGATCCGAATCGTCGAGGAACACCGCGCTGAAGCGGCCGAGCTCGGCTGCGCCCTCCCACCCGACAATCTCGTTGTGGTCCAGCTCGGGCAGCTCGTTAGAGAAGGCGGGGGTCTTTGCGTTCTCGTTGATCTGCGTCTTCCATCGGTAGGCGATCGGGGCCGTCAGGCCGGCGCCGGCGATCTGCGGCGTCGTTCCGTGCAGCGACCGCGCCAGCTCCTTCGCCAGGCAGCTGTCCTGGCCGTCGGGGCCCCATTCGGCGACCAGCTTTTCGGCGTGCGCGGCGGCAACGTCGATCTCGGCGTGTAGTCGCTCGCCGGCGCCGCATAATCCTGCAACCTCCAACGCCACCACGACGGAGTACGCGACCGCCGCCCGCGGCTGGAACCCCCCGGGGAACGGGATCACCGGGACGTCGTCCTCGCGCGCGTTCTCTGCGAGCGCGCCACCGGTCGTCGCCACGATCCGCTGCGCCCCCAGGGCGCCGGCCGCGTCGTAGATCGCGAGCGTCTCTTCGGTGTTCCCGGAATAGCTGGCGCACAGGACGGTGGTGTCCGGGGTCGTCCACGCCGGTAGGGCGTACCCGCGGGCGATCACAATCGGCCGGGAGGCGCGGTCGCCCAGCGCCGCGCGCGCAAGCGCGCCGCCGATCGCCGACCCACCCATCCCCGCGACGACGAGCCCACCAGGAGTGTCGTGGGGCTGGAGGCTGGCGGACTCGACGCGCCACAGCGCGTCCCGCAGTTGATCGGGCAGTCCGAGAATGTCGTCGAGCTGGCCCTTGCGGTCAACCGCGGCGATCGCCCACGACCCAGATCGGTGGTCGTGGTCAAGAGCTGATCGCCGCCTCGGGAAGCTCCACGCCCGGGAAGATACGCGCGCCTGCCGCCACGACGTTGTTCGGTCCGATCCGGGCTCCCTCTCCGATCACCACGTCTCCCTCGATCCGGCAGCGCTCGCCGATCGCCACACCTGGCCCAACGATCGCGCAGCTCACAATGCTCCCGGCTCCAACGCTGCTGCCGTCCAGCACCACCGAGCTCTCAACCCTGGCTCCGTCGCGCACCGTCACGTTGCGGCCGAGTACGGTGCGACCCCCGACCACCGCATTCCTCTCAACGACCGAGCCCGCGCCGGCGATCGAGGGTGCGACGATCTCGCCATCGATCCTCGCCTGCGTGGTGAGTGTCAGCCCGGACTCCCGCAGCCGCCGGCCGATCTGCGTGGTGACGTTGCCCTCGAGGATGTCGTAGGTGCCCTGCAGGTAGCGGTCGGGGGTCCCGATGTCGAGCCAGTAGCCGCTGGCCTCATACCCGAACAGGCCCCGGTCGATCAGCGTCGGGAACACCTCGCGCTCGATCGAGATGTTCGTACCCGCAGGGGCCATCCCGTCGAGCACGTCGCGCTCGAGGATGTAGGCACCGGCGCTGATCAGGTTCGAGTCGATCTGCTCTGGCCGCGGCTTCTCCACGAACTCCCGGACTGAGTCGTCCGGGTTCCGGCGGACCAGGCCGTAGGCCGATGGATCGTCGACGCCGACCAGAGCGAGCGTGGCTCGCGCGCCCGTCCGCTCGTGCTGCTCGAGCTGGGCGGTGAGGTCAAGGTCGGCCAGCACGTCGCCGTTGAGCATGAAGAACCGCTCCTCGAGCAGGTCCTCGGCGAGCTTCAGGGCACCGCCCGTCCCCAACGGCTCGGGTTCCTCGACATAGTGCAGGCGCACCCCGAGAGTTCGGCCGTCTCCCAGGACCTGGCGAACCCCGTCGGCCAGGAATCCGCACGACAGGATCACCTCCTCGACCCCGTGGCTCGATAGCCACTCGAGCATGTACGCGATGAACGGGCGGTCGACCAGGGGGACCACCGGTTTCGGAATCGTCGAGGTGAGCGGTCGGAGTCGCGTCCCCTCCCCTCCCGCGAGGATCAGTGCCTGCATGTCATATCTCGTATCCGGCCGGTGCCGCTACCGGCCAATGCCCTCGTAGTCGAATCCGGCCGCCCGTACAACCTCGGGATCGATGAAGTTCCGCCCGTCGATCACCAGCTTTCCCGCCATTCTGGACGCGGCTTTGCCCCAGTCGAGGTTTCCGAACTCCTCCCACTCGGTCACGATCACGACCGCATCCGCGCCTTCCAACGCGTCGAGCGCCGAACTCGCGAAGTCGACCCCGATCAGCAGCTTCCGCGCCTCCTCCTCCGCCACCGGGTCATACGCCCGGACCTGAGCGCCGTCGGCCTGCAGCCGTGCCGCGAGCACGAGCGATGACGCCTCGCGCATGTCGTCGGTATTCGCCTTGAACGCCAGCCCCAGCAACGCCACCGTCTTGCCGATCAGCGAGCCAAGGTGCTTCTGCAGCTTCGAGATCACCCGACGCTTCTGCAGCTCGTTGACCTCGATCACCGCTGTCAGGAGCTGGAAGTGGTAGCCGGAGTTGCCGGCGAGCTGCTTGAGGGCGGAGACATCCTTCGGGAAACACGAGCCGCCGAAGCCAATGCCGGGCTTCAGGAAATGCGGGCCGATACGGTGGTCGAGGCCCATCCCCCGCGCGACCTCGAGCACGTCCGCTCCGGTCTCCTCGCAGACGTTGGCGATCTCGTTGATGAACGAGATCTTCGTGGCCAGGAACGCGTTGGCGGCCAGCTTGATCATCTCGGCGCTGTAGATGTCGGTTCGGATCAGGGGCGCCTTGAGCGGCGAGTACAGCTCCACGACGGCGTCTCCGGCCCACTCGCCGCCGTCGCCGACGACGACGCGGTCGGGCTCGAGGAAGTCATCGAGCGCCGAGCCCTCCTTGAGGAACTCGGGACATGAGACGTAGGCGAAGCCGCCCTTGCCCTGTTCGTCGAAGATCCGCCGGATCGCGTTTCCGGTGCCGACCGGCACCGTCGACTTCATCACGAGTGCGTGGCGATCCGAAGGTGGCATCGCGCCGACGACGGCGTGCACGGCGGACAGGTCGGCATCGCCAGAGTACGTCGGGGGTGTCCCGACGGCCACGAACAGCAGCCGAGCGTGCTCGAGAGCAGGTCCCAGGTCGGTCGAGAAGTGAAGACGCTCGCGGCTGCGGCTCACCGCCTCGGCCAGCCCCGGCTCGAAGATCGGCATCTCACCCCGCTCCAGGCGCGCGATCTTGTTCACGTCGACATCAACGCACCAGACCTCGCTGCCCAGCTCGGCGAAGCCGACCGCCGTAACCAGTCCGACATAACCCGTGCCGATCACGGCAATTGGTTCGCGGGGGGAGCTCATCAAGCGGCCAAGGCTACATGCGCCCGGCGCTGCACCGAGATTCGGGACGTCGGGCTACCCAACCCGCGTCAGCGACGCCGCGATCCCGAGCATCTGCTGGTTGCTGAGCGTGTCGGTCAGCGTGTTGGAGATCCAGTACACGCCCTCGGAGGTGCGCCAAGCCGCCAGCGACAGCTCGTGCCCATTGAAATACAGCATCAGCTGCTTGCCGCCGACCGTCTCCGTCTCGGTGGGCTTGTTGAGGATCGGTGGGTTCTGCCACGACGTCCCCTGAACGCCGTAATACTGCCCGAGCACCGGGTTGGCGACCAGCGTGGCCCGGTAGGCGGTGTGCGGATTGCCCTGCTGATCGTGGATCGTGTACGCACGTGGGTAGGAGTCGGCGATCGGCCCGACGGGGCAGGTCGCGTTCGTGCAGTACTGCGAGCCGGTGGCGATCAGCCTTGGCAGATAGACCGGCAGGTTGGTGCGCGGGATCGCATTTGCCTGCGTCGCCGCGTCGGTCGTGTCCGCCGTCAGATTCGCGGTCGACGCCCGGCCCGAGTGGTGCTTGTGCACCGGGTGGGCGGAGCTGGCGCTCGACGCATGGGTCGGTGTCATGAAGGCGCGGAACGCCCTGTCCGCGGCCGGCGGATTGGCGGTGACGTAGCACGGCGTCACGCCCACAGGCGCAACCCCGGCCACGGCTGGCGCGCCCGAGTTGCACGGCAGGAAGATCGCCGGGAACGTGATCTGCTTGACGGCATGACCGGCGGAGAACGCGACCAGGTCGAACAGGTTGATCAGGCCGTCCACCGTGTGCAGGTTGTGGTCGGTCTCCGTGTGCTGCCCGAAGATCTTGATCAGCTTGTCGCGATTGTTGAACAGCTCGCTTGAATTGAACTGATCCTTGGCCCAGCGGAGGAAATCCTGCTGGCGGGCGTTGCGGACGATGTCGTTGTCGGTATGCCGGAAACGCACGAACTCGAGGGCATCGGTACCGCACAGCTTCTGGTAGCCGGGCTGGATGTCGATGCTCGAGTAATCGGTGTACGCGGTGTTGTTGTAGTAGCGGTGATCGACGTCCGTGTACACGCAGCCGATCGCGTCGACCAGGTCCTCGAACCCGCCGAAGTTCACGTCGATGATGTGGTTGACGTGAAGACCAGGGAACACCTGCTGTTTGAGCACCTTCAGCAGCAGGTTCGGGCCCCCGATCGAGTAGGCCGAGTTGAGCTTGTCGGTGGTCATCACCCCGCCCTCGGGGATCTGTACCTTCAGGTCGCGCGGCACCGACAGCACGTTGATCGTCGAGGAGTTCGGATCGAGGCGGACGAGCATCATCGTGTCGGTGTTGGAGGCGCTGAACGGTTCGCCGGCACGGTGATCCGAGCCGATCAGCAGGAGCGTCTGCGGGTTGCCGGGATCGGCCACAGAAACCGCCGCGTTCTTGATCACTGGCGAAAGCGACAGGTAATCGGTGAACTGCTTGAACTGCAGCAGCCCGGCGACCGCCGTGGTCGTCGCCGTGAACGCGATGATGATCACCGCTCCGAGCGCGAACCGCCACAGCATCCCCCGGCGACTGTCCGGGATGAACCTCACGCCAGGCCCCCCTCGATCGCATCCGGCATGCCCAGTCGAGCGGGCAGCTCCCCGTTGTGGCTCGTGGACTCATCGAGCCACAACGGCAGCGCTCTGACGAAGTCTCCGAGGGCGCGGCGGTAGCGAGCCAGCGAGCTCAGCGACACCCACTCGTCGGGCCCGTGGTGGCCGGCTCCTTCCGGCCCGAACTCGACGGCCGGGATCCCGGCGCCGATGAACGACGCCGCATCGGACGCGCCGTCCCTGCCGACGCTCATGACCTCACCCCGGATGGAACTCGAAACCGCGTTACGCAGCGCCCGCACGTACGGATTGGTCCGCGACACCGTGACCGGCGGCCAGATGAAGGTCCGCGTCACCTCGATCCCGGGGATGGTGCGGACCTCTTCGAGAATCTCGGCGGGGTCCTGACCCGGCAGGTAGCGGACGTCGACCGCCATCGTGCAGAGGTCCGGCACCTTGTTCAGCGCGTCACCGCCCTGGATTCGCCCCAGATTGAGCGAGGGCGAGTTGAACATTTCCGAGGACAGCCGGGTAAACGGAAGCGACTCGATCGCTCGGAACACGTCGATCGCCTTGAGCACCGCGTTATCGCCGAGCCACGGCGTCGAGCTGTGGGCGGAGCGTCCGTGGACGTCGATTCGCATCACCAGCACGCCCTTTGCCTCGACCCCGATGTGAAGGTCGGTCGGCTCGCCGGTGATCGCGAAGTCGCCACCGAGCCCGCGCCTGACGACGTCCTCCGTGGACCGCTCGTCGATCTCCTCCGACTCCTCGTCCGGAACGCACGTGAGCCTGACCCGGACCCGCTCCTGCTCCCCAACATCCTTGAGCGTGCACATCATCGCGGCCAGCGCCGCCTTCATGTCGTAGGCGCCGCGGCCGAACAGCCGGTCGCGCTCTACGCGCGGCTCGAACTGCTCCGGCCGGCCGGGAACGACGTCGAGATGGCCGTGGAAGACGACGCACGGAACCTCTCCCTCGGGCGGGCCGACCTCGGCCACCAGCACGGGCAGCCCGTGGTGCTCGTGATCGTGCACTTCGATATCGCGGGATTCGAGCCAACCCTTGACGAATCCTGCGGCCGCTACCAGGACTTCCGGGCTCGATGTGTCGTAGCTGATCAGCCTCTCAGCCAGGATCCGTTCATCAACCATGGGTGTCACCGAGGATACGAGCGCAGCTGATCAGCAGATAAGGCCCTGCGCGAGGGGTCCCTAAGAACCCTCGGCTACGCGCAGGAACGCTTCCAAGCGCCGCTTGTCGCGCTCCGCGACGCGCCGGCGCTCCGAATCCTTCTCGGCGGCGGACTCGAGTCGCTGCTCAGCCTCCTTCAGACGCTCGCGCAGCTGACCGGCATCGAGCTGCTCCGGCTGCTGTGCCTCCTCAACGAGGATCAGCGCCCGGTCGTTAGCGACCTGTATGTAGCCCTCGGCCTGGGCGAACCTCACGACCTCGGACTGGCTCTTGTACAGGCGAAGCTCGGTCGGATCGAGCATCGCCAGCAGCGGCTGGTGGTGGGCAAGGACACCGATCGAGCCGACGGTGGTTCGCGTCGAGATCATCTCGACGTCGTCGTTGAACACCTCGCCCTCTGGGGTCAGAACCTCGACCGGGAACTTCTCGTACGCCATAGCTACCCGCTACGCGTCGCTGTCGTGGTCGCTGTCGCCGGCGCTCTCGTCCTCGCGGGCCTCGCTGTCCTCGGCCTCGTCGTCGGCCTGGTCGGGCTTGTCGTCCGCTGCGCCGGCGGCGTCCTTGACGACGTCGTCGATCGTTCCCTTCAGGAAGAACGCCCGCTCGGGCAGGTCGTCGTGTTTGCCCTCGAGGATCTCCTTGAAGCCACGGATCGACTCCGCGATCGGCACGAACACGCCGGGCGTTCCCGTGAACTGTTCGGCGACAAAGAACGGCTGGGACAGGAACCGCTCGATCCGGCGAGCCCGGTTCACGGTCACCCGGTCCTCGTCGGACAGCTCCTCGATCCCGAGAATCGCGATGATGTCCTGGAGATCGCGGTAGCGCTGGAGCACCTGCTTGACCTCGTTGGCGACGTCGAAGTGCTCATCGCCGAGGATCTCGCGCTTGAGGATCGTCGAGGTCGAGTCGAGCGGATCGACGGCGGGGTAGATGCCCTTCTCCGCGATCGAGCGCGACAGCGTCGTGGTCGCGTTCAGGTGCGCGAAGACCGACGCCGGAGCCGGGTCGGTGAGGTCGTCAGCCGGCACGTAGATCGCCTGGATCGAGGTGACGGAGCCCTTCCGAGTCGAAGTGATTCGCTCCTGCAGCTGGCCCATCTCCGATTCCAGCGTCGGCTGGTAGCCCACCTGCGAGGGCATCCGCCCGAGCAGTGCCGATACCTCGGACCCCGCCTGGACGAAGCGGAAGATGTTGTCGATGAACAGCAGCACGTCCTGGCCCTCCTGGTCGCGGAAGTACTCCGCCATCGTCAGGCCGGACAAGGCAACGCGCATACGCGCGCCCGGTGGCTCGTTCATCTGCCCGAAGACCAGCATCGTCTTCTCGAGCACCCCTGACTCCTTCATCTCGAGCCACAGGTCGTTGCCCTCGCGCGAGCGCTCGCCGACGCCACAGAATGCCGACAGGCCGCCGTGCTCCGAGGCGAGGTTGTGGATGAGCTCCTGGATGATCACCGTCTTGCCGACTCCGGCACCGCCGAAAAGACCGACCTTGCCGCCCTTTGCGTACGGCGCCAGCAGGTCGATGACCTTGATTCCGGTCTCGAACATCTCGGTCGTCGGCGTCAGCGCCTCGACTGTCGGCGCGGGGCGATGGATTGGCCAACGCTCGACGTCATTGGTGAGCGGCTCGCCCAGGTCGATCGGGTCGCCGAGCAGGTTGAAGATCCGGCCGAGCGTCTCGGGGCCGACGGGGACCGTGATCGGGCCACCAGTATCGATCACCTCGGTTCCGCGCGAGAGGCCGTCCGTGGTGTCCATCGCGACGGCGCGAACGCGGTCGTCGCCCAGGTGCTGCTGGACTTCGCACACGAGGTAGGGCTCCTCCTGGGCGCTGATGTCGATGTCCTCTTCGGCTCGTGCCGCTTCGGGCCGGCGGATCTTGATCGCGTGATTGATCTCGGGCAGCTTGTCCGGGAACACCGCCTCGATCACGACGCCCTGGATCTCCTCGACGCGGCCGATGTTCTGGGCGGTCTTCTCGGTTTTCTCTGAGGTCTCTTCGGTGGTGGCTGACATGTGGTTCTCCAGTCTAGATGGGGTGGTCGTCATCGGGCGGCCACTTAGCCAGCCAGCCCCTCAGCCCCGCCGACAACTTCCAAGATCTCCTGCGTGATCTCAGCTTGGCGGGCGCGATTCATCTCGAGGGTGAGATCCTGGATCAGCTCTCGAGCGTTATCGGAGGCGTTGCGCATCGCGGTCATGCGCGCGCCGTGCTCTGACGCCGTCGACTCCAACAGCGCACGGTAGATCGAAATCTCTACGTAGTCCGGCACCAATCGCTCGAGGATCTCCTCCGGTTCTGGTTCGTAGTCGACCAGCGCGCGGTGACGCGGCTGGTCCGCGCCGCTGTCCGAGTCCTCGTCCTCCTCCTCGACCACGGTCGCCTGCTGCAACGGCAGCAGTGTCTCACGGCGCAGCACCTGTGCGATCGGCGAGATGTACCCGTTGTAGAAGATCTCGACCTGGTCCACTTCCTGATCGACGTAGGCGGCCATCAGCCGCTCCGCGATCCGGCGCGCGTCGGCATACGACGGGCGATCGGTGAAGCCAGTGAACGCCTCGGCGACGTCGAGTCCCCGGAACTCCAGCGACGACGCCGGTCGCCTACCGGAGGCGAAATACACGGCAGTACGGCCGTCGGCGTCGTACCGGCGGCCTGCGGCCACGCCGGCGCGGACGATGTTCGAGTTGAACGCGCCCGCGAGCCCACGGTCTCCCGCGATCAGGAGTAACCCAACGCGGCGTATCTGCTCGTGCTCGTCCATGATCGGGAGCGCCGGCACGGACCCGGCGGCTTCTGCCGCCTGCTTGGTCATCCGGCGGATCGCACTCGCGTAGGGCCGCAGCGCCTCGATCCTCTGCTCGGCGCGGCGCAGGCGCGCGGCGGCGACCAACTGCAGCGCGTTGGTGATCTTCTGGATGTTCTTGACCGCGCCGATACGGTCGCGAACGTCGCGCTGAGTCTGTGGCATACCTGGATAGGCCGAGCAGCGTCGCTACGCCGCCTCGACTTCCTCCCCATTCTCGTCTGACTGCTGTTCCTCCGGTGGCCGCTCGGCCCGGGGCTGGACGTCCACCCCGTCGTCGAGCGGATGGCCTTCCTCGTCGAGGTCGAAGCCGAAGTCCTCGGCGAATTGCCGCACGGCCTGCTCGACGCTGTTCTGGGTCTCGTCGCTCCAGTCGCCCTCGGCGATCTTCTTCAGCAGCTCGGGCTCGTTGCCGCGCACGTTGTCGGTCAGGTCGGCGAGGAACCGCTCGACCTTGCCAACCAGGATCCGGTCGAGATAACCGTTGGTGGCCGCGTAGATCTGAATGACCTGATCCTCGACTGCAATCGGGTGGCGCTCGGCCTGGTTGAGGGTCTTGACCAGCCGCTCGCCGCGGGCCAGCGTGCGCTGGGTCTCCTGGTCGAGATCAGAGCCGAACTGTGCGAACGCCTCGAGTTCGCGGTACTGGGACAGCTCGAGCTTCAGCCGGCCCGCGACCTTGCGCATCGGCGTGATCTGGGCGTTCCCGCCGACGCGAGAGACCGAGATCCCGACGTTGATCGCGGGACGGACTCCCGAGTAGAACAGCTTCGGCTCGAGGAAGATCTGGCCGTCGGTGATCGAGATCACGTTCGTGGGGATGTACGCGGAAACGTCCCCCGCCTGCGTCTCGATCACGGGGAGCGCGGTCAGTGACCCAGCGCCGAGGTCGTCGTTCAGCTTCACGGCCCGCTCGAGCAGCCGCGAGTGCAGATAGAAGACATCGCCGGGGTAGGCCTCGCGTCCGGGCGGGCGGCGCAGCAGCAGCGACATCTGGCGGTAGGCGTACGCGTGCTTGGTGAGGTCGTCGTAGATGGCCAGCGCCGCCTTGCCGTTGTAGAGGAAGTACTCGCCCATTGCGCACCCGGCGTACGGCGCCAGGAACTTGATCGGCGCCGCCTCGTCGGCAGCGGCCATCACGATGATCGTGTTATCGAGCGCGCCGGCGTCCTCCAACGTGTTGGCGAGCGCGACCACCGTCGATTTGCGCTGGCCGATCGCCACGTACACGCAGATCAGATCACGGTCCTGGTTGTTGATGATCGTGTCGATCGCGATCGCGGTCTTCCCCGTCTGACGGTCACCGATGATGAGCTCACGCTGGCCACGGCCGATGGGGATCATCGAGTCGATCGCCTTGAGGCCGGTCAGCATCGGCTCAACCACCGGCTGGCGCTGGACGACGCCGGGCGCCTTGTGCTCGGCAGGGCGCCTCTCGGTCGTTCGGATCTCGCCCTTCCCGTCGAGCGGATTGCCGAGCGGGTCGACGATTCGACCGAGCAGCTCCTCGCCGACCGGTACGTCCAGGAGTCGCTTGGTCCGCCGGACGGTGTCGCCCTCCACGATCTGCTCCCATTCGCCGAAGAGCACCACGCCGACATTGTCGGACTCGAGGTTCAGCGCCAGCCCGGTGACGCCGTGGGGCAACTCGAGCGTCTCGAACGACATGCAGTTGTCGAGTCCGTGGACCCGGCAGATGCCGTCGGCGACCGAGAGCACCGTGCCGACCTCGGTTAGATCGGCGCCGTCGGTGTCGAGTCCTTCGATCCGGCTCCTCAGGATTGAGGTGATCTCGTCGGGCTTGATCTGCATGAAATTGCTCCCTTGACAGGCGCGGCTCGCTCGGGCTACGCCTGCGCTACTTGCTTTCGAAGTTGTTCCAGTCGGTTTCTGATCGATGCGTCGAGGATGAAATTGCCCACTCTGAGCACGATTCCGCCGAGGATGTCTGGATCGACCTCGCTGGAGAGCTCGACCTCGAGCCCGGTTTGCTCGCCGATCCGCCGCCCGATGCTGCTCACGGTGTCGTCGTCCAGCTTGACTGCGCTGGTGACCTGAACCGGTAGCAGCTTGTGCTCGGCGTCCCAGAGCTCCTCGTAGCGAGTGCGAATCCGGAAGATCGCCGGCATCCGGTGGCGTTCGATGAGCGCCTCGAGGAAATTCGTGAAGACCGGTTCGGCGCCCGTAACGGCCCGCTTCAGGCCGTCCTTCTTCTCCTCGGTCGAGAAGTATGGCGAGAAGAAGAACACGGACAGATCCCGGTTGTCGTTCAGCGCCTGCGCGAACTGCCCGAGCTGATCGTGCGTCTCATCGACGATGCCGTGCTCCTTGGCGACCTCGAACAGCGCCCGCGCGTAGACCTCGGCGATCTCCTCCACTAGTTTTGGCTCCCGGGGCTGAGTGACGTGAAGTCGAGCTCGCTCAGCGCCTCCTGGACCAGCCGCTGCTGATCCTGCTCGGTCAGCACCTTTCGGGTCACCTTCTCGGTCGCCGCGACCGTCAGGTCAGCGACCTCGCGGCGAATGTCCTCGATCGCGCGCCGTGTCTCGAGCTCGATCTCGCGACGGGTCTGCTCCATCAGCTGCTCCCGCCGCGCCTTGGCCTCGGCCTCCGAGTCGCGCTCGTGCATCTCGCCCGTCTTGCGGGCGCGATCGATGATCTCCTGTGCCTGCTCGCGCGCCTCCTGGAGCCGCTCGCGGTACTCGGCCAGGATCTCGTCGGCCTCGTGGCGAATCCGCTCAGCGTGGTCGATCGACTCCTCGATCGCCTTCTGACGGCGGTCGAGGGCGTCGCTGATCCGCGGGAACGCCAGCTTCCACAGGATGTACATCGAGATGCCGAACAGCAGCAGGGTCCAGATCATCAGCCCGACGTTGGGCGTGATCAGGAACGAGCCGCTGGAGGAAGCGACGGGGAGATGTGAGACGGCGGCCATCTACTTGAGTACGTACGAGAGGAGGCCGGCGACGAGGCCATAGAAGAACACGGCTTCGGTCAGCGCGAACCCCAGCCACTGGATGCTGGTGATCTCGTCGCGCATCTCGGGCTGGCGGGTCACCGCCTCGATCACCTTTCCGAAGATGATGCCGATGCCCACGCCAGCACCGACCGCGCCGAGGCCACCGCCGACCGCGATCCCGAAGCCGGCCGTAATCCCGGTAGCCGCGAAGGGAATGATATGGAAAACAGCAAGCATCAGAGGGCTCCTTGTCGTGTTAGTGGTGAGTGGCGGCGCCGGCGATGTAGATCGCGGCGAGGGTCGCGAAGATGAACGCTTGTAGCGTGGCCACCAGGCCTAGCTCGAACAGGTAGATGAGGATCCCGGCCGGGAGCGCGAACCACCCGAGCGCTTGGAGCCCGAGGATCACCGCGAGCCCGCCGGCCAAGAACAGGAGGATGATGTGCCCGGCGAAGATGTTCGCCCACAGCCGGATCGTCAGCGACAGCAGCCGCATCAGGGTGGAGATCACCTCGATCGGGAAGATCAAGATCAGCATCGCCCCGTGAACGCCCGCCGGAATGAGGCTCTTCAGGTATCCGAGCGGGCCCTGCTGCTTGATTCCCACCCAGATGAAGGCGATGAACACAACGAGTGCCAGCACCAGCGGCACCGAGATGTTCGCGGTCGCGGCATACAGCGCGAACGACGGGATGTGGGCGCCGAACAGGTTGAACTTTTCCTCACTGTTCGTCGGCAGCGGCAGGTAGCCGATCAGATTGCAGAACCAGATGAACAGGAACAGCGTGCCGATGAACGGGAACCACCTGGCCGCCATCGAGTCGGGCATGTTCCCCCGCGTCACGTTGTCCCGCATCAGCGAGAACAGCACCTCGACCGCAGTCTGGATCTTGTTCGGCCGCGCCTGCATCCGCCTGGAGATCCACAGCATCGTGAATATCGTCAGCACGGTCGCGATGAACAGGTAGAGCACCGCACGGTTGATGCTGAACACCCCGAGACTCACCCAGTTGACGAGCTTGAACTCGTTCTGGATCTGGAACTCGTTGTTCTTGTGCTGGGTGAAGCCGTAGATCGCGATCAGCAGGATGAAAATGCCGATGTAGGCGCCGAAGCCGATCAGCAGGATTCTTTGGGTCTTGCTCATCGTCCGGACGTCGGGCGAATCAGGAAGGAGGTCACGAGCTGTGTCGTGAATGCGAACACGATCACCAGCAGGGCGGTCAGGCCATCGTTCTTGGTGCCCGCATTGCGAACGAGAATCACCGTGATCGCCAGCAGAAACAGGCGCCCAAGCATGTAGGTCAGCCTCAGGCCGGCCTGACTGCGGACATCACCGCTGCCGGAGGCGACCCGCTCGACCAGCACCCCGATCGCGCGCAGCAGGATCCACACGCCCGCAGAGACGAGGTACCCGAAGGCCGGAACCCCGATCAGCAGCATGATCGGCGCCGCCAGCACGAGAAGCACGACATCCAGGTAGCTCAGGATCGCCACGGGGGCCTCGATTCCCGCAGCAGCGCCGAAAGGGGACGGCTGTTTGTCATGTTCAGGATGGAAAGTGTTCAAGCTGATAACGGGGGTCGGAGGGCCGAGTAGGTACCGGCGCCCCATCGCAGGCTCGTGCGCATCATCCGGCCAGGGCCGCCGCCGACCGCCGCCTTGCGAGGTCGCCGAGGGTCTGAACGTTAGCGCGACCTAAATGCGATCGCCGTTACCCCGCACATAAATATCAGCGGGCGGCCACGTTCGCCCTGTGGATCGGTGGCTTCCACAGCTGACCCTCCGCCCAGAGCGCCGCAATCCCGGCGCGGGGCAGTCCCAGAGCGCCCTCATACACGAGGTAGCGCGGCTCCCAGCGGGGGAAGAACTTGGCGTTGAAGCGATACAGGCTCTCGATCTGAAAGAACGGGTTGCCGAGCGCGATCAGCTTGCCGAGAACCAGCTCGGAGCGCTTCTCCGGGCTGTGCATCCACTTGGCGAATGCGGCGAAGTTGAGCGACATCTCGGCCACGCCACGCTCGCGCAGGAGCTCCACTGCCTTGACGACCAGGAACTCGGTCATGCCGTTCGGCGTCGCAGGGTCACGCCGCATGAACGACAGCGACACCGCGTCGCGGCCGTAGACCGGCACGAAGTGCAGCACGCCCCGGATCGCGCCGCCCTGATCGCGAGCAAGCACGACCACGGTGTCCTCGCTCCGCGAGCGGATCGAATCCATCGCCATCGAGAAGCCGCGCTCCGGAGCGCCCTCGCGCCCTCGCTCGAGGATCTCCTCGACCTCGTCGACCGCCGGCCCATCGAGCTCGTCCACGCGACGGAGCTCGGCGACGTACCCGGCCTTGCTGAGCCGGTGAACCGACTGTCGGACCTTGCGGATCGGGCGGCCCTCGAGCGAGAAGCGCTCGAGCTCAACGATCGCCTCGTCGCCGAGATAGATCGTGCGTAAGCCGAGCTCTTCGTAGAGCGGACACAGCCGCTCGCTCGCGCCGACGGCACCGAGTTTCAGGCCCCGGATGTCGGCGAAGGCGCGCAGTTCGCGCAGCAGCCCGGCGAACGACGCCTCTGGCCCGACCGGGTCGCCGGACAGCAGCAGCACGCCGTTCTCAATCCGATAGCCCACGAACGCCAACTGATCGCGGCTGAAGAAATAGTGCTTATCGCCACGCAGCTTGAAGAACGAGAGCGTGTCGCTCCCGTGGGTGCGGACGAGATCGGCCGCGACCGCCCGCGCGCGGGGACCCGGCAGGGATCTGGGGGTGGCCAGCGGCCGGAAGATCACAAAGGCGATCGCCAGCAGCGTGACGATCTCGATCAGGTGGACGCCGAGCGGAATCCAGGCGAACGGATGGTGAAAAGCGACGTGGCGCTCGAAATGCAGCGGCCCGCTCTGCCACATCAGCAGATCGCCCGTCTCGCGGGTGACGGCGGACAAGGACGGGTGGCCCGCGAGGACCCACGCCGCCAGGGCCGTGACGGTGAGACCGATGAAGCCAAGCAGCGGCACGCGCCAGATCGCCGAACGGAGCGTGATCGGGTCGTGGCGGACCCGGAACCCGTCCCTCCCGGCATACAGCAGGGCCGCGGTCGCCCAGGTGATCGTCGTCTCCTCGAAGTCGAGCCCCTTGAGCAGGTCGAACACTCCTAGGGCGACCATCAGGACGATCGCCGCCTGCCAGGCTCGACGGCGGCGCTTGGCCAGATACGGCGCCACCATCAGCAGCGCGGTCCCGGCGGGCAGGGCGAGTGCGTGGAACAGTCGCATCGCCTGGATCGGCTCGAGCACGAGCAGCAGGTGTCCGCGCCACCGGATGTTCGGGGTCAGCGCCGAGGCGATGTTCACGAGCCCGACCAGCGCGGCGGCGACCGCGGCAAGGCGCGGCAACGAGCGTGAGAAGCTGGGTGTCGGCAAGCTCAAGGCGTGGTGGACCGGGATGACTCGTGCGCGTGCGCGCCGATCCTGGGCTGATGCTGCGCTACGTGGCCCGCGTCCTGGTCGTACTTACGGCAACTAACGCAGTTAGTTACGCGCCGCTTACGGCGATCCTGCCGGTCTGGACGTAAGCACTACCCCGTGGTGTCGCGTGCGCTTCGCAGCCGCCTGCCCAGCCGGAGGTTCCCCGCGTACGCCTCGGGACGGCCTCGCCGAGCTCCGCGCGGGAGCGCGAGCGATAGCAAGAGCGCCAGGACCGGGAGGACCGCGATCGTCTCGAACACAGCGCGCAGCCCGTGGTGGTCGCCGAGGATCCCCAGCAGCGGTGCTCCGACGCCGCCCAGCCCAATCGAGAGCCCGATGGTGACGCCCGCCGCGACACCCAACCGTCCGGGCAGGTACTCCTGGCCCATCACGATCGTCACCGCGAACGTCGCGATCGTTGCCGCCCCGGCGAGCGCGGCGAACACGACCGCCAGCCCCGGCGGGGAGACGAGGAACGCGACTAACAGCGGCGGCAGAACCGCCATCGACCCGATCAGCACGCTGCGTCGGCCGAAGCGGTCCGCGAGCGGCCCTCCGATCAGCGTGCCGGCCGCGCCGCCGAGCAGCATCGCCGCGAGCGCGACGTTCCCGAACGCCTTGCTCGTGTCCAGGTCATTGACGAAGTACAGCGGGATGAACGTCACCATCCCGAAGTACACGAACGAGCGCAGCGCGATCACGGCCGCCAGTACCACGAACGGGCCCCATGCCTCGTGGTCGTCCCCCTTCTGGACACGTCCGGCGACGATGTCGGTCCGGAAAGTCTTGAGTCGAGGCAGCTCGTGGACCAGGGCCGCGGCCATCAGCCATGTGGGGATCAGCACAAACACCGTCCCATGCATGCCGAACACGACCAGCAACGGCGTCATCAGCACCGGTCCGAGCGCGAATCCGATGTTGCCCCCGACGGAGAACAGGCTCATTCCGCTGGAACGCCGGGCGCCCGACACGTAGTTGGCGAATCGCGATCCCTCGGGATGGAACGCAGCCACGCCGATCCCGCTCAGCACGATCGCCGCGAACGTCCACCCGTAACTGGGAGCGATCCCCGCCAGCGCCACGCCGAGCCCGCCCAGGAACGGTCCGAGCGGCATCAGCCAGGCCAGCGAAAGCCGATCGGAGACGTGGCCGAAAAGCGGCTGGATCACCGAGCTCGAGATCGTCGCCGCGAGCACCAGAGCCGACACCGTGGCGTAGCTGAGGTGATCCTCGGCCATCAGGAAAGGCAGCATCGCCGGGATCGAGCCCTGCGCGATGTCGGTGAACAGATGGCCCGCGGACAGCGTCGCCATCGCCCGGCGGTCGACCCCGGACGTCAGGGCGAGACCTCTTTCAACCGGCGCTGGACCAGGCGCTCGCGCTCGCACAGCTCCTTCTCGAGCTGCTCGAGCTCACGGCGACGCTCGCGGACGAGCTCGAGCTGGACGCCGATGTGGCCGAGCGAGCGCTCGAGGATCCGCTTCTGGGCGGCCGGATCTTCGGTCTGCTGAAACTCGCGGCGCAGCTCTGCCCGCGCGGCCTCGGCCTCCAGCAATCGCGACAGCTGCTCCAGGGACAGTCCCAGCAGGTCGCGAAGACGAACGACCTCGCGCACGCGCTCGACGTCGGCCTCGGTGTAGAACCGATGCTTGCCCTGGGCCCGGTCGGAGGCGCCCGGCAACACCCCGATCTCCTCGTAATAGCGGATCGTGCGCGGCGTCGTGCCCGTCAGCTCCGCGACCTCACCGATCCGGAGCGGACGCTCTGCGGTCGTGCTCACGTGAGCGCCACCGTCGCCTCTGACTCCACCGGCGCCCTGCTCTCCGAAGGACGGGCCGCGGCCACGACCGCGCCGACCAGAGAGATGCCGCACAGGCACCACAGTGCCGTGTGCATGTTCGCGATGAACGGCGTCAGCTGGGCATTCGTTATGTGGTTGGCAAGGCCGGAGAACACGGCGAACAGGGTGCTCTTCGGCACCGACGCAGTGACCACGGCGATCACGAAGGCGATCGAGAGAACCGCACCGGTGTTCTGAACCAGCACCCGCGCGCCGGCGGCGATCCCGCGGCGATGCGCGGGCACGGCGCCCATCATCGCGGCGGTGTTGGGCGAGTTGAACATGCCGGAGCCGATTCCGACCAGCATCATGAAGATGCCCGGGGCCCAGTAGCTCGTATCGCGGTCGAGGGAGGTCATCAGCCCGAGCCCGAGTGCGGTGACGAGCATCCCCATCACCGCCATTCCGCGCGACCCGCGGCGGTCGGCCCAGATCCCCGCCAGCGGCGAGGAGATCAGCATCCCGAGCGCCAGCGGCGCGAGCTTGAGCCCGGCCAGGACCGGCGAGTTCCCCTGCACGCCCTGGAAGTAGAAGACGAACAGGAACATCAGCGCGAATCGCGACAGGCCGTTGATGAACGCCGCCGCGGCAGCCGCCGAGAACAACCGGCTCTTGAAGATCGTGAGGTCGAGCATCGGCGAGGCGCTATGGCGCTCGATCACCACGAACAGCGGCAGGAATACCGCGGCGGCGATCAGGCTGCCGATCACGACAGGCGAGCTCCACCCCGAGATCCCGCCCTTTGAGACGCCCAGCACGAGGCCGGTCAGGCCGATGAGGAAGGTCAGCGTGCCCGGGAAGTCGAACGACCTGTCCTCGGAGCGGCCGGTCAGCTCCCGCAGGATCAGGAACGCCCACAGGCTTCCGGCGAGCGCGAACGGGACGTTGAACCAGAACACCCAGTGCCACGAGATCGCGACGAGCGCACCGCCGAGCACGGGCCCGATCACCAGGCCCACGGCGGCGACCATCGTGTTGGTCCCCATCGCCAGCCCGAGCTGCTCGCGCGGGAAGGCGTCTGTCACGATCGCCGCGGCGTTCGCGAACAGGAACGCGCCGCCGATTCCCTGGAGGATCCGCCACACGATCAGCTCGGTCCCCGATCCGGCGAAGCCGGCGCCCAGCGACGCGAACGCGAACACAACGAATCCGCAGATGTACGCCTTCTTGCGCCCGAACTGATCGGACAGCCGTCCCGCGCTCAGGACGAGCACGGTCGAGGCGATCATGTACACGAGGATCACCCACACGAGCTCGAGGAGGCTCGTGTGGAGGCTTCGCTCGAGATCGGGCAGCGCGATGATCAGCGTCCCCGAGTTGACCGTCGCCAGCAACATCCCAAGGCTGGTGCACGACAGCGCCCACCACTTGTACGAGTCGTGATCTGCGTGAACGCCGATCCGTCGAGTGGACCTCTGCCGCGGTCGTGTGGCCTCGAGCGTATCTGTCACGGGCGTCCTTTCAATCTGATGCTTACGTTAACGTAAGATATCACATCGCTGGGGCTATTCGAACGCGGCGACGGTCGCGAGGATCACGAACGTGGCCATCAGCGCGACGCCCTCGAACAGCGTCGCCTCGCCGTCGCCGGTGATCTGCCACACGATTATCGCCGTGCCGAACAGCGCCCCGATGTACACCGGGGCGATGGCGAACGTCAGCGTCGTCGCCGTCAACAGCGAGACGATCACGAGCAGCGGATACAGGAACGCGGCGATCTGCGCGACGGAGTTCTTGATCACCGAGATCGCCAGGTCGGACTTGCCCTTGGCTGCGAGAAACACCCCGGCGACGTTTTCGACCGCATTGCCGGCGATCGCGACGATCACCAGACCGGCAAACGCTTCCGAGATGTGGAGCGTGTGGATCGTCGGCTGGAGCGCGTGGACGAACCAGTCCGAGACGAAGGCGGATGCCAGGCCTGCCGTCGCGAGCAACCCCACGCTGAGCGCAATTGGGAACCTTGCCTTGTGCTCCCCTTCGTCTGGCGGGGGGTCAGATCGCAGGTACTGCCACAGCCAGGAGCCGTAGACGATCAGGATCGCGACCGCGCCGATGATCGAGATCGTCTTGGTGTGGTGGCTGGCCGGATCGTGCGAGGCGATGGCCAGCCCGATCAGCACGATGATGAACGCCGAGATCAGCAGTAGCGTCGCGGTGTCATTCGGGAGACGCGGGTTGAAGCGCATCACGCCGTCCTTCGCACGCCGCGATCCAACCGCAATCGCCAGGCCGAGCACCAGCAGCGCGTTGACCAGGATCGAGCCGAGGATCGCGGTCTCCGCGACGACCAGCTGGCCTGCCTGTAGCGCGAACAAAACAACGAAGAACTCGGGGAGGTTGCCCGAGCGTGGACTGGAGAAAGCCGGTGATCGCCGTGCCCATCCGCATTCCGACCTGCTCGGTGGCCATGCGACAGGACCCACGCCCATCCCGCGAGCGCCACCGCCGCGAGGATGAACGCCACGACCTCCGAGATGCCGTGGGCGTAACGCGCCACCCCCGCCAGGACGGTCGCCAGCACGACCCCGCCGAGCAACAGGCGCTCGGTTCGGCTGAACGCGCTCAGCTCAGCGCCCCGTCATCACAGTGTCATCGTCGGAATAGGCAGGCGCGCAGCAACACAGCAGCACGAGCGGCTCCGCGCCGGGGTTCCAGAGTTTGTGGGGCACGCCCGGCTCGATCACCACGCAGTCACCGGTGGCGACCTCCAACTCCTCCGCGCCGAGGCGCATCCGGCCGGCGCCGCTGACGAAGTAATAGAGCTCTTCCGTGCGCGGGTGGTAGTGCTCGGCGGTCTCACCGCCGGGCGGCACCGTCGCCTCGGCCAGGCTCTGGTTGCGGACCTTCGTCCAGGCCGGTCCGGCGAGCTCGCGGATCTGCGAGCCGTCCAGCGTCGTGAACGCCTTCAGCTCTTGCAGATTGGCCTTCTCCACGGGCGCCACTATCGCACGCGGTCGAACTCACCGGTCTCGATGTCGTGCTCGACCTGCTCGTCGATCTCGTGCTCACTGGTGGTCGGATCCATTCGCCTCAGCTCGCGCTCGCGCAGCCGTCTGAACTTGAAGATCTCGAGCACGTAGACGAGGTACACGCTGGCGGCGAGCGCCACCACCGCGAGCGCCACCATCAGCAGCACCCAGCCGAGGTGGTAGCGGTGCGGCGGTCCGTGATCGTGGTACGGGACGACTCGCAGCGCCACCGCCAGCGTCGCCAGCACCAGCGTCCAGCCGTACAGATAGGCGACCGTCTTGCGCTGGCTGAAGCCGATCCGCGCCATCCGGTGGTGGAAGTGGTTGGCGTCCGCCGACCACGGCTTGCGTTTGTATCTGAGCCGCTTGGCGATCACGAAGCCGGTGTCGAGGAACGGCACGGCCAGGATGAACAGGGGAACGACCAGCGCCACCACGACGTTCGTCTTCAACGACCCGATCACCGCCACCACCCCGAGCAGGTAGCCGAGCAGGTTCGACCCCGAGTCGCCCATGAAGACGTTCGCCGGGTGGAAGTTGTGGAACAGGAACCCCAGCGCCGCCCCCGCCGTCAGCGCCGCCAGGATCCCGGCCGCGCCGACGTTGAGATCGAACGCGATGATCGCGAACGCCACCCCGTCGATCGCGCAAATCCCGGCCGCCAGCCCGTCGACCCCGTCGGAGAAGTTGACGACGTTCATCAGCGCGACCAGCCACACGACCGTCAGCGCCCCGCCGTCGTGGGGGAACTGCAGGGCGCCGACGAACGGCAGCGTCACGTCGGTGACCCTGGCGCCGGCGTCGACCGCGATCACCCCCGCCACGATCTGACCGATCAGCTTTCCGAGTGGCGGCAGGTCGCGAGCGTCATCGATCGCCCCGACGAACGCGATCAGCACGGCGCCGGCCATCAGCCCCCAGGTGTCGACGGTTCCGCCGGAGCCTCGCGTCCCCACGGTTCGCGGCAGCTTGATCGTCGCGGGCATCCAGATCGCCGCGGCCACCAGCACCGCCACCAGGATCGCCAGCCCGCCCAGCAGCGGCGTGCTGCGCGTGGCCAGCCCCCGCTCGCTCGGCATCGCGATCGCACCGACTCGCCGCGCGAACCGAGCAGCAACCGGCGTCAGTGCCGCCGCGACGGCCATCGCGACGACGAAGGCGAGCACGGCGTCGAGGTACATGGCTTGGCCGTAGCATGCCAGCCAGGCAGGATCGGTTCAGCCAGAGGGGGCGATCAGCGCCTGCGCCAGGCGCGCAATCACCGCCAGCGGCTGGTCGCACAACTGCCTCCACGTGATCCGAATCACTCGGTAACCGGCGGCGGTCAGGATCTGATCGCGCCTTCGGTCGCGCTCAAACGCGGCGCGGTCCCGGTGGAATTCGTAGCCGTCGACCTCGACAACCAGGCGCTGGTCGGTCCAGAGGAAGTCCACGAGGAAGCCGTGGAGCGTTGCGTTGACGAGCGGCTTCGTGAGTTCGGCCGAGCGGATCAGGGCGCGCATCGCCCGTTCGGCCTTCGAGCGGGTGTAGCCGGTGCCGTTCTCGCCGGCGAGCAACGCCCGAATGAACGCCGATCCGGCCCGCGTGGGCGCCAGCTCGATCACCCGGCGGAGCTGGCGGTCGGTGACGAGCCGACGGACGCGGGCCTGTTCCAACGCCTCCTCGGCGTGGTCGGGGTCGACGCCGGCGAGATCGCAGATCGTCCTGGCGGGGCTGGTCACCGGTATGGCGCGGATCGAGCTGATCTGGCTTGCGGGGAGCTCGGTGGCGCGGTGGCGTCTTATGCCCGGCCGGATTCCCGGATTCCTCGCGATCACCGTGACATCGACCGCATCCTCCAGCTCTGGAAGCAATCGCCAGAGCTCGGCCGCCGAACGGTGACTCAGCACCGCGTTCACGCCACAGGCAAGGACGGCCGCGCGGGCGCTCCCCGCCTGAGTCGGAGGCGCGTGCCCGACCAGATAGACGCCGCGATACAGGCGATGAATCACGCCGGCGCGCTCGCGGTAGCCGATCGCGCCGCGGCCCACCCCGGCGGCGATCAGCTGCTCCCAGGTGACGATGTTGTCCTGAACCGCCGCAATCTCCGCCACCGCACGCTCAAGATGGTGCATGGCGCGCCACTACCGGCTTGAAACCCGAGCCGCGGCGTGCTGTGCACGAACAGTGTGCTTAACACGCCCGGCCTCGCCCCGGCGATCGGACTTGGCGTGCTGTGCATCACTTTTCGCGCCCACAGGCCCAGTATCAGCCCAACTCGCCCGGCCCCAGCCCCCACCCGCCGAACTTCTCACACACGTGTCACACGGCGACACAGAGACGACACAGACGCCTGTCAAGGTGACCCGGCCGCCCCCCTCCCCAGCCAATCCCAACCAACAACCCCACCCGGGGATCAGCTAAACCGCCGCCACCGCCCCAAGCCCCGCATACAGCGGGTACCGCTCGACAACGACCTGTACGCGCTCCGCCAACTCCACTCGCCGCGCCTCAAAATCGCCTGGCTGGAGCGCCGAGGCGATGATCTTCCCGACCTCGGCGAAGTCCTCTCACCTCCAGCCCGCGAGTGGCCAGGGCCGGCGTCCCGATCCGCAGCCCGGAGGACACCGCCGGCGGACGCGGATCGAACGGCACGGCGTTGCGGTTCACCGTGACCCCGATCGAGGCCAGGCGATCCTCGGCCTGCTTGCCGTCCAGCTCTGACTCCCGGAGGTCGCACAGGACGAGGTGGACGTCGGTTCCGCCGGTCAGCACGTTGACGCCCCCGCCGGCGTCGAGGAGCTCGCGGGCCAGCGCCCTGGCGCCGGCGAGGGTCCGCTCCTGGCGCTCGCGGAACGGCTCGGACATCGCGATCCGCAGCGCCACCGCCTTGCCGGCGATCACGTGCTCCAGCGGCCCGCCCTGCTGGCCCGGGAACACCGCCGAGTTGATCTTCTTGGCGAACTCCTCCTTGCAGAGGATCATCCCGCCGCGCCCGCCACCGATCGTCTTGTGGATCGTGGTCGTCACGACATCGGCGAACGGCACCGGATTCGGATGGAGCCCCGCCGCCACCAGCCCGGCGAAGTGGGCCATGTCGACGACCAGGCGGGCGTCGACCGAGTCGGCGATCTCGCGGAAGCGAACGAAGTCGAGCACGCGCGGATACGCCGACCAGCCGGCGAGGATCACCTTCGGCCGCCGCTCCTCGGCGATCTGCTGGACCTCGTCCATGTCGATCAGGCTGGTCTCGCGATCGACGTGGTAGGCGGCGATGTCGTACAGGCGGCCGGACACGTTGATCGGCATCCCGTGGGTGAGATGGCCGCCGTGCGCCAGCTCGAGCCCCATCATCGTGTCGCCCGGCTGCAGCAGCGCGTGGTACACGGCGGCGTTCGCCTGGGCACCTGAATGCGGCTGAACGTTGGCGTGCTCGGCGCCGAACAGCGCGATCGCCCGGTCGATCGCCAGCTGCTCGGCGATGTCGACGTACTCGCAGCCACCGTAGTAGCGCTTGCCCGGATAGCCCTCCGCGTACTTGTTCGTGAGCACGGAGCCCTGGCACTCGAGGACGGAGACGGGCACGAAGTTCTCCGAGGCGATCATCTCGAGCGTCCCTTGCTGGCGCTCCAGCTCCCGCGCGAGGACGTCGGCGATCTCAGGGTCGACGTCGGCCAGCGGCCGGTTGAAGAAGTCAGGCGGCAACTCGACGTTCACTGCGAGCGACGATACCAGCGGCGGTGGCGTCAGACCGGAAGCGTGGCGAGGATCACCGCGAGGTCGCCGGCGGCCCAGGTGGCGCGGGCCTCGAAACCGGCATCGGCCAGCCATTCGAGCTGCGATCGAAGCGGGCTCGGCTTGTCGTACCCCGGCGTCAACGACGTCCGCGCATCGCCGGGGTCGACCGGTTCGACCACATCGGCGATCACGAATCGGCCGCCCGGGACCAGCACCTCACAGCACGCGGTGAAACAGGTCCCGCTTCTCTTCTGCGTCCAGATGGTGGATGCAGAGGGCGCTGGCGACGAGATCGAAGGGGCCCGCGGGCAGCGTGTCCTGGAGCGGTGCGGCCCGGAGATCGACGCGCTCGCGTGGCAGCACCTCGCCCGCGGCGGCCAGCATCTCGGGATTCACGTCGACTCCCACCAGCGAGGCTTCAGGGTGGCGGGCGAGGAGCCGCCGTGCCGTCTCGCCAGTGCCGGTCCCCAGCTCCAGGATCTGCCGCGCGCCGGTCCCGCTCGCGCTCGACCAGCTCATCCTGGAACCGGTCGTACTCTGGGACGTCCGCGCGGATCTCGTCCTTGTAGGTCGCGGGATCGAAGTGGAACTGCCAGCCGAGCGCGTCACCGAGCGCCGAGCTCTGGCACCGCGCCCACGCGGACACCTCCCAGCGTCCGGTCTCCTCAAATGCCCGTCAGGTCAACGACCGTGGACGGGGTGCCCGGCAAGCTCTCCGCCGTCGATCACCAGGTCCACGGCGCTCCGGATCAGCTCCGGTATCTCCGACAGCCGGCGCGGGTCGGGCCCGCCGGCGCGATTGGCGCTCGACTGCAGCACCGGCCGCCGAACTCCGGCCAGCTGCGCCACCGACGGCACCCGCAGCCCGAGCGTCGAGGGATCGGCGCCGCACGCCAGCGGGAACCGCCCGGCGGGGTTCGGCACCAGGACCGTGACGCTGCCCGGCAGCAGCCGCCGTAGCGCCTCGCGTAACCGCTCGCCGAGCTCGGGAAGACGCCGACAGCGCCAGCTCCAGGTCGAAGAACATCACCGCCGAGGGCTTGTCCAGGCTCCGGCGCTTGAGCAGGTAGAGGCGCTCGACGGCGAACCGGTTCTCCGGGTCACAGGCGATCCCGTAGACGGTGTCGGCGGGGAACACGGCGAGCCCGCCGACGGCGATGCAGCGCTCAAACGCCTGCGCGTCGCTCACCGGCGCCCGACGACCACCCGTTCGTGTCCGGCGAGGTCGGCCAGCACCTCGACCGAGCCGAAACCCGCCTCGCTCGAGCAATGACGCCACCGGCCTCCGCCTGGTCGCACCCGATCTCCAGCGCGACCATCGGCACCCCATCGACGCAACCCATCAGGCCGCCGGATCACATCGAGCCCATCCGGCCCCGCGAACAGCGCCGACGCCGGCTCGTATCGCGAGATCTCCGGCGGGAGCACGAGCCCTCGGCGACGTACGGCAGATTCGCCAGCACAGCATCGACAAGGCCCTCCGACACCTCCCAGCAAATCACCGCAGACAAGCGAACCCACATCGAGTCCCAGACGCAGAGCCATTGGACCGCGCCACCTCGATTGCATCGGCGCTCACATCGGTCCCGGCCACGACCAGATCGGGCCGCTCGTCCTTGAGCGCGAGCGCCACCGCCCCACTCCCCGTCCCGACATCGACAACCCGAGCACCGGCGGCCAACGACAGGCCCACCTCGACCAGCAGCTCCGTCTCCGGCCGGGGGATCAGGACACGCGGGTCGACCATCAACGAGATGTGCCGAAATTCCTTGACACCGGTGATGTACGCCACCGGCTCGCGAGCCGCGCGGCGGGCGATCAACCCGGCATAGCGCGCCGCGTCCTCGGCGCCAAGGCGCGCGCCCCCGTCGAGCACTAGCCGCTCGCGACCGACGCCCAGCGTCCACGCCAGCAGCACCTCCGCGTCCAGCCGAGGCGTCTCGCAGGCCGCCTCCGCGAGCCGCGCCGCTCCCGCTCGCACCGCGCCGGAGACGGACGACGCCACAGCCACCCCCGTCTCAGGCAACCGCCTTCTCCGCCAGCCTCCGGCGCTTCTCGTCGTCCTGCAGCGCCGCGGTCAGCTCGTCCATCTCGCCCATCAGGATCGAGTCGAGGCTGTGGAGCCGCAACCCGATCCGGTGGTCGGTCACCCGGCGCTCGGGGAAGTTGTAGGTCCGGATCTTCTCGGCCCGGTCCCCGGTCCCGACCTGCGCCTGGCGTGAAGCGGACATCGACGCCTGCTGCTCGGCCAGGGCCCGCTCATACAGCCGCGCCCGCAGCACCCGCATCGCCCGCTCCCGGTTCTGCAGCTGGGACTTCTCGTCCTGCATCGAGACGACGATCCCGCTCGGCTTGTGCGTGATCCGGACCGCCGAGTCGGTCGTGTTCACCGACTGGCCGCCGGGGCCGGAGCTGCGGTAGACGTCGATCTGGAGCTCGCTCGGGTCGATCTCGATCTCCACATCGTCGGCCTCCGGGAGCACCGCCACGGTTGCCGTCGAGGTGTGGATCCGCCCCTGCGACTCCGTCTCGGGAACCCGCTGGACGCGGTGGGTCCCGCCCTCGAACTTGAACACCGAGTACGCGCCGTCGCCCTTGACCGCGAACGTGTAGGTGCCGTCGCCGAGTGCCAGCGGCTCCACCGTGAAGCCGCGACGCTCCGCGTACCGCGTCAGCATCCGGAACAGGTCCCCGGCCCACAGTGCCGCCTCGTCCCCGCCGGCGCCGGGGCGGATCTCGACGATCACGTTCTTGTCGTCGTTGGGGTCGCGCTCGACCATCGCCAGGCGGATCTCCTCCTCGACCGTCTCGATCTGCTCGCGCGAGGACTCGAGCAGAGCGCGGA
Source organism: uncultured Solirubrobacterales bacterium (assembly GCA_963773165.1). Lineage (GTDB taxonomy): Bacteria > Actinomycetota > Thermoleophilia > Solirubrobacterales > Solirubrobacteraceae > Palsa-465. Next base: position 236,907 of record CAVZAK010000010.1, read on the forward strand.
GCTCGGCGTCGTTGCCGTCCTCGGCGAGCAGCTCGCGCGCTCCCTCGAAGTCGTCGACGGCCCGGCGGTACGTGGAGGCGAGCTTGGCCGCAGGCTCGAGCTCCCTGTACGCCCTGCTGATCGACGTGAACCGCTCACGGTCGCCGATCACGACCGGATCGGAGAGCTCGTTCTGCAGCTCCTCGAAGCGCGTTTCGATCTGAGTGACGAGTTCGTCGATCATCGTCGCCCGAGTGTAGGGCGACCCGGCGCGGTCTACGCGACGAGTTCGACGCCGACCATGTCAGCGGCCGACGCCGCACCCGGCGTCTCAACCTTGAGCACGGCCTCCAGCGCGGCGATCGCCACCGCGAGCTGATCGAGATCGGGCTCGCGCGTGGTCAGCTTCTGGAGCTGCATGCCCGGATACATGAGCGCCTGGACCCAGGGCCGGCGACGATTGCGTCCTGCCCACTTGATCACCTCGAACGACAGCCCGGCGATCAGCGGCACGCCCACGATCCGGGTGATCACCAGGATCCACCACGCCGGCAGGCCGATCGGGGCGAACACGAAGATCGCCATGATCATCACGATCAGCAGGAAGCTTGTGCCACACCGCGGATGCAGCCGCGAGTACAGCTGGGCCCGCTCGGGGACGAGCTCGTCCTCGGCCTCGTAGCACGAGATCGTCTTGTGCTCGGCGCCGTGGTACTCGAGCACCCGGCGCAGGTCGCGAAGCCGCGAGAGCAGCACGAGGTAGCCCAGGAAGATCGCTGTGCGCACGACGCCCTCGACGAGCCAGAACAGGACGGAGGAGTTGAGCTGGCCCTTGATCAGGCTGGTCAGGCCGACCGGCACCACGAAGAACAGGCCGATCGAGAACAGCAGCGCGATGACCACCGTCCCCGCCCATACCCCGCCGGAAAGCTCCTGTTCCTCCTCGGGCAGTTGCGCGTTCGCCGAGATGCTCAGCGCGCGCAGCCCGATGCCGAGCGATTCCGCCAGCGCCACGACGCCGCGGATCACCGGCCAGCGGTAGACGCGACGGCGCTTGGTCCAGGCGACCAGCGGAAACGTGTGGACGTCGATCGCGCCGACGTCAGCCGGCGCGACGTACTCGGGAGCGCGCAGCGTTCGGGGCGTCGGGCGACGTCCGGCAAGGCCTTCCGCACCGCCACCGCCCAGTTCGAGACCCCGCGCATCATCACGCCCTCGAGGACGGCCTGGCCGCCCACGGGCGCATCGCGCGACGCGGTCAGCCGCGGCTCGCCGCCCCCCTCGCTCACAGGCCGGCCCCCGGGCTAGACGCCGGCTCGCGCCGAGCGTCGGCCCTTGGCGACACGGCGCTGGAACCGCTCCACGCGACCACCGGTGTCGACCAGCTTCTGCCGCCCCGTGTAGAACGGATGACAGGCCGAGCAGATCTCCACATGGATTTCGGACTGGGTCGAGCGGGTGACGAATTCGTTGCCGCAGGTGCAGCGGACGTGTGAGTCGAGGTACTCAGGATGGATTCCGGTTTTCATAGCACCATTCAGTCTAGCGGCCCCGTTAGCGTTTCCGAGGCCGAGTTAGGGCCGTCAACGACGTCGTCGAGCTCGAGCAAGTGGTGGTCGCCGAGCTGTCGAGCCTGCTGCTGACGTCGACCATGTGCTCCGGATCCGCGGTGATCGTTGCCGGCGCAGCCGCGCTGCACGCCGGCTCCTTGAAGTAGACCCCTCGCTGGTGGTGCGGCAGCAGCTGCGGGATCAGCTTCTCGTGCGTCGTCGAGCCGTCCGAGTACTCCACGTTGAATTGGCCGGAGGGGGTCTTGCCGGTGTTCCGGACCTGGGCCAGGTATCCGTCGAACCCGGGATCGCCCGCCAACGGCGTGACCTTGATGCCCACGATCTCGAGGTCGGCGCGTCTCTCGGGCTGGAAGCACATCGCGCTGCTCCGGAGCGCCTTCCCGATCACGTGGCCCGAGGCGTCGATCCACCGGAAGGCCACCTTGAACCGATAGAAGTCCGGCCCGGCGAGGTCGACGACGGGATGCTTGACGACCCAGCGGTCGCCGGGGCGGCTGCCCAGCGTCGGATTCTTCGGCGTCAGCCAGCTGTTCAGGTCGGTCCCGGTCAGCGCCATTGGCCGGCTCCACCGCTTGGTCCGCTTGAGCAGCTGGAAGCGCATCGACATCTTCTCGGTCCCCGTGACCGGGCGCATCACCGCCGTGATCGAGATCGCGCGCGACGCGGGATCGAGTCCCGTCTGACAGACGAATGAGGCCAGCTTGGCGTGAGGGGCGTGCCCAACGCCACCGCCGCGGCCCCCGACGCGGCGGCGAGCGTGATCAAGCCCACGACCACGAATCGCCTCATGCCCTCAACAACAACTGTGACCTCCAGAAGTTCCTCGCCACCGACCCGCCGGGCGCCGCGAAACGGCCGAAACCGACGAATAGCTACGTAACCGTATACAGCGGTCCGTCGCCGCCCTCGGGCGGCGTCAGCCGCCCGCCCTTGGCGGTGATCGCTCCGCACTGCACGCAATTGGTGTAGTTCACGATGACGTCGACCGGCCCGGACGCAGGAGTGTCGGCGGGAATCTCGTACACGCCGGCCGGGCACATCCAAAGCCACGTCTCGGCGATCTCGCGTGGAACCTCGCGGTGCACGCGGATGTGGTTCGGCGCGTCGTCTCGGGTCGCGTTACCAGAGATGTAGACCGACGAGAGCTTGTCGAACGTGTACTTGCCGTCGGGCTTCGGATAGCGCTCCTTCGTGTCGCCGACAAACATCGGCTCGACGTCGTCCCGATGCCACGCCTTCCGGCCGCGCGGCACCTTGCCCTTCGACATGATCGCCGGGCCCGCGAGCAGGCTGCCGACGAGGAAGCCCTTCTGAAACGCCTGCCGCGTGTTGCGCACCTGGTAGAGCTCCTTGCCGATCGAGGACTGGTCCACCGCGTCCTCGTAGGACTCGAGCGACTGGCCGCTCTTCAGGTTGCGATAGATCGCCTCGGCGGCGAGCATCCCGGAGTTGATGCAGTGGTGGACGCCCTTCAGCGCCGCCGTGTCGACCATCCCGCCAGCGTCCCCGACGATGAGGGCGCCTGGCATCGACAGCTTCGGCATCGACCAGTACCCGCCACCGGGGAGCGCCTTCGCGCCCCAGGCGATCCGCTCTCCGCCGTCCAGCACATCCTTGACCAGGGGGTGGGTCTTGAATGCCTGCAGCAGGTCGTGGGCCGATGTCGTCGCATCGCGATAGTTGAGGTCGACGACGAAACCGATCGACACCAGGTCATCACCCGATTTCTCGTCCTTCATCGGGTACATCCAGGTGCCGCCGAGCTGGCCGTACTTGGCCGCGACCTTCAGCGGCCACGGCTGCACGAACGTGTGGATCACCCGGTCCAGAGGCTTCTTGACCTTCCAGACCTCCTTGACCCCGAGCTCCCACACCTGGGGCTCGCGCCCGCGGCCGAGGTCGAACTCCTTGATCGCGGCGCCGGTCAGGTGACCCCAGGAGCCCTCGGCCAGCACGGTGACCCGAGCGTTGATGTCGGTGCCGGGCTCGAAGTTGCCAAGCGGCTCGCCGTCCTTGCCGCGGCCCTTGTCGCCCGAGCGGGCGCCGAGCACCGTTCCGTCCTCGACAATCAGCTGCGTCGCCGAGGTCTCGGTCAGGACGTACGCGCCACCCTCCTCGGCCTGGCGCTGCTGGTAGCGCGCCAGCGCCGACACCGAGACAACCTCGTTGCCATGGTTCTTGAAGTTCGGCACGGCTGGGATCGGAACCCGAAGCTTGGTCTTGGGGCCGGTGAGCATGTACACCGACTCCTTCGTGACCTCGCCGAAGGCGAACCGTTCCTTGCGCCAGTCCTCGCGGGACAGATCTGGGAACAGCTCCTGGAGCGGCCCCGGGCGCATCACCGCACCGGACAGGTTGTGCCCGCCGCAGGTCTTGGCCTTCTCGATGACGGCGACCGGGACCTCGCCGAGCTCCTCGAGCAGCTCGGGGTCGTCACCGAGCAGCTTGAGGAGCCGGTTGGCGCAGGCCAGGCCGGCGGTGCCGCCGCCGACGATCGCTACGCCGACGTCGATCCGCTCGTCCTCGGGGTCGAGCTCGCGCTTGATGAACTCCTTGACGGAGTCGACCGGTGGCGGGAACTCGCTCGGTGAGACCTTCCCGTTGGACGAGGACACGGGGAGATCAACCGCCCTTCTTGGCCTTTATCGCGTCGGTGAGCTTGGGCAGGATCTTGTTCAGGTCGCCGACGACGCCGAGGTCGGAGAACTCGAAGATCGGCGCGTTCGAGTCCTTGTTGATCGCGACGATGTTCTCCGAGGACTGCATCCCGACCTTGTGCTGGATCGCCCCGGAGATCCCGGCGGCGAGGTACAGCTTCGGCGAGACCGTCTTACCCGTCTGCCCGATCTGAGCCGCGTACGGGTACCAACCGGCGTCGACGACGGCACGAGTGGCGGCCACCGCCGTGTTGCCGCCGAACGCGGCGGCGAGATCCTCGGCGAGCTGGAAATTCTCCGCTTTGCCCAGCCCGCGACCGCCGGCGACGAGGATGTCGGCGCCTTCGATGTCCACGTCCACGCCGCGCTGCTCGCCGCGCTGGACCATCTTCGCCTGGTTCGACCACGGCGAGTACTCGACGTCGACGTCGACCACCTCGGCCGAGCCGCCGTCGCGCTGGGCGATCTCGAACGCGTTGATCCGCCCGATGATGATCCCGAGGTCGCCCCTGTACCGGGAGACCGAGATCTTCGAGTCCTGGAGGATCGGCCGCTCGGCCACGAGCTTGCCGTCCTCGGAGCGGACGGCCGTGACCTCCATCGTCACGCCGGCCTGCTTGCGCGCGGCCAGACCCGCGCCAATCTCGAACCCGAGCAGACCGCCGCCGAACAGGGCGTACGAGTGGCCGTTGTCATCGATCACCTTGGCCATCACGTCGACCACGGGCTGCGCAAGCCCCTCGGACCCCTTGGCCCGGAACACCTTGGTGGCACCGTAGGCGCCGAGCGACTGGCACAGCTCGTCGGTGAGATCGTCGCCGCCGACGACGACCGCATGGCACTCGCCACCGATCTCCGAGGCGCGCGCCGCGCCCTCGGACACAGCCCCGAGCGAGTTCTTGTTGAACTCGCCCTCGTAATGAAGGACGTAGGTAAGGACGTCAGCCATCGCTAAATCAACTTCCTTTCTTCAAGCCAGGCGACGATCTTCCCGACCGTCTCGTTCGTGTCCTCGTCCTCGATGATCTGGCCGGACGCCTTCGCCGGCGGGTCGTGGAAGTCGCCGCACTGCACGCGCGACCCCTCCTCGCCGACGAGCCCGGCGTCGATGCCGACGTCGCCCATCGCGAGCGTCTCGAGCGGCTTCTTCTTGGCGCCCATGATCGCCTTCAGCGATGGATAGCGGGGCTCGTTGATCGCGTCGCCGACGGAGATCACCGCCGGAAGCCCAACCTGAACGGTGTCGTAGCCGTACTCGGCCTGGCGCTCGCAGCGCAGGGCGCTGTCCTCGACGTCGATCTTGATCACCTGGGTCAGCGACGGCATCTTCAGGTGATCGGCGACGACCGCTCCGATCGTGTAGCACTCGCCGTCGTCGGACTGCTGGCCAAGCAGCACCAGGTCCGGCTGCTCCTTCTCGAGCGCCTTGCCGAGCGCGTAGCCCGTCGCGGCGACGTCGGAGCCGGCCAGCCCATCGTCGGTGAGGTGGAGCGAGCGATCGGCGCCCAGCGAGACGGCCTTGTGCAGCGCGCGCACGGCCGATGGCGGGCCCATCGTCACGGCCACGATCTCGTCGATCTGGACCGCTCCGCCTTCGCGGATCTGCATCGCGGCCTCGATGGCGTGCGTGTCGTAGGGGTTCAGGTTCTTCTCACCTGATCGGTCCATGCGCCCCGTCGAGGGATCGATGCGCTTCTCGACGGCGGCGTCCGGGACCTCTTTGACCAGGACGCAAATCTTCAACAGGGCCTCCTAATTACTTGAAACGGTGGCAGATATTACCCGGTTGACTGACGAGTCAATCGGTCACCTACGCGCGAGTAGGAAAACGCGCCGGGGACCACTACGCCCGCACCGCGCTGCGGATGAAATCGATCGCCTGCTGAGTCGGGGCTCCGGGCGTGAAAACCTCGGCGACGCCGAGCGCTTTCAGCTCCTGGACGTCGTCGTCGGGGATCGTGCCCCCGACCGTGACGACGACGTCGTCGATGCCCTGCTCGTCTAGCAATTCCATGATCCGCGGGACGAGCGTCATATGCGCGCCGGACAGGATCGACAGACCGACCGCGTCGGCGTCCTCCTGGATGACGGTCTCGACGATCTGCTCGGGCGTCTGGTGCAGGCCGGTGTAGATGACCTCCATGCCGGCGTCGCGCAGCGCCCTGGCGATGATCTTCGCGCCACGGTCATGGCCGTCGAGGCCGGGCTTCGCGACGACGACGCGGATCTTCTTCTCAGAGGACGTGGACATCCGAGTCGGCGTCAGTCTAATTGGGACGGCCGCATGCGGCCGTGCCCCGGCGGCGCATGCGCCGCCGGCGGGGGCGCGCATGCGCGCCCCCGAACACCACCTAGAAGACCGGCATCTCCGTGTACGTCCCGAACACGCGCTGGAGCGTCTGGACCATCTCGCCCTCGGTCGCCTCGGCCCGCGCGGCCTCGACGAGCAGCGGCATCAGGTTCGCGTTCGGCTCGCGGGCCGCCCGCTCCAGCGCGTCGAGCGCCGCTTCGGTCCTGGCCGCGTCGCGCATCTCCCGGAGCTTCTGGACGCGCTTGACCTGGTGGACCTCGAACTGGGGGTCGATCTTGAGGAGCTGCGTCTTGTGATCGTCGCCCTCGGTGTACGCGTTGACGCCGACGACCTTGCGCATCCCGGACTCGACCTCCTGCTGGTAGCGGAACGCCGCATCCGCGATCTCCCGCTGCGGGAAGCCGCGGTTGACCGCCTCGACCATCCCGCCGAGCTCGTCGATCTTGGCGAAGTACTCGTACGCCTGCTCCTCCAAGCGATCGGTCAGCGCCTCCACGAAGTACGAGCCGCCGAGCGGGTCGATCGTGTTCGCCACACCCGTCTCCTCGGCGATGATCTGCTGCGTGCGCAGGGCCACCCGCACCGCCTCCTCGGTCGGGAGCGCCAGCGCCTCATCGAAGCTGTTCGTGTGGAGCGATTGCGTCCCGCCCAGCACGCCGGCGAGCGCTTCGATCGCCGTCCGCACGACGTTGTTGAGCGGCTGCTGGGCGGTCAGCGACACCCCTGCCGTCTGGGTGTGAAACCGCATCAGGAGCGAGCGCTCGTCGCGGGCTCCGAACGTATCGCGCAGCTCGCGCGCCCAGATCCGCCGCGCCGCCCGGTACTTCGCGATCTCCTCGAAGAAGTCGATGTGGGCGTTGAAGAAGAAGCTCAGCCGCGGCGCGAACGCGTCAACGTCGAGTCCGCGCGCGACCGCCTGCTCGACGTAGGTCAGACCGTCCTTGAGCGTGAACGCCAGCTCCTGCGCCGCCGTCGAGCCGGCCTCGCGGATGTGATAGCCCGAGATCGAGACCGGATGCCAGCGCGGCATGTGCTCAGAGCACCACTCGATCATGTCGCCCACCAGCCGCATCGCCGGATCGACGGGGAAGCACCACTCCTTCTGCGCGATGTACTCCTTGAGGATGTCCGTCTGGATCGTTCCGGCGAGCTGGTCCGCCGCGACGCCCTGGCGTTCGGCGGCCACGACATAGAACGCGAGCATGATCGGCGCCGGGGCGTTGATCGTCATCGACACGCTGACCTCGTCGAGCGGAATCCCTGCGAACAGCGCCTCCATGTCCTGCAGCGTGTCGATCGCCACGCCCTCGCGCCCGACCTCCCCCAGCGATCGCGGGTGATCGGAGTCGTGGCCCATCAGCGAGGGCATGTCGAACGCGGTCGACAGACCGGTCTGCCCATGATCGAGGAGGTAGCGGAACCGCTTGTTGGTCTCCTCCGCCGTACCGAACCCGGCGAACTGGCGCATCGTCCACAGCCGCCCGCGATACATCGACGGATACACCCCGCGGGTGTACGGAAACTCGCCCGGCAGGCCGATCGCCGCCTCGACATCCTCCGGGAGGTCGCCCTCGGTGTACAGCGGTTTGATCGGCTCGCCCGAGATCGTCGAGAACGGCGCGTCGCGTTCCGGCGCCCGCTCGAACCGCTCACGCGTCCAGCGCTCGAGCTCACCTGGTATCGGACGAATGGCCATATGCGAATTTTAGGGCCGGAAGTGCCTATCCTCTTACACGCGGGGAGGAATGAGGAGGGCGTGCCCGAACGGGGAAGGCACGTCGAGGCCGAGCGGTCGTCGGAGTCAGAACATCACACAGGAGGAAGGGTCAATGAGGACTTTCCGGTTGGGCCGGCCAAGTCCAGCGCTCGTCGTTTCGATCATCGCGCTCATCGTGGCGCTCGGCGGTACCAGCTACGCGGCGTTCAGCGTGCCCAGGGATAGCGTCGGCTCCCGGCAGCTTCGCAAGAACGCCGTGACGACGAAGAAGATCGCGAACGGCGCCGTCACGGGCGCGAAGATCGCGAAGGGCACGATCACCGCCAGGCAGATCAACATCAATGCGCTCGGCACCGTCCCGTCGGCCACCAACGCGAGCCACGCGACCGACGCCGACGAACTCGGCAGCAACCCCGCGTCCGCGTATCAGGGGAAGATCCTGTGGGCTCGGGTCGCTCTCGACGGGACGCTGACGGCGGGCAGCGGTGCCACCTCGAGCGGGCTGCTGCAGACGGGCCAATACGACGTGACCTTCAACCGCGTCGTTACGGGATGCGCCTACGAGGCAACGCCCGGCTCGAGCCTGGTCACCAACAGCGACGTCGTCGACGACCTCCAGCGGGCTACGTTCCTCCGCACTGAGCCGCGCACGGACAATCCCGACGCAGTGTTCATCGAGGTCTACGACAGTAAGACCGGGAACCTTTTCGGTCCGGTCGACAACTCCTTCCACCTGGCCGTCATCTGCTGATCGGGCGCTTTCGCCGCCGGCTGCGCGAGGCCAGCGCCGCACTGCCCACGCCACCCGCCACCGCTGCTCCCGCCAGGGCGATCGCCGCTTTCAGCCGCCGCCCAAGCCGATCGAAGCGAAGGACATCCCATCCCTGCTCACGCGCGACCCGGGCCAGCTCCGGGTCGGGGTTGACCGCGACAGGGTGGCCGACCGCCTCGAGCATCGGGAGATCGGACTCCGAGTCCGAGTAGGCGTAGGAGGCCGCGAGGTCGATGCCCTCACGCTCGGCCAGCTGCCGGATCGCCCGCGCCTTGTCGCGGCGATAGACGAACAGGCCGGTCGGCCGCCCCGTGTACACGCCGTCCTTGACCTCGGAGAAGTCTGACCCGATCGCGCCGTCGAACACCAGCACGTGGGCCAGCAGCGACGCCAGCTCCTGCGATGCCGCGGTGACGATGTACACGCGGCGGCCCTCGTCCTGGTGCTCGTGCGCCACCGCGAGCATCTGCGGGTAGATGCGCGGCAACACACCGGCGAGCACGTCCGCGCCGAGGCGCTCGAGGTCGCGCACCCTGGTGCCCTCCAGCGAGGCCGAGATCCTCGTCCGCAGCGCGTGGGTGTCCTCGTCGGTCGAGCCGCGAAGCCGGAAGCGGATGTTCGCCCAGGCGTCCGCCGCCAGCTGGCGGCGGCTCATCAACCCCGCCTTGTACGCGGCACGCCCGAACTGGAAGGCCGAGGAGCCCTCCATCAGCGTCCGGTCGAGATCGAAGAAGGCGGCGGCAGCGCTAGCGGACGGGACCCGACGGCGGCGGTCAGCTGCCGTTCACCTCCACGATCACGGCGTCGCCCTGGCCGCCGCCCGAGCAGATCGCGGCGCAGCCCAGCCCGCCGCCGCGGCGACGGAGCTCGTACACGAGCGTCCCCAGGATCCGCGCGCCCGACGCGCCGATCGGGTGGCCGAGCGCGACCGCCCCGCCGTTGACGTTGACCTTGTCCTGGTCGATGCCGAGCATCCGGATCGAGTTCAGCGTGACCGATGCGAACGCCTCGTTGATCTCCCACAGATCGATGTCGTCGGTACTCAGACCGGCGAGCTCGAGCGCCTTCTGCGCGGCCTTGGCCGGTGTCCGCGCGAGATAGGCGAAGTCGTCGGCGACCTGTGCCTGGGCGATGATCGTCGCGAGCGCCGGCCTGCCGTTGCGCTTGGCCCACTCGTCGCTGGACAGCACCAGCGCGCCGCCGCCGTCGTTGACGCCGGGAGAGTTGCCGGCCGTGTGCGAGCCGTCCTTGAGGAAGATCGGCGGGAGCTTGGCGAGCGTCTCGAGGCTCGTGTCGCGGCGGGGAGCCTCGTCGACCTCGACGACCGTGTCGCCCCTCTTGCCCTTGATCGTGACCGGCACGATCTCCTCGGGCAGCCGTCCTTCGTCGGTCGCTCGGATCGCCAGCTCGTGCGAGCGCAGCGCCCAACGATCCATGTCGGGACGGGTCATCTCGAGCTCCGCGGCCACCTCGCTGGCCTCTTGGGCCATGTGCTTGCCGGAGAACGGATTCGTCAGGCCGTCGTTGATCATCGAGTCGATCGCCTTGCCGTCTCCCATCCGGAACCCGAATCGCGCCTCCTTCAGCAGGTAGGGGGACTTCGACATCGACTCCATCCCGCCACCGACCCCGATCTCGATGTCGCCGGCGCGGATCGCCGCATCCAGCAGCCCGGCCGCCCGGATTCCGGAGGCGCACACCTTGTTGATCGTCTCGGAGGGGATCTCATTCGGGATGCCGGCGTTGATCTGCGCCTGGCGGGAGGGGATCTGGCCCTGGCCGGCCTGGATCACCTGACCCATGACCACGTGCTGGACTTCCTCGGGCGCCACCTCGGCACGCTCGAGCGCGGCCTTGATCGCGGTGCCGCCGAGCTCGGTGGCATCGACGGTCGAAAGGCCGCCGCCCAGCTTTCCGATCGGCGTGCGGGCGGCGGACAGGATCACGGTCTTGGGCATCGGTCTGTAGCTCTCCGGGTTCGCTGGCGGACCTCCAATCGTAATCGGCGGCTCCCGCCTCGGCATTGCTAGGTTGGCGGGCGATGCACGTCGAAGGCACGACCTCCAGCCCACTCGAGACCGGCGCGGACACAATCGTGGTGGGCGTGTTCGACGGCGAGGACGTCGCCCACGATCTGCCCGGCAAGCCCCTGGGGAGGCTGCTGGAGTCCGGCGAGGCCCGCCGCGAGTACAAGCGACTGGCACTGCTGCACGCCGAGGATCGGCGCTTCATCCTCGTCGGGCTCGGCGCCCGAGCCCTGTTCGACGCCGAGCGGGCACGCGTCGTGGCCGCGATCGCCGAGGGCAGGGCGCGAGAACTCGGCGCGAGGACCGTGTGCTGGGAGGTGCCGCACCACGTCGGCGACGCCGTCGTCGCCGGTCTCGTCGAGGGCACCGCTCCTGCATGCGTACCGGTTCGACCGTTACAAGCGACCCGAACTTCCCAGCCGGCTCGAGCGCCTGATCGTCAGCGCCCATCACGACGTCGCGGATCAGGTCAGCCGTGCCGCGATCGTCACCAACGCCCAGAATCGCGCCCGCGACCTCGGCAACACGCCGCCCAATGACATGACGCCGACCGACCTGGCCGCCTACGCGCAGGAACTGGCCGAGCGCCATCCGGCGGTGTCGGTGGTCACGCTCGACGAGGACGCGATCCGCGCGGCCGGCATGGGCGCGTTCGCCGCGGTCGCGCAGGGCTCGGCGGCCGAGGCGCGGCTGATCCAGCTCGACTACGAGGGGACGGCGTCGGCGGCGGCGCCGACGCTGGCGTTCGTCGGCAAGGGGATCACGTTCGACTCCGGCGGCCTGTGGATCAAGCCCGGCCCCTCGCAGATCGACATGAAGTTCGACATGGCCGGCGGGGCGGCGGTGATCGAGGCCGTCGCGGCGCTCGCCGAGCTCGAGGCTCCCGTCCACGTCCGCGGCGTCGTCGGCGCGACCGAGAACCTCCCCAGCGGGACGGCGGTGAAGCCCGGAGACATCGTCCGCGCGCTCGACGGCACGACGATCGAGATCAACAACACCGACGCCGAGGGGCGCCTTGTGCTGGCCGACTGCATCACGTACGCGAAGCGGCGAGGGATGCGACCAGATCGTCGATCTCGCGACGCTGACGAACGATCGACTCGGTCCTCGGCTCGATCTACGCCGGCGTGATGTGCAACGACGACGCCCTCGCCGCACGGATCGTCGAGTGCGGCGAGCGGACCGGCGAGCTGCTGTGGCGGCTCCCGCTGCACGAGGACTTCGCCGAGATGGTCAAGGGCCGCTACGCGGAGCTCACGAACCGCACCGAGCGACGCGAGGCGATGCCGATCACCGCCGCCGAGCTGCTGCACCACTTCGCCGGCGACACGCCCTGGGCCCACCTCGACATCGCCGGCACCGCGTACGACGTCCCGCGTCCGTACTTCGTCGGCAAGGGCGCCACGGGGTTCGGCGTCCGGCTGCTGGTCGCGTTCGCGCAGAGCGTCGGGCACTAGATCTCGGGCCGCTAGGTCCGTGTGACAATCACGTCATGGAGTTCGACTTCGCAGACCACCACCGCATGCTCCGCGACACGGTGCGCCAGTTCGCCGAGAACGAGATCGCGCCGGTCGCCGAGCATCTGGACCGCACGAAGACGTTCCCGTACGAGATCGTCAAGCGCCTCGGCGAGCTCGACCTGATGGGCATCCCATTTCCGCCCGAATACGGTGGCGGCGGCGGCGACTCGCAGGCGTACGCGATCGCCGTCGAGGAGCTCGCCCGCGTCGACTCATCGGTGGCGATCACGCTGTGCGCCCACACCTCGCTGGGCACCCAGCCCATCTACCTGTTCGGGTCCGAGGAGCAGAAGCAGCGATGGCTGCCCCGGCTCTGCAGCGGCGAGCGCCTAGGCGCGTTCGGGTTGACCGAGCCCGAGGCCGGCTCGGACGCCGGCAACACCAAGACACGCGCCGTCCTCGAGGACGGCGAATGGGTCATCAACGGCACCAAGCAGTTCATCACTAACGCGGGCACGGACATCTCGGGGCTGGTCGTGATCACGGCGGTGACCAACAGCAATGGCGGCGAGCGGGAGATCTCGAACATCCTGGTCGAGAACGGGACCCCCGGCTACGAGCAGGGCGAGCCGTACCGCAAGATGGGCTGGAACGCGTCCGACACGCGGCCGCTGTCGTTCACCGACTGCCGGGTCCCGGCCGAGAACCTCGTCGGCCATCGCGGCGCCGGGCTCAGGCAGTTCTTCCACACGCTCGACATCGGCAGGATCGGCGTGGCCGCGATGGGCGTCGGTCTGGCGCAGGGCGCGTTCGATCAGGCGCTCGCGTACGCCAAGGAGCGCCGGGCGTTCGGCAAGCCGATCTCGAAGTTCCAGTCGATCCAGGCCAAGCTCGCGGACCTCTCGACCGAGATCGAGGCCACCCGGTTGCTCGTGCAGAAGGCGGCCTGGCTGAAGGACCTCGGCCGCAACTTCACTCTCACCGCGGCGCAGGCGAAGCTCAAGAGCGGGCGGATCGCGGTCCGCACGGCCGACGAGGCGGTCCAGATCCACGGCGGATACGGCTACATCGAGGAATACCCGGTGTGCCGCTTCTACCGCGACGCCAAGATCCTGACGATCGGCGAGGGCACCGACGAGATCCAGCAGCTGGTGATCGCCCGCGCGCTGGGCGCCTGACCAGCGCCCGTCGTTGCGAATCGTCGACGGCCGCGGCGCCTGACGCTGCCAATCGCTGCTGTTCCCTGCGTGATCTGGGTCATTGCTTCCAAATCCGCGCGAGATCGGTTAAGGTTACCTTTAGGATCTAGTTGGGGGCTATTTAGGTTTCTGGGGGCCCTGAATTCGAGCACGCAGAGGAGGATGTGATGTTCGTCAGGACATCTGGCGTGGGGCATTCGTGCGCGCGCCGTCAGCAGGTCGGATGTGCACTGGCAAAGCTGAGCGGCATGGGCGTTGCCATCGTGGTGTCGTGCTGTGGGCTGGCGCTCGCGAGCGCCGGCTCCGGGTTGGCCGCATCGCAGACGTCGACATATACGGCGACTGAGTCGATCGCGGTTCCGCCGGCCTCGAACTTCTCGGGACAGGGCGGAGGCGACGGCTGGGCGGTCGCGCTGTCCTCGACGCAGGTCTTCAACGTCTTTCACCACAGCTCTGTGCTCACGGTGGCCTGCCACAACCAGAGCGACGCCTCGGCGTGCTGGTCGCCCGAGACGATCACCGACAGCAGTCACAACAACTTCGCCACGTCGGGCCACCCCGGCATGTATCTGGACCAGAACACCGGGAAGCTCTACGTCTACGCCACGCGTTCGGTCGACGCCACGGCGGGCGTCGTCTGCGTCGACACCACGCAGGCGGCAACCAATCCGAATCCCTTCTGCGGGTTCACGGCGCTCACGCCGGTCGGTGACGGCCCGCTGGACTCCGGCATCAGCGGGACGAGCCAGCCAGTGCAGTTCGGGAATCGGCTGTACGCGTTCAACTACGTCAACGCGAGCAGCACCGGAGCTCAGAACAAGATGCTCTGCTTCGACGTGAGCACCGACGCGGCGTGCGCAGGGCAGCCGTTCTCGGTCAATGTCGGCGCCGGTGCGGTCTCCGTCGCCTATCCGTCGCCGGTGATCGCCCTTATCGGCAACCAGGTGGTCGTGCCAATCGTTGTGGGCGGCGCCGACGAGCTTGCCTGCATGAATGCCAATACGGAGGGCAACTGCGCCGGCGCATGGCCGGTCGCGGTCGGATCTGGTTACGTGGGCTCGAACGGCCCGCCCTTCCCGATGCTCGACGGCCATGGAAACCTCTCCGGCCTGTGTCTGCCGACGGGCACCGACCAGTGCTACACGCTCGCTGGCGCGGGCGCGACGACGCCGAGCGGAATGACCGGCGTGATCAATGCGTCTGACCCATGGAACGGACCGGCATTTGCGATCGGCCCGCGGGTCTACGTGCCCAACGGCAATGCTGGCGGCGACATTGGAGAGGTCGAGTGCTACGACTCCTCGACGAACGCCGCATGCACCGGGTTCCCGAAGACCTTCACAAACCTCGGGTATCTGTACACGGTCAATCCGGATCCGCAGCGTCCGACGTGCATCTGGGTCAACGCCGACAACGGCTCGGCGCAGATCCAGAACTTCGATGCGTTCACCGGAGGTCCGTGTGGGGAAGGTCCGATCCGGGCGCTGGCTTCGCAGTTCGTGGTGCCGCAACAGCAATGCACCCCGAACACATATGTCTCCCTCGAGATCGTCTCTCCCGCTCGCACCGCATACACGAGCGGCTCGCTCTCCTTCGAGGATGGTGACGGCAATCCGATTCCGGGAGCTTCGGATCGGCCCATCGACAGCCACGGCGCCGTCGACCTGACCGGGCTGAACCTGAACACCGCCACCGGCCTGCCGCAGTTCCTGATCACGCTGAACGGCGCCAGCGGAACCACGAAGTCGGTCGTGGTCACGCTGACCTGGACAGCCGCATACGATCCGACCTGTATCAGCGGCAACGTGTCCGCCACGCCGCCCGCGGTCACTGCCGCCGCGAGCAATGTGAGCGCCACCGAGGGCAAACCGTTCGCCGCCACCGTGGCCACGTTCGCCGATCCGGACGCAGGCGCGAGGACCGGCGATCACGTGGCGTCTATCAACTGGGGCGACGGAACGACTTCCACGGGCGCAATCACCGGCTCTCCCGCCAAGTTCACGATCAGTGGCAACCACACCTACGGCGAAGAGGGGACGTTCCCCATCAAAGTCACGATCGGCGACGGGCCTCGGTCCAAGGGCGCGACGGTGTCGTCCAATGGAAAGGTCGCGGACGCTGCGCTTCACGCGACGGCCGCCCACCCAAACCACAAGGGCAAGAGCGTCAGCGGCAAGGTGGCGACGTTCACCGACGACGATCCGAAGGGGGCGCTCTCCGACTACACCGCCTCGATCAATTGGGGCGACGGGCACGCGTCGAGTGGCTCGATCACCGACGCCCCGGCCACGTTCAGCGTTGCCGGCGGTCACGTCTACTCCAAAAACGGGACGTTCAAGGTCACAGTGAGGATCAAGGACAAGGGCGGGAGCTCGGCAACGGCAACGCTGAGCGTCACCGTCGGCACGAAGGCCGTCGTCCACGGTGCCGCGACGGTCAAGGGCACGCCCCGGGCATGCGTGCTGATGCCGATCCAGATGCAGGTCAGGGGGAGGCAGATCGCGTCGGTGAAGTGGTCGCTCGACGGTCATCGGATCACCGGCAAGACCGTGCATAAGGGCAACCAGTACGCCGCCCAGATCTCGATCTCCCCGGGCCAACACACCGTGGCCGTGAAGGTCACGTTTAAGACCTCGAGCCACACCCGCGCCCGAACCTTCCACAGGACGGTCTCGGGATGCCCGCTCGTCTCGCCGAAGTTCACCGGTTAGCGCGAGCCTCGGTTCACGAGTTGGCCCGAGGGTCACCATGCACGACGTCGTGGCGCGCGAGCGCCACGACGTCACGTACCTTGTTCGTGATGAGGAGCCGGAGCCGATGGATGCTGACGGTTGCGGCGTCCCTCGCCGCGCTCGCCCCCATGATCGGCGTCGCGCGGGGCCGTTCTGTCGCGCGCACGCGCACTTTCGTCCTCTCGAACGAGCGGACCGTGACCAGGTGGGCAAGCCCGGCCTACCTGGGGCCGGTGTTCACTGCGCCGGGCGGATCGGGGAGCCGCGTCGGCCGTCTGCACTGGCGGACCGAGGACGGGTTTCCCGAGGTTTATCTGCTGCTTCGCGAGTACGTCAACAAGCAGGGCCATCCGTGGGTCGAGCTGAGGATCCCGGGGCGGCCGAACGGCCGGACCGGCTGGGTCAGGCGCAGTGCCCTCGGCCAATTCGGAACCTCGCGCTGGCTGCTCGTTGTCGATCGTCGCGCGGAGCGGCTCACCGCATACCGCGACGGTCATCGGGTGTTCGTGGCGCCGGTCGGCGTCGGCAAGCCCAGCACCCCCACGCCGCCCGGGCATTTCTGGGTCCGCGAACGCTTCCGCGTGCTCAACCCGTCGTCCCCCTACTTCCCCTATGCAATGGGAACCTCGGACTACTCGACGCTCAGCGAATGGCCCGGTGGCGGCGTCGTCGGCATCCACGGCGCCTGGGGACAGCCGTGGTTGATCCCAGGAGATCCTTCGCACGGGTGCATTCGGATGCACAACGGCGATATCGCCTGGCTCGCGCCGCGGGTGCCCGTCGGCACCCCGCTCCACGTGATCTGATGGGCCGTCTCCTGACCATCGCCGGACTGCTCGCCCTGCTCGCAGCAACCCTGGCAGCTCCGATCGGCGCGCGCGCGCAGTCGCCGCTTGCCCACACCGCTCGCCTGGAGGGCCGGTTTCAGATGACCGGGCGGATCACGGTCGCGCGCCACGTCCTCGGCGAGCACGCCGGGGAGGTCGTGACCCGCGCCTGGACCTTCACCCCGCTGTGCCCGGCGGGCCCGTGCCAGACCGTGGCGCTGACCCGCCAGCGTGAGGGGGGCATCGACACCGTCACCCTGCACCTCGTCTCCGCCGAGCACTACGCCGGGCGGGGCAGGTTCTACGCGCCGCTGCGCTGCGGCACGCGAATGGTTCCACGAGGCGAGGCGGTTCCGTTCAAGATCAAGGTCCGCATCACTGACGCAGTGCTCAAGGGCGGCGTGCGCGTGGCGAGCGAGTTATCCGCCTCATACGTCAACCGCAAGCGAACGAACCTGACCCGGTGCGTCGCCAAGCCAGGCCACGACGCGGCCGTCTATCACGGCGGCCCGGCTTCCTGACCCTCAGCGCCCGATCGCCTGCGGGAAGTTGAAGAAGTGGTGCGGGTCGTACGTCCGCCGGATCGAATTCAGCCGCCCGTAGTTCGAGCCGTAGTAGGCCTGGCGCCACGTCCGCAGCTGGGCATCGATGTAGTTCTGGTACGCCTGGCCGGAGACGTACGGCGCGCATCCGTCCGTAGGTCTGGCCGAGCCACGCGGCGCCGCCGTTGTAGCTCAGGTACTGCATGCAGAACAGCTGGTGGCGATGGACGAACGCGGTGGCGCCCGCGAGCGACACGGTTGATCGCGCCACCGTAGGAGTCGAACACGATCGCGCCCGACCCCGGTTGCGAGGCCCGGTTCTCGATCGCCTGGGTCAAGGCGTTCCGCGCCGCCGCGGGCAGCGGTTTGCTCACGTAATCGGACTTGGCCCAGAACAGCTCGCGCGGCAGCGTCCCGCCCGGAGCGGCACCGACCGTGTGGCATGCGGCCACCGACTTGTGCTCGCACCCCGCCCACAGCAGCTGCAGCGACAGGTAGTTCATCGATCCGGTCTGGACCGAGGCGCCCCGCACCGAGCGCAGCGGGGCGAGCAGCCCGCCCAGATCCTGGCTCGGGCCGAGGTACTGGCCGGTCACGTCAACCGACGCGGCCCCGGCGCCGGCGTTGAGGTGGAAGATCGAGGTCAGCTGGTCCCGCGCGTGGGGAGCCCAGTTCTGCCATGCCGCGAGCGCATCCGCGGCCTCGGACCACGGCCAGGAGACAAAGAAGTACGAGGCGCTCCGGGGGAGTTTGTGGATCTTGAACGTGAGCTGCGTGACCACTCCGAAGTTGCCGCCCCCACCCCCACGCAGCGCCCACAGAAGGTCGGGATTGCTGTTGCGGCTCACGGTGCGAAGCCGACCGTCGGCGGTCACGATCTTCGCCCCCACGAGGTTGTCGCTGGTCAGCCCATACGCCCGGCCGGCAAGTCCCATCCCGCCCCCGAGGGTGACCCCCGTGATCCCGACGGACGGGCACGATCCGCCGGGGATCGTTGCCCCACGGCGACTGAGGCCGGTGTAGACGTCGATCAGCTGCGCCCCGGCGCCGATCGTCGCCGTCCCAGCGCGCTGATTCACGGATATCCCGTTCATCTTGCGGAGGTCGAGCACGAGCCCGTTGGAGAGGGTCGAGTATCCGGCGTAGCTGTGTCCGCCCGAGCGGGCGCGCAGGGGAACGCCGTGATCGACGGCCCAGCGGACCGCCGCCTGGACGTCGGCGGCGCCGTTCGGCCGGGCGACCGCGAGCGGCGACTCCGAGTCGAACCGCTCGTTGTAGACGTGCGAAACGGCCGTGAACCCGGGCGCTCCTCGCACGAACACGTGGCCGCGCATGACGCGCTGCAGACCGCTGATCGGCGCGGACCGGGCTGGCAAAATGGCTGCGTTGCGGAGCCCGGCCGTGCGCTTGGCCGTACCCGCCGCGACCTCGCCACAGCCCGACAGCGCGAGCGACAGGCCGGCCACGCCGGCAGCCGCCAGGAACTCGCGCCTTGCGAGCGGCTGGTCCCCCTTCGTTGCTTCCCCCATCTCGGAGCCACCTTCTCACAGAAGCGGGCAGTCGTCTACCCGCGTGATGAGATCTGCACAGTCCCGAGCACGTGGTCGATCACGGCGAGCTGGTCGCGGCGGGTCGTCCTGCCGCCGGCGATCACCACGTACAGACAGAACGGCCGGCCCGCCGACGTGAAGAAGTGCTGCATCCCGACCTGTCCCGGCCGCGGATGCGCGAGGCTCGTGGTGGCAAAGCGGGTCGGATCGAGACGGCGGGGGATCCGGCCATGCGCGAACAGGCCTTCGCCCGGCTCGAGACCGCCACCGGGCCGGTATTCGGTCAGCGCCAGGAATGAACCATGAGCCGGCATCAACCCCGTGCTGCGGTCGCCGAATTCGCCGTCGTCCAGCGCGATCTGGAAGCTCCCTACGTGCAGCGTGGCGACTGCGGCCTCGCGCGCGAACACGCGCCCGCTCCAACCGCGCGGCAACTCGACGCGGACTCCGTGGGCCTCGAGGATCACGCCACGATCCCGGCGAGCGCGACCGCGACTATCCCCGCCAGGAGCACGCAGCCGCCTGCGTGGACGGCGCCTCGCCATCGCCCGAGCCGGGTGTGGAAGCTGACCAGCGTGTCGGGCCGGCGGACCTGCCATGTGGCCAGCGGCTGTACCCCGCGCGCCAGGCCGAACACCCCGACGATGAGAGCGCCCCGAGCCGCCCCGCCCGCGAGCAGTGCGGCGCACAACGCAACGTACGTGGCCGCGCTCTGGACCACCGTGCTGACGCCCAAGCCGAGTTGGGCGCCGTAGCCCCCACCCCAAACCCACCCGCGGAACTGCGTGCGCCACCGCTCGTCGACCTGCCGTCTCGGACCCGGCACCCTCAGCGGGAGCGCGTCCAGCCCGAGCGCGACCAGCGCGCCGCCGGCCAGGATCGCCAACCTGACGCCCGGGCTGATCACCGAGAGCGCCACGGAGCCGACGGTGCCGAGCGCAGCACCGGCCAGCGCGCCGGCACCGAGCGCCGCCAACAGGAACGCCCCGACGGTGATCCCCCAAGTGGACTGCCGGCCCCGCTCGCCGAGCGGAGTGATGCTCGCGAGCATCGACTCGCCTCAGGGCGACCAGGCGGAGGCGACAGCGCCGATCACCGCCGCCACGCATCCGAGCACGACCAGCTCGGTCACGGCCGATCCTTCCCCGCTGGGTAAAGGCTGGGGTGATCCGGGCCGATCCCGACCGCCGCCAGCTTCTCATCCACGCCCCGCGCCCGGGATGACGAGCTCGGTGACCGGGACGCTAGCCGCTGATCCTCGATCGCGTCGCCGACGAGCGAGCTCAGCGCGTGCCAGCTCGTGGCGGCACCCTCGCCGCGGATCGCGCCATCGACGAGCACGAAGTACGGGGCGCCGGGCACGTCGTAGTCCTCCCAAGCCGCCGAGGACATCACCACCGGGACGCCGGCGGGAGCCAGCTTGCGCAGCCGGGCCGGCTGTTCGCGCTCGGCGCCGTGCGCGACGATCACAGTCTGGATCCCCTCGGGTAGGCGGCGCTCGCCGAGCGTCCCCCAAAACCCGGCGCACGTCGTGCAGCCGGTCGTCAGGAACGCCAGCAGCGTCGACGCCCCATCCCCGAACGACAGGCTCACCGCGTCGCCGGCCGGCGTGGCCCCGGTCAGCGAGGGCGCGATCGCTCCCGGATCGCGGCGGGGCGCTGTCGGAACGGCCTGGGCCGCCGCAGCGACCGGGGTCGCCGAGCCGGCGGTCCCATCGCTGGGCCCGAGCCGCCGCAGCAGCTCCGCGTGGCTACGAAGCAACCCGACGACGAGCACGATCAGCAGCACCAGCAGCACCGTCTCCACGGACACCAGTGCGGTCATGTCCCACCACCTCCCGGGAGCTGAACCGCGAGGCCCTTCAGACAGTGGGCCTCGTGCGTGCAGGTCCGGTTGTCGATCATCAGCGTGTCGTTACAGCCCAGCTGGGCCCCCGCCGGGTGCTGGCAGATCACGAGCCGGCAGACGACCTCGGTGATCCCGCTCACCTGCGTGTTGCACTGCCCGTAGCGGAAGTGGTTGCAGTCGACGCGGCGATTGCCGCAGTCGCCCTTGGCGCATTGACATCCGCCCGGGAAGACCTGGCCCGGGGTCCGGTTGCAATCCAGGTAGTAGCGGACCCCCTCGTCGCGGCACAGCCCCCCGCCGCGGTAGTCGGTGCACTTCCACCAGCCGGCGACGTAGGTCCCGGCCGGGCAGCGGTTGTGGCGGTGCTCGAGCTCGCAGCAGAACGCGGTGTACCCGTCCGTGCACAGGCCCGACCCGCAGTCGCCCGGCCCGATAACCGCCCACGCCGTGCCGGGGCGCAACAGGTAGCGCAGCGGGGCGACCGCAAACGCCGAGCCGGCGACGGCGGCCCGGGTGACCGCGCTCCGCCGCGAGATTCGGCGCTCGAGCGCCGAGCCCAACGCGGTCGCGATCCGCTCGCTGAGCCTCACGACGAGCTCCACGCCGCGAACGCCTGCGGCAGCTCCGTGTAGGCGACGATCGTCGCGTAGGCGGCCCCGGCGATCCCGACGATCAGCACGCTCGCCTGTGCGGCGCCGGCGCCCAGAATCCACCCGATTCCATGCGCCGGCGCGATCGCGGCGCCAATCGCGACCAGGCACAGCGCCGCGCTCAGCGCCGACTGTAGGACCGAGGCGGGCGCATCGCGGTCTCCGAAGCAACCGCACGAAGCGCGGCGGCGCGCGAGCACCAATGAGACCGAGCAGAAGCCGGCATACAGAACCGCGACGGCAGCCGCGATCAGCGGCGAGGGCTTCAGGAGCGACAGGGCGCCGATCACCAACTCGGCGATTGCGAGCGCGTGCACGAAACCCCGGCGCGCGGGTAGACCGGTGACCATGAGCGCACTCACGGCCCCGTTTGGTGACCGCAGCTTGGCCAGCCCGGCGGCGCACAACACCACCGCGGCGACGGCGAACGGTGCGGTCAGTGCAGCGGCCATGCGGTCACTGACTGACCCGTTCCTCGAGGATCCGCGTCGCGGCGCTCGCCGGATCAAGCTCGCGCGAGACGACGCGGTCGAGCAGCTGCTGGACGTCGGGATCGTCGCGGACCGATGCCTCGAGCTCTCGGCGCATCCGGAAGGTGGCGATCGCGAAGACCTCGTTCATCAGGTTGCGCCGCCGGCGCTCGGACAGCGTTCCCTCGGCCTCGATGTACGCGTGGTGCTCGGCGAGCTTCTCGGCCAGCTCCTCCGTCCCCTCGCCCCGGACGGCCTCGGTGCGCACGATCGGAACCTGCCAGCCCTCGCGGGGCCCGAGCGCGAGCACGCCCTTGATCTCGCGGATCATCGTGTCGGTCAACGGGTGGTCGGCCTTGTTGACGACGATCACGTCCGGGATCTCCATCACGCCGGCCTTGAGCGCCTGGATCGAGTCGCCGGAGCCCGGCATCAGCACCAGCACCACCGTGTCGGCGTGGTCGATGATGTCAACCTCCGCCTGTCCGACGCCCACGGTCTCGAGCAGGATCACGTCGCGCCCGGACGCGTCCATCAGCAGCGCCGCCTGGAGCGTCGCCTCGCTGAGCCCTCCGAGCGCTCCACGATTCGCCATCGACCGTATGAACACGCCAGGGTCCAGGAAGTGATCGCTGAGCCGGATCCGATCTCCGAGCAGGGCTCCCTTCGTGAAGGGCGAGGAGGGGTCGATCGACAGTACGGCGACGGTGCGTCCGCGCTCACGCTCGAGCTTGGTCAGGGCTCCGAGCAGGGTCGACTTGCCGACGCCCGGAGGCCCGGTGAAGCCGATCACGGCCGCCTTCCCGGTGCTCGGGTAGACCTCCCGGACGAGCTCCCATCCCTCCGGATCGTCGTTCTCGACGAGCGAGATCGCGCGGGCCAGGGCCCGCTTGTCGCCATCGAGCAGTCGTTGAGCGAGGTTCTGGTCGGTGTCCGCCACGAAGGCGAGCAATCATGCCAGGGGTGACGGGGTCGGTCGGCAGTCGGCTCGATTCGCTGGTGGGCGACGGCGTCGAGGCGGCCGTCAAGGCCAAGCACCGTCTGCGGCTCCGGCGCCTGGGGTGGCAGCGGGCGCTCGCGCCGGACGGCGGGTTATGGGCGGCGGGCGACCCGGCTCCACGCCGAGGCTGCGAGCTCGACGTGCTGATCGACGGCGCCGAGGCGCTGCCGGCGATGGCCGACGCGATGGCGCAGGCGCGACGCAGCATCCACATCACCGGGTGGCACATGGCTCCGGGCTTCGAGCTCGTACGCGGACATCCGGCCGTGGTGCTCGGGGTTCTGCTCGCCGAGATGGCCGAACTCGTTGATGTCCGGATCCTGCTCTGGGCGGGCGCGCCCGTCCCCGCCTTTCACCCCACCCGCGCCGAAGTCCGCGATGCCGCTAACACCCTCTCCCGCGAGACCCGCATCCGCTGCGAGACCGACCCGCGCGAACACCCCTTTCACTGCCACCACGAGAAGACGATCGTGATCGACGGCGAGCTCGCGTTCGTCGGCGGCATCGATCTGACAAACGACGCCGGCGATCGGTTCGATTCCGGGGCCCACCGGGCGCGCCGCCGTCTCGGGTGGCACGACGTCGCCACGCGGCTCCGCGGGCCGATCGTCGCAGACGTCGGCGAGCACTTCGCGATGCGCTGGCGCGAGGTGACAGGCGAACAGCTGGACAGACCGGACGCGCCCGGATCAGCCGGTCCGCGCACCGTCCAGCTCGTGCGGACGGTGGCCGAGAACATGTACGAGAGCGTGCCCCGGGGTGACTTCAGAATCCTCGAGAGCTACGTACGGGCGCTGAGCTCGGCTCAGCACCTGATCTACATCGAGAACCAGTTTCTGTGGGCGCCGGAGATCGTCGAGATCCTGGCCGGCAAGCTCCGAAACCCGCCGACCGACGATTTTCGGCTCGTGCTCGTGCTGCCGGCGAAGCCGAACAACGGCCGCGATGACACGCTCGGACAGCTGGCGATCCTCAGCGACGCCGACCACGGCGGCGGGCGACTGCTCGCGGCCACAATCCGGTCGCTCTCGGGCGGTCGCGAGGATCCCCTGTACGTCCACGCGAAGGTGGCGATCGTAGATGACCGATGGCTCACCGTCGGCTCGGCGAACCTCAATGCCCACTCGCTGCTCAACGACACCGAGTGCAACGTGGCAACGGACGACCCGGAGCTCGCCCGGGACACGCGGGTGCGACTGTGGGCGGAGCACCTCGAGCTGGATCAGCCGACGGTCGCCGGCCTCGAGCCACACGTCCTCGTCGACGAGCATTGGCGGCCGATCGCCGCCGAGCAGCTGGAACGTCGGCGCGCTGGGGCGCCGCCCACACACCGTCTGCTCGCTCTGCCCGGCGTCTCGCGCAGGTCGCGGCGACTGCTCGGGCCCCTGCAGGGCCTGATCGACGACGGCTAACGCATTCCCGGACCATTACGATCTCCGCGTGCAGTCCGCGACCACGCAGCAGATCGAAAAGCCACTGGCGCCCGCGCGGGTTCCTCGCTTCGTCCGCTCGGGTCCGCCGCCGCTGCGAGGCGGCCCGCTGACGTTCCTGAAGTTCGCCCGCCGCAACCATATGCTGACTGCGGGTTACCTTTTGCTCGCAGTCCGCTGGGTGTGGCTGAAGCTGCGGTGGCGCGGCCGGCTCAAGACCGACGGCCTGTGCTTCGTGTGCCCGAGGGTCAAGTTCGAGATCGGCCGCAACGCCACGGTCACGCTCGGTAGGTGGTCGTGGATCGGCCACGGCACCAAGGTCCGAGCGCACGAGGGCGAGGTCTCGATCGGCGCCAAGTCCGTGCTCGGGCAGGAGTGCACGATCTCCGCCTTCCAGCACGTGGCGATCGGCCGCGAGTGCATCGTCGCCGACCGCGTGATGATGATCGACTTCGATCACGGGATGGTCGAGGTCGAGCGGCCGATCCGCGAGCAGGGGATCTACAAGCGCAACGTCGATGTCGGCCACAACGTGTGGATCGGCTACGGGGCGTGCCTGCTACGCGGAGTCGCCGTCGGCAACAACTCGGTGATCGGGACGAGCGCCGTCGTCACCTGCGACGTCCCGGAGAACGCGGTCGTCGGCGGCATTCCGGCCCGGATCATCCGGATGCGCACCGCGCCGCAGACGTTCCGCTGGGAGTGAAGACGGGTTAGCCGCCCCAGCCCGCGAGCTCAGGCGCCAGGTTCCGCAGCTCGGGATCGAGCGGCGCTCCGGCGAGCGCCGCCTCGAGCGCGCTCGCGTGGTCGCGGGCTCGCTCCCGCGGGTAGTCGCCGGCGAGCTGCGCGCGCGACCATGAACGACCAGTCGCTCGCCTGGAGCGCCAGCAGCTCGCGCAGCGCCCGCTCGCCGGGTCTGCGTCCGAGCGCGAGCAGGTTCAGTTCGGCCGTCCGGGCTTGCCACGCCAGGTCGGCGACGGCAGGGCCGCTCCACGTCCGCAGGTCGCCTCCCTCGCCCCAGCTGCTCACGCCCAGATCGGGCGGTGCGGGAACCGTTCCGTGCCGCTCGAGCGCATCATCGAGTCGCGTCAGCGCGAGCCCCTGCCGCGCCGCCTCGTCGACCACGGCCGCGAGCCAGGCCACGCCCTCGTACCACCAGTGCCCGAGCAGCTCGGTATCGAGCGCACACACGCACACTCCCCCATCGTTGACGCGCTCGCGGGCCCGGGCGACGAAGTCGCTCGCGTGCTCGGACACGAGCGCTCATCGCCGCGCCATGGTCGTAGGGGGCGCCGTCGTTGCGCCAGGCGTGATGATGGTGGGTGGTCAGCGCGTGGTAGTTGCGGTATCCGGGGCTCCCCGGATAGCCGCGTTCGCTCCACACCAGCGCCATCGTCATCCGGTCGATCGGCCACAGGACCGGACCGTCGGTCGTCTCGAGCGGCCGAAGGTGGCGCTCGTCGCCCAGCCCGAACCGGTTCGTCAGCTCCACGCAGCTGCTGCGCACGCCCGCCTCCTCCAGCAGCGGCTCCAGCCACGGCGCGTAGGCACATTCGGGTAGCCAGAAACCGCCCGCCCATTCCCCGAACCTCCGCCGGTGCGAGGCGATCCCGGTCTGAACCTGGAGCGACGTCGCGGTGTCGCTGGCGATCAGCGGCAGCACCGCGTGGGTGGCGGCGGATGTCCAACTCGCGTGCTCCCCGAGCGCCGCCAGCAGCCCGCCCGGCAGCGTGCGGAGCCGCTCCGCGGCGGCCGCGTACTCGGCCGCGGAGCGCTCGAGCTCGCTGACGAACTGGACCTCGCCGTCACGGCGAAAGCCTTCGATGTCGCGGCGGTGGGATTCGGGTCTGATCTCCGTCAGGAACCTCACGCACCGTTCGAGCGCGCCGGGCGCCTCCAGCTGGTCGCACAGGACCGGCGTCAGCGACAGCGTGATCGGAGCGCGATCGAGTACGTCCAGCAGCGGCACGTACGAGGTCGCCACGGCCTCCCAGAGCCACTCCTCGCCGAACGGCCACGTCCCGAACCCCTCGACGTAGGGCATGTGCGTATGCAGGACGATCGCTAGCTCGCCGCGGGGCTTCACGAGGAGGAGGCTAGTCGTAGCCCCTCGCTAACGCGGGTAACCCGAGCCGACAGCGCAGCCACGCGCGGCCATAGTCCGCGTTAGCGGCAATCCGGTCGTCTCAACCGACGATCTGCGGCGCTCCTTTTTCCAGCTCAGCCTGCGGCGGCTCCCGACCAGTGATTAATCCGGGGCCTGCGACTACAGAGTTGGGTCACCTGGACCTGGCGAGCGTGGCGCGCTCGGGCTGAGTGCCGCGACGAGCCCGGATTGGTCCTCGACACTCACGATGAGCCGACGCATCCGGGCCCGGAGCGGACCCAGCCACACCCACTTCGGCCGATCCAACGTGATCTCGACCAGTCCGGTACCGGCGCCATTGACAAGAGCGGTGCCTCGCCAGTAGTTGACTCCGCGGAGAACGCTGAGTCCCAAAGGACCAGGCAGTTCGCTCGGGCTGTCCAATGGCCGGGCAGATGCAACGGCCTCGCGAGGAATCGTGGCTCGAAATGCCCACCCCAAGCGAACGTCGACCGTTGAAGAACTCGCCTCCACGCACGAGACTTTCGGACCGGCGCCGAGCACCGTCATAGGAATGCGGCTGGGTCGATCGAAGCTAATCGGGAACGTCGTGGTGCTATCCATGATCCGTCCTCGGGAAAGGCGTCGAAACCGTCGGATGCCTAGTTGCTTGCCGACGTACCGTGTTCGGCTAGCACGGCCACCCGCGGTCGGCGAGCGCCAGCGTCGCACTTGCAGCCCTGAGATTCTCGCGCGAAGCGGGTGCCGGCGCCGCCGCGGCGAAGGGCCGTCGGAACCGAAGAGCAGGTGCGACAGCCGCCGGCATCCACTCCGGGCGGCTCGCCGGGAGGCTTATCGGCTGCTCTGCGCGTCTTACCTCGGCGGCGGCCACATACCGAACGCTGCAGGCCCGGGAAGCTCCGGCCTCTCAGTCATAGCGGGTGAACTTGAACTTGTGGCGGCGCTTGGAGCACGAGAAACGCGGGAGCCCACCACCGAGCGCCGTGCACGTCCAGCCGGGGGTGGTGAAGTCGTGCGGCGCCGTAGTCGCGAAGGTGCCGGCGTGCAGCGCCGCGTCGACGGTCTTGCACGGAACGCCGAAGGTGACGATCGACGTCAGCTCGATGCCCGAGAATGTACCCGTAGGCTTGACGTAGTCGTAACACGACCGGCTCGCCTTGCCGTCGGGCTCGGAATACGCGGACCAGGTTTGGCTGAAGTGCTTGACGGGTCCCGAATTGAAGTTGGGAGGCAGCAGGCACTGGATCTTGCCCCGGATCGTCCCCTTGACCTTCCCGTCTGCCTCGAAGTGGCCGGTGACCGTCGTGCTGTTCTTCGAGCCAACGGGCAGCAGCTCCTTGAGGGTGAAGCTGCCCTTAGAGATCCTCACGGTCGCTGGGTATTTTGTGGCTCCGGGCGCAGGGCCACAGATCGGCGCGACAACGCCCGTGTCGAACATGCGCACGTGTGTGCCGTCGGCCGAGACTTCGAAGCTGACAGCCGTCGCGTTGCTCGTCTGTCCGAAGTAGACCGAGCCCTTGTTCGGCGGCTTGGCCAGCGCGACAGCCACCGGCAGCGCCGCGATCACAAGCGCCGCGCATGCCCACCTGAGGATCCTTCCGCCCATCTCGCCCTCCGTTTCTCCCGCGCCTCCGGCCGGGATCCTAGCGCGTGGCGGCCACGGCTCAGCGGTGCTTTCACTTCGGCACATGCTATGCGGCGAGCAAGCAGCCGCGCCCAGGCGAAGTTGATCTGCGCATGATGGGCTGCGAGGATCGCTTCGTGGCTGATCCACGCGAAGCGCCGTTCGGTGCCGTGCTCCTCACCGACGTCGCTGTGGCGAGCGACGTCTACCCGGAGTATCCGGACGCCACGGATGGGGCCTTCCGCCTCGTCCGCCGTCATTTTGATATTCGAGCGTTCGGGGTGAACGGAATCACCGGGAACGCCGGCGATGAGATGGTGGAGCCGCATCACGAACGCGACGACGAAGAAAATCTCACAGATGGCGACGAGGAGTTGTTCGCGGTGATGAGCGGGCACGCGGTGTTCACCGTCCTAAGCCACTTCTACGAGCGCCCAGGGGGTCGCAGCGTCCGTTCCGTGCGCTTAAAGAGGGAACAAAGCGCTGGACGCCACGACCACCTAGGGCTCTCCCCTCGAGCCCGGGGCTTGATCGTGGACATCCGGAGCCCCCCGGTCAATCGCACCGTTGCGTGATCTTTGACCCTGGCGCCCCGATTACACCCTGCACACGGCCAGAAAATCGAGCGCTCGATCGAGTGGATCGGGGCCGAGCGAGAAGTCCGTGATCGCGATCGCCGGCGTGAACCAGTCGTAGAAGCGCTTCGTGATCCCCAGCCGGGCGTGGACCGTGTCCCAGCCAAACCGCAACGCCTGCTCGTGGACTCGGAGCTTGCGGGCGTGGAACAGTCCGACGACCTCGACGGAACCGAACACGCCCTCGCACAGGTCGTGGAACTCGTCCGCCCGATACTCCTTCACGTGCCATGGATTGCCAGACCGCTCGGCCCCGGGCGGCGGCCAGCGTCAGGACGTTCGGCGTCGAGATGTAGGCGACGCCGTCCGGAGCCAGTAGCGAGCGCAGGTGCTCGAGCACGGCGATGGGGTCGTGGACGTGCTCGATCGTCTGCAGGAACACGACCGCGTCGAACGAGCCTGGCTCCCCGAACGTCTCGACCAGCCCCCGCTCGAAGCTGAGGTTCGGCCGGACGTACCGGAGCCGCGCGTGCTCGTGCGCGTCCGGGTTGGCGTCCACGCCGACGACCTCCAGCGCGCGGCGGGCCAGCCACTCCGAGCCGTATCCCTCGCCGCAGGCCATGTCGATGACCCGCTTGCCGGCGACCCGACCGGCGATCCACTCGTACACCGCAAGGTGCCGGCGAAACCAGTAATTCTCGGCGGGGACGTCCGGTAGCGTCCGCTCGCCGGTGAGCTCCAGAGGCGGTACTCCCGGCGGCTGGTTCTGCTGAACATAGGCGTTCATTGGCAAGGTCGACAGGGTAATCTGACGGCCGCCATGGAGGCACCGACCGCAACCGCGACCTTCAGCCCCGACGAGATTCGCGACGTCAACACGCGTTACCACGACGTCGCCGCGGCCAGCTACGACTCCAAGTGGGGGATCGACTTTGGCGACGTCGGACAGGCCCAGGTGATCGGCAAACTCCGCAAGCTGCTCGGTTCAGAGCTCGACGGTGGCTACGGGCGTTCGCTCGAGATCGGGGCCGGCACCGGCTATTTCAGCCTGAACATGCTCCAGGCGGGCCTCGTGACCGAGGCCACGTGCACAGATATCTCTCCCGGGATGCTGGGCACCCTCAACGCCAACGCGGCCCGGTTGGGGCTGCGGGTGCGGACCGCCCGCGCCGATGCCGAGTCGCTCCCCTTCCCGGACTCGAGCTTTGACCTGGTGCTGGGCCACGCCGTGCTCCACCACCTCCCGGACCTCGAGCGCGCGTTCGCCGAGTTCCACCGCGTGCTGGCTCCGGGCGGCCGGATCGTATTCGCCGGCGAGCCGTCGCGGTTCGGCGACCGGCTGGCGGCGATCCCGAAGGCGGGGGCGCAGCGGCTGGCGCCGGGATGGCGCGCGCTGCTTCGGGCCCAAGCCGCCACGCCCGCGGCGGCTCCCGGGAGCTCCGACGGAGTCGACCACGACCTCGAGCGCTGCGTCGACATCCACGCGTTCTCCCCCGGCGACCTGGCCCGCCATGCGCGCCGGGCCGGCTTCGCCGATGTCCGCGTCCGCGGCGAGGAGCTCGTGGCCAACTGGTTCGGGTGGTTCAACCGCGCACTCGAGGCGACCGCGCGGCCAGACGACGTGCCGATGCTCTGGCGCCAGTACGCGTTCCACGGGTACCTCGTGCTGCAACGGCTCGACGAGCGCGTGTTCGAGCCGATGCTCCCGCCGGCGATCTTCTACAACCTGCTCGTCACCGCCCGGCGACCGTAGCGCCCGGCCAAGCCGGCACCGCGCTCGTAGACTCCGCCGTGATGCCGGACCGGCTCACCCGCGACTTTCCGCTGTTTCCCCTCGGGCTCGTCGCGGTGCCCGGCGAGCTGATCCCGCTGCACATCTTCGAGCAGCGCTACAAGACGATGATGAACGAGTGCCTGCGCGACGAGAAGGAGTTCGGGATCGTGTGGCTGTCGGAGGACGGCCTGCGCGAGATCGGCTGCGCTTGCGAGATCGACCGCGTGCTCGAGCGGCTCGACGACGGCCGGATGAACCTGCTCGCGCGGGGCACGCGGCCGTTTCGGGTCCTCGAGCGCCAGAGCGAACTGGCGTATCCCGCCGGAGTCGTCGAGTTCGTCGAGGACCGCGCCGAGGAGATCGACCCGGAGCTGCTCGGCGCCGCCCACGAGGCCTACGCAGAGCTCGTACGCCGCGCCACCGACCGGGATCCCGATAGCGAGGAGCTGGTCGAGATGGGCGCCTACGCGATGGCCGCGACCGTCGACTTCGGCCTCGACGCCAAGCAGGGCCTGCTCGACCTACGCTCCGAGAACGCGCGGCTGAGGCTGGTCACGCGCTTGTTCCGGGCCGCGATCAAGCGTCTGGACTTCGTCGACCGCGCGCAGGAGCGAGCCCGCTCAAACGGCAAGGTCCGCTTCGGCTGACCGTCGCGGCGCTCAGGCGTTGTAGATGACCATGGCGCCACCGAAGACGAGGCAGTAGATCCCGAACGGGATCAGGTTGCCTCGCTTGAAGTAGCGCAGCAGGAAATGGACGCAGATGATCGCGGTGATCGCCGCGGCGACCGCTGCGACCACGGCTTCGCCACGGATCCCGTTCCCGTTGGGGCCGAGCAGGTCACCCACCTTGAAGATGCCGGCGGCGAGGATGATCGGCGTCGCCAGGAGGAAGCCGAAGCGTCCGGCGTCGTAGTTGTCGAGCCCGCGCGCGAGCCCTGCCGCCATGCACATGCCGTCGCGGCTGATCCCCGCGATCAGGCCCGCCGACTGCGCCACGCCGACCATCGCGGCCTCCTTGTACTCGAGCGTGTCGAGCTTCCGGCCGCCGTACTCGTTCAGCCCCTCTCGGGCGGCCAGGGCCCTCACCTCCTGCTGGCGGCGAAGCCATTCTGCGCCGAGCAGGATCAGCCCGTTGATCATCAGGAAGATCGCCGCCACCTCCGGTTTGGCCGTGGCTGTGCGGGCGGTGTGCTCGAGCAGGATGCCGAGGATCCCCGTCGGGATGCAGGCAACGATGATCAACCACGCCAACCGCTCCATCGGCGTATCGGCCCGTCGCTTGCGCAGCGTCCCGAAGAAGGCCTTGATGATCAGCACCCAGTCCTTCCAGAAGTAGATCAACAGGCCGATCGCGCTGCCGACATGGAGCATCACGATGAACGCCAGCCACGGCGACTCGGTCTGCGATTGCCAGGCGACGATGTTGCTCCACCCGAACAGCTTCGGGAACAGCACGGTGTGGCCGAGGCTCGAGACCGGGAACAGCTCGGAGACGCCCTGGAGTGTCCCTAGGACGATCGCCTGCCAGGTCGTGATGAGACTAGATGCGAGTGCGAGCACGGAGCGATTGAGGGTACCCGGGCCAGTAAGCCACTGTTAAGCCAGACCCCCAGTACGTGAATCCTTTCTCATGCATAACGCCCTATCCGGGTCGGAACTTCCTACCCGGATAATCCGCAGGCTTGCTGAGCGGTCTGGACCGCGAACAGTTCTGCCTGGGCGAGGTACTGCTGACGAGGGCCGGCCGTGTCGGGGAACTGGATCGTGCCGTCGGCAAGCTTGAGCGTGTAGAAGTAGACGCTGTCCGGCGTGCGGGCGATCTTGAGCTTGGCCGTGGCATCGCTGTCGAGGTTCTGAGCGAGATCCCGCGCCTGGATCAACAGTGGGTCGGGCAGCATCTTCGTCTTGCCGCCGTTGCAGCTGATCGTGCCGGAGTCGTTGACCAGCAGCGTCAGCGTCTTGCCCTGCCCCATGCGGGTGAGCAGGAACAGATCGGGCTCCTGGATCTGCAGGCCGCAGCCCGCGAGCCAGATCGCCAGGGCGAGGAATGGGACGAGCTGAAGCGATCTCCTCACACGGTTGATTGCACCACGATCGCGCCTCCGCCACGCCGGGGGTCACCGCCGCCCCAGAATCCGCCGCCGGGATCGCGCTGCGCGGCCTGGACGCCGCCGAAGAACAGGTTGAGGTCGCGGAAGCGGCTGATCGTGCGCCCGGCCCGCTCGAGTTCCCCGACATCGACTCCGGGCTCGGCGTAGACGATCCCGTCCTCGAAGTGCAGGCGCGGCGCCTTGACGGCGTCCGCAGCGCGGAGGCCGTCGTCGACGACGCGGATGATTGTCTGCAGGATTGCTGAGCGGATCCGGTTCGAGCCGGCGCTGCCGAGGACCAGCTCGGGGACGCCGTCGCGAAGCACGATCGTCGGCGACATCATGCTGGGCAGGCGCCGGCCGGGCGGGAAACGGTGAAAGCCCAGCGGGTTGAGGTCCTGCTCGCCGAGCATGTTGTTGAGGTGGACGCCGGTCCCGGGAACGATCACGCCCGAGCAGGATCCGTCCGAGCAGGTGACCGAGCAGGCCCGTCCGTCGGCGTCGATCACGGCGATGTGGGTCGTCGAGCCGAGCCGCCCGCCGAGGAACGCCTCGACAAACGACGGGTTGTCGAGGCCGTCGAGGAACTGCGGGGTCCGAGCGGCTTGTGTCTCCTCCATCACATCGACGATCTCCACGATCCCCGGCGGCCCCGGCTGAGCGTCGAGCAAGCCGAGCGCCCGAGCGATCAGGATCCCCCCCGCGGACGGAGGAGGGTTGGTCAGGACCTCGCGGCCGCGGTAGCAGGCGCGGACCGGCGCCCGGTCGACGACCTCGTACGCGGCCAGGTCCTCCGCGGTCAGCATCCCGCCCCGATCCGAGACCCACCGCACGATCGCCGCGGCGATTTCGCCCGTGTAGAACGGCCCCGAGCCCTCGGCCCCGAGCAGCTCGAGCGCGTCAGCGAGCTCCGGCTGGCGGAGGATGTCGCCGGCGGCGAGAAGCCTCCCCTCGGGCGCGAACAGCGCCGAGGATTCGGGCGTCGAGGTCACGATCCCGGCCAGGATCTCGACCACGTACGCCTGCTGCGGGTTCAGCCTAACGCCGTCACGAGCGAGCGCGGCGGCCGGCGCCACCAACTCGGGGAGCGGCACCCTCCCGAACCGTCGCGAGGCCTCCGTCAGGCCCAGCGGGAGGCCGTAGGTCCCGACCGATGCGGCGCCGATGTTGAAGACCTGCACAGCGTCCCCGAACGAGACGCTGATCGGGACGAGCTCGGCCCGCCTGGCGGGATCGGCACCCCTACCCGGTGCCTCGACGAAGAAGTCGAGCAGCACGGGCTCGCGGCCCGGCTCGACCACCAGCATGTACCCGCCGGCGCCCAGGGCGTTGAGCAGCGGCTCGCAAGCGAACGACGCGAGCATCGCCGCGATCGCGGCATCGACCGCGTTGCCTCCCTGGCGCAGCACGTCCGCGCCGGTCTGCGCCGTGGTCGGATGGCCGGCAGCGACGACGCCGAGCTGGGGCCCGGCCATCGGTGTTTCTATCTCCTGGGAATGAACTCTGGTACGTCCAGCTCGACGGCCGGGCGCCGCACGCGACTTACACGCGGCTCACCGACCGGCTCGCGCAGCGCGGGGCTCGCCTCGGCCATCTCGCGCTCACGGAGCCCGGGCCGTTCGACCTCGCGCCGGCGTACCCGGCCGTCGCCGTAACCCGTCGCCACGACCGTCACCCACACCTGGTCCTCGAGCTTCTCGTCGACCATCGCGCCGAAGATGATGTTGGCGTCCGGGTGGGCCGCCTCGGCGACCGCCTTTGCCGCCTCGTTGACCTCCCACAGCGAGATGTCGTTGCCGCCGGTGATCGACAGCAGGATCGAGCGCGCGCCCTCCATGCTGGTCTCCAGCAACGGCGAGGACACCGCCTGCTCGGCGGCATCGATTGCACGGCGCTCGCCGGTCCCCATCCCGATCCCCAGGAGCGCATTGCCGGCGTCGGACATGATCGTCCGGACATCGGCGAAGTCGAGGTTGATCAGCCCCGGCAGCGTGACGAGGTCAGAGACGCCCTGCACGCCTTGGCGCAGTACGTCATCGGCGACGCGGAACGCGTCGACCATCGAGACGTTGCGGTCGAGCACGGACAGCAGCCGGTTGTTCGGTACGACGATCAGCGTGTCGACCTCGTTCGCGAGCGCGGCGATTCCGGCCTCGGCCTGCTCGCGCCGGCGGGTGCCTTCGAACTGGAAGGGCCGCGTCACGATGCCGACGGTCAACGCCCCCAGCTCCCGCGCGATCTGGGCGACGACGGGCGCGGCGCCCGTCCCCGTCCCGCCACCGGCGCCGGCGGCGATGAACACCATGTCCGAGCCGCGCAGCAGGGCCTTGATCCGGTCGTACTCCTCGCGGGCCGCCTGCCGGCCGAGGTCCGGGTTGGAGCCCGAACCGAGCCCGCGCGTGATCGAGTCGCCGATGTGGAGCGTCTCGTGGGCGGCGCACTGCTGGAGCGACTGGAGGTCGGTGTTGATCGCGAGGAAGTCGACGCCCTCGATCTCCGCCTCGACCATCCGGTTGATCGCGTTCACGCCGGCGCCACCGACGCCGACCACGCGCAGGACGGGTCCTCCGATGGGCACGGCGGGCGCGAACGCATCGCCGGCGCGCTCCGGCCGGGCGTAGGCATCCTCGTGGTGACGCTGCGACGGAGGGGGCATCCGCCTCCCCGGCGGGTCCATCAGGCTCGAGGGGATGTCCGCCGAGAATGCGTGTCGCAGCCGCTCCTGCGGGCTGGGGACATGGCGCTCCTCGTCGGCGGGCTCGGGCGGCCCCTGGACGGCCCGGTTCTGATCCGGCGCGGGCGTGCGCGTTTCGGACTGCTCCGGCGGCGGCTGGTGCGCTGCCGGGGACTGCTCAACCGGTCGCGGAGACTGCGCCGGTGCCTGCTCCTCAGGCGACTTGGTGTCCTCTGCAGTCTTGCGGAAGAGAGCGGCAAGCGGTCCCTCACGCATGCTGGCGCGCTTACCGTTTGGCATTTGAGAGGACCTCCTTCGCGAGCTGCCTGTAGGAGTGCGCG
Source organism: uncultured Solirubrobacterales bacterium (assembly GCA_963773165.1). Lineage (GTDB taxonomy): Bacteria > Actinomycetota > Thermoleophilia > Solirubrobacterales > Solirubrobacteraceae > Palsa-465. The sequence continues at coordinate 272,836 of CAVZAK010000010.1, forward strand.
GCGATACCGTCCGGATCGTACTTCAGGACTGACATGCCTTTCACAGGCGCCTCCGCAAAACGTACCGTCTTGCGGATTCTTGACGCGAATACGCGATCGCCGAAGTTCTCCTCTAGCAACTCGATTGCCTCCTTGGCGTGGAGCGTCCGCGAGTCGACCAGTGTCGGCAGGATCCCCTCGATGTCCACGTCCGGGTTCAGATTCTCGCGGATCATCGCCAGCGTGTTCTGGAGCTGGATCAATCCGCGCATCGACAGATACTCGCATTGGACGGGGACGATTACCTTGTCCGCGGCTGTCAGCGCGTTGATCGTCAGCAGCCCGAGGCTCGGCGGTGTGTCGACGAAGACGAAGTCGTAGTCCTCATCCACCTCCTTGAGCGCCTTCTGCAGCGAGCGCTCCCGTCCGATCATCGTCGACATCGCGATCTCGGCCCCGGCGAGGTCGATCGATGCGCACGCGACGTCGACCTCGCGCTTGCGGATCACCTCGCGAATCGAGATGTGGTGGACGAGCACGTCGTACATCGACTTCTCGAGCGTGTCGGGATCGATCCCCTGCGACATCGTCAAGTTTCCCTGGGGGTCCATATCGCAGCAGAGCACGCGATGGCCCTCTTCGGCGAAGGCCACGGCGAGGTTGAGCGTGGTCGTGGTCTTGGCGACGCCACCCTTCTGGTTGGCGAACGCAATCACCTTGGGGGGCACGGGCGTCTCCGATGCTTCGGGGAACTCATACGCGCCTGTATTCGCAGGCGCGGAGCAGAATCCTCCGCGCCAGCGGGGCCAGCGGCGCCTAAATCCCCGGCGCCTCGCCCCCCGGGACCTGAGGCTGTCCGATAAGCAGCAATTATTCCGCCTTATCGGACAGCCTCCCGTGGCGTCCCGTGGCGCCACCGGATCCCCTCCCAACTATCGTCACGCCCCGTGCAAGGCCTCCTCGACCATCGTCTCATCTTCGTCACCGGCAAGGGCGGCGTCGGGAAGTCCACCGTCGCCACCGCGCTCGGGCTGCTGGCGTCCCGCCGCGGCCTGCGCACGATCGTGGCCGAGCTCGGCAATCAGGAGCGGGTGCAACGGAGCTTCGACCATCGCGGCAACCAGTTCCAGGAGCTCCAGATCGCCCCGCGCCTGTTCACGATCTCGATCGACCCTCAGCACGCGATGGAGGAGTACCTGCGCGTCAAGACGGGAAAGGTCGGGCAGGTGCTCGGTTCGAGCCGCCTGTTCCACGCGTTCGCGATGGCGACGCCGGGGATGCGCGAGCTGCTCAGCATGGGCAAGGTCTGGGAGCTCGCCCAGCTGGAGCGGCGCACCCGTGGCGCCGCCCCCTACGACCTCGTGATCGTCGACGCCCCCGCCACCGGCCACGGCGTCGGCATCCTGCGCACGCCGAAGACGTTCGCCGAGATCGCCCGCGTCGGGCCGATCGCCCACCAGGGCCGCACGATCGCCGCGACGATCGCCGACCACGAGTTCACCGGGGTGATCGCGGTTGCCACCGCCGAGGAGATGCCGGTCAACGAGACGATGGCCCTCCAGGACGCGATCACCGAAGACGGGCTCGTGCTCAGCGCCGTGATCGTCAACGCCGTGTACCCAGCGCGGTTCGACGAGGACGAGGTCACGGTGCTCGCCGGGGCGCTGAAGCGCACGCGATCGAAGCTGGGACGTGGCGCGGTCAACGCCGCGCTCTCCGAGCACGCCCGGGGGTTGGCTCAACGCGAGCAGCGCGACCGGCTGCGCGACGGGCTCGGCGTCGAGCTGATCGAGCTCCCGTACCTGTTCGCCGACCACATCGGCCAGCCCGAGCTCACCGTCCTGGCCGACGCCCTCGAGGCCGGGCTGCTCACGAACTCAGGGAAGCCGCGCGGATCCCCGCGCGCAAGCCCGACTCAATCGCGCCATCGATGAACCCGGCCCACCCGTCGGCGAGGTCCGAGCCGGCGAGCAGCACCGGGCCTTCGGGCCGGCGCATCGCCGCGTGGTAGTGCTCATACCAACCGGGGCGGTGGATCGCCCACGTGCCGCGCGAGAACTCGTCGGCAAGCCAGTCGTGGGCCGTCGCGTCGAGCACCTCGTAGCCCGGAAGGATCGTGTCCATGTCGTGCTGCACAGCCGCCAGCTCCGAGACATCGCAGTTCTCCGCGTCGGGTCCGAAGCCGATCAGCAGCTGCGTGCCGTCGTCGAACAGCTCCTCGGTGTCGAGGTAGCCGAACGGGTGACCGGGCCTGATCGCGTTCTGCATCGACGGCTCGCCCTGGGCACGAATCATCACCTTGATCCCGCGCGAAGCCTGACCGAGCGCGATCGCGCGACGCTTGTCCTCGGCGAGCTCGGGCGTGAACTCGATCGCCCCGAGCGCGTTCAGCGGCACCGCGACGACCGCCGCCCGCGCCGCATATCCGCGGCCGTCGCGGGTGCTGACCTCCACGTGCCCGTCGCGTGCGGCGATCCCGGCGACGGGCGAGCCGAGCCGGACGTCAAATGGCGCAGCCCTCACGATCGCGTCCAGTAGGGCGCTGGTGCCGCCGACGATCGTCACCCGGCCGCCGGTCTCCTGGGTCAGCGCGAGGCTGTAGCCCGACAGCGCATGCCAGCGCAGGACCGACACTGCGCCGGCCTGGTCAAGCGGTGCGTGCGCGAGAGATTCGAGCTCAGCGCTGAGCACGTCGCGTTCTTCGTCGTCGAGCTCGAGCTGATCGAGCCGCTCCGCGATCGTCAGCCGGTCAAAGCGCGCGAGCTCGGACAGCGCATGGAGCGGGGCGTGCGGGAGCGGAAGCGCCTCGGTGACCCCTTCGACGAACGAGTCCCAGCCGCGGCGGGCGATCTCGTCGCGCTCGGCGATCTTGCCCGAGCGCCGCTGCCCACCGACGTACCAGCTCGCGTGTTCGGCGTCGCGCCCGAGCCGCACCGGCAGTCCGGCGCGGGTCAACTCGGAGAAGGAGTGCGGCTGATGCCAGTGCACCCAGGCGCCGCCGAGCTCGATCTGGGTGCCGTCCCAGTCCGTGCTCCACGTCCGTCCGCCGAGCCGTTCGCGGCCCTCGAGCAGCACGGTCTTTCGTCCGCGCAGCGCGCACTCGCGTGCCGCCGTGACGCCGGCGAACCCGCCGCCCACGATCACCACGTCGTGCATCAGCTGCTGACTCGCACAATCGCGTCAACCGCGACCGCGCCCTGGCCGGGCGGCCCCACGAGCACTGGGTTGCACTCGACCTCTGCCAAGCCATGCTCGATCACCAGCGCCGCCAGGTCCGCGGCCAGCCTCGCGGCCGCCCCAATGTCGACCTGCTCGCCACCGCGACCACCGAGCAGCAGCGGCGCGCCCCGCAGCGAACGCAGCGCTGACTCGATCCGTGCCGCGTCGGCCGGCAGCGGCACGACCGCGACGTCGTCGAGCAGCTCGGTCCAGATCCCGCCGAGCGCCAGCACCAACGCGGGCACGATCGCATCGGTGCGGACCGCGATCATCAGCTCGGCGCCGGATGGAGCCATCCGCTCGGCGAGCACACAGCCGTCGTGCGCCGCCGCGAGTTCGGCAAGCGGGCGGTAGGCGGCCCGTACCTCGTCAGCCGAGTGCAGCCCGAGCGCGACGCCACCGAGCTCGGACTTGTGCTGCACCGTGGCCGAGCTCAGTTTCAGTGCCACGTCCCCGCCCAGCTCCTCGAGCGCCACCACGGCGTCGTCCTCGCCGGACACGACTCGCCCGCCGGGCACCGCGATTCCATGGGTCCGCAGCAGCTCCTTGGCCTCGTGCTCGGGCAGCCACCGGCCCTCGCCGCGCTCGCCCACGGTCCGGGCCAGCGCGGCAATCGCTCTCAAGCGATCGGGATCGGCCGTCGTCGCGCAGCGCTCGGCGGCGCAGCGAATCCCAGTCCGCAGCCCGGCCGCGGCGGCGACGCCGGCGCGCGCAAACTCCCACGCGGACTCGTCGTCGAGCAGCTCGGGCAGGGTCGATGAGACGAGCGTCGGGACCGGACTCCGCGCGGCCCCGGCGATGATGCCCTCGCGGACCGCCCGCCACGACTCTTCGGAGGCGCCGGTCAGGCCATACGGCTGGTCGTAGAAGACGAGCACGCCGCCGATCGCCGGATCCTCGCCGAGCGCTCTGACGAGCTCCGCGAGCGCCTCGCGATCGCCCCAGATCATCGCCGTGTAGTCGAGCGGGTTGGCCACGGTCGCGGTGGACGGGAGCAGATCACGCAGCCGCTCCTCGGTGGCTGGCGCGAGCGGCGGCAGCTCGAGCCCGATCCGCTCGGCTTCGTCGGCGGCCTGGGCCGAGTCGCCGCCCGAGCAGGTCATGACGGCCACGCCCTCCCCCTGCCCCGCCGCAGTTCGCGGCCGGGACACGGCGATCGTCTTGGCGAGCTCGAGCAGGTCGTGGACGTCGTCCGCCCAAACCGCGCCCGCCTCTTTGACCAGGCTCCGGAATACCCGCTGGTCGCCGGCGAGAGCAGCGCTGTGCGCGGCCGCGGCCCTGGCGCCGGCGCGCGACTGTCCGACCTTCAACACGACGACCGGGACGTCGGCCTCGGCGCACGCCACGAGCCCCTCGCAGAACCTCGGCCCGCCGTCGTCCTCGAGGTACAGAGCGACCGCGCCGATCCCCTCCTCGGTGGCGAGGAACTCGAGATAGTCGGCGGCACCGAGCACGGCCTGGTTGCCGCTCGAGATTACGGTGTGGAACCGAAGCCCGCGGCGCGCGGCGAGCGCGTTGACAGCGACGTTCCCACTCTGGGAGACGAGCGCCACCGGCCCGGCCTCCGCCGGCGCGAGCGCGTCGCCCCAGAGCGCGGTCCGGGTCGCCGGTGCGACGATCCCGTTGCAGTTGGGCCCGCACACCGGCAGGCCGTGCCGCGCCGCCGCCGCGACGAGCGCATCGTTCAGCTCGACGCCCCCGGCGACCTCGCCGAAGCCGGCGCCGATCACAACCGCGCCGCCGCATCCGCGAGCCCCGCCCTGGTCGATCACCTCGGGGACGCCGGCCGCCGGGATTGCCACCACGAGCGCGTCGACCGCGGCCGGCAGGTCGGCGACGCTCGGCACACACGGGCGGCCAAGGACCTCGTCACGGCTCGGATTGACACCCCACACCTCCCCCTCGAAACCGATCGTCGGCAGGTTGAGCAGCGACTGCGCGGCGTAGCTCCCGGGCCGGTCGGTGGCGCCGACGACCGCGATCGAGCGCGGGTGCATGAGGCGCCGCAGGTCCACGGCCGCCCCGGTCTCGACGGCGCTCAATGGATCGTCGCCTCGACGCCGCGGCGCTCGAGCGCGCGGGCGATGATCAGCCGCTGGATCTCGCTGGTGCCTTCCCAGATCCGATCGACGCGGAGCTCGCGGTTGAAGCGCTCGGCGACGTAGCCGCGCATGTAGCCGCGGCCGCCGAACGCCTGCACGGCGCGGTCGGCGCAGCGCCCGGCCGCCTCGGAGACGAACAGCTTCGCCATCGACGCCTTCGCGTGAATCAGCTTCGGGTCGGCGCCTGAGTCGACCATCGCGGACACCTGTAGCGCCAGCAGCCGGCCGAGCGTGGCGTCGGTGGCCGAGTCCGCGAGCGGGAACGAGATTCCCTGGTAATCCATGATCCGCCGTCCGCCCTGCTGACGGGTCAGCGCCCAGCTCGTCGTCTCATCGAGCAGCCGCCACATCGCGCCGAGGCCGTGAGTGGCGATCCCGAGCCGCTCCTCGGTGAACCAGCTGCGCTGGAGCACCTCCCCGTTGCCGACCCCGCCGACGACCGCGTCAGCTTCGACCTCCACGTCCGTGAAACGGATCGTGGGATGGCCGTGCGGGTAGTTGTGGGTGAACTTGGGGTTATCGACAAACTCGACGCCCGGCGCGTCCGGCTCGATCAGGAACAGCGTCGGCAGCCGCTCGGCACCGTCGACGACGTTGGCCATCACGATCAGCACCCGCGCGACGTCACCGGAGGTGACGAACCACTTCTCGCCGTTGATCCTCCAGCCGCCGTCGGTCGTGACCGCGGTCGAGGCGATCCCGGCGGGATCCGAGCCGGCCTCGGCCTCGGTAACGGCGTATGCGTCGCCACCCTCGCCGCGCAATGCGGGAGCGATGTAGCGCTCGATCTGCTCGGGCGTGCCCTCGAGGAGCACGTTGTAGACGTTCGGGACGTGCCAGTGCAGGCCATTCGTGACGCGCCCGAACTGTTCGTTGACGAGGAACCACTCGAACATCGACCACCCCTGGCCGCCATGCTCGACCGGGACCCGGCCGCCTTGCAGCCGCGCCGCGATCGCGGCCTGTTTGATCTCGTCGAGGGTGTGCTCGGGCAGCGCGCCGGCGCGCTCCTCGGCCTCGTTCTCGAGCGGCATCAGAACCTCTTCGACGAACGTGCGGGCGCGCTCGCGGAGGTCTCGCTGCTCGCTGGTCAGCTCGTCGGGGGCGGTGGTCGTCGTGCTCATCCGGTTCCTCTGTGATTTCTGTAGTTGTTGTTGAGTTGGTCGCCTTGCTCCAGCCGTGCCAGGGCGACTCGATCGCCCGCCGTGCGGGCGGCGCCGCTTCCCGGCAGCGCCAGCAGAAGATTGTGATGATTGGCGAGCACGGCGATCGCGCGTGCCCGCGCTCGGGTCACGTCGGGATCGTCGACGTGCGCCGTCGCGTCGATCAGCTGCACAACGTGGTGCAGGTAGGCCAGCCACTGGCGCTGGCTGCCGTGCAACACGAGGCCCTCGATCCGCTCGCGCTCGCGCGCCACCGCCCGATCGTCCGAGCGGCGCCCGGCAGCGAGTGTCGCGACGGCCTCGGGGAGCTCGCGCTCGGGTTCAGGCGTGACCGACAGCCAGGACGCGCGCTTGACCATGGCAGTAAAGTGTAACTGATCACAAAGTCAGGATGAGGTCTCATATGGAATTTGCCGCACCGCCCGTCTCCCCCACTCCGACGCAGCCGGCAACCGTCGGCACGGCGCTCGAACCCCGGCTCTACACGGACCCCGAGCTGCTCGAGTCAGAGCAGCTGCTGATCTTCGAGCGCACCTGGCAGCTCGCGGGCCATGTCGCATCGCTCCCGCGACCCGGGAGCTATCTGACCGCGCAGGCCGGAACGCAGCCCGTGCTCGTCGTGCGTGACGACGAGAACCAGCTGCGCGCGTTCAAGAACGTCTGCCGCCACCGGGGCTCGCGGTTGCTGAGCGGCTCGGGCCAGTGCAAGGCGGCGATCCGCTGCCGTTACCACGGCTGGACCTACAGGCTCGACGGCTCGCTGATCGGCGTTCCCGAGGGCCTGTCGTTCGACGAGAAGATCGACAAGTCGCAAGTTCGGATTGATGTCGGCGCGCGTCGAGGAGATGTGCGGGCTCGTGTTCGTCAACCTCGACCCCGACGCGACGCCGCTGGCGGAGCTGGTCGGCGACCTGCCACAACGGTTGGCGCCCTACAGGATCGAGACGCTCGAGTCATTCGCGCCGGGCACCGGCAAGCAGCCCGCCAACTGGAAGGCCGTCGCGGACAACTACCTCGAGGGCTACCACATCCCGATCGCCCATCCGGGCCTGATGCGGATGCTCGACTACAAGCACTACGACGTCGAGGTGCACGATCACTACGTGTGGTTCGACTCGCCGCTGCGCAGCAAGCCGAGCAGCAACCGGCTCGAGCGGGCGTACGCCAAGTTGGTCACGCCGATGCCAGGACTCGGCCAGGAAGACCGCTTCATCTGGCGCTACGCGTTCATCTATCCCAACACCACGATCGACCTCTACCCGGACCAGGTCAACACGTGGCAGATGCTTCCCGATGGGGTCGCGCAGACGAGCGACGTGTTCGGGTGCTACCGCCCGGCCGGCGCGGGTCCGCGGACCCGGTTCGTGCAATGGGCCAACCAGCGGCTGAACACGCTCGTGCTCGACGAGGACATCGACCTCGTCGACAACGTCCAGCGAGGCCTGGCGACGCGCGGGATACCGCTGCGGCCCGCTCTCACGGCGTGAGCGCGGCGTGGGCTGGTTCGCCGACCGCATCCGGGCCGACCTCGCCCCCGCGCTCGGAGGCGACGAGACGGCGTGAGCCCGCGCCGCACCCGAGCGGGGGCACGCGACCGGATCCTCGCCGCCGCCGTGCGAAGGATCGCCAGCGAAGGGATCGACGGCGTCCGGATCGCGCGAATCGCGATGGACGCGGGCGTCTCACCGTCGCTCGTGCACTACCACTTCGCCAGTCGCGAGGACCTGCTCGCGGAGGCGCTCGACTACTCCTACACCCGCGCCGGCGACGCCCGGATCACTGAGGGCGAGCTGCTCGGCGTCTCACACGCCGAGCGCCTGCGGTCGATGATCGGCCAGTGCCTACCGACGACGGAGTCGCTGCAAGAAGATTGGGTGCTGTGGGTCGAGCTGTGGCTCAGGGCGGTACGCCATCCCGAGCTGCAACCAGTCGCCGAGGAGCTCTACGCGCGTCTGCACGCCTGGTTCGCCGACGAGATCGCGGCCGGCGTCGCCGACGGCGAATTCGAGCGCTGCGACCCGGACGAGCTCGCCGACCGTGTGGTGGCGATGCTCGACGGACTCGGGATCCGCAACCTGATCGGGGACAGCTCGATCACGCTCGAGCGCGCGCAGCGGACGGTCGAGTCCGCTCTCGCCCGCGATCTGGGCCTCGGCGAACGGCTCGTGGCGCCCGGCTCCGGGCACGCCACCGCCCGGCCGCCTACGCCGGCGACCGCGCCCCGAGCGCCGCGGCGGCCGCGGCTCGCCCGGTCTTGACCGCGCCCTCCATGTATCCGGCGACCCAGTGATCTGAGCCCGCCACGTAGAACGGCGGCTCGTGCGTGCCGTGCAGCGGACCGACGCGCGTCAGGTCGCCGGGTGCCCAGGAGGCGATGTAGCCGAGCGTGTAGGGGTCGGAACCCCACGCCCGCTCGAGCATCGCCGCGGGCTCGAGCGCGGCCTCCCCGTACAGCGCGGCGAGTCCGTCGAGCACGGTCTGGCGACGCGCCTCAGGCGGGCGCCGCGAGGAACGGTGCGAACCGCTCCGGCGGCACCAGCAGCGACAGCACGCCGCCGCCCTGGGGCCAGGTCGAGCCGAACAGCCACTCGGTCTCGGCGAGACCATTCTGCCCCCGTCGCTGCCAGAAGGACTCCCGATAGGCGACGACCACTTTCGCCGCGAGCGCGTGGCGCTGCGCGCGCAGCGAGGCGAGGCGCGCATCGCTGAGGCCGGTGATCACGATCGAGCGCAGCGGCCCGGCCGGAATCGCGCAGATCACCGCCTCCGCCTCGAGCCGCTCGCCGTCGGCGAGGGTCACCGCGACGCCGCCGGGGGCGATGTCGATCTCGCTCACCACCGTTCCGAGCCGGAGCCGCGGGCCGAGTTCCGACGCCATCCGCAGAGCGACCGCGGCCGACCCCTCGGCAACCCGCAGCCCCTCCCACTGTTCAAGGTCGTAGAAGCCCTCGCCGGCGAGCGTGGCGTACTTACGCAACTCCCCCAGCACGGAGGTTCGCTCGGGTCCGTCACACGACAGCGACAGCGAGGCGAGCTCGTGGCGGCGTGAGACGGCAGGAGGGGCACCCCGCTCTCGCAGCCAGGCGCCGAGGCTCAGCTGATCGAGACGACGGGCGTCCGGATGGCTCCACGGATCGTCGGGGTCGACGGTCGCCGCCAGCGCGGCGAACTCGCGGTCCAGCCGCTCGGCCTCGGCCCGCTCGCGCGCGCTCATCCAGGGGGCGTCGTCGCCGACGTAGACCCCCTCGTTCAGGCCCCAGCTGATCTCGCCGGGGTCGGCGACATAGCTGTCCTCGACGGCAAGCCCCAGCTCGGCGACGAGCTCGCGGTAGGCGGTGTGCTCGCGGCCGAAGACCTCGCCCCCGGCCTGCACGGTGCGGCCATCGGGCAGCGCAACGGCTTCGACGCGACCACCGGGGCGCTCGCGCGCCTCGAGCACGACCACGTCAGCACCGGCGCGCTCCAGGTCACGTGCCGCCGAGAGCCCCGCCAACCCGGCCCCGAGCACTGCGACATCGGCCATGACAACTTCCTCCTAACGCTTATCGCTTGACAGCGCGACGCTTCGTGGTAGTTTTCTGAACCGTCATTCAGGATACAGGCAAGGGCAAGCCTGGGAGCAGTTCGAGGAGAGATGAGTCCCCGCCCCAAAGTCGATCACCTGCGCAAACCGCAGATCATCGCCGCCGCCGCCGAGGTCCTCTACGAGCGAGGGCTGTTCGACACCCGCATCAGCGACATCGCCGAGCGCGCCGGCACGAGCTCGCCGACGATCCTCTACTACTTCGAATCCAAGGACCGGCTGCTCGAGGAGGCCGTCGAGTACGCCGACCGCGAGTTCTACGAACGGCAGTCCGACGGCCAGGATCAGTATGAGCGGGCGAGCGACAAGCTCGTGCATCTGATCGAGGAGACGAGCCTCGGTCCCGGCGGCCTGAACGACTACACGCTGTGGATGGAGATCTGGGTGCGCGCGCGGCGTGACCCGACCGTGAGGCGCTCCTACTTCCGGCTGGATCGTCGCCAGCGTGCGCTGATCGCCGACATCGTCCGCGATGGTCAGGAGGCGGGCGAGTTCCGCGCCGATGTCGATCCGGACGATTTCGCGCTCGTACTGAGCGGTCTTCTCGACGGCCTGGGCGTCCAGGTCACGCTGGGCCAGCCCGACGTGACACCGGCTCGGATGGTCGACCGCTGCATTACGCTGGCGTCGAGCGAACTCGGCTGCGACCTGCGGCAGCCCAGGGGCGACGAGACATCTAAGAAGCCAACACGAGCAACGCGATGAGCATCGCGACGAAAGCTCGATCGAGCGGCACAAAGACGGTGTCGCACAGGATCCGGTCGATCGCCCGATCGACCCCGACGCATTCTTGAAGAGGTGAGCTTGCATGCATCCACGTGAGGGATGGTCCGAAGGAGGGAGCCGGCGCAGACCGGAGCCGTTCGAAACAGCGATCTCCCGTCGCCAACTGCTGGCGGCGGGCGCCGGGCTCGCGCTCGGCGGCGTATTGGCGGGCTGCGGGGGATCGGGCTCGAGCTCCAGCGGTGCCTCGAGCAGCGGCGGCGTCCCGCTGCCACGTCAGGACAACCCGGTCAAGTGGCCGATCTACTCCGACAACAAGGCGATCGCCTCGGGGCTCGCGCCTGAGAAGGGCGCCACGCTCCAGCTCTACAACTGGGTCGCCTACATCAACGAGAAGGTCCTCAAGGACTTCTGCAAGGCGAACCACTGCAACTACACGCTGACGACGTTCAACACGATGGAAGAGGCGATCGCCAAGCTCGGCAGCGGCCAGCTGAAGTTCGACGTCTTCTTCCCGACCGTCGACGTCCTCGGACAGCTCGTCGCGGCCAAGATGATCCGGCCGCTCAACCAGAGCTACATCCCCAACATGGCCAACACGTGGCCCGACTATCGCAATCCGTTCTACGACCAGGGCTGGCAGTACACGACGCCGTACTCGATCTACACGACGGGGATGGCCTGGCGCAAGGACAAGGTCAACCTCACCCCGTCCTGGAACATGCCGTGGCAGGGGGCGCCGTACAAGGGCAAGGTCGCGATCCTCGACGACTACCGCGAGGGCATCAGCCTCGCTCTGCTGCGGGCCGGGAATCTGGACGTCAACACGACCAGCACGCCCCAGATCCAGGCCGCGGGCAAGGCCCTCCAGGAGCTTTCGAGCCTGACGGGCGTGCGCATCGACAACAACGACTACACCGACGTCCCGACCGGGAAGACCTGGATTCACCACGCCTGGTCGGGCGACATGGCCTCCTCCTACGAGTATCTGCCCAAGGGCACCTCGATCGACACCCTCGGATACTGGTTCCCCGCCGACAAGAAGGGTCCGGTCGCCAACGACCTGATGGTCAACCTGACCAGCGGCCAGAACCCCGTCCTCTCGCACATGCTGATCAACTATCTGCTCGACGTGAACAACGCGCTCGAGAACTACAGCTACGTGGGCTACATGCAGCCCCTGAACCAGGTCACTCCCAGCCGGCTGATATCCGAGAAGCTACTGCCGCCGCAGCTGACATCGACGGTCGTGCTCCCCGAGTACTTCCGCCAGGGCGTCTTCCAGCTCGAACTGCCCCCGGCGGCCAACACCGTCTGGGAGAACACGTGGAATACGTTCTCGAACGGGCTGTAGGGTAGGACGATGGGCCGGCGGCAGGACACCAACCGGCGCAACCGGTGGCTGTGGATCGGGCTAGCGGCGCCCGGAGCGATCTGGCTGCTGGTTCTGTTCGTGGCGCCGTTCTACGTGATGCTGTCGGTCGCCGGTGGCAGCGTCAACTCGTTCTTCCAGACGGCTGTGCCGATCTGGAATCCACTGCAGTGGTCGAGCGCCAACCTGACCGCGGTCTGGCACGACATCGTTGGGTCCGATTCGTTTCTCGGCCCACCGGCGCTCCGCACGCTGCTCTATACGGCGATCGCCACGGCGATCTCGATGGCGATCGCGTACCCGGTGGCCTATTTCGTCTCCCGGTATGCCGGCCGGCGCAAGACGCTGTTCCTCGTCCTGCTGATCGCCCCCTTCTGGGTCAGCTACATGATGCGCATGCTGGCGTGGATCGACCTGCTCCAGCAGGGCGGCTTTTTCAACAGTGCCTTGTCGTTCGTGGGCCTGCCCGGCAACACCGACTGGCTCGGCGGCAAGTCGCTGACAGTGATCATGGGCCTGGTGTACGGGTACATCCCGTACCTGATCCTCGTCTTGTACGCCTTCCTGGACCGGATCGACCAGAGCCTGCTCGAGGCGGCGAGAGATCTGGGGCTCAGCAAGTGGCGCACTTTCTGGAGCGTGACCATTCCGCTGAGCAAGCCGGCGATCATCGCCGGGACGTTCATCACCGTGTTGCCGATGCTCGGCGACTACTTCACCAATCAGCTGATGTCCGGGGCCCCTGGGAACACGATGATCGGCAACGCGATCGAGGGACAGCTCAACTCGCCCGGCGAGACCGGACAGGGCGCCGTGCTGGCGCTGATGCTGCTCGTCGTTCTGCTGATCCCGATGATCTATTACGTGGTCAGCACCGCCCGAGCATCGCGGGAGATGGCGTGATGGCGACGGTCGAAACGCCCGTGTCAGGCGCGTCACGCTCCGAGCCCGTCGCCTGGCGAAGCCGGCCTCGAGGAAACCCGTGGCGGCGGCCGTGGGCAATGGAGGGCTTCACCTGGCTTTACATCATCTGGTCGATCGTTCCGATTGCGATCGCCGTGCTGTTCTCATTCAACAAGGGCGCATCACAGGCCACGTGGCAGGGCTTCTCCACCAAGTGGTACGTCGGCAGCCAGGTCACCTCGGTGCTGCACAATCCGAGCCTCCATCACGCCGTAATCCAGACGCTGGTGCTCGGGGGATTGACGACGGCGATCTGCGTCCCGATTGGGGTTGGCTTTGCCATCGGCATCGATCGCTGGCGAACCCGGACCGCGAACGGATTGAACTTCGTGATGATCTTCTCGTTCGTGATCCCGGAGCTGCTGCTGGCGGTGGCGCTGTTCTTTCTCGTCACGCAGGCCCTGACGTTCATCCGCCTGGGAACTCCGGCTGAGGTAGCCGGGCTGGTCGTATGGAACATCAGCTGGCCGGCGATCATCGTGCGCGCGCGCCTCGTCAGCATCGGGCGGACGTACGAAGAGGCGGCGGCCGATCTCGGCGCGTCGCGAATGGGGGCTATCTACCGGGTGCTGATTCCGCTGCTGATGCCGGCCATCTTCGCCAGCGCCGTGCTCGTCTTCGCCAGCACCGTCGATGATTTCGTGATCGTGGAGCAGCTCTCCTCGACAGCGAACACGCAGCCGATGTCGGTGCTGATCTACTCCAACGTCCATGGCGGGCTGAGCGGGCCGTCGCTCAACGCCCTGGCCACAATCATGTTGTTCGTCTCGCTCCTCGCCGCGCTGATCGGGTTCGTCGCCTACCGATGGATGACCCGAGGCGAACGGACCAAGGGCGGCACCGAGGCACTCACCGGCATCGCCGGCATCTGAGAGGACTGAAATGAGTGGAGGAAACGTCAAGCTCGAGTCACTGACCAAGCGTTTTGGCGACGTGATCGCGGTCGACGCCATCTCGGTCGAGGTCCAGCCCGGCGAGTTCTTCTCCCTTCTGGGGCCGAGCGGCTGTGGAAAGACCACCACGCTGCGGATGGTCGCGGGCTTCGAGCCGCCGACCGACGGAAAGATTCTGCTCGACGGCGTTGACGTCGGAAACTGGGGACCCAACCGCCGCAACGTCAACACGGTCTTCCAGAGCTATGCGCTGTTCCCGTTCCTGACCGTCGCCGAGAACGTCGCCTTCGGCCTGAAGTACAAGTCGGTGCCCAAGACGGAGATGAACACCCGGGTGGCGGAGGCACTCGAGCTGGTCCAGCTCTCCGGGTACGAGAACCGTCGCCCCAACCAGCTCTCGGGCGGACAGCAGCAGCGCGTCGCCCTCGCCCGTGCGCTTGTGCTCCGCCCCTCGGTCCTGCTCCTCGACGAGCCGCTGGGAGCGCTGGACGCCAAGCTCCGCCGCATACTCCAGGTCGAGCTCGGGGCGCTGCAGGAGCAGGTTGGGATCACCTTCCTGTACGTCACCCACGATCAGGAAGAGGCGCTCACGATGTCCGATCGCCTGGCCGTCATGAACCAGGGACGGATCGTCCAACTCGGGACGCCGGAGGAGGTCTACAACGAGCCCGCCGATGCCTACGTCGCCGACTTCCTCGGTGTATCGAACCTGATGGACGCCCGAGTCGAGCACAGCGGGGACGAGAGAAGTCCTTGCCGCTTGCGGCTGGGCGACTTCGTTCTCTGTGCCGAGGCCGGCCAGCTCGACGCGACCGGCGCGGTCAAGCTCGCGATCCGACCCGAACGCGTCGACGTCAGCCCGTATGGGACCGACGGCGCCAATCGCGTGCCCGGGATGGTCGAGCGCCTCGTCTTCCTCGGCTCGACGACGCACGTCTACGTCCGCCTCGCGACCGGCGCGGCGCTTCAGACGCTCGTGCGCAACGACGGCGCCGAGCTGCCATACAGCCAGGGAACGCCGGTCAGCGTCGCGCTTCCGGCCGACGCGCTGCGGGTGCTGCCCGATCCCGGCGTCAGCGTCGCCGAGATTCGCGACGAGACGACCGGCGATCAACTGCTGGACCTGACCGGCACGAACGCGGGCTGATACCGGACCGTCGGCGGTCCTAGACTCGCGGCGGTGAGCGTCGCCGAACTACTGGACGGCAAGCGCGTCTGCGTCTGCGGCGGATCCGGGGGCGTGGGCAAGACCACGACCTCGGCGACGATCGCGCTCGGCATGGCGGCTCGAGGCGCGCGGGTGGCGGTCGTCACGATCGATCCGGCGAGGCGGCTGGCGAACGCGCTCGGCCTGCAGGAGCTCGAGAACGAGCCGCGGCGCGTCGACCCGAGCCGGCTCGAGCACAACGGGCTCGAGGTGCGGGGCGAGCTGTGGGCGATGATGCTCGACCCCAAGCGGACGTTTGACGAGCTGATCGACCGGATCGCCCCCGACGCCGAGCGCGCCGCCGAGATCAAGGCAAACCGCGTCTACCGAGAGCTGTCGACGGCGGTGTCGGGATCGCAGGAGTTCACCGCGATCGCCAAGCTCTACGAGCTCGACCACGATGCCGACTTCGACCTGCTCGTGCTCGACACGCCACCGTCGCGAAACGCGCTCGACTTCCTCGACGCGCCGGGGCGCCTGACCTCGTTCCTGGAGGGGCGGGCACTGAAGGCGTTCATCCGTCCGACCGGGGTCGGGATGCGCGTCATCGGCCGCGGCGCGTCGCCGCTGCTCGGAGCGATGCGGCGAGTCACCGGCATCGACCTCCTCTCCGACCTCTCGACGTTCTTCCAGCTGCTCGGGGACATGACCGACGACTTCAGCGCCCGGGCCCGCCAGGTGCAGGAGATGCTGACCGCGGACACGACAGCGTTCGTGCTGGTCACCTCCGCCCAGGCCGAGGCGATCGAGGAGACGCTCTGGTTTCGCCGCACGCTCGAGGAGGGCGGGCTGCCGTTCGCCGGCGCGGTCGTCAACCGCGTCCATCACGACATGCTCGGCGATGCCGAGCCCGACGATCTCGAGGCGGCGCTCGAGAAGCAGCTCGGGCCGGAGCTCACAGCCCGCGTCGCCGAGAACTTCCGCGACTACCACGTCCTGGCCCACCGCGACGCCGGCAATATCGCCCGGCTGGAAACCGAGCTAGACGGCCGGCCGATGTTGCTGGTGCCGCAGCTCGACGATGACGTGCACGACATCGAGGGGCTGCTGCGGATGCACCGCTACCTGTTCGCCTCCGACGCCGAGCGCGAGCGGCTGATCGCGCAGCTCGTGGCCTGATCAGGCCTGGGCGATCGCCGCGAGCGTCATCGCCGGCGCGGCCGCGCCGGTCCACATCTGCCAGTCGAGCAGGATCTGCTGCCACTCGTCCTCCCCCACCTCGACATCGCCTCGGAGGATCCGTACCCGGCGCTGATGGAGCAGCTCCCACACCGACCGCTCGGCCAGCGCGAGCTGCTCGCTGGCTCGCGCGCCGGGATGGCGCCGGCCGGCGAGCGCGGGGATCTCGTGGAGCGCCAGCGCCCGATCGTCGGCGTAGCCGGCGAGCTCGGATTTGAACGCCTCGACCGACGCCAGCGAGTCCGGCACGACAACCGCCGCCGCCTCTTCGAGCACCCGCTCGGTCACCTCGGTGCTGCTGCGCGTCACGTTGCCCCAGCTTCGCCCCAAGCCCATGTCCTCGGAGCGCAGCTCGGGGCCCTCGTAGATCGTCAGCCTCGCCTTGGCCGGAGACCACCGGCGGTCGTCGAGTTCGACCGGGCGCTCGGCCACCCACGGGCCGAGGATGCGCGCATCGAGCTCGGTCCGCGTCAGGTTGAACGAACGCGCGACGTTCGGGAACTGACGGAGCTCGACGTGGAACACCGTCGGGGCGGTCAGCTCGATCGCCCAGCCCCGGCCGCGAACTGCTCGCGCGCCCACCTGATGCGCTCCCACGCCTCCGCCACGTCCCCCCAGCCGCGGACCTCGGAGTGCCGGTCGGGATCGAGGTCCTTGTAGACCTCGAAGAAGTGAGCGATCTCTCGGCGCAGCTGTAACGGGAGATCGTCGATCTGCTCGGCCGTGTTCCACCCCGGATCGTTTACCGGCACGCACACGACGTGGTCGTCCGGACCCTTCTCGTCGCTCATCTTGAACAGGCCGATGACCTTGGACGGGACGACGCACCCGGGAAATGTCGGCTCCGACACGCAGACGAGGACGTCAAGCGGGTCGCCGTCGGGCGCCACCGTCCGCGGGACGTACCCGTAGTCGGTCGGATACACGACCGAGGCGGACACGAACCGGTCGAGCTTGATCGCGCCGAGCTCCGAGTCGTACTCGTACTTGTTGCGGCTTCCCTTGGGGATCTCGACGACGCACACCAGCGGCTTGATGCTCATGCGTCCTTAAACTAGCCGCTGTGAATCGGAAGGTGGCCACGGCGGGCGTGGCTTACGCGTTCGCCGTGACGATGATCGGCACGACGATGCCGACGCCGCTGTACCCGATCTACGAGCAGCGCTACCACTTCTCGGCGCTGACCGTGACGCTCGTCTACTCGGTCTACGGGCTCGGGGTCCTGACGGCGCTGGTCCTCTTCGGTCAGCTCTCCGACCAGTACGGCCGGCGCCAGGTCCTGCTGCCGGGCTTGGGACTGAGCGCCGCGAGCTCGATCGTGTTCCTGCTGGCACAGGGGCTCGGAGTGCTGTTTGTGGGCCGGTTCGTGTCCGGCCTGTCGGCCGGCATCTTCACCGGAACCGCGACCGCCGCGCTGCTCGACCTGGCGGCGCCCGGCCGGCGCTCGCGCGCGACGCTCGTGGCGACGGCGGTCAACACGATGGGGCTCGGCACCGGGGCGCTCCTCGCCGGCGTTCTGGCGGAGCTCGTCCCCGACCCGCTGCGCACCGCCTACGCCGTCCAGCTCGCCCTCCTCCTCCCCGCCGTGTGCTTCATCTGGTTGATGCCCGAGCCGTCCGGAGCCAAGAGCGACCACGGACCCCGGAGACTGCGACTGGCCCAGCTCGGCGTCCCCGCCGAGGTCCGCCCCACGTTCGTCCGCGCATCGACCGCGGCGTTCGCGGCGTTCGCGACGATGGGCCTGTTCTCCGCCGTCGCGCCTGCGTTCCTGGGCCAGCTGCTCGGCCTCCCCAGCCACGCCCTCACCGGGGTGGTCGTGTTCGCCGTATTCGCCTCCTCCACCGCCGGACAGCTGTCGCTGGGACTGTTCTCGGCCCGCAGCGCGCTTCCGAGCGGTTGCGTGGTCATGATCGCGGGCATGGCGGTGATCGCCGGCGCGCTCGCCGACTCCTCGCTGCCGCTGCTGCTGATCGGCGCTGTCGTCGCCGGCTTCGGGACCGGGGTCAGCTTCCGGGCGGGGCTCGCGATGGTCGGCGCTGAGACCCCGCCCGAGCACCGAGGAGAGGTCAACTCCAGCTACTTCGCCGTTGCCTACGTGGCGCTGTCGGTGCCGATCATCGGCATCGGTTTCGCCACCGAGGCGATCGGCCTGCGCGACGCTGGGCTCGTGTTCACGGGCTGCGTCATCGTCTTGGCGCTGGGCGTCCTGGTCAGCCTGCGATCTCGCGCCAGTGTCAGTTCATCTCACCGCGGGCAATCGCCAGACACGCCTCGCAGCGCGGCCACGGCGGGTTCCACGGATAGCCCGTGACGTCCTTGCCGCACAGCGCGGTGTCCGGATCTTCCTCGGCGACCAGGTGGCAGAGCTCCTCGAAGCCGTCGTCGTCGCGGCGAGGGACGTTGATGCAGCCTGGGGCGACGTTCGGCGCTCGTACTGGTGAGGCGTGCGCCGGGGACACACGGTTCAGGATAGAGGCCGCGCCGCTGACGAGCTCGTGCAATCTCCGCCGGGTACAGAACGAGCGGGCGATGAGCCCGCTCGAAGCTGCGGTCGCGCTCCCCCTGACTTCTAACGAGCCCCAGGACTTACGTGTTGAGCCTGGCGGCAAAACACTCCCGACCCCTGACGGGACCGAGTAGGGAGCGGCCTGGAGGTCAGCCTAGCGACTTGGGGCGTGTGCGTGAGGACCGGTGCTGAACTCGCCGGTGGGCGCGTCGCCCGCCGCCTCCGCCAGCAACTCGTCGGCGAGCTGGCGAAGCTCGGGATCAAGATGTCCGCACAGCACGTCGCGCAGCAGCGCCCGGAGATGGCCGGCGACCTCCTCGACGAGCGCGTCCACGCCCGTCTGCGCCGGCGCCAGCCCGGAGATCACCGCTCGCTCCAGCGAGATCGCGTGCGCCACCCGCTCGGCCAGCGCGGCTCGATCGGGCGAGCGAGCGCAGATCGCGGCCAGCCTGCCGGCCAATCGCCCACTGCTCGGCCCTTCGGGTTCCAGCAGCGCTCGCAGCGCAAGCAGGTAGTCGGTCAGCGCCTCGAACGGCGTCAGCCGCTCGCATCCCATCTCGAACCGCCCCAGCGCCCACGCCACCTCCCCGCCGTTCGGCATCCGTCGGGCGATCAGGTTGCAGAAGCCGCGGAGCTCGTCCTCGTTGGCGGCCGGCAGCAGGGTCACGAGCCGGGCCCGGCCGCTCGAGCCGAGCGCAGCGGGCCGCCACGGGCCGTTGTCGGTGCGCGTCCACGCGGCCGGCCCGAGCGCGTAGCCGCCGGGCTCGAACAGCCGCAGCGCGGTGAGCAGTCGGCGGAAGCGGGCGCGAGCGAGCGACACCGCCGGGCGGGCCGAGCGCTCCTGGCTGACGGTGAGCACCGCGAGCACGTTCGGATCGTCGGCGTCGGCCCAGACCGCGTCGGCGGGAGCGTCGGGAAGCGTCTCCCCACGGACGAGCGAGAGCCCCTCGCCGAGGGGAACCTCGTCGGATTCGGGGTCGAGTGCCAGGCCCAGGAGGGGCACGATCACGGTCGTCACGCACCGGCCCTCGTACAGGGCCATCTCGAGCTCTGCGTACGCCGACTCGAATCGCGCCTGGTCGAACTCGAACACGCTGCGCTCGTCGAAGATGCCGCCCAGGAACGAACGCAGCGTCGCCTCGGCGCGCTCGCGGGCCTCGTCTGGGATCCGCGCCTCGCCTCGCTGGCGGAGATAGTTCTGGGTCCCCTCGAGTCCGGTCAGCGCTCGAGCCGCGGGCGCGTACGTGGGCAGTGCCGAGATCACGCCGAGCCGCTCGCGGATGAAGGCGCTCGTCAGCGGCCGGTAGCAGTACAGCGGAACCCGGCCACGCCGTTCCTCGATCACCTCGAACGGAACCTCGGCGCCACGGGCCGTCTCCATCGCCAGCTGGCATGCGGCGTCAGACGTGAACGCCTCGAGAATCCCGTGGAGGGCGCTGTTGCGCACATGCGCCGTTTCGCTCTCGTCGCCGACGATCCTTCACGGCGAGACGCCGGTTGCAGCCGGCGGCGGCTGTCAGGCGCGCTCGAGGCCCGCCGGCTCGTCGGCTGCGAGCGCGATCCGCATCGGCGCGGATCAGGCTGCGGCGATCGCCGGCTCGCGCTCCTCGGCGGCCGGGCGATCAAGGTCGTCCTCGGCGCAATCCGCGCCGAGCCACTCGCGCCCGTACTCGCGCATGTCCTCGATCAGCGGCACCAGCGCACGTCCCTTCTGCGTGAGCGCGTACTCGACTCGCGGTGGGACCTCGGGGAACGTCTGACGCTCGAGGATGCCCTCCTCCTCGAGCGCCCGCAGGCGCAGCGACAGGGTACGAGGGCTGATTCCGTGCAGGGAGCGCTCCAGTTCGCAGAACCGCGAACGGCCTTCGGCCAGGTCCCGGATCACCAGAAGCGTCCACTTGCCGCAGACGATTTCCGCCGTGCGGCACACCGGGCAACTGTTCTTTGACCCCATCAGAACTTCGATTCTAGCGCAATGCTTCACGAACTGAAGCGAACTCGCCGGATGGATGTCGACATGCGAACGCCGGTCAGGCCGGGATGCGCTGCTGCGGCTCGGGCGGCGCCGGATGCTGGAGCGTGACCGGACCGGCTGCGGCCCGGCTGTCGTCCATCAGATCGTCCATCGACGTGGACGTACGGCCGTCGGCGGCGACGAGCAACTTGAAGTCGTGCGGGCTCGAGGCGACGCGCAGGGCGTCCTCCATCGACACGCGGCCCGCCTGTGTGTGGCGGAGCAACGCCTGATCGAAGGTCTGCATCCCGTAGTACTCGCCCTCGGAGATCACCTCGCGCAGGCGGCCGGTCTCCTCGGGGTCCATGATCATGTCGCGCACGCGTCCGGTCATCCGCAGGACCTCGCAGACCGCGACCCGGCCGTCGCCGGTCGGCGTGGGCACGAGCCGCTGCGAGATGATCGCCTTCAGCGTGCCGGCCATCATCGCCCTGGCCTGGAACTGCTCGTGGGGCGGGAAGAAGTCGATGATCCGGTTCACGGTCTCGGGGGCGTCGATCGTGTGGACGCTCGAGAGCACGAGGTGGCCGGTTTCGGCCGCGGACAGCGCCGAACGCACCGTCTCCTCGTCGCGCATCTCCCCGATCAGGATCACGTCCGGGTCCTGGCGCAGGACGCGGCGCATGGCTCGGTGGAACGAGCCGGTGTCGCTCCCGACCTCACGCTGGTTGATGATCGAGGCCCGGTCGCGGTGCAGGTACTCGATCGGATCCTCGATCGTGACGATGTGGCGCGACTTGGTCGTGTTGATCTGGTCGAGCATCGCCGCCAGCGTCGTGGACTTACCCGAACCGGTCGTGCCGGTCAGCAGGATCAGACCGCGCTCCTCGTCGGCGACGTCATGCAGCACGGGTGGAAGCCTGAGCTCGTCGAGCGACTTGACCGACAGCGGGATCGACCGGGCCACGATCGAGATCGAGCCGCGCTGGCGGAAAGCGTTGATGCGGAATCGCCCGAGCGACTCGACCGAGTAGGCGAAGTCGACCTCGCCCTCGGTGTCGAACTCGTCGAGCTTCTCCTGGTGGCCGCCGAGCATGTGGCGCAGCATCCGCTCGGCCTCGGCCGGCGTCAGCGGCTCGTACTGTTCGATCGCCTCCAGGCGGCCGTGGATTCGAACCAACGGCCGCGACGGAACCTTGAGGTGCAGATCCGAGCCTTCCTTCTGCACCACGTAGCGAAGCGCCTCATCGAGATCCAGCATCCCAGCAGGCATCGGCGCATCCGACCCCACCCTTGAGCCACGGCTGGACACTTAGGCAAGCACGCCGTCAAGAGCAGAACGCTTCACGGCTCCGAGAGACCGAAGCAGGACCCGCGATCGCAGAGCCCCGCCAGTACCCAGAAGGAGGGCGACTCGCTTTTCGGGACTCGCGTGCGGTCCCGAAAAGCGAGCGCCCTTCGAGGTAAGCCTTCTACGCCACGTCGCGAAGCTTCTGAGCCTCAGCCAGAGACTGAAGCTTCTTGAGCGACTGGTTCTCGATCTGCCGGATCCGCTCACGAGTGACATTGAACGTCCGGCCGACTTCATCGAGCGTCCGGGGATGTTCGCCACCGAGGCCATACCGCAGCTCGAGCACGCGCCGCTCGCGGTAGCTGAGGTTCTCGAGTGCCTCGCGGAGCGCCTCCTTGGTGAGGATCTCGGCGGCCCGCTCGTACGGCGACTCGGCCCGCTCGTCGGCGATGAACTGCCCGAACTCGGACTCTTCCTCGTCGCCGACCGGCTTCTCGAGCGACACCGGCGCCTGCGCGGAGCGCTTGATCGACTCGACTTCCTCGGGCTCGATCCCGGTCACCTCGGCGATCTCCTCCGCCGTGGGCTCGCGACCCAGCTCCGTGACGAGCTTGCGCTCGGCGCGGCCGATCTTGTTGAGCTTCTCGACGACGTGCACGGGGATGCGGATCGTCCGGGCCTTGTCGGCCAGCGCTCGGGCGATCGCCTGTCGGATCCACCAGGTCGCGTAGGTGGAGAACTTGAACCCCTTGCGGTAGTCGAACTTCTCCGCCGCACGCACGAGGCCGAGCGTCCCCTCCTGGATCAGGTCGAGGAACGGAAGTCCCTGGTTGCGGTAGTTCTTCGCGATTGAGACGACCAGACGGAGGTTCGATTCGACCATCTTTTGCTTGGCGTCAAGATCGCCACGCTCGATGCGCTTGGCGAGATCGACCTCTTCCTGTGCCGTCAGCAGCCGCACCTTGCCGATGTCCTTCAGGAACAGCTGAAGCGAATCGGTCGTCATGTCCGGCTTTAGGTCCAGCGTCGTCTTCGCCTTGCGCCGTCCGCGCTTGTCCGGAGCGCGCTCCACCTCGGCGGCGGCCAGCGCCGGGTCTACCTCCTCGACGAGCTCGATCTCGGCCTTCTCGAGGAAGCCGTGCAGCTCCTCGACGTCGGCCTCGTCGAGATCCAATTCCGATACGGCCCCGGCGATCTCGGCGTACGTGAGCACGCCGAGCTGCTGACCGCGCGTAACGAGTCCCTTGATCTCCTCGAGTTCCTGCAGGTCCGCTACTGACATCTGTTTCCGTTTCCGTCGTATGCGCCGGCACTGAAAGCCAACCGGCGTAAGGGATCAGAGCGCGGGCGCAGCCCCAAGGGCGCACGCCCGCTACTCAAACATACCGCTGTGAGTATATGTACTATATTTTTTGAAGTCAAGACACCACAGACGCGTGCGTCGACCCATCGTGGCAGTCGTCGCGCGTCCGATGCCGCACTCGCGGCATTCCATTATTGATGACTACTACGTAGAACTGGCTTACCCGTTTCAAGTTGCGGCCAGCAAACTGCGCAATTCGTTCAATTCCATTGCCGCGCGGACCACGCCGCCAACCCCGATGCGCGATCATGTGACCTCCGATGACCGGCGAATCCCCCTCTGACGTGCTCGGCTCGCTGCCGCGCACGCGGCCGCACCGCCGCAGCCAGAAGCGCCCCCCGCGCGTCGTTGACGCAGGCGCGGACGCTCGATCCGGGGCCACGCCGGCAAAGGCCCCGCGAGCCGCGGCGAAGGCCGCCGCGCCCGAGTCGGGCACCGCCCCGCGCCAAGCCGACGCGCCTGCGCCAGCCCGCCCAGCCGGCGGGCACCCCGCCGGGGCCGCGCAACCGCCCGCCGGCACCATCGAACGGTTCGGACTTGCTCGGGACCGCCGTCCAGGCGGCCGCGGAGCTCGCCGAGATCGGCCTCTCGGTCGGCGCCAGGGCGATCCGCGGCGCCGTCGCGCGTCTCCCGCGCCCTTAGCGCGCCGGCCACGGGCCACAACGCCTCCGCGCGTTACGTATACTTCCGCGCCTTCCAGCCGAGCGATCGCCCGTCCGCGGGTGATCGGCGGGGGAACCACTTGCGAGCCGCCAGGTTCGCAGGGGCGAATCGGTCCCGCTTGAGACCGTAGCGCGAAAGCGCGAGCCCGTCAGCTCACCCCGTAGGCACAAAGCGAAGAGAGGATTGGGACCGGCCTACGTGAACCGACGCGCTTATACCCCTGTCGCCGTCGTGCTCGCCGTGAGCGCGCTCGCACTCGTCGCCCCCGCACTCGTGCTGGCCGCGTCGGGCGGGGGTTCGCCCACCGGCGGGTCGAGTCCGAGCGGCAGCGCGCCGAGCTCCAGCTCCCAGGTCAAGCCCGGAAACCTCACGGTGATGGCGACCGGTGACGGCGTCACCGTCGAGACTCGCGCGTCCGAGATGCTGCGCAGCCCGACCCGGTTCTTCGGCAACGTCGGCACCGAGGCCGCCGGTGACACGGTCGAGATCGAGCGGCGCGGCCGGGAGACCGGCTGGACGTGGGCGCGGACGACGCACGGCACCGCCGCCGCGGACGGCAGCTTCTCGGCGCTGTGGCCGACGAACCACATCGGCCGCTTCTCGATCCGCGCGGTCGTCGAGCAGAGCCAAACCGCCAGCGCCGCGGCGTTGTCGCCCGCGCTGACGATCACCGTCTACCGACCTTCGTTCGCCACGTACTACGGCCCCGGATTCTTCGGCCAGCGAACCGCCTGTGGGGTCGTCCTACGCCGGCGGACGCTGGGGGTCGCCAACCGGACTCTGAAGTGCGGCACTCCGGTCGCGATCGACTACGGCGGCCGGACGATCGTCGTCCCCGTGATCGACCGCGGGCCCTACGCCCACGACGCCGACTGGGATCTCACGCAGGCGACCGCCAGGCTGCTCGCGATCCCGGGGTCGGCGATGATCGGAGCGGTCTCACTCCCCCACCGCTAGCCGGCGGCCCGACGCTCGGCTGCTAGCTGACCAACCGCGGCCCCGCGCCGCCGGTTTCCCCATCCTCCTCCGGCGGCAACTCATGGATCACCGGCACCCCCGCCGCAGCCGCCGCGAACTTCGCCTCCTCCGCGACCTCGATCAGGCTCGCGGAATCCCGTCCATCTTCACCCAGCACGGCGAGTCCCGCGCTGACGGTCAGCGGCGCGCCGCGCCACGGCCGGGCCTCGCTGACCGCGCTGGCGGCCCGGCTCGCCAGCGCCTGTGCCCCGACCCGGCCGGTGTCGCGGGCGATGATCCACGCGCGGCTCTCGGTCTCGCAGGCGAGCAGGTCGCGGCGGCGCACCACGCCGCGCAGCGCCTGGGCGAACCGGCCGAACGTCGCCGAGGCGTCTGTCGGCGACTCGGCCGCCTCCACCCGGTCGGCATCGTTGAGCTCGACAAGCAACAGCGACAGCGCCACCCCACCCTGCTCGGCGTGGGCAATCTCGTCCTCAACCGCGCCGATCCACAGCGCGTCCGGCGCCAGGCCGGCACTCTCGGGCTCTTCCACATCGCCGGCCGCTGAAGTCGGCAGATCCGCCGCGCGCGTCGCCCTGATCGGGTACACCGCTTCGGCGCCCGCCGCGCCGTTCCCCGAACGCCTCAACGCCGCCGCGCGCACGAACTCAATGACGAGCTGGAGTCGCTCAGCAAGGGCCGCGATCTCGTCCGCATCCGCGCCGGGAAGCTCGCCACGCAGCGCGCTCCACACAATTGCTTGTAGCGCATCGACGGCGCGCGACACCGGCTCCGGGAACTGGGCGCCGGCGAGCTCGCCGGTCAGGGCCACAAGCGGCTCGAGGGCGCCGCCGGGCTGCAGCCGGCGCAGGTCGTCGTCGTCGGCCAGCGCGCGGACGACGGCCTCGCAGATCCGCGGCCCGTCGCGGGCCAGATCGGCGGCCAGGATCGCCGGGGCGTCCTCCAGCGGCGCCTGCTCGAGCACCGCCAGCAGCCATCCTTTGGTGATGTCCTCGACCCGGGGCAGCAGGGCATCGACCGGAGCGTCCCCCACCGGCCTGGCGCGACGCCGTCGGGGCGGGCCATGCTGCATTGGGGTCTTTTATCACGCCGCCTTGGTAGCTATGGGTAGGTTTGGACGATCTGGCATTCCCCGACCTGGACAATGTCAACCAATGTCTCAGCAACTGATCACCGTTGACCATGCCCGCGAGCTGGTGCTGCTGGCGACCCGAAGGCTTGACGCCGAGCCCGTCGAGGTCGAGCGCGCCCTGAACCGGGTCCTCGCGCACGACGTCGCGGCGACCGGAGACGTGCCGCCGTTCCCGTGTTCGGCGATGGACGGGTACGCCGTCCGCGCCGGTGCCGCCGGGCGGGTGCTGGACGTGATCGGAGAGTCGAGGGCGGGGTCCCCCTTCGACCGGGAGCTCTCCGACGGACAGGCCGTTCGGATCTCCACGGGCGCCGCAGTTCCCAGCGGCGCCACCGCGGTCATCCGTCAGGAGGACGTCGAGGCCGAGGGCGATCAGATTGAGACGATGGCGCCGACGGGCGAGGGCGAGAACGTCCGGCCTCGGGGCGAGGACATGGCGTCCGGAGCGATCGTGCTGAGAGCGGGCACGGCGCTCGGCGCGGTCGAGCTGGGCGCGGCCGTCGCCGCGGGCGTGGCCACGGTCTCGGTCGCGCGACGTCCTCGCGTGAGCGTCCTGTGCACTGGCGATGAGCTGCGCGCCCCCGGTGAGCCGCTTCGCCCGGGCGAGATCCACAACTCGAACGCTCCGATGCTGGCGGCGCTGGCGACCAACTCCGGCGCGATCGCCGACGATGGCGCGCGGCTTCCCGACGACCGGACGATCACACAGACCTCGCTCGGCGAGGCGCTCGAGCGCTCCGACGTCGTTGTCGTCTCCGGCGGCGTATCGGTCGGCCCGCACGATCACGTCAAGCCGGCGCTGGCGGCGCTGGGCGTCGAAGAGGTGTTCTGGGGTGTGGCCCTGCAACCAGGTAAGCCGACGTGGTTCGGCACGCTCGACGGTCGCCTGGTGTTCGGACTCCCCGGCAATCCGGTGTCGGCCGCGGTCACGTTCGCGCTGTTCGCGCGGCCAGCGCTGCTTGCCCTCCAGGGCCTGGCTCCGCCGGCCGCCGCCAAGCGCCACGCGACGCTCGGCATCGCCGTCCGTCGCAACCCAAGCCGCGAGCAGGCTGTACGCGTCCGCCTCGATTACAGCAACGGCGCCACCGTGGCGGTGCCGAACGGCCCGCAGGGTTCGAACATCGTCAGCTCGCTCCTCGGCGCCGACGCGCTGGCCATGATCCCGCCAGGCGAGGGGGACCTCGAAGCAGGAGCTCGGGTCGTGCTCCGAGAAATCCCGCGTTGACCAGCTGAAGAAAGGGGAGAATCCCGCCGTGGTTCAGTTCTTGGTCGCGCTCGTCGCGCTCGTGACGTTCGTGGTCGTGCGCATCCGGCGGCGAGGTCGCCTGCCGGCGCGGGCCGTGATCATCTCGCCGCGTAGGTCAACGGCCGTCGCGCGCGACGGTGGCGTCTACTCCGCTCAGTCGGCCGAACTGACCTTGTCGCCCGCCGATCTCGACCGGCTGTGGAACCCGGCCAACCTCGAGAATCTCGGCCGCACCTACTGGCGCTTCCTCACCCGCGTGACGCTTGGGCTGATCCGTGTCGTCTACGGCGAGAACGAACGGTCGGTCGTGCTGCTCGCACGCCCGTTGACCCTGCTTCGATTCGAGGCACCCGAGTACGCGTTCGAGGGCGATCACGGCAACGTCCGCTGGCGGATCCGCGACGGACTGCTCGTCTCTCGGCGCGGCAGCGGCTGCGGATACCTGGCGCTCGACGTGCGACGCCAGGGCGACCAGACAGACCAACGGGCGGGCCAAGATCCGGATCGACGTCGAGGTCGCGAACTTCTACCCGGCGATCGCAGCGTCGTTCAGCATGCCCGTCTACGAGGCGACGCAGTCCTCGATCCACGTGCTCGTAACGCACGCGTTCCTGCGTTCGCTGGCGACGCTGGACCTCGCCGAGTCAAAGGTGGGGACGTTCGCCCCACCTGAACGCCACTCCACCCGAACGCCACTCCGCCCGAGGCCGCCACTCCACCCGAGACCGCCCGTCAGCCGTAGCGGACGCCGGTCAGCGCCCTCAGCTTCGCGCGGTCGTGACGCGCCGACACTCGCCGCACCGTTCCCGAACGTGAGCGCATCACCAGCGACTCCGTCGTCGCGCCCCGGTCGCCCTGGTAGCGAACGCCCTGGAGCACGTCGCCGTCGGTCACCCCGGTGGCCGAGAAGAACACGTCGTCTCCGGCCACCAGGTCGTCGGCGTTCAGAATTCGCCGGAGGTCGTAACCGGCATCGGTCGCCGCCAGACGCTCGCCGTCGCTCCGCGGCCACAGCCGGCCGAGCAGCTGGCCGCCGATGCACTTGATCGCGGCGGCCGAGATCACGCCCTCCGGCGTTCCTCCGATCCCCCACAGCAGGTCGACGGGCGAGTTGTCGCTCACGGCGAGCATCGCCGCCGATACGTCGCCGTCGAGGATCAGCCTGACGCGCGCCCCCGCCTCTCGGACCTCGCGCATCGCCTCGTGATGGCGCTCGCGATCGAGCATCACGACCATCACGTCGCGGATGTCGATCTGCTTGCGCTCGGCGATCAGCGCCAGCGTCTCCGGCAGCGGACGGTCGAGATCGAGCAGGTCGGCGATCTCGGGGCCACCGGCGATCTTCTCCATATACACGCACGGGCCGGGGTCGAACATCGCGCCGCGCTCGGACAGGGCGATGACTGCGATCGCGCTCGGCATGCCCAGCGCCGTCAGCCGCGTGCCCTCGAGCGGGTCGACGGCAACATCGACGTCGGGCGGGCTGCCGTCTCCGATCCGCTCGCCGTTGTAGAGCATCGGCGCCTCGTCCTTCTCTCCCTCGCCGATGACCACGATCCCGTTCATCGAGACGGAGTCCAGCACGTTGCGCATCGCATCGACAGCGGCCTGGTCAGCTCCCTCCTTGTCGCCCCGGCCAACCATGCGCGCCGCCGCGAGCGCCGCAGCCTCCGTCACACGGACGAGCTCGAGCGCCAGGTTGCGGTCCGGCCGGGGTGGATCCTGGGTGCTCGACACGGTCATAGCACCCCGGGCGGTTTGCGCCTGGCCGCGCTCTCCTGCGAGCGCCAGACCGAACCGACGAGGATCAACAGACCACCCAGCAGCGCGAGCCACCAGCCGTAGGTGATGCTGATCTCGCTCGGGGGCGATCCCGGCTTATCGAGCAGGCCGCGGAACAGCGTGAACGTCAGTGCCGTGAGCGCTGTCACCGCCGTCAGCTCGCCGCGGGGCCACGACAGAGCATGACCGCGGACGATGATCCAGGCGAGGATCGCCGGAGCGATCGCCGTGATCAACAGCAGGTAGCGGAGGATCGTCAACGCCTCCCAGCCGGTGCACGTGCTCTGGGGGCCGTGGCAGCTGTTCAGAGTCGCGAAGCGGTTGCGTAGCGAGTACCACGCAAGGAACAGGGATACGCCGAGAACGAACCCGCCCACCGTGGCGATCAGCTCTCCCCTGTCCAGCCGGGCGAAATCCACCGGCGTGAGCCTAACCGGTTCACAGGTCCACGGTGGCGCGCTCCGGACGGGCGACCCCGCTGCGCCTAGCCGCCTCGCGCACGGCCTCGGCGACGGCATCGTGGACGCCCTGATCGAGCACGTTGGGCACGAGTTCGTCTTCCGGCGCGAGCGCCGCGAGCGCCTTCGCCGCCGCGAGCTTCATCTCGGTGTTGATCGTCGCGGCGCCCGCTTGCAGGGCGCCACGGAAGATGCCGGGGTAGCCGAGCACGTTGTTGACGCTGCGCCCGTCGCCGGCGAAGGCCGCTCCCGCCCGTTCGGCCACCTCGGGCGCGATCTCGGGGTCGGGATTCGACAGCGCCAGGATCACCTGGCCGGGGTGGATCATCGACGGCTGGATCAGGCCTGGACGTCCGGTCGTGGCCACGACGAGGTCGGCCGCCTCCATCACTTGCTCCATCGTGCAGATCTCGACCCCGTGCCCGCGGGCACGTGCCTGCGCGGCCTCCGAGGGATCGAACGCGATCACCCTCCGGGCGCCGCTGTCGACCATCAGCGACGAAATCCCGAATCCGGCGGCGCCCAGACCGAGCTGCCCGACCGTCGCCGAGCTCAGGTCGATCCCGGCGTGGCGGCATGCGACCAAGGCCGCCGCCACCGACACCACCGCGGTCCCGTGGACATCGTCGTGCATGACCGGTTGCGGGAGCGCCTGGATCAGCCGCCGCTCGATCTCGAAGCACTCCGGCGCCGAGATGTCCTCCAGGTGGATCCCGCCGAACGACGGCGCGATCCGGACGACGGTCGACACGAAACCGTCGACGTCGTCGGCCGCGGCGTCGATCAGGATCGGGATCGCCGAGATCCCCGCGAACTGCCGATAGAAAACCGCCTTGCCCTCCATCACCGGCATCGCCGCAACCGGCCCGATGTCGCCAAGCCCGAGCACGCGCGTGCCGTTCGTGCAGATAGCCACGCTGCGCCAGATCATCGTGTAGCGGCCCGCAAGCGCCGGGTCGGCCTCGATCGCCTGGCTGACCCGGGCGACACCCGGCGTGTAGACATCGCGCATCTCCTGGACGCTGCGCACGGGATGGATCGCGTCCATCCGCAGCTTGCCCCCTTCGTGGGCGATCAGAGCGCGGTCCTGGTGCCAGAGCACCCGCACTCCGGGCACCTCGTCGATCAGCTCGGCCACGCGCTCCGCCTCAGCGGTGTCGCGGACCTCGACGGTGATCTCACGGATCGAGTGCTCGCGGCCGATCGAGATCGTCACCACGTCCCCGATCAGCCCGTCCGCCTTCGCGATCGCGCCGGCCACCAGCGACAGCTGGCCGGACTGATGCGGGATCTGGACGCGGTAGGTGCAGTCGAGCACTGGGACGAACCCTAACTGCTAGGTTCGCGCCGTAGATGGAGTTTCGTCAGCTAGCGCCGGAACCCGGCACCGTCGACGAATCGGTCCTGCTCGGTTCGTTCGTGCAGGAGGCCGTGCCTCCCGCCGACCGGCCGTTCACAATGGCCAACTTCGTGATGAGCGTCGACGGCCGCGCGACCGTCGATGGCCGCTCCGGCGGCCTAGGCGATGACGGCGACCGCGCCATCTTTCACTGCCTGCGCGAACAGGTCGATGCCGTGCTCGTCGGGACCAGGACACTGCGCGCCGAGAAGTACGGACGGCTGCTGGGCAAGCCGGAGCGCCGGCAACGGCGGGTCGATCGCGGGCAGGCCCCGGAGCCGCTGCTCGTGACCGTCAGCCGCAGCGGTGACATCCCGACCGACATCCCTCTGTTCGCCGAGCCCGAGGCGCGGATCATCGTGTTCTCCGCCGCGACGCCCGACATGGCCGGCTGTGCGGCCCAGGTCGAGGTGGTCAGCCTCGATCCTGCGGAGCTGACCTTCACGTCCGTGATGCGCCACCTTCGAAACCTCCACGCCGTACGCGCGCTGCTGTGCGAGGGAGGCCCCACGATGTTCGGCGGGCTCCTGCGGGAAGACCTCGTGGACGACCTGTTTGTGACGCTCGCGCCGAAGCTCACCGGCGGAGGTCGCGGCCCCACGATCACGAGCGGCTCGCAGCTCGCCGACCCCGCGCAGGCCCGGCTTGCATGGTTGCTCGAGCGAGGCGACTCGCTCTACCTGCGCTACGCCTTGCATTGACGGCGTTCACCGGACCCTCATTTGCCGAGGTTCCGGGGATGCCACAATCAGACGATGGCGAGCAGCTCTCCAGCCAGCGCCACGCTGTCGGCCGACGACACCGTCGCCGCCCTCGACGAGGCCCGGGACCGGACGCTCGCGCTCGTGCAGTCGGTCTCCGATGAGAACCTCGAGCGCGTTCACTCAACTTTGATGAGCCCGCTCGTGTGGGACCTCGGCCACATCGCCGCGTTCGAGGACCTGTGGCTTGTCCACCGCTACGGCGGCCGGCCGCTCCTCCACGACGACCTCGCCGATGTCTACGACGCGTTCGAGACACCGCGAGCGCACCGCGGTGATCTCCCGTTCCTGCGACCCGACGAGGCGCGTGAGTACCTCGCCGAGGTCCGCGCGAGGACGCTCGACGTGATCGAGGAGCGCGGCGTCGGTGACGGCCTCCTGCACGAGATGGTGCTCCGCCACGAGCACCAGCATGACGAGACGATGCTCCAGACGCTTCTGTTGGCGCGTCTGACCGATTACGAGCCGGCGGAGCGGCGACCGGTGCCTCCGCTGTCCGGCCCCGCTCTCAGCGGCCTCGAGTTCGTGCTCATCCCCGGGGGTGAGTGTTGGATCGGCGCACCCGCCGGTGAGTTCTCGTACGACAACGAGCGCCCCCATCACCGCACTGATGTCCGCGAGTACCGGATCGCCCGCGCCCCGATCACGAACGCGACCTATCTGACGTTCGTGGAAGGCGGCGGCTATCAGCGTCGCGAGTGGTGGTCCGACGAAGGCTGGGCGTGGAAGGAGGAGTACGACATCACTCGACCTGGAGGGTGGACGGCGGACCTGGGTGCCGAGTGGCGCCTCGGGGGGCTCGACCCGCTTGACCCGCATCAGCCCGTCGTCCACGTCTCCTGGTTCGAGGCCGACGCCTTCGCCAGAGCACATGGCGCCCGCCTCCCCACTGAGCTCGAGTGGGAGAAGGCGGCGACCTGGGACCAGGAGGAGCGAACCGCCCGGCGCTTCCCGTGGGGAAACGAACCGCCGGTCGCCGGCCTCCATGCCAACCTGGACCACTTCGGCTGCCGACCGGCCCCAGTCCTGGCGCATCCCGATGGAGGTTCGCCTGCCGGTTGCCTGGGCATGATCGGGGACGTGTGGGAATGGACGTCCAGCGACTTCGGGGGCTACCCGGGCTTCGTCCCATTCCCGTACCGGGAGTACTCGGAGGTCTTCTTCGGCGGCGAGTACAAGGTTCTGCGGGGCGGATCGTGGGCCACCCGCGCCCGGGTGGCCAACCCCACGTTCCGCAACTGGGACTACCCCCGGCGCCGTCAGATCTTTGCCGGCCTCCGCCTCGCGAAGGACGTGTCGTGAAGGCGGTCCTCGATTCCGGCGACATCCGGATCGAGTCGTGGCTGTCCGAGCTCGACGAGCGATCGCTCGCCAACGACGTCCTCGATGGGCTCACCCGGCCGTTCAAGGAGCTGCCTCCGAAGCACTTCTACGACGCCCGCGGGTCGGAGCTGTTCGAGCGGATCTGCGAGCTCCCCGAGTACTACCCGACCCGGACCGAGACCGACATCCTCCGCGAGCGGGCACGCGAGATCGTCGAGTCGACCGGCGCGGGCGAACTCGTCGAGCTGGGCTCCGGCGCCGCGGACAAGGCGCGCATCGTCCTCGACGCGATGGCCGAGGCGGACACGCTGAGGCGGTACGTGCCGTTCGACGTCTCCGAGACAGTCGTCGAGGACGCCGCCCGACAGCTCGTCGAGGAGTACGACGGCCTCCAGGTCCACGGCGTGATCGGCGACTTCGAGCGCCACCTCGAGCGGATTCCGTCGCCGAACTGCGCCCCCCGAATCGTCGCGCTGCTCGGCGGGACGATCGGCAACTTCCCGCCGGGGACGCGCCGCGGCCTCCTGCGCAAGGTCTCCGCGCTGCTCCGTGAGCAGGATCGGCTGCTGCTCGGCACCGATCTGGTCAAGGACCCGGACGTGATCGAGGCCGCCTACGACGATTCCGATGGCGTCACGGCCGAGTTCAACCGCAATCTGCTCCACGTCATCAACCGGGAGCTCGACGCCGACTTCACGCCGGAGTCCTTCGACCACATCGCGTTCTTCGATCGCCGCCACGAGTGGGTCGAGATGCGACTCCGGGCGAGCCGTCCGTGCACGGTTCTGATCGCCGACCTCGATCTCCGCATCGAGTTCGCCGCGGGCGAGGAGCTCCGGACCGAGATCAGCGCCAAGTTCACGCGTCAGCGAATCGAGGCGGACTACGCAGCGGCGGGGCTCGCGCTCGAGCGGTGGTACACCGACGCAAACGAGCTGTTCGCGCTGTCCGTAGGCCGCCGCGCCTGACCACCTCCGATTAGGGTTCCGGACCATGGAGATCGACGGCAACGGCGCCTTCATCGCCGGCGGCGCCTCGGGCCTCGGCGAGGCGACGGCCCGCCGGTTCCACGCCCTCGGGGCCCGCGTCACGATCGCCGACCTGAACGAGGACCGCGGGAGAGCAATCGCCGCCGAGCTCGGCGAGCGAGCCGAGTTCGTGCGAGCCGACGTGACCGATGCCGACACCGTGCAGGCCGCCGTCAGCGCGGCCGCCGAACACGGCGATCTGCGGATCTCAGTCTGCTGCGCGGGGATCGGCTGGGCCGAGCGGATCGCCGGCCGTCGTGGGCCGCACAACCCCGAGCCGTTCGAGACCGTCATCAGGGTCAACCTGATCGGGACCTTCAACGTCCTCCGGCTGGCCGCCGCGGCGATGCTGGCGAGCGAGCCGACGAACGCGGGCGAGCGCGGCGTATGCGTCAACACGGCCTCGATCGCGGCCTTCGACGGACAGATCGGGCAGGTCGCCTACTCGGCGTCGAAGGGCGGGATCGCCGGCCTGACGCTGCCCGCAGCGCGGGATCTGGCCAGCGGCGGGATCCGGGTGTGCACGATCGCACCGGGCACGTTCGACACGCCGCTGCTCGCAGGGCTGCCCGAGGAGTCGCGCGAGGCGCTCGGCAAGGCCGTGCCGTTCCCACCCCGGCTCGGCCGGCCGGATGAATTTGCCGCGCTGGCGGTCCACATCGTCGAGAACGAGATGCTGAACGGCGAGGTGATCCGGCTCGACGGCGCCCTGCGGATGCCCCCGAGGTGATTGACGAAACAGCGGTCACGTACGATCCATTCGAGATGTCAGCACTCGCCGAGCTGTACACGATTCCGCAGGAGCACCTCGATTTCCGCGACACGATCCGCCGGATCGCGCAGGAGCGGATCGCGCCGCGCGCCGCGGAGATCGACGAGAAGGCCGAGTACCCACACGACCTGCGCCGGCTACTCGCCGAGCAGGACGTGCTCGGACTCCCGTTCGAGACCGAGCACGGGGGCACCGGCACCGGGACGCTGATGCTGAACATGGCGGTCGAGGAGATCGCCAAGGCGTGCGCCTCGACCGCGCTGATCCTGATGATCCAGGAGCTCGGCACGCTGCCGATCAAGCTGTTCGGCTCCGAGGAGCTGAAGGACCGCTTCCTCCCGCGGTGCGCCTCGGGCGAGTGGTGCCCCGCGTTCGCCCTGTCCGAGCCGGAGGCCGGATCGGATCCTGGCGGCATGATCACCCGCGCCGTCGCGGACGGCGACGAGTGGGTGATCGACGGCACCAAGAACTGGATCACGAACCTCGGGATCGCGGACTTCTACGTCGTGTTCGCGGTCACCGATCGGGAAGCCGGCCACTCCCGCGGCATCACCGCGTTCGTCGTCGAGGCCGACCGGCCCGGCTTCAGCGTCGGGAAGCTCGAGCACAAGCTCGGGATCCGGGGCTCGCCGACCGGTCAGCCGATCTTCGACGGCGTTCGCGTACCCAGCCGCCAACGTGATCGGCGAGGTCAACCAGGGGTTCAGGGTCGCGATGTCGACGCTCGATCGCTCGCGTCTCGGCGTGGCCGCGCAGGCGCTCGGGATCGCTCAGGGCGCAACCGATTACGCCGCCGCCTACGCCAGGGAGCGCAAGCAGTTCGGCCAGCCGATCAACGCCTTCCAGGCGATCCAGTTCAAGCTCGCCGACATGGAGACGCAGTGCGCCGCCGGCCGCGAGCTCCTCTATCAGGCCTGCGCCAAGGTCGACCGTGGCGATCACGACCTCGGCAAGTACTCGGCGATGGCGAAGCTGTTCTGCTCCGACGTGGCGATGGCGGTCACGGTCGAGGCCGTTCAGGTCCTGGGCGGCTACGGTTATGTCAAGGAATATCCGGTCGAACGCATGCTCCGTGACGCCAAGATCACCCAAATCTACGAGGGCACGAACGAGATCCAGCGGCTCGTGATCGCCCGGTCCATGAGGTAGCGGATGAGCGATTCGCAGCCCACCGTCCGCCGCATCCTGCTCTCGGCGCTGGCCGCGTTGACGATCGGCCTCGGCGCCGCCAGCGTGATCGCCGGCTTCAGCGATTCGTTCCCGCTGCGGCTGCTGCAGGCCCTGGCGATCTTCGGCGCCGGCGCCGCGATCATCGGCGGCGCTGCCGTGCTGGTGATGATCCGGCTCGCCGGCTGGAAGGACCCGGAGTCAGAGGCGGAGTTCGAGGCGCTGGTCCAGCGCGCCGAGCGCCTCGCCGCCGAGGACTCGTGGGGCGACAGCGAGGACTACGAGGACGAAGACGACGAGGATGAGGACCTGTTCGATCCGTATGACGACGACGACTTCAAGGCGCTCGTCCGCTCGGCCGTCGACGACCTTCCGCTCGAGTTCCACCGCGCGCTCGAGCACGTCGCCATAGTCGTCTCCGACGGTGGCCGTAAGCAGCGGGCGTACGGCCTGTACCAAGGAGATACGGTGGCACGAGACTTCTTCCACGATCGGATCGTGATCTTCCGCGACACGTTGCTCCGCGACTTCGGGCACGACCCGGACCTGCTCAAGGCCCAGGTGACCCGCACCGTCCGGCACGAGCTGGCCCATCACCTCGGGTGGAACGAGAACGGCGTGCGCGGGCTGGGACTCTGAAGCTTCGCACCCGTAGCATCCACTCTCCAAGAACTCTCCAGGAGGCCGAAACCGAATGCCAGAGGCAGTGATTGTCGACGCAATCCGCACCCCGATCGGGCGTGCCATCAAGGGATCTCTGAAGACCGTCCGCGCGGACGAGCTCGCCGCGACTCCGCTCCGTGCCCTGATCGAGCGCAACCCGAAGGTCAACTTCTCCGAGACCGTCGACGTGATGATGGGCGCCGCCTCCTCGATCGGCGAGCAGGGCTACAACGTCGGACGCAACGCGACGCTGCTCGCGGGCATCGACCACCACGTGCCCGCGTGCACCGTCAACCGCTTCTGCGCCTCTTCGCTGCAGACGTTGCGGATGGCTTTCCACGCGATCAAGGCCGGCGAGGGCGACCAGTACATCGCCGCCGGGGTCGAGGCCGTCTCGCGCGCGGGGCTGGGCGCCGGGATGATGGAGGAGGCCAAGAGCCCGCAGCTGAACGGCTCGGAGGGCTCGGCGTACGACGTCTACATCCCGATGGGTCTCACCGCCGAGAATGTCGCCGCCCGCTGCCACGTCACGCGCGAGCAGCAGGACGAGTGGGCCGTGATCTCCCAGAATCGCGCGGTCGAGGCTCGCGATTCGGGCCACTTCGCCGCCGAGATCGTGGCGGTGACGGTCCCGGCCCACAAGGACGTCGACAAGGAGGGCAACGAGTTCGACGTTCCGGAGACTGTCGTCGACGCCGACGACGGTCCGCGTCCTGGCACGACGATGGAGGTGCTGAGCACGCTGAAGCCGGCGTTCAGGGAGGACGGGACCGTGACCGCGGGCAACTCCTGCCCGCTCAACGACGGCGCCGCCGCCGTGCTGGTGATGTCGGCGGAGAAGGCCAAGCGACTCGGGCTCGAGCCAAAGGCGCGCATCCTGGCTTCGACGGTCGCCGCGATCCGTCCCGAGATCATGGGCCTCGGTCCGATCCCGGCGATCCGGGCGCTCCTCAAAGAGGCGGGCATGAACATCGACGAAATCGACGTGGTCGAGATCAACGAGGCGTTCGCGGCGCAGATCGTGCCCTGCAAGGACGACCTCGAGATCCCCGACGAGAAGCTCAACCCGTTCGGCGGCGCGATCGCCCTCGGCCATCCCTTTGGAATGACGGGTGCTCGGATCATGACGACGCTGATCAACGACCTGGAGACCCTCGATGGCACGTACGGCATCGAGTCGATGTGCGTCGCCGGCGGGATGGGCCAGGCCATGCTGATCGAGCGCTTGAACTGACGGCCCGGGCGCCCGCGTCGACGGGCACCGGCAGCCATACTTAGCCCATGGCCCTAGTCCATCCGGCCCGTCATCTTCTGCGAGCCAGGGACCTGGCCGATGCTCGCTACTTCGAGCCCCTCGACGTCGACGATCTCTCGAGGGCAGCCGGGCTCTCACGCGCCCACTTCAGCCGCGAGTTCCGCCGCGCCTTCGGCGAGTCGCCGCATGCCTACCTGCTGACCCGGCGCCTCGAGCGAGCGGCCGCGCTGTTGCGCAGCACCGATCACTCGATCGCCGACGTCTGCTTCTCGGTGGGCCTCCAGAGCCTCGGCTCGTTCACCACATCGTTCACGCGCACGTACGGCATGTCCCCGACCGCCTACCGGGCGGCGTTCCCGGCGGCCGCCGACCAGGCGATGGTCCCGTCGTGCGTGGTCCGCTTCTACGGCCGCCCACAACGCCGCACGTTTCGAGAAGACAACGGTTCGACCCAGGATTAGTGTCGTCGGCGAATCGCACAACTGATCCAACAGGAGGACAACCATGTACAGGATCTCCACCGCGCAGATCTGGGTCCACGACCAGGACGACGCGCTCGCCTTCTACACCGACAAGCTCGGCATGGAGGTGCGCTCGGACGTCACACTCCCCGAGATGGGCAACTTCCGGTGGCTGACCGTCGGTCCCGCGGGCCAGCCCGACATCGCGATCGTGCTGATGGCGATTCCAGGCCCCCCGGTGATGGACAGCGAAACCGGCGAGCAGGTGCGGGCCCTGATGTCGAAGGGGTTCGCGGGGACGGTGTTCCTGACCACCGACGACTGCCAGGCGGCCTACGAGGAGCTGAAGGCCCGCGGGGTCGAGTTCACCGAGGAGCCCGAGGAGCGTCCGTACGGGATCGACTCGGGCTTCCGCGACCCGTCGGGCAACAACCTCCGCCTCACCCAGGTGCGGGAGTTCGCCGCCACCTGAGCACCCGCGGGGCGTGTCAGCGGCGATCCGGGTCGTGGCGCCGCTGACACACCGCCTTGCAGACGGTCTTAGTAGAGAGTGGGGTGACGCTCGACGAAGCCGCCGTTCGACGTCCGCGCCGAAGTCCAACGCGACCCGCCCGTCGAGCCCTGCGCGGCGGTGTCGAAGCGCAGGCCCGCGACGTACATGTAGGCGTGGCCGCCGTTGGCCCAGATCGTGATCCACCGGCCCGCGCCGGCGCTGCCGTAGGACTCGAGCTGGGTCGAGTCCTCGGTCTCGTTGAGAAGGTGGCCGCCATGCAGCGCGTAGCTGACCGAGCCCGAGCAGTCATAGCCCGCCGAGTTCCAGCTGCCGTGTCCGCCGCCGAAGATGTACGGCTTGAAGGCGATGCGGTTGGCCGCGGCGATCACTTCCTTGATCGCCTGCGGCGCGTCAGACGGAGCGATGGCAAGGCCACCCACGAGCCTCGCGTGGCGGACCGGCGGTTCGCTGGTGGCGATCTCCGCCACGACCAGGCGTAGGGTCTGCGAGACCTGCCAGGTGACGATTCCATTGGGCTTGAGGCTCCGGGAACGTTGGAACGCGATCACGTTCGAGACGGTGCTCGGGCCATCTTGGCCGTCGACGGCCGTCGGAAAGCCCGCCATGCTGAGGAACGCCTGTAGGACCCGGACGTCATGACCGGTCATGCCGGGCTTGATGATGCGATCGCCCATATGGACCGAATCGCCCTGATAACGGTGGTGACCGGAGCTGATCGGAACCGACGGCGTGCCGAACAGTGCCGCTCCGCCGCTCGCCGGCGGTGGCGTTCCCGCCGCGGAGGCGGAAGCCACGAACGCGAACGTCAAGCCAGCCGTGAGCACCGCCATAACGGCACTACGCCCGCCTCGTGGAAATCCTTTATAGGTCACCACTAACCCCTTCTCTTTCGTCGCCTACGGGGTTAGCTGTCGGGCTCGCGCTGAAAGAGATCGCGCTACGCCGGAGTTCCGGCGATTCGCCCCGCGGAGCCAAATGGCCCCTTTGGGTTCCCCGCTCCCCGGACGATCGACGCCACGGGGATTCGGCTGGGTCTTGTATTCGGCGCGCAGCCTACATGACTTGCAGGATGTATGTCACCACTAGGTGATTGCAGGTTCCGTTGCAATGTCGCGCCCGCTGGCCCCCGCTACGCTCCGAGCGTGGCCGACTACACGCCCAAACAGGTCGCGGAGCTGCTCGCCGAGGGCGAGATCCAGCTCATCGACGTCCGCCAGAGCTACGAGCACGAAGCCGGCCGGATCGCCGGTGACCGGCTGATCGAGCTGATGCAGCTCGGCGCCGAGGTCGACTCGCTCGACCCCGCGCGCCCGGTCGTCTGCTACTGCCGCAGCGGCGCCCGCTCAGCGATGGCGGCCGACGCCCTCCGAGGCGCCGGCTTCGACGCCCACAACATGGTCGGGGGGCTGCTGGCCTGGGAGGCGGCGCAGCTCCCGCTGGATCCCGCTGGCGGGTACGTGGCGGAGCACTGAGCGCGGTGGCGCCGGTCGTGACGCCGTGGCGTGACGCCGGCTGGCGCCTGGGGCGCGGCGGCGGCGGTCCGTTTTCCCAGCTGGCGCTCGGCTCCGGCCTCGGCCGGTGCTTCCCAGCCCCTCTGCCCGGCGAGGGCAGCGAAAGAGGAGGAAGCCGGCGCCGAATGCTGCACGGCACGCCTCAGAATCCCGAGCCCTGCCGTACTAACCATGCTCTTCATGGGCAGCGCGTCAGGGCTCGGCGTGAGGGCGGAGTTGTCGTGCTATGCAGGTTCCGACCCGCGTGGCCAAGGAGGCAGGAAGTTTGTG
This sequence comes from uncultured Solirubrobacterales bacterium, assembly GCA_963773165.1. GTDB lineage: Bacteria > Actinomycetota > Thermoleophilia > Solirubrobacterales > Solirubrobacteraceae > Palsa-465. Next base: position 313,716 of record CAVZAK010000010.1, read on the forward strand.
GCGACTTCGCGACGTGGCGCTCGATCCTCACCGCAGCCTGGCACATGCTCTCGACCGGCGAGATCTACCACGACCTCGGCGGCGACTACTTCGCCCGCCGTGACCCCGAACGAACCACCAGACGACTGATCGCCCAACTCGAACGACTCGGACACACCGTCACGCTAACGACCAACACCCCAACCGAAGTCGCAGCCTGAACGTCATTTTCTATTCAGATGCCTATGTGTCTCGAACCGACGCCATTTTGTCCCGGAGGCCGGGAGAAAAAGGCGTCAGTTGGGCGTCTGGTGTGCGATCGCGCCCACTCCGCCCTTTCCCTGCCAAACACCGAGCCGATCGGTCGCGGGGCCGAGACGAGAAGCGCCGGCGGGCTGAGAGTCGACCGCCCCCGCTCGCACAAGACCCGGCCCGCCCCGACTGAGGCGCCACGACTCAGCCGGCGACCGCCGCCACCAGCCCCCAAGAAACCGGGGCTAACGGACCGTCCAGGTATCGGCGCTGTTCAGCAGCTCGCCAAGGTCCTCGGTCGACGCCGGCTCCGGCGCCACCCGCCCCGTCCGCCCGTACACGGGCCGCTCGATGTCGCGGAAGATGCCGATCGGCGTCGGGCCGGTCGGATCCTCTGCCAGCTTCGCCAGCGAGAACGCCAGCCCCGAGTCCAGGCGCGTGGGATCGTGGACGAGCAGCGCGTCCTCGCCCACTTCCTCCACGGAAACGATCGACAGCCCGCCGTCCGCGCCCCGGGCGACCCCTCGCTCATCGGAGACACCGAAGCGGATCGGCTCCCCCGCCTCGAGCCTGATCTGGTTCGCGTCCTTGACCTCCTTCTCGGTCAGTGCCGCGAACGCGCCATCGTTGAACACCGGGCAGTTCTGGTAGATCTCGACCAGCGCCGAGCCCTCGTGCTCGGCGGCCGCGCGGAGCACGTCGGTCAGGTGGCGGCGATCGCGGTCGATCGTCCTGGCCACGAACGTCGCCTCAGCCCCCAGCGCGAGCGCCACGGGGTTGAACGGGTGATCGGCGACGCCGAATGGCGTCGACTTGGTGATCTTGCCCAGCTCGGACGTCGGCGATGCCTGCCCCTTGGTCAGCCCGTAGATCTGGTTGTTGAACAGCAGGATCTTGACGGGCACGTTGCGTCGCAGCGCGTGAATCAGGTGGTTGCCGCCGATCGAGAGCGAGTCCCCGTCGCCGCTGACCACCCAGATCGAGAGGTCCTCACGCGCGGTCGCCAGGCCGGTGGCGAGCGCCGGCGCGCGGCCGTGAATGCCGTGCATCCCGTACGTGTTCATGTAGTACGAGAACCGGCCGGCGCAGCCGATGCCGGTGATGAACACGATCTTCTCGGGCGGGATCCCCAGCTCGGGCATGAACTGCTGGACCGCGGAGAGCACCGCGTAGTCGCCGCAGCCCGGGCACCAGCGCGTCTCCTGGTCTGACTGGAAGTCGGCCTTCGTGAGCGCCTCGGGCGTTCCGCCGTTCCCGTTCTTGGTGACCACGCTCATTGCCGCTCCGCGATCTGTTGCTCGATCTCGCTGGTGAATATCGGCTGACCCTGGACCTTCGAGAACGATTCCACGTCGACGAGGAACTTGGCGCGCAGGACCTGCGCCAGCTGGCCGGTGTTCATCTCCGGCACGAGCACCCGGTCGAACGAGCGCAGCACGTCGCCGACGTTGGAGGGCAGCGGATTCAGATAGCGCAAATGCGCGGACGCCACCTTGTGGCCCGCCAGCCGCGCCCGTCGCACGCCGGCGCGGATCGCGCCCTCGCTCGAGCCCCAGCCCAGCACCAGCAGCCGCGCGTCGGGCTCGGGGTCGACCACCAGCGGCGGAATCTCGTCCGCGATTCCCGCGACCTTCGCTCCCCGCAGCTCGGTCATCCGTGCGTGGTTGGCCGGGTCGTAGGAGATGTTGCCGGTGCCGTCGGCCTTCTCGAGCCCGCCGATCCGGTGCTGGAGCCCGGGCGTGCCCGGCAGCGCCCACGGGCGCGCCAGCCGCTCGTCGCGTGCGTAGGGCAGGAAATCCTCCGGGGCTGAGCCGCCGTCCGCCACGGCGAAGGCAGGGTCGATCTCGGGCAGGTCGGCCACGGAGGGCACCATCCACGGCTCCGAGGAGGAGGCCAGGAACGTGTCCGAAAGCAGGATCACCGGGGTCCGGTAGCGGATCGCGATCCTCGCGGCCTCGAACGCCACGTCGAAGCAGTTCCCCGGCGTACTCGGCGCGATCACCGGCAGCGGCGACTCCCCGTGGCGGCCGTAGAGCGCCATCAGCAGGTCCGACTGCTCGGTCTTCGTCGGCATCCCGGTCGAGGGTCCGGCGCGCTGCACGTCGACGATGATCATCGGCAGCTCCAGCGCCACCGCCAGCCCGATCGTCTCGGCCTTCAGATCCATCCCCGGTCCGCTGGTGGCGGTCACACCCAGGCGGCCGCCGAACGCGGCGCCGAGCGCCATCCCTGCGGCGGCGATCTCGTCCTCTGCCTGGATCGTGCTGACGCCGAACTTCGCGTGGCGCGAGAGCTCGTGCAGCAGCTCGGAGGCCGGCGTGATCGGATAGCTCGCGAGCACGAGCGGCAGCCGGCTGCGGACGCTCGCGGCGATCAGCCCCAGCGACAGAGCGGTCGTCCCGTTGACGTTGCGATATAGGCCCGGCGCGACGTCGGTCGCCGCGGGCACGCGGTACTGAACGTCGAGCAGCTCGGTCGTCTCGCCGAACGACCATCCGGCATTGAAGGCCGCGAGGTTCGCCTGCAGCACGGCGGGCTTGCGCGCGAACTTCTGCTCGATCCACTTCTGGGTCACGTCGACCGGCCGCCCGTAAAGCCACGACAGCACGCCGAGCGCGAACAGGTTCTTGGCGCGGCCGGCGTCGCGCGTCGAGGCGTCCTCGACGTCCTCGACGGCGCGCTGCGTGAGCGTCGTCATCGGGATCCGGTGGACCCGGTAGCTGCTGAGCGACCCGTCCTCGAGCGGGTTGGAGTCGTATCCGGCCTTCTCCAGGTTGCGCTTCGTGAACGCGTCCTCGTTGACGATGATCGTCGCGCTGCGCTCGAGCTCCGGGAGGTTGGCCCGCAGCGCCGCCGGATTCATCGCGACGAGCACGTTCGGCGCGTCGCCGGGGGTCAGGATGTCCACGGAGGCGAAGTGGATCTGGAACGCCGACACGCCGGCGAGCGTGCCGGCCGGAGCGCGGATCTCGGCGGGGAAGTTCGGCAGGGTCGCCAGGTCGTTGCCGACTACCGCAGTGGCGTCGGTGAACCGGCTGCCGGCGAGCTGCATGCCGTCCCCAGAGTCACCCGCGAAGCGAACTACGACTCGCTCGCGTTCTTCGACCGTCTTGCTCACGTCAGTCCTTGTTGGTGCGCCCAATAAACCCGCAAAAGAAGCCTACTGTCCGATTGTACGCGGCGCGCTGGATGCGCTTGGCAACCGTCACGAAGCCGCCACGAACTATTAACGGCAGGATCGCCGATTCGTTTCGCGTTATCGCGGATCATCTCGATCAACGTTCCAGTATCTGAGCACCTCGGCCCGGTCGCCGGCTTCATCGCCACGGTTGATCCCGAAGCGGGTGATCGTTCGCTGCCCGCCCTCGTAGTCCCCGTAGAGCAGGTCGACCATCACGCGCCTCCCGTTCTCAGCCGCGCCGCGCAGCTCCGCGTAGGCGGGATCGTCGCGGTCGCGGACGGCTCCCTGCCAGAACCCCGTCTCGCCCGCCGGGATGTACAGGTCGCGCGTCTGCCGGCGGAAGTCCTCGACGGTCGGCGGCGGCGTGCCCCCGGTCAGCTCCGCCACCTCGGTCCGCCAGCCGTGGATCACCCCGAGCCCAGTGCCGCCGTTGCGCAGCGCGATCGCCAGGTACACCCGGTCGTCCTCGACCGTGAGCGTGCCCCCGTGGCCCCTCACGGTCAGCACCACGCCGTCGCCGAACCGGACGTACTCGTCGGGGTCGTCCTCGCGTGAGGGGATCAGCAGCGGTCGCAGCCCGGCCATCAGCGAGCGCTCGGCGACCCGCGCCGAGCGGTTGGCGGACCTCACCGAGCCGAACGTCGCGAACGCCAGCACCAGCGTGCCGCCGGCGGTCGCGAGCGAGGAGATCGTTACCCAGTCCGCCATATGCCGTATTCAGGACGTGCACTCGGTGCATGCACCGCTCGCATCCGCGCTGTCGCCGGCATGCGGCACAGCGGACGGGGGCGCATGCGCCCCCGTCAAAACAGTCAGACGGTCAGACCTTCTGGACGTTTATCGCCTTCGGGCCCTTCGGCCCGGCCTCTTCCTCGTAGGACACTTTCGAGCCCTCGGCGAGAGACCGGTAACCGTCTGCGTTGATGCTCGAGTGGTGGACGAACAGATCCCGGCTGCCCTCATCGGGCGTGATGAAGCCGAACCCCTTCTCGTCGCTGAACCACTTGACTGTTCCTGTTGGCATCTGGAGTGCTTCCTCCGTTGCTCGAAGTGCTTCCGCGGAGGATGCTCTGCACGTACCCCGGGCCTGCACCTACTTGGCGCCGCGTGTTTGGCGGCCTTACGGCGCCGCACGGTATCACGGCTCTCGGCCGAGGGCCACACAGGCGGACACTCATTCACCACTTGAAAACAGGTCATCCTTGTGCCCGATGGACGATCCGATGCAGCTCGGCCGCCATGCCCTAATCCCGCTCAGCGAGGTGACGATTCGCGCATCGCGCTCGTCAGGGCCCGGCGGCCAGCACGCGAACGTGACAGCTTCGCGAATCGAGGCCTCCTTCGACGTCGAGGCCTCGACCGCCCTCACCGACGAGCAGAAGCGGCGGATCATCGCCCGCTCCGGCCCGCGGGTGGTCGCTGTCGCCCAGGACGCCCGCAGCCAGGCCCGCAACCGCGAGCTCGCGCTCGAGCGCCTGCGCCGTCGCCTCGAGAGCGCTCTGGCCGTCCCCCGCCAACGTCGCTCCGACCCGACCGAGCGAGGCGGCGCGCCGCCGACGGCTGGAGGCCAAGCGGCGCCAGGCAGAACGCAAGCGCACCCGGCGCCGGCCCGCCGACGAAAGCTAGCCTCAATCCATGCGCTGGATCGTCGACGGCATGAACGTGATCGGAACTCGCCCGGACGCCTGGTGGAAGGACCGCGACGGCGCGATGCTTCGCCTCGTCGACATGCTCGAGCGGTGGGCGGCCGCCGAGGGCGAGGACGTCACGGTGGTGTTCGAGCGCCCTCCCTCCCCGCCGATCCGCTCGACGGTGATCGAGGTGGCGCACGCCCCCAGGCCCAAGCGCAACGCCGCCGACGACGAGATCATCCGGCGGCTGCGCGCCGACCGCGATCCGGCCGACGTCGTCGTCGTGACCTCCGATCACTGGCTGGCCGATCGCGCCTCGGCGACCGGCGCCGGCGTGCTCGGCGCTGAATCGTTCCGGATCCGAATCGATTCGCTTTAGTCCAACTCTTATAAGGACGAGCGGTTTGGCTTGCGACAATCTCGTCATGGCCGAAGAGCCGACGCGGAGCCCAGCTACTTCCCGCAGGCGGCCCGACGAACCGCCGCCGCGGGTCACCTCGGGCTGGCGGGTGACGCCTTCCCCGGATGGCCGCGGCCGCCCGGACTCCCCGGCGGGCACGAAATCGAAGGGGCCGAATCGGCGTTGGCTCGTGATCGTGCTGATCGCGGGGCTGCTCGCGCTGAACCTCTGGATCTCGACGCAGGCACTCAAGCCGAACTCTCGCGTGCGGATCCCGTACAGCCCGACGTTCCTCACCCAGGTCAAGGACAACAACGTCAAGGAGATCTCCTCGACCGGGGACTCGATCCAGGGGACGTTCGTCAAGGGCGTGAAGTACCCGGAGAACGAGCCCGACGTACAGGCCACCACCGGCTTCTCGACCCAGGTCCCGTCGTTCGCCAACGGCACCGAGCTCTCTCAGCTCCTGGAGGCCCACAACGTCACGATCGACGCGAACAACCCGGACACCGGCCCATCGCTCCTCGAGAGTCTGATCTTCGGGTTCGGGCCGACGCTGCTGCTGGTGGCGCTGTTCATCTTCATCATCCGCCGGGCGGCGACGGGCGCGGGCGGCGCCGGCGGGCTGATGTCGTTCGGGCGCTCGCGGGCGCGCCGAGTCGAGAGCGCCGACCAACCGGTCACCTTCGAGGACGTCGCCGGCATCGACGAGGCCAAGGAGGAGTTGACCGAGATCGTCGACTTCCTACGCAACCCGGACAAGTACCTGCGGCTCGGCGGCCGGATCCCGCGCGGCGTGCTGCTGAGCGGCCCGCCCGGGACAGGCAAGACGCTGCTGGCCCGGGCGGTCGCCGGCGAGGCGAACGTCCCCTTCTTCCAGATGTCGGCGTCGGAGTTCGTCGAGATGATCGTCGGCGTCGGCGCCTCGCGCGTGCGTGACCTGTTTCAGCAGGCCAAGGATGCGGCGCCCGCGATCATCTTCATCGACGAGCTCGACGCCATCGGCCGCGCGCGATCGGCCGGTGGCGCGAACATCTCGGGCGGCCACGACGAGCGCGAGCAGACGCTCAACCAGATCCTCACCGAGATGGACGGCTTCGACCCGCGCACCGGCGTGATCGTCCTCGGGGCGACGAACCGGCCCGAGATCCTCGACCCGGCGCTGCTGCGCCCGGGCCGCTTCGACCGCCGCGTCACCGTTTCGCCCCCCGATCGGGTCGGCCGTGAGGCGATTCTGCGCGTACACACACGCTCGGTTCCGCTCTCGCCAGAGGTCGACCTCGGCGCGCTGGCCTCTTCCACGCCGGGAATGGTCGGCGCCGACCTCGCGAACCTGGTCAACGAAGCGGCGTTGCTCGCCGCCCGCCGCAACCACGAGGCGGTGACGCCCGAAGACCTGTCCGACGCGCTCGAGCGGATCGTGCTCGGCGCCGAGCGCAAGGTGATGCTCAGCTATGACGACCGCAGGCGCACCGCCTATCACGAGTCCGGCCACGCGATCGTCGGCATGCTCACCCCCGGTGCCGACCCGGTGCGCAAGGTGTCGATCATCCCGCGCGGGCGCGCGCTCGGGGTGACGTTCTCGGCGCCGGACGCCGATCGGTTCAACTTCGACCAGCGCCACTTGCTCGGCTTGATCAAGGTCGCGCTCGGCGGGCGCGCCGCCGAGGAGATCGTGATGGGCGATCTGACGACCGGCGCCGAGTCCGACATCCAGCAGCTGACGCGGATCGCCCGCCAGATGGTCGGCCGCTGGGGGATGAGCCCGGCGATCGGTCCGATCGCGGTGATCCCGATGGACGGGATGGGGCCGCTGCTGCCCGGAGCCTCGGAGACCTCCGAGGCGACGACGCGGATGGTCGACGAGGAGGTGCGGCGGATCGTCGACACTGCGTACGCCGAGGTGACCGACCTGCTGCGCTCACATCGGGAGAATCTCGATTCGCTCGTCGCCGCTCTGCTCGAGCGCGAAACGCTCGACGAGGCCGACGCCTATGCGGCCGCCGGCCTGCCGCGCAATCCAGCCGTCGTCTCCGAGCCCGAGCCCGAGCCGAGCATCACCTGAGTTCGTCTACAGCGGCTGCCGGCCGGAAAAGCCGGATTCGGGCGCGTGCCAGTACCCGATCTCGCGCTCGTCGACGAGCCAGCACAGATACACCTCTTCGCCGTCGCGCAGCGACGGGAAGTCGATCAGGCCCCGATCGACATCGCGGAGCACGACGTCCACGGCCTCGAGCTCGCCCACCGCTCGGCTGAGCTCGACGAGCGGGCCGGCCACGTCGCGTCCCGGATAGGAACCGCCGTTTTCCGGGTCGAGCGCGTCGATCGCCTCGGTGGCGCGGTCTCCCATGGCGACCAGCTGGTTGCGGGCATCGCGGATCCAGTCCACGCGCTCGCTTACCCAGCCGCGGACGGCGTTCGCCTGCTCGAGCGTGTAGTGGCGCTCGTGACGCATCGAGGACTGGCTCTCGGTCACCGGACCCTCAATCTCCGAGACGGGTCATCCGCGCCAGCGCCTCGTGACATTCGATCACACGCCTCTTCACGGGGTCGGTGTCGGGACGGTCGTGGACGAGGTCCCAGGTGCGGTCGGCGACCTCCCGTGCGTTCTCCGGCGTCGCCGTCTCCCACAGCCGGTCGACGAGGTGCAGCTCGAACGCCTGGACCTGAGCGGCGGGGTCGCCCGGAGCCATCCGCGGGAGCGGTTCACCGGTCGTCTCGCGCCACATCCCGGTCGCGACCAACAACCGGTTTCGCAACGTGATCGCGTCCATGCTCACAATCCTAAAAGGGCACGACCCTCGGCGGCCGCTCGTCGGATTAACGCAGCGTTTTAGGTTCGAGCCCCGGAGGCTTGATCTGGTGCGCAGGAAGGCATCGCTCATCGCGCCGCGCCCAGCGTCCGATCGATCTTGGCCACGGTCTTGTTGAAGTCGCTCGTCGCCTCTGCCGTCGCGGAGCTGAGGAGGTTGACGGCCGTGAGCTCGTGCCCGGCCTCCGAGGCGACGCGCGCGGTGGTGGCGAGCTTCGCGGCGTAGGCGAGCACGTCCGCGACCAGTTGCGCATGGAGCGTCGCCACCGATGCCGGTGGGTGGATCGCAGCCAGATTGATACCCAGACGCCGGACCGCCGACTGCAGCAGCGAGATCGCCCGCGCCAGCGCCTTCGGAGTCCTGGCCTGTCGCGGGATCGCGCGTTCGGCGGCGGCGAGTTTCGATTGCGCGGCGCTGAGTGCGGACAGGTAGGCGTGCGCCGGGGGCGATCCCGCGGCGCCCGGCTGGGTCCCGGCCGGCTTCGAGCCGCCCCCGCAGCCGGCGAGGATCATCGCCGCGGCGATCATCGCCGCGACCCTAGCCAACGGCCGGGAGCCTCTGGGTGAGGCTCAGCAGGGGCGCGAACAGGTCTCCCTGCTCCTCGGTTCGCTCGAGCACCTGCTCGGTGTCGAACGTGAGCAGGTCGGCGTCCTGCTGCTCCCGGCAGCGGGCGACCTCCTCCCACGTGACCGGTGCGGAGACGGTGGGGCGCTCGCGCGCGCGTACCGAATAGACGGACACCGTTGTCTTGTGCGCGTCGTTCTGGCTCCAGTCGACGAGCACCTTTCCGGGTCGCAGCCGCTTCGTCATCCGGGAGACGACGAGCTCGGGCATCCGCTGCTCGAGGAGCTCCGCGACGCGCCGGGCGAAGGGCTTGGTCTCCCGGTACGTCGTCTCGGTGTTCAGCGGCACGTACACCTGGAGGCCCTTGGAGCCGGATGTCTTGACGACCGTCTCCACGCCCAACTGCGAGAACAGCCCGCGCACGACCAGCCCCACCTCGCAGCACTCGACGATCGTCGCCGGCGCGCCGGGGTCGAGGTCGAACACCAGCATCGTCGGACGCTCGATCGTGTCCGCCAGCGACAGCGAGGTGTGCAGCTCGACGTCCGCGAGGTTGCCCAGCCACACGAGCGTCGCGCGGTCCTGGGCGAGCGTGTAGTCGACGTCGCCAATCCGCTTCGTCGCCACCCACTCGGGGCGGTGCGAGGGCGACTGCTTCTCGTAGAAGTACTGGGCGTCGACGCCGTTCGGGTAGCGCTTCAGCGTGAGCGGGCGGTCGCGGAGGTGCGGCACGACCGCCGGCGCGATCCGGGCGTAGTAGGCGATCAGGTCGCCTTTCGTGAAGCCCGTCTGAGGAAACAGGACCTTGTCCCAGTTCGTGATCTTCAGGTGGCGGCCGGCGGTGAGCACCTCGAGCGAGCCCTCCGCCAGCGGCTCCACCTCGTCAAACAGCGCCTGGGGAGAGCCGGGAGGCTCGTCGGCCTCTTCGCGCCCAACCTCGCGGGCGGGCTTGTCGTCGCGCAGACCCTTGAACGACGGCGCCCGCATCACGCGCTCGGCGGTCCACTCGCGAAACTCGATCTCGGCCACCACCTCGGGTTCCACGAACACTGCGTTGCGCGGCAGCTTCGGTGCCGGATCGAATGGAGTGCCGTCTCGGCGCAGGGGCTCCAGCCGGGCCGCCAGGTCCTCGAGCGTCCGCTCCGTGAAGCCGGTCCCGACCCGCCCGGCGTAGCGGAAGTGCGCGTCCTCGTAGTAGCCCATCAGCAGCGCCCCGATCCGCTCCGAGCGCCGCCCCTCACCGGGGAGCCAACCGCCGATCACCAGCTCCTCCCGGTGCGTGTTCTTGACCTTCACCCACGCCCCACTGCGCCGGCCCGGTTCGTAGCGCGAATCGAGCCGCTTGGCTACGACGCCCTCCAGGCCCTGGGCCTCGGTCGCCGCAAGCAACCGCTCGCCCTCGCCGGGGTGGACGCCGGGGACACGCCACGCCGGGCCGGAGAGGTTCAATGCCTCGAGCCGCTCGCGACGCTCGGAGTACGGCAGCCCCATGAGCGAATGGCCGTCGAGGTAGAGCACGTCGAAGATCGCGTACACGACCGGCGTGCTTTTCATGAGCCTGCGGACCGACGAGGGAGCGCTGACGTGCATGCGCCGCTGGAGCCGCTCGAAGCTCGGCTTGCCCGCCTCGTCGAAGGCGACGATCTCGCCATCGAGCACGGCGTCGCGCATCCCCAGCGAGCGCAGCAGCCCGCGAACCTCGGGGTAGGCGTCGGTTACCTCGTTGAGGTTGCGGCTCTCCAGACGCAGGCGGCCCGGTTGGACGTAGGCGATCGCGCGCACGCCGTCCCACTTGACCTCGAACGACCACTCACTCTGCTTGGGAGGCAGGTGGCCGGGCCGGGCCATCATCGGCACGATCCGCTCGGGCATCGGCTCCCGTTCCGGATCGGTCGGCGGGTCCATCCGGTGGATCATCCAGTCGCTCTCGTTGCCGTCCGAGCCGGCGCGACCGATCGGGAACAGCCCGTAGCGCCCGCGGAGACGCTCGCCGTGGAACGTCACCTCGACCTTGCGCTCCTCCCACTTGTGGGTCTCGTAGGTGCCGCTGGTCCCAGATCTCCATCGTCCCGGCGCCGTACTCGCCCTTCGGGATCTGGCCGTGGAACTCGAGGTACTCGAGCGGGTGATCCTCGGTCCGGACGGCGAGCCGGTTCTCGGACGGGTCGGGCGGAATCCCGTTGGGGATGGCCCACGAGGCCAGCACGCCGTCGCGCTCGAGGCGCAAGTCCCAGTGCAGCCGCGTGGCGTGATGCTCCTGGACGACGAACCGCGGTTCCGCGCGCGGCCCGCCTTCGTCGGGAGCGCCCGTCGGCTCCGGCGTGGCCTCGAAGTCGCGCTTGGCGCGGTAGCTCGTCAGCTGTTCCCTTGGGCGCCACGCCGAGCTCGTTTCGCATCCCAGCCGAAGGTACATGAGAGGCCTTCTTCACGAACTTTTACGCGGAGCAGGCATTATTCACATCGTGGCGCGCGTACTGGTTGTCGATGACGAGCCCGCTGTCCGGCGGGCGCTGGAGCGTGCGCTGCGTCTGGACAGCTACGAGGTGGTGCTCGCTGCGGACGGCGAGGAGGCCCTCGACGTGTTGGCCAAGACCCCCGCGGACGCGGTGATCCTTGACGTCGCGATGCCGCGGCTCGACGGCCTCGAGGTCTGCCGGCGGATGCGTACCGCCGGCGATCGCACACCGATCCTGATGCTCACCGCACGCGACGCGATCGACGACCGTGTGCAGGGACTCGACGTCGGCGCCGACGACTATCTGGTCAAGCCGTTCGCGCTGCGCGAGCTCCAGGCGCGACTGCGGGCCTTGCTCCGGCGCACGAACGACGGCGACGACGGAGAGGCGCTCCAGTTCGGCGATCTCACGCTCGACCCCGTCGCCCACGAGGTGCGTCGCGCGGACCGGCTGATCGACCTCTCGAAGACCGAGTTTTTGCTGCTCGAGCTGTTCATGAGGCACCCGCGCCAGGTCCTCACGCGTTCCACGATCTTCGAAAACGTCTGGGGATACGACTTCGGTCCGACGTCCAATGCGCTCGGTGTCTACATGGGCTACCTGCGCCGCAAGACCGAGGCCGGTGACGAGCCGCGACTGCTCCACACAGTCCGCGGCATCGGTTACGTTCTCAGGGACTGAGATGCCGTTGCGACGGAGGATTTCGCTCGTTGCGGCCGCGGCCGTAGGGGTTGCGGTCGTGCTCGCCGCGGGAATCGCATACCTGGTCGTCCGCGACCAGCTCCGCGGAACGGTCGACAGCGCGCTCAAGGCCCAGGCGATCGCCGCCGAGACCGGCAACATCCACGCGATCGGGATCAACCAGCCGTTCCCGACAATCCCGGCCAGCGCCGGCGGCCCCGCCCCATACATCCAGGCCGTGGGCGCGGACGGGGCGCCGGTGACGCTGCAGGGAAACCTCATCCTGCCGGTCAACCCGAAGACGATGGCGGTCACGGCCGCGGGCGCGAGTGGCTTCCTGGGCGACATCAACGTTGGCCCGAACCACCTCCGTGAACTGACCTTCCCGTTGACCGTGAACATCAACGGCCAGACCGAGACGGTCGCGATTCAGCTCGCGCGCCCGCTCGGGCCGATCGACCACGTCCTCTCGATGCTGCGGCTGATCCTGTTGCTGGTGCTGCTCGGCGGCATCGCGCTCGCGGCCGCGCTCGGACGGCTCGCGGCCAGGCGAGTGCTGGCGCCGCTGTCCGAAGTCACGCAGACCGCGCAGCACATTGGCGAGACCGACGACCTCTCCTCGCGCCTGGTCGTCCACGCCGATGACGAAGTCGGCCAGCTGGCCGCGCGGTTCAACGAGATGCTCGAGCGGCTGCAGGGCTCGCGGGAGGCGCTGGATGATTCCGTCCGGGCCCAGCGCCAGCTGGTCGCCGACGCGTCGCACGAGCTGCGGACGCCGGTCACGAGCCTGCGCACGAACATCGAGGTCCTGCTCGCGAACCCGGGACTCGACGAGGACGAGCGCGAGCGGCTGCTCGCCGACGTCGTCGAGCAGAGCGAGGAGCTGACCGGCCTGGTCGGAGACCTGATCGAGCTCGCCCGCGGCGACCTCCCCGTCGGGTCGGTCGAGGACACGCGCCTTGACCGGATAGTCGAGGAGGCGCTCGTGCGCGCTCGGCGCAACTCGCCGGGGATGCACTTCGACGCCGAGCTGGCGCCCGTAATCGTCGAGGGCGTGCCCGAACGCCTCGGGCGCGCCGTCAACAACCTGCTGGACAACGCGGCCCGCCACTCGCCCCCCGGCGGAACCGTCGAGGTTCTGGTCGACGCCGACGGCGTCCGTGTCCGCGATCACGGGCCCGGAATCGACCAGCAGGACCTCCCGCAGGTGTTCGACCGCTTCTTCCGGGGCATCAACTCGCGCGGCAAGCAGGGCAGCGGCCTCGGCCTGGCGATCGTGCGCCAGGTGACTGAGCAGCACGGGGGTACGGCATCGGCGGCGAACGCTCCGGACGGTGGCGCGATCTTCACCCTGCATCTGCCGACGACGCCCGCCGAGGAGCCGCGGACGCCGGCTGGAACGCCCGCGCCGGCGGCGCGCGCCTAGGCCGGCGGAGCGGGCGGGCGGGCGATCCGCGCCTGGCGCGCGATCAGGAACCGCTTGCGCAGGAACCAGAACAGCAGAGCGAAGATCGGCGCCGCCACCGCGATCAGATAGGGCGCCCGCGTGTTCCGCTCGCCGATCAGCGACACGACCCCGATCCCGATCGCCACCGCGGGAACGGCCGCGAGCAGCATCGTGTGCGACCGGTAGCCGGAGAGGTGCTCGCGGACGGTGACCTCGAGCACGCCGAGCGTGCATACGGTGAGGCCGACAACGAGCACAGTCGTCCCGCCCTCGATCAGCCACACGATCACCGCCACCAGGCCTGCAAAGATCGCTATCTCGGAGACGGGCAGGCCGAACGGGCTGGGTGGGCGATCGCCCTCGGTTCCCAGCTGGCGGTTGGCGCGCTGATCTTGGCGCTTGGCGGTGTGGTCTCGCTGCTCGCGCTCCTCGCGGCGCGGCGAGGCGACCGCACGAGGGGCGGCCTCGAGATTGCGCCGCTTGCGCGAGCGCCGCTTCGACTTCTGCCCGGCCAAGGTTGCGTCAGCATAAGCGAGCCGGTTAAGGTCGGGCGCTAGGCTGCGGTGGCGATGGCTTTCCGAGGCGCGATGGCTTCCCGAATCGCGAGCGCTTTCGCCGCCGTTTTCCTCGCCGCGGCCCTCCTCCCGGCGGCCGCTCTGGCGGACGGAGATCCCGCCAGCGACGTCCTGCTCGGGCAGAACGTGTTCTATCCCTACACCCCGCCGACCTCGGCCTCGGCCCAGAAGACGCTGAACGCAGAGACGGCCGCGGCGAAGAAGGCCGGGTTCCCGGTCAAGGTTGCCCTGATCGGCTCGCCCGTCGACCTCGGCGTGATCCCCGCCCTGTTCGGCAAGCCCCAGCAGTACGCCGACTTCCTCGATCAGGAGATCAGCTTTCAGGGCAAGCAGACGCTGCTCGTCGTGATGGCCGCCGGATACGGGACCCAGGGGATGAACGCCGCCGCGACTCGCGCCGCCGCGACCCTGCCGAAGCCCACGGGCACCACGCCCACCCAGCTCGCCACCGCCGCGATCGGCGCTGTCGACAAGCTCGCGGCCGCCTCCGGCCATCCGATCAAGGGCGTCCCGGGCGTCGGCGGATCGAGCTCCGGCAGCGGCTCCTCGACGGTGATCGTGGTGGTCATCTTCGCGCTCGCCGCGCTCGGTGCCGCGGCGGCGCTGGTGGCGATCCGCCGGCGGCACACGGCGCGCCCCGGCGCGGCCGCCTCCCGGTAGGCGGCGGCGCTACCGGGGCGCTCCGCGGCGGCGGGTGCCCCCAGCCCTACAACCCATGTTCGCAAGATAGAAACGCCTGGCCAGGGGGATGTTTCGTTTTGGTGACGGCGGGCTGGCGAACATGAAATCGTCACACCGGGAACGGCACTCGGCCTTACCCTGGATCCTCTCCCTGTGTGCACGGGGCCGGTCAGCAGTCAATAGCGCCGGCCCCACTCACACGGCCGGCGACTCTCTCTCCTCTGCCGGTGCTCCCACCGGAGCTGAGACCACCGCTAGGTGACGGGCGCTTCGGGTGATGTCGAGGCGTCCGACATCTCGCGGAACAGACCCGTCACGACGAACACGACCTGCTCGGCGATGTCGACCGTGTTGTCGCCGACGCGCTCGAGACAGCGGGCGACGAGGATCATGAACATCGCCCACTCGCGAATGTCGGGATCGTCGCCGGCCTCGACCGCGCGCCTGAAGATCTGACGATTGAGCCTGTTGACCTCCGCGTCCTGGTTGACGAGGTCGCGCGCCATGTCGACGTTGCGGGTGGCGAATGCCTCCTTCGCCTCAGTCACCTGTGAGCGCGCCAGCTGGCCCATCCGCTCAATCGCGTCGAGGATGTCCTTGTCCTTCGGCGCCTCGTAACCGGACAGCGGCACCAGCTTCGCGATGTTCACGCACTGGTCACCCATCCGCTCGACGCAGCGGATGATGTGGAGCAATGCCGCGACGATCCGCAGGTCGCCGGCGACTGGCGCCTGCCGCGCGAGCAGCGACAGCATGCCCTGGTGGACCTCGAGATAGCGTCCGTCGACACGGTCGTCATCGGCGACGACCATCCCGGCAAGCTCGACGTCCTGATAGGAGATCGATTCGAGCGCCCGGTCTAGCTGCATGAGTGACCAGATCGAGACCGCCGAGCGTCTGGCGCTCGAGCTCCTTCAGGTCCTCGCGGAACTGGTGTCGCGTCTCTTGCATCGCCGATACCTATCCGAATTTCCCGGTGACATAGCGCTCGGTCCGCTCATCGGTGCGGCTTCGTGAAGATGTTGTTCGTCAGTCCGTGCTCGATCAGCTCCCCCTCGAGCAGGAACGCCGTCGTGTCCGCGATCCGAGCGGCCTGCTGCATGTTGTGCGTGACGATCACGATCGTGTAGCGCCGCTTGAGCTCGTCGACGAGCTCCTCGATCTTCAACGTCGAAACCGGGTCCAGTGCCGAGGCGGGCTCGTCCATCAGGATCACCTCCGGCTCGACGGCGATCGTCCGGGCGATGCACAGCCGCTGCTGCTGGCCACCGGACAGGCTGATCCCCGGCTCGTTCAGGCGGTCCTTGACCTCGCCCCACAGCCCCACGGACTTCAGTGACCGATGCACGACCTCCTTGACGTCGACGCCGCGCGTGCCGGTCAGTCGGAGCCCGGCGGCGACGTTGTCGAAGATCGACATCGTCGGAAACGGGTTCGGCTTCTGGAACACCATCCCGATCGCCCGCCTCACGGCTGTGACGTCGACCGACGGGTCGTAGACGTCCAACTCGTCGAGCTTGACGCTTCCCTCGGCGCGGGCCCCAGGGATCTCCTCGTGCATCCGGTTGATGCACCGGACGACCGTCGATTTGCCCGAACCCGAAGGGCCGATGAGCGCCGTCGCCTGGTTCGGCGGGAAGTCGATCGTCACGTCCCTGACCGTCCGGTTGGTGCCGTAGTACGCGTTCAGGTCCTTGACCCGAACGGTGTGGCCGACCCGCTCGGCGACCGCGGGCGCCGATATGTCCGGCGCCGTCTCCTGCGATCGCGTCTGCGGCGAAGGGCTCACCGGGGGTAAACCCATCTCATTCGGTCGCTGAGGCTCGGCGTCGGAAGGCATTCGGTCGGTCGATTCCTTGCTCGTGGTGTCGGGAGGGATCATGCCACGCTCCTTCGCGAGACCGCTCGCGCGATCAAGTTGAGGATAAGGACAAGCGCCACCAATGTCAGCGCCGCGCCCCACGCCCGGGTTACGACGACGGAGCGCGGGTTGGTGATATCGGTGAAGATCTGGACCGGAAGCGTGTTCATCTGAGAGTTCAGGTTGCCCGTCAGGCCGAACGCCAGTGAGACGGTAAACAGCAGGGGTGCAGTCTCACCCATCCCGCGGGCGACGGCGAGGAGTGAACCGGTCACCAACCCCGAGCGGGCCGTCGGGAGCACGATTCGCCGCACGACCTGCCACCGCGGCGCGCCGAGCGCCAGCGAGGCTTCGCGCAGGCTGTCAGGGACGAGAAGCAGCACGACCTCCGAGGAGCGGATCACGATCGGCAGCATCAGCAGCGACAGCGCGAGCGCGCCCTTCCAGCCCGCAAACCCGGTCCCGCCGGCGTGCGAGACAACCAGCACGATGTAGATGAACAGGCCGAAGACGATCGACGGCACGCCCGTCATGACGTCGACGAAGTAGCGCACGAGGCTTGCGAACCAGTGGTCCTTGCCGTACTCGGTCAGGTACAGCGCGACGGAGATTCCGATCGGCACCGAGATCAGCGTCGCGAGCCCGACGATCTCGAGCGTCCCGACGATCGCGCTGCGGACCCCGCCCGGGTTGCCGAAGAAGTTGCCGTTCGGGTCGGTGGTGAAGAAGTCCTTCGACCAGGCGCTGAGTCCCTTGTACAGCAGGTAGTAGATGATCAGGACGAGCGGTATCAGCGCGATGATCGTGCCGACCAGCAACGTGGCGCGCATGAACTTGTCGGTGCGGCGGCGGCGGGAGCTGATCGGGCTCAGCGTGACGCCGTTCAATTTAGTCCCCCCGCCGCTACCGAGGCGGCGCCGACCGCCCCGCCGACGTCGCCGCCGCCGGCATGGCGACTGCCCCGGGTCCCGCGCGCGACGAACCATCGGGCAAGAATGTTGACCAACAACGTCAGCACAAACAGGACAAGGCCGGCGGCGAACAGCGCCGAGCTGTGGAGCGGCTGGTTCGCAGCCTCGCCGAACTCGTTGGCGATCACGGCGGCGAGGCTGTAGCCCTGGCTGAAGAGGTGGTGGCCGATCGTCGGCGCGTTGCCGATCACGAGCACGACCGCGATCGTCTCCCCGATCGCCCTCCCGAGCCCGAGCATCGCGCCGCCGGTAATCCCGGGACGGGCATAAGGAAGGACGGCGATCCGGATCATCTCCCAACGGGTCGCCCCGAGCGCCAGCGCGGCCTCCTTGTGCTCGCTCGGGACGGTGGCCAACACCTCCCGCGAAATCGCCGAGACGATCGGCAGGATCATGATCGCCAGGATCAGCCCGGCGATGAAGTAATTGCCCGGGGTGATCGAACTCGCGCCGCCCCCGATCCACGGGATGAACGAGAAGGTGTTGGCGAACCACTTCTCGACCGGAATCAGCTTCGGTCCCAACACGAACACGCCCCAAAGCCCGTAGACGACCGACGGCACCGCGGCCAGCAAATCAACCAGCATGCTCAGCGGCGCACGGGCCCGCCGCGGGCAGAGCTCGGTCAGGAACAGCGAGGTCGCGACAGCGACAGGAACGCCGATCAGGAGAGCGATCGCCGAGGTGATCACCGTCCCCACGACCAGCGCGGCGCCGTGGTAGATGTTGCGGGAGACGTCCCAGTTGTTCCCGAAGATGAACTGAAAGCCGAACTTGCTGAGCGCCACGTGCGACTGGCCGATCAGCCGGATGAAGAAGTAGACGAGCAGCGCCAGGATCAGCACCGCCAACGCCGGTCAGTCCCCACCTCAGGGCCCGATCAGGAAGACGGCTGAGCGGCGACCGCTCGAGTGTCGAGCGGCCGCCGCTTACCGTAACGCTGCTTGCATCCATGGTCCGGAGCGCCCCCGCCGGCCCTTATGAGATCGGCGATCCGTTGCAGGTCATCTTCGCCAGCTGCGCGGTGTCCTTGGCAGCCAGCGAGGACGGGAGCGGCGCGTACGGGAGCTGGCTCGAGCCGGACCCGAGCGTCTGCTGGCCAGGGCCGAACGCGTACGTGAAGAACTTCTTCAGACCGCTCGCGACCGACGAGCTGGCGCCGCCCGACTTGCACGGGTCCTGATAGGCGACCAGGAACGTCTGCGAGACGATCGGGTACGCCTGCGGGTTCGGCGAGTTGATCGTCGAGATCCCGAGGTCCGGCGGAACCTTGACCCCGTCCGCCGCCGCCGACGTGTTGGAGATCGTCGGCAACACGTATGTGCCGGCCGAGTTCTTGACCGATGCGTAGGTGAAGCCGTTCTCCAGGGCGTAGGCCTGCTCGACGTAGCCCACGGCGCCCGTCGTCTGCTTGACCGCAGCGGCAACGCCCGAGTTCTTTGCGGCGCCGGTGCCGACCGGCCACTTCACGTCCTTACCCGACCCGATCGACGACGCCCACGTCGGGCTGACGTCGGACAGGTACGTGGTGAAGCCGTTCGTGGTGCCCGAGGAGTCGGACCGGTGAACGACCGTGATCGCCGTGCTCGGCAGGCTCAGACCGGGGTTGAGACTCTTGATCGCAGGATCATTCCACGTCTTGATCTTGCCCGAGAAGATGTCGGCAAGCGTCGGCCCGTCGAGCTTCATGCCGCTCTTGACCCCGGGGAGGTTGTAGGAAACGGTGATCGCCCCGAACGCAACCGGGAACTGGAAGGCCGGGCCCTTCATCCCCGACGTGTCCGCCGGCTTGAGCGCCGGGTCGCTGCCGGCGAACGTGACCGTCGCCGTCTGCAGGTCGGCGATGCCCGTACCCGAGCCGACCGGGTTGTAGTTAATCGTGAGGCCCTGCGATTTCAGGTTCGAGCCCCACTGCTGGTAGATCGGAGCGGCGAGCGTGGACCCGGCGCCGTTGAGAGTGGCCGAGCCGCCACTCGAGCTCGATGTGCCCGAGGAGCCGGAGCTGGTGGTTGAGCTGGAGCTGGAGCTCGAGCCGCACGCCGCGACCCCGAGCGAAGCGGCGAGCGCGAGCGCCAGCGCGGTGATACGACTTTTAGTCAACGTCTTCTCCTTCGCTTGGATGTGCACCAGA
Organism: uncultured Solirubrobacterales bacterium; assembly: GCA_963773165.1. GTDB lineage: Bacteria > Actinomycetota > Thermoleophilia > Solirubrobacterales > Solirubrobacteraceae > Palsa-465. The sequence continues at coordinate 333,339 of CAVZAK010000010.1, forward strand.
GTCTCGGTGTAACGACGCCGTCAGGTGTTAATCAGTTGTGAACCCGTGGTTCATGTCTCGTTGGCGTTCCGCCGACAACCGGTAGCCGAAACCGAAATGCGTGTGGATGAATCTCCACCCCGGCAGCGCGACCTCGAGCTTGACGCGCAGCTTGCGAACATAGACGTCGACCGACCGATCCCCCCGCCGCATCTCCCGGCCCCACACGAGGCGAAACAGCTCCTCGCGGGCCATGATCCGGTCGGCTCGCCTGGCAAGCTCCGTCAGCAGGCGAAGCTCTCTAATCGAGAGCATCAGCGCTCTTCCCCCGGCCCGCGCGAGATGCTCATCGGGGAGGATCTCCAGCGGACCTATTTCGAGCACTTCATGGCGCGCACGAGCAGTGGCCGACATCCATTTGGATGCTGCTCCCGACGTAGGCCTCGCGAGTTACCGACTCGTGATGCAAATGTAAAGAAGATGTGACCGGCAGTGCGATCTGGGCCGACGAGCTGGACGCTCCGGACGCAGGCTAGGCGACCAGCGTCTGCTCGAGATCGCCGCCGGCCTCGATCGGCCGCTCGGCGAGCTCGCTCGGGCTCGGCGCCCTGCCCGTCGCGCTCGGCCGTGAACCGGTAGCCGACCCCGAAGTGCGTATGGATGTAGCTCCACTGCGCCGAGGCTGCCCGGAGCTTCTGGCGGAGCTTTCGCACGAACACGTCGACGGACCGGTCTCCGTGCGCCATCGCGTAGCCCCACACGCGCTCGTAGATCTCCTCCCGGCGCAGCACGCGGTCTGACTGGGCGAGCAGCTGGAGGATCTCGAACTCCCGAGCCGTCAGCTCGAGGCTGGCCTGGTTCGCGTACGCCTGATACAGGTCCGGACGGATCGTGATCTCACCGACGGTGATCGAGGCGTCGAGCTCCGGCATCTCATTGCGCCGATGCCTGCGAATCGCCGCTTCGATCACGCAGATCAGCTCCTCGGCGTGGCACGGCTTCGTCACCCAGGCATCGAGCCCGAGCCGCAGTCCGCGCACCCGCTGAGCGACCGACGACGGTCCCGTGCACACAACCACCGCAAGACCCGGGAGGCGCGAGCACACGCGCTCCAGGTACTCCCAGCTGCCGGGGCCGATCACCCCGACATCGATCACCAGCGCGTTGAGCCGCATCGCGACCAGGGCGTCGGCGGTCACCGCGCTCGAAACGCCGTGGTACTCCCAGCCGAGCCCATCGAGCCGGTTGGACAGAACCTGCATAAATCCCGGGTCGCGGTCAATAACCGCCAGCCGGATCCGGTTGTGCGAGCGCTGTGCCGTTGCCTGGTTGGTCACCAGCGCGTCGCTCCTCTCGGGCGACATGCGCTCACTCTAATGCACGCCCCACCCCCAACGTAATCCGTATTTCCCACGATTACAGGATCTTTACACGCAAAAAGCGGCAGATCTACGGGCCGCTCCTACCGCGACCGAACCATAAGGATTCATTGAGACTTAACACCGGGGTGGGGGTGCGCTAAATCCGCGCCGTCACAATCGAGGACGGATTCCCAAGGCCGCGGCGGTCCGATCGAGACCAGGCCCTCGACGCTGAGATCACAGGAGAAACATGAAATCCAGAATCCCCACCAGCGCCACGCTGCTCGCCGCCGTGTCGATCGCCCTAGCCCTGGCCGGATGCGGGTCCTCGAGCTCCAGCTCGTCGTCGTCGAGCACCACGGCTGCCTCGTCGAGCTCCCCCGCCACCACCAGCACGACCACTTCAACGGCGAGTACCGCGACGATCCCGCCGGCGGTCAACGAGCTGAAGGCCGCCGAGGATCCGCACACGAGCCAGTTCCCCGCCGCCCACGGGCGGACGCTGGCGCAGCTCGCCGCACTGGTGAAATCGAGCGCCAACCTCGGCGCCGCGACCGGGACGTTCACACCAGGGGTACGGCGCTACGCCTTTGCCCTGACCTCGCATTCCGGAGGGTTCATCTACGCGCCGACTGCGCTGTACATCGCCAAGACCCCGACGAGCCAGGCGATCGGGCCGATCCTCGCCGCCGCCGATCCGATGGGCGTCGAGCCGCAGTTCCGCAGCAAGCAGAACACCGGCCCGGGCGGCATCCAGGCGATTTACTCGACCCAGGTCCCGCTGCCCCAAGCCGGGACGTTCACGATCCTCTCGCTCACGCGGACGCCGCATGGCCTCGTCGGCGGTCCGGGTGAGATCGCCGTGGCGGCGTCCTCGCCAATCCCCGACGTCGGTGACCGCCCGCCGGACATCGCCACCGACACGCTGGCGACCACGCACGGCAGCATTCCGTTGCTGACCACACGGGTCCCGCCGGAGAGCATGCACTCCGTGTCGTTCAACCAGGTCCTCGGCAAGAAGCCGATCGCCCTGCTCTTCTCGACCCCGCAGCTGTGTATCTCGAGGGTGTGCGGGCCGGTGACCGATATCGCGGTCCAGCTCCAGAGGCGGTTCGGCAACCGGATCACGTTCATCCACCAGGAGGTCTACGTGGACAACGACCCGGCGAAGGGGCTGCGGCCACAGCTGCGAGCGTTCAACCTGCGCACCGAGCCATGGCTGTTCACGATCAACCGCCAGGGCATGATCGCGGCGCGGCTCGAGGGGGCGTTCGGAATCAACGCCGCCACCCAGGCGCTGCAGGCGGCGCTCCAGTGAGGCTCCGGCTAGGGCCGGCGCTCGCGCCCGTCGCGATCACCCTCGCCATCGCCATCGCCCTCGCCGGGTGCGGCAGCAGCTCCAATACCGCCCTGAAGATCCCGACGATCGCCCCGGCCAAGCAGTTCGCGCTGGCGGGCTTCCAGCCCGCGGGCACAATTGTCCCCGGCCATCCGACGACGGTGGCGTTCTCGATCAAGCTGCCCAGCGGCCAGACGCTGACCCACTACCGGACCGGCCCGGGTCCCCACACGGGGGTCCACCTGATCATCGTTCGCAACGACCTCGCCTACATCATCCACCAGCATCCCCCCGTCCACCCGAGCGGTCACTTCAAGCAGGTCGTGACGTTCCCGGCCCCGGGGCCCTACAAGGTGCTCGTCGACGTCTACCCGGACATCCCCGGCAGCCAGCCGAACTTCCAGCTGTTCCGCTCGGTCACGGTCAAGGGCGCCTATCACCCGCAGGCGCTGCCGCCATTCAAGCCTGACCTGGTGATCAACGGCTACCACATCGATATGGAGCCGCACGCCCCGATCCATGCGATCCAGGCCGAGTTCCTCCACGTGAACGTGACCGACCCCCACGGGAAAAACGTCGTGTTCACGCCGTGGTTCGGCGCGCTGGCCCACGCGATCTTCTTCCGCAAGGGCACGCTCGACTACTTCCACACGCACATCTGCGCCCCGAACGCGCCCAACTGCGGGAGCCTGCCGGGCGTTCCGGCGACCCGCATCACCGGGAGCTCGTCGGCGCCCGGGAAGCTGACGGTCGGCGTCCTCCTCGCCGTTCCGGGAACGTGGCGGCTGTTCCTGCAGATGAAGCTGGGCGGCCGCATCATCACCGCCCCCTACACGCTCCACGTGCCCTAGCCGCTCGCGGGCCCGAAGGTGGTTCAATAACGGCCATGCGCTCCCGCCGCGCCGCTGCGTGGTTGCTGTCGCTCCCGCTGATGATCGCGGGCACGCAGGTCGCGCACGTGCTCGCCTACCAGTGGGTCTACCCGAACGCCCACATCCGGCTGACCGAGCTCCTGGCCACCGGTCACAGCTACATGGTCGGGACTCGGGGCTATCTGCCGTTGGTCCTCGGGATCGTCGGCGCACTTGACCTGGTCGCGGCCGGGTGGGTGTTCGCCGGCAGCGTGCGGCGGAGCATGCAGCGACCCGTCCCCGCGTGGGGCTTCGCGCTGATGCCGCTGCTTTGTTTCACCCTCCAGGAGTTCCTCGAGCGGTGGCTGGCGGGCGCGCCGTTCCCGTGGTGGATGGTGCTCCAGCCGACGTTCCGGATCGGCTTGGCGCTGCAGCTCCCGTTCGCCGTACTCGCATTACTCGCCGCCCGCCTCCTGCTCCGCGCCGCGGACACCGCCGGGCGGCGAATCCGCAGGCCGCTGGCCCCGCGCCCCGCGTTCTTTGGCTTCTGGGTCGGTTGGGTGGTCGTCCTGCTCGCGGCGCCCCGCCGCCTCGGTCCCGCCAGCACGCACGCCGGACGCGGCCCCCCGGCGCGCGCCCTCGCAGCGGTCAGCTCTCAGTAAGCCCTCCCTGTAGCGCTCGGCCTCAGCCCAGCGCGATCAGGCGCTCGCTCCGTGAGGCGCCCGCTGCCGCCGGAGCTCGCTGCCATCTAACCGGAGAAGGGATCGTGGAATTCAAATGAGCAGAAAGTCGTTGGCGCGACCGGGCTGCTCGCGCTCGCCGATCGCGGCGCTCAGCGGCGCTTGCCTTCGCCGCGTCCGCGTCTGCCCACGCGCGCGTGAGTCCTCCGGTGTCCCTGGCGGGCAAGCTCCAGCTGTACAGCCTGGCCGTGCCCACCGAGAAGGCCGGCGCGACCACGAGAAGATCGTGATGACCGTGCCGAGCGGGTTCGGGATCGACTCGTTCGTGCCCCCGCCGCCCGGGTTGGCACCAGGTCGTCCAGCAGACCGGCTCGGGCGACGGCGCCGTGATCACCAAGGTGACCTGGACGGGGGGCCATGGCCCACCGGGGAGGATTCGCTGTTCCAGTTCCTCGCCCAGCCGGCGTCCGCGGGGAGCTACACGTTCCAGGTCCAGCAGACGTACTCCGACGGTTCGATCGTCAACTGGTCGGGGTCTGAGTCCGATCGCCTGCCCGGCGCCCACGATCGAGGCGAAAACCTCGCTCGGCGGTGGCGGCGTCTCGATCGTGACGATCATCGCCTTGATCTTCGGCGTGGTTGGACTGATGGCGGGACTGTTTGCGCTCCTTATTAGCGGAAGCCGAGCCGGCGACCGGGAACTCGTATGAGACCCCCGAGGTGGACAGCGCTCGGCCTGGTCGCGTTCGCGATCTGGCTGACGCTGCCGAGCTTCCGCCTCGGCCCACGCCTACCTGATCAAGACCGTTCCCACGGCGAGCGGCGTGCTCGACACACCGCCGCGAACGGTCCAGCTCACCTACGACGAGGCCGTCGAGCCGCGCTTCGCGATCATCTCCGTCACCAACGCGAACGGCAAGCAGGAGACGACCGCGCCGGTCAGCCGAGTACCCGTCGGACCCCGACACGCTGGTCGTGCCGGTACGCCCGAACCTCGCCGAGGGGTGGTACCTGATCTACTGGCGCGCGATCTCGGTCGACGGCCACCCGGTACAGGGGGCCTTCACCTACGCGGTCGGCCCGAACCCCGGCCCCGCGCCGCAGTTCCCCGTTCCCACGATCGATCAGACGGCGACCTCACCCAACGTGCTGATCGCGCGCTGGGTGATGTTCCTGTCGGTGATGGTGGCGATCGGGCTGTTCGTGCTGCGGATGTTCATCGCGCGGCCGTTGATGAGCCGCGTCCCCGAGACCGAACATCCGGCCGTTGTCGATCGCGTTCGTGATCTCGTCGGTGATCGGGCTTATCGCGATTCCCGTCTACCTCGACTTCTCGACGGCGATCGACTCGTTACGGTCGGTGTTCGACGTCGGGGCGCTCGTACCGCTGTTCCGGGTCACCGCGTTCGGCCGCGCCTATGTCGACATGATTCGCGTGCTTCGGGTTGTTCTGCGTCGCGTCGTGGATCGCGACTGTGGCTCGACCGCCCCGAGCGGGGCCGGCGGCCGATCGTCGCGCTTGGTCTCCGTCACCGGGGCGGTCCTCTGCGCCGCCGCGGTGCTCGCGATTCCCGGAGCGGCCGGCCACGCCGGGCAGACGTCCCCGCGTGGGCTGTCGCTGTTCCTCGATTGGCTCCATCTGGCCTCTGGATCGGTCTGGATCGGGGGCCTGGTCGGGCTGCTGGTGCTGTGGTTCACGCTCTCCCCCGCGCGGCGGGTCGCCGCTCTCACGGTGTGCGTGCCCCGCTTCTCGAACGTCGCCCTGCCGAGCGTGCTCGCGCTGCTCGCCACCGGCATCGCCGCGACGATCATCCACATGCCGACCGTCGACGCCCTCTGGAAGACGGGCTACGGCCAGGCGATCATCGTCAAGATCGCCATCCTGACCGCGGCGATCGGGCTCGCGTCGATCAATCGGCTGCGATCCAAGCCGCGGCTGATCGCAGCGCGCGGTGACCCGGAGCAAGGCGCGCCGGCGGCAAGCCTGCTGCGGCGCACGCTGGCCGGCGAGGCGTTCCTCGTGGCCGGTGCCGTGTTCGCCGCCGCGCTGCTCTCGAGTCTTGCGCCGCCGCCACCGGCATTCGCCGAGCAGGACGCCGCGATCGCATCCGTCGGACCGGGCGTCGTCGCGCGGACGGTCGAGCGCGCCGGCTACAAGCTCCAGGTGTTGGTAAGTCCGAACAAGGCGGCCGCGCCCGACTCATTCGAGGTGAAGATCACGAAGAACGGGCAACCCGTACGCGGAGCCGACGTGACGCTGACGTTCAATCACACCGAGATGGAGATGCCCCAGCAGGAGTACCAGTTGAAAGAGACGAGCCCCGGGGTCTACTCACGGGCCGCGCCGGCGCTTGTAATGGTCGGCAAGTGGGCATTGGCGTTCAACGTGACCCCCAAGACTGGGCCGCCGTTCACGGCCTTGATTCTCGACCAAGCCGACGGATGAGATAAGAACCGATGAAGAGTGCGATTAGGCTTAGATTGTTCGCGTCGTTGGTGGCCATCTGCTGCGGTATGGGTGCGCTGCTCGTCGCTATCCTGCTTGTCAAGGGCGTCCTCGGATAGGCGCCCACCTCTAGTTCAGGAACTCTCGTTATGGCTTCGCGGACCAAGCAGAAGGAAGAGGCACGCGCTCGGCGACTGGCCGAGGAGCAGGCCCGACTCGAGCGTGACCGCCGGCAGCGCCGGCTCAGGCTCGTGTCCGGTGTGGTCATCGCGGCGGTCGCGGTGGTCGCCGTCGCGATCGCGATCTCCAGCGGCGGCGGCAGCAAGTCCGGCGGCCTTCAGACCGGGACCAAGGCGAACGCGACGATCTCTGGCGTCGAGACGCTGCTCACCGGCATTCCGCAGAACGGCAACACGATCGGGTCGCCCAGCGCGCCGGTGACCGTCACCGAGTACGGCGACCTCGAGTGCCCGATCTGTAAGGACTTCGCGCTCGGCGCCGAGAACACCCTGATCCAGAAGGACGTCCGCGAGGGCAAGGTCAAGCTCGTGTACCGCTCGCTCGAGACGGCCACCGGCAACGGCCCCAATCCCGGCGTGTTCCCAACCCAGCAGGCGGCCGCGCTCGCCGCGGGCCTCCAGAAGCGCGAGTGGGACTACGTCGAGCTCTTCTACCACGAGCAGGGCGCCGAGGACACGAACTACGTGAACGACACGTACATGGACGGCCTCGCTCGCCAGATCTCGGGCCTGAACTTCTCCAAGTGGAATTCCGACCGCGCCTCCTCGAGCCTGACCGCACAGGTCACCCAGGACCAGCAGGCCGCGGCCTCGAAGGGATACAACAGCACCCCCACGCTCGTCGTGACCGGGCCGAAGGGACAGGCCCAGGCGATCGTCGGGGATACCGACTACAGCACGCTCGAGAACGCGATCAAGTCGGTATCTTGAGGGCCGGGTGCTCGTCCTTAGACGCGTGATGATCGGGCTGGCCCTTATCGGGCTGGCCGTGGCTGTATATCTGACCTACATCCACTACGCCGGGATCAAGCCTGCGTGCACCGCCGGCGCGTCGTGCATCAAGGTCCAGACCTCGCAGTGGTCAAAGCTCGACGGAGTGCCGGTGGCGCTGCTTGGACTAATCGGCTACATCGGAATCGTGACGAGCCTGCTGCTCCGGGACCGCGAGGAGACGCGGCTGGCGACGCTTGGTTTGACGCTCATCGGGTGTGGCTTCAGCGGATACCTGACGTACCGCGAGCTGTTCTCGATTCACGCCGTCTGCGAGTGGTGCGCCTCGAGCGCGGTGATCCTGACGATCCTGTTCGTCTGCGCAGTGATCCGCTACGTGATGGTTTCGGACACACGAGCACCACAGCCGGTCGAGCTCCCCCAACGGGTTCGCAAGCCGAAGCCCGTCGCGCAAAAGCGCTAACCGCTCCCCGGCCTCCCGCCAACCTCCGGGCGCCGGTCGCTGTCACGTCCGCCGCTCGGCGCATGATGCAGCCGTGAGCTGGAGATCGACCCGAGCCTCGGGCCGCGTCGAGCGGGGAAACCGGCAGGTTGCCGTAATCGATCTCGGTTCGAACTCCTGGCGACTCGTCGTCTTCACGTATTCGCCGGGAAGTTGGTGGAAGCGAACCGACGAGCTGTACGAGACGGTCCGGATCGGGGCGGGCCTGTCGGCCTCGGGCCGACTCAGCGAAGAGGCGATCCAACGAGGCCTGGAGACACTGAGCGTTTTCGGGCGCTTCTGCCAGGCCAACGGACTGTCGGCCAAAGACATCCACCCGGTCGCGACCAGCGCGATCCGCGACGCCTCGAATCAGGACGAGTTCGTCCGGCGAGCCGAGGATGCCACGGGGCTCACGATCGTCGTGCTCACGGAGGAGGAGGAGGCGCGCTACGGCTACGTCGCGGCCGTCAACACGACCACGATCGACGATGGCGTCGTCGTCGAGCTCGGCGGCGGCAGCATGCAGCTCGTCGAGGTCTGGGATCGCCGCGCGCAAAATCTGCGCTCGTTTCCGCTCGGTGCCGTCCGCCTGACCGAGGACCTGTTGCCGGGCTCAGGACCGGCCAAGAAGAAGGATCTGAACCGGGTCCGTGGCCGCGTGCTCGAGGCGCTCGAGGAGGTCGACTGGTTCTGGGACGCGGGCGAGCGGCTGGTCGGCATGGGCGGCGCTGCGCGTAACCTCGCCGCCGCCGCGCAGCGCGCCGGCAGCGAGCTCGACCTCGGAGTCCAGGGCTTCGTGCTCACGCCGGAGATGATGTCCGAGCTCGTGCAGACGCTCGCGTCGATGCCGGCATCCGAACGGGGGTCCGTGCCCGGGATCAAGCCTGGTCGGGGGGACATCATTCTCGCCGCCGCGGTGGCGCTCGAGACGGTCCTCCTCGAAGGCGAGTTCGAGGGGATGGAGGTCACCGATGCCGGCCTGCGGGAGGGGGTGTTCCTCGCCGACACGCTGCTCGCCGGCGGCGAGCCGCTGTTTGACGATGTCCGCGAGGCCGCGGTCCGCAACCTGGCCATCCAGTACGAGGCGGACATGACCCACTCCGAGCACGTCGCCCGTCTCGCCCTCCAGATGCACGACTCGCTCGTCGCCGGTGGCCTGTTCGAGCCACAGCCCGGGGAGCACGAGCTGCTGTGGGCGGCCGCGATGCTCCACGACGTCGGCATGACGATCTCCTACGACGACCACCACAAGCACTCGTACTACCTGATCGTCAGCGCTGAGCTGCCCGGATTCAGTCCGCGCGAGCGCGCGCTGATCGCCCAGATCAGCCGTTATCACCGCAAGGGCGCCCCGAAGCTCGGCGAGATGGCCGCGATCGCCCACGACGGCGACGAGGAGCTGCTCGACCGCTGCGCGGTGATCCTCAGGCTCGCCGAGCACCTCGAGCGCGGGCGCGACCAGTCGGTCAGCGAGGCCCGCCTGCGGCCGAACGGGCACGGGGTCGACCTCCACCTCGAGGCGGCGGGCGACCTGACCCTGCCCCGCTGGAGCGTCGAGCGCTACGGCGACGACGAGGCCTTCCAGCGCGTGTTCGGGCGTCGCCTGCTGATCGGCTGAAGCGAGCGCTGGCCGAGACGCGCGGTCCAGTTTGCCGTTGTGAGCACTGGCCACGTCGCACCGGCGTAGAGTTATCCCGTGCTCTGGTTGCTCCGACATGCCGAAGCGGCGGATGGTCTGCCCGATGACGACAGGCCGCTGACGGACCGCGGCATCCGCCAGGCGAAATCCGCTGGACAGGCGCTTGTACGTCTCGGGGCGCAGATCGATACGTGCCTGACGAGCCCGAAAGTCCGCGCCATCCAGACCGCCCAGTTGGTCTGCGACCCGCTCGGCGTCACCCCCACGATCGAACCCGCGCTCGCCGGCGAGCCCTTCGACGTCCACGAGCTGATCCTGGGCCGCGGGGAGAACGTCCTGCTGGTCGGCCACGACCCGTCGTTCTCCCTGACGGTGCACGACCTCACAGGCGCCCAGTCGCGCCTGCGCAAGGGTGGGATCGCCGGAATCGCCAAGGGCGAGCTCGTCGTGCTTCTCCGTCCCGCCGAGCTAACTGCAATCGCAAACGCCGAGGAGCGTGTGGCATGAGTGAGTCTCCGTGGAAACCACCTCCGCGCCATCGGCCACCGCAGACGTGCCGATCGCCGACCCGCGAGGAGCCGCGCAACCTGGGCGATGCGGAGCTGTATTTCAACCGGGAGCTGTCCTGGCTCGACTTCAACGATCGCGTACTCCAGCTTGCCGAGGACGAGTCGATGCCGCTGATCGAGCGGCTGAAGTTCCTGGCGATCTTCGTCACCAACCTCGACGAGTTCTTCCAGGTCCGCGTCGCCGGCGTCCACGATCAGGTCGAAGCCCGTGTCGACGCCCGCGGTCCCGACGGTATTTCCCCATCGCAGCTGCTCGTACAGATGGCGGACAAGGTCCGCGAGCAGGATCGCCGCCATGCCCGTCAGTTCAGCGAGGTCATCAGCCCAATGCTCGCGGATCACGGGATCAGGATCGTGAGCTCGAAGGAGTCAGGCGCATCGGACGAGGTGCTCGAGCGTCACTTCCGCGAGCAGATCTTCCCGGTGCTGACGCCCCTCGCAGTCGGTCCCGGCCGCCCCTTCCCGTACATCTCGAACCTCTCGCTGAGCCTGATCGTCAAGCTGCAGGACCCTGAGCTCGAGCACGACGTCTTCGCCCGGATGAAGGTTCCGAAGGAGGTCCTGCCGCGGTTCGTCGAGATCTCGAAGAACACGTTCATCCCGCTCGAGGATATTGGTCGCCCAGAACCTCGGCGCCCTGTTCCCCGGCATGGAGATCCTGAGCTACGACCTCTTCCGAGTGACTCGCGACGCCGACTTCGAAGTCTCCGACGAGGCCGACGACCTCATCGAGGCGGTCGAGGACGAGCTGCGCCGGCGCAGGTTCGGCGAGGTCGTCCGGCTCGAGGTCGGCGCGAGCATGGACCCGGCGGTGCGAGCCAGGCTGATCGAGTGGATCGGCGTCGACGAGGTTCAGGTCTATGACGTTGATGGGCTGCTCGACCTCGGCGACCTCTGGGAGATCGCCGGCATCGACAATTTCCCCGAGCTCCGCCAGACGCCGTGGACGCCGGTTCCCCACCCCGCCTTCGGACCGGTTCCCGGCAGCCGAGACGAGGCGCCGGATGTGCTCACCGCGATGCGCCGGGGAGAGGTCCTCGTCCACTACCCCTACAACTCGTTCTCGGCGAGCGTCGAGAGGTTCGTCAAGCAGGCGGTCGAGGACCCGAACGTGCTTGCGATCAAGATGACCGTGTACCGGACCTCGGACGACTCCGCCCTCGTCCCGTCCCTGATCGAAGCCGCCGAGAAGGGCAAGCAGGCGGTCTGCCTGGTGGAGCTCAAGGCCCGCTTCGACGAGCGCCAGAACATCCGATGGTCACGCGCCCTCGAAGAGGTGGGAGCGCACGTCGTCCACGGGATCCCGGGGCTGAAGACCCACGCCAAGGCGATCCTCGTCGTCCGGCGCGAGCGCACCGGCGTCCGCCATTACGTGATGATCGGCACCGGCAACTTCCACGCCAAGAACGCCCGCCTGTACGAGGACTGGGGGTTCTTCACGACCGATCCGGAGATCGGCGAGGAGGTCGCGAACCTGTTCAACAGCCTCACCGGCTACGGCCATCCGGATCAGCTGAAGAAGGTGCTGGTGGCGCCAGACTCGATGCGCGTGCCGCTGCTCGAGCAGATCGAGTCCACGATCGAGGCCTTCCGCGCCGGCCAGGACGCCAGCATCGTCATGAAGATGAACTCGCTCGTCGACCAGGCGTGCATCGAGGCGCTCTACCGCGCTTCGCAGGCCGGCGTCCCGATCGCACTGAACGTGCGCGGGATCTGCTGCCTGCGGCCCGGCGTCCCCGGCGTCTCAGAGACGATCAAGGTCGTCTCGGTCGTCGGCCGCTTCCTCGAGCACTCGCGCATCTACTCGTTCCACCGCGGCAACGAGAGCAGCTACTACATCGGGTCGGCCGACCTGATGCCGCGTAACCTCGACACTCGCGTCGAGCTCCTCGCGCCGATCGACAATCCCGAATTGCGCGCCGAGCTCGACGACACGCTCGAGCGGTGCCTGGCCGACGACAGCTTTTCGTGGACGCTCGAGCAGGACGGCGGCTGGGAGCGGCGCCAGGGCGGCACCCGCTCGGTCCACCGGGAGTTGATGGACCGAGCGCTGGCGCAGGTGGCGCTCGCGGCTAGCTGATTGCAGGGGGCTCTACCTCGCGGGCGAGGGCGGGCCGCGCTGTGTATCGCCGACTACCCGCCGTTCGGCGCCGTCTGCGGGCGGAGCCCGAGCGTTACGACGATCTGCTTGGTCTGCCCGCTGCGCTTGATCGTGAGGGTCACGCGCTGTCCGGGGTTGTAGCTGTCGATCATGGCGATGAACTGCTCGGTCGAGCTGACCGCCTTGCCATTGATCGCAGTGACCACATCGCTTGGCTTGAGGCCGGACGAGCTCGCCGGGGTACCGGGCTGCACGGCGCTGACCTGCGCGCCACCGGTGTAGTTACCGGTCAGCTCGACGCCGACGTAGGCATGCCGGATCGTGTGCCCAGCGATGATCTGGTTGGCGATCCGCTGGTCGGTGTTTGACGGAGTCGCGAATCCGACGCCGGCGCTCGAACCCGAGTTGGTCTGGATCTGGTCGTTCAGGCCGAGCACGTGTCCATTGGCGTCGAGCAGCGGGCCACCGGAGTTGCCGGGGTTGATCGCCGCGTCAGTCTGGATCGCGTTGGTGATCGTGTAGTTGTTCGGCGCCATGATGCTCCGCCCGACCTGGCTGACGATCCCCTGAGTGGTCGTCTCGGGCAGGCTGAACGGGCTGCCGATTGCCACGACCGGGTCGCCGACCTGGGCCGCGGCCGAGTCCGCGAACGGAATCGGATGAAGTTGTGAGGCGGGCACGTCGACGTGGATCACGCCGATGTCAGTGGACGGATCGGTCCCGAGCACCTTCGCCGGCACCTTCTGACCGTCCTGGAAGGTGACCGTGACGCTCTGGGCGCCGGCCACCACGTGCTCGTCGGTGAGGATGTTGCCCTTGGTGTCGTACACGACACCGGCGCCCTCGCCTTCCTGCTCCTGGCTGCCGCCGCCGCCGAAGGGGCCAAAGCCGCTACCACCGCTGCTCGCCTGCGACGTGACCTGGATGTCGACGACGCCAGGGCTGGCGGCGCGGTAGATCTGGTTGACCGTGAGTCCGCGCTGCGAGCTCAGCGACGTCGGGATTCCGCGGGTGGACTGATACACGGTGGTCGTGATGTTGTGAGTGGTGGTGCCGCCGCTGGCGAGCACCAACGCCACCGCGGCACCCGCGATACCGCCACCGACGACCCCCAGAACGCCGCCTTTACTGCTCATGTTCGATTCTCCTGACGAAAGTGAAACCCATGTCCGTCCAGTACAGCAGGCGCGGGTGAGAAACTCTTCAGAACAGCGTGAGAGGTTGGTAAGAGCCCGGCCCTTACGCGGTCGGACCGACCGCCGGGGCGGGCACGAGGCTCGCCGGCCCGGCCGGCGGGCGCCCAAAGAGTGCACGTCGCCATGGGATTGCCCTACCCGGACGCGCGCGACCAAACCCATTGATCATGCTTGCCGATGGTGCTTGAGAAGGCGCCGAGGATCCGCTGCTCCTGGGCGTTCGTGAGCATCTTCGACGCCACGGCCCTGTCCAGCTTGGACTTGATCGACGCGACCATCGCCGCCTTCAGGCCGGCCGTCGACTTGCCGTCTGCCTTGGCGATCTGCGCCAGCGATTTGCCGCTGCTCAGCTCCTTGAACAGCTGGGCCTGGGTCAGTCCGAGATAGGCCGCGGCGCCCAACATCGGTCCGCCCACCGGGGCGAGCAGGCGCGGCCCTTTGGGGAACGGCACCGGCGCGCCCGGCTTTGGGGGGAAGGCACCGGCGCGCCCGGTTTTAGGGGCACCAACCCCCGCGGCCCAAAGTTGCGGCGGAACTTGCCGCCCGGCGCGAACGGTGGCGGGAAGCCAGGTCCGGCCCGGAACAGCCCGAGAGCACCGAGCAGTGGGTGGCCGTGCTGGATCCGCTGCTTTAGCGCATTGGCCTGCGCCTGTGTGAGCTTGCCGGACGCGACAGCAGCGTTCAGCTGATCCATCTCGGCCCCCTCAAACGCTGACGTCAGCTGCGCCGGCGTGACGTGCAGCCGCCTGGCGACGTCGTTCAGGAACGCCTGGCGGGTGTTGGCGTTCGAGTCCTTCGTCGCGGCGTACGCTCCGCCCGCGAAGGCCGTAGCGGCCACAGCCACCACGCCAATTGCGAGTCTGCGCTTGAGGTTTGAATGCACGGATGACTCCTGCAGTTGGACGGGCGCCCCGGGGTACCAGCGCGCCCGTGATCAGAATCAAATCGGAGGAGTTTGAGAACAGCATAAGAGTTGAGGAAGACTCTGGCCGGTTCTTAGCGGCGGTCCTCGAGAATCGACAGCAGGCGGGCGGCTTCGCGCCGGGGCTGCTGCGTCATCCGGTCCCACGTGATCCGGACGGTGGCGTGGCCGGTCGCGAGCGTGTCAGCATCCCGATCGCGGTCCGTCTCGAAGGAGCCGCGATCGCCGTGGAACTCGTAGCCGTCGAGCTCGACGATCAACCGTTCGGCGTCGAAAACGGCGTCCACGAGGTGCCCGGCGATCCGAACGTTCGTGCGCGGCCGCGGAAGGCCGTGGTCGTCGCAGAAGGCCAGGAAACCGTCCTCGAACTCCGACCGCGTCGGCCCCCTCGGCGCCTCGACGAACGGTCTGAGTCGGGTGGCGCCAGGGTGGCGCGGGAACCTGGCGACCACGTCAGTCAGGGCCTCGTTGTGCATGTATCGCGAAAGGCGCGCCTCGCGGACGACCCTTCTGAGCGCCGGGTCGCTCAGACCGCGGCGCCACGTCGAGCACCGTCCTGGCCGGACTCGTCACCCGGATTCCCAGGTGCATCCGCACGTCCTGGCGGGTGAGGGCGGTCGATCGGTGTACGCGGATCCCGGGGCGGGCATGATTCGACGGCGCCGTGACCTCGAAGGGCACGTCCCACGGTTTGTGCCATCCCCATAGGCACAGCGCGGAGAGATGGCTGAGAGCCGCGCCGGCGCCACAGGCGAGGACGGCTGCCGCCGCGCGGGGTACCGGCAGCGTGGGTATCACGCCAACCGCATAGACGCCGGCGTAGACGCGGATGGAGCCTGCCCGGCGCGTATGCGATGACGCGATGCCGCCACGGCGTCAACCCAAGGCGCAGAAGTTGCACGCGAGTTGATGTAGCCGTGCTGGCGGACCGCGATGGCCGCGATAGCTGCGTCGAGGGACCCGTCAGCCACCTCACCCCCCGGCCTCGACCGAGGCTGCCCGATAAGCGATGAATAGTACCGCGCTTTTTGAGCATCCTCCGGAGTCTGAGGGCCGACCGCCCGCAAATCCGAAAGCGTTACGAAGTTTCTACGCCTTACGGGCTAACGCCACAAACCAATCAAGCGCCTCGGGGTTCGCCAATGATTCCCGGCTCGCCGCCTCCGCCGGTGACGTCCCCATCAGGATCCGCTTGACGGGGACCTCGAGCACCTTGCCCGACAGCGTCCGCGGCACCTCGGCGATCTGCGTGATCTCGTCGGGCACGTGGCGCGGCGAGCAGTCCTCGCGGATCCGCGCCCGGATCCGCCCGCGAAGGTCGTCGTCCAACGTGGCGCCGTCGCGGAGCACGATGAACAGCGGCATCCAGCCGTCCGTCCCCTCCCGCGGCAGGTCGACGACGAGGGCGTCGACGATCTCGGGGATGTCGAGCGCGGCGCGGTAGATCTCGCTCGTCCCCATCCGCACGCCACCGCGGTTGATCGTCGAGTCCGAACGGCCGTAGATGATCGCCGTGCCGCGGTCGGTGATCTTGATCCAGTCGCCGTGGCGCCACACGCCCGGCCACATCGAGAAGTAGCTTTCTCGGTAGCGCTCGCCAGACGGATCGCCCCAGAAGAACACGGGCATCGATGGCATCGGCTTGGTGATCACCAGCTCCCCCACCTCGTCGATCAGCGGCTCGCCATCCTCGCTCCACGCCTCGACCGACGCCCCGAGCGCGCGCGCCTGTAGCTCTCCGAGATACACCGGCAGCGTCGGCACACCGCCGACGAAGGCCGTGCACATGTCGGTCCCTCCGGAGGTCGAGAACAACCACGTGTCCGAGCCCAGCTGGTCATAGACCCAGCGAAAGCCCTCGGGCGACAGTGGCGACCCGGTCGAGCCGACAGCACGCAACGACCTCAGATCGCGCCCCTCAGCCGGCGCCACCGAGGCTTTCATGCACGACGAGATGAACGCCGCACTCGTCCCGAAACACGTCATCCTGGTCTGCTCGGCGAGGTCCCACAGCGTCCCGAGATCCGGGTACCCGGGGTTGCCGTCGAACAGCACGATCGAGGCGTCGGTCAGGAGCACTCCGAGCAGGAAGTTCCACATCATCCAACCGGTCGTCGAGAACCAGAAGAACCGGTCACCCGGCTGCGCGTCCAGATGGAGATACGCCTTCTTCATATGCTCGATCAGGATCCCGCCCTGCCCGTGCACGATCGGCTTCGGCAGCCCCGTCGTGCCGGAGCTGTAGAGCACCCACAGCGGATGGTCGAACGGCAGCTGCGCGAACGAGAGCGGCTCGTCGCCGAGAAACGAGTCCTCCCACCCCGATCCGTCGAGGTAGCCGAGCGTGACGACGCGCTCGAGCGAAGGGATCTCGGACGCGATCCGGCCCACCACCTGGCGCCGGTCGAAGTCCTTGCCGCCGTAGCGGTAGCCGTCGATCGCCAGCAGCACCTTCGGCTCGATCTGGGCGAAGCGGTCGATCACGCTCCGCGACCCGAACTCCGGCGCGGCCGAGGACCACACGGCGCCGATCGACGCGCACGCCAGGAACGCCGCCACGGTCTCCGGGATGTTCGGCATGTACGCCGCGACGCGGTCGCCCTCGGATACGCCGAGCCTGCGCAGGCCGGCGGCGATCGCCGCGGTCTCGCGCCGCAAATCGCCCCACGTCCACTCGCCCAGTGGCCGGAGCTCAGAGGCATGAAGCAGAGCGGTGGCGGAATCATCCTTGCCCCGGAAGATGTGCTCGGCGTAGCTCAGCCGCGACCCGGGGAACCACTCGGTCCCGGGCATCTCCAGACCGCTGAGCACGCGCTCGCCGGGGACCGAGAACCGGACGTCGAGGAACGAGACGATCGACGTCCAGAACCCCTCGATGTCGTCGACCGACCATCGCCACAGATCGCTGTAGCCGTCGAAGCGGACGCCCCGGGTCTCCTCCAGCCACCTCGCATACCGTGTGAGCGTGGCGCGCTCGATCCGCTCGGGCGAGGGCGTCCACAGGACCTCGGGCTCAGCCATGGTCCGCAGTATCGCCCTTGGCGAGGCTATTCGCAGCGCTCGCAGCGGCCGCGCACAACCTGACCGCCAGTACGGAGGTCCCGCGCACCGGCGGGCAGCTCAGGGCGGGAGTCGGAGCCCTCGAGCGCCGCCGGTGCACAGGTGCGCGGGAAGAGCTCCCGCCGGCGACGAGGCGCACGTTCGTCGCAGACAGGGAGCCTATGAAGCGATCCGTCAGATCACCGTAAAACCGGGTGCGGCCTTATGTCGGTTCAGCTGCTCGGTGTCGAACTTGTCCCAGTCGAACCGCCAGGAGCTCCCGGCGGCCGGAGCAGGCTCGAGCACGACCGAGCTGCCGCCTCGAACTTTGCGTTGGTCCGGATCTTCGACGGGAATACCGACCCATGGCCGGAGAAGTTCGGCTCGGGCAGGTTGTAGCCGTGCTTGCGAACGCACGCGACGAAGTTAATGATCGCCGTGTGCGAGATCCTGAACCGCCCGCCGGCGCCGGGCCGGAACCCGCCGCCGAAGTCCGCCGCGCACGCCTTGAATGCCGCCGCGTCCTTCGGGTTGTTCCGGAAGAAGCCGCCGCGGCCACCGCCGGCGGCGGCGTTGGTCCCGCCCGGATTCGCGCCGCCGGCACCTGCGCCACCGCCACCGCCGAAGAAGCCGCCTCCGCCCCCACCTCCGGCACCGCCGGAGGCACCGGCCGGCCGGTTGGGGAGCGTGACGCCGTGCTGCTTCAGACACGTGACCAGCTTCGCCCGACGCGCGGCGAAGCCGGTCGTGGACGAGGCCGGCGTTCCCGAGCCTGAACTGGCGGTCGTGGTTGACGATCCGCTCGAACTGCTGCCGCACGCAGCGAGCGCGCAGCTCGCCACCAGCACCCCTAAGACGAGCACTGCTCGCTTGGGCGCGATGTTGATGATTTTCACCTGGATCCCTTTCTTGACTTATTCATCCGCCCCGGCCCTGAGAGGCGCGGGTGGTCGATCAACGATCGGCCCAGAGAGGCGCTTGGGGGCGGGGCATCAGCCGCCGCCCCCGAACAGGGAGCTGACAGCGGAACTTGCACTGCCCGAGCTCCGAGCCGGAGCCGGAGCTGGAGCCAGAGCCTGCGCCCAAACCGGTTGCGCCGGCGCCCGTGTCGCTGACCGAGGTCGCGGAGAGCTTCCCGCTCGACCCCTTCAGCCCCGTCACGACGACTGTGTCGCCGGGCCTGATCGCTGACTTACCGACGCCGACGTTCTTGGTGATCTTGGTCGCGCTCGAGAGCGTGACCTTGACCACGTTCCCAGTGCCGGCCTGCGTCACGAAGATGGTCTTGCCATCGACGCTCGAGACCGTCCCAAACGAGCTGTTGCCGCCACCGAGGCCTCCGGACAGGAAGGCGCTGCGGCCACCCGCTGCACCCGCCGCTCCTCTCGCGCCGGCGGCGCCGCCCGCGCCACCGGCAGCACGCCCGGCGAATGCGCTGGCGAGCCGTGACGCTGCACTGGAGGCGCTCGAGGAGTTGCTCAGCTGACCCTTCTCGACACGCACGCCGACGTAGAAGCCGATCGCGCCGACGGCCAGCGCCAGCAGCACCGCGGTTCCCCAGTTCAGCCATCGCCGTCGCGGTCGGCCGGGAAGCTGGAGGTCCTCGTCTTCCCGGTAGCCGTCCCAGCCCTGCTCCTCCTGGCTCTGGTAGGGCAGTGCACTCATCTCGATTCCTTTGTCGCTTTCCATGGGGGTCATTCGAAGCGCAGCGCTTCGATCGGTCGCATCGCCGCGGCGCGGCCGGCGGGGTAGGTGCCGAAGAACAGGCCGATCAGCACCGCCGCGCCGAACGCGAGGGCGATCGAATAGGGGGCGATCACCGGCTGGACGCCGGCGATCTTGAACTGGCTGCCGATGACCCCGGCGATCACCCCGGCCAGTCCGCCGAAGACCGACACGAGCACGGCCTCGACCAGGAACTGGACGAGGATGTCGCCGTGGCGCGCGCCGACGGCCTTGCGGATGCCGATCTCGCGCGTTCGCTCGGTGACGGACACGAGCATGATGTTCATCACGCCGATCCCGCCGACCAGCAGCGAGATCGCCGCGACCTCGCCGAGCAACGTCGTGAACACCTTGCTGCTGGCGGTGGAGGTCTGGATGATCGAGCTCTGGTTGATCACGTCGAAGTTGGTGCCCGTGATCGAGCCGGCCGTCGGCGGGTCGAGCTGGTTGAGGATGTTGGAGACCTCGGTCTGCGCGGGATTGAGTTGATCGCGCGACTTGGCCTGGACGACGATCTGGTTGATGCTCCCGTAGCCGGTGAGCGTGTCCTGGACCGCGGTCAGCGGGCCGATCGCGACGTCGTCCTCATTCGTCGACCCGTTCGAGCCCTTCGGCGCGGTTACGCCGATGATCTGGAAATTCGTTCCGTTCGCCTGCACGGTCTGGCCGACCGGGTCCTGCCCGCCGAACAGCTCGCTGACGACGGTGGGCCCGACGACGAGCACCCGGCTGTGGTCCTTCTCCTGCGCCTGGGTGAACCACGAGCCCTCGGCCAGCGTGTAGTCGCGGGCCTGTTGGTAGCTCGGGGTAGTGCCGACGAACGACGACGGCGAATACGTCGTCGTGCCCGACGTGAGCGTGACGTCGCCGGCGTTGACCACCGGCGAGGAGCTCTGCACGTCTGGCGCCTGGAACCGATTGTCGAGCGCGTTGGCGTCGGCGACCGTCAGCGACGTGCCCGCCCCGCCTGCGCGCAGGCCGCCGAGCGTCGGAGTTCCCGTGACCAGCAGGACGTTGCTCCCGAGCGCGTCGATCTGGTTCTCGACCGCGTCGGACGAGCCGGTGCCGACCGCGATCAGCACGATCACCGAGCCGACACCGATCATCAGCCCCAGGATCGTCAGACCCGAGCGCAGCTTGTTCGCCGCGAGGCCGCCGAGCGCTACGTGAACGGTCTCGATCATGCGACCGGCTCGGTGGCCCGCGGCCGCTGGTCGGAGATGATCTCTCCGTCTCTGATCCGGATCACCCGGCGCGCATGGGTGGCGACCTCATCCTCGTGGGTGATCAGCACGATCGTTCGCCCCTGCTCGCTGAGCCGCTCGAACAGCGAGAGCACCTCTGCGCCGGAGGCCGAGTCGAGGTTGCCGGTCGGCTCGTCGGCGAGGATCAGCGCCGGATTGGTGACCAGCGCCCGGGCAATCGCGACGCGCTGCTGCTGGCCGCCCGACAGCTCCGAGGGCAGGTGGTGCACCCGGTCTTCGAGCCCGACCTCCCGCAGCGCCGCCAGCGCCCGATCGTGGCGCGCGGACCGCGGCAGGCCGGCGTACGACAGGGGCAGCTCGACATTGGCGAGCGCCCGCGTCCGCGGAATCAGGTTGTAGCTCTGGAAGACGAAGCCGATGTGGCGGTTGCGGACGTCGGCGAGCTCGTCCTCTTCGATGCCGCGAACATCAAGTCCGTTCAGCCGATAGACGCCGCCCGTGGGCGAGTCGAGGCAGCCCATGATGTTCATCAGCGTCGTCTTGCCGCTGCCAGACGCGCCCATGATCGCGACGTACTCGCCACGGGTGATCCGCAGGCTCACCCCGCGCAGCGCGTGCACGGCGATGTCGCCGACGGCGTAGGTCTTGCGGACGTCGCGAAGCTCGATCACCGGCGGGCGCTCACCGCGGACCCGGCGGGGCGCGGTCGCGCTCACCACCTGGCCCGAGTCCGGCTGCTTCGCCGCTGGCGAGCGCCGGGCCCGGAGCGCTCGCTGGGCCCGGGCGACGCTTGGGCGCTCGCGCCGGGCCATCAGCCGCCGCCCCCGGCGCGGCGGAAGAAGGCGCCGGCACCGCCGCCCAGCCCGCCACCGCCGCCGAGCGCGCCGGCGCCGCCGAAGCGGCCGCCGCCCAGCGTGCCGCCGCTGCCCGAGCTGCCGGTCGGGCTGCTCGTCGCGGAGCTGATCGCCGGCAGCGTGATCGTGATGACCAGCTGCTGGCCGGCGCGCAGCCCGCTGATGATCTGCGTGCGGCTGTCCCCTCTGAGGCCGACGACCACCTGCTGCGTGGTCGTCTTGCCGTCGTTCATCACGTTCACCGTGCCGAGCGAGGCGGTGCCGGTCACGGCGGCGTTCGGGACGTTCACGCCCTGGGCCTGACTGATGATGACCTGGGCCGACGCGCTCATCCCCGGCCTGACCTGGGAGTCGTGCTGGTCGAGCGTGATCGTCGCGTTGTAACTCACGACGCCACTGCTGGAGGTCCCGACGTTCGAGATCTGGGTCACGTGCGCGCCCAGCTCGACGCCGGGGAGCGCGTCGAACGTGACGGTGGCGGCCTGGCCGGTCTTGATCTTGCCGATGTCCGACTCACTGAACGCGACGGTCATCGTCAGCGTGCCGGTGTTGACGATCTCCGCGAACGGGGAGCTCGACCCGCTGCTGGACGACGAGCTCGATCCGCCGAGGCTGCCCGCCGTGGCCGCCCCGCCGGCGACGCCACTGCCACCGGACGAGGAGCTCGACGACGAACTCGAGCTCGACGCGCTGGAGCTCGAGCCCGCCGACACCGAGTCGCCCGGCAACAGACTTGCCATCGAGGCGATCGTGCCGGTCGTCGGGGCGAAAAGCTTGGTGTCGTTGAGCGCAGCCTGGGCGTTGTTCAGGCTCGCCTGGGCGCTGAACACCGACGCCTGCGCCGAGGCGATGCTCGCCGGCGATGGCGTCGTCGTCGTCTGCGTGGTTGTGGTGGTGGCCGAGCCGCCGCTGTGAGACGAGCCGCTCCGTCGAAGATGAGCCGGACGAGCCCGAAGATTAGCCGGACGAGCCGCTGGACGACTCAGTCTTCTCCTTCGCGCCCGAGCTCGGCTGCTTGGACTTCTCCCCCGTCGTCGGGTGGTGCTCCTTCCCGCTCGGCGGCGTGAACGAGACGAACTCGGGGCCGCTCGAGACGTCGTTGAGGCTCGCCGTTGTCGACGACCCGCCCGTCGTCCCCGAGCCGCCAGAGCCGGAGCCCGACGAGGTCCCGTTCTCGGCCGCGGTCAGCTGGTCCTCGGCGGCCGTGAGCTGCTCCTCCGCCTGGTCGACGCCGAGCTGCGCCGACGTCGGATCCAGAGTCGCGAGCAGCTGCCCCTTGATCACGTGCTGACCCTCGGAGACGTACACGTGCTGGAGCGTGCCGCTCGTCTTGAAGTTGACATCGACGTCGGTGCCGGCCTCGACGTTGCCGGTGCCGGTCACGGTCGACTGGACGACGCCGTCCTCGGCGGTCACAACCTCCTTCGAGGTGCGCGCCGAGCTGGTCGGCGGACCGATCTCGAGGATCGCCACGATAACCACCGCCACCGCGACGATCGCGAGCACGTACATATGCCAGGGCCGGGACGGCCTATCTCGCTTCACGGATTTGTATTTAGCGGCACAGATGTCATTTCCGTGTAAGCGCCCGCGATTCTTCCGCAACGTTTACCTCGGGCTTTCCCGCCGTCGCAGGCAGCTCCACGTGCACCTCGAGCCCGCCGGTCGGCGGCGCTTGGATCGCCACCGTGCCGCCGTGGGCCCGGACCACCGAGTGCACGATCGAAAGACCGAGGCCGAGCCCGTCCGTCCCACGCTCGAGGCGGCGGAACGGCTCGGTCAGCTTGGGCGCCACCTCCGGGTCGATCACGGGGCCGCCGTTGCTGACGATTACCCGCACCTTGTCGCCGACGCGCTGCGTCGATACGGACAGGTGGCCGCCCTGCTCGTTGTGGCGGATCCCGTTCTCGATCAGGTTCGCGATCATCCGCTCGAGCAGCGCCGGATCGCCACGTGTCCACGCGGGCTGCAACTCGGCGCTCATCCTCACCTCGGCCTCTTCCGCACGGGCCCGCAGGTCCGTGACGCAGTCCGCCGCCAGGGCGCCCAGCTCAACCGCCTCCTCACGGCCGGCGGCCGCCTCGCTGCGCGCCAGCATCAGCAGCGCCTCGATCAACCGCTCGCAGCGGTCGATCGTCTCCCGTACCGCCTCGCCCATCGCCCGCAGCTCGGAGACGTCAGGCTCCGGCTCCGCCAGCGCCACGTCGACCTCGGTGCGCATGATCGCCAGCGGCGTGCGCAGCTCGTGCGAGGCGTTGGCGACGAAGTGGCGCTGGCTCTCGAACGCCCCGTCCAGCCGCTCGAGCATCCCGTCGAACGTGTCCGCCAGCTCCCGCAGCTCGTCGGCCGGCCCGACGAGCCCGATCCGCTCGCCGAGGTTCTCGCCCGACACCCGGCGCGCGGTCGCGGTGATGTCCCGCAGCGGCCGCAGCGCCCGGCCCGCGAGCATCCAGCCGGCGAGCACGGACACCATCGTCATCACGCCCAGCGCGAGCAGGTACTCGACGACGAGCCGGTGCAGGGCATCGTTCCGGAGTTCGGCCCTGACCGCGTCGGCGACGGCGGCCTCGGGAGATCCGGCGGCGAACCGCAGCGGGCGGCCGAGCAGGCCCGCGCCGGCCGGTATGCCGCGCCTGCGCAGCTCGGCTCGGAAGTTCTGCTCGGGCGTCGAGGTTGTGGCGCACGAGCAGGTAGCCGATCGTCAGCAGCACGGCGCCTGTGACGAGGAACACCAGCCCGTAGATGACGGTCAGGCGCAGGCGGATCGTCGGCGCCGGCCAACCGATGCGTGGGCGTTCGCCCCGCAGCCGCATCACGCCATCCTGTACCCGACGCCGATCACCGTCTCCACGACCGGCGGATCGCCGAGCTTCCGGCGCAGCGTCATGATCGTCATCCGCACGACGTTCGTGAACGGGTCGATCTGTTCATCCCATACGCGCTCGAGCAGTTGCTCCGCGGATACCGTCGACCCCTCGGCGCCCATCAGCGTCTCGAGCACCGCGAACTCCTTGCGCGCGAGCTCGACCTGCTTGCCCGCGCGCGTCAGCTGACGCCGGGACGGATCGAGCTCGAGGTCGGCGTGGTGGAGCACCGGCGGGCGGCTCGGGGAGGACCGGCGCGCCAGGGCGTGGATCCGCGCCACCAGCTCGGCGAAGCGAAACGGCTTGGCCAGGTAGTCGTCGGCGCCGAGCGAGAGCCCCTCGACCACGTCCCGCAGCGCTCCCGCCGCGGTCAGCATCAGGATCCCGGTCTCGGGCTTCTCGTCGCGGACGGTGCGGCACACATCGTCGCCGTGGACAAGCGGGAGATCGCGGTCGAGCACGATCACGTCGTAGCGCACGAGCCGCGCCTTCGCCAGCGCGTCCGAGCCGTCCGGCGCCAGGTCGACTGCCATCCCTTCGCGCCGCAGACCCCGCGCGATCGCGTCGGCCAGACGACGCTCATCCTCGGCAATTAACACCCGCATGCTGGGAGGATGACGCCCGGGCTGTAAGAAAGACATAAGAGGGTAAATTGCCGCAGATACACGGTTTCGTTCAGGATTACATGAAATGACGTCACACCAAATAGTGATACCCTCTTCGCGACCCGATGTCCTCGCAGCAGAACCTCGCTGAACGCAGCATGGCCATGGGATTGCGGGCGCTCGGCAGGCTCGCGTCGTCGGATCTCGTCGACCGGCTCGGCCTTCGTCAGCCGACCGAGCGGTTCCTGCACGGCGCGTCGAAGACGACGATGCGGACCGCGGCGAGCGCCGGCCGCACGTTCGCAGCCGCCCAGAAGCTGTCGCGCCCGGCGCGCCAGCCGCGGGGCAAGCGGACCGACCTCTTCGATCTGACGCCGACCGACGAGCAGCAGATGCTCCGCGAGGCGGTGCGCGCCTTCGGCCTCGAAAGGCTGCGGCCGGCCGCCGAGGGGGCCGATGCACAGTCGGCCTCGCCGACCGAACTGCTGGCCCAGTCGGGCGAGCTCGGGTTGACGATGGTCGGCGTGCCCGAGGAACTCGGCGGCGCCGTCGAGGAGCGCTCCGCGGTCACCTCGGTGCTGCTGAGCGAAGCGCTCGCGCTCGGCGACATGGGCATCGCGGTCGCGTGCCTGGCGCCGGCCGGCGTCTCGACCGCGCTCGGCCTGTGGGGCGATGCCGACCAGCAGGCCACGTACCTTCCTGCATTCGTCGGCGAGGACGTGCCCGCGGCGGCGCTGGCCATGCTCGAGCCGCGTCCACTGTTCGACCCGTTCGATCTCCACACGCGCGCTCGTGAAACGAACGGCGGCTACGTGCTTACAGGCGTCAAGTCGCTCGTGCCGCGGGCGCTCGACGGCGAGCTGTTCATCGTCGCGGCCGAGCTGGCCGGACACGGTCCGGCGCTGTTCATCGTCGAGTCCGGGACATCGGGCGTCAGCGTCGAGCCCGAGCCCGGGATGGGCATTCGCGCCGCCGCGACCGGCAGGCTGACCTTCGAGGAGGTCAAGCTGCCCGCCTCCGCGCTGCTCGGCGAGGCCGCACCCGAGGTCTACCGCGACTGCGTTGCACTCGGGCGCCTGGGCTGGTGCGCGGTCGCCGTCGGCGCTGGGCAGGCCGTGCTCGACTACGTGATCCCGTACGTCAAGGACCGCACCGCCTTCGGCGAGCCGATCTCGAACCGCCAGGCCGTCGCCTTCATGGTCGCCAACATCGCGATCGAGCTCGAGGGCATGCGCCTCGCCACCTACCGCGCCGCCAGCCGCGTCGACCAGGGACTGCCGTTCTCGCGCGAGGTCGCGCTCGCGCGGCGACTGTGCTCCGAGCGCGGGGTCGCGATCGGCTCCGACGGCGTGCAGCTGCTGGGCGGCCACGGCTACGTCAAGGAGCACCCGGTCGAGCGCTGGTACCGCGACCTGCGCGCCGCCGGCGTGATGGAGGGGGCTCTGCTCGTTTAGAGATGCCGATCAACCTCGAGATCCCCAAGAAGTTCGAGCAGCTCGTCTCCCAGGCCCACATGGTGGCGACCGAGGTGTTCCGCCCGATCTCCCGCAAGTACGACACCGCGGAGCACTCGTACCCGAAGGAGCTCGACATGCTCGCGGCCGTTATCGACGGCATGAACGAGTCGGGAGCGCTCGGTGGCGCCGGTGCCGGGGGCGTCGGCGGCGTCAACGGCAGCACTCGGGCCAAGGAGGACGGCAACCGCAACGGCTCGAACATCGCCAGTCTGCTCGGTCTGACCGAGCTGTGCTGGGGCGACGTGGGCCTGCTGCTGACGATGCCGCGCCAGGGGCTCGGCCAGGCGGCGATCACGGCCGTCGCCGACGAGGAGCAGCTCCAGCGGTTCGGCGGCAAGTGGGCGGCGATGGCGATCACCGAGCCGGAGGCCGGTTCGGACTCCGCGGCGATCCGCACGACCGCCCGCTACGACGAGGAGAACGACGAATACGTGCTCAACGGCGAGAAGATCTTCGTCACCTCGGGGGATCGGGCCGACCTGATCGTGGTGTGGGCCACGCTCGATCGCGACCAGGGCCGGGGCGCGATCAAATCGTTCGTGGTCGAGCGCGACAACCCGGGCCTGAAGCTCGACCGCCTCGAGCACAAGCTCGGGATCCGCGCCTCGGACACCGCCAACTTCGTCCTGGACGACTGCCGGGTGCCGAGGGAGAACCTCCTCGGCAGCCCCGAGATCGAGACCAAGCTCGGCTTCGCCGGCGTGATGCAGACGTTCGACAACACCCGGCCGCTGGTGGCGGGGATGGCGATCGGCGTGGCCCGCGCGTGCCTCGACCGTACCCGCGAGCTCCTGACCGAGGCCGGCATCGAGATCGACTACGACGCGCCGGCGCACAACCAGTCCGCCGCCGCCTCCGAGTTCATCGCGATGGAGTCCGACTGGGAGGCGGCCCGGCTGCTGACTATGCAGGCCGCGTGGATGGCCGACAACCGCAAGCCGAACTCGCTCCAGGCGTCGATGGCGAAGGCCAAGGCCGGGCGCACCGGGACCGACATCGCGCTGCGGTGCGTCGCGCTCGCCGGCTCGGTCGGCTACGGCGAGGGCGAGCTGCTCGAGAAGTGGGCGCGCGACGTCAAGATCCTCGACATCTTCGAGGGCACCCAGCAGATCCAGCTGCTGGTCGTGGCGCGGCTGCTCCTGGGGAAGACCTCAGCCGAGCTTAAGTAGTTCGGGTCGGCGCATGCGCCCCTGGCTACATATCCCTCAGGGCGATGATCCCGTCGAGCGTCCCGAGGTACTCGCTGCCATTGCGGCCGAGGGCGATGCCGGCGTAGTTGTTGTTGTAGCCGATGCCGGTTCCGGCGAGCTGCTTGTAGACGGTGCGCCCGGTGCGGAAGCTGATCGCGGTCCAGTACCAGGGGTCCGACGCGCCCGGATCCTTGGTGTAGGTGTAGATCAGCCCGTTGGCGAGCGACAGCTTCGAGACGACGGTCGGGGCGCGATCGGTGGTGTTCGTCCAGACGACATGGCAGCCCCTGCCGTTGCGGTTGATGTCGATCCGCTCGAAGCCGGGCGCGGTCAGCCCGCCGCGCTCGGTGACCGTGGGACCGGCGTAGCCGTAATTGTTCTCGACGATCATCGAGCGGCCGGCGACGATCAGCGAGTTCTCGTCGGCGCTCGCGCCCTTGGCGAACACGGGGACCTTGCAGACCATCCGGTGCAGGCGGCGGGCGAGCTTGACCCGCGTCCGGTACACGACCACGTCCATCGGGTCGGCGTTGTCGGTGATGTTCACGTAGCCGCCCGGCATCACGGTCGGCGTCGTCCCGGTGCCGTCGTCGACCTGGCCGGGCTTTGACTCGTAGCTGTTCGGATACCGGACCTGCCAGGTGATCTTGGGGACGCCGTGCCGGCCGGCCACGAACCGGTAGAGCTTGCGGTCGGTGGCGACATACACGCCGCCGTGCTGATCGACCGCGAACGAGTTCTCGATCTCGCCATCGGCGCCGTGGCCGAGCCGGACCACGTGAATCGCTCCGGTAGCGAAGTTGAGCGTCCCAACGACGCCGTCGCTGCGGGCCACGAACCACATCAAGCCCGCGCGCGTCCGGCAGCGCCGAGGTGATCTTCTCCGTCGGGGTGAGCACGCGGCTGAGGTCGTAGTCGCGGACCTGCGTGAAGCCGTCGCCGCCGGCCGCCTCGCCGATCACGTCGATGTGGCGCGTGGTCGTGGCCGTGACCACCTGGCCCTTGGCGTCGAGGTAGAAATAGCCACCGCCGGTGAAGTCCTGGAAGATCGAGCCGCTCGGGATCCCCTGGCGCGGCGGCAGCGAGAACGTCGCCACCGTCGCCAGCGTGTTCGGATCGAACATGTACAGCTCGGGCCCGGCCACGCCGACGCACACCGACAGCAGGCGGCCGCGGGCGTCGAACGTGATCGACCCGCAGTCGCGCTCGATCATCGACGACAGCGTCACCGGCGAGCGCCCGAGCGGACCGCCCCATGAGATCGCGTCGGTCTGCCATCCGTCATCGTGGATCTCGGAGGTCCCGTTCGGGGCCATGAACGGGTTGCGCGGCGTTCGTGGGATCCCCTTGATCGGCCGCGCCTTCGCCGGCGCGCCTTCGTACGTCGGCTGGGTCGGGGTCGAGGCGATCGGGATCGGTCCGGTCGCGGCTCGCGCGGCCGGCGCCAGCGCCCCGGCGAGGAGCGCCAGGCAGAGGAGGCGCAGCTTCACAGCTCGCTTGCTTCCCGCCTGAGCACTTCCCAAGCGAGCCGCACATCGGCCTCGGTCGTGCTCACCTGACCGATCGCCAGACGGAGCACGTACTGGCCGTTCAGCGCCGCCTGGGAGATGAACATCTCGCCGCTGGCGTTGACGCGCTCGAGCAATGCCCGGTTGCGATCGTCCTCGCCCGCGAGCCGGAAGCAGACGACCGAGAAGTCTCGCGGCGCGCACACCTCCCAACCCGGCTCGGCGTCGACCCACCGCTCGAACTTCGCCGCCAGCTCGACCCCGCTGCGGACGTGGGCCTGGAGCCCGCTTCGCCCGCGGCAGCGCAGCACTGCCCACAGCTTCAGCGCCCGGAACCGCCGGCCCAGCACCGGGCCGTACTCGCTCAGGCTGAGCGCGTCCTCGGCGTCGGGCGTGCGCAGAAACTCGGGGACCACGCTGAAGGCGCGGCGCAGATCATCCGGCCGTCGGGACCACAACAGCGAGCAGTCCATCGGCGTGAGCATCCACTTGTGGGCGTTGACCACCACCGAGTCGGCGCGATCGACGCCGGCGAATGCCCACCGAAACTCCGGGCACACCATCGCCGTGCCCGCATAGGCGGCGTCCACGTGGAGCCACGTCCCGACGAGTTCGCACGCATCGGCGATCGCCGGCACGGGATCGACTGCCGTCGAGGCAGTCGTACCGACCGTGGCCACGACAACGGCGGCATCGGACAGGTCGCCGAGCGCGTCCGGGTCGAGCCGGAACTGAGCATCGGTCGGCACCTTGCGCAGCCGCATCCCCAGCATCCGGGCCGCCTTGTCGGCGGCCGAGTGGGCCTGCTCGGAGCAGACGATCAGATCGCGGCCGGTGGCCTCGCGGGCGGCGATGATCGCCGCCAGCGTCGAGGTCGAGGCGGTGTCCTCGATATGGCCGTGCCATCCGCTCGGCAGCCCGAGCAGGTCGGCGACCCATTCGAGGACCACGTACTCGAGCTCGGTCGCCGCCGGCGCCGTGCGCCACAGGAACGCCACCGAGTTAAGCGTCGCCGCGAGCAGCTCGGCGAGGATCCCCTCCTCGACGGCGCTGGTCGCGAAGTACGCGAAGTAGCGCGGGTGCTGCCAGTGGGTGACGCCGGGGAGCAGGATCTCGTCGAGGTCGCGCAGGACGTCCTGAAACGGCTCGCCTTCGTCGGGAGCGGTCTCGGGTAGCCGAGAGCGGATCTCCCCGGGCGCCACCTGGGCCAGCACGGGCAGTTCCCCCACGCGCTCCAGATAACCGGCGGCCCACTCGAGCGCCGCCGCCCCGTCTGTCCTCAGGTCCGTCACACCGCCGCCGGGCTCGGCTCGAACTCGTAGCGGACGCCGGTCAACTCCTCGGAGACCTCCCACAGGCGCCGCCAGGCCTGCTGATCGTAGGCCTTGCCGGCCGCGGTCACGGTTCGCGGGTGTCCTCGGCCCTCGAGCAATCCGTCGGGGCCGACGAACGAGCCGCCGGGGAGGTCGGGGTAGGTGGCCGCATACAGCGCCGGCAGGGCTCCCATCTCGGCGCTCTGGGCGATGACCCGGTTACTGACCGTCATCGCGGCGCGCTCGTACCAGGCGGCCGGCCCGGCGAACTGGAGGTTGGTGGCGGCGTAGCCGGGATGCGCGGCGAGGCTCAGCAGCTTGACGCCGGCCGCCCTGGCGCGCCGCTGGAGCTCAAAGCAGAACATCAGGTTCGCGAGCTTCGATTGTCCGTACCAGCGCCAGTTGTTGTATGCGTGCTCGCCCTGGAGGTCGTCGAACCTGATCGTGCCGATCCGATGAAGGCCGGCTGAGATCGTCACGACTCGGGGTGCCGGGGCGGCCATCAGCGGCGCCAGCAGCAACCCCGTCAGCGCAAAGTGGCCGAGGTGGTTCGTGCCGAACTGGCTCTCGAAGCCGTCCTTCGTCAGGCGACGGGGCGGAGCCATCACGCCGGCGTTGTTGATCAGCAGATCGAGCTGCTCGTGATCGGCGGCGAAGGTCTCAGCGAACGCGCGGACCGAGCCCAGGTCCGCGAGGTCGAGCTCGCGGACCTCCACCTCCCCGGGCATCCCCGACGCCATCTCCTCGCCCTTGGCGACGTTCCGACAGGCGATCACGACGGACGCGCCGGCGCGAGCGAGCTCACGCGCCGTGGCCGAGCCCAGGCCGCTGTTCGCGCCGGTGACCACGACCCGCCGGCCGCACTGGTCGGGCATGTCCGCCGCTGTCCACTTCGACGTCATCAGCCGCTGGTTCGGTCCTCCACCGAGCTGGAGTACGCCGCCGGACGGAACCGAAGCACCGGGTCGTCCGAGAGCTCGATCCCGTCGACGACGCGACTCGGGTCGAACACGAGAATGTCGCCACCGGTCTCCCGCTCTGTCTCCAGGTCGGTCAGCTCGATCGTCCCCGCCGCCACGCGCTGGCGGTCCTTCGGCCACTGCACGTACGGGTCATCGACGTCATCGCCCGGAAGCGCGAGCTGCAGCTCGACCGTGAAGCGCACCGACCCATCGGCGACCCGCCGGCGGATGTCCTCCTGCAGGTAGTCGGGCCCGAGCTTCTTCGCCGCCCACGGGGTCAGATGCGATTCGGGCAGCTGCGGGCGCAGCGTGTAGCGGACGTAGCGCGACCCGCCCTCGGCGTCCACGAACCGGTAGGCGTGGACGGCGTAGTAGGGGATCGAGGCGTAGCTCTCGGGCGGGCGGAGCGCCGGGATGTTCGCGGGGAGCGTGCGCAGCGCCTCGGGGTGGCGCGCGAGCACCACCGGCATCTTCAGCAGCAGATCCACGCCGGGGCGCTGGACCCGGAGCAGCTCGATGAACGGCTCCGGGCCGGTGGAAGGGGAACCGCGGCGCGCTCTGGGCGACGATATCGGTCCGCGAGCCGTCGGGCAGGTACATCTTGACCGCGAGTCCGCGCACGTCGGGTGCGTAGTCGGGGACCTCGGGATTGCCGCCGCCGTTGGACACCCGCGCCGTGACCGGGACGGCCTCCCCCTGCATGTGCGCCGCGCGGGTCAGCCGCGCCGCCTGGGGCGAGGCCGTGAACGTCCCCTTCAGCAGCGTGCCCTTGGCGTGGAGCGCGCGATAGCCCGGATGGCTGCCGAAGGCGGCGTGGGCGGCGTCGATCGCGTCCTGCGAGGTCAGGGTCATCGGGTCTCCAGGGTCTTGAATTCGATTCCCGCGCTGCGCAGCCGCTCGATCAGCTTCTCGCCCATCGCCACCGCCGGGGTGAGCTGGCCGGAGAGGTGCGGGAGATCGTCGTGGGCGAGGCACAGCGCCGACTCCGCGAGCATCTTCGACGTCTCGCCGTAGCCGGGGTCGCCGCCCGTGACCTCGGTGCGCAGCCGGGTGCCGTTGGCCCGCGCCGCGAACCGGACGGTGAACCGCGACTTCGCCCGCTGGTCCTCTGAGGGCCCCTCGCCGGGGTCCTTGAGCTTGAGCAGCAAGTCGCGCGTCGGCGGCAACTGCGCCAAGGCGATCACCGCCGCCGCCCCCGCGGTCATGGCCGCGAGCACCGGCAGCTGCTTCTGGACGAGGTAATGGCTATAGGAGAAGTCGGGCCCGTATCGGTCGAGCGCCCGTGCCGAGCGCAGCACGGTCTGCGGGTCGATCGTCGGGAACGGGATCGCCCAGCCGCCGCCGAAGTCGCTGTGGTGGGGCTTGCCGGGGGCGCCTTTCACCTTTCGACCGGTGGGCCGCGACTCGCGCTCGCGCCGTTCGCGCGCTACCTGTCTGCCCTCGCGCAGCCGGCTCATGATCAGGATCGCCGAGTGATACGTGCCGCCGGAGAAGCTGCCCCCCACTCGGACGTACCCCTCGAGCGCGATCGGCGTTTGCTCGGGAAGCTGGTTGACCGTGTACAACGCCCCGAGGTCATAGGGGATCGAGTCAAAGCCGCACGAGTGGACAAGCCGGGCGCCGCTGGCCTTCGCCTGCTCGTGATAGCGCAGCCACATTCGGTCGACGAACTCGGGTTCGCCGGTGAGGTCGACGTAGTCGGTGCCGGCGGCCGCGCACGCGGCGACGAGCGGCTCGCCGTACCGGATGTACGGGCCGACTGTGGTGATCACGACCTTCGTCGACTCGGCGATCTTGCGCAGCGACTCAGCGTCGGTGGCGTCGGCCTGCAGCAGCTCGAGCTCCGCGCACGCGGGGTTGATCTTCGCCAGTCGCCCGCGCACGTCCTCGAGCTTGCCTGCGTTGCGCCCCGCCAGCGCCCATCGGGTGCTCGGTGGCGCGTGGGCGGCCAGGTACTCGGCCGTCAGTCCTCCCGTGAAACCGGTGGCGCCGAAGACGACCACATCGTGGCCGCCGTCAGTCATCTCCGGGCACCTCCTGCGCCAGTCTTATCGCCTCGTCGAGATCGACGCCCGCCCTGGCCGCCAGCCAGCACGCCACCGGCGCCGCGACCCGCTGAGAGGAGTGCGCGGCCTCGCCGGCGAGGTCGAGCACGGCCTTGAACTCGTCGGCCGTCGGCGGGTCGATGCCGAGCTTCTGCGCATAGGCGGCAAGCCACTCGGTGGCGTTCACGATCGGGCTCCCACGAAGCTCGACTCTATCCGTCCCAGCTCGGTCACCGGCTCCTCGCCGAAGATCACCTCGCGGCCGATCCGGTACCAGTTGTTGGTCGCCTCGAGCTGGCCGAGGATCCCGAACACCAGGCCGAACGCGCGCAGCGTCACGATCTGGTTGGACGGCAATCGCAGGTCTCCGAACCCGCCCTTGCGCATGTCGCCGTGCTCGAGCATGACCTTGGTCACATCCTTCGCCGTCAGCCGTACCTCACGGTCCTCGAGGAACCACCACGTGGCGGCGCGGTACTTCTCCATCAGCGGCCCCACCATGTCGCGCCGGCTCTTGGAGATGATCCCCTGCTCGACCGTCAGCTCGAACAGGCGCTCGGCGTCCTGGGCATAGCAGGCCTTCAGGATCTCAAGCTGGTCGGCGACGTCCTCGGGCGTCTGGCGCTTGAAGAACCCGAAGTCGATGAACGCCACTCGGCCGTCGGCCATGAACAGCGAGTTGCCCGGATGGGGGTCGCCGTTCAGGAGCAGGTGGCGGTACGGCCCGTTGACGTAGAAGCGGAACAGGATTTCGCCCCACCGGGACTTTTCCTCGTCCGTGTCGGTGCGGATGTCGGCGAAATTCCGCCCCTCGATGAACTCGGTGACGATCACGCGCTCGCGGCACAGCTCGGTGATCACCGGCGGGACGACGATGAACGGATGGTCGCGGTACTCGCGGGCAAGAGCCCGGTGGTTCATCGCCTCGAGCTCGTAGTCGAGCTCCTCGGTGATCCGCTCAGTGATCTCCTCGGCGATCTCCTTGGTGTCGAGCCCCGGGGCGAACCGGGCGGCGAGCCGCAGGAGCATGCCGAGGTTCTTGAGGTCGGCGCGGACGACGTCCTTGATCCCCGGGTACTGGACCTTGACCGCCACCGCCCGGCCGTCGTGGAGGGTGGCGCGGTAGACCTGGCCGATCGAGGCGGCCGCCACCGCCTCCGGGTCGAAGTCCTCGAATGCGGCCGTGAGCGGCTCGCCGAGGTCCTGCTCGATGACCTTGCGCATGTCCTTGAACGAAACGGTCGGCGCCATCGCCTGGAGCTGCGCCAGCTTGGCCTGGAACTCGTCGCGGTACGGGCCGGGGACCATTCCCGGGTCGAGCACCGACAGCGTCTGCCCCACCTTCATCGCGGCGCCCTTCATCCCGCCCAGCACCCTGACGATCCGGTCCGCGGTCTCCAGCGCCTGGCGGCCGATCGCCTCCTCGGCCTCCTCGTCGGAGCGCATCGTGTTGGCGGCGCGGGTCCCGAGCTGGCGCGCCGCGGCACCGGCGGCCATCCCGCCGAGACGGCCGGCCCGGCCCAGGCGCGATTTGTTCAGTCGGTTGTCAGACACGTTCACTCCGCTGTTGGCAGAATGCCAACATACCCAACGAAAGGCATGTGCACATGACAGTCCTCGACGGCAAGGTCGCAATCGTTACCGGATCCGCGCGCGGAATCGGCCGCGCGACCGCTGAGCTGCTCTCCGAGCAGGGCGCCAACGTGGTGATCAACGACCTGGATGGCGATGTCGCCGAGCAAACCGCCTCAGAGATCTCGGGCGACACGCTCGTGTTCGCCGGCGACCTGACCAAGCCGGGCGTCCCCGACGAGCTGGTGCAGAACGTGATCGATGAGTGGGGCCGAGTCGACATCCTCGTCAACAACGCCGGCTACACCCTCGACGCCCCGATCCACAAGATGAGCGACGAGTGGTTCCAGCGGATGCTCGACATCCACTCGATCGTCCCCTTCCGGATGTGCCGCGCCGTCGCGCCCCACATGCGCGAGCCCGCCAAGAAGGAGCGCGAAGAGGGTCGTGAGGTGTTTCGCAAGATCGTCAACGTCTCCTCGATCTCGGGCACGATGGGTAACGCCGGCCAGGCCAACTACTCCTCGGGCAAGTCAGCCGTCGTCGGCCTGACCAAGACGCTGGCAAAAGAGTGGGGCCAGTTCAAGATCAACGTCAACGCGGTGGCGTTCGGCTACATCGAGACTCGCCTCACCGCCTCCAAGGACGAGTCGAACACGATGGAGATCGGTGGCGAGACCGTCCAGCTCGGGATCCCCGATCAGCTCCGCGGCATGGCCCCGATGCTGATCCCGATCGGCCGTCCGGGCAGCCCGCAGGAGGCCGCCGGCGGCGTGTTCTTCCTGTGCTCGCCGTGGTCGAACTTCGTCCACGGCCAGGTGCTGAACATCACCGGCGGTCAGTTCACCGGAATGATGTCGTAGCGGCGGGGCGGTGGCTGGGGCGCCCCGCCACATCGGGGGCTTGCGTCACGCCGGGCGCAGCTCGTACTCGGCGGGGTTGAACCGCCGCGTCCGAAGCCACAGGCCCGCCATGAACCCGGGCCACCACACGCCGTTGCGGCCGTTGGCGTCCAGGTACCAGCTCTGGCAGCCGCCCTCGTTCCAAACGCTGTTCGCGAGCCGGCGGTCGGTGTCGCGCGCCCAGCGGTCGTACACCGAACGCCGGACCTCGGCCACGCGCGCGCCCTGCTTGGTCATCGTCCGCAGCGCCGCGATCGCGTAGTTCACGTGCGACTCGGTCGTGAAGATGATCGAGTTGAAGCCACCCGCGCTGTTCGGCCCGACGAGCAGGAACAGGTTCGGGAAGCCGGAGATCGTGGTGCCCAGATATGCCCTCGGGCTCCCGCCCCACGCCTCCCCGAGCGTCTTCCCGCCGCGGCCGCGCACGCGTGCGAACGTGGGGTTGTCGTGCACCTTGAATCCGGTCCCGAGGATGATCGTGTCGAGCTCGTGCTCGACTCCGTCGGTGGTCAGGATGCCTCGCGGCGTAACGAGCTCGATCGACTCCGTGATGACGTCGACGTTCGACGCCGACATCGCCGGGTAGTAGGTGTCCGACAGCGTGATCCGTTTGCACCCCAGCGTGTAGGCCGGGGTCAGCTTGGCCCGGAGCACCGGATCGGGGACCTGCTCTTCGATGTGGCGCCGCGCCACACGCTCGAGCAGCGACGACAGGCGCTTGTTGACGATCGTCGTCACCACGGTCGCCTCGAAGATCCCGTAGAGCACGCTGCGCAGCAGTCGCTGGGTGATCGGCAGCCGCCGCCACAGCGTCCGCTCGAGATCGGTCACGGGGCGGTCGGGATCGGGCATCACCCACGACGGCGTGCGCTGGAAGACGGTCATGTGCCCGACCTGCGGCTGGATCATGGGGATGAACTGCACGGCCGAGGCGCCGGTGCCGATCACGCCCACGCGCTCGCCGGCGAGATCGTGATCCCAGTTCCAGTGCGAGGAGTGAAACACCGCCCCCTCGAACTGGTCGAGCCCCTCGATCTCCGGCACGGACGGATTGCTCAGCCCGCCCATGCCGCCGACGAGCACGTCCGCGGTGATCTCCCCTCCCGAAGTCTGCAGGCGCCACCGGTTCCGGTCCTCATCCCACTCCGCCTCGTTGACCTCGTGACCGAAGCGGATGTAGGGCATCACGCCGAACCGCTCCGCGCAGTCGCGCAGGTACTCGCGGATCTCCTTCTGCAACGGATAGAACCGCGACCAGTTCGGGTTCGGGGCGAACGAGAACGAGTACAGCGCGGATGGGATGTCGCACTGACACCCCGGATACGTGTTGTCGCGCCACGTGCCCCCGAGCTCGTCGGCCCGCTCGACCACGACGAAGTCCCTGATCCCCTCCTCGAGCAGGCGGATCGACATGCACAGGCCCGAGAAGCCGGCGCCAACAATCGCGACGCGGAAGTGGGTGCGCGTGGCGGTGGCGGTGGCGGACATGAACGCACGATACACGCGCGTACCACCAACTTTGGCGTTTTCGTCCCACCTGCCGGGACAAGAACGCCAAGGTTCGGCCAGCGGGCCACCTAGGGAGGGGAAACCAGGGCTAATTGGCAGTGTGCCAACTTCTGGTAGCCTCAAACGTGATGGCTGCGACTCCGGCGCGCTCGGAAGGCGGTGGCCCCAACCAGGCGGCCGCCACAGCCACGCCGCCGGCCGCCACAGCCACGCCGCCGACCGCCAAGCCCGCCACGGCCCCCGCGCCACGTTGGCAGCGCCTCGACCACGATGAGCGCCGGCGCCAGATCCTCGCCTGCGCCAAGCGCCTGTTCAGCGAGCGCACCTACGCCTCGGTCTCGACCTCGGAGATCGCGGCAGAGGCGGGCGTCGCCCGGGGCCTGCTGCACCACTACTTCGGGACCAAGCGCGACCTGTACCTGGAGGTCGTGCGCAGCATGATGCGCACGCCGTCGAACCCGGTTCCGCTGCGAAGCGCCGGGGGCAACATCGAGACGATCATCGACGAGGGTGTCGATCGGTGGCTGACGATGCTCGAACGCAACGCCGGCACGTGGCTGGCCGCGATCGGGGCGCGAGGCGTCGGCCACGACCCGGAGGTCGAGGCGATCCTCGACCAGGCGCGCGACCAGGCCGCCGACCGGCTGATCGAGTCGCTGCAGACCTACGAGGCCGCCCAGGCGCGACCACCGCTGCGCGCGCTGATCCGCGCCTATTCGGGTTACGCGGAAGCAGCCTCCGTCGAGTGGCTGCAGCACAAGCGACTGACCCGTGAGCAGACCAAAACGGCTCTCGTCCAAGGATTTCTGAGCATCGTTCAAGACGTGCTCCCGGCTGTGGAGCACGAAAGGAGCTGACTATGAGCAACAAGACATACGTGATCGGTGTCGGGATGACGAAGTTCGATAAGCCCGGCACGAAGGAGGGCGACTACCCCGACTGGGCGAAGGAGGCCGGCGAGAAGGCGCTGCAGGACGCCGGCATCCCCTACGAAGCGATCGAGCAGGCGTACGCCGGCTACGTGTACGGCGACTCGAGCTACGGGCAGCGGGCCGTGTACGAGCTTGGCCTGACCGGGATCCCGGTGCTGAACGTCAACAACAACTGTTCGACGGGTTCGAGCGCGCTGATGCTCGCGCGCCAGGCGATCAAGGGCGGTCTCATCGACTGCGCGCTGGCGATCGGGTTCGAGAAGATGGAACGCGGCTCGCTCGGAATGAAGTACACCGACCGGACGCCGGCGCTCGACAAGCACATGATGCGCATGTTCCAGCTCCGCGATCCGGAGACCTCGCCGTTCGCTCCGCAGATGTTCGGCAACGCCGGCCGCGACCACATGGAGAAGTACGGCTCAAAGCCCGAGCACTACGCGTGGATCGGCTGGAAGAACCACAAGCACTCGGTCGAACAATCCGTACGCGCAGTTCCAGACCGAGTACATCCTCGAGGACATCAAGAACGCGCCGATGATCCACGAGCCGCTGACCAAGCTGCAGTGCTCGCCGACCTCCGACGGCGCCGCCGCCGTGATCCTGGCCTCCGAGCGATTCGTCGACGAGCATGGTCTCTACGACCAGGCGATCGAGATCGCGGGACAGGCGATGGTCACCGACCTGAAGTCGAGTTTTGACGACACGGCCGACTGCATCAAGATCGTCGGCTACGACATGAGCCGGGAGGCAGCTCGCCAGGCCTACGAAGAGGCGCAGGTCTCCCCCGAGGACGTCCAGGTCGTCGAGCTCCACGACTGCTTCAGCGCCAACGAGCTGATCACCTACGAGGCGCTCGGCCTCGCGCCCGAGGGCGAGGGGCACAAGCTCGTCGAATCCAAGGCGACTACCTACGGCGGCGCCGGCCCGGTCGTCAACCCGAGCGGCGGCCTCATCAGCAAGGGCCACCCGCTCGGCGCCACCGGTCTGGCACAGTGCTCGGAGTTGACATGGCAGCTGCGCGGGCAGGCGGATAAGCGCCAGGTCCAAGACGTTAAGGTTGCCCTGCAACACAACATCGGCCTCGGCGGCGCCGCCGTCGTGAGCATCTACAGAAAGGCCGCGTGAACTAATGGCGACGACGACTGAGCACCAATCGAACGGCAGCAGCGCAACCCAGGACACGATCGTCGTCGAGAACCCCGCCACCGGCGAGGTAATCACGACGCTGCCCGCGATGCACGCCGGAGCAGCTCGAGGAGATGGCGGCCAAGGCTCGCCGCGCCCAGCCCGAGTGGCTGGCGCTCGGCTTCTCCGGCCGCGCCAAGGTCCTGCGCCGGATGCAGAAGTGGGTCCTCGACAACGCCGACCGGTTCCTCGACACCCTCGTTTCTGAGACGGGCAAGACCCGCGAGGACGCAGCGCTGGCCGAGCTCGGCTACGCCGCCAACTCGTTCGGGTTCTGGGCGAAGAACGCGCCGAAGTACCTGAGCGACGAGAAGGTCAAGACCTCGAACCCGTTCCTGCTCGGCCGCAAGATGATCGTCCGCTACGAGCCGGTCGGGCTCGTCGGGGTGATCGGGCCTTGGAACTACCCGTTCACGAACACGATCGGCGACGCGATCCCGGCGCTGGCCGCGGGCAACTCGGTCATCGTCAAGCCCTCGAGCGTGACCCCGCTGACCTCGCTGCTGATCGAGGACGGGCTCCGCGCGTGCGGGATCCCCGATGACGTGTTCCAGGTGGTGGTCGCCAGAGGCCCACTCGGCCTCAACCTGATCGACCTCGCCGACGTGATCATGTTCACCGGGTCGACCGAGACCGGCAAGCTGGTCGCCGAGCGCGCGGCGAAGACGCTCACGCCTGTCTCGCTCGAGCTCGGCGGCAAGGATCCGATGATCGTGCTCGCCGACGCCGACGTCGAGCGGGCGGCCAACGCCGCCGTCTTCTGGTCGATGCAGAACACCGGCCAGACGTGCATCTCGGTCGAGCGGGTCTACGTCGAGGAGCCGATCTATGACGACTTCGTCGCCCGGGTCGCCAACAAGGCGCGCGACCTCCGCCAGGGCGTCCCCGGCGCGTTCGGCTCCGTCGACGTCGGCTCGTTCATCAACCCGCCGCAGATCGAGATCGTCGAAGCCCACGTCAAGGACGCCATCGACAAGGGCGCGCGCGTCCTCACCGGCGGCACCCGCGGCACCGGCGACGGCGCGTTCTATGCGCCGACCGTGCTCACCGACGTCGATCACACGATGGATTGCATGACCGAGGAGACGTTCGGTCCGACGCTGCCGATCATGAAGGTGGCCGACAGCGCCGAGGCGATCCGGCTCGCCAACGACTCGCCGTACGGCCTACAGGCGTCGGTCTACACCAAGGATGTCGTCAAGGGCGAGGCCGTCGCGCGCAAGCTCGAGGCCGGCGCGGTCGTGATCAATGACTCAAACGCGAACTACCTGGCGCTCGAGGCGCCGATGGGCGGCTGGAAGACCTCCGGCATGGGCGTGCGCCACGGACCCGAGGGGATCCGCAAGTACACCCACCGCCAGACGATCCTGATCACCCGGTTCGCGCTCAAGAAGGACCTGTACATGTACCCGTACAAGGCGGGTACGAGCAAGTTCCTGGTCCGGCTGTTGAAGCTCATGTACGGCCGCGGTCGCCGCGACTAGGGGCTCTGCCCGGCGGGTCGGGCGCGGGTGGCGCTGTGTATCGCCGCCCCGCCGCCCTACAGCCCCAGCGTCTTGCCGATGATGTCGCGCTGGATCTCGCTGGTGCCGCCGTAGATCGTGGTGACGACGGCGGTGCGGACGTGGCGCTCCATGTCGTACTCGGTGGCGTAACCGTAGCCGCCCATCATCTGCATGCCCTCGAGCGCGGCCTGCTTGGCCATCTCGGTCGCCTTCAGCTTTGCCATCGACGCCTCGCGCGGGAACAGCTGGCCGGGGTTCGCGTCGACGCGGAGCGCCGTGTCGTAGACGAGCAGGCGGGTCGCCTCGAGGTCGGTGGCGAGGTCGGCGAGGCGGTGCTTGAGCACCTGGAAGCTGCCGATCGGCCGCCCGAACTGCTTGCGCTCTTTGACGTAGCCGAGCACGTCGTCGAACGCCCGCTGGGCCAGCCCCAACGCCTGGGCGGCGATGATCAGGCGCTCGTGGTTGAGGCCCGCCATCAGTTGCCGCCATCCCTGGTCCTGGTCGCCGATGAGCCGCTCGGCTTCGATCTGGCAGTCGGTGAAGAAGATGTCGTTGACCTCCCGGCCTCCCATCGTCTCGATCCCGCGGATCTCCATCCCGTCGGCGCCGGCGGGGACCGAGATCATGCTCATTCCCTCGTGCTTGTTGCCGGTGCGGTTGGTGCGGCAGACGAGCAGCACGTGGTCGGCCGCGTGGGCGCCGGTGATCCACGTCTTCTGCCCGTTGATCAGGTAACCCCCGTTGGAGCGCTCGGCCCGGCAGGAGAGGTTGCCGACGTCCGATCCGGCCTCGGGCTCGGACATCGCGATGCACTCGACCCGGCCGCGCACGATGCCGCCGAGGACCTCCTCCTTGAGCTCGTCCGAGCCGAATCGCTCCAGCGCGCCGGCCGTGATCATCGTCACCCCGACGAACGCCATCGGGATCTGTCCGCGGGCGGTCTCCTCGAGCATCAGGCACATGTCGACCGCGCCGCCGCCCGAGCCGCCGTACTCCTCGGAGATGCACACCCCCGGCCAGCCGAGCTCGGCGATCCGCTCGTACAGCTGCTGGTTGTGCGGCTCGAGCCCGTTGTCGGTGAGGGCGTCCCGCTGCTCGCGGGTGCCGCACTCACGCTGCGCGAAGTCTCGAATCGCCTCGACGAACGCGCGTTGCTCGTCGCTCAAGGTCTGGATGGTCATCGCTCTCCCGGTCTGGTCATGGTCTGCCGAGCTTAAGCTAGAGGAGGTATGAGCCGGTCGGTGTTCCCGAGCGAGACCGAGGCCGAAGCGCTGCTCGTCGGCCCCGACTCGGTGAGTTGGCAGATCACGAGCGACGCCCGGCTCGACCTCGTGATGCTCTATCCCCTGCTGCTCCAGGTCGCCCATCCGACGGTCGGCGC
This sequence comes from uncultured Solirubrobacterales bacterium, assembly GCA_963773165.1. Classification (GTDB taxonomy): domain Bacteria; phylum Actinomycetota; class Thermoleophilia; order Solirubrobacterales; family Solirubrobacteraceae; genus Palsa-465. Next base: position 375,690 of record CAVZAK010000010.1, read on the forward strand.
CGGCGTCCGCGACCACTCGGACTTCGAGCACCGGCCGTGGGACCGGCTGATGCGGACCGCCGACTACCTGAACCTGCTCGTGTACGGCGGCGCGGACGCGGCGGCGGCCGGGCGAGGGCTGCGCGAGCTGCACAGGGCGTTCCGGGGGGTGCGCAAGGACGGAACGCGCTACTCGGCGCTCGAGCCCGACGCTTACGCCTGGGTCCACGCCACGCTGATCGAGACCTACGTCAAGGGGCACGCCCACTTCGGCCGACCGATGCGCGAGGACCAGATCGAGCGGTTCTACCGCGAGTACCGGGGGTTGGGACGGCTGATCGGCGTGCGCGAGCGCGATCTCCCCGGCGACTGGCCCGGTTTCCGCGCATATTTCGACGGCGTCGTCGACACGCGCCTGGAGCGCAATGATTCGACCGACCGCCTGCTGCGCTCGATCGGCCATACGACACCACCGGCGCCGCTCCCGGGGGTCGTATGGCGCGCGGCGCGGATTCCGGCGGCACGGATCATGTGGCTCGGCGGCGCGGGCCTGATGAGCGCCGCGCTCCGGCGGCGGCTCGGGATCCGCTGGACGCCACTCGACGAGGCCGCGTTCCTGGGGCTCGGCGCGGCCACCCGCGCGTGCGGACCGGTGATGCCCGAGCGGCTGCGGATCACTGGCCCCGCGCACCTGCGCTGGCGCCGGGAGGCGATCGCTCACGGACCGCTCGCCGGTCAGCGCCTACAGTCCAGCCGATGCTGATCCGCCACGCCGATCCCGACCGCGACGCCGGCGCCTGCGCCACCATCTACGCCCCGTTCGTGACCGACAGCGGCGTGTCGATGGAGGAGCAGGCACCCGATGAGCGCGAGTTTGCGGGCCGGATCGAGCGGATCTCCCAGACGCACCCGTGGCTCGTCGCCGAACGCGACGGCGCCGTCGTCGGTTTCGCCTACGGATCGCCCCACCGCGGGCGGCCTGGCTACCGGTGGGCAGCCGACGTCGCCGTGTACGTCGCCGCCACCGAGCGGCGCCGGGGCGTCGGGCGGGCGCTGTACGAGCCGCTACTGGCGCTGCTCGCCCGTCAGGGCCTGTACGTCGCCTGCGCCGGGATCACGCTGCCCAACGAGGCGAGCGTCGCCCTGCACGAGGCGGTCGGGTTCACCGCCGTCGGCGTCTACCGCGGGATCGGCTTCAAAAACGGCTGGTGGCGCGACGTCGGCTGGTGGCAGGCCGAACTGCTCCCCCACGACGGGCCGCCCCCGCGCTCGCCGGGACCGCCGGGCAGACTCGAGACCACCCGGCCCTAAAAGATCGCTAAGCGGCGGAACTTTGGCCGCGCTCAGGGGTTGGACAGCCGGGTGGACTCAACTCGTGCCGGCACCCGTTTTCGTGTGCTCCTCGCCGTCCTCGGCTGCGCTTGCCTGCTCGCCGGCCTCGGGGTCGGAGCGGCCAGCGCCCGCACCCACCACCACAAGCCGCGCCACCGCCAGCGCAAACCACGGGCTGACCGCTCCGACGACTCAGGCCCGGAACCGCCCGAACATCGTGTTCGTCCTCACCGACGACCTGTCGACGAACCTCCTGAAGTTCATGCCGCACGTGCTGGCCATGCAGCGCCAGGGCATGACGTTCAAGGACTACTTCGTCTCGGACTCGCTGTGCTGCCCCTCGCGCTCGTCGATCTTTACCGGCAACTTCCCGCACGACAGCGGGATCTACAGCAACACAGGGAAGCACGGGGGGTTCGACCAGTTCTACGCCCGCGGCGAGGCACAGCACACGTTCGCGACCGCGCTCAAGCGGGCCGGCTACCGCACGGCCATGATGGGCAAGTACCTGAATGGCTACATGGGCGAGAAGGGGCAGCCGTCGGTGGCGCCGGCCACATACGTGCCGCCGGGTTGGACGCGATGGGACGTCGCCGGCTGGGGGTATCCCGAGTTCAACTACGTGCTCAACCAGAACGGCGGACTGCACAGCTATGGCGATCAGCCGTCCGATTACCTGACCGACGTGCTCTCCGACAACGCCGTCGACTTCATCAACAACTCGACCGCAGCGCGCAAGCCGTTCTTCCTGGAGGTCGCGACGTTCGCCCCCCACTCCCCGTTCGTGCCCGCGCCGCGCGATGCCGACGACTTTCCCGGGCTGCGGGCGCCCGAGCCGCCCAGCTTCAACACGATGCCGATCAACCCGCCGGCGTGGCTGGCCAACCATCCGCCGCTCGGACCCGACGAGATCGCCACGATCAACCGGGACTTCCGCAAACGGGCGGAGTCGGTGCAGGCCGTCGACGACATGATCGGGCAGATCGAGGTCACGCTGGCAGCCGATCACGTGCAGGGCAACACGTACCTCGTGTTCAGCTCCGACAACGGGCTGCACATGGGCGAGTACAGGCTCATGCCGGGCAAGATGACCGCGTTCGACACCGACATCCAGGTCCCGCTGATCGTCGACGGTCCCGGCGTTCCGGCCGGGTCGAGCACGACCGCGATGACCGAGAACATCGACCTCGCGAAGACTTTCGCCGCGGTCGGGGGCACGACGCTCCCGTCGGACGGCCACAGCCTCATGCCGCTGCTGAACGGCGTCCCGCCCGCCGACTGGCGCAACGCGATCCTCGTCGAGCACCGCGGTCCCGACCTCCATCGCTCCGATCCCGACTTCCAGCTGCCGGTCAGCGGCAACCCGCCCAGCTACGAGGCGATGCGCACGCCACGACTTCCTGTACGTCGAGTACCAGGACGGCGCGCGCGAGTACTACGACCTGCGCACCGATCCGTTCGAGCTTGACAACCTCGCTCCGTACCTCCCGGCGGACCAGCTGTCCGGGCTCCACGCGGAGCTACTGGCGATGGAGCACTGCCACACCGGCGCCGCCTGCTGGGCGGCGATGCACGTCGCCGGCTCCACGGCCGATCTGCACCGACGGCGCTAGCGCCGATCCTCGTCGAGCAGCAGCGCCAGCGTCGGGCACGCGTCGGCCGCCCTGCGCGCCAGGCCGAGGAGCTCGTCCGGTACCTCCGACTGATCGATGATCGGGTAGCCCCAGTCGTCGAGGCGGATCAGCTCGGGCAGCAGCTCGGCGCACAGGCCGTGGCCCTCGCACATGATCGGGTTGACGCGGAGCCGGGCGCTCATCGTCTCGTCCCGGCCGCGAGCCTGGGGCCGCGCGCGCCGGCGCGGGTGGCGACGGGCAGACCCGCCGCCCGAGCGGTGCAGCGGGTCCCCCGGTGCGCCTCGATCTCACGCGAGAACACCGACAGCGCGCTCTCCACGAACCGGGCGGCCCCGTCGGGATGGTGGCACGCCCCGCGGCCCCGGATCTCGGCGGCCCAGCGGAGCAGGCGCTCGCGCTCGCTCACGCCGCCGACGCCGTCGGCGATCGCGCCCACCGAGTCGGCGATCGCACGCAGACCGAATACGCACGGGCCGCACTGCCCCGCCGATTGGTCGGCGAGATAGTCGATCACCCGCGCGCTCTCGTGCAGCCCGCACGAGCTCTGGCCGAGGGCGATCAGCACGCCCGAGCCGAGCGAGCACCCGACCGAGCGCAGATCTTCCCGCGCCAGCCGCAGCCTGAACGCGCTGGCGGAGTCGACCCAGGTTCCGAAGTAGCCGCCCACGAGCAGCGCCCGCAGTGGCTCGGTCGAGCCGCCGGCCGCGGCCAGCAGGTCGATCATCGGCGTCCCGAACGCCAGCTCGTAAACGCCTGGCGCCGCAACCGCGCCTGAGATCGTGACCAGCGCGGAGCCCGGATCGGCATCGGTCCCGAGCTCGCGGTACCACCGGTCGCCGTAGCGCGCCACGAGCGCGATCTGCGCCAGCGTCTCCGGGTTCTGCACGAGCGTCGGCCGGCCGCGCAGGCCGCGCTCGAACGGCAGCGGCGGCGCGAACGTGGGCGCAGGCGCCCCCCCGTTCAGGTACTGGATGACGGCCCGCTCCTCCCCGGAGACATACCCCTCGGGGCCCCTCACCACCTCGATCCTCAGCTTCCCGTCGGATCTGACCCCGATCGCGGACTCGAGCGTCCGCACCGTCCCGGACGCGCTCTCACTGACCTTGATGATCACCTCGCGGGCCCCGATGGCGCCGGCCGCCAGCGCCGCGCCGTCGAGCACCACATGAGGCAACCTCGAGAGCAGTAGGCGATCCTTTGCGCTGGCGGGCTCTGTCTCTGAGCCGTTGACGATCAGCACCGCTCCCCGGCGCCGCTCGGCCACCGACTGGAGCTTGCGTGCGGTCGGGAAGTCCGCCCCGCCGCGGCCGCGCAGGCCGCTCCGGGCCACGGCCCCGATCAGCTCCTCGGGCGACGGGCGCGGGATCGGCCCGTGGATCCGCTCGTGGTCGGCGAGCGTCATCGTCACCCCGTCGGGCTCAAGACCAGCAAGCAGTCGAGGCAATGCCGCCGGACCGACGCTCATCCGCCGCCTCCAGCGGCGCGGGCGTGCATCGTGCCGGTCGCCGTCCCGTTGTTGCTGTCGACGTTGAGGCTGATGTGCAGATCGAGCGCCGTCCCCGAGCCGTCGCCCACGTGCGCCACGATCTCCTGCCCCTGGAGGGACGTGACCTTGCCCGTCAGGACCGAGGGAAGCCCGTTCAGCAGCAGGTCCACCTGGCTCCCGGTCAACGATAGCCCTCCGCTCGGCAGCGGCGACCCCGCGAGCCGTATCCGGAGCTGGCCGTGGGCGCCGCCGGTGACGTTCATTCCCAGGTCGACGATCGTGCCGCCCCCGGCCGGCGACTGACCGACGCTTCCAGCGAGCGTCGCCGAGACCGGAAGCCGCAGCGTCCGTCTGGTCGACACCGGACGGGCGGTCGCCGCCGGCGCCGACACGTGCGCGGCCAGCAACCGAGCGGGCGTGCCCGCACGGCGGGCCCAGCCGGTCTCGAGCGGTCCGGCCACCGCGAAGATCGCGATCGCGATCGGGGCGATCACGGCCGCGGTCGCCGCCGGCGCCCGGAGGCGTTCGGGGACGCCATCGGTGCGCGAGATCCGCACCAACGTGGCGACCGTCACCGCGGCGACGCAGGCGGCCGTGAGTGCGAGCATCCACCACACCTTCGTGTCGCTGCCCGTGCCCAGGCCGTGGAGAACGGCGATCGGCCAGCTCGCGTAGGCGAGCCAATGGGTGAGCCGCCAGCCGCGATAGCCGATCCGTCGGCGCATCAGGCTCGTCACGACGAGCGCCAGCAGGATGTCGAACGACAGCGTGCCCAGCCCCAGCCACAACGGCCGGTACGTCGCCACGAACGGGATCAGCCCGTCGAGGAGCCGGATCGGGGCGAAGCTGTCGAGCACGCTCGTGACGATGTGGACGACGAGCAGGACGATGACCAGCAGCGACACGTCCCGGTGGAGCGTGTCGATCGCGAACCGCGGCCACCGCGGCGCCACTGCGAACCGGAGCGACCCGAGGATCCCGAGCACGACGCTGATCGTCAGCAGCACGAGCACGACCGCGCCGGTCCCCCGCGCCAGGTACCAGTAGAGGCTCGGCCCCGTCACCGCCAGCGCCACCGTCATGCCGTGGCCTCACCGGCCCCCACCACGGCCACCAGGTCATCGCCCTCGGCGGGCCAGCCGGCGAGGTGCAATACGCTGCCGTCACGCCGGACGAGACGGCTCGGCAGCGCGAGCGACTCGAGCCAGTGGGCCGCCTCCTCGCCGCGGACGATCGCGGCCGTGCTGGCGATGTTCGCGTCGAGGCACGACCAGGCGTTGACCGAGACGGTCCGCCACACCTCGGCGGCCGGCGTCCCCGTCGACGGGTCCACGACGTGGTGGACGGTCTCCGTGCCAGCCCGCCAACGCCGGGTGGTCGTGCTCGACGTGGCGAGCCCGCCCGAGCTCAGCGTGATCCACTGACCGGGCGCGTCGGGCGTGGCCCGGTGATCGTCGGTCACCCGGATCCGCCAGCCGGGAGCCGGAGCCGGGCCGGCGATCGCCATGTCCCCGCCGATGCCCACAAGCACGCCACAGCCGGCGGCCGCGGAGGCGCTCGCCGCCGCCCGGTCGGCGGCGAGCGCCTTCGCCGTCGCGCCGAGATCGAGCGCGACGCCATGGGGCAGCCGGACCGTCGATCGAACGTGGTCGACCTCGACGGTCCGCCATCCCGCCACGGCGGCGAAAGCCACCCGTCGCGAGGCGGGGGCCTCGGCGACCTCGTCGAAGTCGCGGTCGTAGCCGAGCGCGATCAGGGCCTGACCTACGGTCGGATCGACGTCGCCGTCGGTCAGCTGAGCCGCGCGCACGGCGGCCCTGACCGCGTCCAGCAGCAGTGGGCTGACCGTGACCGCCGCACCGGCCGCGCGGTTGAGGGCCGACAGCTCCGAGTCCTCGCGAAACCGCGAGCAGGCGAGATCGAAGTCGGCGATCACGCCCTCGACGGCCTCGCGAGCGATCGCGAGCCGCGCCGCGTCGGCGACGGCGACGATCGCCGTGCTGGCAAACGCAGGAAACGAGCAGGCTTGATTGTCGGACACGGGGGCTGTCCCGCCGGGGTCAGGAGCCGCCGGACACCGGTGCCGGCGACGGCGCAGGCGCCGGGGCGGGATCGGAGGCCTGCGGGGCGGGAGCCGAGGGCTGCGGCGCCGGCGGTGAGCTCGGCTGGGGCCCCTCCCCAGGGCCCTGGAGGCCGAGCTGGGCCGGGCTGGCGAGCGCGGGCATCACGGCCGAGGACGATGCCGACGCGGTTTCGGTGCGGGCGCCGGCAGTGGGCGCTCGCGCACCGAGCTTTCGCCCCGGAGCCGCGGATGACACCGCCGCCGCGATCGCCGCCGTCGCCGCCGTGGCGCCGATGATCAACCAGCGCCGAGCGCGAGTCAGGCGCCCAAGCGCGGCATCCCGCTCGAGCTGGGCGAGCGATTGGTTGCGGCGTCCCGCCGCGCGATGCTCTCCACCGGTCATCACGTGAATTATTGGAGCACACAATCAGGACTCCGTAAGACGAGTATGAGAATTCGTCTACGGGTTCAGCCGCTCGCGATGGGTTCTGTGGGCGCGCTGAGAGCCGGGAGCTCGATCGTGAACGTCGGCCCGTCAACGAGCACGCGGCCGCCGTGGCGCTCGACCACCGCGGACACGATCGACAGCCCGAGGCCCGATCCCGACCGCTGGGCGGCGTCAGGGCCCCGCCAGAACCGTTCGAACAGGCGGTCGCGATTGGCCGGATCCGGCCCCGCGCCATCGTCGCGGACGCTCAGCAGGGCATGTCCGTTGGCCGCGGTCAGCGCGACCGTGACCCGCCCCCCCTCCGGTCCGTGCACGAGGGCGTTCTCGATCAGGTTCTCGAGCACGCGCCGCAGCTCCTCGGGCTCGCCCTGGACGCGAACTCGTTCGACGCGGTCGAGCCTCACCCTGTCGGCGCCGTCGTCGTGGCCGTGGACGACCGCCTCGACGAGGTCGTCGAGCTCGACGGCGGCCAGCTCGCGCTCGCCCTCCCCCGCCCGCTCGAGCACGAGCAGATCGTCGACCAGCCGGGCCAGGCGACCGGCGTCGCGGCTGAGGTCGGCCAGCACCTCTTCGTCGGCGCCGTGACGGGCGGCGTACTCCACGTTGCCGAGCAGCGTCGCCACCGGCGTGCGCAGCTCGTGCGAGGCGTCGGCCAGGAACCGCCGCTCGTTCTCGCGCGACTGCTCGAGCGCGGCCAGCATCCGGTTGAGCACGCCGCTCAGCTGGGCGACCTCATCGGCGACGGGCGGCTCAGGAAGGCGCTTTGACGGGTCTGCCGTCTGCTCGATCTCCTCGGCGGCGGTCGCGAGCCGGCGGAGCGGCCGCAGCACCCGAGTGCTCAGCACCGCTGCCACGAGCGCCGCCACCAGCGCCACCGCGGCGCCGATGACCGCCACGAGGAACCCGATGTGATTGATCGTGTTCGTGATGTCGGTCGTGTCCGACGCCACCAGCACCGCACCGCCGGCGGCCGGGCCGCCGGCGTCCGCGATCGGCGCGGCGTAGATCCGGAATCGGCGGCCGCCGACGTCGACGTTCTCGAATCCGGAGCGCCCCGCCACCCGCGCCCCCCGCGCTAGCGGGTCCTCGGGCAGCAGCTCGGCGCCGAGCGTCAGCGACCGCGCGATGATCCGGCCGTGGGCGTCGATCACCTCGACCACGATCTGGTGGCCGGAGACCGGGCTCTCCAGCGCGCCGGGGCTGTCGAGCACCGCCGGCGCGGAGACCGCGAGCTCGGCCACCTGTTGGGCGCGCTGGCGAAGCGCGGTGTCCAGCGAGCCCCGCAGCTGATGGCCGACGATCAGCACCGAGGCGACGGCGAGCACGGCAACGCCCGCGAGGCTCGACACCACCGCCGCCAGCACGAGGCGGCCCCGGAGCGTCCGCGGGATCAGGCTCGCAGAGCGAATCCCGACCCCCGGACTGTTCGGATCAGCGCCGGCGGCCCGAGCTTCCGGCGCAAGCGGGTGATGTAGCGATCGACCACGTTCGCCTCCGCCGCACCTTGCCAGATCTGCTCGAGCGCGTACTCGCGTGTGACCGTCCGCCCGGCCGCTCGGAGCAGCAGCTCGAGCAGCGCCGCCTCCCGGCCCGTGAGCTCGATCGCCCGGCCCGCCCGGACGAGGGAGCGCGTCCCCAGGTCGAGGACCAGGTCCGCGTATGAGAGCCGCGGCTGGGCGTCGAGGTGGCGACGGGTCAGCGCCCGGATCCGCGCGACCAGCTCCTCGGACGCGAACGGCTTGACGAGGTAGTCGTCCGCACCCGCCTCCAGGCCGGCGACCCGATCGGACACGGCGTCGCGGGCTGTCAGCATCAGGATCGGCGTCGCCAGCCCCTTCGCCCGCAGCCGCCGGCACACCGCGAGCCCGTCGAGCCCGGGCATCGCCACGTCGAGCACGATCACGTCGGGCGCCGAGCGCTCGGTGGCGACGAGCGCCGCGGCGCCGTCCGCGGCGGCGGTGACCTCGAATCCCTCGGCCGCCAGCGTGCGCTGGAGCATCCGCAGCAACGGCGGGTCGTCGTCGACGACCAGCACGCGATCTCTCGACGAAGCCCCCGGTGCGGCGCCTAGGTCGTCACCCACCGGCCACGTCGCGGCGCAGGAACACGAGGTACGCGGCGACGATCGCCGGGATCGCGTACAGCGCGCAAACCCACGCGGCCTGGACGATTGGCGACCAGTCGATCGGCGTCCGCAGCAGGCCCTGCCAGGCGTTGAACTGCGTGCTCAGCAGGTACGGCTGCAGGCCGCTCAGCCCGGGGAGGATGCCGATCAGCTGGATCAGCAGCGAGACCATCAGCGTCCCGACGACCGCCGCCGCGCTGTTGCGGGTGATCGAGGACAGCAGCAGGCCGATGCAGACGATCGCTCCGATCGGGATCAGGTACACCAACAGGCCGACGTACACCAGCTCGAGCGCCTTCGGCGCGGAGACGATCGTCCCGGACAGGGTCTGGAGCGAGTTGAACCCCGACTGAAGGCTGCCCGCGATCACGGCGACGGTGCCGCTGAGCATGATCGCTGCGACGCCGTACGTGGCCGCGGCCAGCGCCTTGCCGCCGAAGATCTGGCCGCGCTCGAGCGAGCGCGTGAAGATCGTCTTGAGCGTCCCATTGTGGTCCTCGGAGGCGATGATGTCCCCCGCCACCAGCGCCGTGATCAGCGGGAACAGCCAGACCGCGCCGAACAGCAGCAGCACGAGCGGGACCGCGAGGCCGCTCCGGGACAGGTACGAGGAGAAGGCGAAGTCGCCGCCGTGGCGGTTGTGGCGGAAGTGGATCGCGACCACGAACAGGATCGGCACGAGCACCGCCGCCCCGAGCCCGAGGTAGGTCCGCTTCTGGAAGCGGAGCTTCATCAGCTCCCACCGGTAGACGGTCAACACGCCCGGCCTCATCGCGCGCTCTCCACGGTCCGGGTCTCAGACGGCGCCGGGCCGGCCGGAGGCTCTGCCCCGTCGACGCCCTCGGTCAGCGAGAAGAACAGATCCTCGAGCGTGACCGTCTGCGGCGTCAGGACCTGGATCAGCGCTCCGGCCTCGATCAGCGCCTGGGAGAGCTCGGCGGCCGCGGCCTCGTCGGCCTTGAAGGCGATTCGCCCGTGCTCGGCGTGGACCTCGTCGATCCCGGGCTGGGCCACGCACACGGCGAGCGCCCGCTCGTTGTCGGTCGTCTCCAGCCGGTAGACGGTCCCGCCACCGCGCTTGAGCTCGGCGATCTCGCCCTCGTAGACGATCTTCCCGGTGCGAACGATCGCCACGCGGTTGCAGACCTCCTCGACCTCGGCCAGCAGGTGGCTCGAGAGCACGACCGTCATCCCCTGGTCGGCGAGCCGGCGGATCAGCAGACGCATGTCGCGCATTCCCGCCGGGTCGAGCCCGGTCGCCGGCTCGTCGAGCAGCAGCAGCTCGGGGTCGCGCAGCAGCGCCGCGGCGATCCCGAGACGCTGACGCATCCCGTGCGAGTAGCCGCCGACCTTGTCGCTCGCGCGGTCCGAGAGCTCGACGGTGTCGAGCGCCTCGTCGATCCGCTTGCGCGCATCGTTTCCGTCAAACGCCGCCAGCAGCTCGAGGTTTCGCCGCGCCGTCAGGTACGGATAGAAGGTCGGGGCCTCGACGAAGCCGGCCACGCCCTCGAGGGCCCGGACGCTCTCCATCGGATCGCGCCCGAACAGGCGGACCGTCCCCTCGGTCGGGCGGATCAGCCCGAGCATCATCCGCAGCGACGTGGTCTTGCCGGCGCCGTTGGGGCCGAGGTATCCGTACACGTCGCCGGCGTTGACGGTGATGTCAACGCCGGCGACCGCGGTCAGCTTGTCGTAGCGCTTGACCAGACCCCGCACCTCGAGCGGCACGGGACCATCAACCGGCTCGGTCACAGCGCCTTGGCCGCGAGCTCGGCGGCCGTCGGCGGCACCGAACCGATCACGGTGTACGCCACGCCGTTGCGGGTGAAGCGGAGCACCGTCCCGAGCGGGGTCGCGAGCTCCTGCGCGCTGGTGCCGTCGATCGACACCGTCGGCAGGCTCAGTCCGGGCTGGCCGCCGCCCTGGGCGGATCCGCCGCCGGCGTTCGCGCCACCGGGGTTCGCGCCACCGGCGGTCGCGGCCTGCTCGATCACGGCGACCCCTCCGAGGTTCTGGCCGTAGGTGACGAGCGCGGCCGGCGTGCCGCCCCAGTCGAGCAGCGTCGCCGAACGGCGCGCCAGCCCGTCCAGCGAGGACGGCGCGACGAGCGCAAACGGCACGTGGCGGGCGACCGCGGCGACGCCGTTGACCTCGGCGTTGGCCTTGTGGCGCTGGGCGCTGCCGGCCAGCGGAGCGGTCGGGTTGGTCTGGCCGGGCGCCGCCCCGATGCTGACGACCTTGTCACCGGAGGGCGGCTTGATCGAGAACACCGAGCTCGACACGGTGCCGTAGGAGATGTCGGTGACCTTCAGCTGGAGCACCGGCGAGCTCTGGCCCTGGGCGTAGATGCCAATCCGCAGGGGCACGCCGCGGGCGGCGTCCCAGGCGAGCTGGACGTTGCCGAGCAGGCCACCGTCGTGCTTGGGCGAGATCCGGACCGTGTACGCCGCCTGGCCGGCGACGTCGCCCGGAATGGCGCCGGAGAGGTTCAGGTGGCGGGCGAGCCGGTTGATGTCGCGCTGGATGTCGGCGACGGACGGAATCGCGTCCTGGCCCTTGGCGCTGTCCTTGCCCTTTGCCCTGTCCTTGCCCTGCGAGTCCTTGCCCTGCGAGGGGAGCGTGCCCCGGTAGACGATGTTCGCACTGGGATCCGAGATCCAGAACGAGCCGTTGTTGACCAGGATCTGGGCGTCGCCGTTATCGGACTGAAGCTCCAGACGGAGCTGGTGGTTGGACAGCCAGAACCGACCGGAGGCGCCAGCCAGGATGGGATCGGCGTTGCCCTGGAAGTCCGAGGCGTCGATCAGGTGGTTGGTGAAGCTGATGCGGCCGGAGATCCCCGGCACCGCCTTCGCCGCCAGCGCCTCGTGAACAGCCCGGGCCAGCGTGGTCCGCTTCGCCACGGGACCCGATCCAGCGGCCGCCACCGCGATCGCCGTGCCGGCCGCGATCGCCGCGACCACCCCGGCGAGCGTCGCCAACAGCCGTCTAGTTGAAGCAGTGCGTAGGAACCTGATCATCTCAAAGCCTTTCTCGTTGTACGACCAAGATAGGCCACAAGCTTGAAATTACTTTGACAGATGGTGGCGGGGCGGTGGCGGGGATGCACAGCACGCCAATATCGGTTCGGGACAGGAGGCGTGGCGCGTGGTGCTTAACAGTCGTGACAACGGGCCACGGCTCGTGTCGTCGGCTGATGTTGGCGTGTTGTGCATCGTGTGCCCGCCGGGAGGAAATGGCGTCAGTTGGGGCTTAGCCGGCCACGCCACGCCGCGGTCCGCGCCCATCCCCCCTCTCGCTGCCAAACACCGAGCCGACCGCCAGCCAGGCCGCCGCCGCCAACAACCGCCCACCCCTTAGGCGCCAGCCTCCCTGAGCGCCCGCTTCACCACCTTCCCCGTCGGGTTGCGGGGCAGCTCGTCCAGGAAGGTCACGTCCCGGGGGACCTTGTACCGCGCCAGGTTGTCCTTGACGTAATCGCGGACCTCGTCCGCGGTCAGCTCGTGCCCGGGCTTGCGGACGACGAACGCGGCGAGGCGCTGGCCGAACTCCTCGTCCGGGACGCCGATGGCCGCGACCTCGTCAATCGCCGGATGCGCGTACAGCAGCTCCTCGACCTCGGCAGGGAACAGGTTCTCGCCGCCGGAGACGATCATCTCGTCGTCGCGGCCGTCGACGAACAGCCGGCCGGCGGCATCGAAGTGGCCGACGTCGCCGGTGCTCATCAGGCCGTCGATCACCTCCTTGTTGCCGCCGTCCGTGTACCCGTCGAACTGGAACGGGTTGCTGACGAAGATCCGCCCGGTCCGGCCCGGCCCGACCACCGGGCGGCCGTCGAAGTCATACAGGCGCACGACGGCGCTGAACGGGACCCTGCCGGCCGTGCCGGGAGCCAGGCGCAGGTCCTCGGGGGTCGCGAACGTCGCGTACGCCACCTCGGTCGAGCCGTAGAAGTTGTAGAGCTTCTCGCCGATCGTCCGCCGGGCCCGGCGGACGAGGTCGGCCTCGAGCTGCGAGCCGCTGCAGAACACGATCCGCAGCGAATTCGTGTCGTAGCGGCCCGGCTGATCCTCGAGCACGGCGACGATCCGCTGCAGCATCACCGGCACGACCACGAGCGCCGTCGGCCGCCACCGGTCGATCGACTGCAACACGCGCTCCGGGTTGAACCGCCGCTCCACGATCGTCGTGCTGCCGAGCGTCGCCGACAGCGCCATCTGCGTGAACCCGACACCGTGGAACATCGGCGCGGCCACATAGGTCGCCTCGCGCGAGCGATAGGGCACCTTCGACAGCAGGGCTCCAATCGGCGCCAAGGACCGCCCCTGCCCGCGCGGCGCCCCCTTTGGCGTGCCGGTGGTCCCGCTCGTGAGCAGGACGAGCGAGGCGGGCGAGGCCGGTGGCGGTGGCGCCTGCCCCGCGAACGCCTCGATCAGCGCCTCGAGCGAGTCCGCCGGGGGCTCGCCGTCGGTCCACCCCAGCAGCCGGCCGTGACGGACCTCGACCGAGCCGACGAGCCCGTCGTATTCCTCGTCGTGCACGAGCAGCGAGATCTCCTCCCGCTCGCAAACGTCGCGCAGTTGCGGCCCCGCGAAGTCCGTGTTGAGGTACAGGATCCGGGCGCCGGCCTTGGCGGCACCGAACGTGATGTCGAGGAAGCCTCGGTGGTTGCGGCACAGGATCCCGACGCCGTCGCCCTCGCGCAGCCCCCGGTCGCGCAGCGCGCACGCGAGCGCATCCGAGCGCGCGTCGAGCTCCCCGAACGTCAGCGTGCCGCGCTCGTCGATCAGTCCGGGGCGGTCGCCGTGGCGGATCGCCGCGATCGCGATCGCGCCGCCGAGCTGACCGAGGCGATCGAGCGCCCTGAAGATCGCCACCGCACGGCCGGGCGGGTCGAACCCGACCATCCCGGCCCGGTAGGCGTGTCCCAGCGCGCGCGACTCGACCACTCCCCGGCGTCCGATCTGGGCGGCTCTGTTGAGGATCGAGGGCTCGGCCACGCGCGAACCTTGCCAGATCGCTCGCGCTGAGGACCCGCTACCGTCGCCCGGCGTGAGCACCAGCCTGATCTACCGCAGCTCGCAGGGATACGAGCTGTTGATGCGGGCATTGTACGGCCGCCATTACCAGGACCGGATGCGCGTGGTGGCCGAGCAGGTCCCACAGGGCGCCTCGGTGCTCGAGCTGTGCTGCGGCCCAGGGACGCTGTACTTCCGATACCTCAAAGACCACCCTTACATCGGGCTCGACGTCAACGAGGGGTTCGTCGAGCGGCTGAAGAACCGGGGCGTCGACGCCCGCAGAGTCGATCTCGCCAGCAGCGATGAGCCGCTCCCGACAACCGACGTCGCCCTGATCCAGGCCAGCCTCTACCACTTCCTGCCCCACGCCGAGGCGATCGTCGACCGGATGCTCGCGGCGGCACAGCTGCGGGTGATCGTCTCCGAGCCGATCCGCAATCTGTCCTCGAGCCGGGCCCCGGTGATCGGCTCGCTCGGCCAGCGAGCCGCCGACCCGGGCTCCGGCGGCCACGAGCACCGCTTCAACGAGACCACGCTCGACGAGCTGATGGTGCGCTACCAACAGCACGTCATCCGAGCTTTCCGCGCTCCCGGTGGCCGCGAGAAGGTCTACGTGCTCGACGCGCGCGGGTGAGACCCGGCGCCGACCGCCTCGATCGGCTCGAGCTCGAGCTGCGCGACCCGGCGGTCCTCGGCCGGGTCACCGAGCGCCTCGCGGTCGATCAGGAACAGCGGCCGGTTCTTGACCTGTTCGAAGATCCTCCCGACGTACAGGCCGACGACGCCGACGCTGACGATGATCACGCCCGCCAGCACGAGCAGCAGAACGGCCAGGCTCGTGTAGCCGGGCACGGTCTTCGACGGCTCGACGAAGTAGTCGACGATCTCGAGCCCCGCGACCACCAATCCGGCGAGCGCGACCAGGAACCCGACGAGGACGACCAGCCGGAGCAGCACGGTGCTGCGGAAGAACATGCCGTCGAGCGCGACCCGGATCAGCCGATCGAGCGTGTAGCCGCTCTTCCCGGCGTGGCGCTCGTGATGTTCGATCTCGATCGCAGTCGAGTCGAAGCCCAGCCAGTCGAGCGCGATCATGTATTCGCGATCGCGGTCGTGCAGACGCAGGAACGCGTCGATCACCCGCCGCGAGAGCAGGCTCAGGTTGCTGTAGTCCGGACGGACGTCGGTCTCGAGCGTGAGCCGGCGGTACAGGCGGCTGCTCCACCGTCGGAAGGCCGAATGGCTCCAGCCCAGGCGCGTCGCGCGCACGACGTCGTAGCCCTCGCCGGCCGCCGCCCACAGCCGCGGGATGTCCTCGGGCGCCTCCTCGAGGTCGCAGTCCATCACGACCGCCCACGCCCCTCTGGCCTGGGCGAGCCCGGCAGTGATCGCCGCGTCCTGGCCGAAGTTGCGGCTCAGCCGATACGCCCGGACGTGTGGGTCCGCCCGGGCGAGCCGGCGCAGGACGGCCCAGCCGTCGTCGACGCTGCGGTCGTCGACGAATACGAACTCGTAGCGATCGGTGACCTGCTCGACGCTGCGCGTGAGCCGATCGTGGAGGGCGCCGAGACAGTCGCCGCACCCGTAGACGGGCACGACCACGCTCAGCTCAATCTCATCGCCCCGTGCGCCTGGGGTGTCTCCGGCCATGCCCATCAATACTCTCCCCGCTCCGATAAAGCCCTGCTTAGTGTTGTGTTCTCGGGCAAGACGCCGGCCGTCCTCACTGCCTGCGCGCAGCGGGCTGCGTGAACACCAGCAGTGCCGCGGGGGTCCGCTGGAAGAACCTCGGCGCCATCGCCGAGAGCTGATTGATGCTGAGCGATTCGGGGTGCCTGAACGCGAACTCGGCGATCACCCAGTTGTCGACGCGGAACCGTGCCACCAGGCGCATCCCGCGCGGCGCCACCGAGCGCGGCAGCGGCCGACCTTTCCGCGCGGGCACCGGCGCGGCGTCCTCCTCGGCCGGGCGTGCCCTCCGGGCCAGGGCGATCTTCTTGGTCGCGCCGACCACGTCGACCTCGCCGATCATCACCCGCCGGTTGCGTGCCGCGGTCCAATCCACGTTCGGCAGGTAGATCTTGAGGGGATCCGCAGTCAGCCCGTCCGCCGCCAGGATCGCCCTCGGAACGACCGGTGGGCCCAGCGCATGCGCCACGTGGCGCCAGTCGGGTCGCTGCAGGAATGGATGCGTCTGGACGTAGATCGCGGCGGCGGAGAACATCGCCAGCAACGCGATCGCCAGCCCCGTTCCAACGACGCGCATCCGCGGGGCCGCGCAGGCGGCCGCGAGGACCGTGGCCAGCGGCACGAACGCGGGGATCTCGTTGCGCGAGAGGAAGTAGTCCTGGCCGACCACCGCAAGCGCCAGCGGCGCCAGGAACACGAACCCGGCGAGCGCCGCCGCGATGGCCGCCCCCCGGCGGGTCCGTCCGTCGCCGCCGACGATCACCAGCAGCGCGACGATCATGAGCAGGGCCGCGCCGCCCAGGAACGCGTCCGACATCGTCCCCCGCCGCTGCAGCAGGCTCACCGCCCACTCGAGGATTGCCGAGGCGACGCGGTGCCTGAGCGGTACCCGGGTAATCCACTGGGGGCCGTGATTGGTATCGGTCACGGCGAGCGGCAGCACGGCGAGCTGCACGACGCCCACCGCGGCCACGGCGATCGCCGCGGCGCGACTCCGGGCCACCCACAGCAGCCACAGCGCCTCCGGCGCGACCAGGAACCCGGCGAAGAAGTGGGTCATGACCGCCAGCGCCGAGCAGACCGCCCACCAGCTCAGGTTGCGCCGCGACGGATCGCTCCGGGCGCGCACGAAGAACAGAAAGGACGCCCCGCACAAAAAGGCCAGCAGCATGTACGCCCGCGCCTCCTGCGAATACCAGATCAGGAACGGGTTGACGGTCACGAACGCCGCGGCGAGGACACCCGCCCACCGCGAGACGAGATCGCGCGCCGCCAGGTATGCGATCGGCACCAGAGCGACCCCGGCGATCGTCGAGATCGATCGCAGCGCGACCTCGCCGGTCCCGAACACGTGCGCCCACGCCCAGACGAGCACGAAATACAAGGGCGGCGTGGTCTCGACGTGCCTGACCGTGTTGAGCATCGCTCCGAGCGGCAGGTGCGCCTCGTAGGCGGTCAGCGCCTCGTCGGACCAGAAGCTCTGGTTGTTGATCGTCAGAATTCGGATGGCGGCGGCGACCACCACCAGAGCCCCGACCAGCCACACGTCGACGGGTATCTGACGGATCGAGATGTTCGCTCGCGGCCTGGGTATCCGGCGGCTCGCGCGGAGCCCGGTCGCCGGATACTCGGAGGTGCTCATCTTTCCCGGAGCAGCAAGTCCGCCAGTGCCGCCGCCACGTCGTCCTGGTCGGCATCCGTGACGCTCGGCCCGAGCGGCAGGCTCAGCGTGCGCTCGGAGATCGTGTTCGCGACCGGGAAGTCCTCAGGCGCGAGCCCGTAGCGCTCGCGGTAGTAAGGGTGGAGGTGCACGGCCCGGTAGTGCACGCCGGTGCCGATGTTGAGCTCGGTCAGCCCCTGGAGCAGCTCGTCGCGGCTCAGCGGCGCGTCGGGCTCCAGCAGCACCTGATACAGGTGGCGGGCGTGGCGCGTGTTGGGCGCGGACGGAGCCGGGGTCACGAGCGGCAGCCCGACCAGCAGCTGGTCGTAGCGCTCCCACAGCTCGGCCCTTCGGTCGATCCACTCGTCGAGCTGCGGAAGCTGGTGTAGGCCGAGCGCGGCCTGCACGTCGGTCATGTTGTACTTGTAGCCGGGCCGGACGACCTCGTAGTGGCGAAACCCGGTGTCCGAGAACCGCTGCCACGCCCCCAGGCTGAGGCCGTGCAGGGCGAGCCGCTCGACCTCCTCGGCGACCTCGGCACGGTCGGTCGCGAGCGCGCCCCCCTCGATCGTCGAGATGTTCTTGGTCACGTAGAACGAGAACGCGGTGACGTTGCCGAACGTCCCGATCTGGCTCCCGTGCCACTCCGCCCCCAGCGCGTGCGCGGCATCCTCGATCACGATCAGCCCGTGACGATCGCGGAGCTCGTTAAGCCGTTCCATGTCGATCGGCCGGCCGCCCAGGTGGACGGGCATGATCGCGCGCGTACGCGTGGTGATCGCCGCCTCGGCGGCGTCAAGATCGATCAGTCCCGTCGCCGGCTCGCTGTCGACGAGAACCGGCGTCGCCTGGGCATGCTCCACGGCGTTGGCCGAGGCCACGAACGTCATCGCCGGGACCAGCACCTCGTCGCCGGGTCCGATCCCGAGCACCTGCATCGCCAGGATCAGGGCGGCCGTGCACGAGGAGACGCACCGGCAGTGCGGGACGCCCACGTAGTCGGACAGCATCGACTCGAATCGCTGGACCTTCGGGCCCGTTCCCACCCATCCCGACCGCAGCGAATCCACGACCTCGGCGATCTCCTCCTCGCCGATCGTCGGACTCCCGAAGACCAAGAAGCTGTCCCGCATTCGCGTTGCCGTTCTGACTCGTGACCCGTCTGACCGCATGGTTGACCGCCAGGTGCGCCGCCAGGCAATTAAGAGGCTGGTCGCCGCGGTAAGTGGCCAATAAAGCCCGCGGGGGCTTTTGGTTAGCCTCCTGTGAGACCATCGTCATGGCGATGTCCGTTATCGAAGAAGCCCCGCCCATCACCGACGGCGAGCTGCCGCCCGGCCCCTCCCTTCCCCGGGCTGCGCAGACCGCCGGGTTCCTGCTCGCCGGGCCGCGATTCCTCGAGGCGTGCCGACGGCGCTACGGCAACGCGGTCACGTTCAGCACTCTGTTCGACAGCCGGTTCGTGATGCTGTTCGACCCCGAGCTCGTCAAGACGGTGTTCCAGGGCTCGCCCGACCAGCTCCACGCAGGCGAGGCGAACGCGCTGCTCGGACCGGTGGTCGGCGACCGGTCGGTGCTGCTGCTCGACGGCGCCGAGCATCTGCGCCACCGCCGCCTGATGCTGCCCCAGTTCCACGGCCGGCGGATGCAGGCCTACGAGGACGTGATGCGCGAGTCGACCGACATCGAGATCGACTCGTGGCCGGTCGGTGAGCCGTTCCCGCTGTTCGGGAGCATGCAGTCGCTGACGCTGCGCGTGATCATGCGCGCCGTGTTCGGCTACGAGCCGGGCGCGGCCGAGGACGAGCTCCGGGCGCGGCTGCGCAAGATGATCGAGCCGCTGGCGCGACCGCGGGGCATGCTGCTCCTCTCGCTGCTCGGACGTCGCGGTCCCGACCAGGCGGCGGCCCGCCGCTTCGAGCAGAACCGCCGCGCGGTCGACGAGGTCCTGTACGCCGAGATCGCCCGCCGGCGCGAAGATCCGTCGCTCGAGTCCAAGGACGATGTGTTCTCGGCGCTGCTCCTCGCCGAGGACGAGGACGGGAACCGCCTTAGCGACCGGGAGGTGCGAGACGAGCTCGTGACGCTCCTGCTCGCCGGCCACGAGACGACCGCCACCGGTCTGGCCTGGACGTTCGACATGCTGCTCCACGACCCTGCGGTCCACAAGCGCGCCCGCGAAGGCGACGACGCCTATCTGGACGCGGTCGTCAAGGAGTCGCTGCGGATCCGGCCGGTGATCGCCGGCGTCGGCCGCGTCGTCCGGGGAGAGCCGTTCCGCGTGAACGGCTATGTGATCCCGCCGGGCGTCGAGATCAACCCCTCGATCCGCATGATCCACCACCGCCCCGATCTGTATCCGGAGCCGTCACGGTTCAGGCCCGAGCGGTTCCTAGGCCCCGACGCCCCCGACACCTACACGTGGGTGCCATTCGGCGGCGGCGTCCGCCGCTGCCTGGGCGCGAGCTTCGCGCTGATGGAGATGCGGATCATCCTCCGGCGCGTGCTCGAGCGAACGGCGCTGCGCCCGGCCTCGCCGAAGCGCGACAAGGCGCAGTTCCGGGGGGTCACGCTGGCGCCGAAGGAGGGCGTGAGGGCGATCCAGGACCGGCCGCCCGGCCGGGTGTAGGCGAGGCCGCATGCGCCGGCCCTCGGAACAGCATTAGGGCATCACACCTGGACGTCCACGTCGATCGTCCGCAACCTGTCGCCGGCGAACGTGCACTTGACGACCGACAGGACCCGCCCTGGGGCCGCGACGACGAGGCCCGCGTTGCCGTCGACGACGGCGGGCTGCGCCAGGTGCACGAACGGAGCTCCGCGCTCGACCATCGTGCGCGCCACCGCGTCCCGGCCGGCCACCTCGATCGGGGTGGGGTCGGTGAAGCTCGTGCGGTTGACCTTGAGCTGAACATCGGGGTCGAGCACCTCGAGCAGCGCCTCGAAATCGCCACCGCGGGAGGCGGCCAGGAACGCGTCGATCACCGCCCGCTGCTGGGCCAGACGGCTGCTCGCCGCCTCCGTATCGGCACCGCGGACGCGCCGGCGGGCCCGGCTCGCGAGTTGGCGGGTCGCGGGGACGCTTCGCTCGAGCGCCGGTGCGATCTCCTCGAAGGGGAAGCCGAACATGTCGTGCAGGACGAAGGCCAGCCGCTCGCCAGGGGTCAGCTTCTCGAGCACGACCAGCATCGCCAGCCCGACTGACTCCGCCAGCAGCGCCTCCTGCTCGGGGTCCTGAGCCCGCTCGAACGTGCTCACGGGCTCGAGCGGCCAGTCCTCGACGGGCTCCTCGTGGCGGGCCCGCCGGGCGCGCAGCATGTCGAGACAGATCCGGCTGACGACCGTGGTCAGCCACCCCCGCATGTTCTCGACGGCGTCGGTGTCCGTTCTGTTGACGCGGAGCCAGGCCTCCTGCACAGCGTCGTCGGCCTCGACCCCGGAGCCGAGCATCCGGTAGGCGACCGCCCGCAGGTGGTCGCGGTTGCGCTCGAACTGGTCGGTCTGCCATTGCTGCGCGGTCATCGGTCACATCCTCTGGTTGGCGTCCGTCATACCGATGACGAACCCGACGCGGGAAATGTGACCCGCAGGAGGTATGAACCCATGCAAGCGATTGAAGCGTCTGGACTGAAAAAGACCTACGCCGGCGGCGTCGAGGCGGTCAGGGGCGTCGACTTCGAGGTGGCGCCGGGCGAGGTGTTCGGCGTGCTGGGTCCTAACGGCGCGGGCAAGTCGACGCTCGTTGGGATGTTCACGACCACGATCGTCCCGACGGGCGGCACCGCGCGCGTCGCCGGCCACGACGTCGCCCGCGAGCCGTTGCTCGTCCGCGGCGCGAGCAGCGTCGTCTTCCAGGAGCCCGTCGTCGACGCGACCCTCAGCGGTCGCGCCAACCTCGAGCTCCACGCCCGGCTGTGGGGCGTCCCGTGGCCAAGGGCCGAGCACCGGATGCAGGAGCTGACCGATGTGCTGGGGCTCTCGGAGCTGGTCAGCCGGTCAGTCGACACCTACAGCGGTGGGCAGCGACGGCGCCTCGAGATCGCCCGGGCCCTGATCTCGGAGCCCCAGGTCCTCTTCCTGGACGAGCCGACCGTCGGCCTCGACCCACGGATCCGCCACGAGCTGCTCGACGTGATCGCCGGGCTGCGCGCCCGGATCGATCTGACGATCCTGATCACCACCCACTACCTCGAGGAGGCCGCGCGCCTGTGCGATCGCGTCGCGATCGTGCACAACGGATCGGTCGTGGCGCTCGCGAGCCCGCGGTCCCTGCTCGCCGGGCTTGGCGAGGAGATCCTCGAGTTCCGCGTCCACGACGAGCCCCGTGCGACTCTGGCCCATCTCCAGGATCGCGGGATCGTCGGCGAGGACGCGTTCGCGATCGGCGCCCGCCTGACCGTGCCGCTCCGCGGCCGCCCGGCCGGCGACGCGCTGGCCGCGGTCGAGGCCGAGCGGA
Organism: uncultured Solirubrobacterales bacterium; assembly: GCA_963773165.1. Classification (GTDB taxonomy): domain Bacteria; phylum Actinomycetota; class Thermoleophilia; order Solirubrobacterales; family Solirubrobacteraceae; genus Palsa-465. Next base: position 397,582 of record CAVZAK010000010.1, read on the forward strand.
TCCGCGTGTCGGAGATCTCGACGCGGGCCCCGACGCTCGACGACGTCTACCTGCAGTTGACGGGAACCACCACCAACTAGGAGAAGAACCATGTCCACGATTGCGGACGCACAAACAATCCCCCTCAGCCCCCCGACCCGGGTCAGGCGCACCGGCGCGCTGGCCACCCTGGCGCGGCGCCGCGCGGCGCTGACGGCGGGCAATCCCCGCCAGATCGCCGTGCCGCTGCTCGGCCCGATGCTGCTGGCGCTGGTCGTCGCGCCGGCGCTCAAGGTCGCCACCGGCGGCCTTCACTCCGGCATCGACTACCAGTCGTTCGTCGGCGTCGGCACCGTCGGGCTGGTCGTCCCGCTGACCTGCATCTTCGCCGGGCTCAGCGTGATCGTCGACCGCCACAGCGGCGCCCAGCGCGAGCTCCTGGCGGCCCCGATCCCCCGCGCGTACATCGTCGTAGGCAACGTGCTCGTCGTGATCGCCCTGGCGGCGTTCCAGGTCACGGTGCTGCTGTCGCTGGCCGCCCTGCGCGGCGCGTCGTTCCACGTAACCGCGTCCGGCATGGGCTGGTTCATCGGCGCCACGCTGCTGTTCACGGTGTTCATGTACGGCGTCGCCGAGACGCTGGCGGCCAGGATCAACAAGCAGGAGGAGTACATCGGCGCCACCCCGGCGCTGGCGATCCTCCCGTTCTTCTTCGCCGGGGCGCTGTATCCGATCGCGGCGATGCCGGGCGCACTGACGACGATCGCGAAGTTCATGCCGCTGACCCACGCGCTGGCGCTGATGCGCTACGGGCTGGTCGACCCGAGCGGCAAGGGGCTGCACCAGATCTGGGGATCGGGCAACACGACGGTACAGGCGTGGCTGAGCCTCGCGGTGGTGGCTCTGTTCGCCGTCGCGCTCACCGCCATCTCGATCCGCGTGTTCTCGAAGTCGGTCGTGAAGTAAGCAGACATTGAGGGGTTGCGGGGCGCCCGGACGTCGCCCCGCACCCCTCACCTTTCAACGAAGCGGCGGCAACAAATATGCTCGCTTCAGATGAGCGAGGATCGGCGCGGGAAGTGACGGGCTGCGCCAACGGCGCGAGGCCATAGTGCGCGAGCACATGGAATCGGAAAACCGCCTCGACTTCGACGCGACGATCGCGACCTTCTCGCACCCGCGTTACGAGCTCATCCCCACCGGCGAAGTCTTCGATGGGGAGACGGAGGTTCGCGCGTACTTCGCCGAGAGCCGCGCCGCTTTCCCCGACCAGCGCAACGAGCTCATCGCGATGCACTACGCCGACGACGCCGTGATCGTCGAGTTCGACCTTCTCGGAACGCACCTTGGTCGTCTGCGGGCGCTGCCGCCGACGGGGCGGTCGTTTCGCTGTCGCATGACGGCTTTGTTCTTATTCGAGGGTGACCGGCTCGTATGCGAGCGCGTCTATTTTGATCAGCAATCGATCATGCGGCAGCTCGGGCTCGCCCACGACTCGACCTCGCTCGCAGGCCGCCTCTCCATGCTGGCGAGCCACCCGGTCACGATCGGGCGCACCCTCCTCAGGGGCCTCACCAGCCGCGGTTAACCGTGGCGGAAACGGCCGTCCGGACTCGCGGCGCCCCGGGCCGTGGGATCAGATCGGGCGCTTTGAGATAGTGGCGCGATGGTCGCGATGCACGGGGTCGGCGTGGATCGGCTGGGGGAGACCGTGGGCGTGCTGTCGGAATGGCAGCGCGACGGGGCGTCGGTGCAGCTGCATCCCGGGGACCTTGGCTGGCAATGGCGGTTTGGTGCCGCGGCAACGGCCGCGGCGCTCAGGACCTGGAGCCGGGATGGTCAGACCCTCGCTATCGGGATGTTGGACGCCCCCGGGCTGTTGCGACTTGCGATCGCGCCAGAGAATCACGATGACGAGGAGCTGGCCCGTCAGATGGTCAGCGACGTCAGCGAGCCGGCGCGAGACGTGTTTCCGCGGGGCGAGGCATCCGTCGAGGCGCGGTTCGCCAGCCCGTTCCGGGCGCTGCTGGTTGATGAGGGTTGGATCGCCGGCGAGCTATGGACGCCGCTGCGGCGCGATCTTGCGGAGCCGGTGAAGGACTGCGGCATGCGGGTCGAGGTGATCGGTCCGGACCGTGCCGGGGTGCGGGTAGCGGTTCAGCGTGCGGCGTTCGACGGGTCGACGTTCACCGACGCGCGCTGGCTGGCGATGGCCTCCGGCTCACCGTACGCTGATGCCCGCTGTCTGGTCGCCTATGACGAGAATGAGACCGCGGTGGCGGCAGCGACGGTGTGGTCAAGCGGTCCCGGCAGACCGGGGTTGCTCGAACCGGTAGGTGTGCACCGGGACCATCGCGGTCGTGGTTACGGCACAGCGATCACAATCGCCGCGGCGAATGCCTTGCGGGAAATGGGGTCATCGAGCGCGAGCGTGTGCACCCGGAGCTCGAATGTCGCCGCCGTGGCCACCTATAGGTCAGCCGGCTTCGACCAACTTTCCGAGGTTCCAGACCTATCTCGGAGCACCGACGAAGGCGGCCGGGGCTCCGCGCGCCGGGAGCGGGCAACACCACCCCAGCTGCAGTGCAGAACCGAGGTTGGAAACAACTGCATATGACTGATCACTTCCTGATCCGGCCCGCACATGAGGGCGATTGCGAGTTCATTGCGGGACTCGTGCCAAGCCTGTTGGAATTCGGTTCCCCGGCTTGGGACGACTCGGCGGCCCTCGCTCCGGGGTTCCGCGACGTGCTTGTCAGCGCGGTGCGCGCTCAAGACCCTCGGTCAACTGTGTTGGTCGCCGAGGGAGCGGACGGGACGCCGGTCGGGTTCATCTCGCTGAAGGTGGCCGAGGACGTCGTCGGCGCCGCTCGCGGTCACGTGGCCGACCTAGCCGTCACTGCGGACGCCCGCAGGATCGGCGTCGGCACGGCTCTGATGAGGGCCGGAGAGGCGTGGGCACGCGACCGAGGATTGACGGCGCTCAGCCTCGATGTCTGGTCGACGAACGAACGAGCGCTCACGTTCTACCGGCGCCTGGGCTACTGCGCCGAATCGTTGTGCCTGATAAAGCGCCTTGATTGATCCACCTCCCTGTCGGATGCCAAAGCAGCTCAGGCACGCTCGTGACATTCGTCATGCCGAAATGGTGGTACGCGGCACTTACGCAAAGGCGGGCGAAATGTCAGTCTCTTTCCAACGCCGCTACGACCCAGACCGGCACGGCGGCGGCCCGGAAACTGTGATGCCAAGGAGACTGGGCCGATCGGCTGCTGCAAGCACCGAATCCGGTCCCGGCGTAAGCGACCGTGAGATGCGGGGCCGTCGCGGTCGCAGCGGAGGGCGAGGAGTTGGAGGAACGAGGCCGGTGGGTCGTCCTGTCGGTATGGTGCGATGACACTCGTGTTCTGTCGTGCAGCGGCATTGAGAGCGCATCTCTTGCGGCGGGGTGAAGCGTGCCGGCGGTGAGCGTTAGTGGCTTGGTCAGGTCGTATGGCTCAGTGCGGGCTGTTGATGGGGTGAGCTTCGAGGTGAGGGCCGGTGAGGTGTTCGCGCTGCTGGGCCCCAATGGGGCGGGCAAGACGACCACGATCGAGATCCTGGAGGGGTTCCGCGACCGTGAAGCAGGCGAGGTGCGGGTGCTGGGGATCGATCCGGGTGATCGCCGTTCCGGGCGGCGGCTGCGTAGCCAGCTCGGGGTCGTCTTGCAGGAGCTTGCGGTGGAGCCCTTTCTGTCGGTACGCCAGGTGCTTGAGCGCAACGCCGGCTATTACCCGGCGCCACGGCCGGTGGGTGAGGTGATCGAGCTGATCGGGTTGGGGGAGAAGGCCGACGCGAAGGTCAAGACACTGTCGGGGGGTCAGCAGCGACGACTGGATGTGGGTCTAGGGATCGTGGGCAATCCGGCGTTGTTGTTCCTTGATGAACCGACCACCGGACTTGATCCGGCTGGGCGACGGACCTCGTGGGAGCTGGTGCGCCGCCTCGCTCGCGAGGGGACCACGGTGATCCTCACCACGCACTACATGGAGGAGGCCGAGGCACTTGCCGACCAGGTGGCGATCATTGCGTCAGGCAAGATCGTGGCCCACGGTCCGCCCGCTTCGTTAGGGGGCCGCGACCAGGGTGCGGCCACGATTCGCTTTCAGGTCCCAGCCGGCGTCACGCGCGCGGATCTGCCGGTAGCTGGCGCCGTCGATGGGCGATCCGTTGAGCTGCGGACTGACCGTGAGGTCGAGGCACTGTACGAGCTGACCAGGTGGGCGCTTGAGTATCAGGTGCCCGTAACTGGTCTGACGGTCAGCCGCCATAGCCTTGAGGACGTCTATCTGCAGTTGACCGGCGCCGACCCCGATCGAATCGAGACCGACTCGACGGTGGGAGCGCGAAGTTGAGCGCGCACGGCGAATCGATCCTCCCGCCGCGTTCGGCGCTTAGCGAGTTGCGGCTCGTGGTCAGGCAGGTCGGTTATGAGCAGCTGTCGTTCTGGCTGAACCCGGTCGGAGCAATCTTCACCGTTGGGTTCTCACTCCTGTTTCTGCTGCTGCTGGGCGCCAGCGCTGGGTCTTCCCGCGTCAGCTATTTGCACAACATCAAGCTCGTGCAGTACTACGTTCCGGGCTTCATTGCTTACGGGGTGATGTCAGCGTCGTTTAACAGCCTGGCGATCAGTCTGGTCATTCGCCGCGAGACCGGGCTGCTCAAACGCCTGCGGCTGAGCCCGCTGCCTACCCCGACGTTTCTGACCTCGATTCTGCTCAGCACGCTGCTGATTGCGTTCTCCCAGGTGATACTGATGCTCGCCGTGGGACGCTGGGCGTTTGGCGTTCACCTGCCATCGAGCGCCTCTGGGATCGCTGCCCTGGTGGCGGTGCTTGTGGTCGGTGGGCTCAGCTTCGCTGCGCTCGGGATCGCGATGAGCACGCTGATCCCCAACCAGCAGGCCGCCGGTCCCCTCACCAGCACGGTGTTCTTCGTGCTGCTGTTCCTTTCAGGGTTATGGTTCCCGCTCAAGTCCGGCTCAGCGTTGGCGAAGATCTCGACCTTCTTCCCGATCCGCCACTTCATCAACGCCGTGTTCAAGACCTTTACCCACCCCGGGGCCTCGGCGTGGTCCGGACATGACCTCCTGATCGTGGTGATCTGGGGTGTGGTGGGCGGCCTGGTCGCGCTTCGCCGCTTCCAATGGGCACCCCACCGCACCTGACCACATCCGCAGCTCATCTGGACCTCCTGCGCCGCTACCGAAGTCAGCCGCATCTCTTCGGTCTCGTTCGGCAGCCAGACGAAAGTTGTGGTGGCCAGCCCCGGCGCGGTGAGCGATTCTGGAGTCATGAACGCTGAACCCCGTATCTGGCGGATCACTGGCGCCACCTCCGGCTTCAGCCGGGCGATCGCCGAGGCGGCGCTCGACGCCGGCGACACCGTCATCGCCCCAGCTCGACATCCCGATGCGCTCGGCGCGCTCGTGACCGCGCATCCCGACCGTGTCAGACCGGTCGAGCGCTCGATGTCACCGGCAGCCGCCGGATCGCAGCGGTTGTAGCCGACCTGATCCTCTGGCATGGCCGCATCGACGTCCTGGTCAACAACGCAGGCCGCGGGCTGGTCGGCGCCGTCGAAGAAACCACCGAAGACGAGCTGCGCGGACTCATGGAGCTGCACTTCTTCGGTCCCGCGGCGCTGACTCGCGCAGTCCTGCCCCATATGCGCCGGCAGCGATCGGGAGCCATCGTGCAGATGTCGAGCATGGGCGGACGACTCTCGTTTCCCGGCGTGGGCGGGTACTCGGCGACCAAGTTTGCGATCGAGGGCCTGACCGAGGCACTCGCGGCCGAGGTCAGATCGCTCGGCATCACCACGATGATCGTCGAGCCGGGCGCCTTCCGCACAGGCTTCAACACGCCGAGCGCATTGCTGATCTCGCAGCCGATCAAGGCCTACGACCCAATCGTCGCTGCCATCCGCGACAACCTGCGCAACGACGACGGCCATCAACCCGGCGATCCCGCCAAGGCGGCAGCGGCAATTCTCAGCGCCCTCAACTCTGACCACCCCCCGCTGCGACTCGTGCTCGGAGCAGACGCAGCGGACATGGTCGACCAGTCACTCCGCGAACAGCGAGCGGAATTCGACGCCTGGCAGTCCATCGCCCGCGGCACCGCCTTCCGAGCATCGCAGCACACCGGACCGCCCGCGTGATCGCTGTCACGCGCGTCGGGGTCTATCGAAGTCGTCGGCTGCCGTTGCAGTCAGATGTCGGCAGGGGCTGTCGTGACCGATCCGTAAAGATCCGCCATCGCTGGCCGACACGAGGCGTGATCCCTTCTGAGTTCTCGGTCTCGCCGTCCGAGGTGGCGGTCACCGCCGTCTGTACCCGGACGATCCGCGGTCCGTGGCCCTTGAGATACCGGATCACCGCGACGCGCGCCGGGGAGCTCAGCACGCGATGAGCGCCGGCGGTGGGGCCGGCGAGCATCCTGCCGTCGAACACGAGCCGTGCTAGGCGGTATTGCTGACGAGCCGTCAGTCCCACGCAGCTTGCGGCGCCAGCGCGCGTGACCTCGGACGCTGGTCGCGCCGCACCGGCCGAGGTGCCGCAGGAACAGGCCAAAGCGGCGACCACGATCACGGTCAAATAGAGAGCGAGTTCTGAGGACCACCGAGCAGGGACACGACGGCTCATCCAACGCGAGTTCATAACACACCTACGTTTCTCGCCGAGAACTGTCACGCGCACTCTAGGGCGAGCGCGAGTAGCCGAAGTCCTCCACCTGCTGAGATATGGCGATGACGATGCTCCTCTACAACTCCCAGGTCTCCGGCAACTGCTACAAGGTGCGGCTTCTGTTCGCCCACCTGGGCGTCGACTAGGAACTTCACGAGGTCGACGTATCGATCGCTCGGGCCGTCGCGAAGTGCTGGGCGGAGCTCAACCCGGCGCTGCGGGTGCCAACGCTCGTGCTCGACGACGGCCGTCCCCTCGCGAGTCGAACGCGATCATCTCCTACTTGGCCGACGGCACCGAGCTACCTCCCGTGGACCGTTACGAGCGGGCCCAGGTGCTCCAATGGCTGATGTTCGAGCAGTACACCCACGAGCCGTACATCGCCGTCGCGCGGTTCTGGGCGCTGTCGGTGATCACGCCAGCGACGAGCAGCGAGCTCGGAGAAGGAGCGAGGCGGCCGCGCGGCGCTCAAGCGCCCTGGACGGTCAGCTGAGAGAGCGCCAGTTCCTGGTCGCCGAGCGATATCGATCGCCGACATCGCCCTCTACGCCTACACGCATGTCGCGCACGGAGGGTGGGTTCGAGGTCGACGCCTATCCGGCAATCGGCCCGCTGGCTGGAGCGGGTCGCCGCCCAGCCCGGCCACGTGCAGATCACCGATTGAAGCGGCGGGACCCGCGACTTGACCTAGCCGCGGGCCCGCCAGTCTCATGTCGCGAATCAGCCGCCGAGTCGGAGCGGTGTCCCGCGTGCGGCGCGCCGGCTCAGTGCCGTCCTCCCCAATGCTTCTTCTTGGGCGGCACTTTGTAATTCACCGGCTCGCCCGTGGATGGCGACAGGAACAGCTTGCGCGCCTTTCCACGCCCGCTGAACTGGAACATGCCGTTCAGCGTCCCGTCCGTGGCGTCGTAGGAGCCCTTGCCGAGGCGCTCGCCGCCGAGCCAGTTATCTTCGATGAAGCGAACGACCGAGGACTGCTGGGACTCGCTGCCCTCGACGAAGTTCGTCTTCGCATACGGTGAGATCACGAGCAACGGGAGCCGCGGACCGACGCCGCAGCGACCCTGCTCGGCCGTCCCCGAGCCGTTCGTCGGAACCCTCAAGGGATTGCTCCCGCACTGACCCGGGTCGGTCAGCGTGTCGAGGTTCGTCTGCGACTGCGAGGTGATCGGCCCGATCACGTGGTCATACCAGCCGTCGCTGTCGTCGTAGGCGATCACGACCGCCGTGCTGCGCCAGCTGCGCAGCCTCTGCAGGTGGTTGATGGTTTCTACGAGGAACTGCTGCTCGTCGATCGGGTCGGAGTAACCCGCATGGCCGTCCTGGTACTTCGCGGCCTTCAGGTACGACACCGCCGGCAGATTGCCGCTGTCCGCGGCCGCCCAGAAGTCCTTGAGGTCGTACTGGTGGTTCGCCTGATCCTGGTGGCCGATCGCCCAGATCGAGCTCGGCGGCTTGTGAAGCGGGTTGGCCGTCGAGGCGTAGTACTCGAACGGTTCGTGGTGAGGGCTGTAGTCGTCGACTACGGCCCCGGCGATGTTCTTGTGGGAACCGGTGCAGACCTTCGACGGGTCGTCGGTGCCCGGCTTGCCGGGGATGTAGCCGGGGCTCGCGAAGCCGCCCTGGAACCAGCCCCAGGTGATACGCGCCTTGCTCAGCAGGTCGCCGATGTTCTCGCCGCCCATCTGGATCGTGTCGGCGGCGGCGCTGCCGTCCAAGGTCGACGAACAGATGTCGAAGTTCGGGTCGGCATCGCTGTAGGTTGTGCCGCCGCCCTGCGGCTGCGGGCTGCCGGGCGTTGCCGGAGCGGACCCCGGCGCCGCGCTGCACGGCGTCGAGTTGATCACGGCGCTGCTCGGTCCGCAGATCGCCCCGTAGGTATTGCCCGATGTCACGTTGATCGCACCCGGAGTGGAGGGCCCGAAGTTGTCCCCGAACGAGTTGTCGCTCATGGCGAAGTGCTGGGCGTAGTTCCACAGACCAGTGACGGTGTTACCGTCGTAGTAGTCCATCACCGCGTAGTTGTTCGGCGTGGGCGGGCCCGACCCGAGGCACTGCTGGAGGGTCAGTCCACCCCCGGTTTGCTGGACGAACATGTCCATCAGGCCGTGATCGAACGCGGACTGCTCGGCGGTGTAGTCGTGGTCCTGATCGCAGGTGACCGCCTGCGAGCGATCGAGGCGCTGTGGGTTTCCGAGGTTGGGATTGTTGGTCAGCAGCGACGGGGATAGCCCGTTCACCGACGGCGTGTTGCTGGCTGCCTGGAACGTTGGCTCCCCCGAGGGATTGGGGGCGTAGGGGTAGGTGCCGAAGTAGTGGTCGAACGACACGTTCTCCTGGAAGATCACGACCAGATGCTTGATCGGGGTGGCGGTCGTGGCCCATGCCGGTCGGACGTGCCCCCGGCGGTCGGCAGCCCGCCCGCCGGCGGCCGCCGTTTGGGCGACGATCGCACTCATCCCCGTCACCAATACCGCTGCCAGCAGCAGCACTATGCGCTTGCGCGCCATGGTCTCTCCTTCGGTCGGTGCAGTTCACCTCGGCGCACGCCGGGTCACCCGTACTTCTCCCACGATCGCGGGCCCCGACGGGTTGCTCAGTCGTGACCCGTTTGTTTCCTACGTTGTGACCGCTGAGGGCGCCGCCAACCAGCTCCCGAGTACCGTTTTGCCGATGGACGTCGAGCAGGCCATCCGCGAGCGCCGTACTCACAAGGCGTTCCAGCCCGAGCCGGTACCCCGCGAGCTGCTCGACGAGCTGCTCGAGCTGGCGCGCTGGGCGCCGAACCACCACCTGACGAACCCGTGGCGGTTCCGAGTGGTCGGTCCCGCTTCGCTCGAACGGCTCAAGCAGGCGGCCGGACCCGAGGCGGCGGCGAAGCTCGACCGCGCGCCGACGCTCGTCGCGGCGACGGTGACGAGCACCGGCGACCCCGTCCAGGACGAGGAGGACCTGTGCGCGACCGCGTGCGCGACCTATCTGGTGCTGCTCGGCGCCCACGCCCGCGGGCTGGCCGGGTACTGGCGCACGCCAGGCGTCCTGCGCACGCCCGGCGGGGCGCGATGCGCTCGATATCCCGGACGACGAGCGGTTCGTCGCTCTGATCCACCTGGGATGGCCCCGGCAGGAGAAGGAGGCGCCCGAGCGCGCGCCCCGCAGCTCGATCGTCACCTACCTCGACTGATGGCCTCTCTCGTCTTCAAAGAGCGACCTGCGGTGGGCCAGCCGACCGGCCTGCTCGTGCTCAGCCACGGCCGCGGCACCAGCGAGCTCGACCTGCTCCCGCTCGCCGACGTGCTCGACCCCCAGCGCCGGCTGCACGTTGCCGCGCCGCGCGGCCCGCTCCAGTTCTCCGGCGTGCCGGGATATCACTGGTACGCCGTGCCTCGGGTCGGCCATCCCGATCCCGCCACCTTCGAAGCCTCCCGCAGTGCGCTGGCGGCCTTCCACGACGAGCTGTGGGAGCAGACCGGGCTCGGTCCGGACCAGACCGTGCTCGGCGGCTTCTCGATGGGAACCGTGATGAGCTACGCCCTCGGGCTCAGCGACGACCGGCCGGCGCCAGCGGGAATCCTCGCGCTCTCCGGGTTTGTGCCGACGGTCGAGGGCTGGGAGCCATCGCTGTCGGATCGCCAGGACACCAGGGTGTTCATCTCGCACGGGCGGAACGACCCGGTGATCAGCGTCGAGTTCGCCCGCCGCGCCCACGAACTGCTCGAGCGCGGCGGGCTCGAAGTCGAGTACCACGAGTCCGAAGCGGCCCACCAGATCGACCCGGTCAGCCTTCGCAACGCGGTGCGGTGGATATCGGGCGTGCTCCCGCCGCCGGACCCGTCCTGATTCGGCGCACGCGTCAGCTGCGGGTGATCAGCACCGTGCCGGCGATCACCAGCAGGATCCCGAGCGACCGGCCGGCGCCGAGAGCGACCCGGTGCAGTCCGTACCACTGAAACCGGTCGGCCGCCACCGCCACCACGAGCTGGCCAGCGACGAGAATCGCGACGACGCCCCCCGCCCCCAACGGCCTGACCGCGACGAGCGAGACGAACACGACGGCCGCGCCCGCGATCCCGCCCACGGCGTACTCTGGCCGGAACGCGCTCAGCCCCGACAGCCTCCCCGGAGCTCCCACCGCCACCAGGACCACGGTGATGATCGCGAGCGAGATCGTGATGCTCACAAACGCCGCGCCGACGTCCCCGACGTGCTTGGCGAGCGCCCCGTTCGCGGGCGGCTGGAGCGCTACGAGCCCGCCGACCAGAGCGGTGAAGATGATCGCCAACGGACGGCTCATCCCCGTCGGTTCAGCGTCCGCGGCCCAATCCCTGCCCTCACGCCCTCACTAGCATCCCTTGCCCCGTGACCTCGAACCTGCTGCCACCACGCCCCCATCTTGAGCACGAGGCCACCGCCCGCGAGGTGATCGAAACGCTCGCTCCGCTCGAGCGACGGGCCGGCTCACCCGGCGAGGAGCAGGCCGCTCGCTGGCTGTCCGAGCGGCTCGCTCGCGCCGGATGCGACACCTGTATCGACGAGGAGCGGTTCCTCGACGGCTACGCGCGGGTGATCGGCTCACTCGCGGCGGCCGGCGCCCTCGCCGGCGCCGCCGCGCTCGGCACTCGGTGGCGGCGGGCCGCCGGCCTCGCCGGCGCCGCCGTCGCCGCGGCGATCGCCGATGACATCTCCAACGGGCCCCGCGTTTTCCGGCGGGCGGCGTCGAGGTCGCTGCCGACGTGGAACGTGGTCGCCGTCGCGGGCGATCGCGAAGCGGAGCGAACGCTCGTGGTGCTCGCCCATCACGACGCCGCGCCGACGGGGGCGATCTTCGACGACCGGGCGCAAGCTGCGGCCGGCGAGATGTTCCCGGGCATCATCGAACGACGCGACACCTCCTTGCCGCTGTGGTGGCCGATGCTCGCATCGCCGGCGCTCGTCGCGATCGGCGCCTCCACCGGACGACGCGGCCTCACGGTCGCCGGGGTGGCCGGATCGCTGCTCGGGACGGCAGTGTTCGCGGACATCGCGCGGCGACCCGTGTGTCCGGGCGCCAACGACAACCTGACCGCGGTCGCCGTGCTCGTCGCGCTGGCCGAGCGGCTGCGCGACGAGCCGCTCGAGGGGCTACGGGTGCTGCTCGTCTCCTGCGGCGCCGAGGAGGTCCTCCAGGGCGGCATCCATGCCTTCGCCGCGCGCCACTTCCCGGCGCTCGACCGAGAGTGCACCTGGGTCCTCAATCTCGACACGGTCGGTTCGCCGAGCCTGATCATGCTCGAGGGCGAGGGGCCTGTGGTCATGGAGGACTACCACGACCGCACTTTCCGCGACCTCGTCGCCCGCACCGCCGATGCCGCCGGCGCCCCGCTGCGGCGCGGGATGCGGGCCCGCACCTCGACCGACGCCGTGATCCCCAGCCGGGCGGGCTATCCGACCGCGACGCTGTGCTCGATGGATCGCTACAAGGCCCTGTCGAACTACCACCAGATGAGCGACACGCCCGAGAACGTCGACTACCGGACGGTCCTTCAGGCGCTGGTCGTCACCGAAGCGGTCGCGCGCGAGCTCGCCGCCAACCCCTGGGTCGGGCGCTGATTGCGCCTCCGGCCGGCCGGCGGAGCAACGAGCTCAGCGACTCCAGCTCGGCTCGCCGGCGTGCTTGACGAGCACGGTCGCGTGCCCGCCACCGAACGGGAGCGCCGCCACTGTCGCGTGTGACGGCGCCTGCTCGAAGCCGCCGAAGTCGACCAGCACCGTCCGGCCGTTGCGCGAGATTCCGCCGGCCTGGACGCTCTGTCCCCCGATCGTCAGCTGGTGCACCCGGCCGGAGGGGAACTGGATCGTCCACGTCCCGCTCGTGTCCTGGCCCTCAAAGGCCGTCAACAGCCGGTTGCCGTTGGCGGAGAACGAGAGCGGGACAAGCCCCACAACCAGCGGCCCGATCTGCATGTGCGTGACCTGCCGCAGATGGCTGCCGTCGGAGCGCATCAGCCACACCTGGTCCTCCGGGGCCTCGGTCTTGCCGCGCATCGTCGCGCGGTCGAACGCGATCGACCGCGGCCCCCAGACCGGGTCCAGGCTGAGGCCGTCGTGCGACAGCTGCCGGCGGTCGGCGCCCGTCGCGGTGGCCGTGAACACGTTGACGTGGCCGTTGAAGCACGCGAACGATCCCGGCGCCTGGCCGAAGACGAGGCGATCCGGCCGGCGCGGCGCGAAGCTCGCGCCGCACACGGAGCCGGTGGCGATCGTCGTGACCTTGTTCGACTTGGTGTCGATCACCGCCAGGCCCGACCCCTTGCCGCTCGTGCTCACACCGTCTAGCTCGACGGCCAGGTAGCGCGAATCCGGCGACCACGCCTGGGCCACGGCGTTGACCTGCCGAGGCTGAAGTAGTGCTGCGTCGACGAGCCCGGGCGGTAGATCGAATAGGGCGGCGCCCTTCGTGCCGATCGCCGTCGCCGCGACTGCGGAACCGCTCGGCGCGACCAGCGGCTGCGGAACCATGGACCGAGACGGCGAGCCTGCTTCCCGTTCGCGTTCGCGAGCCACACGGTGGGGCTCGCGGAGCCGGTCGAGTAGGTGAGCGCTAGAGCGCGCCTCGGCGACGCCACCAGAACGAGCAGCATCAACGTCGCCACCAATGCCCCAAGCGTCCTCACGGGCGTAAGAGTAGCCGCCGCCACGGTCACCCGGGTACGCTCGCCACCGTGCCGCTGGCCACCGAGCTCGAGCTCCCCAGCGTTCGATCACACCGATCCCGCGCTCCAGGGCGACCGCTACCGCGAGGCGATGGCGGCCGTCGCTGGCCACGACGGATGGCTCGCCGCCAATCCGTTCGGCTTCACCGCGCTCGACCGCGAGTCTGGAGAGTTCTTCCTGCGCACCCGGGACGCGGTGTTCCCGGGCCTGACGATCGCGCAGCTGTTCGGGATCGAGGACGGGCCGCTGCACGAGGAGATCGTCAAGAACATCATCAACATCAACGGAACCGATCACCAGCGCCTCCGGAGCCTGATCAACCCGGCGCTCGCGCCGCGGGCGGTCGCGCGCTACCGGCCGGCGATGCGGGCCTTTCTCGAGCAGCTGCTCGCGGGGCTTCCGGCGGACGGCCGGTGCGAGTTCATCTCGGACTTCGCGAAGCCGTATCCGTCGCTCGTGATCGCCGAGGTGATGGGCGCCCCGCTCGAGGACGCGCCACGGCTGCACCACTGGTCCAACTGGATCCAGCGCCAGTTCGACGCCCAGAGCCTGATCGCCGAGCGGCCGCTGATCGAGGAGGCCGTCGCCGAGTTCTACGAGTACGAGGACAGCCTGATCCGCAGTCGGCGCACGCTCGCCAGGCGATGATCTGATCTCAGCGCTGATCCAGGCGGAGGAGTCTGGCGATCGGCTGAGCGACGACGAGCTGCGCAACCTGGTCCTGAACATCCTTGTCGGCGGGGTCGACACCAGCCAGAGCCAGCTCGCGCATGCGGTGCGGCTGCTCGCCGACCATCCCGACCAGTGGGAGCAGCTCCGCGCCGACCCGCGCGGGCTCGCGCTCGTGGCGGTCGAGGAGGCGCTCCGGTTCGAGCCGATCACGCCGTTCACCGCGCGCATCATGGTCGCCGAAGTCGAGCACCGCGGCGTCACGTTCCCGGCCGGGACCGTCGTCCTCGTCTCCGCGTGGCACGCCAACCGGGAGGACATCGAGCCCGACTCGTTCGACATCACCGCCGAGCGCCCCCGCGCGCGCGTGCTCACGTTCGGCGCCGGCATCCACTACTGCGTCGGGGCCAACCTCGCGCGCGCCGAGATGGAGGAGGGTCTGGCGTTCCTGGCCGAGAACGTCCGCGCGCTCAGGCCCGACGGCGAGCCGAGGTTCGGGACGCCCTCAGGAATCTACGGACTGGAAGAGCTCCCGCTCGTGCTCGAGCTCGACCGCTAGCTCGCTCGCCGCGGCCGACCGCCACAGCGCATCGTCCCCGAGCGGCTCGCGTACACGACGCCGGCGCCGGCAAGCTCGATCAGCGCCGTTTCGGCGGCGAGGCGGTCGACGGCGTCGTTGCTCCTGGTGAGCAGCAGCGACACCTCCTGCGTCGTCAGCCCTTCGGGGAAGTAGTCGAGCAACGGTTCGGGTCCGTCCGGCGGTGGCTCGCGATCCAACGTCGGGTCGATGTTGGCGACGAGCACGTCGTAGGCCTCGATCGGCTGAAAGCCCCCGGCGACAAGCCGCAGACCGTCGCGCTCGAACACGACCGAGGGCGCCGTGAACCGCACCGGCCCATCCGTCGCCGCGGTCTTTCCCTGGAGCTCCGCTGGCGATCCGCCGGCGGTGCGAGCCTCGGCACGGTCGCGGTGGTAGGCCTCGTTGACCTCGGGCGAGTCGAGCATGCCGATGATCTCCGCGGCGTCGACCCCCGGAACGCGCGACAGCGTCTGCTCGAGCTGACCGTCGTCCTCGAGCACGAGCGGCGTGGTGAAGTTCGCCAGCTGCAGCGCCCGCAGGACGGTCGAACTCGCTGCCAGGCTTGTGCAGACGGGCCGCAACGATCGCGCGACAGGCTCGAGCGGTGGCGCTGACGCGGGGCTTTGGCGCCGGTGCAAACGGCATCCCGTAGCGGCGGAACCTGAGCTGCCCGAGCGCCCCCCGCGCCGGGGTGTAGCCGCGAGCCACATACTGCTCCGAGGACTCGGTGAGGCCGATCACAACGAGCCGCCAGTCGAGCTGGTCGCGATAGCGCCACTGCAACACCCGCAGCGCTGGAATCTCCGAATACGCCCACGGGCACCCTGGATCGGTGTAGAGAGTGGTGGCGATCACGTCGTTGATGCCTCAAGTATATGCACTAGACCACTTCCGGGTCCCCGCGAGTCGGGAACGATGTCGCTGGCGCGCCGAACCTCTGCAGAGTCGAAGCCGGCCGCGCGCAACGCCGCCTCCGCCTCCGCCGCGCTCGAGAAATGGAGGTGGACGCGACCGCGCACGAACGCCCCCAGCAGCACCCGGAACGCCCGGATCGCCGCCGTCTGCACGTCGCCGAGGTGTAGGTCGGAGATGTAGCACCCGCCCGCGAACCCGTGGAGCGTCCGCGCGAACCGCCGCCAGATCCCCAGTACGGAGTCGGTGTCGAGGTAGCCGAGCAGCCCCTCGGTGATGATCGCCAGTCCCCGCGCCGGATCGAGCTCGGTGGCGAGCTCGGCGAGGCTTCCGGGACCGCCGTCGCGCAGCGCGTCAAGCGCCTGGACGCGGTGGTTCTCGCTCAGGGAGCCAATCCGCTCGAGCGCTGCTCGCTTGCGCTCCGCCATGTCGGGCAGGTCGGCCTCGACGTAGGTGAGGCGGTCGCTGTAGCGGTTCATGAACCGCCAGCCCCGGGGCGAGAGCCCGCTCGCCACCTCGACGACCTGGCTGACCCCGTGCTCCTCGATCGCCGACTCAGCAGCGCGTCGATCGCGCGGTGGCGGGCGAGCAGATAGGGCTCGAGCGAGGGGCCCCCGACGGCGCGGCTGACGATCATGATCGGACGCAGCGACTCGAACAGGATCCGCCCCTCGGTCGTCGCCAGCTCGGGGTGCGAGAGCCCGTTCCGCGCCCACACGTAGCCGGTGTAGTGGGCGGTCGGGCTGATCGTCTCCGACGGGCTCACCGGACGCGGACCTCGAGCCGGTCGAGCAGCTCCGCCTGGGCCGGGTTGATCTTCTCGCGCGCGACCTTAAGCGGGAACCACTCGGCGCGGTCGACCTCCGGGATCTCGATCCGCTTGCCCGACCGGGGCGGCCACTCGAGCTGGAGCGTGTTGCTGGTGATGTGCGCGGCATCGAGGTCGCCCTCGAGCGACCACGCGCGCACGAGCTTCCCCGACTTCTGGCGAACCTCGCCGAGATCGGTCGCCTCGCCGAGGGGCGCGGCGGTCCCGAGCTCCTCTTCGAACTCGCGCCGGGCGGCCGCCTCGGGGTCCTCAGCCCGGCTCGTACTCGCCCTTCGGAATCGACCAGGCGCCGGCGTCGCGGCGGGCCCAGATCGGCCCGCCGGGATGGACGAGCAGCACCTCGACCTCGCCATCGCGCGTCCGGTGCAGGAGGATGCCGGCGCTTCTTCTGGGCATCCGGGCATCCTAGGCGCGGTGGGCTCACCGCGGCGACAGCTCGTAGTGCCTAGCGATGATCATTAAGAGGCTTAGGCAGCCAGCGCTTCCCGCTGTTCGACCCGCTCCTCGGCGACCTCGGCCGCCTGCGTCGCGGTGGCCGGGGCTCGGAGTAGGAGCGCCGCGAGCGCCGCGCCGGTGACGCACAGGACCGCGCCGACCTCGAACGCGGCGACGAAGCCGTCCGTCAGCGCAGTCGAGTGGCTCACGCCCAGCGCGGCCCGCGTCTGCGACGCCGCGATCGTGCTCAACACCGCCAGGCCGAGCGCTCCGCCGAACAACCGCGAGGTGTTCAGCAGACCTGACGCCAGTCCGCTTTGCCCGCGCTGGACGCCCTGCGTGGCCGCGATGGTCGAGCCGACGAGGCCGAGGCCCATACCGATTCCCGCCAGCACGCCGCCGGGGAGCACCGACGCGAAGTAGTCACTGCCGGGAGTGATGCCGGTGAGCAGCAGCAGGCCGATCGAGGCGGCGAGCATGCCGGCGCTGACGGTGCCGCGCACGCCGAATCTGCCCACCAGGCGTGGCGCGAGCGTCGAGCCCGCGAACACCGCCAGAGTCATCGGCAGGAACGACAGGCCCGCCTGGATCGGATCGTCGCCGAGCACCTGCTGCAGGTACAGCGTGATGAAGAAGAACATCGAGAACAGCGCCGCGTACATCAGGACGACGATCAGGTTCGCGGTTCGGAGCTGGCGGAGCTTGAAGATCGACAGAGGGATCAGCGGAGCCTTGGCGACGCGCAACTCGACGAACGCGAACGTGCCGATCAGCAGCGCAGCGATCGCGAGCGCGACGAAGACCACCGGCGAGCCCCAGCCGAGCGTGTCGGTTTGCACGATCCCGTAGGTCAGGCTGACGAGGCCGCCCGTCATCAGCGCCGCTCCCGCGGCGTCGAAATGACGGGGGCCGGCGAGGCGCAGATCGGTCGGAATCACGCGCAGGCCGAGCGCGATCACGACCGCGCCGACCGGGACGTTGATCGCGAAGATCGCCGGCCATCCGAAGATCTGGGTGAGCAGTCCGCCGAGGAGCGCGCCTGACGATGCGCCGAGGCCGCCGATCGCGCCCCAGGCGGCGAGACCGCGGTTGCGCTGCGGCCCCTCGGGCAACGACGAGGTGATGATCGCCAGCGTCGCCGGCGACACGACGGCTCCGCCGAAGCCCTGGAGCGCGCGGGCACCGATCAGCATCGAGCGGGAGTCGGCCAGCGCACAGGCGAGCGAGGCGAGCACGAACAGGGCCGTCCCGGCGACGAACACGCGCCGGCGACCGAGCAGGTCGGCGGACCGACCGCCGAGCATCAGGAAGCCCGCGAAGGTGATCGTGTAGGCGTTGACGACCCACTGCAGGCCGGTGGTCGAGAAATGGAGACCGTCGCGCATCGAAGGCAGCGCCACATTCACGACGGCGACGTCGAGAATCACCATGAACTGGGCCAGGCAGACGACGGCCAGGAGGAAGTTGGTTGAAGTCGTGCGAGACCCGAAAAAGGCTTTAGTTGCGTTCACGTAGTGAAGTGTGCGATCATCCGTATCCAGGTACAAGAGAAGGGTTTATCCTGGTAGTGAGTATCACCCCCAACGAAACCGGCAAGATCGCCCGAAACGGCGCGAGCAGCGCGAAGAGAGCGACCAACGGCGAGCGCAGGCGCGAGGAACTGGCCGATTTCCTGCGGAAACGCCGCCAGAGCATCAAGCCGGAGGATGTCGGCCTCCCGACCGGCGGCCGGCGCCGGACGCCCGGCCTGCGTCGTGAGGAGGTCGCACAGCTCGCCGGCGTGGGCACTACCTGGTACACCTGGCTCGAGCAGGGCCGCGATGTCAGGGCGTCGTTCGATGTGCTCGATGCGCTGTCGCGGGCGCTCCGGCTGACGCCAGCCGAGCGCGGCCACCTGATCCTGCTCGGCCGTGGCGAGGAGGCGCCGGCGTGCAAGCCGCCGGCCGAGCGCGTCTCCCCCACGCTCCGACGTCTGATCGAGAACCTCGGGCCGAGCCCGGCCGTTGTGTTGGGCCGGCGCTGGGACTACCTGGCGTGGAACCGCGCCGCCTGCGCGCTGTACGGCGATCTCGACAAGATCCCCAAGCCGGTTCGCAACCACCTTTGGCTGCTGTTCATGGATCCGGTCCGGCGCGAGATGTTCAGCGACTGGGACCGGAGCATCAGGCTCTCCGTCGCGAAGTTCCGTGCCGACAGCGCCGCCCACATCGGCGACCCCTCGTTCGAGGAGCTGATCCAGTCGCTGCGGCAGTCGAGTCCCGAGTTCTGCAAGGTGTGGAAGCGACACGAGGTGGCGCGCAGCGGCGAAGGCCGTAAGGAGCTGCACCACCCGGTGGCGGGACGGCTGGTGTTCGAGCACGCGGTGTTCAACCCGGTCGAGGCGCCCGAGCAGCGGCTGATCCTGTACACGCCGGTGGCCGAAACCGGCACAGCCGAGAAGCTCGAGACGCTGCTCGAAGACGAGCCCCTGCGCTCGCCGTTGGCGCTCGTCGGCTAAATCCGGCGTCAGCTCTCTTCGAGAGCTCTTCATCGAAATTCACCGTTCTCTCGCAGTCGAGTGGTGGAGTGGCGCCATGACCACTCACGCCACAGCGCTACAGCTCGAGCCGGAAGCCGCGCCGGAGTCGGGCACGCTGCAGACAACCCCGGTCGAGCCGAGTCCCGACAGCCGACTCGCCAGTTCGATGACGCGGCTCGACCACCGCACGCGCAGCCGGGCGGTCCACCAGCGGCTGGCGCGGCGCGGTCCGCACCTCGCCGTCGGCGAGGGGCTGCAGACGCGGCTGATCCCGCTCGAGGACAAGATCACACACGTCGGTCGTGGCCTCACCGCCGATATCCGGATCGAGGACCAGGGCGTATCGCGAACCCACGCCATCATCGTCCGCCACGGTCGCCACGCACGGATCCTCGACAACCGCAGCTCGAACGGCACGTATCTGAACGGCCGCAGGATCGCGGCGACAAACCTTCAGAACGGCGACGTGATCTGGATCGGGTCGGTCGCGCTGCAGTACGTCGAGGTCGGCTGAATCCGTCCGCAACCCGCCGGCGATCGGCGGGCCGGGGGTCAGCCCTCGACGCGCTGCTCGGTGATGTCCCGGGCGACGAGCGCCGCGTACAGCCCGCCGCGCTCGAGCAGCTCCTCGTGCGTTCCCTTCTCCACGATCGCGCCGCGGTCGAGCACCACGATCTGATCGGCATCGCGCACGGTTGAGAGCCGGTGCGCGATCGTGATCGTCGTCCGTCCCTCCGAGAGGCGCTCGAGCTCGGCTTGGACCGCGGCCTCGGTCTGCGTGTCGAGCGAGCTCGTGGCCTCGTCAAGCACGAGTACCGGAGGGTTGCGCAGGATCGTCCTGGCGATCGCCATCCGCTGCTTCTCACCTCCGGAGAAGCGGTAGCCGCGCTCGCCGACGACAGTGTCGTAGCCGTCGGGGAGCGACGCGATCAGGTCGTGGATTCGGGCCGTCCTTGCGGCCTCCTCGATCTCATCGTCGGTGGCGTCGGGCCGGGCGAACCGCAGGTTCTCCCGCACGGTGGCGTGGAAGAGATAGGTCTCCTGGGAGACGACGCCGACCGTCGCCGCCAGCGATTCGAGGCTCGCGTCGCGGACGTCGACGCCGTCGATCGTTACCCGGCCCTGCTGGGGCTCGTACAGCCTGGCGACGAGGTACCCGAGCGTCGTCTTACCTGCTCCGGTCTCGCCCACAATCGCCGTCCGGGTACCTGCCGGAACGGTGAGATCGATTCCCCGCAGCGTCCACTCGTCCGAGCCCTCGGCCATGTATCGGAACGACACGTTCTCGAAGCGCACCTCTCCGAGCAGCTCGTCGGGCCGCAGATCCACCGGATGCTCAGCCTCGACGATGTCGACCGGGAGATCGAGGTACTCGAAGATCCGGTCGAACAGCGCCAGCGAGGCCTCCATGTCGGCGCCCACGCCCAGCAGCGACTGAATCGGGAACAGCAGACGCGTCTGGAGCGTCGTGAACGCAACGACGGTCCCGATCGACAGCACGCCGATCCAGCTCTGACCGGCCAGCCAGTAGACGATCGCCGGCTGGATCGCGAACGTCATCTGGATCGTCGACATCACCCAACGGCCAGCCATCCTCGAGCGGACCTCGAGCTCGGCGATGTCCTTCGACTCCTTGGTGAAGCGGTCGGCGAGATCGCTCCCGCGCCCCATCGTCTTGCCGAGCATGATCCCCGACACCGACAGCGACTCGGCGACCAGCGCGGACATATCGGCGAGCTGCCGCTGCTGCTCGGTTGTGATCTTGCGCCGCATCTTCCCGACGCGCCGGGTCAGGTAGACGAACAGAGGGACGAAGACGAATGAGAGCGCGGCCAGCTTCCAGTTGAGGATGCACATGGCGACGACAGCCGCGATCACGGTCGTCGCGTTCTGGGCGATCGTCGTGGCGGTCGTCGTAACCACGTTGTCGAGCCCGCCAATGTCGTTCGCGATCCTCGATTGGACCTCGCCGGTGCGGGTGCGCGTGAAGAACGCCAGCGACATCCGCTGCAGGCGCCGGTAGACGGCGGC
Source organism: uncultured Solirubrobacterales bacterium (assembly GCA_963773165.1). GTDB lineage: Bacteria > Actinomycetota > Thermoleophilia > Solirubrobacterales > Solirubrobacteraceae > Palsa-465. Next base: position 418,955 of record CAVZAK010000010.1, read on the forward strand.
GCGGAGGTCGTGCATCACGTGCTGCCCGACGACGTTCGACAGGTACGTCTGCCATACGTTGAACACGGCCGTGATGATCGCGATCACGATCATCGCCAGCACCAGCACGGTCAGCAGCGTCGTCTTGTGCTCGAAGATCCCCTCATCCAGCACGTCGCGCAGCAGGAACGGCTGGAGCATGCTGAGGCCGGCGGAGAAGACGATCATGCTCAGCACGACCGTCAGGCGGACCCGGTAGGGCCGGAACAGCCGCAGGATCCGGCCCCGGTCGCGCTCCCGCGTCGGGTCCATCAGCGGCGGCGGCTTCTTGTCCGCGCCCCGCATCGATCGCATGGCGCCGGGTCCGGCGCCATGCGCCGCTCCGAAGCCGCGTCCACCAGTTGCACTCATGTGTATTCATGATGACGGGTCGGCAAACCGGCCCCTGCAGTCCGCCCGATCATCGGCCGCTCAACCATCGCCCCGCACATGGCCTGGAGCTGGGCCCTCCGGCACGGTAGGGCGCGGCGCGGGACCACCCCGCGCCACCCCTGGTTTCAGCGGCGCTACCGCCGCTCGGAGAAGTACGCCGGCGGGAGCAGCAGCGACCAAACTCGCTGCGGATGCTCGTCACCGGGCCGCCGGGCATCATCCCGGCGAACAGCTCCCGTGCCCTTTTCCCGCGCCACGGCGCTACCGCGGCGAATCGACTTGAACTTCATGATGCAACCTCCTGCTGTTGCATTTGTTGCTACCCACTAGTTTAGTCGGCAAATCCAGGGATTTCCTGTAATGCGATGACCGCCACGCCGCCGTGCTGTCGCGAAGCCCGGGGGCCACCGACCGATCAGCCCTGCGCGAGCGCCGGCTCGGGCTCGCCGTCCGCGCCGCCCTCACCGCGCGCGCCCGGGCCGCGCCGCGCGATCACATCCCACGCCTCCACGTCGCGGCCGCACTTCATGCACCGTCGCCGGTCGTCGACCTCGCCGCCGCACTCCTTGTGCTCGAGCACGACCGGCGCCCCACCGGGCGCGGCGTATTTGTCCCCCCACTTGAGGAGCGCAACGATGGTCGGCCACAGATCGACGCCCTTGCGCGTCAGCCGGTACTCGTAGCGCGCGGGCCGCTCCTGGTACTGGACGCGAGACAGAACCCCGGCGTCGACGAGCCGTTCGAGCCTCGTCTGAAGCACGTTCCGCGCCACCCCGAGCGCGCGCTGGAAATCATCGAACCGCCGCGTGCCCAGGAACGACTCCCGGAGGATCAGGATCGTCCACCGCTCCCCGATCAACTCGAGCGTGCGGGCGATCGAGCAGTTTTGTCCTTCGTAGTCGGCGCGCAGCATGCCCCCATCTTAGCCGTCCGAGTTGCATCAAGCAACCTGTTACGCTACGGTGCGTTTCGTGATGCAACCCACACGTCGAAGGAGCCGCTGAATGTCACGTCGCGCCAAGGTCACGCTCACGGTGTCGGTCGGGGTCTTCATGGCGTCGCTCGACCTGTTCATCGTCAACATCGCGTTCCCCGACATCCAGCGAGACTTCTCCTCGACCAGCCTGAGCTCGCTGTCGTGGGTGCTGAACGCGTATGCGATCACGTTCGCGGCGCTGCTGGTTCCGGCCGGACGGTGGGCTGATCGGGCCGGGCGAAAGCGTGGTTTCCTGTTCGGACTCGGGCTGTTCAGCGCTGCGTCGGCGGCGTGCGCGCTCGCGCCCTCTATCCCATTCCTGATCGCGGCCAGGGTCGTACAGGCGACGGGTGCGGCGTTCCTCCTCCCGACGTCCCTGGGCCTGCTGCTCCCGGAGTACCCGCCCGAGAAGCGCGGCGCCGCCGTCGGGATCTGGGCGGCGGTAGGTGGCGTTGCCGCGGCGGCGGGGCCGCCGATCGGTGGCTTGCTGGTTCAGGCGGGGTGGCGATGGGTGTTCATCGTCAACGTCCCGATCGGCATCGTCGCGCTGATCGCGGCATCCGGCCTGCTGGTCGAGGTCCGCGATCGTGCGGGCGCGCGTCCCGACGCGATCGGGGCCGCCATGTTCACGATCGCGATCGCCGCGCTGACGCTCGCCATCGTCGAGGGCTCCGGCTGGGGCTGGGGAAGCGCGCGAGTCATCGGTCTGTTCGGGTCGGCGGCCGTCCTAATCGCGGCCGTGGCCGTCCGCTGCCTCCGTCATCCGGCGCCGCTCGTCGAGCCGGTGATCGCCCGCACGCGTGCGATCGCGCTGGCCAACATCGGCGCGGTGCTGTTCTTCTGCGCGTTCGGATCGCTGCTGCTCGGCAACGTCCTGTTCCTGACGTCGGTGTGGCACAAGTCCGTCCTGGAGGCCGGTCTGATGATCGCGCCCGGCCCGGCGATGGCGGCGACGTTCGCGTTCCCCGGCGGCGTCCTCGGACAGCGGTTCGGCCAGCGGTACGTCGGCTTCGCCGGTGCGCTGCTGTTCGCCTCCGGCGGCATCTGGTTCCGGACGCACATGGGCGTAAGCCCCGACTACGTGAGCGACATGCTCCCCGCCCAGCTGCTCGGGGGCGCCGGCGTGGGCCTCGTCCTCCCCACCCTTTCCGCCGCCGCCACCGGCCCGCTGCCCGCGGCCCGGTTCGCCACCGGGACCGCCGTCCTCGGCATGTCGCGCCAGCTCGGGTCAGCGTTGGGGGTCGCGATCCTCGTGGCGATCATCGGCCATCCGGCGCCCGGCGAGCTGCTCGGAGCGTTCCGCGACGCGTGGACGTTCCAGATCGCGGTGGCACTGGCGGCGGGGTTCACGCTTCTGTCGGTCGGCCCGGTGAGGATCGGAAGCGCGACCGTGGAGGAGCCGGTGGTCGTGGAGGCGCGCGTGCCAGAGGCGGGGGACGCGCTGGCGGCGTAGTGGCGGCGGAGCGCCGTCGGCCGTGGCGGGCGCGGACGATCGCCCAAATCCACGGCGTCGAACATCCGGACGATAATTGTGTACTCAACACTTTGCAATACGCACGATTGGGTAGTACAATCGTTGCGAGATCAAGCTCGGACCCCGTTTGACGATGCGCGAACCCGCCGACGACATCAGGTTTAGTCCCCCAGCTTCTGGCTTGACGGAGTCCGAAACGGATCCCGCTAACACCCCCGATCGAGACGCGCATCGCCTCCGTAACGGCCTGATCTGGACCGGCGCGCTCGCCCTTCTCCTGCTTGGGATCGGTCTCGCGGTTCCCGACTTGCGCGGCATCCTCAGTCGCGCCGCCGACGCGAAGGTCGGCTGGCTCGTCCTCGGCGTCATGCTCGAGATCGCTTCGTGCCTCGGCTACGTGGCGGTGGTACGCCTCGTGCTTCACCGAGCCCCGGCCCGCGAGGCGAGGCGGCTGGCGTGGGCGGAGATGGCGTTCGGAGCCGTAGTCCCGGTCGGTGGAGCGGGCGGGCTGGCCGTTGGCGCCTGGGCGATGCGTGCCTGGGGAGCCGCCTGGTCGCGGGTCGTCAACCGCTCGATGGTGATCTTCCTCCTCACGAGTGCGGTCAACGCCGCCGTGCTCGGACTCGCGGGTCTCGGCGTGTGGCTCGGGCTGGGCAGCAGTCGGACCGGCGTCGCGTACGGCCTGATCCCGGCGGTGCCGGCGATCGCGGGGCTCGCGTTCTTCATGACGCTCCCGCGGTTCAGCGATCGGCTGCCGACTCGGCGGATGCGGCGCGTCGGGCCTGCGACGGACCGACTCGCCGGCTGGATCCGCGATACCGAGGCCATCGCGTTTCGGCCGAACCTGAGGGTCGCCGGCGCAATCGGATATCTGCTGTTCGACATCGCGGTTCTGTGGGCGTGCCTGCACGCGGTGGGGGTGTCGGCGCCGATTCTCGCCGTCGTCGTCGCCTACCAGGTCGGGTATCTGGCGAACCTGATTCCGATCCCCGGCGGGCTCGGCGTTCTCGAGGGCGGCCTCCTGGCCGCACTGGTCCTATACGGGCTTCCGGCGGCGCCTACGGCAGCGGCCGTCGTGCTCTACCACGCAATCGCGCTCTGGATACCGACGCTCGGAGGAACATACGGTTTCGCCAGGCTTCGCCAAAGCGTCTCGAGCCAGGCTGGTCTGCAGGTGCTCCCCGGCGCGCAGCGGGATGCGACCTCCCCGTCTGCGAGCTCCAGCTCGCGCGAGCTCGCCGCCTAACCGCGCCCCGCAATCGGCCCGACCGCGCCACGGCCCGTCTAGGCCGAGCGCAACCTCACGGGCATCGTCTTCAGCTGGTTGATGAACGGCGACTCGGCGAACATGGGCTGGCCCGCCAGCTCGATCGCCGGGTAGCGGGCTAGCGTCTCCTCGAACATGATCCGGAGCTCGAGACGCGCGAGCGCGGTGCCAAGGCAGAAGTGCCGGCCGCCGGCGCCGAACGCTTGATGGTCGGGGTTCCTGCGCACATCGAAGTTATGGGGATCTTCGAAGCGGGACTCGTCGCGGTTCGAGGAGACGTACCACATCACTACCTTCTCGCCCTTGCGGATCGGTTGGCCACCGACCTCGGTGTCGCAGGTGGCGGTCCGCCGGAAATGTGCGAACGCCGGGAACATCCTCAGGCACTCCTCCACCGCGCTCGGGATCAGCGACGGATCGTCGAGCAACAGCTGGCGCTGATCGGGATTGTCGACCAGCGCCCTCATCCCGCTGCAATAGGTGGACTTGGTGCTGTCGTTGCCGGCCGCGACGAGCAGGAAGAACCCCATCACGATCTCGTGCTCCTCGAGTTGGTGGCCGTCGACCTCGGCGTGGACGAGGACGCTTGTGAGATCGTCGGTTGGGCACTCACGCCGCTCGGCGATCATCCGCTGGCAGCGGGCGAAGATCTCGGGGATGTCCTTTTCCACCACGCTGAGGATCCCGTCAGGGTTGAGATCGGGGTCGCCCGCACCGAGTGCCGAGTTCATCAGCGCCGCCCACACGGCGTCGTCCTCGGGAGGGATTCCCATGAAGCTGCCGATCACGCGGCTGACGGCCGGCTGCGCGACGTCGGTGACCAGGTCGCATGTGTCCCGGTCTCCCAGCCGATCGAGCACGTCGACCACGATCGCCCGGATCGCCGGCTCGTGGGCGGCGATCCGCCTCGGCGTGAAGCCGGCTTGGAAGAGCATCTTGAGCCGATCGTGCTTGGGCGGATCCATCCCGATGAACATCGCCCGCATCAGCTCGAGCGGGAAGATGTCGGTTACCGCGGTGACTCCGCCGAGCTCGGAGGAGAACGTCTGCCAGTCGAGGCTGACGGCGCGGATGTCATCGGCCTTCGTCACCGACCAGTAGCCGGGTTCCTCCGGGTACTCGCTGATCCGGGAGGTCCAATGGACGGGACATTCCGCGCGCAGCTGGCTGAACAGCTCGTGCGGCGGACCGTCCACCCACAGGGCTCGCTCTCCAAGGAGCACGCCCTCCAGATCACTGTTCGTCGTCGACACCCCGGACCTCCTAGTAACAAAATCGGCGAATCATCGGATCGTACTGGCTGGCTGGCCAACCTGGAGTTCGTTTCCTACACAGCCCGCCACCACTAGGCTCCACTTCCAAACCCCAGAGAGGAGTGAGGGCAAGTGAAGATCCGCGCCGCGGTGCTCGAACAGTTCGGCCAGCCGCTCAACATCACAGAGGTGGACCTGGCGGAGCCCCGGGCCGGTGAGGTCCTCGTCCGCCTCCGTGCCTGCGGCGTCTGCCACACCGACATGTACACCGCCTCGGGCGCCGACCCATCGGGATACGCCCCGAGCGTCCTCGGCCATGAGGGCGCGGGCGTCGTCGAGAAGACGGGCGACGGCGTCACGAGCGTTTCGCCGGGCGACCTCGTCGTCACGCTGTTCTCGCCGCAGTGCCGCGAATGCGAGCACTGCCGCAGCCCGAAGACGAACCTGTGCCTGGCGATCCGCGAGCAACAGAACGTCGGCCATCTCCCCGACGGCACGACCCGGCTCTCGCGCGACGGCGATCCGATCCGCCACTTCATGGGCACAAGCACGTTCGCGGAGTACACGGTGATGCCCGAGATCGCGCTGGCCAAGGTGTCACCGGAGGCCGAGCCCGACCATGCCTGCCTGTTCGCGTGCGGTCTGTCCACCGGTCTCGGCGCCGCGATCAACACCGCGAAGGTCGAGCCGGGCTCAACATGCGTGGTGTTCGGAGCCGGGATGGTCGGCCTTGGCGCGGTAGCCGGCTGCCGGCTGCGGGAGGCCGAGCGGATCATCTGTGTCGACCTCTCCGAGGACCGACTCGAGCTGGCCAGGGGCCAGGGAGCCACGGAAACCTGGGCCGGTGGTCCGGACACGGTCGCGCGCGTGCTCGAGGAGACGAGAGGGTTCGGCGCCGACTACACGTTCGAGGCCACCGGCCTCGTCCAGGTCATGCGACAGGCCGTCGAGTCGGCCCGGATGGGCTGGGGCCTGTGCACGATCGCCGGCGTCGCCGGGAAGGGTGAGACGCTGGACGTCGTTCCTCGTTACCTGATCACCGGGCGCCGCGTCTGCGGTTCGTCATTCGGTGGCGTCAAGGGTCGCGACCAAGTGCCGGAGCTGGTCCAGCTCTACCTCGACGGCAAGCTCGACATCGACCCGTTCATCTCACACCGGATCAGGCTCGACGACGTCAACCACGGATTCGAGCTGATGGAGCGCCAGGACGGCATCCGCAGCGTGATCGGCTTCGACTGAGGCTCGCGACGGACACAGCTCACGATCGCCGCCGCCGGCGGCGCTGCTCGATCCGCACGGCCGATCCGATTGCGCCTCCGAGGAAGACCGCGCCGATGAAGAACGGGCTGACGAGCAGCATCACGGCGATGCCCAGCATCGCCAGCCAGATCGCCGGTCGGAACTCGCGCCAGTCTCCTGTCATTCCACGACCTTATCCCCAATGTAGGAGCCGCAGCGACTCGAGCCGTGCAGTGGCGCGGGCCAGACTGCCGACGGTTTCGGCGCGACCTGCATCGAGATGTGTCGCCAGCGCAATGAATACCTGCGCCGTGGTCAGAGCGTCGCCCAGTGCATCGTGGGGCCGGTCGGCGGGGAGGCCCAGAAGCGACGCCAGTTCTGTCAGGGACACGTGGCGTCTCGACTGGCCGTCGCGCTCGTGCAGCCACAGCCGTCCGAGCACCTCGGTGTCGACGAGCGGGCCGCGCAACCGGACCCCGTCTCGGCGCAGCGCCCGCCCGAGAAACGCCCGTTCGATCGCCGCCGTGTGGACAACGAGGATGCGGCCCGCGATCACGTCGAGCAACGTCTCGATCGCCTCCTCGAGCGAGGGCGCCTTGGCCAGATCCACGGCGCGAATGCCGTGCACGCGGATCGACTCCTCGGTGATCTCGCTGACCGGGCGGACGAGCTCGTATACCGATTCGGCGAGCTGCACCCGGCCTCCCTCGATCGGGATCGCTCCGAACGAGATGATCTCATCGACACTCGGGTCAAGCCCGGTCAGCTCGAGGTCGAGCGCGCACCACTTGGCCTTGCGCCACGCGGTCCGGCGGCCTGGAAGAGAGGCCTTGGCGTAGGCGGATGCGGCCTGCGTGCGGCCGCGCAGGCGCGACGGCGAGGCGATCCTCACCAAGTTCCGACCTCGAGCTCGGCGGCGACCCGCTTCTGAATTGAGGCCACCGCACGGAACGCCTCGCGGAGGTGGCTCCGAGTCAGCGAGCTCAGCGTCGCCGGGTTGACGTGGTCATCGAGCGGCACGCCGGCGCGCAGCTGGTCGGCCTGGTGTCCGAGGCGCAGCGTCTCGATCAGATCGAGCGCGTCCTCGAGCGTCTCGGCCTCGCCTCCCGGGAGCGTTCCCCCGGCACCGGCGGCGCGCAGTCGCTCGGCCGTCGACCCGCTCGTCAGCCCGGCGGCGATCCCCGCCCAGCGGGCCAGGTCGACGATCGGCTGGACGCCCCCGAGCTTGAGATCGAGCTGCCCGCGATGCTCGCCTGTGTGCTCCACGACGAAACCGCGGAAGAAGCCCGTCGGCGGCCGATGGGAGAGGGCGAAGCGGGCGAGCATTCTCAGCAGCGCCGGGTTGGTCGGCGCCAGACGGAACGTGTCGGCCACCGGGGTGCCCGTGTGCACCCCCCACACGGGCCGGCTGTCGACGAGCAACGAGGTGAGCACCAGCGCCTTGTCCTGGGTTGGATCGGCGATCCAGCTCCGACCAGCGCTCTGCCAGGACTGAAGCGAGCGGACAAACGGGAGGTTCGACGCGGATGCGCCATGAGGATCGGGACTGAAGCCGCACGCCTCGAGCCCGGCCACGACCTCCTGGCCGAGGTGGTGCAGATAGGAGCGCACCTCGACTATCCGCACCGTTCCCGAACCAGGCGATCGCGCTCTCGACGTCGGAGCTCAGCACCGCCTCGCGCCGCGCCACGCTGCCGAGCGCGAGCCAGGCGAACTCGACGGGGGGCTCGCCGGCGGCCTCGATTGCCAGCTCGAGGAGCCGGCGGGTCAGCGCGTCGATCTCCACCGAGTAGATCGCGACGATGTTCGCCGAGTTGACCCGGGCCTCGTGCATGTCGACGACGCTCGGGCGAAGCTCGGCCGCCGCCACCTTCAGCTCGGCGAGGCCGCCGGCCCGGGCTATTCGCTGGCGCAGGAAGAACGACGACCGCGTCTGGATCGCGATCAGGTCGAGGTCCTCGAGAACCCCCAGGACCTCCCCCGTGCCCGACACCACCGGCAGGTGGCGAAGGCCGCGATCGAGCATCTCGAGCAGCACGTCCCCGCCTAGACGGTCCGGGCGGCTGGTGAAAGCCGGCGCTGAGATCGCTGCCGAGACGGGCGCGTCGACGGACATCCCGCTCGCGACCACCCGTGTCCGTAGATCACGGTCGGTGAGGATCCCGAGCGTTCCATCGCCGACGTCGACGACCAGCGATGTGGCCGAGGCCGCGGTCATCATCTCCGCGGCGTCGCGGATCGGCGTGTCGGGATCGCAGACGACCGGGGCGCCTCGGATCAGCGAGCCGACGGGCTGGGTCGACGGGTCGCTGGACGGCCCCGGGGAGGTCGCGTACAGCTCGGCCTCGGCCTTGGCCAGCGACCGGGCGACATATCGCAGTCCCGCCGGCGCCGAGAGCAGCTCTCGCGCGATGTCGCTCCCGATCCGGTAGCAGAGCGTGTCCTCGGCGGCCCTGGCCTCGAACCCGGTGGGGAGGCCCGACAGCATCGCCGCATGGCCGAACAGCTCGCCCTCGCCGAGGAGGTCGAGCACGTGCCCGCCGTGGATGATCTCGACGGCGCCCCTGCGCACCACCCGCAGGTGCTCGATCGGCTCCGCGCCCTCGAGGAAGATCGAGGTTCCCGCACGGTGGAACTCGACCTCGACGCTGGCCGCGACCCGCTCCACCTCGTCCTCTTCGAGCCCGTCGAACGGCGGATGCTCCCGCAGGAAGCGGGTGACCTCCGGCGGTGCGGCTGGCCCGTCCGTCAAACGGTCGCGGGCGGGGCTAGCTGCTCCGCCGGACGCCCCGCGTCCTCCTTGATCATGTCCGAGCACTTCTCGCCGATCATCATCGTTGTGATGCACGGATTGATCGCCGGCAGGAACGGCAGGATCGAACCGTCGGCGATCCGCAGTCCACGCACTCCGCGAACCCGCAGCCGCGGGTCAACCACCGCGAGGGGGTCCGAGTCGGGGCCCATGTGCGCGGTGCACGCCGGGTGGTAGACGGTGTTGTGGGTCTTGTGCATGTAGTCGACGAGCTCGTCGTCGCTCTGCGCATCGGGACCCGGAGCGAGCTCCTCGCCGGCCCAGTCGGCCATCGCGGACTGCGAGACGATCTTCCGCGCGAGTCTGATCCCAAACGTCATCACGCGCTCGTCGTGTCCCTCGGGGTCGGTGAAGTAGCGGGGATCGACGCGCGCGCGATCGCGGAAATCGCGAGTGCGCAGCCGCACCGTCCCGCGAGACCGGCCACGGCAGACGTTGGGTGTGAGGCAGAAGCCGTTCTCAGTCGTGGGATAGCCCCACCTCGCGGTGTTCATGTCGAACGGCACCGAGCCGTAGTGCATCATCAGGTCGGGACGGTCGAGCCGCTCCATCGAGGTGGCGAACAGGCCGATCTCCCACCACTGGGTGGACTTGCGGACCATCGGCTTCTTCGCGTCCCACTGGACGATCCCCTCGACATGGTCGTCGAGGTTGGCGCCCACGCCGGGCGAGTCGACGAGCGTCTCGATCCCGAACTCCTGAAGATGATCGCCCGGGCCGATCCCGGACAGCATCAGCAGCTTCGGCCCGTCGATCGCCCCGGCGCTGAGAATCACTTCCCGCCGCGCCTTCACCCTCGCGTGGGTGAGGATGTCGGGCGTCAGATACTCGACCGCGGTGGCGCGGCCGCCCTCGATCGCTATGCGGTTGACCCAGCAGTGCGTCCGGATCTCGAGATTCGGGCGCTTGCCGATGATCGGGTGCAGGTACGCGTGCGAGGACGACATCCTCGTGTTGTCCGCCGCGGAGTTGATCTGGAACCAGCCCGCGCCGTTGGTGACGGTGAAGCCCTCGTTGTAGCGGCTGGTCGGCAGCCCCGCCTGCGCCGCGGCCTCCAGCACCGCCACCCCGCACGGGTCCTCCGGTGGAACGGTGCGGATGTTGACGGGGCCGTCGCGGCCGTGGTGGTCGCCTGGTCCGTCGTTGGTCTCGAGCCGCCTGATCAGCGGCCAGCAGTCGGCCGAGCTCCAGCCCTCGCAGCCCATTGCCGCCCACTCGTCGAGGTCCTCCTTCGGGGTCCAGAACGCGATGCACGAGTTGTGCGAGGAGCAGCCGCCGAGCACCTTCGCGCGCGCGTGGCGCATGAAGCTGTTGCCCTTCGCCTGCGGCTCGATCAGGTAGTCCCAGTCATAGCCCGAGTCCAGTAGGTACATCCAGTCCTCGAGCCGGAGGATGGCCACGTCATCGACGTCCGAGGGGCCAGCCTCGATCAGGCAGACGCTGACGTTTGGATCCTCGGAGAGCCGCGCCGCGACCACGCAGCCGGCGGTGCCGCCGCCAGCGATCACATAGTCGAATTCGCCTGCGTCGTTCATGGGGCCGCGTCTCCCAACGGTGCGGGCCGGGATCGGCAGCGGTATGTCAGCCCGGTGCTCGGCGAGCACCTCCGGGGGCTTCTTGGCCTGAACCAGGAAGTAGTACAGCGTGCCGATGATCAGCACCCCGCCGATGAACAGGACCGGCGACCACTGCCAGTACCAGTGGGGCGTACCGAGGGCGTTGTAGACCGAGTTGCGCGGCCAGGCGATGTTGATCGCCACGAGGGTGCCGTACGCCACCGCCGCGATGTTCACCGGCAGCCCCCAGCGCCCGAGCGAGAAGAACGGGCCGTGGTCTGGCTTCGGCCAGTCGCCGCGCAGTCGGCGCACGAGCATCGGGGCGGTGACCCCGAGGTAGGCCATGTAGAACATGATGATCGCGATCGAGGTGACCACGAGGAACGCGCTCTGGTTGCCGACGTTGATCGCCAGCAGCACGACCGCCAGGATCCCGGTCACGAGCGCCGGAACGATCGGCACCTTGCGGTGGCCCGAGACGCGAGCGACCTGCGAGCCGAACGGCAGCCGGTTATCGCGCGCCATCGAGAACAGCATCCGGATCGTCGCCGTCTGCACCGCCAGGCAGCAGACGAAGATCGCAAGCGCCGTATCGGCGAGGAACACGTTTCCGGTGGTGTTGCCGAACGCGTTCTTGATCACGTACGGCAGGCCGAGGAGCCCGATGTTCTTGTCGGCGAGGTTCTTGTTCGACATGATCCCCAGGAGGATCACGAGGCCGCCGACCATGGCGGCGGCCCCGATCGCGCGGATGATCGCCGGCGGCGCGTGCTTGCGGGGGTCGTTGGTCTCCTCGGCGAGCGTCCCGGCGGTGTCGAACCCGTACATCACGTACGCGCTCAGCAGGCCGCCGATCAGCAGCGCGCCGAAGTAGCCCCAGTTGTGGCCGGCGCCGAAGCCGTAGGAGTGGACGATGATCGACGGCGGATGGTGCAGGTGGAACAGCAAGCAGGATGATCAGCAGCGTCGAGCCGACCAGCTCGGCGGCGACGCCGACGTTGTTGATCCGCGACATCAGCTTGACGCCGAGCATGTTGATCGTCGTGGTGATCGCGATCAGGATCGCGCCGAGCAGCAGCGCGTTCTGCGCCCCGGCCTTGGTCAGGTACGTGCCGGCGTCGGCGGAGCTGCCGAAGAACTGGAGCTTGGTCGTGATCTGCGGCAGCACGACCTGCCAGTCGACTGCCACAGCGGCGATCGTCACGATCGCGCCGACGATGTAGATCCAGCCGGTCATCCACGAGGTGAAGCCGGCTGGAGAGCTGCTTTGACCACTGGTAGACCGAGCCGGCGATCGGGTACTGGGCGGCCATCTCCATGAAGCACAGCGCCACCAGAATCTGGCCGCCGACGACGACCGGCCACGTCCACCACACGCCCGGTCCGGCGTTGAGGTAGCCGAACCCGAACAGCGCCGTGACGCCCGTGAGGATCGAGATGTAGCTGAAGCCCGCGGCGAACGCCGAGAAGCTCCCCAGCGAGCGATCCAGCTCCTGCTTGTAGCCGAACCCCGCCAGCTCGTTGCTGTCGGTCGCCTGCGAGCTAGGAGTCGGAGACTCTACGGTTGCCATCAATCAACCTCCCCATACCGCGCCCGTGGCACGGTAAGTCGAACGTCACGTTCAGGCCAAGCCTCCGCGCACCACGCCACACAATAACTCATTGACCGAGGCCTGATCGGCCTGTTATATATCAGTTGTCTAACTGTGTCAACGAGTCCCGAGGGGCGGCGAATCATGGCCACGGCCACCGCGCAAGAGATGTTCCTCGCGGGTGCCTGGCAACCCAGCGCCAGCGGCGAGACCTTTGAGTCGATCAGCCCCGCGACGGGCGAGCTGATCGCCACCGTTCCCCAGGGTGATCGCGACGACGCCCGCCGCGCGATCGACGCCGCGCGTGACGCGGCCGACGGCTGGGCGCGCCTCACGGCGTTTGAGCGCGCCGCCAAGATGCACGCCGTCGGCGACATCATCGAGAGCCGCCGTGACGAGCTGGCGAGGACGCTGACGCTCGACCAGGGCAAGCCGCTGCGCGCCGAGGCCTACGGCGAGGTGGACGAGCTCGTCGAGTACTGGCGGATGGCGGCCGAGGACTGCAAGCGCCTCGGCGGCGAGCTGCCCAACTCCTTCTCCCCCGGCAAGCGCGTGATGCTCGTCCGCAGGGCCCGCGGCGTGGTCGGCGTGATCAGCCCGTGGAACTGGCCCTACACGATGCCTGCCGAGCTGGTCGCGCCCGCGCTGGCGTGCGGCAACGCCGTCGTGTGGACGCCGGCGCCGTCGACCGCCGTGTGCGCGGTCGCGCTGGCGCGGTGCATCGCCGACGCCGACCTGCCACCGGGCGTGTTCAACCTCGTCACGGGGCCCGGTGCCGTGGTCGGCGATGAGATCGCGCGTAACCCCGGCACCGACGGCGTCGCGTTCATCGGCTCGACGGCAACCGGTCGGCTGGTGGCGCAGGCGTCCGCCGGCAAGGCGGCTCTGCTCGAGATGGGCGGCAACGGTCCGCTCGTGGTGATGGACGACGCCGACCTCGAGGCCGCCGCCGAAGCCACCCTGACCGCGTGCTACCTGTGCGCCGGCCAGAGCTGCACCGCGGGCGAGCGGCTGCTGGTTCACGCCGCGGTCAAGGAGGAGTTCGTCGAGTTGCTGGCACGGCGCGTGACCGAGCGGATCCTGCTCGGGGACCCGTTCGACGACGGCACGACGATGGGACCGCTCAACAACGAGCCGGTTGCCGCCAAGATGGACGAGCACGTCGCCGACGCCGTCGATCGGGGGGCGAGCGTCGTCAACGGCGGCTCACGAGCGAGCGGCTTTCCGACATCGCTCTACTGGGAGCCGACGATCCTCTCCGACGTCCCGGCCGACGCCCGTGTCGCGGTCGAGGAGACGTTCGGGCCGATTGCCCCGGTGGTCACGATCGGATCGCTCGACGAGGCGATCTCGCTTGCCAACGCCTCGCCCTACGGCCTGCTGGCGGCGATCTTCACGGGAGATCTCTCCGCCGGGCTCCGGTTCGCCGACCAGGTCCGCACCGGCTGGGTCAACATCAACGAGTCCAGCAACTACTGGGAAGCCCATCTCCCGTTCGGCGGGCGCTCCGGAACAGACAGCGGGATCGGGCGCGTCGGCGGGGCGCACGTCATGCACTCGTTCACCGAGCTGCAGACGGTCGTGCTCACCCCACCCAGCCGCGGCTGATGAACGCCCAGGCAGACGAGGCGGATCGCGCCGCCCGTCTGCTGGCGGCCGTGTTGGAGCGCTCACCGCGCACCGTCACCGAGCTGGCAGAGGTCATGGAGATACCCGCGATCGAAGTCGGCCCGCTGCTCGAGGCGCTCGAGCGTCACAACCTCGCCAGCCGGGATTCGACGGGGGCGGTCCGTCCGGGAACCGCGGCGCTGCGGTTCGCGCGCTCGGGAATAGGCCGCGAGGACCTCGTCGAGCTCGCCCAGCCGAGCATGCGCCGACTCGCCGACGAGAGCGGCGAGGCCGTGAACCTGATCCTGCCTCGCCCCGCCGGGACCGAGGCCATCGCTCAGGTCGACGGCCGTCATCTGCTCGGCTCGACGAACTGGATCGGGCGGGAGCTCGGGCTCCACTGCACGGCGGCGGGCAAGGTCTTCCTGGCCTTCGGAGCGGCGCAGCTGCCCGCGGGTGAGCTCGCAGCGCTGACCCCGGCCACGATCGTCGACCGCGACCAGCTCGATCGCGAGCTGGCCCAGATCCGCGACCAGGGGTTCGGGATGATCGTCGACGAGCTCGAGCCGGGACTGTCGGCCGTCGGGGCGCCGATCCGCGACCGCGGCGGCGAGGTGATCGCTGCGCTGACCGCCGCCGGAGCGTCGCTCCGGCTGGGTCCGCAACGGCTCAGGCTGCTCGGGCGCGTCGCGCTCGAGCAGGCGCACGTCGTCTCCACCCGCCTCGGCCACGACGCGCCGCTGGAGGAGTATCTGACGGCCTAGCGCACGAGCGCGGCTACAGCACCGCGCGGATCTCGCGCTCGAACGTCGCCACGTGCTCGGCGACGATCTCTCGGGAGCCGTCGGCGTCACCCTCGGCGATCGCCCGCAGTAGCCCGTCGTGCTCGTGTACGCGCGTGAACAGATGAGGCAGCCGGTCTAGCACGAGGTGCCAGATCCGCAGAGACAGGTTGAAATACCGGCCGAGTGTCTCCTCCAGGTACGGATTGCCCGCGCACCTGTACATGAAGCGGTGAACGTTCGCGTCCAGCGCGATCAGCGCGGGGCGGTCATCGCTGCCCTCGCTCCTCGCCAGCTCGCCCAGCAGTTCGTCGAGCTCGGCTCGCTGTGCCTCGGTTATCCGCTGCGCCGCGCGGTACGCCGCGTGGCCCTCGAGCTGCGTGCGGACGTCCGAGATGTGGGCGAGATCGGTGATGTTGATCTCCGACGCGAACGTGCCGCGGCGGGGAAACACAGTCACCAGGTTCTCGAGCGCCAGCCGCTTGATCGCCTCGCGCACCGGGGTGCGCCCCATCTCGAGCTCACGCCCGAGCAGGTCCTCGTCGATCGGCGCCCCGGGCGCGATCCGCAATGTCACCAACCGGTCGCGTAGCTCCACGTAAGCCCGGTCTGCGAGGAGCTCCCGCGCGCCACGCGCCGGCACCGCCGGGCGGCCATCATGGTTCACAGCCACCCCACTACCCCTAACTCCCCCGTTTGACGGACCCCACACCATGCTGATATATGAGTCGTCACATTAGAAGTGTAACCCCGGCCCGCAAGATCGGCCTCGGAGTAGTGCGATGACAGCCACATCGGGCACCCACCAAGCCGGGCTCGTCAGTGCCCGGATCGAGGCCGGCGACGCACAGCTCGCCCGCAAGGTGGTGGCGAAGATTGCCCGCCACACTCCCGTGCTCAGCTCCCGCAGCCTCGCCGAACACTGCGGCGGGCGCGTGTTGCTCAAGGCCGAGAACCTGCAGCGGACCGGCTCGTTCAAGCTCCGCGGCGCCGTCCACAAGCTCTCCCGGCTCGACGACCCCCAGGGCGTGGTGGCCGGCAGCGCCGGCAACCACGGCCAGTCGGTCGCGTACGCGGCGCGCGATCGAGGGATCCCGTGCGAGGTGTTCATGCCGCGCGAGGCGCCGGTGGCCAAGGTCGCAGCGGTCGAGGCGTTCGGCGGCGTCGTCCACCTCGGCGGCGAGTCGGTCGACGACTGCGTCGCCGCCGCGCGCGAGCGTGCCGCCGAGGGCGGCGCCACGTTCGTCCACCCGTTCGATGACCCCGACGTGATCCTCGGACAGGCGACGCTCGGGCTCGAGCTGCTCGACGACGTCCCCGACATCAGCCGCATCATCGTGCCCGTCGGGGGCGGCGGGTTGATCTCGGGCGTCGCCATCGCGGTCAAGTCCGCCCGCCCCGAGATCCAGGTGATCGGCGTCCAGGTCGAGGCCTGTGCCGCCTTTCCGGCGTCGCTGAAGGCCCACTCCCCAATCGCCTGCGATGCGCTGCCGACGATCGCGGACGGGATCGCGGTCAAGCGGCCGGGCGAGATAACGCTGCCGCTGGTCGAACGCTGGGTTGACCAGATGATCGTCGTCCGCGAGGACGACGTCGGCGAGGCGATGGTGTGGCTGATGGAGCGGGCGAAGCTCGTTGTCGAGGGGGGCGGGGCCGCCGGCGTCGCCGCGGTCCTCGCCGGCGAGGTGACCGCGGCAGCGAGCGGTTCGACGGTGATCGTGCTCTCCGGAGGCAACGTCGATCCGGGCCTGCTCGCGGCGATCGCCCACCGCCACGAGACCACGGCCGGCCGCAGGCTACGGCTGTTCACCCGGATCTCCGACCGTCCCGGCGGGCTCGCGGCGCTGCTGACGCAGATCGCCGAGGCCGGCGGCAACGTCGTCCACGCCGACCATGTGCGCGAGGCCGTCCCGCTTCACGTCCGGGAGACCGGAGTCGAGATCGCGCTCGAGACCCGAGGCGCCGACCACGGCGAGGCGATCCTCGCCGCCCTGACCCAGGCGGGCTACGACGTCCGCCTGCTGTAGGGCTAGTCGCCCAGCTCGGCTCGCCGTCTGACCACGAACTCCTCAAGCTCGGCGCGGATGGCGTCGTCCAGCGACGGCTGCTCGTACTTGTCGAGCGTCGCCCGCCAGATCTCGGCCGCGCGGGCCGTCGTGTCGCGACCCCCGCGCTTGGTCCACCGGTCGAAGTTCTCGGTCGAGGAGAGGAGCGGCCGGTAGAAGCACTCGCGGAACCGCTCGAGCGTATGCGCGGCGCCCAGGAAGTGGCCGCCCGCTCCGACCTCGACGTGCGCGTCGAACGCCAGCGACGCTTCGTCGACCTCGAGCGGCGTGAACTCGTGGCGTAGCTCCCGCAGGAGCTCGATGTCGACGATGAACTTCTCATAGCACGACACGAGGCCGCCCTCGAGCCAACCCGCCGAGTGCATGACGAAGTTCGCGCCGGCGAGGAACGTCGGGAGCAACGTCATCAGCGATTCGTACGCCGCCTGCGCGTCGACGGTCTGCGATGCGTTCAGGGCGCCTCCGCCCCGCCAGGGAAGGCCGAACCGCCGGGCGATCTGCCCGGTGCACAGCACCCCGACGCCCGACTCCGGCGTCCCGAACGACGGCGACCCGGATTGCATGTCGGTGTTCGACAGAAACGAGCCGAACACGACCGGGCACCCCGGTCGCAGCAGCTGTGCGAGCGCGATCCCGGCCAGCGCCTCGGCCATCTGCTGGACCAGCGTGGCCGGCAGCGAGACCGGCGACATCGCCCCCATCAGCAGGAACGGCGTGATCACAACCGCCTGGTTCGCACGCACGTACTCGAACATCGCCGCCAGCATCCGGTCGTCGTAGCGCAGCGGAGAATTCACGTTGATCAGCGAGATCGACACCGGGGCCCGCTCGATCGCCTCCCGGCCGCCGAACAGGATCTCACCCATCCGGATCGTGTCGGCCGCGTTAGGACCGGAGGTCACCGAGCCCATGTAGGGCTTGTCCGAAAGTGTCTGCAGCGCGAACACCATGTCGAGGTGGCGGGAGTCGAGCGGCCGGTCCTCGGGCTCGCAGATCGTGCCGCCGGGCGAGTCGAGCTCGGGGAACGCCTGCGCGAGCCGGACGAGGTTGTCGAAGTCGGCCATCTTCGCGTCGCGGCGGACATCACCCTCGCGGATGAACGGACACCCGTACACCGGCGCGAACACCATGTTGTCCCCTCCGATGTGCGCCGTCATCGCCGGGTTGCGCGCCTGGAGCTCGAACTCCCGTGGCGCCTTCGCCACCTGCTCGAGGATGAACTCTGGATCGAACCGGACCCGGTTCTCGTCCTCGACGATCTGACCGGCGTCGCGCAGCAACTCGACGGCTTCGGGGAGCAGGAACTCGATACCCAGCTCGGTGACGATCCGTCGCCAGCCGCGATCCAGTACATCCATTGCCTCTTCGCTGAGGATCTCGTACCGCGGCATGGCGTTGACGAACAAGCTGACCTCCTTGACGCGACGACGGACGGCCGTAATATAACGCCCGTGGAACAACAGTTCCAAGTCCTGTCGCAGGGCACCACGGCTGTCGACCGCGGTGCGGACCTGCTCGTGCGCGTGCTCGAGAGCGAGCAACCGGTCGCGCTGACCGAGCTTGCGTCGGCCGCCGGGATGCCCAAGAGCACCGCGTCGAGGCTCGTCAGCGCGCTTGAGCGGCGGGGCCTGATCGAGCAGGACGGCGAGCGCGGGCGGCTCCGCCCGGGTCCGGCGATCCTCCGGGTCGCCGAGCGGAGCATGCTCGAACGGAGCCTCGTCGAGCTGGCCCGTCCATCGCTCGACGCGCTCGCCGAGGCCAGCGGCGAGACGATCAACCTCGCCGTGCCCGCTCCCGCCGGCGTCGAGCATCTGGCGCAGGTCGACAGCCGTCACTTCCTCGGGACCGGTCAGTGGCTCGGGCAGACCGTCGGCTATCACTGCACGGCGGTCGGCAAGGTGTTCATGGCCTTCGGCCGCGCCCCCATCCCGCCGCAGCCGCTGCCGAGGTACGCCCCGGCCACGATCACGGACCCCGACCGTCTCGAGGCCGAGTTCGAGTTCGTCCGACGTCACGAGTACGCCACTGCGGTCGACGAGCTCGAGCCGGGGCTCGCGGCGATGGCCGCGCCCGTCCGCGGCGCCCACGGTCAGGTGGTCGCGTCGCTCAGCATCACCGGACCGACCGTGCGCATGACCCCGATGCGGATCCTGGAGCTGCAACCGATTCTGATCGACGAGTCCGGGACGCTCAGTCGCCGACTCGGCCATCGCGAGGCAGGAGAGAACGCCGCATGAGCCACACCGATGAAGAGATCCTGCAACTGCTCTACGACGAGACGCTCGTCGGCAACGCCCCGACGGTCGCCGACAGCGTCAACGAAGGACTGGAGCAGGGACTCGCGCCCGAGCGGATGCTCTACGACGCGCTGATCCCGTCGCTCGAGGAGGTCGGCGCGCGGTTCGAGCGCGGCGACTACTTCGTGCCGGAGATGCTGATCGCAGCGCGGGCCATGCAGGGCGCTCTGGACATCCTCCGACCGCTGCTCGCCGAGACCGGGATCGCCCAGGTCGGGACGTTCCTGATGGGAACCGTCAAAGGCGACGTCCATGACATCGGCAAGAACCTCTGCAACATCATGCTGGAGGGCGCGGGCTTCACGGTCATCGACCTCGGCGTCAACGTGCCCCCCGAGAGGTTCATCGAGCAGATCGAGGAGCACAACCCGGACATCGTCGGGTTCTCCGCCTTCCTCACGACAACGATGCCGATGTTCAAGGCGAACATCAACGCGCTCGAGAAGGCCGGCGTCCGCGACAAGGTGATCGTGATGGTCGGTGGAGCCCCGGTCACTCAGGAGTACGCCGACGCCGTCGGCGCCGATGGCTACTCGGCCGATGCCTCGTCGGCGGTCAAGAAGGCCAAGGAGCTGATCGAGCTCCGGCGGGAGAAGGTTCTCGCGTGAAGCCCGCTGGTGTTCTCGCGCGGCTCGAGCACGTCGTCAAGGGACCGATCTGGGGCTGCCAGATGTGCGGCCAGTGCGTTCTGCACGACACGGGGATGACATGCCCGATGAACTGCCCGAAGACGCTGCGCAACGGACCCTGCGGCGGCGTCCGCCCCGACGGGCACTGCGAGGTCAAGCCCGAGATGCGCTGCGTGTGGCTGAAGGCGTACGAACGCTCGGAGCGGCTCCCGCTGTGGCGCGGCCACATCGACAACCTGCGTCCGCCCGTCGACAACGGACTCAAGGGGTCCTCGGCGTGGATCAACCTGATCACCGGCCGCGACCACCAGGTCCCGTCCGGATGGGCGGCGGGCGCGGATGTCGAATCTTGAGCGCAAGCTCGACGCTCGCGAATTCGTCGTAACCGCCGAGCTGCCCGTGATCAACGGCGGTGGCCACGCCGAGATCCTCCGTCAGCTCGAGCCGATGCGGCCGTTCGTCGACGCCTTCAACGCGACCGACAACCCTTCCGCGCACGCGCACTGCTCGCCGTTGGCGGTGTCGATCGGCCTGCAGCAGTGCGGCGCAGAGCCGGTTATGCAGCTCACCTGCCGCGATCGCAACCGGCTGGCGCTCGAGTCAGAGCTGATGGGGGCTGCGATGTACGGGATCGAGAACATCTGCTGCCTCACCGGCGATGACGTGACGGCCGGAGACGAGCCCGAGGCCCGCCGCGTGTTTGACCTCGACGGCCCGCAGCTGCTGGCCGTCGCGCGCGCTCTCGAGAGCGGCCGCTATCTGTCCGGTCGGGCGATCGATCGGCCTCCGCACTTCCTGCTCGGGGCGGTCGAGAACCCTGGGGCGCCACCGTTCGAATACCGCGTACGCCGGGCCGCCAAGAAGGCGATGGCCGGCGCCCGTTTCCTGCAGCTGCAGATCGGCTACCGGCCGGAGCTGCTCGAGCGGTTCATGCGCGCCGCCACGGACACGGGGTTGAGCGAGCGGATCGCTCTGATTCCGTCGATCTGCATCTTGCGCACGGTCGGCGGGATGCGGTTCGTCGCCACCAAGGTTCCCGGGATCGACGTGCCGCCCGAGACCGTCGCTCGCGTCGAGCAGGCCGAGGATGCCGAGGTCGAGTGCTTCGACATCGCCTACGAGCTCGCCACCCACGCGCTCGCCCAGCCGGGCGTCGCGGGCCTTCACTTCATCTCGTTCCGTAAGGACGCCGGCATCGCCAAGCTGTGCAAACGCCTGGGCATCCCGCCCCGAATCGAAAGGGATTCCAATGGATACAGTGCTTCGCTCGCGGTCTAGCACGGTCACGATCGGCGCCGATCGACCGTTCTGCATCATCGGCGAGCGGATCAACCCGACGGGCCGCAAGACATTCGCCGAACAGCTCCGCGAGGGTGACCTCTCGACCGTCACGGTCGACGCCAACGCGCAGGTCGAGGCGGGCGCCGACATGCTCGACGTCAACGCTGGAATTCCGCTCGTCGACGAGCCGGATCTGCTGAAGTCGATGCTGCGTACCGTCCAGGACGCCGTTGATGCGCCGATCTGCATCGACTCGTCGGTGATCTCCGCTCTGGAGGCCGGCCTGTCCGTTTACGAGGGCCGGGCGCTCGTCAACTCCGTGACCGCCGAGGACGAGCGACTCGAGGAGATCCTGCCGCTCGTGGCCCGTTATGGCGCAGCCGTGATCGGGCTCGCCAACGACGAGACCGGGATTCCGGAGACCCCGCAGAAGCGCCTGGAATGCGCCAGGCGAATCGTGGCCGCCGCCGGCGATTTTGGGATCGCGGCCGCGGACGTGATCATCGATCCGCTGGCGATGACGGTGGGCGCCGACACGGAGGCCGTCACGACAACGCTGGCGACGATCAGCCTGATCCGCGACGAGCTCGGCGTGAACATGTGCCTCGGCGCCTCGAACGTCTCCTTCGGCCTCCCCCAGCGCCATGTCCTCAACGCTTCGTTCCTGCCGATGGCGATGGCCGCGGGCCTGACCAGCGCGATCATGTCGACGGCCGAGGTCTGCGTCCAGGCCGTGCGGGGCGCCGATCTGCTGCTCGGCCACGATGCATGGGGGGCGAGCTGGATCGCCGCCTACCGGGCCCGCCAGGCCGCCCTTCAGCAGGAGGCGACCGCCGCCTCGTGAGCACCCACTCACCGCAGCGAAGGGCGGTTCGGGAAGACGTCGAGTCGCAACCCTCCGATGGAGCCGCGCGAGTCCGGCTCCGTTTCCTACCCGACGGCGCCGAGGTCCGGGTACCGAGCGGCACGCCGATCTTCGATGCCGCCAGCTGGAACGGGATCGCGATCGACTCGACCTGCGGTGGTCACGGCACCTGCAAGAAGTGCAAGGTGCGGATCGTCTCCGGCGATGTGCCGGTGGGGTCGGTCGACCCGCGGGCGTTCACGACCGATGAGCTGAGGGAGGGATGGCGCCTGGCCTGCCGCGCCGGCGCCCGCGGCGACCTGGTCGTCGAGGTGCCGCCGCTCCAAACTCGGCCGAAGGCCGCGCTGGCGGGTGTAGGCCGTCACGTGATCCTCCGCCCGTCGGTCCAGAAGCGCCACCTGGTGCTCGAAGAGCCGACGATGGAGGACCAGCGATCCGACCTTCAGCGGGTGCTCGACGCGATCGACGACCTGGAGCCGCAGGCGTCGGTCGAGCTTCTGCGGACGCTCGGAGCGACGCTGCGAAGCTCGAACTTCGACGTCACCGCGGTCGTCTGCGACGAGGAGCTGATCGACGTCGAGCCCGGGGACACGACGGCCCGGCGGTTCGCGATCGCGTTCGACCTCGGGACGACCACGGTCGTGGCGACGCTGCTCGATCTCGACAGCGGACAGCCCGCCGCGGTCGCCTCGATGCTGAACCGACAGCAGCCCTACGGCGCGGACGTGATCACGCGCATCTCGGCGACGATGATGGACGACCACGCGCTCGGGGCGCTCCGCGACCGCGCCCACGAGACGCTGGCCCAGCTGACCGCCGAGGTGTGCGCCGAGGGGGACGTCGATCCGCGCGAGGTCTACGAGATCACGGTCTGCGGAAACGTGACGATGATGCAACTGGCGCTCGGAATCGATCCCGAGCCGCTGTCGATGGCGCCGTTCACCGTCTCGACCCACACCTTCCCGCCGGCACGCGCGTTCGAGTTCGGCGTCGAGGCGCATCCCCGGGCGCCGGCGTTCGTGTTCCCCTCGCTCGGCGCCTACGTCGGCGGCGACATCGTCGCGGGGATGCTCGCGACCGGCCTGACGCGGGACCGCCGCGTGCGCCTGTTCATCGACGTGGGCACGAACAGTGAGATCGCGCTCGGCTCGGCCGAGCGGGTGCTGGCCACGGCCGCGCCGGCTGGACCGGCGTTCGAGGCCGCGCAGATCAAGTGCGGGATGCGGGCCGCCGACGGGGCGATCGAGGGCGTCAGAGTCGACGGCGATGAGCTGGCGCTCGAGGTGATCGGCGACGTCGACCCGAGCGGAATCTGCGGTTCGGGTCTCGTCGACGCCGTCGCCGAGCTCGTCCAGAGCGGCATCCTCGACCACTCCGGCCGCTTCATCCCCAACGAGCAGGCCGCCGAGCTCCACCCGGCACTCGCCGACCGCCTGACGCAGATCGGCAAGGAGCGGGTGTTCGTCCTGCACTGGCGCGGGCAACGATCCGGAAGCATCTGTGTTCCTCTCCCAGCGCGACGTGCGCGAGCTCCAGTTCGCCAAGGCGTCGATCGCCACCGGGTGGAACATCCTCATGCGTGACCTCGGCGTCGACGTCGACGAGATCGCCCAGGTCCTGCTGGCCGGCAGCTTCGGCGCCTATCTGACACCGCTCAGCGCGGTCCGGATCGGGCTCGTGCCCAAGCTGGCGCTTCCCCGGATCGTGTCCGCCGGTAACGTCGCCGGCGAGGGCGCGAAGATCGCCGCGCTGTCACTGCGCGAGCGCGCCGAGGCGCACTCGATCCTGCGCGAGGTCGAGTACGTGGAGCTGTCCGGCCGCGCTGACTTCAACGACATGTTCATCGACCAGCTGGCGTTCCCGGGATGAGCCCGGCGCCGGCGGAGCGAGCGACCGCCGTCGTCGCCTGTGGCGCGCTCGCCGCCGACGTCCGGACGATCGCCCGCCGGCGGGGCTGGGCGGTCGACGTCCATCCGCTCCCGGCGCTGCTCCACAACCGCCCCGAGCGGATCGCGCCGGCACTCGAGCTCGAGCTGCGGCGGCTCCGCGACCGCTACGACGCGGTCGCGGTGGCCTACGGCGACTGCGGAAGCTACGGCGCGATCGACGAGGTGCTGGACCGCGCCGGAGTGTCGCGCCTCTCGGGCGAGCACTGCTACGACGTGTTCGCGCGCGAGGAGGTGCTCGAGGCGCTGGCCGAGGAGCCCGGCACGTACTTCCTGACCGATTTCCTGGCGCGGACATTCGAGCACACGGTTGTCCGTGAGCTGGGCCTGGACCGCCACCCCTCGCTTCGGAATATGTATTTCGGCAACTACCGGCGGGTGATCTGGTTGGCCGGGCGGCCAACGGCAGCGACCCGCGCGGCTGCTGAGCGCGCCGCGTTGCGGATCGGCCTGCCACTCGAGATCCGCGAGGTCGGGAACGCCGGGCTCGAGTCCCAGCTCGAGCGCCTCCTCGCCGCCTGATCTGCACGATCGAACCCGACCGGAGGGATCCCCTGCCCGGGGGCGAAAGGCGGATTCGTTGGCGAGACGCAAGGAGTAAGGCATGAGCGATTTCGAAAGACCCGGCACCGCGGTCGAGGAGACCGAGAAGCGGCGTCCCCCCTTCTCACGTTTTGGGGAGCTGAGCGAACGCGTGACCCGAGCATTCGGCGGAACGGACCGGACCAGGGCCGAGCTGCCCGCCTGGGAGTCCGGCGAGGACCTCGACTACCTGTCCGGCGGCGAGACCGCCTCGTGGCCGGCGCCCGAGCAGCGCTTCCCCGTCGTCCGTAACGGCTACGACTGCGCGGCCGTCGATGAGCAGCTCGCCGAGATCGAGCGTGAGCTCATCGAACTCAAGGTGCACCGGTCTCCTTCCGCTGCGGTGGCGGCCGAGATCGATCGGATCGGCGAGCAGACCGCCGCGATCCTTCAGACCGCCTACGAGCAGGCGGCCCAGATCACGCGCGACGCCCGCCAGCAGGCGGACAAATGCGTCGCCGACGCGGCCACCAACGCCGTGTCGATCACCGAGCAGGCCAACCGGCGCCTCGGCGAGCTCGACCGTGAGACCGACACCGTCTGGCAGGAGCGCGCACGGCTGATCGACGACGCCCGGGGCGTCGCCACAGCGCTGCTGACGCTGGCCGAGGAGGCAGCCGAGCGATTCCCGCCGGAGCCGATGAAGGGTTGGCGCGAGGGCGAGGCGCCTGTGGCTCCTGTGGGTCCTGTGTCGCCCGCGTCGTCTGCGGCGCCTGTGGCGCCTGGGGCGCCTGGCGCCTGGGGCGCCTGCGGCGCCTGGGGCGCCTGTGGCGCCTGTCCCGGGCCAGCTCGCCGACAGGCCGGCCGAGTCGCAGGAAGCCTTTACGCCCGAGCCGACGGAGCCGTTCCAGCCCGGGTCGCCGGAGAGCTGACCCGGCGGCTCCACTTAGTTAGCCGCCGCCAGCTATCGGCTGCAGGTGACAGGGATCGGCTTGCCGATCGCGAAAACACTCCGCAGCTTCAGGACAAGACGAAGGGAGCGGTCATGGTCACCTATACGGAGGACAGCCTCGGCGCCATTAGCCGGGAAAGTGAGCGGGGGGAACGGAGGGAACGGAGGTTCCCCTGGTCCCTGCGCGGCTACCGCCGCAGCGCGGTGGATCAACACATCGCCGAGCTTGAGGATGAGCTCGGCGAAATTGGCCGCGAGCTTGTTGAGCTGCGGTCTGCAGCGACACTGCGCGAAGAGGTCGCCAGCGAGATGAGGCGGATCGGCGAGGAGACCGCGGGTGTCCTCATCGAGGCCCACAGCCGGCGCGAGGCGATCGTGCGTGCTGCCGAAGAGGAGGCGCAACAGCTCGTCGCCGATGCGGCGGCCAAGGCCAACGCGATTACCGCCGAGAGCGAAGCCAGCGCCCGCGAGCTCGCTGCACAGCG
This sequence comes from uncultured Solirubrobacterales bacterium, assembly GCA_963773165.1. Classification (GTDB taxonomy): domain Bacteria; phylum Actinomycetota; class Thermoleophilia; order Solirubrobacterales; family Solirubrobacteraceae; genus Palsa-465. The sequence goes on from CAVZAK010000010.1 coordinate 444,968, forward strand.
CGAGGTCGCCCACGAGGAGCGCGACCGCCTGCTCGAGACCGCGCTTGCTGCCTCGGTCGCGCTGGCCGACGTTGTCCACACGGCCTATCAGCAGGTTCCGGCGATGGGAGCGCAGGAGATCAGAGGCCTAGACCGCGAGGGCGATCAGGCCACGTCGCAAATTGCCTGGAGCGAGGCACCAGCGTCGCGGCCTGAGCGGCCCGCCGTCTGTCCACGATCGTCGGCGCCCGCGACGCGCTGGCGGCGCACCTCGTATCGCAAACTCAATCCCGGCGAGCTCGCGCCGCTTTTATCGTGACGACTTTGGTGATCGGTTTGGCCACGCCGGTCGCCACGACCCTGATCGTCGCCTTCATATGCCCGTGGGCGTGGACCAGGTTCGCGCCGCCGTTCAACACCTTGATCGTGATTGTCGTCTTCTTGCCGGCGTCGATGGTGAACGTGCCGCGGGCGAGCACGACCAGATGCTTGGCCTTGTGCTTGGAGCGTCCGGGCTTCGGTTTCGGCTTCTTGTGAACCGTCGCGATGTAGTCGCCACTCGGCGTCTGCGTCACCGTGATCCGGATCACGCCAACGCACGGTCTCTCGCCGGTGCACTTGAGCTTGATCTCGGCGCGGTGGTTGGAGCCAATCACGATCGTCTGAGGCGGGATCGACAGCTTCCCCGGGGTGAGCGTTCCGCCGCCACCGCCGCCACCCGAGGCGTGGACGGTCACGGCGGCGCTTATCGCCGACGCCGTCCCCGACACGCCCGCGGCCGTGACGACACAGTCGAGCTGGTCATTGACGTCGCCGGAACGGACGAGGTAGCTCGGGCCGGTAGCGCCTTCGATGGCGGTTCCGTCCTTTCGCCACTGATAGGAGTAGGTCAGCCCCGTGCCGGACCATACGCCCGGGTTGCAGGTCAGCGGGTGGCCCGGGCTCGGAGTTCCGCTGATCGTTGGCGCCGAGGTGTTAACGGTCTTGGCCGAAACCTGGTGCTCAAACGCACCGATGTCGCACGGATTTGCCCGCGGGAGGCTCCGCTGGTCGATCCTCAACGGCCCGTAACCGTCTGGCCCGCTCGCATCGTGCGTCGTCGGGTCAAGACATTCGCCGCCGGCGCTTAGCGCGGCACTGGTCCCACCGAGCGCCATCGTCTGGGTGAGCCCGCCGTTGGCGGCGAGCGCGGCGAGCTGCGGATTGGCGCCGAGCAGGCTGTGGTTCGCCGTGCTCAAGCCGCACTGGTCGCTGCTCCCGCCGACCACGGCTGCGTCATCGAGGTTGTACCCGTCGTCCGTGATCTTGTTGTCGCCCTCGTAGAAGCAGTCATTGGCCTGCGACTTGCCCGTGGCTGCGTCCTGGCCGGCGGCGATGATCGTGTCGCGAAACTCCCCCGTGACCAGCCCAGAGGGAGCGTTTCCAGCCAGATAGAGATCGCCGCCGAGCGAGCTTCCGCCGCTGGTGGCGGTGTTGGCATCGATTGTGTCGCTGAACAGCCTCAGGCTCGCGGCGTGCCCGCCGAGCATGTCGATGGCGATCCCGCCGCTCACCCAGCTCAGCCCGTAGTGGGCAGAGCCGATCGCGTTCGGGGTGCTCGCAGAGTTGCCGAAAAGCGTGGAGTCGAACACGGTGGCGCTGTTCTCGACATTCAGGCCGCCTCCGTCCGCCGTGCTCCCACGGCCGTCGAAACTGGAATTGGCCTGATCGACGCCCTGTAAGCCACCGGTGGCGGTGTTGTGGGCGAGAGTCACGCGATCGACCAACGAGAAGGTCGCATGGATGCCGCCTGCCGCGCCGGTGCCCGGGTCGTGCCGCGAACACCGCATTCGTCGTGTTCACGTCGCCGCCGTCGCCACCGCAGCGAGTCCCTGCGACGTGCGACGAGCTTGGAACTCGGTCGGGAAGTACTCGCCTCTCCCTCCCCGCCGGCGCCAGCGCCCAGGTCGCCGTTTACGTCTTCGACCCTCCGGTACCGGCCGCGGCGGTGTTGTCGACGATCGAGGAAGACTGGATCATCAGCGTCGACGCCCTGGCCTATCCATCCTTCCGCTACGGGCGCTCGCACCGTCACCTCCCGCTGCCGTGCTCGTGCGTCATCGCATCGCAACCGGTCGGGCTGCTCATCGACGAGCTCCGCTCAGCAACGTGCCAGCGTCGTATCCCGCTGCCGTCTGCCTGGGGAACGTCGGCGCTCCCGCCAACGACCAGGTTGCCGCCGGTCACCTCGAGACTCTCGAGCACGAGTCCGGCCGACGAGCCGATCTCGAGAACGCGCGCACCCGTGGTCGTCTGAACGATGTGAGTCGAGTCTGAGCCCTTGCCGAGGATCGTCGTGGAATTCGCCGACAGGATCAGCTCGCCGAGGCTCAACGAGTACTTTCCCGCCGCCAGCTGGAGAGTCGTGGCGGCGTGGGTGTCGGCGCTGCTGATCGCGGACCGCAGGTTCGGGCAGGGCCATCGCTGCCGATGCTCACCGCTTCGGCCGTACCGGGTCTCCTGGGCGGAGGCTACGCCCGAAGGGTTGCAACATCTTCGCTTCACGGCGCTGACCGGCGCAACACAGCTCGACGACGTCTATCATCGATCCAAGGATGAAAGAGTGAGCTCCGAGCGGCTAAGACGCGGGCCGCCCGAGGCGGGACCTGTGCATGAGTAGCCCCCAGACGAGGCAACGCCGCCGGCGACATGGCCGGCGGCGAGTACCGTCATCAACGCGGTCCGACGTCCCGTACCAAGAGGTCCGGGACGCCGCGAGGTGGGCCTTAGCGGTTCTTCGCGACGCTGAAGCTCAGTCCGCTGTTGCGCTGGGTGAACGTCGCCCGGCCGGCGCCTGGGGAGGTCGTGCTCCACCCGGCGAGCGGCCTTCCGGCAGCGGCCAGGAACTTCGTGAGCTGCAGCGATGCCGTCCCACAATCCATATTGCGGCTGGACACCTTGTACCCGCCACCGGGCAGATACGCGCTCCCCGCACGATCGTTATGCAGAACCGTGAAGCCGATCCCGGCACACGCATAGCGGCGGGTCGGGCCAACACTCGGCGAGCCGGGCGTGGCGACGCGCAGGCTGTAAATCGCGGCGACCTGGCGGTTGCCGAAGCGCAGCAACACCCGATAGACCCCCGGCCTGGTCGCCGGCGCGATCCGCACCGTTTGGCGGTAGATGCCCTCGACGAGCGCCGGAGTCTGGACGGCCGGCATGCCGCCGACGAATCGCCCCGACGCGATCGCGTTGGACATGATCGTGACGTTCAACCCCGCCCTGGCGTACGCCAGCCCGGAGACGGTCAGGCTCGCGCCCGGCTTCACGGTCGTCGCGCTGAGACCCATCGTGAACTTCGGGCTCACTGTGGACTGTGCAGCGGCGGGGGTCGCCGGGGCACCCCCGGACGTCGCGGCGAGCGCGGTGGGCGCGGCCGCCAACTCGCTTGCCGATCCAGGTCAGTCGAACTCCGCACCGCGCGGCCCAGAGATGGGCCGCGCGGTTCGGCTTTTGGGGTGGCGTGGGGTGGGGTCTGTGGGCGGTCGCCTGTTGCGGGCCGGCGCAGGCGGCCTGTCGGTGCGAGCTGGGGCGATCGACTCTCGGCTCGCTGGCGCTACGCGCCAGCAGCTCCTGCGAGCGGCGGGCTTGGTATTGGGCAGAAAGGGGGAGATCGGGGCATCGGCGTGCGGTCGATGATGCACAGCGCGCCATCACCGGCCGAAACGACGAGCCCTGGCGCGCCATACACAACTGTCAAGCACAACACGCCCCGGCTCGTGTCCTGAACCGACGTTGGCGCGCCATGCATCACCGGTGGCGCCGCCCGACACGAATCCGCCACGAACCCGTGACGCTCTCGTGACACGACGGCACAAAGGCGCCACGGTGCCAGGCCCCGATCGCCCGAATTACCTGGGCAATGCGTCAATCCCGGCCGCCAACGTGGGCTCTGACGCGTTACCCATGTCAATCATGGGCAGCACGACAGACCTCGCGCCCAGCGCCAGTGTCGTCGCGTTACCCAGGATCGAGAGAACGCGAAAGCGACAAGCCCGCCACCTCCGCCAATAGAGCGACCGCCACGCGGCGGCGCCACGACCGCCAGGCGCCAGCGAAACAGCGAGCCCCGCCGAGCTACGAAGAGCTCGGCAGGGCTCGCCTGCGCGGCGCGGACCTTTTTAGGCAAGGTCCGAAGCCGCTTCTCGGGAACGCACCCCCGCTTAGTGAAATTCGTCCGGCATCGCGCTCAGCTCCCCGCCGGCGCCGTGGCCAGCTCGGGCTCGCGGGCGAGCGCGTCGGCGTCGGCGTCGGCGTCGGCGAACGCACGCTCGAGCACATCGGCGTCGGGGGCGGAGTCGACCGTGGCAGCCTTCTTCTTCGGCGCGGCCTTGTTCGGCGTCTTCTTGCGCGCCGCCTGGCGGCCGTGGCTCTGGCGAGAGCGGCTCTGGCGCGCGCGGGGCTTCACGACCTCCGGTCGGGCTCGAAGTAGGCTCAACAACCACCTCAGCCTCAACAACCGCCTCAGCCTCAACAACCGCCTCCGGCCCCTCAGCAACAGCAACCTCCTCGACGACCTCAACCACCGCCACCTCGCCACCCTCCGCCTCTCCCTCGGGCTCGATCACCTCCATCAGCACCTCGACCACCCTCGGGTCGAACTGCCGGCCGGCGTTCGAGGTCAGCTCGGCACAGGCCGTCTCGAACGGCAGCGCCTTTCGGTACACCCGGTCGGTGCGCATGGCGCTCCAGGCGTCGCAGCAGGCGATGATCCGCGACTCGAGCGGGATCGCGTCGCCGGCGAGCTTGTCCGGGTAGCCGGCGCCATCCCACCGCTCGTGGTGCGAGCGGACGATCAAGCCGACGTCGCGCATGAACCCGCCGACCTGGTCGAGCATCTTCTGACCCTCGACGGTGTGGCCGCGGATGACCTCCCATTCCTCGGCGTTGAGCTTGCCGGGCTTGTTGAGGATCTCCTTGGGGATCGCGATCTTGCCCACGTCGTGCAACAGCGAGGCGAACTCGAGGTTGCGCTGCTGCGCCGCGTCGAGCCCAAGTCGCTCTCCCACGCTCAGCGTCAGCGCCACGACGCTCTGCGAATGCGCGCCGGTGTAGCCGTCGCTGGCGACGATCACGTCCTTCAACACCAGCGCGGTCCCGCGATAGGCGTTGCCGAGCTCGAGCAGGCTGTTCAGCCGGCGGTGGCGCTCGCGGGCAAAGAACGCGAGCAGCGCGAGCAGCGGCAGCATCGCCAGCACGGCCGCCGGCGAGCTCTGGACATTCTTGGCGACGACCAGCGCGATGCCCGACAGCGCGGCGTCGATCACGTACACCCACGCCTCGCCGAACTGCGAGGACAGGCTCGCCCCTGTGGCGCAAACTGGACCACCGAGACCGCGAAGTCGACCGTGAACTGCGCGGCGAGTGCCGCGACCAGCAGGAGCGGAGCGGCATCCGCCGGTGACACCCCGGCGATCGCGAACACCGCCACCGGCCCGATCGAGAACCAGGCGTTTCCGGCAGTTTGGAGGAGCCGCTCGGGCCGCGTCTTGCCACGGAACACGTCCGGCAGCCGCACCAGCGCGAGCACGACCGCCACCGCGATCGGGACGAGCGCCACCGGAAGCGCGAACAGCAGAGGCACGAAGCCAAGCTGGATCGGGACCGTGAACCCGAACGGGGTGTCGATCCGCACCATCGATGAGACGGCGAGCACGAGCAGGCACAGCGCGGCCGGCAGCAGCGCAAACCCGCCCGGAGGCGCCATCGCCCAGATCGCTGCCACGGCAGCGACGAACGCGCCGGTCACGGCCAGCTCTACCCACCGCTCGCGCTCGCCCATGGTCGAGCCGTCCCGACGGAACGTGTCAGCGAGCAGCTCCTGTTCTTCGAGGGTCGGCTCGAACGACATCGCCCTCGGAATCGGCCCCCAAACCTCCAATCCTTAGCTAAAGGGCTATTCCTTGATCGAATCGACGAGCAGCGTGGCGACGTCGATGACCTTCAGATCGACGCCGGCGCTCTGGACCCCGTCGCCGAGCATCACGGTGCAGAACGGGCAGGCGACCGCGAGCGTGTCGGCGCCCGTGGCGGCCGCCTCGCGGACCCGCGCCTCGTTGATCGGCTTGCCGCGCTCCTCCATCCACATGTGCGCCCCGCCGGCCCCGCAGCAGAAGGTCTGCTTCCGGGAACGCTCCATCTCGATCGGATCTGCCACCGCACCCAAGATCTCCCGTGGCGCCTCGACCACGTCGTTGTGGCGCGCCAGATAGCAGGAGTCGTGATAGGTGACCGACAGGGCGTCCGACCGCTCCGGGACAAGCCGACCGTCCCGAACCAGCGAGGCGAGCAGCTCGGAGTGGTGGATCACCTCGTAGCGGCCGCCGAAGTCCGGGTACTCGTTCGCCAGCGTGTTGAAGCAGTGGGGGCAGCTGGCGACGATCTTGGTCACGCCGGCGTCGTTGAGCTCCGCCACGTTCTGCTCGGCGAACGCCTGGAAGACGTACTCGTTGCCCATCCGCCGAGCCGGGTCGCCGGTGCAGCTCTCCCGCGGCCCCAGGATCGCGAAGTCGACGCCGGCGGCCTTCAACAACTTGGCCGTTGACTCCGCCCCGACCCTGGCCCGCTCATCGAACGACGCCGCGCACCCCACCCAGTACAGATACTCCGGCGCGGGATCGCCCGGCTCAAGCACCCTCACGCCGAGCGAAGAGGCCCAGTCCGCGCGCTCGGACTGCGCCCGGCCCCACGGGTTCGACGCCCGCTCGACGTCACGCAGCATCGGCTCCGCCTCGGCCGGGAAGTTCGAATCGACCATCACCAGGTGGCGCCGGAGATCGACGATGTGGTCGATGTGCTCGATCGAGACCGGACACGCCTGGACGCACGCGCCGCAGGTCACGCAGTCCCACACCGACTCCTCGGGCACGGCCCCAGGGACCAGCGCCCCGGAGTCCTGCGCGAACACCTGGTCCCGGAGCCCCATGATCACGAGCTTCGGCGAGAGCACCTTCCCGGTGGCGAACGCCGGGCACGCGTCCTGGCAGCGACCGCACTCGGTGCACGAGAACGTGTCGAGGACCTCCTTGAAATTCAAATCCGCGATCGTCCCGGCGCCAAAGCGGATCTCCTCCTCGGGCACCGAGGGGTCGTCGAAGCGCAACGGTTCGAGCCGCCCGGCCGGGCCCGTGCGGCCAAACCACACATTGAACGCGGCACTGAAGATGTGCAGGTGCTTTGACCGTGGCAGATACGCGAGGAACGTCAGGATCGTCAGCACGTGGATCCATACGAACACGCGCTCGAGCACCCGCGTCACGGAATTGCGCCCGAACAGCCCGGACAGCGCATTGGCGACCGGCGACCACGACGCCGGCCACTCGTTCAGCCCCAAAGCGATCCGGCAGGCGTGCCACAGCAGCAGCGACAGCGCGATCGTCGCGATCATCGCCAGGATCAGATCGGCCTCGCCGAGGTGGCTGCCCGCAAACCGCGCCGGCCGCTGGACCTTCCGGATCCACAGCGCGCCGAGGACTCCGACCAGCACCAGCACCGCGAACACATCGACCAACAGCGCATACCAACCCTGGTGCCCGAGCCACGGCAGCGTCGCCGTCTCGATCGACGATCCCGATCATGGCGATCAGAATCGTCGGCAGCAGCACCAGGAATCCCCAGAAGATGAACGCGTGGAGCAGCCCGGGGCCGAACCGCTGGAGCAGCTTGCGCTGCCCGAGCACGACCGTGGCCTCGCTGCGAATCCGGCGCGGCACCTCGCCAGCCCGGTCCACCGGCGGAGCCGCCCGCAGCAACCCAACCAGGAAGCGCGCCCTGACAAAGAACAGCGCTCCGCTGACCGCGATCGCGGCGGCCAGCGCCAGCGCGGCGACCAGCGACGCTATGTGCCCCTCGCCTTCCTGATCTCGGCCGAGATCGCCGGGACGACCTCGTGCAGATCGCCGATCACGGCGTAGTCGGCGCTGGCGAAGATCGAGGCCTCGCCGTCGGGATTGATCGCGAGCAGCTTCTTTGCGCCCTTGCAGCCGGCCATGTGCTGGGTGGCGCCGCTGATCCCGCACGCGATGTAGATCTCGGGCGAGATCTTTGTCCCGGTCTGGCCGACCTGGTCGGTGTGGGGACGCCAGCCGGCGCTGGTCACGGCGCGCGAGCACCCGACCGCCCCGCCCAGCAATTCCGCCAGCTCCTCGATCACCGCGAACCCCTCCGCCGACCCGACCCCCCGGCCGCCGGAGACGACGACGTCGGCATCCACCAGCGAGACGCCGGCGGTCGCGGTCGAGACCCGCTCGCGGACGTACACGGGCGTGTTGAGGGAAGGCTCGAGAAGGGTGACGGCGTCGATGGCGGGTGCGGCGGCGACTGCGTGCGGCGCCACCGTCAGCAGCAGCGGCGACCCGTGCACGCGGGCCTCCTCGAGCAAGCTTCCTCCCCACCGCACCCGTACAACGGTCGCCGGGTCGCCGAGCGTCACCGACGTGCAGTTGGCGGCCAACGGCAGGTCCAGGGCCGCGGCCACGTGCGCGAGCAGCTCGTTCCCCCGGTCGGTCCCAGGCCCGATCAGCGCCCCTGGCGAGCGCTCGGTGACGATGTCGGCGATCGCCCGCGCCCAGGCGGGCGGCGCGTAATCCGGGGCATCGAGGGTAACCGCCTCGACCTCCTCGCCCAGTCCCTCGGCGAACCCCACCGCCTGCAAGGAGAGCTCGTCGTCAGGGCTCTCGATCAAGACCAGGTTCGCCACTAGAGCACTCCCAGCTCGCTCAGAACCCCGACAACCGCCGGCGCCGCCTCCGGGCCGTTACCCAGGACCTCGACCTGCTTGCCCGAACCCGGCGGGAGCACGAGCCGCACCATCTCCAGCCGGGACTCGGGCCGCGCCGGGGTCGACGACGCGATCGGCTTGCGCTTGGCCCGCAGCCGGCCGGGAACCGACGGATACCGCGGCAGATTGAGTCCCTCCTTGACCGTGACGACAGCCGGCATCGGGACGACGTACACGTCGCGCCCGCCGGCGACCTCCTGCTCGCAGCGAACACTGAAGCCCTCGACCGCAATCCCCTTCACCCCGGTCACGCATGGCAGATCCAGCGCTGAAGCAACCCGAATCGCCACCTGGTAGTTGCCCGCATCCGCAGACTCGTTCCCGAACAGGATCAGATCGAACGGCTCGGCCTCGGCCCGAACGGCGGAAGCGATCGCCGCCGCAGTCGCCTGCGGATCCCATTCCGAGCCGTCGGTGATCAGGTGAATCCCCCGATCCACCCCGATCGCCATCATGTCCCGCAGTTGCTCCTCGGCCTCGGGCGGCCCCAGCGTCAACACCGTCGAGGAGCCCCCCAAAGCCTCAACGATCCGTACCGCCTCCTCGGCGCCACACTCCTCATGGGGGCTGACCGTGAAGCCGAGATGGCGCGTCGAGATCGCGCGCTCGTCCTCGGTCAACACGATCTTGCCGCCGGTCAACGGCACCCGCTTCACGCACACCAGCACGTTCATGAGCGGATGCGGGAGTTCTCCGCGTCGAACACCGCCGTCGAGTCGTTCGTCTCGACCGTCACCGGATAGCGGTGCCCCATGTACTCGACCGCCAGCTGCTCGCCGACGACGGCGTGCTCCGGCGGGAGGTAGCTCATCAGGATGTGCTTGCCGATCGACGGTCCCGCGCCGGCGCTGGTGACGTACGAGCGCCGGCCTTTGCGGTCGATCAGCGACTTGCCGTCGCGGGTCAGCACCGGCTCGGTCCCGAGCATGTAGCGCCTCTCGCCGTTGCCCGACATGTGGTCATCGACGGTCAGCGTGCACAGGATCGCCGCCGGGTCCTCCTCGCGGTGCCGGACATGGGCCTCCTTGCCGATGAAGTCCTGGTCCTTGACCTTCCCCCACGCCATCCCGGCCTCGACGACGTTGAAGTCCGCATCGAGCTCGGCGCCGTAGGCGCGGTAGCACTTCTCGAGCCGCCCGGTGGTCCCGTACACGCCGATCCCGGCGGGCACGATCCCGTGCGGAGCGCCCGCCTCGGCGACGATGTCCCACAGCCGCGCGCCCTGGTCGACCGGGACGTACAGCTCCCAGCCGAGGTCGCCGACGTAGGAGATCCGCGAGGCCAGCACCTCCAGCGGCCCGACCTCGATGTTCTTGCAGCGCGCGAACGGAAACCCCTCGTGCGAGACGTCGTCGCTCGTGATGCCGCGGAGCACGTGGCGCGCCCGCGGACCCCACAGACCGAGCGTGCACCACGAGCTGGTCAGGTCGGACAGCTGCGCCGACCCGTCCTCCGGGAGGTGGTCGGCGAACCACTTCTTGTCCGACATCCCATAGGCGCCACCGGTGACGACCCGGAACACGTTGTCGTCGAGGCGCATGATCGTCAGGTCCTGCTTGAACCCACCGCTCGGTGTCAGGATCGGCGTGTACACGACCCGCCCGACGGCCACGTCCATCTGGCGCATCGCCAGCCGCTGGACGGCCTCGAGCGCGCCCGGGCCGGTGATGTCGAACACCGTGAACGCGGTCAGATCGATCATGGCGCACCGGTCGCGCATCGCCAGGTGCTCGGCGTTGATGATCGGCGACCACCACCGCGCGTCCCACTCCGCCTCGCGGCGGACGATCCGGTCGGCGTACTGGTCGAGCAGCATGCGGTTGGACTGGTACCAGTGCGGCCGCTCCCAGCCCGCGGTCTCGTAGAAGACGGCACCGAGCTCGAGCTCGCGCTCGTAGAACGGAGACAGCCGCACCTGCCGGTCGGACTCCCACTGCTCCGCCGGGTGGACGATCCCGTACATCTTGTTGAACCCCTCGAGGCACGAGCGGTGACGTGGCGGCGGGTGCGCTGGCACGGGTACGCGCGGGCGATGTTGGACTCGAACACGTCGATCTCCGACTCGCCCTCCACCATCAGCTCGGCCACCGTCTTGCCGGCGCCCGGGCCCTCCTTGATCCAGATCGCCGACGCCGACCACAGGCCCCGCACCTCGGGCGTCTCGCCGAGCAGCGGCATCCCGTCGTAGGTCACCGACAGCACGCCGTTGATCGCGTACTTCACGCCGACGGACTCGTCGCCGACGATCTCGGGCATCAGATCGAGGGCGATCTCCATCTGCGGATCGAAGTCCTCCTGGGTGAACGGCAGCTCGGTCGGCGTCAGCGCCGACTCCTCGATCGACGGGATCTCGTCGGCGTCGAGCGTGATCGGGCGGTGGGCGTAGGAGCCGATCTCGAGCCCGGTTCCCTCCTGGCGCTCGTACATGTTCGTGTCCATGTCGCGGACGATCGGGTACTCGATCATCGCCCTTGGTGTCCGCGAACCGCGGCGCCGGGCCGATGTCGATCATCTGATGGACCATCGGCGTCAGCGGGATCGAGGCGCCCGCCATCTTGGCGATCCGCGGGCTCCACGCGCCGCACGCGATCACGAGCATCTCGGTCTCGATCTCCCCGCGCGAGGTCAAAACGCGCCTGACCCGGCCGCCCTCGACGTCGATCCCGGTCACCTCGGTGTTCGCCGACACGGTCAGACCGTCCGACGCGGCCCGCTCGCGCATGATCGTCGCCGCCTGCAGCGAGTCGACGACGCCGGCGCCCGGCGTGTAGAAGCCGCCGATGATCAGCCGCTCGTTGATGAACGGCACGAGCTCCTTGACCTCCTCCGGCGTGAGCAGCGAGACGGGCTCTATCCCCCACGTCTTCGCCGAGGCGACCCGCCGCTGGAGCTCCTCCATCCGCCCCTCGGTCCGCGCCACCTCGATCCCGCCGCTCTCCGTGAACACCTCGAGCTCCTTGTACTGGCGCAAGCTCTCGAGCGTCAGCGCGGTCATCTCCTTGGAGTGATCGACCGGGAAGATGAAGTTCGAGGCGTGGCCGGTCGAGCCGCCGGGGTTGGGCAGCGGCCCCTTGTCGAGCAGCGTCACGTCACCCACCCCGAGGCGACTCAGGTGGTAGGCAAGGCTGTTGCCGACGATCCCCGCCCCGATGATCACCACGCGCTGGGAGCTCGGCAACTGTTGCGAGCGCTTCGCAGCAGGAGCCACGTTCCTGATATATCAGACGCAGGTCACGGGCGTCAACGCGGGTTCCGGCGCGCGCATGCGCGCGCCGCGCCGGGCCACATGTGGCCCGGCGGGGGTCGGCGCATGCGCCGACCCCTTCCAGGTTCAGTAGGACGGCGCGGAACTGCTCGATCGGCTACCGCCCATGCCGGGGCAGTGGTGGGCCCCGCTCCGGGGAGGGCGATTGCTCGGGGCACGCGCCGGCGCCGGTGTCTTGGCGGTGCTGGTCGCCGTTGTGGTGCTCGTCGAGCTTGCCGCGTTGGCGATTGCCGCGCCACCGCCGACGAGCGCGCCCGTCAGCGCTACCGCCGTCAGGACTCTGCGCATTGGAATTCACCTCCTTGGGTCGTTTGACAGGACGATCCTCGCCGTCTGTCGGAGCGACGTAGGAGTCGGCTAAGAGTTGATCGTCACCCTGTGGCGACGGTGGCGCGCGTAGCCGCCGCTCCTCGACCTGACAGAATGAGAGTGGTCTTATGCGCGCTCGGGAGACAGGTGCTCCGGCCCCGGCGCCATCCGCCGTGCGCACCCGCGGCCGCTTGACCGCAACCCGCCGGCCGCCGAGCGTCACCTCGCCATCCTCGCGGCCGTGGCGGACCGTGGTCCGGTCCGGGTTCCACCTGCCCTTCGGACCGACGATCTGCTCGACCTCCTCCTCCAGCAGCTCCCGCAGCACACCGAGGCCAACCTCGACCGACAGCTCGAGCAGCCCTTCCGTCGCCGCCCCAACCAGCTCTCCCAAAGCCTCCTGCACCCGCTCCGGGAGCACGGCCTCAACATGCGTCGCCTCCGCGACCGGTACGTTGCACTTCACGGCGGTTCCTCCTTCGATCTTGCCGGATCGCCCGCCACGCTTCCACCAAGAGCGGACGGGCCGGAGGGACCGCCGTCACCTCAAACTTCTACGAGCCCCGGGACAACCTCACGCCTCGGTCCGAGTGCTAGCAGCCTCGCCGCTAATGATCGGGCAAAAGCAGGCGTCTGCGGCACTGACGGGTGACTACTCCAACGTCGCCGACAGGGCACCCAGCCGCAGGCTGCCGCTCCGGCTGGCTGGAGATCCAGAGGAGAAGTGCTCGAGAGGCCAGAACGTCGCCAAGAGGTAGCCGACGTCGTGGATCCGAGCGGAGCACGGCGGTCGGCGCCGACCACTAGGGGCTGGTCACGACGAGCGAAACGTGAAATTATCCGCACCCGGCCGTTCGCCGCCACCAGTCATCCATGAGCTCCCCGATCATCCTCTGTGTCGTGGCCGTCGAAGCGCTGAATTTGGTGCTGCTATGGATTGCCCTCCGGGGGCGCATCTCGCGGGTGGCTCGTCCGTTGGTCGCGTGCTCCGGCTTGTCGGGCGCCTGGGGGGCGTGGGTTCTGGTCATCGTGGTCCACGGGCCAGTGTGGATGATGGCCCTCACCGTCTCGGTGTTCGCTTTGAGCAGCGTCGCGATGGCTGTTGCGATCTATCTAGCGACATACGAGGAGGACCGCGACGACGGAGGCGCGGGTGGGGCACCAATTGTCAGTCCCGAGGCTCCGGACGGCGGCGGGGACGACGAACCGCAGTGGTGGCCGGAGTTTGAGCGGCAGATGGCCGCCTATGCTGCGCGGCGTGAACGCGAGCGTCAGCCGGTCGACTGCTAATCGACATCCACCGGATCGATAGCTGGTCGCAGGCAAGAGCAAGCGTCCAGATGCGCCCAACTGGGTTAGCGGAACCCGGAGCGGTCCGACATTCAGGGTCCGGACCCGACAGGCGTGACGCTTAGCCTCGAAAGCCGCCCGCGAAGGATCCCGGAGTTGTCCTGGATCGCTGGCACTATCGCCGCATGCTTGGACGGTCCGGAACCGGCTCACGCTCGACGTGACTTACGCGCGCAGTCTCTCCTCGATGAGCTCTTGAGTGCCGGCGGGCCATAAGCGCACACGCCGGCTATCGGAGGTCGTAGAAGCCATGGCGGCTAACCACGGCCGGCACAAAATGCCCTGCGACATGGATCGTGACGCATGTGAGGGTCAAGCGCGGCACAAGTCCAACCCGCGCAACCCAGATGGTGGCCCTACGTGCCTGACGTGACGCGGCTGACCAATCCGACCCCGCGTCCTTTTCGTGGGAGGTAGACCGCCTGATGAGCGCCAGGACGACGCGTGATCGCCCGGCGCGATGCGGCCACGGCCGGCCTTCGCTTTCGCCACCGCCGCTTTAGGGCGGTAGATAACCATCCCGCCGATACTGCGAGTCTGACGGCGGCATCGCGCGTGATTGCTTTGCTCCAACGACGCGACGCGGAGACGTGATCGCTCTGGCGACGCCGCGATCGTTCGCTGCGCTTCGACCAGCTCGACTACACGCTATCGAGATCGCGCGGAGGAGCAACGCGAAGCTGGGTGAGCCGCGCCGACATTTCGTATGACCTGGGGTCGAAGCGGTCGGTTTACACGTCGCAGCCGCATCCTTTCGTCCGCAAGATCGCGATCTGCCCTTCGGGAGAATCCACGTAGCGGTCCTGAACTGCACCTCCTGTCGCGAGCTGGGCGTCGAGTGGGCTCGAATGGGTGTACCCACGCGCGCGCATCTCCTCCACAAGCGCCGTGTGGCGGGCGTATAGAGCAGCAAGACGGTCCTCCCAGCGGAGCGTCTCAGGATGTTTGCGGTAGCCGGTCTTGCCGCCGGTCAACACTGACCAGATCGCGTGGAGCTCGCGGTGCTCGCCAAGTAGGTGCATCCGGCAGAGCCGTTCGGGCGGGAGGTCCCAGATTCGCACGGTCCGAGCGTAACCCTCTGCCCTCAATTCCGAGCAAACGCTGCTTTTATCACGTGAGGCGCCAGCGCGAATCAGCAGAATCGTGGGCCGTGGGGGCATAGGTGCTCTCGTTCAAGAGCAGCCGATCGTGAGCACCGTGCCGGACGATTGCATTGCTCGGCCCGACGTCGCCAGAGCTCACCATCGAGTTGGCGACGGCGCAGACTCGCCCCGGGGTGGCCCTACCCGTCCGCAGGCGGCAGCCTTGACGGCCAATGAGTGAAAGCCACGGCCGCTGCGTTGAAGGTCGAGCGCGGCGGGCCGCGAGCTGTTCGAACCCGAACTGGTCCATTCCCGCCTCTCTGCGCCTATCACCCTTGCCGTGGCGAATCAGCAGCGACCCACGCCTCTCATCGATGTCGGTCGCGTTTAGCGCCAACGCCTCGGAGACCAGTAGCCCGGCGCGCCAAGCCGCGAAGACTTCATCGCCTCGCTTCTGCTCCGCGTTTGGATCGAACCAATGCGTCACCGATCGCGCGGTCCTCGCTACCCGACCTCACACCCCATCTTCGTGAATGCGGAAGCTGGGGTAGACACTGTGGGTGCTGATACGCCGTCGGTGCCTACCTACGCGGACGTTGGGCAGCTCCGGCTGGGAAGACGCTTCTCCGATCTGCTACTTGACGATGATCGTCCCCCGCATGAACGGGTGGATCAGGCACTGGAAGTGATACACGCCGGGCTTGGTGAAGTCGATCCGCCCGGTGGGCTGCAGCGGCGTCGTCGGGTCGCGATCCAGTGCGCCCGTGTTGGCGAACCCGTTGCCATGTGACGTCGTGTCGAGCTGGATCGGTCCGAGACCCGGATTGCTGCTCGAATACAGCGCCGCCTGTGCGTCGGGTGTCGGGCCGCCGATCGCGTTGGACAGCACCTTGAGATAACTCCCGGGGCCGAACGTTGCGGTATGTACTTCACGTGAATCGGCGGACATCGAGAAGGACACCACGGTTCCAGCTTTTACGCTGAGCTTCGCGGGGAACATCGACAAGAGCTCGACGCCCTGCGAGTTCGACTCGCCGAGGCTCACGTGGTTCGCCGGCTGCTTGATTTTGAGCAGCTTGGCGGCCCCGCGGATGTCCTTGGTCAGATGCTTTCTCAGCGCCGCCGCGTCTTGCTTGGCGGTGGGGATCGGCTTGCTCTTCGGCTTCACGACCACATAGCCGATCATGCCGGCGTGGATATCGCAGAAGTACCGGTAGACGCCCGGCTTGGTGAATTTGACCTTGAACGTGTTGGGGGGGTGAGCTGAGAACGGTAGGCCCGAGTCGATCCGGCTCGCCCCGCCGTAGGTCGCGCCGCCGCTGGGCGCGAACAGCTGTGGGTTGAAGCTGAGGCTGGGGACGAGACCGTTGAACCAGAACGGGTTTCCGGCCGCGTCGTTGACGCCTGCCGCGGTGGCGCCCGGGACAATCAGCGGCAGATCCTCCCCTCCCTTGGGCGGCAGGTCAACGGTGTGAAAGTTGGCTGCGAGCCCGACCCACTTGACCGAGTCGCCCTGGTGGATCGTCACGCGCTGATTGGAAAAGGCATTGATCTCTGGAGCGTGCTGGCCGACCGTCTTCGCGCGCTTGCCGAGCAGTTTTACGGCAAGTGCCTTGGTCTGAGGCGGCGTTCCCGCGAACACGACCTTGGTCGCTGCGCTGGCAATGGCGGGCAGCACGAGCGCCGCAAGAAACGACCCGATGACTACCCCAAGTCCAATCCTTCGACCCATCCTGCTCCCCTTTCGAAGGTATAGCCCTGCAGCAGCTTATACGCCGGCGGCCCCGAAATGTGAAATTTCTCGAGAAGCGACCCCGATCGCGCTTCCCGCCTCAGACGAAATCCTTCGCGAGTAGACCCGGAGTCCAGCCGAGCGGCAGAATTTTCGGAACGCGGCCACAACAACAGAGCCAGCCCCGACCTTAGGAGGACGCGAGGCAGGGGTCGAAACCAAGCGAGACACCCGCTCGCCCACCGGGGCAGCGATGGCCCGCTACCGCTCGGGAAGATCGCTGACTCAAAGCAGAAGCCCCGATCGGCCAGTACCGAGCCGGCGAGGTGCCCGTCGTTCGTGGGAGGAGCAGCGAGCGATCAGCCGGCGCGCCCGACAGGCTGGCAAGCAGACGTTGACGCGATTGGGCCGTTCAGGTCACAGACCCGGGAGTGCTAGGGATCGTGTGTTCGTCCCAAACGTCACGGTACAGGCCGTCGATCAAGGATCAACAGAGGCGGTTACGGTGCGTCGGGACCCGCTATCTGCGTGATGCTGATGCTGCCCAATGTGGCTACGAAGTCAAGGTTGGTCCGACGCAGGCTTCTGGGGATGGTGACCTCGAAATCGAGGGTGCTGCTGCCAGCCGGCACTTGCACGTTCCATGGTGGACCTGGCAAAGGTTGCTCTGGACCAAGGAACGTTGGTGGCGGATCCGTACAGGCCGCCCATGTGCTGGTAATAGGGGTAGAGGACGATGTCCTCGCGCGCCACCACGTAGTCGGCCGTGAGCGCCAGCGGCACTCCGCCCGCCGCCGCGTCTCCGGCGAGCGTGGAGATGACAAGGTGCGAGTCGGTCTCGAGGATGTCCCGTACCAGGTCGTCGATCGCGTTCAGTGCCCCGATAGCCGGCAACCCGTTACCTCGCAGGTAATCGACGAACTGCACCTGCGATGCGACCTTGCTCGCCATGAGCACTACACAGATCACATCCAGGCTGCCGCAGTCGCTCGCGCTCGCGCGTGGAAGCCGCTGGGCGCCACTTCCAGTCGTCCTGTCCGGCACGTTCATGGTGGTGCTGGACTTCTTCATCGTCAACGTTGCGCTGCCGTCGATCCAGTCGGGTCTGCACGCCGCCAGCAGCGCAATCGAATGGATCGCCGCCGGCTACGGCCTGACGTGCGCGGTGTTCCTGATCACCGGCGGCAGGCTGGGCGACAAGCTCGGCCGGCGCCGGACGTTCTCGATCGGGCTGGCGCTGTTCACGGCCAGCTCGGCGGCGTGCGGGTTGGCGCCGACCGCGTCGATGCTCGTCGCCGCCCGCCTGGTCCAGGGGGTCGCCGGCGCGCTCCTGATGCCGAACGTGATGTCGATCATCACCGTCGTGTACACCGGCGCCGAACGCGTCAAGGCGCTGTCGGCCTACGGGATGGTGATGGGCCTGGCCGCCGTCGGCGGGCAGCTGATCGGCGGCGTCCTGGTCCAGGCGAACATCCTCGGGCTCGGCTGGCGCAGTTGCTTCTTGATCAATGTCCCGATCGGATTGACCGCGCTGGCGCTCGCGCCCCAGCTGGTGCCCGAGTCACGCGATCCCCGCGCCCGCCGGCTCGATCCTGTCGGCACCGCGCTCGTCACGGTCGGCCTGACCGCGATCGTGCTGCCGCTCGTCGACGGCCGCCAGCACGGCTGGCCGGCCTGGACTTGGATCTCGCTGGCGATCGCACCGTTGCTCCTGGCCGCGTTCGTGGCCCAGCAGCGCCGGCTCGCCCGGCACGGCGGCGCGCCACTGCTCGACCTGACCCTGTTCCGGGAGCGGACGTTCTCGGCGGGGCTGCTCGCGCAGCTCGTGTTCTGGTGCGGCCAGGCGTCATTCTTCCTGGTCCTCGCGCTGTACCTGCAGCAGGGCCGGGGGATGACCCCGCTGCACGCCGGGCTCGTGTTCACGATCCTCGCGGCGTCGTACCTGGCGGCGTCGCTGGGCGCGCCGGCGCTGGCCACCAAGCACGGGCGCAAGGTGCTGGCCGCTGGAGCGCTCCTCCTCGCCTGCGGCCACGTGCTGCTGCTGCTCGCGGTCGCCGATGTCGGCGTCGGCGGGTCGATCGCGATCCTCGTCCCGGGCCTGCTGCTGGTCGGAGCCGGAATGGGCCTCGGGATCACGCCGCTGGCGACGATCATCCTGTCGGGGATGAAGCCCGAGCAGGCGGGCGCGGCGTCGGGAGCGCTGACGACGATGCAGAACGTCGGCAACGCGCTGGGGGTCGCCGTGATCGGCGTCGTCTTCTTCGGCGCGCTCGGCGGCGGCATCGCCCATGCGTTCGAGCTGAGCCTGGGAGTGCTGGCCGCGATTCTGCTGTGCGTCGCCGCGCTCACGCGGCTGCTCCCGGGGGAGGTGCGGTCATGAGTGCCGTCGATACGCTCGAACGGATGCACGAGAACCCCGTGGGCACGCTGCTCCGCGACTGGCGCCAGCGGCGGCGGCTCAGCCAGCTCGACCTCGCGCTGGAGGCCGGGATCTCGACGAGGCATCTCAGCTTCGTCGAGACCGGCCGCTCGCGGCCGAGCCCGGAGATGGTCTTGCACCTCGCCGACCAGCTCCAGGTTCCGCTGCGCGAGCGCAACCAGCTGCTGCTGGCGGCCGGCTACGCGCCGCGGTACGGCGCCAGGTCGCTCGATTCGCCCGAGATGGCGCCGATGCGCGATGCGCTCGGCCGGGTGCTCTCGGGCCACGAGCCCTACCCGGCGATCGCCGTCGATCGCGGATGGAACCTGGTGGCGTCGAACGGCTCGCTCGGCCCGCTGCTCGAGGGCGTCGCCCCCGAGCTGCTGCAGCCGCCCGCGAACTGCCTGCGGCTCTCGCTCCACCCCGACGGGATGGCGCCGCGGATCCTCAACCTGGCGGAGTGGCGGAGCCATCTGCTGCACCGGCTCGACCGCCAGCTGGCGATGACGGCCGACGCCGAGCTCGCCGAGATGCGAGAGGAGCTTCTCTCGTATCCCGGCCCGGCGCCCGACCCGGAGCTCGCCGACGGCGGCGAGATCATGGTCGAGCTGCGCGTGAGGACCGAGCACGGCGACCTGGCGTTCTTCAGCACGATCACGACGTTCGGGACCGCGTTCGACATCACGCTTTCCGAACTGTCGATCGAGGCGTTTTTCCCGGCGGACGAGGAGACCGCGGACGTCCTCCTGGCGGTGGCGACCCCCTGAGGGTGCTCAAAAAGCGGGGATATGCCCCGCTTATTCGGACATCCTCCGCTTATTCGGACATTCCTCCCGGACCAACGTCATTCCACCCGCGCCAGCGCCTCGCGCCCGACCCGCTGCAGATCCCGCAGGTAGTCGAGATGCGCGGCCCAGCCCTCATCGCCGTCGAGCTCCGACGCCAGCCGCGCCGTGTCGGCGTGGGCGTCGAGCAGCTCGTACACCAGCTCGGTCAACGACTCGACAGGTGCCGCGCTCTGCTTAAGCATCTCGCCGGCTCAAGGATGAACCGGCGGGCGGACGTTATGTGCCGACGGTGGCGGACTCCGGCGCCTGGGCCCGCCGGCGGGCCGCCGGCGCCAACGCCGGGTTCTGCCAGCCGCCGTCGCCCGGGTTGACGTTCGAACCCGGCGGGACGATCTCGTCGATCCGGTCGAGCAGCTCGTCGGAGAGGCGGACGTCGGCCGCGGGCAGCTGGGACTCGAGGTGCTCCATCGTCCGCGGGCCGATGATCGCCGCGGTCACCGCCGGGTGACGGATCACCCACGCGAGCGCCATCTCGATCAGCGACAGCCCCGCCTCCTCGGCCAGCGCCGCCAACGCGTCCGCGGCCTCGAGCTTGCGCTGGTTGTCGGCAAGCGACATGTCGTAGCGGCTCGGGAGCATCTGCGCCCGGCGCGAGGTCGGCACATCGGTCGCGAGCCGGTAGCGACCGGACAGCCAGCCGCTGGCGAGCGGGCTCCAGGGAATCACGCCCATCCCGTGGCGCTGGCAGGTCGGAAGCACATCGTTCTCGATCGCGCGTACGAGCATCGAGTACGGCGGCTGCTCGCACACGAACCGCTCGCGTCCGCGCCTCTCGGCCACCCACTGGGCCTCGACGATCTGACTCGCCGGAAACGTCGAGGACCCGATGTAGCGGACCTTGCCGGCGCGGACGAGGTCGGTCAGCGCACCGAGCGTCTCGTCGATCGCGGTGTCGGCCTCGGGGCGATGGATCTGGTAGAGGTCGATCCAGTCGGTTCCGAGGCGTCGGAGGCTGTTTTCGACCTCTCTGACGATCCAGCGGCGGGTGTTGCCGAACTCGTTGGGATCGTCGCCCATCGTCCCGTGGACCTTGGTGGCGAGGATCACGTTGTCGCGGCGTCCGCCCGCCAGCGCCTTACCGACGATCTCCTCCGACTCGCCGCGCGAGTAGACGTCGGCGGTGTCGATGAAGTTGATCCCTCCGTCGAGCGCGCGGTGGATGATCCTGATGCCGTCGTCGTGGTCCGGATTGCCCCAGGCGCCGAACATCATCGCGCCGAGGCACAGCGGGCTCACGCGTACTCCGGTGGTTCCAAGCGTTCGCATTTCCATGCGCTTCACCCTACCGATGTACGAATTTGTACTATTCGGCCACCCGCCCCGGCCAACTTGGGCCAGCGGCGTCCCTCGAACGAAAGCCCCGGGGACAGTAGATTCGGATAGGACGCAGGGATTAGATAACCACCAGACGGGGACCCATGAAGAGCAGCCTGGAGATCGCACAGGAAGCGGAACTCGAGCCGATTGTCGGCCTCGCGGAACGGATCGGCCTCGAGCCCGAAGAGATCGAGCCGTACGGCCGCTACAAGGGCAAGATCGCTCTGTCGGTGATCGACCGCCTCGCCGCTGCGCCCGACGCGAAGGTGGTCTGCGTGACCGGCATGACGCCGACGCGGGCCGGCGAGGGGAAGACGACAACGCTGGTCTCGCTGACAGAGGGGTTGGGCGTGATCGGCAAGAACCCGGTTGCGTGCCTGCGCGAGCCGTCGCTCGGGCCGGTGTTCGGCATCAAGGGCGGAGCCGCCGGAGGCGGCCTGGCCCAGGTCGTGCCGATGGAGGATCTGAACCTTCACTTCACCGGCGACATCCACGCGATCGGCGCCGCCAACAACCTCCTGGCGGCGATGCTCGACGCTTCGATCCTCCACGGCAATCCCCACAAGATCGACGCGCTGCGCGTCGACTGGCGCCGCGTGGTCGACATGAACGACCGGACGCTGCGCAACATCGTCGTCGGACTCGGCGGCCGGCCGAACGGCTACCCGCGCGAGACGGGGTTCGACATCACGGCGGCCTCCGAGGTGATGGGGGTGATGGCCGTGTCCCGTGACATCCAGGATCTGCGCCGCCGGCTCGGCGCGATCACCGTCGCCCGCAGCTACGACGGCGGTCGCCCCGTCACGGCCGAGGACCTGCAGGCTGCCGGCGCGATGGCGGTCGTGCTCAAGGACGCGCTCAAGCCGAACCTCATCCAGACGCTGGAGGGGCAGCCGTGCATCATGCACTGCGGCCCGTTCGCGAATATCGCCCATGGCAACAACTCGCTCGTCGCCGACCTGATCGGGATGAAGCTCGGCGACTATGTCGTCACCGAGTCGGGGTTCGGCTCGGACATGGGCATGGAGAAGTTCTTCGACATCGTCTGCCGTTTCGGCGGTCTCACGCCGAGCGCGGCCGTGCTCGTGACCACCGTCCGTGCGATCAAGCACCACGGAGGGGCCGCCGAGGACCCCCGCGAGGACGAACTCGACCCGATGCGGACGATCGAGATCGGGATGGCCAACGTCCGCCGTCACCTGGAGATCGTTGAGACGTTCGGCGTGCCGTGCGTCGTGGCGGTCAACCGCAGGCCGGGCGATCGGGACGACGAGGTCGAACTCGTCCGCCGGCTCGCGCTCGAGGCCGGCGCGTTCGGCGCCGAGATCAACGAGGCGTTCGAGAAGGGCGGGATCGGCGCCGCGGATCTGGCCAGCGCGGTCGTCGACGCCTGCGAGCAGCCGAACCGCTTCCGGATGCTGTACAGCGACGAGACCGGGCTGCGGGAGAAGATCGAGGCCGTCGCGCTGCGCGTGTACCACGCCAAGGACGTCTTCTTCTACCCCGAGGCCGAGCGGAAGATCGAGCAGTTCGAGAGCGACGGGTTCGGCCACTTCCCGGTCTGCATGGCCAAGACCCATCTCTCGCTGTCCGCCGATCCGACGCTGCTGAACGCGCCCGACGACTTCACGCTGACCGTGCGTGACATCCGCGCCTATACCGGCGCCGGATGGGTTGTCCCGCTGTGCGGCGACATCACCCAGATGCCCGGACTCGGCAAGACGCCCGCGGCGCTGAACGTCGACATCGACGAGCACGGGCGAACGGTCGGGCTGTTCTAGGAGTGCATGCCGAGCCGCGCTAGGACGTTCGACGAGCTCCTCGCCGACGTCGCGGCGGCCACCCCGGCCCCGGGCGGAGGCTCGGCGGCGGGCTGGGCCTGCGCGCTGGGGGCCGGGCTCGTCGAGATGACGGCGCGGTTCACGCTCGGGCGGAGTGACCTCGCCGACCGCCATGAACGGATGGCGAAGATCGCCGAGCAGGCCGTCGAGCTCCGCCGGCGCGCCGGCGAGCTCGCCGAGCGCGAACTCCACGCCTATGAGCCCGTGCTCGAGGCGCTGCGCTTGCCGACCAGCGACCCGGCCCGGCCGGCGCGCCTGGACGCGGCGCTCAGCCGGGCAGCCGAGACGCCGCTCGAGATCGCGCGCGTCGCCGGCGAGGTGGCGACCCTGGCGCTCGAGGCCGCGCGCGACGGCCCGGAGCACCTGCGCGGCGACGCCGTGACCGGGCTGCTGCTCGCCGAGGGCGCCTGTCAGGCCGCCGCTCAGCTCGTGCGGATCAACCTCGCCGGCATGCCCCGCGACCTCAGGCTGATCGAGCTCAAGGAGCTGACGGAGTCCGCCGCGGCCACGCGCGCCGAGGCGCTCTAGACAGCCCAACTGACGCCTTTTGTCCCGCCGCCCGGCCGGGACAAAAAGGCTCCAGTTGGAGGGGTGAGGGCCGCCGGATCCGCGATCGAACCCGGGCCGCCCCCTCCCAAGCCAACAGTCACGCCACCGCCACCGGGCGCCTAGAACACGACCGTCGTATTGCCTTCCTGCAGGACCCGGTCCTCGCAGTGCCACTGGACGGCCCGCGCCAGCACCGATCGCTCGATCTCGGCGCCCAGCCTGACGAGCGTCTTGACGTCGTCGCGGTGGCTGACGCGGATCACGTCCTGCTCGATGATCGGGCCGGCGTCGAGCTCCTCGGTGACGTAGTGCGCGGTCGCCCCGATCAGCTTGACGCCGCGATCCTTGGCCTGCTGGTAAGGGCCGGCGCCGGCGAACGCCGGCAGGAACGAGTGGTGGATGTTGATGATCGGCGCGCCCACCCGCTCGAGGAAGTTGCTCGAGAGGATCTGCATGTAGCGGGCGAGCACGACCAGGTCACAGCTTCCGTCGAGCAGCTCGAGCAGCTCCGCCTCGGCCTCGGGCTTGCGGTCCTTCTCGACGGGGACGTGGTGATAGGGCAGGCCGAACCGCTCGGTCGCCTCGCGCAGATCGGGGTGGTTGGACGCGACGAGCACGATCTCGGCGTCGAGCTCCCCGCGGCGCCAGCGCCACAGCAGCTCCTGCAGGCAGTGGTCGTAGCGCGAGACGAGGATCGCGATCCGCTTGGGCCGGGCCGAGTCCCACAGCCGCCACGCCATGTCGAACCGCGACGCGACGGTGAGGCCGAACTCCTCGGCAAGCTCGGCCCGCTGCTCGGAGGGGAGCGTGAACTCCATCCTCAGGAAGAACTCCCCGTCGACAGGATCGGTCGAGAACTGGTCCGAGCGGACGATGTTCGCGCCCCGCTCGTAGAGGAAGCGCGAGACCGCGGCGATGATCCCAGGCCGGTCGGGGCACGCGATCAGAACGCGCAGCGTTGTCTGTGGCTCGGCCATCGGGATCAGTGGCTGACGGCGGCGGCTGCGAGCTCAGATACGAGCTTGTCCTCGTAGAAGCGCTCGAGCGCGAACGGCGCGATCAGCTCCGGTGTCCGGCCCGTGTGCGCGAGCTCGGCCAGCGTCTTGCCGACGATCGGCGCCGCCTTGAAGCCGTACGTTCCCCACCCGGCGCTGACGTGGAAGTTCTCGACCTCGGTCTTGCCGAGGATCGGGCTGTAGTCGGGCGACAGGTCGCACAGCCCCGCCCACGCCCGCAGCAGCCGCGCATGCTCGAGCTGCGGGAACAGCTCGAGCGTGTGGCGGGTGAGGTCCTGGAGGAAGTTGAGCGTGCCCTGCATGCGGTAGGTCGTCCACGGTTCGATCTCGGAGCCCATCACGAATTCCCCGCGATCGGACTGCGAGATATAGACGTGCATCTGAGAGGAGACGATCACGACGTCGAGCAGCGGCTTGACCGGCTCGGTCACGCACGCCTGCAGGATGTGGGTGGTGATCGGCAGCCCGACGCCGGCCATTGCGCACACGAGCGTGCTCCAGCCGGCGGTGGCGCTGATCACCTGACCCGCCTTGATCGTCCCCCGGTTTGTCCGCACGGCCGCGATCCGCCCGTTGGCGCGCTCGAATCCCTGCACCTCGGTGTAGGGGTGGATCTCGACGCCGGCGCGGTCGGCCCCGCGTGCATACCCCCAGACGACCGCGTCGTGGCGGATGATCCCGCCCGGCGGGTGATACAGCGCCCCCATGATCGGATACGTGACGTGCTCCGAGACGTTTAGCTGGGGGCACAGCCGCTTGACCTCCGCGGCGTCGACGAGCCGCGAGTCGATCCCGTTCAGGCGGTTGACCTCGGCGCGGTTGGCCATCACGAACATCGCCCGGTCGGAGTGGGCGAGCGTCAGGTGCCCGCACTGCGAGAACAGCAGGTTGAAGTCGAGCTCCGCCGACAGCCGCTCGTACATGTGGATGCTCTCGTCGTAGAACCGCGCCCCCTCGGGAGTCTTGTAGTTCGAGCGCAGGATCGTCGTGTTGCGCCCGGCCGCACCGGACCCGATGTAGCTCTTCTCGAGTACGGCGACGCGCCCGGCGCCGAGCTGACCGAGGTAGTACGCGGTCGCGAGCCCGTGGGCGCCGCCGCCGACGATCACGACGTCGTAGCTGCCGGCCAGCTCTCCGCGTCCGGCGCCACATCCGCCGGGGGCGGAACAGCTCACGCATCGGCGCCCACCGGGCCTCCTCCGAGATGCTTGGCGGCGTCGGCCACGACCTCCCACAGGTACTCCCCGAGCGCCCACCCGACCATCACGAGCAGCCGGTCCTCGGCCTCGCGCAGCACGTAGCCGGGCGTCCGCGCGACCGACCCGGGACGAAAGCCGCCCACGGGCGTCACCTTGTCCCTGACGTCGACGGCGCAGAAGCGGGCCAGCAGCTCGCCCGCAGACGGGCCGATCAGCGACAGGGCGGCCAGCCCGCAGGTGACGTCGACGACGGTCGCGGCCTCCGGGAGCGCGTCGCCGCGCTCGCCCAGGATCAGCGTGCGCGCCGGCGTCACCGGGCACCACCAGGCGCCGTCGCGCCGCTCCGCGACGCCGCCTCGGAAATCCACGATCGGCGCATGCAGTTCGAGCTTGGGCATATGCGAGCGATCGGCAAAGCCGACGGTCTCCCGCACGAAGTCGGTCCCCGCGGGGTCGTAGCCGACGGCGACGTTCCAGCCGCCACGGCGCTCGAACCGAGCACCCGCCCGGCGGGCGGGCCGCTCCATCGGCGACCGGGCGCACACGGACTCCGAGCTCGACTCGGGGCTCAGGAACGCGAGCGCCGTCACGATCGGAGGACCTCGCCCTGCGGGTCGAAGAACGGCTCGGTCAGGATCGAGCCGGCGAGCCGCGTCCCGTTGTCGGCGATCGTGATCGTCTCGCCGTCGTTCGCGAGCGCGGCCGGCACCCACGCCATCCCGATCACGCGTCCGAGCTGTCGCGACCGGCGCGCGCTGGTGACCTGGCCGGCCGGGTCACCGCGCTGGTCCATGACGACCGCGCCCTCGGTCGGAACCAGACCGTCGGCGAGCGTGAACCCGACCAGCATCGTCTCGCGCCGGGTGCTCGGCGAAGCGCTCGAGCGCCCACTTGCCGATGAAGTCCTCGTCCTTGTCGAGCTTCACCGCCCACGGCATCGCGGCGCCGAACGGCGTCGACTCCGAGTCGGTGTCCTGGCCGACGAGGATGTGCTGCTTCTGCAGGCGCAGGATCCGCTGCGGCTCGAGCCCGAACGGCCGGATCCCGTCCTGGGCGCCCGCAGCCAGGATCGCGTCCCACACGTCCTCGCCGTATGCCGCCGGGAAGTGGATCTCGTAGCCGAGCTCGCCGACGAACCCGATCCGCATCAGCAGGCAGGGAACGTCCGCCACCCTCGCCTGGCGCGCGTCGAGATAGGTGAACGCCTCCGGCGAGCAGTCGAGCTCGGTCAGTCGCGTGAGGATCTCCCGCGCTCTCGGCCCCGCCAGGTTGACCGCGGACAGCGCCTGCGTGATGTCGGTGAGCCGCACGTCGAGCTTCCAATCCGCCAGCCACCAGCTGAACCACTGCTCGACGGCGCCGGCGCCGCTGGAGGTCGTCGTCACGTAGAACGTCTCCTCATCGAGCCGGCTGAGCGTGCCGTCGTCCATGATCCGGCCGGCGTCGGAGGTGAGCACGCCGTAGCGCACGCGCCCGGGCTTCAACGTCGAGATCCGGTTCGGATACAGCCGGTCGAGAAAGGCTCCCGCCTCGGGGCCGCTGACCAGCAGCTTGCCGAGCGTCGAGACGTCGATCAGTCCGGCGGACTCGTGGACGGCGAGCGCCTCCCCCTCCGGGTCGCCGTAGTCGTACGCACGGCGCCAGTCGCCAGCCCACTGGACCCGCGCGCCGAGCTCGCGGTGGCGGCCGTGGATGGCCGACCGCTTGGCCGGCTCGATTGGACGGCCGGCGAGCGCCGCCAGCGGCACCGTCGACCACGGTGGACGGGCCGTCGTCGTTCCGATCTGGTCGAGCCCCTCGCCTGTGTTGGCCGCCATCAGCCGGATCGCCGGAAGCTGGCACATGCGGCCCTGACACGGCCCCATCGTCACCGTCGTGTACCGCTTGCACAGCTCGATCGAGTCGTAGCCCTCGTCGATGCTCCGCTTGATGTCCTTCGCCGAGACGTCTTCGCAGAAACAGGCGAAGGCGCGCTGTGGTCCGGGGTCTTCTACGGCGGGCGCCACGGCCTCGGCCGCCCGGTCGGGGTTGGCGAGCCGCGTCCGGAGCTCGCTCAGCCGGGCCGTCGTCCGCTGATCGCCCAGCCCCAGAGCCTGCGCCACCTCCAGGCCGGCGCGCTCGCCGGACGCCTGGGCCCGGTGGTGCTCGCCCTCGCCCGCGACCTGCCCAGCCGCCCACACGGTCGGGGGCACCTCGGTGATCCGGAAGTAACCGCGCTGCTCGTCGTATGCCGTTCGCCCGCCGGCCTGGGTGATCAGCGCCGTTGCCGGGGCGTCGCCCCCGGAGACGATCACGAGGTCGCAGTCGAACTCGCGCCGCTCGGAGCGCGTCGCTGCGTGCTCCCCGGCGCGGACGAGCACGGCGCTCCGGACCCCGGGGCGTCCGGCCGCCGCCGCCACCGTCCAGCCGTGGAGGGCCTCGATCCGGTGCTTCTCGAGCGCTGATGCCAACCGCGTCGGCGTCGTGCGGAGGTCCGCCACGGCGAGCACGTTGACCCCGGCTTGCTGGAGGGCGAACGCCGCGCGGATCCCTCGGTCCGACGTGGTCGCGACGACGGCGCGCTCGCCCGGTTTGACCCCGTAGAGCGCGATCAGCCGGCGGGCGCCGCCCGACAGCATCACGCCCGGGATGTCGTTGCCCGAGAACACGAGCGGCTGCTCGATGGCGCCCGTCGCGTACACGTGGTGCTGTGCCCGCACCTGGTGCAGCGTGTCGCCCTGCCAGATCGGAACGAGACCGTCGAAATGGCCGAGTGCCGGCGCCGAGCAGAGGATCTCGACTCCGGCCGCGCGGGCCTGGGCCGTCAGCTCCTGGGCGTCGTTGTGGCCGCCCTCCCACAGCAGACGGCCGCCGGGCTCAGGCCCTTCGTCGGCGAGCACGACGTCGGCCCCGAGCTCGGCGGCAGCGATCGCCGCGGCCAGGCCGGCGCGGCCGCCGCCGACGACCAGCACGTCGGCGTGGCGCCGGCGATACTCGGTCCGCCACGTCCGCTCGGGCTGGGTCTCTGGGAGCCGGCCGAGTCCCGCGGCGTGACGGAGCACCTTCTCGTAGAGAGGCCACAGCCGCCGCGGCCGGATGAACGTCTTGTAGTAGAAGCCGGGCGGCGTGAACGGCCCCCCGATCGAGTCGGTGACCGACATCGCGTCGAACTCGAGGCTGGGGCGGGCGTTGAGGTGCTCGACCCGGGCGCCCTCGCGGACGGGCTCGGTGCAGGCTCGCACCCCCGGGGCGCCGTCGACGGCGACCAGGCAGTTCGGGCACTGGCCCGCGCAGCACATCAGTCCCCGGCGCCGGTGGTACTTGAAGCTCCGCGAGAATGTGCGCGTCCCTGCCGCGTACAGCGCCGAGCCGATCGTGTCGCCGGCGAGGGCCGTAACGCGCTTGCCGTCGAACGTGAACGCGACCGTCTCATCGCGGTCGACCCGCTCACCCGGCTGCGGGGCCAGCCGCTTCATGGGCTGTCACCGAGCTCGCCGGGAAGGCCAATCCGCAGGACCTCGTTCGTGCGCGTGTCGCGCTCGGCCAAAAACCACGTGCGGCAGCCGGAGCGGTGATACCACCACTCGCGCTGTACCCCGGCGACGTTGCTGCGGAAGTAGTTGTACTCACACAGCTCGCGGAACGACGGGTGCTGGCGCGGACGCGCGGTCACCTCGCCTCCGAACGCAAAATCGGCCACCTCGCGGACGCCGCAGTGCGGACACGTGAGCACGAACGACATTCCGGGTGCATCGTAGACAAGTCCGGCGCACCACGCAATACTATTGCCAATGGCGCAACAGGCGAACGAGTCCAGGCGGCGCCCGGTTGCCTCGGTCGGTCGCGCCCTGGAACTACTCGAGCAGCTCCGCGACTCAGATCAGGATCTTGGCGTCAACGAGCTCGCCCGCCGCATCGGCGTCAACGCGAGCACGGCCTCGCGGCTGCTGGCGACGCTTGAATCCGCGGGCCTCGTCGCCCGCGATGGCCAGGGGCCCTTCCGGCTCGGGCTCGGGCTCGTGACCCTCGCCGATCGCGTCCTCTCGCGGATCGATGTCCAGGCACAGGCGCGGCCGATCCTGGTCGAGTTGGAGGAGCACACCGGCGAGACGGCGACGCTCTCGCTCCCGAGCGAGCTCGTGGCCATCACCGTCGACTCCGTGCCGTCGCGTTCGAGCGTCGTCAGCATGGCCAGATTGGGGCGGCCGAGCATCGCCCACGCCACCGCGGTCGGCAAGGTCATGCTCGCGTTCGGCGGCGGCCCACTCCCGCGCGAGCGCGATCTCGTCTCGCTCACCGACCGCACGATCACCAGCCGCGAAGCGCTGGCCGCCGAGGTCGCCGCCGTCCACGAGCGCGGCTACGCCACGGTGTTCGGGGAGCGCGAGGTCGACGTCAACGCGATCGCCGCGCCGGTGCTCGATCGAGCCGGCGCGCTGGCCGCGATCCTAGGCCTCCAGGGACCGGCAAACCGGCTCGAGGACCCGACGCGTCTGCTCGCGCCATTGCTCGAGGCAACGGCCACGCTGACCCGGGCGATGGGCGTCCGCCCGTGAGCGATGATCACGAGAACCGGGCAGTGCCTGTGCGGAGCCGTGCGCTACGAGGTCCACGGTCCGCTCCGCGATGTCCTTATCTGCCACTGCCAGGAATGCCGGCGCTGGCACGGACACTTCTCGGCGTTCACCGCCGCGCCTCGAGATCAGCTCGTGCTGGTCGAGCCGCGCGGCCTTCGCTGGATCGAGAGCCCGGACAGCGACGCACAGGCGCGGCGCGGGTTCTGCGGGGAATGCGGCTCGAGCCTGTTCTGGGATCCACCGGCGGGAGCGACGATCTCGATCGCCGCGGGCACGCTCGATGACGCGACCGGCCTGCACACCGCGGGCCACGTGTACGTCTCGCAGGCGGGCTCCTACTACGACCTCCCGGCCGACGGGCTCGCGCGCCATTCGCGGTACAGCGAAAAAGGCTGACCGTTCAACGATCGGTGACAGAATGCCGGTGATCATGGGGGTGTCGCTATAGCGCAGGGTTCGCACAACAGCGCTGCGCCCCAGCGACAGTCGCTGGTCGACAGCGCGGAGCAGGCATTGCGCAACTGGCTCGCGCCTGGCCGCCATCGGACCGGGGATCGGCTGCCGCCGGAGCACGAGGTCGCGCAGATGCTCGGGATCTCGCGCGGGACGTTGCGGACGGCGCTCCAGCGGCTCGAGGACACGGGCGAGATCGTCCGCAAGCAGGGGAGCGGCACGTTCGTCGGCCGGGTTGTCGTACCGAGCCAGCTGGGTGAGCGCCTCGAGCGCCTCGAGCCGTACTCCTCCCTCGCCAAACGGCGCGGCGTCACCCTCACGGCGGCCAACCTCCGAATCGAGGAGCGGGCGGTGGGCCCCGAGGTCGGCGAGCCGCTCGAGCTCGATCCGAGTACGCACGTTACGACGATCTTCCGCGTCCTGCTCGCGAGCGCAAGCCCCGTCGCCGTCATGTTCGACGTCGTCCATCCGGACGTCGAGCTTCCGGCGAGCGGTCGGCTCGAGCGCTCACTCGAGCGGGGCCGGATGGTGCTCGACCTGTTGATCGATCTCGGCATTCCGGTCGCCTTCGCCCGGACGAGGGTGATGCCATGTCTGGTCATGCCGCGGGAACAGGTTGGTAAGGCGCTTCAGATCCGGCGTACGACGGCGGCGCTGGAGCTGGAGGAGGTGATCTACGCGGGCGCCGGCGACCCGGTCGCGTACTCGCGCGACCTGTTCATGCCCGATGCGCTCCACGTCGAGGTGATGCGCTCATTCGACGCCACGAAGCCGACACCGATCCGCTAGCAGTGGGCCTCCCGCCGTCCGCCGGGCTTGCTAGCTCCAGGGGTACGGGCTGTGCGAGACCGGATGGAGCTCGCCGCTGCTGAACCGCTCGTATCGGAACGGGTGCAGCAGCGCGGAGTGCTCGCCTCGGAGCACGCGAGCGATCTCGCGACCGACGGCGATCATCTTGTAGCCATGGTTCGAGTCGGCGGCGACATACACATTTGGCCGCATGTAGTCGAACACGGGGAAGTTGTCGGCGGTGAACGCGCCGACACCGCCCGAGCGGACCTGGCGGTAGAGGCGGCGCGACCCGCCGAACCGCTCGAGGCAGTGCGACAGCGCCGCGCACCACATGTCCGGGAAGCCGGGATCGACACTCCCGGTCGGATACGGGTCGACGGTGTACTCGTGTCCGAGCTGGATCGGCGCCGCGCCACCCTGGATGCTCGACCGGTCGGGTTTGAAGTAGATACCCCACGGGCGGTCGGTGATCAGCCGCCCGTCGTCATCGCGCAGCGGCTGGTCGCTGTCGACGTGGATCACCGCGGAGCTGTGCCCGTCGGCGGTAACGAACGTGGCCGGATCGACGACGACCTCTCCTTCCTGGAGGTACCAGTAGGTCCACATCGGCTGATCCTGGAGCGCGGTTCCGTCCGGCTGGCGGACGTCGAGACGGGCCGGGAGGCCGAGCAGCTCCCACACAGACGCGATCCACGGTCCGACGGCAACGACAACTTGCTCGACCGCGATCGTCCCCGCCGTGGTCTGCACGGTGCTGACAGCGCCCGCGCCGTCAAACTCGAATCCCGTCACCTGGACGCCGGCGAGTACCTCAGCCCCGGCGGCCCGCGCCTTGTCCGCCAGCCCGAACATCGACTCGCGGTTGAACGCGTAGCCACCGGCGCGCTCGTGCAGGCAGACCGTGATGCCGGAGGCCCGCCAGTCGGGATACAGCGAGCGCATGTGGTCCGTCACGTCCTCCTCGCCGACATACAGCTCGGACGGGTAGCCGATCCGCTGCTGGCGGCCGTGGACCGCGATCAGATCGCCCTCCTGCGAGGGCGGCCCGAGCGCGATGTAGCCGTTGCCGTGGTAGTGGAGGGTCTCCGGGTCCGACTCCCAGATCTCGACGCAGGCGGCCATCAGGTCGGACATCGCCGGCTGGAAGTAGTTGTTGCGGATCACCCCGCAGGCGATGCCGGACGCGCCGGCCCCGACGCCGGTCTTGTCGAGCACCAACACGCGCTCGCCCGCCTGGGCGAGATGCCACGCCGTCGACAGTCCGTGCACGCCGGCGCCGATGACGAGCACGGGGATCGAGCTCGGAAGTTTATCTGTTGCCACTGACGCAATACCTTTGCACTATGCGCTACGCCAGGCTATCGTCGGGTCTCGCGGCGGTCAAGCGATGAGCGTTCACACACACGTTGTCCGGCTGCCGCTCGCGTGGAGGCTGGCGCCCGAGGCCGCGGCGCTGCTCGTCCGCGACGACGAGCGGCCATTCGCGCTGGTCGGCCGCTGGGCCGGGGGTGGCGCGCTGGTCTCCTCAGAACCGGTCAGGGTCGCTTCGGCCGAGGAGAACGAGTTCGCGCTGCTCGATCAACAGCCTGTTATTAAGGGCGGTCCGGAGGACCGCCGGGATTTGGCTGTCGCGGGCGGGTGGTTCGGCGCTCTCCCGTATCGGCTCGGGCGCCGGCTCGAACCCGTGTCCGCGGACCCGCCTGCCGCCGGTGAGCCTGTCCCTTCCCGCCTGGCCTTCTACGACCATCTGCTGCGCTGCGACGAGGACGGGCGATGGTGGTTCGAGGCGCTGTGGACCGAGGACCGCGCCGAGGCGCTGCGTGAGCGACTGCGCGAACTCCAGGCGCGCGCCCGCACGACGCCGCAGCCCCGCCGGTTTGCGACGAGCCGATGGCGGGCGACCCCCTCCCCCGCCGGCCACACCGTGGCCGTGGAGGCGTGCCGCGCGCGAATCCACGCCGGCGATCTGTTCCAGGCCAACATCTGCGTACGACTCGAGTCCCGTCTCGACGGCGACCCGCTCGACCTGTTCGTGACCGCGGTCTCGACGCTCCGGCCCGATCGCGCCGCGTTTTTCGGCGGTCCCGACGGGGCAATCGCGAGCCTCTCGCCCGAGCTGTTCCTCGAGCGTCGCGGGCGCCGGATCCGCAGCGCGCCGATCAAGGGAACGCGCCCGCGGCCAAGTGATCCGCTGGCTTCGGCTGCCGAGCGCCGCGCGCTGCTGGCCTCAGAGAAGGACCGCGCCGAGAACGTGATGATCGTCGACCTCGTGCGCAACGACTTTGGCCGGGTCTGCCTACCCGGCTCGATCACCGTCGGCGCGCTCGGGGACGCCCGGCCCCACACCGGCGTCTGGCATCTGGTCTCCGAGGTCAGCGGCACGCTGCGCGACGGGGTCGGCGACGGCGATGCCGTCCGCGCCGCGTTCCCGCCTGGATCGGTCACGGGCGCCCCCAAGATTGCGGCGATGAACGTGATCGCCGAGCTCGAGAGCACGAGCCGTGGCGTCTACACCGGGGCAATCGGTTTCGCCAGCCCGGTCGCCGGACTCGAGCTGAACGTCGCGATCCGGACGTTCGAGTTCCGCGGCGGGCGAGCGTGGCTCGGCGTCGGTGGGGGCATCGTCGCCGACTCCGATCCGGTGGCCGAGGCCGCCGAGTGCCTGACCAAGGCCAAGCCGCTGCTCGACGCGATCGGAGCCAGACTGGAGCGCGAGGCCCCGCCACCCACGATCCCGGCTCCCGTACCGCGGCGCCTGTATCCGCTGCCAGTCCCGCGGCCCGATCCGGCGGCCGGCGTGTTCGAGACGTTGCTCGTTTGGCAAGGACATCCCGTCCTGCTTGAGCGCCACCTGGAACGGATCGCCCGTAGCGCGTGGACGCTCTACGGAGCCGCGCTCCCCAGCGGCCTCGAAGCGGAGCTGCTCGCGGCCGCGTCGGACATCGACCGCGCCCGGATGCGGGTCGATGTCCGCCCCTGCGGCAGCGGAATCGAGACCCGGATCGAGGTCACCGATGCGCCGAGGCGGAGCGCGCCGGTGCCGCTGTCGGTGACGACCGTGCCGGGCGGCGTCGGTTGCCATAAATGGGCCGACCGGCGGTTGCTCGCCGCACTGACCGCCAGCGCGGACGGTGAGCCGCTGCTGTGCGATCTCGACGGACTCGTGCTCGAGGCCGGGAGGGCGAACGTGTTCGTCGTGCAGGACGGCGGAACGATCATCACCCCGCCGGCCGACGGGCGGATCCTGCCCGGCGTGACCCGGGCCGTCGTGTTGGAGCTCGGACCCGACCTCGGCCTTGATATCCGCGTCGAGCCGTTCGATCTGGCGCTGCTCGCCGGCGCGGCGGAGATCTTTCTCACCGGAGCCCTCGGTGGCGTCGAGCCGGCGCACCTCGACGGGCGGCCGGCCGGCGACGGCGCCGTGGCCGTGCGGCTGGCCGATGCGTTGCGGACGGCTACCCAACTCGTGCCGAACCCGGCTCAATAGTGGGGATCGCGCTCGGCCTCGGCGCCGCCCTCTCGTGGGGCCTGGCCGACTACTTCGCCGCGCGCGGCTCGCGGACAATCGGCGCCCTGCGAATCGTGCTCGGATTCCACCTCGCGTCGATGGTCCCGCTGACGATTCTGGTGCTCGCGACCGGCGCGCTGTCGAATGTAAAGGCCGACCAGCTGCCACTGTTCGTCGTATTGGGCGCGGTCGGCTGGCTCTCCTACCTGGCCTTCTATGGCGCGCTGTCGATCGGTCCAATCTCGGTCCTCAGCCCGATCGTCTCCGGCTACGCGGCGGTCACGGTTCTGTTCGCCGTGGCGATCAGCGGCGAGGTTTTGTCTACCGGTGAGATCGTGGCCGTAGTCGCGGTGATCGCGGGAGCGATGGTGGCCTCGGCGAACGTGCGCGAGATCGCGCATGCGACGATCGACCGCCGCACCGGTCGCGGCTTCGTGCTCGCCCTGATCGCAATGGCCCTCCTGGGGGGCTTCGTGTTCGGCGTCTCCTATTACCACCGCAGCCTCGGCTGGCTCGCGCCGATCTTCCTTGCGCGGGGATTCACGACGTTGTTCCTGCTGGCCCATGTAGGCCTGAGGAGTGGCGGGATCGGGCTCTCGACGCTCCCCCGCGCGCTACTCCCGACGTTCGCCCTGCTTGCACTTCTGGATACGGGCGGCTACGTGTTCTTCAACCTCGGCGCCAATCACGCCGCCACTTCCGTCGTCGCGACCGCGTCGGCGCCGTACGCGGTGGTGCCGATCGTAATGGGAGTGTGGCTACTCACAGAGCGCCCGACGCCGGTGCAATGGTCGGGCGTCGCGCTGATCATCGGCGGGCTGATCACGCTCGGCCTCAGCTCGTAGGCCACTCGGCCTTCTCCCGGATTGAACAAAATGGTATAAGAGGATCGTGAGTGCCTGTACCTATTTGTCCACGTCGGTTCGCGGGCGTGTAGATTTGCAGGGGAGCTAGTTCAGGGTCACGAGGAGAGAGGAGATCCGTATGGCAATCGACGGCACCGGAGAGGCGACGCTCGCACCCGAGACCACGTTCGGCGGAACCGTCGCGACCGTGCTCGCGAGCGATCGGATCTTGCCTCCCCCGGCGACGCTCGAGGAAGCCCGCAGAGCACCCGGCCGGGCCGAGAAGATCGCGGAGCTGACCCACCTGATCCAGCAGCGCGGGATCAAGTACGTGTTCTTCCAGCAGGTGTCGGTCACGGGCCGCGTGATGGGCAAAGGCGTCGTGTCGACGTTCTTCTCGCAGGTCGCCGAGCGCGGCTACCAGCTCGTCTACGGAGCCACGGCCAACCTGTTCACCGACCGCCACGGCAACTACATCGGCTTTGGTCCCGAGGAGTCCGAGCTGGCAGCGGTCGCCGACCTCGACACGTTCGCCGTGCTGCCGTGGGATGAGCGAGTCGCGCGTGTCTACTGCGACTGCTACGACACCGAGACTGGCGAGCTCCTCGACGCCGACCCGCGCCAGAACCTCAAACGGATCGCCGACGCGTTCGAGCGGGAGCTCGGCTACCAGTTCCTGATCGGGATCGAGCCCGAGACGATGTGGCTCAAGCGCCCCGTCGACGGCCAACTGCCCGAAGGCCTGACCAAGCCCTACTGCT
The DNA here is from genome assembly GCA_963773165.1 of uncultured Solirubrobacterales bacterium. GTDB lineage: Bacteria > Actinomycetota > Thermoleophilia > Solirubrobacterales > Solirubrobacteraceae > Palsa-465. The sequence continues at coordinate 481,607 of CAVZAK010000010.1, forward strand.
ACCACATCCACCAGTTCGAGGAGCTCCGTCCGGTGCTGCTCGACGTCGTCGATTACTGCCAGCGGCTAGGGCTCGACATGAGCTATGGCGACCACGAGGACGCTCCCGGGCAGCTCGAGCTGAACTTCCGCTTCGACCGCCCCGTGCGGACCGCCGACAACATCACCACGTACCGCCAGGCGTGCGCCGCCGTCGGGCGCAAGTACGGAGTCCTGCCGTCGTGGATGCCGAAGCCGTTCACCGGCGTCTCCGCCAACGGTCACCACCACCACTTCACGCTCGTCGACGAGGACGGCAACAACGTCTTCCACGATCCAGACGGCCCGGCGCAGCTCTCCGAGCTGGCGCGCCACTTCCTCGGCGGCATGCTCGAGCACTTCGGGGCGCTGATGTGCATCGGCAACCCGACCGTCAACTCGTACTGCCGGATGTGGGACACGGGCTTCTGGGCGCCGATCTACAAGAACTGGGGCTGGCAGAACCGCACGACCACGGTCCGGGTAGCGACCGGCGGGCGCTTCGAGTACCGCGGTGTCGACTCTTCGTGCAACCCGTATCTGACGGTCGCGGCGCTCCTCCAGGCCGGCCTTGACGGCGTCCGGCGAGGGCTCGACCCCGGTCCCCCGCAGCAGGGCAACACCTACGATCTGCTCGCCCAGGGAGTCGAGATCGAGAAGGTGCCCGACAGCCTCGGCGACGCGCTCAAGGCGCTCGCCGCCGACGAGGTGATCAAGAGCGCGCTCCCCGGCCGGCTCTACAAGGTGTTCGAGCACTACAAGCGCGACGAGTGGGAGCGCTACCTGGCCGCGGTCACCGACTGGGAGCGCGACGAATACCTGGAGGTCTTGCCCTAGCCATGTGCGGGATCGCCGGGATCATCTACAAGAACGGCGACGGCGCGCACCGGATCGGCCGCGACATCACGAGCATGCTGCAGGCGATGAAGCACCGCGGACCCGACTCGACCGGCTTCGCGCTCTACCACTCGCCCGGCCAGGAGCTGATCATGCGGATCAAGCTCGCCGATGCCAATACCCCGCGCGACCTCGACTTCGCCGACGACCTGCGCCGCCACCGGAGCGAGGTTGCGAGCCGTCTGCGCGCCGCGGGCGCCGAGGTCCGCAGCATCGAGGACGTCAACGAGTACACGCTCAGCGCGACGCTCACGTATCACGGCGACGTCAAGCACCTCGCCGACTATGTCGAGTCGGTGCCGAACGCCGAGGTGCTGTCGGCGGGGCACGCCCTTGAGATCGTCAAGGACCTCGGCGACGCGAAGACGGTGTCATCGGACTACGGCCTCGACGACTACTTCGGCAGCCACGGCATCGGCCACGTGCGCATGGCGACCGAGTCCGACGTCGACATCTCCAACGCCCACCCGTACTGGGCCTATCCGTTCTCCGACGTCGCCGTCGTCCACAACGGCCAGCTGACGAACTACCACCAGTGGCGCCGGCGGCTCGAGCGCGCCGGCCATCGCTTTGCCTCGGAGTGCGATTCGGAGATCATCGCCGTGTACCTGGCTCAGAAGCTCGAGTCTGGCATGTCGCTCGAGGACGCGATGCGCCTGAGCCTCGAGGAGCTCGACGGAGTGTTCACCTACATCTGCGTCTCGGAGGACGCGCTGGGCATGGCCAAGGACGAGCTCGCGGCCAAGCCGCTCGTCCTCTACGAAGGCGACGACATGGTCGCCCTCGCCTCAGAGGAGATGGCCATCCGAGCCGTGCTCGACCACGAGATCGACACCTACGATCCGTATGAGGGCGCGGTGATGGTGTGGACTCGGTGAGCACCAACGGAGAGCCGCGTTACGACGCTCGCGGCCTCGTCGAGCTCGACGAGGTCGTTCCTCGGGTCAGCGAGATCGACGGCGAGCGCGCCACGTTCGACGCCCACAACCTGACCACCAGGCGAATCAACCTCGAGCTTCGGTGGCTGCTCTACGAACAGGGCGTCAAAGATGTGACGGTGCTCAACCCCGGCGCGCGCCACTCGCTCGGCGCCGGGATCCTGACGCGGTGCCGGATCCGGTTCGAAGGCAGCATCGGCTACTTCGCCTGCGGGATCATCGATGGTCCCGAGGTGCACATCACCGGCCGCGTCGGCTGGTCGGCATGCGAGAACATGATGTCCGGCGTCGTCGTGATCGACGGCAACGCGGGCTCGCTGATGGGCGCTGCGGTCCGCGGCGGCGACGTCGTCGTCAAGGGCCAGGTCGGCGCTCGCACCGGGATCGACCAGAAGGGCGGCACGATCATCGTCCTCGGCACCGCCGGATCGATGACGGGCTTCATGATGCAGCGCGGTCGCCAGATCATCTGCGGAGACGTCGGGCCGGGCCTGGGCGACTCGATGTACGACGGCACGATCTACGTCGGCGGGAAGGTGAAGTCGCTCGGGATCGACTGCGTGCCGGGCGAGTGGACCGACGAGGACACGGAGCTGATCGAGCGCAAGTTCTCGATTCACCAGCTCGGCTCACCACCGGCATTCGAGAAGTTCGTGTGCGGCAAGAAGCTCTACAACTACGACAACCTCGAGCCGTCCGAGCGAAAGCTCGTGCTTTAGGAGGCTCAATGGCCGACGAAGCCGCCCCATCGCCCCACAACCGGCTCGGCCACAGCCGGATCTTCACCCCCGAGGTGATCGACGACATCCACGTCAAGTCCGAGCTTGGCCGCTACCGGATGCGCGGCTTCTCGATGTTCAAGAAAGTCCCCCACTGGGACGACCTGATGTTTCTGCCCGGAACGCTGACCCGGTTCGTGATCGAGGGCTATCGCGAGAAGTGCGAGACCAAGACGGTGCTCGGCGCCCGGTTCGCCAAGAAGCCGATCGAGCTCGACATTCCGATCTACATCACCGGCATGAGCTTCGGCGCCCTGTCGCTGGAGGCCAAGATGGCGCTCGCCAAGGGAGCGTCCATGGCCGGTACGGCGACGTGCTCGGGAGAGGGCGGGATGATCCCACCCGAGCGCGACCTCTCGACCAAGTGGTACTACCAGCTGATCCAGAGCCGCTACGGCTTCAACCCCCACCATCTGATGCTCGCGGATGCATGCGAATTCTTCATCGGCCAGGGGTGCAAGGTCGGCCTCGGCGGTCACCTGATGGGCCAGAAGGTGACCGAACAGGTGGCTGAGATGCGCTCGCTGCCGGCGGGGATCGATCAGCGCTCGCCGGCGAGGCATCCGGATTGGCTGGGGCCCGACGATCTCAGTCTGAAGATCCAGGAGATCCGCGAGGCGACCAACTACGAGATCCCGATCCAACTCAAGCTCGGGGCGGCTCGCGTGTACGACGACGTCCGGATGGCCGCCAAGTGCAGCCCCGACATCATCTACCTGGACGGCGCCGAGGGCGGCACCGGCGCCGGACCGCACGTCGCCGCCGAGGAGACGGGGATTCCGCTGCTGGCGGCGATCCCGGAGGCGCGCCGCGCGCTGGAGGACGTCGGCATGGCCGACGAGGTCGACCTGGTCGTCGCCGGCGGGATTCGCAACGGCGGCGACGTCGCCAAGGCCCTAGCGCTCGGCGCCGACGCGATCGCGATCGGCCACTCGGCGCTGATGGCGCTCAATTGCAACAAGGAGATCCCCGGCGTCACCGACTACGAGGGCACCGTCGGCGTCCCGGCCGGCCAGTGCTACCACTGCCACACCGGCCGGTGCCCGGTCGGAATCACGACGCAGGACCCGGAGCTCCGCAAGCGTCTCGTCGTCGAGGACGCCGCGACCCGCGTGTACAACTTCCTGCACACGCTGACGCTCGAATGCCAGATGCTCGCCCGCGCCTGCGGCAAGACCGATGTCCACAGCCTCGAGCCCGAGGACCTGTGCGCGCTGACCGTGGAGGCGTCGGCGATGGCCCGCGTGCCGCTCGCGGGAACCGATTACATCCCCGGCCAGAGCGAGGAGCGCGCGCTGGCTGAGATCAAGCGCCTGCTCGAGCGGCACATCGAGAACCCCGTCGACTACCTGGCGCCCGAAGCGCAGCGCAGCGGGGCGACCGACTGATGACCCCCGACGCGCAGCGTATGCCGGGCGAGCCCGAGAAGATCATCGGGATCGACTCCGAGTACCTCTCAGGCCAGCGGCTTCCCTACCAGGAGGACATCTCCCTGATCGACGACGTTGATCTGATCGCAGCCACGCCCGGCAGGGACATCAACTGGCTCGAGGACGTGCAGCTACTCGAGGAGGAGGGGACGCCGGCCGTCTTCGACCGCTACTCGAACTCTTTCATCAAGATCTACTTTCAGATCCCCGCGGGCCGTGAGGACGAGATCGCCCGCAAGGTGCTGATCAAGCACCTACAGTCGGGTAACTCGTATGGGATCGCGCTCAAGGAGCGCCATTGCAAGTTTCCTCAGCCCGAGCTCGGACCATGGGTCGATGGCTCGCGGACCGTTGGGACCGATTGGAAAGCGCCGGTCCTCGAGGGCTGGGAGCCGCCGGCTCACTGAGCGCTACCCCTCCGCTTCGATCTCCGCGAGCAGCTCCTCGCCCGAGATCAATGAATCGGCGAAGTGATCGTGCATCCAGGCGAGGTGCTCCCAGCGGCTGTCGACGATCCGCTTGAAGTCCCAGTTCGGAATCTCCTGCTGCTGGACGTGTTCAGTCATGAGCGCCGGGTCGATCTCGAACACGTGCTCGAAGCGAGTCACGACCACGTCATTCACGCGCTCGGGTTCGGGCGGTTTCTGGGCTGAAAGTCGGAAGCCGAGCATCGTCACCCCTCCTCGTAGGCCTGGTCGAGCAGGTACTTGCCGGGATTCATGATGTTGTTCGGGTCGAGCGCCCGCTTGATCGTCTTCATCACCTCGAAGCCGCCGCCAAGCTCCTCCGGAACGAGATCGACTTCGCCTTCCCGGCACGAGCCGTGGCAGGCGGAGATCGAGCCGCCGTGCTCGATCGAGACACGCGCGAGCTCGCGCTTCGCATCGACCCAGGCCGCCCACGTCTGATCGTCCCACTTCAACTCCCAGATACCGATGTCGATCTCGGCGAGGTAGTCCCCCCACGGCTTGAACGCGCCATTTGTGTAGGCGAACATTCCCCAATCGTCGAACATGTCGAACCGCTCCGATAGGGAGCGGGCGATCGCGTGCCACTCCTCCCGCACGGCCGGCAGCTCCGGGTACGGGATCGACGCGTCCTCACAGTGCCAGCTCATCAGGGCGACCTGACCGTCGCGCGTGCGTCCATGTTGGGGGGTCGCGTAGCGATCGTGACGTGATGCCCAATCGCCCTGGGAGATCTCGTCGCCGAGGTAGGTACCCCCGGACGCCTCGCCGATCCGCAGTAGTCGTTTCGCGCCGACCGTGACCTCGTCGGCGTTCCCGTACGACGCGCAGGCGACGACGGCCTTGACCGACTCGGGTTGTGGGATGTACGCCTCGTCGTCCCGGCGCAGGTAGGCGACCTTCCATTCGTCGAACAAGACCACGCCGGCCAGCGTCGCCACGCCGGCGCGCGCCAGCTCACCGGTCGCCCGCCACGCGTCCGTGTAGTCCTCGTAGTTGAAGAACATCGAGAACTCGGCCTCGGGTCGCCCCACCAGCTCGAGCGTCGCTTCGGTGACGATCCCCAGCGTTCCCTGGTGGCCGATGAACAGGTGCTTGAGCTGATACCCGCTCGAGGACTTGCGCACCTTCGGGCCGCCCCCATCGCCGACGCGGACAATTTCACCATCGGGCAGGACGATCTCAAATGAGATCACGAGGTCGCGCGTGTGACCGTACCGGGCGCCGAGCAGTGACCAGCCGCTCGTGCCGATCCGCCCGCCGACCAGCGAGCAAGGGTAGGACGCCGGGTCGTCCGGATAGATGTAACCGTGCTTGCGCAGCTCCTCGTTGAGCTTGAGCATGTTGATCCCGGGGCCGACGGTGACCGTCCGGTTGTCGTGGTCGATCTCGTGGATCTGGTTCATCAGCTTCACGTCGACCACGATTCCGTGACGCAGCGGGACCGCGCCATCCGTCAGCCCGGTGCCGCCGGCCCGCGGTACGACCGGGATCCGGTGGCGATTCGCGAGCTTGACGACCTCGGAGATCTGCTCCGCCGAGGTCGGCAGGACGACCGCGCTCGGGACGTGCTCCTCCCACCTATGGGCCGGGAAGGGAGCGGGCACACGAGCGCGGTTGAACACCGCCGAGCGGCCCGTGAAGACATGATCTGCACCGCAGATCCCGGTGAGCTCGTCGATGACGCTATCGAGCAGTGCTGTCGCCATCTCACACCTCGAATCCGGCGGCTTCGGCGACGAGCTCGAAGATGTCGAACACCTCGATCCCCTGGGCTTCTCCCTGTTCGGTCAGCGGTCGCTCGGACCATGGACAGGCAGACACGAGCGTGTCGACGCCATCGAGCTCTTTCGCTTTGGCGACCCGTCGCCGGCTGATCTCCGCGGTCAGCTCGGGTTTCTCGACCCCGAGGTTCGAACCGGCGCCCGAGCAGTAGGACCATTGAGTGACGTGATCGACGTCGACGAACGTCAGCCCGGGAATGGCCCGCAGGATCTCGCGCGGCGACTGCCACACCCCCATCCGTTTGTTCAGGCGGCAGGGATCGTGATACGTGACCGTCCGCTCGATCGGCGTGGTCAGCCTAAGCCTGCCGTCGCGGATCTGCTCGGCGATCAGGTCGACCGCGAGCACGATCTCGAACTCGTCGAAGTTCGGATCGAGCGCGGGGTACTGCTCGATGATCGTGATGTAGTCGTGCGGATCGAGGCACACGATCCGCCTCGTCTGCGTCTTGCGCCAGTCGAGCATGTTGTGCTCCGCCATCTTGTGCGCGATCTCGGTGTAGCCGGTCTCCCACATCGGGCCACCGCAGCACCACTGCTGGCTCATCAGCCCAAACTCGACACGAGCTGCACGGAGGAGCAGCGCGACCGCCCGCGGCACCGACGGTCGGTAGAACGCCGCCTCGCAATCGGCAAACAGAACCGTGTCCCCACCGGTCGGGATGTCCAACCCGGCCGCCCATGCGCGCACCTTGCCTCCCGATGTCTCCCGGGCCCACCCCAGCACCGGCTCGTTGCCCCACCGGTCGGTCAGCTCAGCCCACCGTTTCCAGTTCTTCTGGTGTACGCCGCTCTTGACCGCGAGCGCCCGCATCGCCTTGACGACGTCGATCGTGCGCTGGCGAAACCGATAGAAGTCGCCGGTGAACAGTGTGTTCGGACACCGCAGCTCACAGGCGCCGCACATGGTGCAGTGGACGTAGTCCTCGGCCACGTCCTCGATCGACAGATGGCCCTTCTCCATCGCCACGACGTTGGCGTGGAAAGCGGTCGGGGTGTGCCGCTCGTCCCGTGTCACCTGCATCACCGGGCAAACCTCGCGGCAGAACTTGTGAGCAGAGCTGAAGCAGTTGTATGCGACGTCTCGATACTCCTCGATCAGCGCTCGGGCCGCCCCGTTCGTCCCCTCATCGGAAGTTGTTGTCTCGGCCATTCGGAGCTCCTCCTCTATCCGCGCGGGCGGTGTCGGCTCGGTCGGCCCCGCAGATAAGTCTCAAGCGGGTACGTTCGGTAGCGGGGCCGCGGCAGCTTCTCGATCGTGATGAAGCCCGGCGGCGCGTTGATGACATCCGGGATTCGGTTCACCAGCTGCGTGCAGGTCGTTACCGACGTCGGCACCGCGGGGTTGATGAGGCGGAGCTCCGGCTCGCCGGTGACCGTCCAGTCGTTGATGTCCGCCTCGCCCTCAAGGTAGAGCCTCCCCGTCATCTCGAAGGTCAGCGTGATCCCCTGGTGCGAGCGCACCGTGTCGACGTCGGTGAATCCGATCACGCGGCCCGGGTCGACGGTGATCCCCAAGCTGCTCGAAGCCACCGGCTCACGGGCGATCTCGGGGCGCGTCGTGCTCTCCTGGGCTTGGACGGTCAAGCCGAGGTCGTCGACCAGCGCACCCAGGGTATTGCGGCCGAAGCTGGGCGGCCGGGCGGCCTCGGCGATCCAGCGGTCGAAATCCTCGGGGGTCGTGTCGACCCGCTGGTCCTTCGCCACCTCGGGGCCGTAGTCATCGACGTTCCAGCTCGCCCGGCCCGTCACGGAATCGATCCTGTGAGCCGTGGCCAGCACCATGCTGACGAGGTTCACCCAGTAGACGTCCTGGTGTCCCGTCCCGGTCAGGGTGACGCCGCTGTGCCGTGCGAGCGCGTCGAGCTCGGCGGTCTCCATCGGAGAGGTGTTCCAGGGATACAGCGCTTCCTCGGAGATCGTGATCGCGTTGACACCGTGCTCGGCACACCGGCGCAGGTGCTCATACATGTCGGACATGTAGCTCGCGACCGCGATCACCGCGATGTCGGGCCGGCGCGAGGACAGAACTCGATCAGGATCGTCTTCGATCCGCACCCCGGTCTCGAACCCCAATCCCGCGACATCGCCCAAGTCCCGGCCGACCTTCTCGGGGCTGCGGGCGAGCGCACCGACGATATCGACGCCCTTCTCGAGCATCATCCGGGTCGCGACCGAGTTCATCGCTCCCACGCCGTAGACGACAGCCGTGATCCGCCTCATCCACTGTCCTTCCCGAGATCCCGCGCCCCCCACCGAGGACGCCGACAAGCATATCGGGCCGCGCCCGAGCTCGCCCAAGATTTCTCGCTCGGATTGGGAGCGAGGATACGATCGGTGGACACACGCGGGACCATCAAAGGAGCGGCGGTTAATGTCCACTGGACGCGACTCGGCGATGCGGTTCAGCTACTGCATGCTGCCCGACTATCCCCTCGCGGACTCGATCGAGATGATCAAGGTCGCGGACGAGCTTGGCTACTACGCCTGCTATTCGGTCGACGAGACGTGGCACAAGGATCTCTGGTGCCTGTTCTCCGCGGCCGCCGACAAGACCCGCAACATCCGCTTCGGCCCGAACGTCACGCACGTGTTCCTGCGCGAGCCGACGCTGATCTGCCAGCAGCTCGCGACGCTCGACGAGCTGTCCGGCGGCCGCGCCGAGGCGGTCGTCTCGACCGGCAACTTCGTGATGATGGAGCAGTATCACCTCGACTGGGCCAAGCGCAGGCCGCTCTCACGGCTGCGTGAGGCGATGCACGTGATGCGCACGTTCCTCGACGACGGCAAGATCGATTTCGAGGGAGACTTCTTCCAGTACACGGGCCTGTTCACGGCCGCGCGCCCGGTGCAGGAGCGGATCCCGCTGAAGATGGGCGGGATGAAGGGCCCCCGGTCGTTCGAGGTCGCCGGCGAGATCGCCGATGGTCTGCACCACGCGCTGTCGTACTCGCGGGGGGCCTACGACTATGTCGTCGATCACGTCAAGGTGGGCGCGGAGCGCGCCGGGCGCAATTGGCAGGACCTCGACCTGGGGGCGTGGATCGTGTCCGTGGTCTCGGACGACTCGGCCGCCGCGAAGCGCGCGGCCCGGATCCTGGTCGCGTTCTATATCCCCTCGATGCCGCCGGAGCAGCTCGCCCGCCACGGCATCGACCAGGCCGAGCTGCAGCCGATGTTCGACGCCTTCGCGGCGGGCGACGTGGCCAAGGCGATCAACATGTTCAGTCCCGAGCTTGCCGAGAAGCTGTCCGTGGCCGGTACGCCGGAGGAGTGCGCCGAGCAGATCCGCCGCGACATCGCACCGGCCGGGATCAATCACGTGATCCTGGCGCTCGCCGACGCGCCGCTGGTCGAGTTCTTCTCCGGCCAGTCGATCGAGGGCGTCCCGCCGATCACGGAGCAGCTGCGCCTCGCGGCCGAGCGGATGATCCCGGCGCTCGCATGACCACCGACAAGGCACCGCGCAACGTGAGACGGGGGCCGCCGATCACGGTGAAGTGCGAGTGCGGCGAACGACGCGAGCTTCGCTATGGCGAACGCTGGCAGTGCGAAAGCTGCGGCCGCAGCTACGACACGAACCAGATCCCGGTCGAGGAGTACGCCGCCTTCCGGCGTAGAAAGGTCCGCGACCGGATCGTCCCGACCGCCGTCTTCGTGGTCATTGCGGCCGTCGTGCTCTTCTTCGTGCTGATCGGTCGCCCGATCGGCTCGATCCTGATCGTCGCGGTCGTGGGGTACGTGTGGGCGACGTTCATCCGTCCCGCCCGCCGGCGCCGTCAGTATCGAGAGATCGCCGACCGGCCGCGCTGGAAGATCAGAGCCGACTGACGAGGCTGAGACTCACCTGCCCACGCGCCGGCGCCGGGGCGCTCAGTGCACGATCAGCACGTCGCTGTGGGCCTTGTGCGATACCGCCTCGCTGACGCTCTGGCCGAGCAGGCGCCGCACGACGTTCTGCTCGCGCGTGCCTACCACGATCAGATCGGCGCCACGTTCCTTCGCGAGCTCGGCGATCGTGTCGGCCGGGTTCCCGACCGCGGGCGCGTACTCGGCCGAGATGCCCTGTCCCTCCAGGTACGCCTTCGCATGCGCGAGCTCCTCGGCGTGTTTGGCCGGCGGATCGGTCGGATCGATCGGCCCGGCGGAGCGCCCTATGCTGACGGAGGTCGGGACGACGCTGGTGACGATGAGCTCCGAGTCGAACGCCTTGGCCAGCTCCGCTGCGCGCTCCAGCGCACGCTTTGACGCGTCGGTGTCGTCATACCCCACAACGATCTTCTTCATGATCGGCTCAGCCCGCAACGGGGGCGGCCGGCATCGGCTCTTCGTACCCAGTCGGCCAGTCGCCCTCCGCCGGCATCGTCGGAGTTTCCTCGCGGAAGTGGATCGGCTCGTGGTCCTGGACCATCCGCCGGAAGATGAACAGCAGCACGGATGCAGCGAGCACGCCGACGCCGATGGCGAAGTCCGTCCACGTGCCGTAGCCGTTCAGGTGCGGGGCGCCCGCGCCGACGACCAACAGGAACGCGATGAAGAACGTCATGAACCACGCGATCGGTATCCAGACCCGATGGAGCTTCCACGGTCTTGGCCAGTTCGGCCGGTCCTTGCGCAGCAGCAGGAAGCCGCTGACGGCGAGCACGTGGGCGAGGACATAGCCGATGTTGCTCATGTAGAGGATCGCGAGGTTGCTCGAGATGAACAGCACGAGCAGGACGTTGACGACCAGGTCGACCGTCATCGCGTTGCCGGGGACGTTCCAGCGGTTGAGGACGCCGAGCTGCTTGATCGTCAGGCCGGCCCTCGAGATCCCGAACAGGGCGCGGCTACCGTCGGCCGTCGATGCCGCCATCGACAGCACGAGGCTCGCGATCAGGCAGATCAGGCAGATCGTGCCGACCGTGTGGCCGGCGATCGTCTGGAACGCGCTTGTATAGAACTGGCCCTCCTGGGTCGCGGTCGCCGGGACGCCCGTGACGCCACCGATCCCGAGCGGGAGCAGGATGAACGCGCCGACGACGAATATCGCCGAACTTCGCATCGCCATCTGCGTGTCCTGCTGGGTCTTGTACTCGGGGGCGAAGGTGGCGCACACCTCGCAGGCCCACGACGACCAGCCGAGGATGAAGAGGTAGACGAACACGAGCTTCCAGCCGCCCCACGGACCGGGGAACGTCGCATGAACGTTGCTCGAATGCCAGTGACCCGTGAGGTAGGGGAGGAACATGAAGACGACGAGCGCGATCATCAGCAACCCGGCCGTCACGTACACGAGCCCCTTCATCGGGCGGATCCCGAAGACGTTGAACGCCCACACCCCGATGATCACGCCGATCGCGATGAAGTTGCCCAGCGTGAGGTGCACGACGCCGTCCCAGACCGTGAAGGTCGTATTGGGGAACCATCGCGACGTGATCAGGTCACCGATGATCTTGCCGAAGATCGCCAGCACGACCGACCAGCCGATCCAGTAGCCGAACGTCGCGATCGGACCGACGAACGTCGTGTACTTGCGCCACGCCTCGTTGGCGTACAGCGAGATGCCCCCCGACTGGTTCGGGAACATCATCGCGGGCTCGATGTAGATCCACGTCAGGATCATCCCGATGATGGCCGAGACTCCCCACAGGATCACGGACCCCAGGACGCCGAAGATGCCGAGCGTGTAGCCCAGCGACGCGAACAGGAACCCCGGGTTGCACAACGCGATGGCGAATCCGTCCCACCAGCGCAGGGACTTAACGAGGTGGCGTTCCTCGACAACAGCTTCGGCCATGCTCAACCTCTCCCGGCGTGTGGGTCGATAAGAGCCTCCCGCTGTGCGCTTATACCAGTTTGTACAAAGTGGGTCAAATTGGCTTAACCGCGCCCAACGCAGCTCCGGTGCCCGTGAGCGCCCGCACGGGACCACGGTCGGGCTCCCGTGCCGGCCGTCGCTCGCGGGCCGGACGACCGTCCGCCAGCCGGCCCCGCCCCCGGAGTCGCACCCGCGCCTGCTCGGCGTCGGGAAGTGGAGTGCCGCCCCGCGGGCCATTGGGCTTCTCAGGCGGCCGCCGGGGGCCGTCTCCCCAGCCGCCGCCGTCAGACCCGGGCTCCGAAGGCGGTGGCGGAAGGCGGGAGCGGCCGAGGAGCGCCGGGAGGAACAGCACAGCGAGGATGCACGCCAGGTAGACCAATCCAATCACGTCAACTCCGCCGGACTGAGCCTTCCCGGGCACAGACGAAGTTTACCGCCCGCTCGCCCCGGCGCAACGGCGTAAAATCGGCTTCGTAATGCCGGAGATGGTCGATCGGGGCGTCGGCGCGACAAGGGAAGCGGGCGCCGAGCGCTCGCGGGCGCGGCCGGTGCTGCTCGGCACCCTGTCGGTGCGCGTTGACCCGACCGCCGAGCGGATGGCCTTCGAAAGCGCGCTCGACGCGGGCGTCAAATTGATCGTCGCCAACATGCTCGTCCTGCCGCCCTACCCACTGACGCTGATGCTCGCTCCGGAATACGCCACGTTGCCCCACGAGGAGGATCGCGATGCGGTACGCGCCACCGCCGATCGCGCGGCGGCGCTCGGCGTCAGCACCGAGTTGCTGCGGGTCTCGAGCCGGCGGCCGGTGACGGCGCTGATCGAGCTGGCCACCGAACGCGACGTAGGGCTGCTCGTGTTCGGCCCTGATCTGTCGCGGACGCCGCGCTGGCGGTTCCGCGCGGCGGCACGGCGGGTCCGGCGTGACGCGAGCTGCCTGGTGTGGGTCGCGCCTGACGGCTGAGCCTGGGTGGCTGGACCGGAATCTCCGCTGTGGACATCGGCCGCCAAAAACGGTAGAACAGCGGAAGTCTGGACGAATTTGTCCGATCTGCGAATGAGGAGAGACACAGTGGCGCGTGATCCGAAATACGACATCCTGTTCGAGCCGATCCAGATCGGGCCAAAGACGCTTCGCAACCGCTTCTACCAGGTGCCCCATTGCAACGGGGCCGGCTCGGAGAAGCCGGGCATGCAGGCCTACAACCGCGGCATGAAGGCGGAGGGGGGCTGGGCGGCGGTCTGCACCGAGTACTGCTCGATCCATCCCGAGTCCGACGACACGAGCCGGGTCTCCGCTCGGATCTGGGACGAGGGCGACGTCCGGAACCTCGGGGCGATGTGTGATCGTCTGCACCAGTTCGGCGCCCTGGCCGGGATCGAGATGTGGTACGGCGGCCCGCACGCGCCGTGCATGGAAACCCGCGCCACGCCGCGCGGCCCCTCGCAGATCCCCTCCGAGTTCGAGATCAACATCCATCCGCGCTATATGGACGAGGACGACATCGCCGAGGTCCAGCAGATGTACGTCGACGCGGCCCTCCGGGCGCGCGACGCCGGGTTCGACATCGTCTACGTCTACGGCGCCCATTCCTACCTGCCGCTCCAGTTCCTCTCGCCGTTCTACAACAAGCGCACCGACCGCTACGGCGGCTCGTTCGAGAACCGCGCCCGGTTCTGGAAGGAGTGCCTCGAGAAGGTGCGCGAGGCGGTCGGCGACGATTGTGCGATCGCCTCGCGGTTCGCGGTCGACACGCTGTACGGCTCCGCTGGGATCGAGGTCGGCGAGGACGGCGTTCGGTTCGTCGAGTACGTCGACGAACTCGTCGACCTATGGGACCTGACCGTGGGCGACATCGCCGAGTGGGGCCAGAACGCCGGCCCGTCGCGATTCTTCGAGGAGAACCACGAGAAGCCGTTCACGGGCCAGATCAAGGCGGGTGACCACACCAACAAGCCGGTCGTCGGGGTCGGGCGCATCACCAACCCCGACACGATGGTGGCGATCATCAACTCGGGTCAGTTCGACATCATCGGCGCCGCGCGGCCGTCGATCTCGGATCCGTTCCTGCCGAACAAGATCGATGAGGGGCGGTTCGATGACATCCGCGAGTGCATCGGCTGCAACCAGTGCATCTCGCGCTGGGAGATCGGTGGGCCGCCGCTGGTCTGCACGCAGAACGCGACCGCCGGCGAGGAATACCGCCGCGGCTGGCACCCCGAGAAGTTCCATCGCGCGGCCAACAGCGACAAGGGCGTGCTCGTGATCGGCGCCGGTCCTGCCGGGATGGAGTGCGCGATGGTGCTCGGCAAGCGGCAGATGTCCGCCGTTCATCTCGTCGACGCAGACAGGGAGATCGGCGGTTGCGTCAACTGGATTTCGCTGCTCGGCCATTCCGACGGCGCGGAGAACCTGGCCCGCGGCTCCGCTCGCGGTCTGGGAGAGTGGAAGCGGATCGTCAACTACCGGCAGATCCAGCTCGACAAGCTCTCGAACGTCGAGGTCCACACGAACTCCCGCCTCGAGCGCGCAGGACGTGCTCGACTACGGCGCCGAGATCGTGATCGTCGCGACCGGCTGCCACTTCGCGACCGATGGGCTCAACCCCGCCACGCATGCACCGATCGAGGGCGCCGACACCTCGCTCGACTGGCAGCTCACCCCGGACGAGGTGGTCGGCGAATCCAAGCGGATCGGCAAACGCGTGCTGGTGCTCGAGAACGAGGGCTATTTCATGGGCGTGTCGGTCGCCCAAAAGCTCGCCGGCGAAGGCCATGAGGTCCATCTGCTCACGCAGATGGGCGACATCGCCGGCTACATGGAGTACACGCTCGAAGCGCCGATGCTCCACCGCGACCTGCATCGACTCGGCGTCGACATCCGGCCCTACACGATGCTCGAGAAGATCGAGCCCGGCGTCTGCCATGCGTACAACATCTGGAACGAGGCTCACAAGGAGAAATTCGAGGTCGACACGGTGGTGCTCTGCACCCAGCGCATCTCGAATGACGAGCTCTATCGCGAGCTCAAGTCCGACAAGGCGAAGCTTGAGGCCGAGGGGATCGAGCAGGTGTTCCTGATCGGCGACGCGTCGGCGCCGAGGATGATCGTCGACACGATCTTCGACGGCCACCGGCTTGCGCGCGAGATCGACTCGCCGAACCCTGCGATGCCACTGCCGTTCATTCGCGAGCGGCGCCTGTGGGGCGAAGTCTCGAACGACGATTACCGCGCGCAACTGCTGAACACGCCGGACGTTGTTGTCGCCTAGCGCCATATGAAGATCGTCGTACCGGTCAAGCAGGTCGCCGCGCTCGATGACGAGTTCGAGCTGCTCGGTGATGGGTCGGGGGTGGATCCTGACGGGGTGGAGTTCGAGCTGAATGAGTGGGATACGTTCTCGCTCGAGGCCGCCCTCCAGCTCCGGGACGCCGCGGGCGATGATGGTGAAGTGGTCGCCGTCACGGTTGGCGACGAGGAGGCCGAGGAGGGGCTCCTGAGCGCGCTGGCGAAGGGAGCGGATCGCGGGGTCCGTGTTTGGGACGAGGGGCTTGAGGGCGCGGACGCGTTGGCGGTGGCGCGGGTGTTGTCGGCGGTCGTTGAGCGCGAGGCGCCGGATCTCGTCTTGTGTGGGGTGCAGTCGTCTGATGCGGTGAATAGCGCGACTGGGATCGCGCTGGCGGGTTATCAGGGCATGCCTCATGTCGCGGTGGTGAAGGGGATCGAGCGGGAGGGGGAGCGTTTGATCGTTGAGCGCGAGCTCGAGGGGGGTTTGGTCGAGTTGGTGGAGGTCTCGCCGCCGGCGTTGTTGACGATTCAGACGGGGATCAACGAACCCCGGTATGCGACGTTGCGAGCGATCAAGCAGGCTCGGGATAAGCCGTTGGCGGTTTTGTCGCTGGCCGATGTCGGGCTCGAGGGTGCCGAGGTTGCGCGTGCCGCGGGCTCGCGGCGGCGTGGGTTGTCGCTGCCGGACAGGGGCGAGGGGGCGGAGATCCTCGGCGGCTCGCCCGCCGATGTGGCGGCAAGGATCGCCGAGATCGTCAGGGATCGGGTGGGTTGATGGCCGGAATCCTGGTCATCGCCGAAGCGCGCCAAGGCGAGCTGCGTGAGGTGTCGTTCGAGCTGATCACCGCCGCCCGGGAGCTCAAGGAGCGCGTTGGCGGTCCGTTGGCGGTCGCGATCATCGACGCGGACGCCGGCGCTCATGCGGCCGCGCTTGGTAGCGACGGGGTCGACGAGGTGTTGGCGGTGAGCTCGCCGGTCGGGCAGTTCGAGGCGCATGTGGCGCAGCGGGCGCTGGAGGGGCTGTTGGAGTCAGAGCGCCCGGAGCTGGTGTTGGCGGCGCACTCGATCGACGCCCTCGGGTTCGCGCCCGCGGCGGCGGCCGCGGGCGGGCTTGGTTTCGCGAGTGATGTGACGGCGGTGGGCTGGGAGGACGGCCCGATCGCGCTACGTGGCGCCTACGGCGACAAGCTCGTCGCCGAGTACGACTTCCCTGGGAAGGACTGCACGTTGTTGTTGCTTCGCGCCGGCACGTTCGCCCCCGCGAACCCCGGTCCCGGGAGCGCCACCGTACGCGACATCGAGCTTCCGCTCGCCGGGGTGGCTCAGACCGAGCACCGGGGCTACCAGGAGGTCGCGGCGGGTGATGTGGACATCACGAAGGCCGACTTTTTGCTCTCGATCGGGCGCGGGGTCGAGGACAAGGACAACATCGAGCGGTTCGAGGAGCTCGCCGGCCGGCTCGGCGCGACGCTCAGCGTCTCGCGTCCGCTGGTCGATGCGGGGTGGGTCCCGGGCGCCCGCCAGGTGGGCCAGTCGGGGAAGACGGTCAAGCCCCGCGTATATCTGGCGCTCGGGATCTCGGGCGCCGTGCAGCATCTCGCGGGGATGCGGACGGCGGAGACGATCATCGCGGTGAACACGGATCCCGAGGCGCCGATCTTCGGCGTCGCTCATTACGGTGCGGTGATGGACATGTTCGAGCTGGCTGACGAGCTCGAGCAGGCGCTGGATTAGCGAAGCCATGCTCGCGCTTGCGTCGGTGGCCACGAGGCCCGTGTTCTGGCATTTCGTGGTGTGGTTGAAGGTCGTCTGGTACGTGCTGGCGGTGACCTCGGTGGTGGTGTTCGCCTACGGCGTGGCGCGGCCATTGGTGAAGTACCGCCACGGGCATGGCGGCGGTCTGCCGCCGGCCGGGCAATTGCCTGGGCTGCTGTGGCGGGGACTCCGCGAGCTGCTCTCGCACGCGTCGATCGGCCGGCGGGACGCGACCGCCGGGTGGGCGCATCGCGCGATCTTCTACGGGTTCCTCGTCCTCTTCACCGGGACGGTGATCCTGGGGTTCGACACGGACTTCACGACGCCGGTGTTCGGGTGGAGCTACTTCCACGGCAACTTCTACCTGATCTACAAGGAGACGCTCAACGTCTTCGGGACGGCTCTGATCGTGGGGGTGTTGGTGATGATGGTGCGCCGGGCTTTTCTGAAGCCGGCCAAGCTCGACTACGCCCGGCCTGATCGGGCGCCGGGCGATCCTCAGTACGACCGTCGCCGCTACGAGGTCGGTGATTGGGTGTTCGTGGGGGCGCTGTTGGTGATCGCGCTGACGGGGTTTTTGTTGGAGGGCGTGAGGATCGCGATGAGCGATCCGGGCTATGGGGGCACCCAGTTCGGTGGTTGGATCGTCGCCCAGGCGCTCACCGGCCTCAGCCATGGGAACGCTGGCCGGGTTGCGCCATGGGTTGTGGTGGTTCCACGGGCTGCTCGCGTTGACATTCGTGGCGAGCATCCCGTACACCAAGGCGGCGCACATGCTGACGAGCTTTTTCTCGCTGTCGCTGCGTGACCCGCTCGCCGGCAAGCGGCTCGCGGCGATCACGCCCGAGCGCGCCTCCGAGCCCGCCGGGTACGCGACGCTTCAGGACTTCAGCGAGCTGCACCTGCTCCAGCTCGACGCGTGCACGAAGTGCGGCCGCTGCCACGAGGCGTGCCCGGCGAACGCGACCGGCCGCCCGCTCTCCCCGCGCGACGTGATCCTCGAGCTCCGCGAACAGTCCAACGCGGCGATGCACGGAACCGGGATCGGTGGCGTGATCGGTCAGCTGCTCGAGGGCAAGGCCGACGGTGAGGGCTTCACGAAGCCGGTGATCGGCGAAGACGGGGTGCGCGTCGAGACGGTGTGGTCGTGCATGCAGTGCAACGCGTGCGTGGAGATCTGCCCGGTCGGGATCGAGCAGGCACCGATCATCAACCAGCTCCGCCGCCGCCTGGTCGAGGACGGCGAGCTCGATCCGGGGCTGCAGTCCACGCTCGAGGTGATTCACAAGTCGGGCAACTCGTTCGGCGAGAACAAGCGCAAGCGCGGCCGCTGGACGTCCGAGCTCGATTTCGACGTTCCCGACGCGCGCAAGCAACCCGTCGACGTACTCTGGTTCGTCGGCGACTACGCGTCCTTTGACCCGCGCTCGCAGCGGGTAACGCGCTCGCTGGCCCGGCTGTTTCACGAGGCCGGCGTCGATTTCGGGATCCTCTACGACGGCGAGCGCAACTCCGGCAACGACGTGCGCCGCGTCGGTGAGGAAGGGCTGTTCGAGTCGCTCGCCGAGGGCAACATCGCGACGATCGGTGGTTGTGAGTTCAACCGGATCGTCACCAGTGACCCGCATTCGCTGAACACGCTGCGCAACGAGTACCCCGAGCTCGGCGGCGAATGGCCGATCTCCCACCACACGGGCTTTCTGCTCGAGCTGATCGACAGCGGCGCGCTCCAGCTGCGAGCCGGCCTCTCATACCGCGTCACCTACCACGACCCGTGTCACCTGGGGCGGATGAACAGCGAGTACGAGGCGCCCCGCGAGCTGTTGCATCGGCTCGGCTGCACGCTCGTCGAGATGCCCCGCAACCGCGACAACTCGTTCTGCTGCGGCGCCGGCGGCGGCCGGATCTGGATTCCCGACACCCCGGGACAGGAACGCCCGTCCGAGAACCGCATTCGCGAGGCGGTCGCGCTCCCCGATGTCGAGCTGTTCGTCGTCGCCTGCCCCAAAGACGTGACGATGTACGAGGATGCGATCAAGACCTCCGGCAACGCCGACCGGATCGAACTGCGCGAGCTGACCGAGCTGATCGAGCAAGCGGCCATCCCCGAGCAGGTGCTCGCCACCGCCTGATGGCCGACCGACCGCTGATCGGAGTCTCCGCCAGCCTGCACGACTTCGGTGACTACGGCGGCGTGGGTGTCCAGCGCCCGCTGCTCGCCGCCGGCGGCCTGCCGTTGACCCTGCCCCAGCTGCCCGATGCGATCGAGCCGGCGCTGGATGTGATCGACGCGGTCCTGCTCGCGCCGGGCCGGGACATCGAACCGAGGCGCTACGGACAGGAGCCGCACCCGCTGCTCGCGGCCACCGAGCCTCAGCGCGACGAGTTCGAGCTTCGGCTGGTGGGTCGCGCGCTCGACCGCGGCCTCCCGGTGCTCGGCATGTGCCGCGGCGTCCAGGTGCTGAATGTGGCCCTTGGCGGAACGCTGGTGCAGGACGTCAGCCTGCTCAGCGAGGACCACCCGAGCGATCCCGGCTGGCGGAGCTGGAAGGAGGTCGAACGCGCGTCGCTTCACAACGCGCCGCTGCCCCCTCACCCGCGGCACGCGATCTCGATCGAGGCGGACAGCATCCTGGCGCAGTCACTCGGCACGACCACGATCGACGTGAGCTCCTTCCACCACCAGGCGATCGACCGCCTCGGCACTGGCCTTAACGTCGTCGCGACCTCGCCCGACGGCGTGCCCGAGGCCGTCGAACTACCCGGCCGGCCGGTCCTCGCCGTGCAGTGGGAGCTCCAGGAGGAGTGGCGGATTAACGAGCGCTTTCTCGCCGTGTGGGAGTGGTTCGTGGACGCGGCGCGCAGCTTGCACCTCAGCGCGCAACGTTAGGACCGCGGTCGCTTCTTCTCCGTGTCGTAGAGCGGATACGGGGCGACGGTCGCGCCGACCGTGCCCTCGCCGAGCGCCACGTCGACGCGCTGCCCGACGTTCACGTGGTCGCGGTCGATCGCGGCCATCGCGATCACCTCGCCGAAGGTCGGGCTCTCGCACGGGCTCCGGACGATCCCAGCCTCGACGCCGTCGACGGTCACCGCCGCGCCGTACTCGGGAACGTCCTCGCCGTCGATCCGCAGTGTCGTCAGCAACCGCGGAGTTCCCTCGGAAGCGATCTGCTTGAGCGCGTCGCGCCCGACGAAGTCATTGCCGGTCTCGAGCTTGATCACGTTGTCGAGCCGCACCTCGAACGGGTCGGTCTGGTGCGGGAAGTAGTCGATGTCGGGGAACAGCAGTCCGGATTCGATCCTCAACGTCTCGATCGCCGAGAGCCCGATCGGCCGCAGACCGTGCGGCTCGCCGGACCGCACCACGGCGTTCCACAGCTCACTCGCGTCTTCAGGCTTGCAGTACAGCTCGAAGCCGAGCTCGCCCGAATAGCCGGTCCGCGACAGCCACACCGGCACACCGCCGACGCTGACGCCGTCGGTGAGGAACCGGAAGTAGCGCAACGTGTCAATGTCCGCGCCCTCGGTGATCGGCCGCAGAACATCCCGTGCCAGCGGGCCCTGCACCTGGAGGTGGGGCATCTCGTCGGTCACGTCCTTCAATTCCACGTCGATACCGCGGTCGGACGCGACCGTGCGGAACCAGGCGAGATCCGAGTCATAGCTCGTGATCGAGAAGCAGTGGTCGTTCGCGACATAGAAGATGGTCCCGTCCATGATCATCTTGCCGTCTTCATCGCAGATCGCGCCGTAGCGAACCTGCCCGAGCTCGAGCGCCGCCATGTCGTTGGTGAACAGCGCGTCAGCGAGCGCGAGCGCGCCGGTCCCGCGCATGTCCCACTTGCGCAGCGGGGCTTCGTCCCACACGTTGCACGCCGTTCTGGTCGCCTTGTGCTCGGCGATCGCATCGCCGAAGTCGGCGGCCCAGGCCCAGCCCTCCCAGTCGGTCCAGCTCGCCCCCGCCTGACGCTGTACATCGTCAAAAGCGGTTCGGTGCAACTCGGTCGTGGACAACCGTCACCCCCCAATCGTGGATGAATTTGTACAGGCGCAGCACTTATACAACACGACGGCGGACGAGGCCAAATCCGGGGCCTCGCTGGTGGTCCTAGCTCACCAATCCCAGCCGCTGCGCCCGCTGGACCGCCTCCGTGCGGTTACGGACGCCGAGCTTCCGGTAGACGGCGCTAGTGTGCTCTTTGACCGTGTGCTTTGACAGATGGAGCGCCTCGGCGATCTCCGGGTTCGTCGAGCCGGACGCCATCAGCTCGAGCACCGAGCGCTCGCGGTCCGACAGGCCCATCACTCCTGGGCGGTCGTGGCGCTCGAACATCGTCTTGCCGAGCCCGACGAGCCGCACCGCGCTGGAGATCCGCCGCGCCGGCCAGTCCTTGTAGGCGAAACCGGAGGCGCCGGCGGCGCGCGCCGCCTGTGGCGAGATCTCGCCGGCGCCGGAGAACAGCAGCACCCGTCGTGCGCGGCTCGGCGGTGCGGATCTGCTCGCAGATCTCGGCGCCGGACTCCTCGCCGAGGAACAGATCGACGAGCGCGACGTGCGGGCGGTAGCGGACCGCCATCTCGACCGCCTTCGGGCCGGAGTGTGCGCTCACGCACCGCTCCACCCACGCCTGCTGGGTCAGCATCAGCCGAAAGCCCCAGTGGACGACGTCGTGGTCGTCGACGACCAGGACCGTCAGGCGGTCCGGGCTGCGCAGCTGCTCAGCCATCGCCGGGCACCACCAGCCGTACCTGCCACGTCCCCGGGTCCCGCTCCCCGAACTCGACGACCCCGCCGCTCTGCAGCGCCTCGAGCGCCGCCAGCCTCAACCCCATTCCCGCCTGCCGCCTGCGGCCGGCGACGCCATCGTTGGCGACCTCCAGCACAAACGCACCGTCGACCTGCCCGACCCGCACGCTCACGTGGGTCGGGCTGGCGTGCTTGTGCGCGTTTCGCACAGCCTCGGCGAGGACGGACTGGGCGAGCGGTTCGAGCCTGGTCGGGACATCCCCCTCGCGTCCGGATTCGAGCCTCACGCCGAGCTCGGGATGGACCCGCGAGAGCCGTTCGACCTCGGCGACGAACGTCGTCCCGGTCGCTCGCGGCGCCCGGCCGAGCGGTCGCTGCAGCGCGGTGCGCAGGTCACTCAGCGCCCGCTGGGTCTCGCTCGCGCAGCGCTCGCGCGCCTCGGCGGGCAGATCGCCCTCGCCGTCGAGGGCCATCGAGACGCCGAACAGCCGCTGGATCACGCCCTCGTGGATCTCGCGGGCCAGGTCGATTCGGTGCTCGAGCTGGTGGGCCTTCTCCGCTTGCGTGGCGACGATCCGCGCCACGGACGCCAGCGCCGCGGCCTTCCCCAGCGTCCACAGCAGGTGGACCTCGGCGTCGTCGAGCGGTGGCGCCGAGAGCAGACGATCGGCCAGGATCACGCCGATTCCCCGCCCCGCCGCCACCATCGGAGCGCATACGAGCCGCACCGGCTCAGGGAAGAGCTCGAGGTAGTCAGGGGGGATCTGGTCGGCGAGGTCGCCCTCGACCTCGACGACGCGGTCCTCGGCCAGCGCTCTAGCGGCGAACTGCGCGGACTCGACTGTCACGTAGGCGGTGGCGAACTGCTCGATTCCGAGGCCGTGGGCGCCCGCCGCACGCACCCGCCTCGTTGCCCCGTCGTAGCGGAAGATCAGCGCCCGGCGCATTCGCGCGAGCCGGCACACGGCCTCGCACAGGCGGTCGTAGAAGTCGCCGCCGGCAGCATTGCGCTGCTCCGACTGCGAGAGCACCTCGACGAACAGCTCCAGCGCCTCGATTCCGAGACCGGCGGACCGGTCCACGCCGCCGGTGGTGCTCATCGCGTTACCGAGATCAGGAGGGGCCGGCTTCCATCAGGCCGATCCGCAGCTCCTGCTGCGGGGCCAGATAGACGCGCCAGCGCTGCTTGCAGCCAGGACACCAGCATTCCACTGACGGATCGTAGCCCTCAAGCGCCGCCTCCCAGGCGACCTGCTCTGCGCCCAGGCAGATCGGACAGGCCAGCGATGCGGTCACGAGCGAATCGGGATCGTCGGCCCGAAATCGTGCGGTGTCGGCGAGTACAGCCACGGTCCGAGCATCCCCCGGCCGTCGGTTGCCTACAACCGCAGCCCCACCGTAACCCCCCGGTTGGGGGGCCGTCCGCCCGCGTCGCGCCGGCGTTTAGGTGGCCAACGCCTCGCGGCGCCGCCAGCTGGTCAGCGCCTCGATTCTCGTGATCGGCAGCTTTCCCCACCTGCTGCGCGTGGCGAAGTCCAGCAGCGGCTCCAGATAGTCGCCGAGTGGCGAGCTGCGGATCCCGCGCGGCTCGAGCCGCGCGCGGGTGGCGGCGTCGTCGAACACGGTGTCGACCGAGAAGTACGGGAAGTAGACGCTGCTCCCCTCGAGCGCCGCGCGGGCGGCACCGCCGCCCTCCCCGGCCGCGAACTCGCGCGGCGAGAGCACGCGCGGGACCGGACGCTTGAAGTACTTGCTGGCGGCGTTGGCGATCTCGCCGATCGTGCTGGCGTTCGCGCCGGCCGTCAGGTGATAGGTCTCGCCGATACCGCCCGGCGATTCGCACAGCGCGTGCGCGGCATCGGCGACGTAGTCGACCGAGACCACGTCGACGGGGGCCGATGTGACCGCAGGAACCTCGGTGAACAACCCGCGCGAGAACGCCCGCAGCGGCCAGTAGAGGACGTTGAACGCGGACGTCCAGCCGCTGTGACGGTCGCCGACGATGATGCTCGGGCGCAGGATCGTGAACGGCACCTCGGCCTGGTTGCGGACGAGCTGCTCGGCCTCGAACTTCGACTGCTCGTACGAGTTGCGGAACTGCTGGCGGACGTCGAGGTCGCGCTCGCAGAAGCGGCCGCGGTGGGTCCCGGCGACGTATGCGGTCGAGATGTGGGCATACCGCTCGAGACCTCCATCGCGACGGGCTTGTCCCGCGAACTCGAGCAGCTTGCGCGTGCCCTCACGATTGATCTCCCGCGCCTCCTCAAGAGGCTGCGAGAACGACACCGAAGCGGCCGAGTGGATGATCGTGCTCACCTTCCCGGCCAGCTCCGAATAGCGAAGGTCGCTCAGCCCCATCCGCGAGGCGGTCAGCTCGGCGGCGACCGCCTTGACCCGCGAGGCGTAGCTGGCGGCGCGGCGCACCCCGAACAGGTTCGCCAGCACCGCGTCCATCCTCGCGGTTGCGGCCTCGTCGCTGGGCGCGCGTACGAGCGCGACGATGTCCCGATCGCTGCGCTCGAGATAACGCGCGAGCAATTCCATCCCCACGAAGCCCGTGGCGCCCGTGAGCAGGATCGTCCCCTTCTGAGTCACCGGGCCCCGCCGAGCGATCGAAATGCCCAGGACAGCCGGGCGCGTGTCTGCGCAGGCGCGATTAGCTCGTCGACGTAACCGGTGCTGGCCGCGACCAGCGGGCGCAGCTGTGCTTCTGCATAGCGCGCCGCGAGCTGCTCGCGGACCTCGTCGGGATCCTCGGCGGCCGCGAGCTCACGCCTGTGGATGATCCCGACGGCGGGCTTCGCGCCCATCACGCCGATTTCCGCCTGCGGCCACGCGAACACGTAGTCGGCGCCGAGATCCTTTGAGTTCATGGTGATGAACGCGCCGCCGAACGCCTTGCGCAGGATCACGGTCACGCGCGGCACGGTCGCCTCGGCGAACGCGTGCACCAGCCCCGCGCCATAGCGGATCACGCCCTCGGTCTCCTGCTTGGTCCCCGGCATGAACCCCGGCGTGTCGACGAGCACCAGCAGCGGGATCCTGAACTGATCACACTTCGAGACAAACCGGGCCCCTTTGCGCGAGCTCGCGGAATCGAGCACACCACCAAGGTAGCGCGGTTGGTTGGCGATCACGCCGACGGTCCGCCCGTCAATCCGCGCGAAGCCGGTGACGATGTTGCGAGCCCAGCCCGGCGCGACCTCGAGGAATCCGCCGCCGTCGGCCAGGCACCGGATCACCTCGCGCACGTCGTACACGCGCCGCTGCTCGGTAGGGACGATCTCTTGGGGGTCGCGCGGTGGCGGGGGCCGCGTCGCCACGACCGGCGCCGGCAGGTCCCGATGGCTCGGCAGGTAGCCGAGCAGCTCGCGCGTCAGGTGGACCGCGTCGACCTCGTCCGAGGCGACGAAGTGGCAGACGCCGTTTCGCTCGTGGACGCGGCTGCCGCCGAGCTCCGCGGCCGTGACGTCCTCGCCCAGCGCCTCGCGAACGACGGCGGGCCCCGTCAGGAACATGCTCGACTCCTCAGTCATCACGACCCAGTCGGTGAGCGCCGGCGAATACGCGCCACCACCCGCCGACAGACCAGTCAGCACCGAGATCTGAGGCACGCGGCCCGACAGGCCGACGATCCGGCGGAAGATCCGGCCGTAGCCGCCGAGCGCGCCGACGCCCTCCTGCATCCGGGCGCCGCCGGAGGCCACGAACCCGACGACCGGCGCGCGGGCGCGGTCGGCGAGCTCCATAACGCGCACGATCGTGTTCGCGTGGGCCTCGCCGAGCGAGCCGCCGGCGAAGCTCGAGTCCTGCGCGTAGCAGAACACGGGGCGGCCGTCGACCAGCCCGGTGCCGCCGAGGACGCCGTCCCCGGCGCGAGCCTTCTCGCCCATCGGGAGGGAGATCACCTCGGTGCGGATCACGTCGACCGTGCCCGGATCGCACAGCCCCTGGAGCCGCTCGAGCGGCGAGAGTGGCGCGTCGGTCCGTTCAGCGAGGGCCAAGCTGCTCATGCCCTACCCCAATCGACCACGGTCGCGCCCCACGTGAATCCGGCGCCGAACGCGCCGAGCAGGACGCGGTCGCCGGCGGCCAGCCGTCCCTCGCGTTCGCTGAACGCCAACGCCAGCGGCAGCGTCGCCGCGGACGTGTTGCCGTAGTCGCCGACGCAGTCGACGACGCGGTCGGCGGGGAGGCCGAGCCGCTCGCCCACTGCGGCGAGGATCCGGCCGTTGGCCTGGTGGTAGACGAACAGGTCGATGTCCCCGAGGCCGATCGAGGCGGCGTTGATGACCTGCAGGGTCACCAATGACAGCCGCGCCACGGCCTCGCGGAACGTCTCGTGACCGCGCATCCGAATCAGCGGGTCGGCACGGTCAACGACGATGTTGTCGGCGCCGTCGCCGTCAGACCCGAGCACAATCGGACCGATCCGGTGCTGCTTGCTCGACGTGAGCACCACAGCCCCGGCCCCGTCCGCGAATACCGGGGCCGTGGAGCGATCCTTCCGATCGGTGATCCGCGTCATGAAGTCGGCGCCGATGACGAGCGCGTGCTGCGCCCGACCGGCCTCGATCTGGGCGCAGCCGACGGCGAGGGCGGAGAGGAAGCCCGTGCACGCTGCGCCGATGTCAAACGCGCCGGCGCGCGAGGCCCCGAGGGCGTGCGCCACCAGCGGTGCCGCGTTGGGCAGCACCTCATCGGCGGTCGTCGTCGCGACCAGCACCAGGTCGAGCTGGTCGGCTCTGACCCCGGCACGCTCGAGCGCTTCGCGGGCGGCCTGCGCGGCGTGCGTCGTCAGCCGCTCCTGCGGCTCGGCCACGCGGCGCTCGTGGATACCGGTGCGGCGGACGATCCAGTCCTCATCGACGCCCAGCTGGGCGGCGATCGTGCTGTTGGGGACGATGGTGGCGGGCAGGCTGACCCCAACCGACGCGATCGACGCTCCGGTACGGGTCCGCGGGTCGTGCCCCATCAGGGTGGTTTCCGGCGCGAGTGCAGTCACAGCCGACACAGTCAACCCCCGCGGACACCGGCGCCACCGTGGGGCCCTGATAACCCGACAGTCGGGGGGATGGGGGCGATCGCCGTCTTTGCGGGGCCCGGGGCGGTCCTCGTGCGGAGTTGGGCGCTGTCCCCGTCTTCTTCGCGACTTTATGACGGGAGGCTGTCGAGAGTGTCACGGCGATGGTGCATGGCGCGCCAAAACGGGCGCCAGATCCGAGCCCTGGCGTATCGAGCAGACTCCTCGTGCACAGCGCGCCGCGCCTGGGTATTCGTCGCGGTATTGGCGCGCTGTGCATCATCCCGGGCCTGTCGCTATCCCACGGTCCGCGCCCTTCCCCGCCCGGCTCGCATGACGGACGCGCCGGCGGACGCGAACTGCGACCGCCGGCGGGCGCCAGCCGTGTGGCGGCTACGCCTCGACCTGAGTCGCGGCGGCGTCTTCCATCATCTGCGTGGTATCCCAGATCGGCCTGACCTCGACCGCGCCGCGGCCGATATGCGGCATACGGCCCGCGTACTCCAGCGCCTTGTCCAGGTTCGGGACCTCGATCGTGTAGTAGCCGCCGAGGTGCTCCCTTGTCTCAGCGAACGGGCCGTCGGTGAGCTGGAGCTCGCCGTCGGTTCCGCGCACGGTCGTCGCGGTCTCAACGCCTTGGAGCGCATCGCCGTTGACGAACGCACCTGAGTCCCGCAGCTCCTGCGTGTAGGCGCCCCACTTCGGAAACTCATCGGCGAGCTCCTCGGGGGTGCCCGTCGTCGAGTTGTAGATCAACAGCATGTACTGGGGCATTGCGCCTCCTTCAATTTGGGCCTGTAACCGCTCATCTGCGGCTCTCACGCATATGACGAGCGAGGTCGTGCGATCTCGACAGCCTCCGCCATTAATTGTTGCGAGCCGCCGGGCCGCGATAGCGTCCGCCTCGATGGCCGAGGCCGCTCCCCCACTCTCACCGCCAGGGAGGCTGGCGCGCTGGCGCCACGCGCTGAGCACGGTCAACCCGCCGGCCGGCGAGCTGGACTCGGTGTCGAAGTGGCTGGTGATCACTCGCGCCGGCGTGCTGCCGATGACGCTCACCGCCGGCGCCATCGCCGGGCTGCTCGCGGTCAGGCATCCCGGATTCGTGCTCGGCTGGTTCGTGCTGGCGTTCATCGGGATCGTGCTCGCGCACGTCTCCAACAACCTCGTCAACGACCTGTTCGACACCGATGCCGGCCTTGACGCCGACGACTACCCGCGCGCGCTGTACGCACCCCACCCGATCCTGTCGGGGATGATCGACCGCGACGGCCTGGTCCGCGCGGCGGTCGCCGTCAACGTCGCCGATCTCGTGATCCTGGCGATTCTCGTGGGCGCGCGCGGCTTCGTCGTGCTGCTGTTCGGCATCGCCGGCGTGGTCCTGAACGTGGCCTACACGGCGCCGCCGCTGCGCCTGAAGAAACGCGGCCTCGGCGAGCTGGACGTGTTCGTGGTCTGGGGACCCTTGATGATCGCCGGCACCTACTACTCGGCGGTCGGGACGGTTCCGTGGCAGGTGTGGCTGGCGTCGATTCCCTACGGGCTGCTGTGCACGGCGGTGCTGATGGGGAAGCACATCGACAAGCTGCCGTGGGATCAGGCGGCCGGCATCCGCACGCTGCCCGTGATCATCGGGGAGGGTCGCGCCCGGCGCCTGACCGAGGCGCTGATGGTCGGCTTCTACGTCGCCGTCGTCGCGTTCGTGATCATCGGCGCCCTGCCCTGGCCGGCGCTGGCGACGTTCGGCGCGATCCCGTTGCTCACCCGGGCGCTCAAGGCGCTCCGTCGCCCGCGCCCGGAGCGCCCGCCCCGAGGCTTCCCGGTCTGGCCGCTGTGGTTTGCCGCGTTCGCGTTCACCCATACTCGGAGGGCTGGGGCGTTGCTGGTCGCGGGTCTGGCGATCGCCGCCGTGCTGGGCCTCGGCCCGGCCTGGTTGCGCTGAACCGGGCGCGCCCACGGGGGGCGAGCGCGCCCGGCAGCGCCCTCGGAACCACGCCCCCAGCAATTCCCTTAGGTTCGCCGCGATTAGTTGTTCGCACAACTATCTGCTACGCTGAAGCCAATGGAACTCGGTCTCGCCACGTTCGCCGACCTGAGCTCGGGCATCAGCCCCGAGCAGCGGATGCGCGACCTGCTCGAGGAGGCAGAGCTCGCTGACCAGCTCGGGCTCGATGTGTTCGCCGTCGGCGAACACCACCGCCCCGACTTCGCGGTCTCCTCCCCTGCCGTCGCGCTTGCCGCGATCGCCGCCCGGACCGAGCGGATCCGCCTGTCGAGCGCCGTCACCGTGCTGAGCTCCGACGACCCCGTGCGCGTCTTTCAGCAGTTCGCGGAGCTCGACCTGATCTCCGGCGGTCGCGCCGAGATCATGGCCGGGCGTGGTTCGTTCATCGAGTCCTTCCCCTTGTTCGGCTACGACCTCGACGACTACGACGAGCTGTTCGCCGAGAAGCTCGAGCTGCTGCTCCAGATCCGCGATCAGACCTACGTCACGTGGTCGGGCAAGCACCGCGCCGCGCTGCAGAACGCCGGCGTCTGGCCCCGCCCGGTCCAGAACGAGCTCCCAGTCTGGGTGGCCGTCGGCGGGACACCGCAGTCGGTCATCCGCGCCGGCGCCCTTGGCCTCCCGCTCACGCTGGCGATCATCGGCGGGCAGCCCGAGCGGTTCGTTCCGCTCGTCGACCTCTACCGCCAGGCGTTCGAGGCGGCGGGCCACGACCCGTCGGACGCCCGGGTCGCGATCAACACCCATGCGTTCGTCGGCGAGACCTCGGCGCAGGCGAATGCCGCTTTCGCCACCTCCTACCTCGCGATGATGAACCGCATCGGCCGCGAGCGCGGCTGGCCGCCGTCGGGCAAGCCCGAGTACGAGGCGCTTCGTTCGCCCCGCGGGGCGTTGGCGGTGGGCTCGCCCGAGGAGGTCGCCGAGAAGATCCTGTTCGAGCACGAACTGTTCGCAAACCAGCGCTACGTCGGGCAGATGAGCGTCGGCGCCGTCGCGCATCGCGACGTGCTCTCCTCGATCGAGCTGTTCGGCACGCAGGTCGCGCCGATCGTCCGCGCCGAGATCGAGCGGCGCGAGGCTGTTCCGGCCGCGTCCTAGGGCGCCGACGCGATCGCGCTGCTGTTGCGCTCGGTGTTCTTGGCCTTGTAGAGCGCCTCGTCCGCCCCGGTCAGGAGCTCCTGGGCCGTATGGCCGGGCCGCCACTCGGCGACGCCCGCCGAGAACTGCAGGTCGGGGCACGCCGCCCGGAGCCGCTCGATCACATCGACCGCCTGGCCGGCGCCGCAGGCGGGCAGGAGCAGGCTGAACTCATCGCCGCCCCACCGCGCGAGCACGTCGGACTCGCGGAGCACGTGATGCCACGCCGAAGTGGTCGCAAGCAGCAGGCGATCGCCGGCGAGATGGCCGTGCTTGTCGTTGTAGTCCTTGAAGAAGTCGAGGTCGATCAGGACGACCGAGAGCGGCTTGCCGATCCGCGTGGCCACGCCCAGCTCGCGCGTGAGCAGCTCCTGCCAAGCACGCCGATTGGCCAGACCGGTGAGCTCATCGGTCCCCGCGAGCACCGCCATCTCGCCGATCAGCGTCTGCACCTTGCGGACGAGCTGGATCACGGTGATCCCGATCGTCGCCGAGATCACGGCGAACATCACGCCGCTGCGCCAGCTTCCCGCGGGATATCGCGGCGCGCCGATCAGGACTGCCGGCGCGATGTACACGAGTGCGACGCCGACGACCGCCACGGCCAGCTCGTCGCGGCGGCCGCGCACCGAGGCCCAGATCACCGGCAGCAGCACGAGCGGGCCGAAGCCGGCCGTGGGCCCGCCGCCGTCGCGCAGCAGCGCTACGGACACGAGGTACGCGACGATCGCGAGGCTCCCGCCGTACGGCCAGCGATCGAGGCTAAGTCGCGGCGCGAGCGCCACCAGCGTGCCGACGATCACCTGGAGGACGAGCGCCGAGACGACTTCGTAGTTGACCGGGCCGCCGAACAGCAGCATCAGCAGCGCAATCGCGCAGCACGCCGCGTATGGGATCAGGATCCCGCGCCGCCAATCGGGCCGCTCGTACAGCGAAGCCACGCCCTGGAGAGATCGCCGATTGCGGTCCACACGGACCTATCGGCCTCGGTGCACCGAATGTTGAAGTACTGAGCTCGTCCCCGGGCCTCCTACTATGGATGCGATGCTCATTTCCGTCCTCGATCAGTCGCCGATCTCGGAGGGCTCGACGGGCGCCGAGGCTCTGCACAACACGCTCGACCTGGCCCGGCTGACCGACCAGCTCGGCTACCACCGTTACTGGGTCGCCGAGCACCACGGCGGCCCGATGCTGGCGAGCGCCAGCCCCGAGGCCCTGATCGGTCCGATCGCGGCGGCGACCGAGCGGATCCGGGTCGGCAGCGGCGGCGTGATGCTGCCCCACTACAGCCCGTTCAAGGTCGCGGAGACGTTCACGATCCTCGCGGCGCTCGCTCCCGGGCGGATCGACCTCGGGATCGGTCGCGCCGCCGGGCACGGACCCGCTGACGATGTACGCCCTCCAGCGCGACCGTCGCCAGGCGTCACCCGACGATTTCCCCCAGCAGCTCGCGGAGATGCTCGCGTACCTAGAGGACAACCTACCCGCCGATCATCCGTTCGCGCGCCTGGCGCCGATCCTGCCCGGCCGCCCCGCGCTGCCCGTGGTCTGGCTGCTCGGATCATCTCCGCAGAGCGCGATCTGGGCCGGTGAGCTCGGTCTCCCCTACGCCTTCGCCGACTTCATCAACCCTGAGGGTGCTGAGATCGCGAAGGTCTACAGAGAGCGGTTCCAGCCCGAGCGCGATCTGAACGCGCCCAGGACCGCCGTCGCCGCCTGGGTTCTGTGCGCCGAGACCGACGAAGAGGCGCAGCATCTGGCCTCCAGCAGCCGGATGACGTTGACCATGCTGCGACGGAACCAGCTGATCCAGGTGCCGCCGCCGGAGACGGCGATCGAGTTCCTCGCGCGTGAGGGCAAGCCGACCACCGGCGCGCTCCCGGGACGGCGGGGAATCATCGGCTCGCCCGAGAAGGTCCGCGCCGGGATCGAGGAGCTCGCCGCCGAATACGGCGCCGACGAGGTGATCGTGGTGACGATCACGTATGACCACGGGGCTCGCAGGCGCTCGTACGAGCTGATCGCGGAGGTCATGGACCTCGCGCACGAACCCGCCACAGAGGTGCACGCGCCACTTTCTTGACAGACGCCGGCGGCCCTCATCTTCATCTGACCGCCGGCGGCCTCACAATCATTGGCCGAGCGTCGTTCTACGGTCATGTTCTATACAACGTTTGACAGTCCAATCGGGGAGCTGCTGCTGACCGGTGATGGCCGGGGACTCCAGCGCCTCTCTATGCAACTAGCTCGGCGGCCGGTCGCGATCGACCCCCGCTGGGAGCGCGACGAGCAATCGTTCGCGGAGGTCCGGGAACAGCTCGAGCAGTACTTCGACGGAGCCCGTCGCGAGTTCGAAGTCGAGCTGGACCTGATCGGCAACCCATTCGAGGTCCGCGTGTGGGACGCGCTGCGCGAG
Source organism: uncultured Solirubrobacterales bacterium (assembly GCA_963773165.1). Lineage (GTDB taxonomy): Bacteria > Actinomycetota > Thermoleophilia > Solirubrobacterales > Solirubrobacteraceae > Palsa-465. The sequence goes on from CAVZAK010000010.1 coordinate 514,092, forward strand.
ATCCCTTACGGCGAGACGGTCAGCTACGGCCACATCGCGACCGAGCTGGGCCAGCCGTCGGCCGCACGGGCGGTTGGCTTGGCCAACGGACGCAACCCGGTGGCGCTGATCGTCCCGTGCCATCGCGTGATCGGGGCGGACGGGTCGCTCACGGGATACGGAGGCGGGCTCGAGCGCAAGCAGTTCCTGCTCGATCTCGAGGCGGGCGTGCTCCCGCTGCTCTCAGCCTGAGGGCTCGAGCGCTCGCGCAGCCGCGCCGACGAATCCCTGCGCCAGCCCGTCGCCGATCCCGCCGACGGGCACGAACCGAGGCACCGAGAGGTTGGCGTTCAGCTGGAGGTTGATCCGGGTCCTCGTCGACTCGGTCACCCTCCAGGTGACGTCGAACCGCTCGTGATCGGCCGCGCCGTGACTGACCCTCACCAGCTTGACCGTCGCGGGTGGTTCGTTGACGACCTTAAGCTGGAGGTTGAAGTCCCGTGTCAGAGGACCGTGCTACGACGTGGAGCGTCGCGTTCGCCTGGGACGGCCGACCGTCGCCGTCGCGCTCGATCACCTCGACGCGCTGCACGACCTCCGGATACCAAGTGGGATACCGGTCGACCGCCTGGAACAGCGCGACGCATTCAGCCGGGGAGGCGGCCACCTCGACCGCCGCGGCTCCCTGCAGCTCCTTCACCTAGAGGCCCACCCGTCTAGTCGTCGAGCTTGTCGCGCTCGAGGGCCTCGCGGGGCAACGCCTCGGGATCCTGATCGGGGTGCGGTTCGCTCGTGCTCGTCGCGCCGGTCGGGGTGTGCGGCTCGTCGCCATAGTCCCGGTCCGGGTCGTCCGGGTCCCGTGGATCCTCTCGCTGATCGTAGGGATCGGGCCACTCCGTCGGATCCGGTTCCCCGACGGGGTTGTTGAGCTCGTGATGGGGGTCGCGCTCTTCGTCGTAGGTCATGGCTAATGCGCAGCGTACCGCGCCGGCAAACGCATGGCTCGTTGCCGTACGTCCGAGCCGGCACCTAGCGTGTGCGAACGAATGTTCGCCATGGATTTCCAGGCGCCGCCGAACCAGGAGGCGGTGCCGTGGCTCGACGAGCTCAACCCCGAGCAGCGATCGGCCGCCACCCACGAGGAAGGCCCGCTGCTGATCCTGGCCGGGGCGGGCACCGGGAAGACGACGACGCTGTGCGCCCGCGTGGCGTGGCTCGTCAAGCAGGGGGTCGCGCCGGAACGAATCATGCTGCTCACGTTCACGCGCCGTGCCGCGCGCGAGATGCTCCAGCGGACTCGGGCGCTCGTGCCGATCCCGGCCGGCAACGGCGGTGTGCTCGGCGGGACGTTCCACTCGGTCGCCCACCGGTTCGTCCGGATGCACGCGGCCTCGGTCGGGCTCGCCCCCGGATTCGCAGTCCTCGATCCCGGCGACGCCGCGGACCTCCTCGACCTGATCCGTGAGGAGCACGGCCACGCCCAAAGCCAGCGGCGCTTTCCCCGCAAGAGCACGCTCCTCGACATCTACTCGCGCACGGTCAACTTTCAGCGACCGCTGTCGGAGGTTGTCTCCGAAGCGTTCCCATGGTGCGAGGAGCACGTCGAGGAGATGGCGACACTTTTCAAGACCTACACGGCCCGCAAACGATCGCTCGGCGTCCTCGACCTCGACGATCTGCTGCTCTATTGGCGCGCGCTCGCGGCCGACGAGGTGATCGGCCGGGCGATCGAGGAGGCATTCGACCACGTTCTGATCGACGAGTACCAGGACGTCAACGGCCTCCAGGTCGACATGGTCCGCGCGATCCGCCGCGACTGCCGGGGGCTGACCGTCGTCGGCGACGATCTCCAGGCGATCTACGGATGGCGCTCGGCATCGGCGGACTACATCCTCGAGTTCCCCTCGCACTTCCCGGACGCCACCGTGGTCACGCTCGAGCGCAACTACCGCTCGACGCAACCGATTCTGGACACCGCCAACGAGCTGGCCGCCCAGGCGACCCGGGCGTATGAGAAACGGTTGCGAACCGAGCTCGAGGGCGGCGGCAGGCCGGAGCTGCTGTGGAGCCGCGATGAATCCGAGCAGGCGCACGAGGTGTGCGAGCGGGTGCTCGCGACGCGCGAGCAGGGGATCGATCTGCGCCACCAGGCCGTGCTGATGCGCACGTCGCACGACAGCGACCTGCTCGAGCTCGAGCTCTCCCGGCGTCAGATCCCGTTCGTCAAGTACGGCGGCCTGCGCTATCTGGAGGCCGCCCACGTCAAGGATCTGATCGCGCTGTTCAGGCTCGTCGGGAATCCCGGCAACGAGCTGTCGTGGTTCCGGTTGCTGCAGTTGCTCGACGGCGTCGGTCCGGTCACGGCCAGGCGAGCCCTCGACGTGATCGTGAGCGCGGAGCCAGGTGACCGGCTGCGTGCGTGGGAGGAGGCCCGCGAGCGGATTCCGGCCGCGGCGCGGCCCGGCGGGGACGGGCTCGTCGAGGCTCTCGCCGAGGTCGCCCGGACCCCTGGCGCCGGCGCACAGGCGGAGCGTCTCCGCGATGCCCTCGCGCCACTGATCAAGGTGCGCTATCCCGATGGGGCGCTGCGCCTGGCCGACCTCGAGCAGCTCGTGGCCGCCGCCCGCGAGTCCGCCGATCTCACGCATTTCGCCGCCGAACTGGCGCTCGATCCCCCGCAATCGAGCGCCGATCTCGCGCAGCCGCCGCATCTCGACGAGGATTACCTCGTGCTCTCGACAATTCACTCGGCGAAGGGACTCGAGTGGGAGACCGTCCATCTCCTTGCGCTGTACGACGGCAACTTCCCGGCATGCATGTCCGCTGGGACGAGCGAGAGCGTGGAGGAGGAGCGCCGGCTGCTGTACGTCGGCGTCACTCGCGCGCGGCGGCGCCTCCATTTGCACGTCCCGCTCCGCTACTACCACCGGCCCAGGGGGATCGACGACGCCCACGGGTACGGCAAGCCGTCGAGGTTTCTGACGCCGGACGTTCAGGCGACGTGTGATCAGGCGAGGACGAGCGAGCAGGCGGCTCGTGGTATTGCGGCAAGCGGGCCGCCGCGGAGGATCAAGGTCTCGGTCGACGCGCTGTTCTGCTGATGGCGGCGAGTCGGCGATGCGACGCGGTGATCGTCGGCGGTGGCCACAACGGTCTCGTCGCGGCCGCGCTCCTCGCCCGCGGCGGTCGCTCGGTCGTGGTGCTCGAGCGCCGCGACGCAGGTCGGCGGAGCCGCGGTTTCCGGTACGCCGTTTCCCGGCGTGGGCGCTCGCCTGTCGCGGTACGCGTACCTGGTCAGTCTGTTCCCGGCTGCGCTGATCCGCGAGCTCGGGCTGGCGCTCGAGCTCCGACGCCGGCCGATCTCCTCGTACACGCCGTGCGGCGACGGCGGGCTGCTCGTCGACCAGACGGCTGGGCCGCAGGCACTCGACCCTGGCGAACTCGATGCGTGGCGGCGGTTCTACGCGATGGTCGGTCAGGTCGCGACAAGGCTGTTCCCGACCCTCACCGAACCGCTCCGCGCACGCGAGGAATTCCGGCGGCTCGTGGCCGACGAGGACGTGTGGCGGGAGCTGTTCGACGAGCCCCTGTCGGTGGCGCTCGAGAAGCGGTTCACCTCCGATCTGATCCGTGGCGTCGTCCTCACCGACGCCACGATCGGGACCTTCGCGCCGGCGGACGATCAGCTGATGCGCCAGAACCGCTGCTTCCTCTACCACGTGATCGGCAACGGGACCGGCCACTGGGATGTCCCAGTCGGCGGGATGGGCGCCGTCACCGACGCCCTCCGCGACTGCGCCGCGGTGGCCGGTGCCGAGATTCGAACTCGTGCCGAGGTCGTCTCGATCGCCACCGACGGCACCATCGCCCACGTCCAGTGCGCAGACGGAGCGGAGCTCGAGTGCCGCCACGTGCTCGCGAACGTCGCCCCGGCCGTGCTCTCGCGGCTGCTCGGAGAGCCGGCGCCCCCGGAGGCGCCGGAGGGCTCGCAGCTGAAGGTCAACATGCTGCTGCGGCGGCTCCCGCGACTGCGCGACCCGCACGTCTCCGCCGGCGACGCGTTCGCGGGGACGTTCCACGCCAACGAGGGCTACGAGCAACTCGCGACCGCATATGCGCAGGCAGACGACGGACGGATCCCCGACCTTCCGCCCTGCGAGCTCTACTGCCACTCGCTCACCGACCCGACCATCCTCACCCCGGAGCTGCGTAACGCGGGCGCGCACACGCTGACGCTGTTCGTGCTGCACATGCCCGCACGGCTTTTCGCCGGCGACCGCGGCGAAGCCAAGCAGACGGCGCTCGACGCGACGCTTCGGTCGGTCAACGCCGTGCTTGCCGAGCCGATCGAGGACTGCCTGGCGGTGGCCGAGGACGGGACGCCGTGCCTGGAGGCGGTGACCCCGGTCGAGCTCGAAGAGCAGCTCGCCATGCCGGGCGGGCACATCTTCCATCGCGACCTTGCCTGGCCGTTCGCCGAGAGCGAGGAGGAGATCGGAAGCTGGGGCGTCGAGACCGGCCATAGCAACATGTGGCTGTGCGGCGCCGGCGCCCGACGCGGCGGCGGGGTCAGCGGCATTCCCGGCCACAACGCCGCTCGCGCCGTGCTCGACGCGGACATGCGGTCAAGGTGAGACCGATCCGAGACTGACAAACGGCTCGTGCCGATCTATACTCGCGCCTTGGGGAGTAGGTATGCACTGGAGTAGTCCCGTGGGCGATTCGATGGGGCGTTGCAGCGCTGGCGGCCGCGCTTCTGCTGGCCGTGGCTCCGGCCGCCCGTGCGGCGAGCACCCGCTTCGTGGCCACCGCCGCCCACGGCGGCAGCGACGGCGGCGGGGCAAACACCTGCCTGAGCTCGACCGCCCCCTGCCTGACGGTCCAGCACGCCGTCAGCGAGGCGGCAACGGGCGACACGATTCAGATCGGTCCCGGCGTGTTCACCGAAGCGGTGTCGACCAGCGAGCAGCTGTCGTTCGTTGGGGCCGGAGCCGGCACCAGCACCTTCAACCCGTCAAGCGATACGGCGATCGACGCGGCCAGCACCGGCTCCCCCGGCCTGACGGTGTCGGCGAACGTGTCCGCGACCGTGACCGGACTGCGGATTCGCGGCGGCGTGTTCAACGACGGCGGCGGCGGCGAGGTCGAGCCGGCGATCTGGGACAACGCGTCTTCCTCCGGACCTGCGCTGACGATCTCCAATTCGGTGCTGCTCCAGGCGAACCCGGCGAGCCCGGACGAGATCGACCCGGCGCTGCTCGTCACCAGTGCCAAGACGGTCGTGCAGAACTCGACGATCGTGGGTTACGAGGACGGCATCTCCGTCGAGCACACCGGCGCCACGCTCAGCCTTCAGGAGTCGACCGTCATGACGCCGGCGCCCGCGAGCGCTGGACTCTCCGCGAACATCCGCGCTGCCGTTCTGGTCACCGGCGCCTCCGCGACGATAAATAACAGCACTCTGGTCGGGCTGACCGCGCTGTACGACCGAAGCTGCTGGGGCCAACGTGACCCGAACGCTGATGCGAAGCTCGGGCGCTACGGTCGTCCTCGCGGACGAAGGAAGCGGACCCACGCTCGACATCCGCGACAGCGTGGCGGTGTCGACCGGCAGTACGTTCGGCGTGCACTCGGAGGCGCTCGCGGTCGCCGTCGACTCTTCAACGATGAGCGAGCCGGAGGTGCCGACAATCTCGCTCACCGGTGACACGGTGTTCGCTTACTCCAAGCAGGTCGCCCTTGCGCTCGACGTCACGAACGCCGCGATCGGCACTCACGTCGACACCCGCAACACGATCCTGCGCGCGCTTGACACCAGCGGCGGAAGCGGCAACGACGACATCGCCACCAGCACCCAGGCGATCAACTGGGACATCGGCTACACCGACTACACGCAGACCAGCGGCGTCGGGGTCCCTCCGCCCGGCTCAGGGACGAACGTCGACGCGCTGCCAGAGTTCAACAGCGCGACCGACCTCCGCCTGTCCTCGTCCTCGCCGCTGTTCGACAGGGGCGACCCGTCGGTGGTGCTGCCGGGCGAGACCGACATACTCGGCGAACCGCGATCCGAGCCGCACACGTGCGGAGCTCCGAACAGACCCGACCTCGGCGCCTACGAAGCGGCCCCACCACCATGCCCGATCCACGTCGTGCCCACGCCGGCCCCGACGTTGACGAACGTCAGGCAGTCGCACAAGACCTGGCGTGACGGTGGCAAGCTCGCGACCGTCAGCCGCAAGCACCACAAGCACAAGCGCAAGGCGCCGGTGGGCACCACGTTCAGCTTCGCGCTCAACACGGCCTCCCAGCTGACCCTCACCTTCACGGAATCACAGAAAGGCCGCAGGGTGCATGGCAAGTGCGTCGCGCAGACCAAGCGCAACAAGCACAAGCGCTCATGCACGCGGACTGTTCCGGCTGGCGCGATCAGCCTGGGCGCGGCACCGGCGGGGACCGACACGATCGCCTTCCAGGGGCGCGTGAGTGGATCGAGGAAGTTGAAGCCCGGTCGCTACTCCGTTCAGATCATGGCCGCCAACTCGGCCGGTCACGCCACCTCGGCCAAGCTCAGCTTCACGATCGTCAAGTCCTGACACGAGCTCAGCCGAGGGCGATCGACGCGTGCAGCTCGCCGCTCGGGTCGACGATCCAGCGGTGGCGGCCGTTCCGGACGAATAGCTTCTCGCCAGGCTGGGCGGGGCTGCGGAACTCGATCTCGACGTCGAGCGAGTCGATCTCCCCGTCGCTCAGCAGCTCCTCCTCGAGCGGCTGCCAGAACGCGGCGTTGTTGATGTGGTCGGCGACGTCGGCCTCGGTCGCGCGAAACCGCCACGCGCTCCTCGGCTCGAGCGCGTCCGGTGTCGGGTGCCGGAGCCGGGCGGTCACGCGCCGCCCATCGGCAGCGTCTCCGTAGGTCGCGATCTCCTGCTCGTTGAACGGCGCCGGCCGCCGGCTCGCCGGATCGAGATGGACCCACAGCGACACCGCCTCGACATCGCTCTGCCCGGTGTCGGCGAGCACGATCGAGGTACGCCTCTCCGCCCACATCTTCCCGAGCCCGCTGCAGAACGTCATCAGCCGATGGCGCTCCCCGAAACGGGGAAACCGGCTGACCCGCATCCGGGTGCGGCGCACCACCCACACCGCGTTCGCCGCGAGTCCGGCGTCCTCGACGTCGAAGTAGGCGACGTCCTGGAGCCACCGCGCCATCGCGTCGAGTCGGACGCGCCCCGACGGCGCACAGTCGCCCAGCCCGGGCCGCTGAGACAGCGTGAACACGCGGCCGCGCTGGGGAGCCTCGACCAGCTCCGTGAACGGGTGGCCGATCATGCTCGGGCGCGGGCGCGCGCCGCCTCCCGCTCGAGGTCGAGCTCGGTCGACACGCCGAGCGCGTGCAGCGCGTCGTTTGCCTCCTCCAGGCCGGACGCGGTGAGCACCGCACGGGCCAGTCGCCCGGTGGCCGCGATCGTCGTCTCGATCTCGAAGTAGAACGTGAGCGAGGCGGCCGTCGTGAGCTGGACCTCGCGGGCGCCGCCGCGGATCATCGCCGGCCCCGAGGCGCCTCGAAACGCCCGGACGGCCTGCGCGCTGGCCTCGGTCGGGACCAGCTCGATCGCGCCCTCGAGTCGTTGCGCGATCGGCTCGGTGAGACCGCGGGCGCCGAGTAGCCCGCCGGCTGCCGCCACCCGAGACAGCCGCTCGAGCACCTCGGCAGGGGTCAGCTCGGCGTCGCAACCGAGGCCGAAGATGCCGCCGAGCACCCGATGTCCGGCGTCGTGCATGAGCGAGGCGGCGGCCAGCATGACGGCGTCGCACAGCGGGCTCCGCAGACCAGGTTCATCGCCCTGCGCCAGCACGTCACCCCCGACGTCGATGAACACCAGCAGGTCGCAGCCGAGCTTCGGGGTTGCCGCCGCGAGCGCTTCGGCGATCGCCGCCGGGCCCTGGTGGACGTCGACGAGCACTGTCCGCTCGCCGAGGAACTCGGCCATCCGCGACTCGGCGAAGTACACGTCCCGGTCGCGGACCCGCGTCTGTGGCCCGGCCAGCAGCACGCCAGGGGCGAGCTCATCGGCTCCCTCGATCTCGGCCACGGTCCGCGGGCCCGGCCCGGGGTCGATCGCGCTGCGCTCCCACGTGAGCCCTCCGAGCACGGGTTCCGCGCGGTCGTAGAGACGGGCGAATTCGGCTGTCGCCAGCGCGCCGACAACGTCCCCGCCCCCGCCCATGCCGAGGACCAGCGGACGCCTGGCACGACGGAGTACGACCTCGGCGTCATCCATCGCCGTAGTTCTAGCGGGTCGAGGAACTCACCACGCCCGCCGACGCGCACGTGACCAGCGCCAGGCGAAGATCGTCTGGATCGACGCCTCTGAGGTCCGGGTGATCGAGATCGACGTCGACTGTCCGCGCGGCCGCCGGCGTCGCCGCGAGCCCGA
>CAVZAK010000011.1:0-117994 GCA_963773165.1 uncultured Solirubrobacterales bacterium
CCACGCGCGCGGCAAGATCATCGCCACGAGCGTCGGTAACAACACCGACTTCACGATCAAGGCTGCGTACTGACCAAAGTCACAGATTTTCCCCATGCGCGAGCGGTTTTCTTTATCTTGTCTTTAGGTGGGCCACTGGGGCCTACCTCTGGGGCTGCAGCTGCTAGCAGGCCGGGCAGACCAATCCGACTGACGAGGGCAACCGCAAAGCTGATCGCACTTACCGTGACGGTGGCGCTGCTCGCGGCCGCGTCGTCCCGCGCGCGGATTCCCGAGCGCGCCAGCGACGGTCGCTCGCCGAGCACGATGGTGCTCTCGTCGTGTACCGAATCGTCGTTTCGCAAAGCCGTCCTCGCCGGCGGCGTCGTCACGTTCGCCACCGACTGTCCGGACCTCGTGCTGACCCGCTCGATCGCGATCAAGGCTGGTTTGGTTGTGGACATCGAGGCGAGTGGTCATACCGTCGCGCTCGACGGAGCCAACGCCGTGCGTCACTTCGTGGTCTCGGGTGGGAGCCTCTCGATTACGGGCGTGACGCTCGAGAACGGCAGGATGACCTCTGCCGATGCTCCGGCCGCCAGTGATGGCGACAGCGGTACGGCCGGCGCCGACGGCTCTGGCGGCCAGGACGGGGCGTCGGGGGGATGCTTGGACGGAACCGATGTCGGTGGAGCGGGAGGCCCTGGCCATTCCGGTGGCACGGGCCATTCGGGGGCGGCCGGGGTTTCCGCAGCGAGCGCGAGCGGCGGCTCGATCTACATCAGCGCCGGGAGCGTGACCCTGACCGGCGTCACGCTCACCGGCAACAGCGTTAGCGCTGGCAATGGCGGTCGTGGTGGCGGCGGCGGCGAAGGGGGCGTCGCCGGAGCCGGGGGACTCGGCGGGTTCGGGGCCGGCGCAACGCCGCTCTGCGCCGCGGCGGCGGGCGGTCGTGGCGGCGTCGGCGGTCGTGGCGGCACCGGGGGCTCCGGCGGGACCGGCGGAGCGGGCGGAACCGCGCGCGGCGGCGCGATCTACAACCTGGGCACACTCGCACTCAGCGGCGACACGATCGTGTCGAACGCAGCTAACGGCGGTCGCGGGGGCCCGGGTGGAGCGGGCGGAAACGGCGGTCCCAGCGGCAGCGGAGGTGACGGCGGCGACGGCGGTGGCGGGCCGACGCATCCACCGGGCGCGGCCTCGGGCGGGGCCGGTGGAACCGGCGGTGTTGGCGGAGCTCCAGGCAGCGGTGGCGCTGGCGGGGCCGGCGGCCTGGCAGCCGGGGGTGCGATCTATAGCTCCGGGTCGCTGACGATCGACAACACGCGCTTTAGTGGCAACTCGGCACGTGGCGGCGATGGAGTGCAGGGAGGTGCCGCCGGTGGCGTCCTAGTGGCCGGAGCGGGTGGCGCGGGCGGCGCGGGCGGCGGCGTGACCGACACGCCCGGCAACGGTGGAGCTGGGGGTTCGGGAGGCACCGGTGGCCACGGCGCGACCGGCGGCATAAGCGGGGCCGGAGGCAGGGGCGGAGCCAGCCAGGGAGGCGGCATGTTCGTCTCCGGCGCAGCGGCAGTGACGGTGATGAGCGACACGTTCGCGACGAACTCGGCCGTCGGTGGTAACGGCGGCAACGCGGGCAGCGGACAGTTCGGTGGCCGCGGCGGTCCAGGCGGCGACGGAGGCCCGGCTCCCCCGGGGACGCCCAGCGGTGACGGCGGCGCCGGCGGCGCCGCCGGGCGCGGCGGGGCCGGCGGCGCGGGTCCGGTCGGGGCCCCCGCTGGATCCGGCGGCTCCGCGCACGGAGGAGCGGTCTACGGCGTGGCCGACCTCGAGGTGCAAGGCACGAGTTTAACCAGGACGTCGCGTCTGGCGGCAGCGCTGGCACCAGCGGCAACGGCGGAGACGGCGGCGAGGGCGGCAACGGGGGGACCGGCGGGATCGCGGGCGACGGCGGAGCCGGAGTGGACGCCGACAACCCGGTGGGTGGCAGCGGGGGCGGAAACGGCGACGGCGGGTCGGGCGGCATCGGCGGCGGTGGGGGCGCTGGTGGTGTGGGCCCGTCCGGCGGTGCTGCCGGCGGGGGGGCGATCTCCGCCGGGCAAGCGATGGTCACCTCGACGAGCTTCTCGGCGAACTCGGCGTTCGGAGGGCAGGGCGGTGGGGGCGGCCTCGGCGCGATCGGCGGCGGCGGCGGCGATGGCCAGGCCGGTCGTGGCAGCGGAGCGGGCGGGATAGGTTGGTCGCCCCTCGGCACGGCCGACAACGGCGGCGACGCGGGCAGCGGCGGCCATGGCGGCAGTGGGGGCAGCGGCGGCGCCGGGGGGCCGGCGGGCGCTCCGGGAGCGGGCGGCAGCGGGGGCACCGCCCAGGGCGGCTCGTACGAGAACCGGGGGAGCGCCGGCGTGTCGGCATCGTTCCAGTCCGATCAGGTCGTCGGCGGCCATGGTGGCCAGGGCGGCTCCAGCGTCGCCGGAGGCTCCGGCGGCAACGGCGGCAGTGGCAACGGTGCTGGCGGGGGCGGACCCGGGGGCGACGGAGGAACGGGCGGAAACGGCGGCGGCGGCGGCCACGGCGGCGGGGGCGGCGGTGGGGGCGCTGGCGGCGCGGGCGGATCCGGGATCGCCGGCGGCACCGGCGCCCCTGGTGGCACCGGGGGGCTCGCCCGCGGTGGCTCGGTCGCGAATCTTGCCAATGAGACGCTGACGCTCAGCGGGGGTCCCTTCACGCTCTCGACGGCGATCGGCGGCGCCGGCGGCCTTGGCGGAACGGGTGGGACGGGAGGCTCCGGCGGAACATCCGGCGATGCCGGCGCCGGAGGGCGCGCCGGCTCGGGCGGGAACGCGCGCGGGACGGATTGGGGCGGCGGGTTCGGCGGCGAAGGCGGCACCGGCGGCACCGCACCTGCTGGTGGCGCGGCGTCAGGCGGAGGGACGGGCGGTACCGGCGGACCGGGCGGCGCCGGCGAAGGGGGGTCCGTCTACAACGCCGGCGATCTGACGTTCAGCGGAGCCAGCGCGTCATCGAACCGGGCAACGGGTGGAACCGGCGGCGGCGGCGGACAGGGCGGCGACGGCGGCACGGGCGGCGACGGCGGCAATGGCGGCAACGGCAACAGCGGAGGGACGGGCGGCGCGGGCGTCGGATCCGGTGACAACGGCGACGGGGGTCTCGCAGGCGCGGGTGGCAGCGGCGGATCAGGCCGGATCGGCGGCGGCGGCGGCGGTGGTGGGAGTGGCAGCCGCGGGGGATCGGGACTCGGCGGCTCGCTCTACAACATCGCGACGCTCAGGCTTAGCAGCATCGTCTTCACCGGGAACATGTCCTCCGGTGGAGCCGGTGGAACCGCGGGTCGCGGCGGCAGCGGCGGATCGGGCGGTGAAGGTGCCAGCGGCGGTTTCGGCGCCAACGGAGGCGGCAGCAACGGCGATCTCGGCCACGGGGGAGCGGGCGGCGGTGGCGGGACGGGCGGTTCGGGTGGCAGCGGCGCGAACGGCAACTCGGGCGGCTCCGGCGGCGTCGGCGCCAGCGGCGGCTTGGGCTCCGGCGGTGCCTTCCTAACGACGATGACGCTCGTCGTGGACTCCGGCAACAGCTTCTCCGGGGACGGCAGCTCCGGTGGCGCGGGCGGCGCGGGCAGTTGCACGAGCACCGCTGACGGCTGCGGGGGCACGGGCGGATTCGGAGGACTCGGCGGCGGCGGCGGAGCTGGGGGAACCGGCGGGACGAATGCCGAAGGGGTGAGCGCCGCCGACGGGGGAAACGGCACCTCCGGCGGCACCGGCCACGCCGGCCTCGCGGGCGGGCCCGGCCACAACGGGGGAGTTGGCGGTGCGACTTTCCCGGAGCACAACTGACAGCCCCAGTCCCTCCGTCGTTCAAAGATCTCGCACGATCACGCGTCCGGTGCCACGCGGCCCCTCGATGACATCGAGTACCTCGAGCTTGACTCCTCCGAGCGTGAGGACGCTGCCACGACCGACGGTGTAGCGGGGATTGCCCTCGCCCTGGAGCCGCGGGATCAACTCAGCGGTGATGCCGTCGGCCTTGGTGCCATCGGGCAGGACGTAGGTGTCCTCCATCACGTTTGCGATGCCAACGTCGACGTCGCCGACGCGAGCAACCTGACGCTCGAGCAAGGTGCGGCGCCCGCTCACTTGGTCGGCACGCCCCAGAAGCGGCGGAAGAACTGCTTGAACTTCGCGAGCGAGAGGCCGGTGATGTGCTCATAGCCCCAGGGGTTTCGCAGCTCGAGCGTCTTCGCCGTCGCGTCGAAGCTAATGATCGTGTACTCGTGGTAGGCGATCACCCCCGCGGCCTTGGCCTCCTTCTTGCCCCCGGAGAACCAGGGATGGACCGAGCCTGCGACAAGCGCCCAGCCATCGCTCAGCAGGTTGGTAAAGATGCTGGCCAGCGCCAGTTCGTCGTAGGCGTCGACGTCGTACTCGCTGGACGCCTGGCCCGTGATCGCTTCAAGGGCGGCATTGGCGTATCCACCCTCCGCGCTGCCGTAACTGCCTTTGAACTTGGCCCAGGCCTTCTCGATCAGCATCACCCAGAACTTGTTGCCGCTCGGCTTGGCGTAGATCCAGTCGTCCCCCTCCTTAGGAAACGTCGCGGTCACGGTCACGGTCCGCGCTTCGAAGGTCTTGCCGACCCAGGCCGTGTCCTTGTAGAACCGGACCTCGAAGGTGCCACTGCCCTTGTCACTGATCATGCCCGTGATCAGGCTCGGCTTCGCCTTCGCGACGGCCGCCAGCGACGCCAGGAAGTAGCAATCGCCTAAGTTGCCCTGCTGGACGTCGGCCGGATCGGGGATGCCGACCACGCCGCCCTCGAGCGCCTCGAACGTCGCCTTATCGTGATCGCCAGTGAGCGCCGGGTTGCGATCGGCTCCAAAGCCCAGCGCGTCCAGAACACTTGGCTCGCCGGTCGCCATCGCAGGGTCGCCCACCGCCCCCTGACGGGCCAACACCCGAGTCGCGACCCGATTGCCGGCAGCGCGTTGGAGCCGCAGCATGCCAGCCGGCGTGATTGGCTCGACGGCAAGGACCTCGAGGCCCGCGGGCATCCTCAGCTGCGGGCTCGGGACGTGTTCGGGCGCCGCCCGCTCCGGTCCCTCGTGCTCTGGCATTCGACGATGATCTCGCATCCGTCCCAACGCCTCAACTCAGTCGAATGATCCTTGCGCCGCTGCTCAACCGGCCGTGGCGCCAGACGCGGAGTGCCACCGGTGCAGAACGTCGACTACGCTTGCCCGCAGCAACGCCGACGTAGCTCAGCTGGTAGAGCACTTCACTCGTAATGAAGGGGTCCCCGGTTCGAGTCCGGGCGTCGGCTTCGAGGTCTTGCTTTCAGAGCCTCTGCGAGACCCGGCCTGGCTCAGCCTGTGGGCGTAGCTGGAGCAGGTGCTGTTTGAGTTGGTGACGGGACTTGACTCCGAGCTTGCGGAACGCCTTGCGTAGGTGGTAGTCGACGGTGCTGGGGCTGATGAACAGCTGGGCGGCGATTTCTTGGTTGGTGGCCCCCTCGGCCGCGAGGCGCGAGATCTGTGCTTCCTCGGGGGTCAGATCGTCGCGCGTCTCTACGCTCCGTTTACGCGCATGCTCGCCGGTCGCCAGGAGCTCGAGGCGGGCGCGTTCGGCGAACGCTTCCATGCCGAACTCCGTGAATAGCTCGTGGGCGGTGCGTAGCTGCTCGCGCGCGTCGAGCTCGCGCGCACGCGAACGCGCGTGCGCCTCGATTGCCAGGCGATAGAGCATCTCAGCCGCTTCCCCTTCGGTCACCAGCGCGCGCGATCGGGCCTCGAAGCGTTCCGACTGCGCTGCATCGCCTGATAGCCGCCATGGCGTCTTCCCACAGCATGCCGTCGGCGCGACTGAATGCGGCTGTGTGTGCCGAGCGGAAGGGTTCAAGGCTCCCATACGCCAACCACGACCTGGCAAACTAAGGACCGGAAGACCGAGTAACTCCTGAGCTGGCGGCCGAGGAGCGCGAGAGTCGGAAGACCGAGTAGCGATGATCGGGCAAATCCCATCGGCGCAAGGTCAACCGATACCGGGCGTTGGCACGACTATGCGGCGCTTAAGGCGTGAACTCTTCGAGCGGGGCGGGCGCCAGCTACTACGCGACTGCATGAGCCGGGCAACCCTCAACAGAGGACGCCAGATCGCGCACGGGAAGCACTCGTCACGTCATGACACGCACGCGTCAAGTCCACGAGCTCGTGCACGAGCTGAAAGCGAGGAACGCCATGGTGACCACCGCTGCAGACAGCACCACCGAGAAGAAGGGACAGCGTCCGCGGCCTGCGACCGACCCTAAGGGACCCACCGGCCGGCTTGCTACCTGGGTTGCCGAGACGTCGCTCGACGACGTTCCCGAGTCCGTACGCGATCGAGCAAAGCACCTGGTGCTCGACGGCATGGCCGCAGATCGGCCGGGTATCCGGGGAACGCTTCCTGCTCGGGGCGATCCTCGGTTACGAGACCGGACCGCGAGTCGGTCAGGCGCTCGGCGGACTAGACATGCTCTCACGGGGCTGGCACTCGGGCGTCGTGTTCGGCACGATCGCCGCAGCCGCCGCCACCGGATCGATCTACGGGCTTGACCCCGCGGGATTCGAGGATGCGTTCGGGATGGCGGCGACCCAATCCTGCGGGCTTATGTCCGCGATGTACGAATCGATGGTCAAGCGCATGCAGCACGGCTTCGCGTCGCGCGCCGGACTCACCGCCGCCGCGCTCGCCGCAGCGGGCTACGTCGGCATCAAGCGCGTGTTCGAACGCCCGTACGGCGGCTGGCTGGCCGTCTTCGGTGAGGGCCATCGCACCTACCCCGAAGAGATCTACGCGGGCCTCGGCGTCCTCTGGGAGACCGAACGGATCGCGGTCAAGGCGTACGCGTGCATGGGATTGCTGCACGCCGCGATCGACGCCGCGCTCGAGCTGCGGCCAAAAGTCGACGTCAGCCAGATCCAGCGGATCGACATCGACATGGGCGAAGCCGCCTACGCCCATGGCGGGTGGAAGGCCGAGCGCCCGCTTGAGGTGATAGGCGCTCAGATGAGCGTCGCCTACGCCGTCGCCGTCGCGTTCCTCGACGGCGATGTGCTCGTCGATCAGTTCTCGCCCAAGCGGATCAACAGCGACGATGTGTGGAAGCTGATCGATCGCACGCTGACTCACCACGAGAAGGCGTACGACAACCTCCCCATCGACGAACAACTCACCACCCAGGTCCGGCTGACACTCACCGACGGGAGCACGCAGGCCGCCAAGATCACGCACCCGCGTGGCACCGGCGACCGGTCTCTCACCAACGCCGAGATCCGCGACAAGTTCGCCAAGCTGACCAACCATCCGATCGCCTCTGAGCGTCGCGCCTCGATTGAGCAGGCCGTTCTGAACCTGGAGGAGCTCGATGACATCGCTCAGCTCACGACACTGCTCACGCCGACGGTGCAATCGCCGCTCGACTGAGGACCAAGCCCACCGCCGCGAGTATCCCCAAGAAGCGCCCCCGAACATGGAGGATCCGATGCGTCCCGATCCCTACGCCGAATTGCCCTCGGAGCCCGCCTTCCAAGTCAGCAGCAATGTCGTCGCAGACGGAGTCACGGTGCCGATCGCACAGCGCAGCGGCATCTTCGGCGCCGGCGGCCAGGACGTCTCGCCCGACCTGACGTGGTCGGGGTTCCCCGAGCCGACGCGGAGTTTCATCGTCACGATGTACGACCCAGATGCGCCCACACCAAGCGGCGTCTGGCACCTGGCCGTAGTCGACTTGCCGTCGGATACCACATCACTGCCCGCTGGCGCCGGCGAGAGCGATGAAGCGCTGCCCGCAGGGCGGCACATCACCGACGACGCGGGCGTGCGCCGCTACATCGGCCCTGGGCCGCCGCCCGGTCCCGCCCATCGCTACTACATCGTCGTAACCGCGCTCGACATCCCGACCGTGGATGTCCCAGATACCGCAAGCCCCGCGCTCGCGCTGTTCAACACGTTCCGCAACGCAATCGCGCGTGCGACTCTCGTCCCGGTCTACGGGACGTAGCCTCCGACGCGGCGCACCCCAGGTCCCACTGCCCGTTCACGAAATGCGGCAGTCGGGGAGCTCAAATGAGTTGTGCAGACAGCCGCTTCGATCCGAGGAGCAGAAGGGTCACCGACGTGGGACCAGTGTGATCGCTCACGCTGGTTCTCGGGTTAGATAGTTCGCCAAGCGTCCAGGACGCTGTTGACCGTGTCGCGTACCCGTTCGCGCGCTTCACTTCGGTCGATGCCTGACATCAGCAGTCCGTCGTAGGGCGTGTCCTGGTGGCGGACGGACGCGGTGACGGCCAGCTGGAGCGCTTGTTGTTGGAGTGCGCGTCCGGCGGCGGATCGTCCGACGCGTCCGCTGCCGCGGGTGGCGGCGTGCCTGGCGATCGCCTGCGCGCGTTCGTTGGGACATCCTGGATACAGGTCGGTGATCGCGGCTGCCATCTCGGTTTGCAGCTTGAGGTCCTCGCTCGCTCGTCGTACGGCATCACGTTCGCGACGACGGGCGCGCGCCGGCTCGTCGGTGAGGCACTCGGCTTCCGCTTGTTCGAGCGCCGCCTCCTCAACCAGGACGCCCTGGCGCTCGTAGCGCCGACGGGAACGACTGAACCGCACAACCACCGCCGACAGTGCGCTGCCGCGCCTGGCACGCCGTGTCAGCGCGGCGTCGCCTGAGGGCAGAAACACGAGATGATCCAGCTCGGCGCACGCCATGCATAGCGGCCCAGGGTCGTCCATGGTCAACAGCTCACCGGTCCTGCCACACGAGCTGCAAGTCCAGTCTTTGATCGGCGAGATGACGACAAGCTCGCTCCGGGTGCTAGCCACAACCAGAAATTACAGCTCCAACGACTGCAGGTCGATCGGTCCGATCGGGGCGACTTCATTTGAGGCCGTGGCTACTGTCGCCGGCGAAAGCCTCAACCAGCTCTGCTCCGAGCTCAGCGGCCCGTCGTCGAGTGCTCCCGACCGCTTGCTCCTTGACGCGATCGCCGCCGGCGAGCTCGACGAGACACCTAGTCGAGTGTCGGTTCTGATCGATCCACCACTCTCGGCCGTTCGAGGTGGGGTCTCTGTGTGGGTGGTAGCTTGGCGGGATGAAGGCCGTGGTGATCGTGCTCTTCGTGGAGGCCATCCCGTTCACCGTTCTATATGGCGTGCTTGGCTGCCCGCTGTGTCGCCGGTCCAGGTTCTGGCTTCGGTTCGCCGGGGTCGTCGTCGCCATGTTGGTTCCGGACCTCGTGGCGATCCTCGCGCCGGTTGGTGAGCAAACCGGCGGGATCCTGTTGTTGGTCGGGTTCGGGTGGGGGGTTGTGCTTGCCCTGTTGTCGATCTTTGTGCTCTTCCGTGGACGTGGTTTCGACGCGGGAGGGGGTGACGATGACGGTCAGGGACCGGGTCCCGGGGACGGTCGGTCCACGCCGCCGGCGCCCATCGGCGGGATCCCACTCCCCGACGCGGGCCCCGCATCGGCTCGTGTCCGCGGCCATCGCCCGCCGCGGCGCGCCCCGCGTCCTCGTCGGCCGACTCGCCAGCGGGAACGCCTCCCGTCACGGCTGTGGCCGTTACGGCCGTGGTCGTCGTGGCGTCCCGTCCGAGTGCGGGCCTGAGGCCCCGGCGAGATTCCCTCGTTCGTCGAGAACCACGGAGGGGCCGCCCCGTGATCGTTGATCGCAAAAACGAAGCCGTCGTCGCTTGGTCGCGCTGACCGGTCACAGGAGAAGCCAGCGATCGTCAGTCAGAGCTTCTTGAGGAAGTAGTACGAGTCGTTCTCGTTGCTGGGGTGTAGTACGTAGCCGGCCGCCAGTTTCATGGCGTAGTTCTCGGTGCTGGAGACCGGACTTCTCGACCGCATCTGGTGGCAGCCGAAGGTCCGGCACAACTTCTGTGCTCTTCTTTGCAGCGCAGACCCGATCCCCGTGCGGCGGGCATCGGGATGAACCCCGAACGCCTCCACGAACCCCTCGGTCAAGGGCGACCCGTTGTGGATAACCGGTGGACGCCCTTCCTCTGAGCCGACCACCTGGACGTAGAAGCGAAGAAACCCAAGACATCGGTCTCCGTCGAAGGCTCCGAGAACGCGATCCTCGGATGCCGTCTCAATCGCGGAGACGATGTGCTTCCTCTGGTCTAAGACGTCGTCTGCCAGGCATAGGACCGCCTCGAACCGGTCGGTTCCGGAGACAACCTCGATCACGTGCGCTGCGCTGCTCACCCCCCACAGGGTGTCACCGCTGCCATCGGCGCCGTCTGCGACTCGCCGCGGGGCCGCATCGCGGGATGTCCAGCGTCGATCCGGCTGCTATCCGGTCCTCGCCTCCGGATCGGGCTGTAAGCACCAGCTCAGCCCGGGGTCGCGGGCCCGGCCCACTGCCGTGTCCCCAAAATGTCCCGAACCCGACAATTCTGACCCGCCCCCGGGCAACACAGGCGGTCCCCGGTTCGAGTCCGGGCGTCGGCTCTGGGATTCGAGCCTGCCGCCATCTCGGGGTCAACATCGCTCTCAGCCCGTGTGATCGCGGCGTCTTACTGCCACACGCTCGTACCCGGGCTGGGTTACGCTTTCCGGTGATCTGTTGTGATGACGTAGGCGTGCCGTGAGGGGATTTCTGGGCATGAGGAGACTCTGGGGAGTAGCGATAGCCCTAATCTGCACGGGCTGCACGCTCAACTCGTCCACCAGCTCGACCGGCGGCAACGTGAAGAGCGGCGGCGCGAGTCCGGCGCCAACGACCACGACGACCCAAGCGGCTGCCTTCGCGCCGCAGACATTCACGGGCAGCGGAATCGAGAAACTTGGGACCATCAATGTCCCAACGGACTCGGTGATGACTTGGAAGTGCACCTGCGCCACCGTTATCGAGTTCCTTTCGGACCCGACGCCGAAGGGCAACCAGATCGTCATAACCACTACCGCAACGCGCGGGCATTCCGAAGTAACGGCCGACACTTACCGGAACGTGGTCGTGGGCGCCAGCGGGCCGTTCACGATTACGATTACGCCAAAGGGCTAGATGTGGCTACGGCCTACACGATCCGAGGCGCGCCAGGCGACGGCGCCGATTGCGGCTAGTGCGTAGATGGCGACGGCGAGAGCTTCGCCGGCGAGGACGTCGGATGCGTAATGGGCGCGCAGGTAGATGCGGCTCAGGCCGACCAACACAGCGATGAGAGCGCCGGACGTGATCGCGGCGATCCGGCCGACTCGGGTCGGGATCACGACCGTGAGGGCGATCGCGAGGGCGAGCCAGCCGACGGAGTTGGCAGCGTGAGCCGACGGATAGCTCTGGCCGGAGGTGTGCGCGAGCGGGTGCGGCGGCCGGGGGCGGCCGACCACCGTTTTGATGACCCACACGGTGAGCCACACGAGTGCCGCTCCGACGACGACCACGCCCGCGCGCGGCCGGTCGTGATGCTTGATCAGAAACCCGGCACCAACGACCGCGACCGAGCCCACGATCGCGATCAGGCCCAGGGTCGTCACGACACGAGCGGCGGTGTCAAGCCATGGCGCGCGTACGTCCTGGGCGATCTCGAAGGCGCGCGAATCAAACGCGAGCGAGGAACTACCGGTCACAGCGATCGTCACGGCGACGAACACGGCGACTGCGGTGACGGCGACCACGACGAGCAGCCATGGAACGGATGCGCGGCGCACAGACATAGCTTCGTCAAATTCTCTCGTCGTGAGCACCACGCGGTCCGATCGAACTCCCATTGGAGTTTGGGGTCGGCGCGGCGCCGCAACTTTCGCTAGGGATTGTTGTTTGTGCGCGCGGAAGCGTGTTCCAGCCCACAGGAAGTTGGTCGACGGGGCGCGCTGGCGCATTACGCGGCGTTCGCGGACTAGCTGAGCTGCTTTGCGGCGAGGGTGTTCTGGGTGTGCCGCGAGACAATCGAGAGGAGTCTGTTATGAAGCGATTTGGATCGCTCGTTGTCGTAACGAGCATTGTGGCTGGCTGTGTGGTCGGGCTGGCCGGAGTCACCGGAGCGAGCGCGGCCCCCACGCTGCCCACGCTCAACGTCGCGGTGACTGGCAAGACGGGCATCGCTGTGTCCGGTAGCACGGTGTCGGGAGCGGTGAGCATCACGTCGACGTTCAGCGGTAAGGGTCAGGGCGGCTACGGGCTCGTTCGCCTGGACCAGGGTGTGTCGTTCGCGGAGGCGCTCGATGCGGTGAAGAGCCATCACGGTGACCCCAACGGACTGACCCCGTTCGGGTCGCTGTTCGTCTCCGCCGACGCGCCGGGCACGGTCCAGACGGTCCTGACACCCGGCAACTACGTGGCCCTCAACCTCACGGGCAACGGGCCGTCGGCGAATGTGGCGCAGTTCACGGTCACGCCGTCGTCCTCACCGGCAGCACTGCCGGCGGCCGCGGCGACCGAGACCTCGATCGAGTTCGGCTTCAAGGGCCCCAAGGTCCTGCATGACGGGACTATGGTCCGGCTTGAGAACGGCGGCTACCTGGTGCACATGGACGTCCTGATCGGAGCCCGCAACAAGCGCGGCGCGAACAAGATCGCGGCGCTCCTGAAGGCCGGCAAGGACCGCGAGGGCCAGAAGCTCGCGACGGGCTTCGCCGACCTGATGGATCCCGCCTCGCCTGGCGCGATGCAGCAGGAGATCCTCAACGCCAAGCCCGGGTACTACGTCCAGGCTTGCTTCATGGACACCCAGGACGGTCGGGAGCACACGCAGCTCGGCATGGAGCGCGTGATCCGGATCGCCAAATGACAACCGGTGAGGAGGCCGCGCGACTTCGGTCGCGCGGCCGCCGCGCCGGGCTGCTGGCGCTGGCGGTCATGTTCAGCGCCGGCATCCACGCGGCGCTGGCTCCCGAGCATCTCCGCGAGATGCCCCCGTTGGGCTGGTCGTTCATCGCCGCCGCGGCGCTCGGAGTGGCACTGGCGTGGGCGCTCGTGGCCAAGCCCGAGGACCAGCTGTTCGCGAGGCTGGCGGCGCTGTTCTTGGCCGCCCAGGTCCTCGCCTGGGTGCTGTTCGTCAGCGTTGCGGTGCCCGGCTTCAGCGGGACCCCGGAGCCGGTCGAGACGATCGCGCTCGTTTGCAAGGCAGGCGAGCTGATCGGACTATGGCTGGCGGTGGCGATCGGCTGGCCTGACCACACCGCACTCGTGAAGGCACTGATCCGCGGCGCTACGCCCGATTCGCGCGCTGCGGATACGCCACGATCGGGGTTATGAGTTGTAAGACGTCGGCATCGACTCAGGAGTGCCCTTGTTCCATCCGTGAAATGGCGAGTAGTCGCCCGAATCCCATGCTTCGCGCAGCCCTGGCTTGCTGAGATCCCAGTCGGGGCGGATCTCGCGGGTCACGGTCCGCAGGTCGTGCCAGAGATCCACGAAGGACGGACGTCCCCAGAACCAGTAGCCGTTGTAGATGATGTGGATGACCAGCCCGGGCTTGAGGACGAGCGTGTGGGGGATCATCGGGTCGTGCTCGGGGTCGGTGTACTCCTGGATCTCGAGGTCCTTCTGCACGGTCCGCTCCGGGTCGGAGAGGAAGGGCCACTGGGCGCCGGTCGACGCGCGGAACTCCTGGCTCGAATGATGGGTGTCCGTCGAGATGGTGGCGACCTGGGTGTAGGCCACGGCGATCTTGGGGTAGTTGGCGGCGAGCTCGAGGTGCTGCTGGTGCTCCTTGGGGCAGTAGTTCCCGCGCGCGAGCGTGAGGATCAGGGGGTCGTCGCCTTGGATCTCGCTGAGCTTTCGCGGAAGGTTCTCCTGATCGGGCAACTCGTAGTCGGGGAAGGTGCTGCCGGGGCCGATGTCGCTGCGCATGATCTGCTCCTGTCCATGTTTGAGGAGTGACGAGTACGATGGCCGCCGTCCGGTCCACTCACGCTTGGTGGTCCACGGGGACCCCGGTCCGCGGCACGGGCGTGGATCAGTGGCGACCCGGGCGCCATCGGCGCCTTTCCGGTCCACATTGAGCCTAGTCAACCGGCGCCGCGGGCGCCAGAAAGGGGGCCATCCGAATGAGTATCCACACGCCGGTGTGCGACTTGCTGGGGATTGAACACCCGATCGTCGAGGCGCCGCTGTCTGCAGATCCTCGCCTGCCCGCTGCGGTCTCAAATGCCGGCGGCCTCGGCAGTCTGGGACTGTCGTGGTCCGATGACGCCGGAGAGGTGGTTCGTCAAACGGCAGCCCTCACCGACCGGCCGTTTGCCGGCAACTTCGTTCTCACCTCGGATCAGCACCGTCGAGTCGATCAGGCCCTTGCGGCGGGTATGCGGGCCCTGTCGTTCATCTTCGGCGATCCACAGAGCTATGTCGACGTGGTGCATGACGCCGGAGGGGTTGTCATGCATACGGTTGGCAGCGCCGAGGAGGCCCGGCGCGCAGTCGGAGGTGGAGTGGACATCATCGTCGCGCAGGGTTGGGAGGCCGGCGGCCACGTGTGGGGTGGTGTGGCAACGCTCCCGTTGGTCCCAGCGGTAGTGGATGCGGTGGCACCAGCACCGGTTATCGCGGCCGGTGGAATTGGCGACGCTCGCGGAGTAGCGGCGGTACTCGCCCTCGGCGCCCAGGCCGCGCTGCTGGGCACGCGTTTCCTGTTGGCCGAGGAAATGCCCATCCACGAGGAGTATCGGCGCCTCCTGATAGCCGCGGGCGAGACCGATGCGGAGTGGTACCCGAACCTCTATGAGGTGGGATGGCCGAACGCTCCTCACCGCGCTCTTCACAACTCAACGGCTGAGATGTGGGAGGAGGCAGGCCGGCCGGCACCGGGTAGTCGACCGGGAGAGGGCGAGGTGATAGCGCACTTCGCTTCGGGCGACCCGATCCTTCGATATTCCCCCGCGCCCCCGATGGTTGGAACGACCGGTGAGATCGAGGCGCTATCGCTGTGGGCCGGACAGAGCGTTGCGCTCGCAAGACGGCCACAGCCCGCTGCGGAAATCGTGGCCGAACTCGTCGCCCGCTTGTAGCAACCCGACGCTGAGCACGCGATCTACGCCGCGGACGCGATCTATGACGGCGTGCCTACACGTTCGGTCAGCGTCATGGAGATCATCGACGGTTTCGTAACGCACGGGAGGCGCGAGCATCGGCATAGACTGGGGTAAGCGTTCAGCGATCCGTCCTGTCCACCGCCCGAGGAGCACGATGTCCACGTCCCCCGCCGACTTCAACGCGCAGATCATCGAGGAGTTCCACGCCAACGGAGGACGCGTCGGCGGCATGTTCGAAGGCGGGACGCTCCTGCTGCTGCACCACACCGGCGCGAAGTCCGGCACGAGCCGCATCAACCCACTTGGGTATCTCAGCGACCAGGGGCGCTACGTCATATTCGCGTCGAAGGCAGGAGCACCGACCAACCCCGACTGGTACCACAATCTCAAGGCCCATCCGAATGTCACGATCGAGGTCGGGACAGACACGATCGAGGTCGTGGCCAGCGAGGCGACCGGCGACGAACGCGACCGCCTCTACCGCACGCAGGCCGAGCGGGTCCCGCAGTTCGCCGAGTACGAGAAGCAGACCGATCGCGTCATCCCGGTGATCGTCTTGACACCTACCGAGACCGGCTGAGCGCCGCCCCGAACGGTCTCGAGGCCGCGCGCCGGTTCGGCGACATCGAGGCGTAGTGACCGCACATCTGCTGTCGGTCAACGTGGGCGGACCCCGCCAGCTCGCATGGGAGGGCAAGACGGTTCGGTCGGCGATCTGGAAGGAGTCGGTGGAGGGCCCGCGGATGGTCCGCCGCATCAACATCGAGGGCGACGACCAAGCTGACCGGGTCGCGCATGGCGGCGAGCATCGCGCTGTGTTCGTCTACCAGATTGGCTCCTACCGCTATTGGGAACGCGAGCTCGGACGCGACGACTTCACCTACGGCCAATTCGGCGAGAACTTCACCGTCGACGGGCTCGCCGACGACGAGGTCCACATCGGGGACCGCTATCGCATCGGCGAGGCATTGTTCGAGGTGACCCAGCCGCGGGTCACCTGCTATCGCGTCGGTATCCGCATGAACGAGCCGACGATGCCGACGCTGCTGGTCGCCCATCACCGCCCAGGTTTTTACTTCCGCGTCCTGGAAGAGGGATTCGTGCAGGCCGGCGACGAGATCGAAAAGGTCGTCGATGGGCCGGAAGGGCTGACGGTCGCGGACATCGACGGATTGCTGTACCTCCCCAACAAGTCGCGTGCGCTGCTCGAGCGCGCGCTGCTCGTGCCAGCGCTGAGTACGGGCTGGCAGGAAAGCTTCCGGGAGCTCCTTGCCAAGGCCGACCGCGGCGCGCCGACCGCGCCGACCTGGGCCGGCTTTCAGCCATTGCGCGTCGCCGAGATCCGACGCGAGAGTTCCACCATCACCTCGTTCCTGCTCGTACCGACGGGCGACGCAGCTGCGACGCCTGTCTCGGCGCCCGGCCAATACCTCACGGTGCGCGTGCGGCCCGACATGGACCAGCAGCCGCTGACACGGAGCTACTCGCTGTCGAACGTCGCCGACGAGCATGGTTACCGGATCAGTGTCAAGCGTGAGGGCGTGGGCAGTTGCTACCTGGATGAACGCGTCAGGGTCGGCGACGTCCTGGAGGTTGCCGCTCCACGCGGCAACTTCGTCTTACGCGAGGGAACCCGTCCAGTACTGCTGATCAGCGCCGGAGTGGGGGCCACGCCGGTGCTCGCGATGCTTCACGCGCTGGCTCGCGAGCAAAGCACGCGGCCGGTGTGGTGGATTCATGGCGCACGCAACCACGACGAGCAGGCGTTCGGAGCCGAGGTCGACAAGCTGCTCGCGACACTCCCCGATAGTCACCGTCTCGTCGCCTTCAGTCAGCCTTCCGAAGCGGACACGCCGGGCGCCGACTATGACGTGACAGGGCGGCTCGACCTAACGGTCCTCGAACAGGCTCGCGTCCCTAACGACGCCGACTGCTACGTATGCGGGCCCGACGGCTTCATGCGCGCGATCGGCGCCATGCTCGTCGCGCGCGGTGTCACGCCAGAACGGATCGCCACAGAGATCTTCGGCGCGATCGCCAGCCACAGATCCGGCATCGTGAAGACCGGCGACCGCGGACCACACGCCCCCGACGGGCCAACAGGAACCGGACCGATCGTGACGTTCTCGCGCAGCAACCTCGCCGTGCCCTGGGATGATCGGTACCCGAGCCTGCTGGACTTCGCCGAAGGCTGCGATGTGCCAGTCGACTTCGGCTGCCGCAACGGAACCTGCCACACCTGCGAAAGCGGGCTTCTGGCCGGGGAGGTCACCTATTACATCGAACCGCTGGAACCGCCGCCGGACGGCCGAGTCCTGGTGTGCAGCACTCGGCCCAGCTCCGAGCTCACACTCGATCTCTGAGCGCCCACAGTGCTCACCGGGGTCGCTCCCGTATCACCTCGTCCGGGCGCTTGTCGTCGCGCAAACCGAGGAAGCGCGGTTGCCGCAGCCGACCGTCGTTCGTCCATTCGGCGAACCCGATCTGCGCGACCAGCCCGGGCTTGGTCCAGTGCGTCCCCCGGGGGATCGGCCGCGCGTCGACGAACGGCGACTCGGCCGTCTCAAGCCCGCGGAGAAGGGCGCCGAGCTCTTGGAGCGTCGCCGCCTTGTACCCGGTCCCGACCTTGCCGGCGTATTTGAGCATTCCGTCCTCGTAGTAGCCCACGAGCAGCGCACCGAAATCCGTCCGGCTCCCGGCGGGGTCGGTGTAACCGCCGATCACGAACTCCTGCTCCCACACGCACTTGAGCTTCAGCCAGTCCCGGGAGCGGCCGGAGACGTACGGCGCCTGCGCGCGCTTGGCGATCAGCCCCTCCCACCCCGCCCTGCACGCCCGCGCGAACCGCCGCTGTGAGTCGCCGCGCCAGGCTTCGCTGATCTGCAGCGCCGCGCTCGGCTGGATGCCCGCCGTCAGCAGCGCGCGACGTTCGAGCAATGGCCTCTCTCTGAGGTCGTCGCCGTCGATCTCGAGCACGTCGAAGACGCAGAAGACGACCGGATAAGCCGCAACCCGCTCTGGAGATGGGTCCCTTTTCCCGAGGCGCTGCTGGAGCCGGCTGAACGACGTCTGCTTTCCGTCGAACGCGACCACCTCGCCGTCGAGCAGAAGCGTCCGGTCCGGCTGGCCGGCGACCGCATCCCGGACCTCGGGGTAGGTCCCCGTGAGGTCGTTGGCCGTGCGCGACTCAAGCCGCACCTCGCCGGCGCCTTTGCGCGCGATGCAGCGCTCACCATCGAACTTGCGCTCGAGCAGCCAGTCGTCGCCGAAGTCGCGACGGTCGGTCAGGGTCGCAAGCATCAGTGCGATCGGCATGGCACCATCATCCCCGACCTGGTCAGCGAACCAGGCGCTGCTTCCCTCTTGCCGCCAGCCAGTCGTCGAACTCTCGGGCGACGATCCGCTCGTCGTGGACATCGGCGGCGTCGGGAGATGCCAACCAGACTATCGGCGGCCCCATGATCGCCGGGTCGAGCAGGTTGCCACGGAGCTCATCCGGCATCTCGTCGGGAATCATTCCAGTGGCAGTCGCCCCACCGGGCAGCAGGATATTGGCGGTCACCGGTGTGCCGGCCAGATCGGCAGCCATCACCCGCGCCAGGGCCTCCACGGCGGCGCCCGAGGGTCCGTAGGGGATGAAGCCGCGGCGGGTCATGGTCTGCTCGTTCATCGAGATCGTGACCAGCCGTCCTCCTCCGGCGGCGAGCATTCGCGGTACTACCGCCCGGGCCACGAGGAACGTCCCGGTCGCCTTGGTCTCCAGCACATCGCGAAAGCCGGCGGGCGCCACCTCCCAGAATCGCTGGGGCTCGGTCATGAACCGCGGGTTGACCGTTCGCATCCCAATCCCCGCGTTGTTGACCAGTACGTCCAAGCCACCGAGCATCCGGTAGACGCTGTCGATCGCGGCCGACACCGAGCTGACGTCGCGAACGTCCAGCCCGACTCCGAGCGCTCCGTCGCCCAGCTCCGCGGCGGTGGCCTGCGCCCGTCCCCGGTCGCGGCTGCTGACGGCTACCCGGGCGCCCGCCCGCGCGAGCGCCTGCGCCATCGCCTGCCCGAGGCCGCTCGTCCCGCCGGTCACCAGGACGCGGCTGCCGGTCAGCGTCATCACAGCTCCTCCGCGAGAGCCAGCCCCAGCCTGCGGACTGTCGTAACGATTGTCACGTGTCCGGGTATTACAGCCGTGTTGCCGTTACGCCGCAAGCGCTCGTGGAAGCGCCGAGTCACGGACGCCGTGGGTTCCGCCCCCGAGCGCGGCCGCCAGCTACGGAAGGCCGCAGCGCAGCTTGACGTGCCGTGGGCCCGTTCGCCGCTAGCCGGCATGGCTCGCGAGAACGTGATGCGCTTCGTCCTGAATCCTGTCATGGACCTGTATGCGGTTCGCCGGGCCACGGGACGCGAGAAGCTCGCCGCCCTGAAGGGCCCGGTGATCCTCGTGGCCAATCATGCCAGTCACCTCGACACCCCGGTGATCCTCGCAGCGCTCCCGCGGCGCCTTCGCAAGCGCACGGTGGTCGCCGCGGCAGCCGACTATTTCTACCGTAACCGGGCCGTCGCCTGGCTCGTTTCGTTGATCTTCAACACCACACCGATCGATCGGTCGGGCGGCGGCATGTCGAAGAGCGGCGGCCACCTCGACAAGCTCCTGGACCAGGGCTGGAACCTTCTGTTGTACCCCGAGGGCACGCGCTCGCGGAGCGGAGCTCCGGGACGTCTCCGGCGTGGTGCAGCCGTGCTGGCGGCGGCCCACGACATCAAGGTCGTGCCGATCCGGGTCACGGGCACCGGGCAGGCGATGCCGCCGGGTCGTTTGTGGCCCAAGCGGCGGCACACGAATCCGGTCTCCAGGCGCCACCGCATCATCGTCTCATTTGGGGACCCGATCACCTCCACGGGCGACACTTCCGCACTGATCGCGTCCGTGGAGCAGTTCTTCAACGACAGCAACGGCGGGCCAGGGCCATACCGATCGCCGTACCGGCGCAGAGGCGAAAAGAGCGCAAGCTAAGACGGCCTAATCGTCGTCGTCATCGAGCCAGTCCAGCGTCCGCTCGACGGCCTTTCGCCACTTGCGGTAGCCATACGCTCGCCGCTCAGGGTCCATCTGCGGCACCCACTGGGCGGCCGGGTGCCAGTTCGCGCGCAGGGTGTCGGTGTCCGGCCAGAGGCCGACCGCAAGTCCGGCTGCATACGCGGCGCCGAGCGACACCGTCTCGGCGACGATCGGGCGCACCACGGGCACGTCGAGGACGTCCGCCAGGAACTGCATAAGGAGGTTGTTGGCGGTCATGCCGCCGTCGACGCGCAGGGTGCTCAGCTGCACCATCGCGTCGTTGTTCATCGCTTTGACCACCTCGAGCGTCTGCCACGCTGTCGCTTCCAGCACCGCGCGAGCGAGATGGCCCTTGGTGATATAGCCGGTCAGCCCCACGATCACGCCGCGCGCGTCGCTGCGCCAATGAGGAGCGAACAGCCCCGAGAAGGCGGGCACGAAATAGCAGCCGCCGTTGTCCTCGACGGTGCGCGCGAGCGTCTCGATCTCCGGCGCCGAGTCGATCAGCGTCAGGTTGTCGCGGAGCCATTGCACGAGTGCGCCGGTCACCGCGATCGAGCCCTCCAGCGCGTAAGTCGGAGGCTCGTTCCCCACGCGACAGGCCAGCGTGGTCACCAATCCGCTCCGCGACATGACCGGGCGCTCGCCGGTGTTGAACAGGAGGAAGCTGCCGGTCCCGTACGTGCACTTCGCCTCGCCCAGCGAGAAACAGGTCTGGCCGAACAGCGCTGACTGCTGGTCGCCGAGCGCTGCCGCCACTGGCACGCCTTGCAGTGGCCCGTTCAGCGCCTCGCCATAGATTTCGGATGACGGCCGGATCTCGGGAAGCATCGTTCGCGGAACTCCGAGCGCGTCGAGAACCTCGTCGTCCCATTCCAGGGTGTGCAGGTTCATCAGCATCGTGCGGCTGGCGTTCGTCACGTCGGTCAAATGTCGCCCCGTCAGGCGCCAGATCAGCCACGAGTCCATCGTGCCGAACAACACATCGCCGGCCTTCGCACGCTGCTCCAGATCGGGTATGTGATCCAGCAGCCAGCGGAGCTTGGGCCCGCTGAAGTAGGTCGCCAACGGTAGCCCGGACCGCTCCCGGAAGCGGTCCTGGCCGACGTCGCCGGCCAGCTCGCGGACGAGGTGGTCGGTGCGCGTGTCCTGCCAGTTGATCGCGTTGTGAATGGGCGTCCCAGTGTCGCGCTCCCAGACGATCGTCGACTCGCGCTGGTTGGCGATCCCGACCGCCACGAGGTCAGAGGACTTCAGCTGGGCCTTGTCGAGTGCGCTCTGGACAACCTCCTCGACGTTGGCCCAGATCTCCTCGGGGTCGTGCTCAACCCACCCGGGCTTCGGAAAGATGTGACGGTGCTCCTTCTGCGCGACGGACACCAGGCGGGCCGATCGGTCGAACACCAGACATCTCGAGGACGCCGTGCCCTGGTCGATCGCCGCGATGTAGTGCTCGCTCATTTCACCGAAACCTCTACCAGGGGATCGCGCCGAGCTCCCGCGACACGGAACGGGCGGCCTCGATCACGTAATCGACGAACTCAGCACGAGGGTCCGGTAGCAGGTCGCAGCGGTTGCGCTGCCGGGACTCGAAGCGGTTCGACGATGGGGGTCTTGGAGGCATCCGGCGAACGGACGGGGCGAAGCGATACGTTGTGTCGGTGCACGGTCGTTCTCCCGAATGCTCGCAAGCCGTCTCTTGAGGGAGCGTAGCCCAGACACCCAGGGATGTCGATGCGCAGCAGCGCCCAGAGCATCGACCCCTGAGTCCTAGCGACACCGCCGTGTCACCCCTATTCCGCCGGAGCGAGGAGAAAGCAGCACGGAAGGCGGCAGCCAAGGTCGAGATCGAGCGACTCCGGGCGCTCAGCGTCGACGATCTGGCCGCGAAGGTGCTGCCCGGGTTAGGACCGGACGGCCCCACGCACGGGACCAGCGTGTGGCCTCAGCAGCTCTGCCAATACCTCCTGAAGGACTATCCCGGCGCCGGGCAGATGGACACGCTGGATCTCCTCACACCGGTGAACAGAGCGCTCGACACACTCGAGGCGGCTCGGCTCGTCTCTCCGATATCGGTTCAGCGCACCCCCGTATGGCAGATCACGCCCCTCGGTGAGAGAACACTCGCCGAGGGCACCCTGCGCGAGCACCTTCGCTGGACGCTGGTAGAAATGCGCACCCTGCGAGGTTACATCGTTGTCGTATCTCTCGCGAATCGCATGCCTGCTCGACTAGCGGCTGTCACTACCACGGGATCGCGCCGAGCTCACGTGACACGGCGCGCGCCCCTTCTCGAACGTACGCCAGCAGATCTGGCCGCGGTTGCCGCGCCGCCAGCAGCCGCTCAGGCGGACCGAAGATTCCCATCGCGCCCACGATCATGTCGCGGCGATCCGCGATCGGGGCGGCGTAAGAGACCTGACCGGGAACCAGCTCCCCGATGTCCGCCGCCCAGCCCTGGGCCCGGACCCGATCCAGCTCTCGCTCGAGCCGGGCCGGATCTGTGATCGTGGCGGCCGTGTAAGCCTTTAGTCCGTTCGCCGCGAGCGCCGACGCGACGTACGGGTGGTGGGCGAGCAACACCTTGCCCAGGGCCGTCGCGTGTGCGGGCAGGAGCGAGCCCACGTCGAGCGTCTGCAGGGTGTCGTCGGGCCGGAATACGTGGTGCACGACCAGGACCTGCTCTTCGTGCAACGTGCCGATCCGCACCGCCTCGCGCGTACGCGTGGCCAACGAGTCCGACCAGTTCAGCGCGCGGGTACGAAGCTCGTTGCCGTCGAGATAGCTGGAACCCATGTGGAGTAGGGCCGCGCCAAGCTGGTACTTCCCGCTGTCCTCGTCCCGCTCGACGAAACCGACGCTCTGGAGCGTCCGCAGCAGGCCGTGAACGGTCCCCTTCGCGAGCCCCATCTCGCCCGCGATGTCCACGACCCCAAGTCGCCGGTTGCGCCCCGACAGTAGCCGCAGGATCGTCGCGGCGCGCTCGATGGACTGAATCTTGCCGGGCATCGCGTCCGGTCAGCCCGCGAGCGCGGGCCGGCGAATGGGCGCGATGTCAGCGGATGCATGCACGTCGATCGACATTGTCGAACGCCTAGCATAAATCTCAACTCAGTTTGACACTGTCGAACCAGGTGGCATAGGATCGGCCGGTTCGACAAGTCCATTTGAGGAGGGAGACCGGAATTGAGCTCATTAGCCGCGGTCGTTGTGGCAATTCATTTGCCAACGTTGGGCATCGTTCCGTCCGAGATCATCGGGACAGGGACCCTGATCCTGCTCGGTGACGGCGTGGTGGCAGCAGTGCTGCTGGCCAAGTCGAAGGCGGAGAACTCCGGATGGATCGTGATCACCTTCGGCTGGGCCATGGCGGTCACGATGGGCATCTACGCCGGTCATTTCAGCGGCGCGCATCTGAATCCGGCGGTCACGTTGGGTCTGTGGATCCACGGGTCGATCAACGGCTCGATGGCGTGGAAATACTTCCTCGGGGAGATGATCGGCGCGATGGTCGGGGCACTGATCGTCTTCCTGGCCTACTACCTGCACTGGAGGGACACGGAGGATCCGGGGTTGAAGCTGGCGGTCTTCTCGACCGGCCCGGCGATCCGCAACTACGGGTGGAACCTCGTCACGGAGGTCATCGGGACGTTCGTGCTCGTGTTCATCATCCTGATGATCGGCGCGCCGTGGACCACCGTCGGGACGGGCGCCCTCGCGCCGCTGCTGATCGGCCTGCTGGTGCTCGCCATCGGGCTATCGCTAGGCGGTCCGACGGGTTACGCGATCAACCCGGCACGTGACCTGGGACCGCGGATCATGCACGCGGTCCTGCCCATCCCGGGCAAGGGGGGGTCGGACTGGTCGTATGCGTGGGTGCCGGTGCTCGGGCCGCTCATCGGCGGCGCGCTCGCCGCGATCTTCTTCGACGCCGTCTTCGCCAGCGCACCCATCTAAGGCGACAGCGATGAAGAAACTGATCAACGCACCCGACGCGGTCCTTCAGGACGCGCTCCACGGGATCGAAGCAGCACACGGCGACCGCGTGCGAGTCATATACGACCCGGCCGTGATCGTTCGTATCGACGCACCGGTGCAGGGCAAGGTCGGACTCGTGTCCGGCGGCGGCTCGGGCCACGAGCCGATGCACGGGGGCTTTGTCGGCCCCGGCATGCTGGACGCTGCCTGCCCGGGGGAGGTGTTCACCTCCCCCACGCCCGACCAGATGCTCGAGGCGACCAAGGCCGTCAACGGCGGCGCCGGCGTGATTCACATCGTCAAGAACTACACCGGCGACGTGATGAATTTCGACATGGCGGCGGAGATGGGCAAGGGCGAGGACATCGAGGTCGAGACCGTCCTCACCAACGATGACGTCGCCGTGGAGGACTCGCTCTACACGGCGGGTCGTCGCGGCGTCGGGGTGACCGTGCTGGTCGAGAAGATCTGCGGCGGAGCGGCCGAGGACGGCCGCAACCTCCAGGAGGTCGCCGAGCTCGGCCGCCGGGTCAACGCGAACGGCCGCTCGATGGGCATGGCGCTGACGCCGTGCATCACCCCGGCCTCGGGCAATCCGAGCTTCGAGCTCGCCGAGGACGAGGTCGAGATCGGAATCGGCATCCATGGCGAGCCCGGCCGCTTCCGCGAGAAGATCGGGCCGGCCTCGCAGATCGCGGAACGGCTGATGACGCCGATCCTCGAGGATCTGCCGTTCTCCTCCGGAGACAAGGTACTCGCCTTCGTCAACGGGATGGGCGGGACTCCGCTGATCGAGCTGTACGTGATGTACGCGGAGGTGGCGAAGATCGCACGAGGAGCACGGGCGTCAGCATCGAGCGGAACCTGATCGGCAACTTCATCACCTCGCTGGAGATGCAGGGTTGCTCGATCACACTGCTCAAGCTCGACGACGAGATGACCCGCTACTGGGACGCACCAGTCAACACTCCGGCTCTCCGCTGGGGCATGTAGACGGTGGCGATCACGCGCGACGGCGTCCTCGATTGGATGAACCGCTTCGCCGGCGAGATGGACGAGCACCGTCAGGAGCTCGTCCGTCTCGACACGGCGATCGGCGATGGCGACCACGGCACGAACATGGACCGGGGCATGCGCAAGGCGGTGGAGAAGCTGGACGCGGCCGAACAGGCCGACCCCGGCGCCGTGCTCAAGACGGTGGCGATGGCGCTGATCTCGAGCGTCGGAGGCGCCGCCGGTCCGCTGTACGGCACGCTGTTCCTGCAGATGGGCGGGGCGATGGCCGGACACGTCGAGGTCGATCTCCCGACCTACGCCGTGGCTTGGCGCAAGGGCATCGAGGGTGTGCAGTCGCGTGGCAAGGCACAGCCGGGTGACAAGACGATGGTCGATGCATTGATTCCGGCTGTCGAGGCGCTCGAGGGCGCCTCCGACCTGGACGACGGCCTGCGAGCGGCGGCGCAGGCCGCTGAGGAAGGGATGAAGGCAACGACGCCGCTCGTCGCACGGAAGGGCCGCGCCAGCTACCTGGGCGAACGCAGCGAGGGCCATCAGGACCCGGGTGCGACGTCCACCTACTACCTCTTCAAGAGCGCCGCCGAGGCGCTGTCGAGTTGAAAGGACACAGCATGGCTAAGTACTCAGTTGCACTGGATCAGGGGACCACCAGCTCGCGGGCCATGGTCTTCGATCACTCCGGGCACGTCGTAGCGGTATCGCAGAAGGAGCACGAGCAGATCTACCCCAAGCCGGGCTGGGTGGAGCACGATCCCAAGGAGATCTGGGCGCGGTGTCAGGAGGTGCTCGACGAGGCCATGGAGACGGCCGGCGCCAGCCGTGACGACATCGCCGCGCTCGGCATCACGAATCAGCGTGAGACTGCCGTCGTGTGGGACCGCAACACCGGCGAGCCGGTGATGAACGCGATTGTCTGGCAGGACACGAGGACCGACAAGCTCGTTGACGAGCTGTCCGCCGACGGCGGTCAGGATCGGTTCCGCACGACGGTCGGCCTACCGCTGGCGACGTACTTCTCCGGCCCGAAGGTCCGCTGGATCCTCGACAACGTCGACGGCGCACGCGCCAAGGCGGAGGCCGGCGACCTCGTGTTCGGAAACAT
This sequence comes from uncultured Solirubrobacterales bacterium, assembly GCA_963773165.1. Classification (GTDB taxonomy): domain Bacteria; phylum Actinomycetota; class Thermoleophilia; order Solirubrobacterales; family Solirubrobacteraceae; genus Palsa-465. The sequence goes on from CAVZAK010000011.1 coordinate 26,154, forward strand.
GGACACGTGGTGCATCTGGAACCTGACCGGCGGCGCTAACGGCGGCCTGCACATCACCGACGTGACGAACGCCAGTCGGACGATGCTGATGGATCTGAAGACGCTGGCGTGGGACCCGGACATCGCCGCCACGATCGGCGTGCCGCTGTCGATGCTGCCCGAGATCAAGGCCTCGAGCGAGGTCTATGGCGAGGTGAGGACCGGTAACCTGACCGGGATCCCCATCGCCGGTGACCTCGGCGACCAGCAAGCGGCGACGTTCGGCCAGGCGTGCTTCGACGCCGGCGATGCCAAGAACACGTACGGCACGGGTAACTTCATGTTGCTCAATACCAGCACCGAGGCCGTGCAGTCGAAGGCAGGCCTGCTGACGACGGTCTGTTACAAGATCGGCGACGAAGCGGCGGTCTACGCGCTGGAGGGCTCGATCGCGATCACCGGGGCGCTTGTGCAGTGGTTGCGCGACAACCTGCACATGATCGAGGCCGCTCCGCAGGTAGAGGAGCTGGCCAAGTCGGTCGATGACAACGGCGGCCTGTACATCGTGCCGGCGTTCAGCGGCCTGTTCGCCCCGTACTGGAAGTCCAACGCCCGCGGCGTGTTCGCCGGCCTGACGCGGTACGTCAATGCCGGCCACATCGCCCGCGCCACGCTCGAGGCGACGGCCTTCCAGACCCGCGAGGTGATGGACGCGATGGAATCCGACTCCGGCGTCACGTTGAACGAGCTCAAGGTCGACGGCGGCATGGTGGCCAACGACCTGCTGATGCAGTTCCAGGCCGACATCCTCGGGGTGCCGGTGATCCGGCCCGAGGTGGCCGAGACGACCGCGCTGGGCGCGTCCTACGCGGCCGGGTTGGCCGTCGGGTTCTGGAGCAGTACGCAGGAGGTCCGCGACAACTGGGCCGAGGACAAGCGCTGGGAGCCCCACATGGATGAGGCCACGCGGGACGAGTACTACAAGTACTGGAAGCGGGCCGTGACCCGGACGTTCGACTGGTTCGACGCTGCGAGCTGACGGAGCTGATCCCTCGAGGGCGGTCAGCGCGGCCGCCTTCGAGGGGCTAGGCTGACGAAGATGGCCACGCTCAGCACCGACGTATTGGTGATCGGTGGCGGCGCGACGGGCGCCGGAGTGGCGTGGGATGCCGCGCTACGGGGCTTCGACGTCGTGCTCGTCGACCGCCTTGACCTGGCCGAGGGCACGAGCGGCCGCTTCCACGGTCTGCTGCACTCGGGCGGCCGATACGCGGTGAAGGACCCGCACGCCGCCGAAGAGTGCATCGCCGAGAACCGCATCCTCAAGCACATCGCGGCCGACTGCATCGAGGACATTGGCGGGTTATTCGTCACGACCCAGTGGGACGACCCCGCCTACGCCGACCGGTTCGCCGAAGGGTGTCGTGCCACCGGCATCGACTGCGAGGAGATCGATCCGGCGCAGGCGCTGCGCGATGAGCCGCGGCTGAACCCCGCCATCTCGCGCGCGTTCCGCGTCCCCGACGGCAATATCGACGTCTGGAAGACCGTGTGGGCGATGGCGCGAGGCGCCCAGCAGCGTGGCGCCCGGGTGCTGCCGTATCACGCGGTCGTCGCAATTCATCGCGAGGGCGACGAGGTCACGGGAGCCCGGCTGCGTGGTGCCGCCACCGGCGAGGAGCTCGACGTGGAGGCCCGGGTGACGGTCAACGCGTCCGGCGCCTGGGCAGGCCAGATCGCCGAGCTCGCAGGCATCGAAGGCGTCCGCGTCCTCCCGGGCCGCGGGATCATGATCGCGATGAACCACCGGCTGGTCAACACGTGCATCAACCGCTGTCAGATGCCGACTGACGGCGACATCATCGTTCCGATTCGGACCGTGTGCGTGATCGGCACGACCGATGTGCACACTGAGGATCCGGACGACCACAGTGTGGTCGGGTCGGAGGTCGACGCGATGCTCGATGACGGCGAGAAGCTCGTGCCCGGCTTCCGCCAGGCACGAGCGCTGCGTGTGTGGACCGGCGTGCGTCCGCTGTTCGAGGATGCCAAGGCGTCCGACACCGATACGCGCGACGTCACGCGCGCCCACGCACTGCTTGACCATCAACAGCGTGACGGCGTCAAGGGGTTCGTGACGATTACCGGCGGCAAGCTCACGACCTTCCGGCTGATGGCCCAAGACACGATGAGCGCCGTCTGCCGGCACCTTGGCGAGGACCGTCCGTGTACGACCAAGACCGAGCCACTCCCCGGCTCAGAGGACCACGAGCCCTACCAGCTCGGAGAGCGACTCCAGCGCAAGGAGGACCACCTCGCCGACGAGCAGTTGATCTGTGACTGCGAGCTCGTCCCGCGCTGGAAGCTCGAGGAGTCGATCCGGCGCCGCGCCACCACTAACCTCGACGACATCCGCCGCCTGCTGCGCCTCGCGATGGGACCATGCCAGGGTGGATTCTGCATCTACCGCGCCACGGGGATCCTGCATAGCCTCGATGGCCTCTCCGGCGAGGAGGCGGACAAAGCGCTGATCGACTTCCTCCAGGAACGGTGGAAGGGGACGTGGCCGATCCTCTACGGCGACCAGCTCCGCCAGGCTCGGCTCGACGATTGGATCTTCCAGGGTGTACTCGACGTGGAGCATCTGCCGTCGTGAGGGGCGAGCTTCATTACGACGCTGTTGTGATCGGCGCCGGCACTGCCGGTCTGGTCGCGGGGGCGCGGCTCGCCGAGGGCGGCGCGCGCGTATGTGTACTCGCCAAGGGCGTCGGGTCGACACATCTCGCGCCCGGGACTGTCGACGTGCTCGGGTACGCACCGGAGCTCGTTGCGTCGCCGGGCGCGGCGCTGGTCGAGCTGGCCGCGAGCCAGCCGGATCATCCTTACGCGGCGCTCGGACGCGACGCGGTAGCGGAATCGCTCCAATGGTTCGCCGACCGCGTGGTCGCCGGGCCGCTGCCCGGATACCGGTACGTTGGCGACCTCGAGCGCAACTACCTACTGCCGACCGCGGTCGGCGTGCTTCGCCCGTCGGCGCTGATCCCCGAGACGATGGCGGCGGGCGATTCGGCGCTCCTCGAGCGCGTGTGCGTGGTCGGCACGCGCACGCTGCGCGACTTCCACGCCGCTCTGTGCGCGGCCAACCTCAGTCGATCGGGAATCAGGGCACGATCGGTGGAGGCGGAGATCGAGGCCGAGCGAGCCGACCAAAACGCCCTCGGGCTGGCTCGGCACTTCGATGACCCAGCCTGGCGGGCCGCTTTCGCGGGCGAGCTCTCGCTCAAGTTGCAGGCCGACGAGCGCGTCGGACTGCCGGCCGTGCTCGGGATCCGCGACCCGCACGGCGTCTGGTCGGACCTCGAGCATCGCCTCGGTCGCGCCGTGTTCGAGATCCCCACGCTGCCACCGTCGGTTCCTGGCATGCGCCTGTTCGAGATCCTGCGGGCGACACTGCGAGGCGCGGGCGGGCGACTCGTGCTGGGAGCGGAGGTCGTGGATGCCGATCGCGATGGCTCGCGAGTGACCGCGGTTACCACGCGAGCCGCCGGTCACGACGCGCGGTACGCGGCGCCGTGGTTCGTGCTCGCCGGCGGCGGCTTCGGTTCGGGCGCGATCGAGCTCGACTCGCGCTGGGCCACGCACGATCGTGTGCTCGGCCTGCCGCTCCGCGGCGTTCCCGCACCCGGCGAGCCGCGGTTCCTCGCCGATTACCTGGCTGAGCAGCCGATGGCGCGTGTCGGGGTCGCCGTCGATGCCGAGTTGCGGGCAGAAGGGGCTGAGAACGTTCTCGTCGCCGGCGCCGCGCTCCCGGGTGCGGCATCTTGGCGAGAGGGATCCGGCGAGGGGATCGCATTGGCGAGTGGCTACCGCGCGGCTCAGCTCGTGCTGTCGCGATCCGGCGCCGGGGCGGGAGCGCCCGCATGAGCGACGGGATCCTCGACGACCTGCTCCGCGGATCGATCGATCACTGCGTCAAGTGCACGATCTGCGAGACCCAGTGTCCGGTGTCCAACGTGACTCCGCTGTTCCCCGGGCCGAAGTACGCCGGCCCCCAGGCCGAGCGCTACCGCATCGCCGACGAGCCGTCGGTCGAGTGGTCGGTCGACTACTGCTCCGGGTGCGGCATCTGCTCGCAGTCCTGCCCCCAGGGAGTGAAGATCGCCGAGGTCAATGCCCAGGCCCGCAACAAGCTCAAGCGCCAGAAGGGCGTCCCGCTCCGCGACCGGATCATCACCCGCCCGACCTGGCTCGGCCGCGCCGGCACACCGGTGGCGCCGCTGGCCAACCTGTCGATCGAGTTGCGACCGCTGCGCATTCTGGCCGAGAAGCTGCTGAAGGTTCACCGCGACGCGCCCGCGCCGAAGTTCGCCGGCAGGCGCTTCTCGCGCTGGGCGCGCGGACGAACGAGTCCTGCGACCGGTCGCAAGATCGTCTACTTCCACGGGTGCGGCACCGAGTACTACGAGCCGTGGGAGGGGGAGAAGGTCGTACAGATCCTCGAGCACAACGGATTCGAGGTCGAGGTCCCCAAGCAGGACTGCTGCGGGCTGCCGCTCCAATCGAGCGGCCTGTTCGACGACGCGCGCAAGGTCGTGCTCCGCCTCGCCCGCAATCTCGCCCCGTACGTGCGCAACGACCCGGACACGATCATCGTCGGCAACGCCACCAGCTGCACGCTGATGCTCAAGCGCGAGGCGCGCGAGATCCTGGGGCTCGAACACGACCCTGACCTGAAGCTCGTCTCCGAGCGCACCTACGACATCTGCGAGCTGCTGCTCGAACTGCACGATCGCGGCGAGTTGCGCACCGACTTCCGGCCGCTGGACGAGACGGTCGCCTACCACGCTCCGTGCCAGCAGCAGGGTCACTGGATCGGCAAGCCGGCGCTCGAACTGCTGGCGCTGATCCCGAGCCTGCGCGTCGAGGAGATGAATGCTCGCTGCTGCGGGATCGCCGGGACCTACGGCCTGAAGGTGGAGAAGTACGACATCTCGATGGCGGTCGGTCGGGACCTGTTCGACCAGGTCCGCGCCTCGGGAGCTGAGACTGTCGCCTGCGATAGCGAGACCTGCCGGTGGCAGATTGCGCACGGCACCCACCGCACGTCGGTGCATCCGATCGACTACCTGTTTCGCGCATACGGACTCGACGGCGACTCGCCCGGCTGACGTGGTCGGCATCGTCGTCGTCTCCCACAGCGAAGCACTGGCTGAGGGGGTTGTCAGGCTCGCCCGCGAGATGGGTGGCGAGGGGCTGGCGCTCGAGCCCGCCGGGGGAATCGACGAGCCCGGCGTACTCGGAACCGATCCCGTGCGAATCCAAGCTGCCATCGAGCGAGCGATGTCCCGTCGACGGAGTCCTTGTCCTGATGGACCTCGGCAGCGCCCTGATGAGCACCGAGTTCGCGATCGAGATGCTGCCCGAGGGCTCGGCTGAGGTGTTGATGAGTGACGGTCCGCTCGTCGAGGGTGCCGTTGCGGCGGCGGCCGCAGCGCGGGGAGGAGCGACGCTTGCCGAGGTCGCGGCCGAGGCCCGTCAGGCGCTCGCGATGAAGGCCGGGCAGCTCGGAGCCCCCGAACCGGGACGCGGCCCCGATGGGCCGCCGGGGAAGGAGCTCGCGCCGGCTGACGCCACGGCGACAGTGGTCGTTCGCAACGAGATTGGCCTTCACGCCAGGCCCGCAGCTCGGCTCGTCGAAACGGTTCGACGGTTCGATGCCGAGGTGCGAATCGCCACGGCCCGAAGCGCTGAGCCGGTCCGCGCGACGAGCCTCACCAATGTGCTGGGGCTGGGGGCGAGGTTCGGCGACACGCTGTCCGTGACCGCGGTCGGTCCCCAGGCGCGCGAGGCGATCGCGGCGCTGCAGGCGCTCGCCGAGGAGGGATTTGGCGACGGAGTTGCCTCGGCCCGGGCAGCCGAGCCTTCCTCCGCGATCGCGTCCCCGGCGGTCGCACCACAGCCCGTGGCCACCGGCGAGCCGCCCGCCGCCGGCGATGTGCTGTCCGGCGTCGCCGCATCCGCGGGAGTGGCGATCGGACGCACGCGGCTGTTACACGGGACCGGCCGACTCCCGCCTGACCGCACGCCCGAGGACCCGGGTCTCGAGCGAGAGCGGCTCGAGCAGGGCATCGCGTCGGCGCGGAAGGCACTCGTGCGGGATCGCGAGACGCTGGCGGAGCGGGCGGGCCTCGCCGAGGCGGAGATCTTCGACGCTCACGTTGCGCTGCTCGAAGACGAGGCGCTGCTCGTGCCGGCGCAGGAGGAGATCGAGGCAGGCGCGACGGCGGAGCGCGCCTGGCACGACGCCGCGGAGCGGGTTGCGGCCCGCTACCGCGAGTTCGATCAGCCGCTGCTGCGCGAGCGCGCCGTGGACGTGCTCGACGTTGGGCGGCGGGTCGTGCGCGCGCTCACCGGCGAGGCCGATGCCGGCCCCGCGCTGGCCGGCATCGTGATCGCGGACGAACTGACGCCGGCCGACGCGGTCGCGCTCGATCCAGAGGCCGTGCTCGGCATCGCCACCGCGCGGGGAACCGCGACCGCGCACGCGGCGATTCTCTCCCGCGCGCTCGGGTTGCCGGCCGTCGTCGGCCTCGGCCCTCAGGTGCTCCTGATCTCGGACGACACGCCGGTGCTGCTCGACGGGGTGGCGGGAACGCTCCAGGTCGACCCGCCGGCGGAGGTCCTGCGCGAAGCCGAAGATCGCCGCCGGCGCGCCGATGAGCGCCGGAGCGCCGCGCACGCGCGAGCGCACGAGCCGGGCGCGATGCGCGACGGGACCCGCGTCGAGGTGTTCGCCAACCTGGGCTCGGCCGCGGAGGCGACCACGGCGGTCGAGCTCGGAGCAGAGGGCGTGGGCCTGTTGCGGACTGAGTTCCTGTTCCTCGACCGAGCCGAACTGCCCGGGGAGGACGAGCAGGTCGAGACCCTCCGCGAGATTGCCGTCGCGCTCGACGGACGCCCGCTGATCGTGCGAACGCTCGACGCCGGTGCCGACAAGCCTCTGCCGGCGCTGCCGATGCCGGCGGAGACCAATCCCTTCCTCGGCGTCCGCGGCATCCGGATCGCGCTCCGCCGTCCGGATGTGCTCGGCACCCAGTTCCGGGCGATCCTGCGCGTTGGCGCCGAGTATCCGCTGAAGGCGATGCTGCCGATGGTGGCGACGGTCGAGGAGCTGCTCGCGGCTCGCGCACTGCTCGAGGAGGCACGCGCCGAAACCGGCATCGACGCGCCGCTCGAGCTGGGCATCATGGTCGAGGTCCCAGCCGCGGCTCTGACGGCCGCCACGCTCGCCGAGCACGCCGACTTCTTCTCGCTCGGAACCAACGACCTGACGCAGTACACGATGGCCGCTGAACGTGGAGACGAACGGCTCGCGCCGCTGCTGTCCGGTCCGCAGCCCGCCGTCCTGCGGCTGGTGCGCGCGACGGTGCAGGCCGCCGCGCCGCGCGGGCGGTTTGTCGGCGTGTGCGGGGAGCTGGCGGGTGATCCCGCCGCCGCCGTGCTGCTCGCCGGTCTCGGTGTGACTGAGCTCAGCATGGCCCCGGCGCTCGTGCCCGAGGCCAAAGCGGCCCTGCGCCAGGTCGACATGGCGACGGCGAGGGCGACCGCGGAGGCGGCGCTCGACGCGCCAGATGCAGCCGCCGCGCGCGCCTTGGCTGCCGCCCTGCTGTGATGTAATTCATGTTCCTGTGGAAGCCGGCACCCTGAGCGCGCTGCGTTCCTCTCGGATGCTCGCGGTTTGGACCGGTGCGCGGGTCGTGCTTGCTCCGGTGGTGATGGGTTTGCTGTTGGGGGGGTCCGATACAGCAGCGGCGATCGTGTTCGTGATCGCGGCCGGAACCGACTACGTCGACGGGCGCCTCGCCAGGCGCTGGGGCGTCACGACCCAGCTCGGTGCGTTCCTCGACACGACTGCCGACAAGCTGCTGGTGACGACCGCGCTGATCGCGCTCGTCTCGATCCAACGCGCTTCACCCTGGGTGGCGTTGGTGATCATCGGTCGCGAGTTCACGATCCTCGGATTGAGGGCGGCGGTCGCGTCGGGCGGGCGACACTTCGAGACGTCGATGGTCGGTAAGTGGAAGGCGACGGTGCAGTTCACGGCGATCACGCTGGCGATGCTCCGCCCGGACATCGTGATCGCGGGGTCCTACCTCGACCAGTGGGCGCTGGCGGCGGCAGCCGTGATCACCGCCTGGTCGGGCATCGATTACCTGGTGCGCTTCTCGGCCGCGCTGCGTTCCTAGCCCAGTGGCCCGCGTGTTCATCACCGGCGGCGGCGGCCTCATCGGAAGCGCGCTGGTGAGCAGGTTGGTGGCACGCGGAGACGAGGTGATCGCGCTCGCCCGGTCCGATGCGGCGGCGAACACGCTAGACGCTCGTGGCGCGCAGGTGATCCGCGGCGATGCATTGGACGAGGACGCAGTCACGCGTGGGATGACGGGATGCGCGCTGGCGTTCAACGTCGCCGGCATCAACTCGCTGTGCGTCGAGGATGAAGGCCCGATGCGCGCCATGAACGCCGAGGCTCCCGTGATCGCCGTGCGATCGGCGAAGCGCGCGGGCGTCGCCCGCCTCGTCCACACCTCATCTGCGGCAACGATCGGCGAGCCGCCGGGGACTGTCGGCAGCGAGCGCACCCCGCACCGCGGCTGGTATCTCTCGACCTACGAGCGCACCAAGACCGAGGGCGAGCGCGCCGCGCTGGCGGCATCCCGAGAACTCGAGCAGGACCTCGTGTGCGTCAACCCGTCCTCGGTCCAGGGGCCGGGACGGTCCGGCGGGACAGGGCGGTTCCTGCTCGCGTTCCTCGACGGTCGGCTCAAGGTGTTCGTCGCCACCAACGTCAGCCTCGTCGACATCCAGGACTGCGTCGAGGGACACCTACTCGCGTCGGAGCGGGGGGCCGCGGGCGAGCGCTATCTGCTCAGCGGCATCGGCCTGACGATCTCCGAGGCGCTCGCGCTCGCCGCCGAGGTCGCGGGCGTCGATCGCAAGCCGCGCCTACTGCCGCGGTCGCTCGCCACCGCCGCGGCGGCGGTCGTCGAGCGGTCATTTCGGCTCGTCGGGCGCCACCCGCCCGTCTGCCGGGAGATGGTGCGGACGCTGCTCCACGGCCATCGTTATGACGGATCGCGGGCCGAGCGCGAGCTCGGTTTGACCTATACCGACCCGCGCGACACGTTGCGGCGGACGGTCGAGTGGGCCCGGTCGGAGGGCTTGCTGCACTAGTTCCACGGTAACGCCGACCGGATCCGCCAGTACTCCTCGGGCTCCTCACGCAGCCCATCGAGCCGCGAGAGCGCGTCCTCGTCCAACTCGATCCCTTGCGCCGCGAGATTGCTGGCAAGCATCTCTGCGCTCGAGGCGCCGCTGAGGACGACGTCAGCCCACGGCTGCCCCAGGACGGCCGCGATCGCCACAGCGTCCTCCCCTACTCCGACCGCGCGGGCGACTTCGGCCAGCACGGGCACGTGTCCGCGAGTGGTGAGGCGGCCGTTGGCGACCGCCTCCTTGACGATAACTCCCCACCCCTCGCGGTGAGCGGCGGCGAGTGCCGGCTCCGCGGAGCGTTCGAATAGGTTGAATGTGGCCTGCACCGCGTCGAAGCCCCCAACCTCGAGTGCCCGTTCGATTGTCTCCCGTTGTTGCGGGCCGGTGACTGTCAAGCCGACGAGAAGCCCGTTCTCTCGCAGACGCTCCAGTTCCTCGAGCACTGCCGCGTCGTCGAGCACGCCGCTGTCGAGCGTCGCCGAGTGGATCTGATAAAGGCGCAAATACACGCCTAGCAGCTCACGCGTCTCGTCGTACTGGCGTTCGAGGGTCCGCAGCGAGAGGTCCTTGACCTCGTGCACCTCGGCGTGGACGTGCCATCCCGCCGTATAGGTGTAGCCCCACTTCGAGCCAACCGTCAGGTCCTCGGGCTCGTGGACGCGCTGCTCGAGCCACGACCCGAGGAACGCTTCCGCCATCCCGTAGGAGCGCGCGGCGTCGAAATAGCGCACGCCGGCCGCGAACGCAGCGTCGAGGACGACGTGAGCGTTGGCCTCCATCGACTCCACATCGATGTGACCGGCGAAGTCCTCGCCGTGACCGACGGTGATGTAACCCGGCCGGCCCTAGTGCTGCGAGACCGAGCCCGATTCGACCGTCGCCGAGAGGCAAGTCGCGAAACCGTGAAGCCATTCAGCCGGGACACTACCCGTCACTGTGGCCATCGATGAGAATGACACTGTGGACTCGGTGCTGCTGCAGCTGGCGCGACACGGTCAGACGGCTGACAATGCCGCCGGCCTGATCCTCGGCCACCGCGATCCGCCGCTGTCTGCAGTCGGCCGCACGCAGGCAGCCCAGCTGGCCCCCAAAGTGCTCGCCATCGGTGTTCAAGCGATCTGGACCTCACCGCTGCTCCGAGCTCGTCAGACCGCTGCCGTGATCGGCGAGACGATCGGGACCGAACCCACTGTCCTCGCCGACCTGATCGAATCCGACCGGGGCTCGTGGGAGGGTCAGCCCACTCACGCCGTTGCGACAAGCTCGCCCGAGCTCTATGCGGCATTCGAGGACGGCGACCCCGAGTTCACCTTCCCAGGCGGCGAGTCGCTGCGACACCAGGTGAAACGCACGCGTAGAGCGCTCGACCTGATAGCCGCGGGGCCGCAGCCCTCGCTCGTCGTCGCCCACGCCGGCACGATCCGCGCAGCGTTACTCGCGACCGGGCGCCGCCCGCCTCCCGAACATGCGCTCCCGCACGGCGAGCTGTTGCCGGTCGAATGGGTGACCGGAACCGGCGGGCCTGAACCCGCCGGCTCCGGCAGCCACTAGAAGATCCGCATGGCCACTTCGGCCGGGGCGTCGAACAGCTCGTTCAGCTCCCGGTCGAGCTTCACCAGCGTCAGCGAGGCGCCGGCCATGTCGAGCGAGGTGCAGTACTCGCCGACGTAGCTGCGCGTCACGTTGATGCTGCGGTCCGCGAGCTGCTGATGTGCGCGGCCGTAGAGGATGTACAGCTCGGAGATCGGCGTGCCACCGAGCCCGTTGATCATCAGCGCGACCTCGTCGCCGGCTTTATACGGCAGGTCGGACGCGACGGCTTCGAGCAGCTCATCAATGATCGCGTTGGCGTTGGCCAGCTTCTCACGTCGACGACCTGGCTCACCGTGGATCCCGACGCCCATCTCCATCTCGTCGTCGCCAAGATCGAACAGTGGCGAGCCCTTCGCCGGCGGTGTGCACGACGTCAGCGCCATGCCCATCGTGCGCGTCACAGAGTTGACCCGCTCGCCCAGCTTGACCAGGTCGTCGAGCTCGGCGCCCTTCTCCGATGCCGCCCCCACCGCCTTGATGACGAAGAAGTTGCCTGCGACGCCGCGGCGCCCGACCGTGTACGTGGAGTCCTTCACGGCTACGTCGTCGTCCACGATGATCGTGGCGATCTTGATGTCCTCGGCCTCGGCGAGCTCGCGACCCATCTCGAACGACATGCGGTCGCCGGTGTAGTTGTTGATGATGTGCAGCACGCCCTTGGGGCTTGCCAGCAACTTCGTCGTCTCGTACACGTAGTCCGACGGCGGCGCGGCGAACACGTCGCCCGGACACGCCGCGTCGAGCATTCCCGGACCGACGGCCATCACGTGCGCCGGCTCGTGACCTGAGCCTGAGCCCTGCACGATCGAAACCTTGTCGTCGCGGGGCGCGTCGGCCCGCATGATCAGGTTGTATTCGGGTATGTAGCGGAGCTGCCCGGGGTTGGCGAGCTCCACGCCCTTGAGCATCTCGGGCACGTACTGCTGGGGGTCATTGACGAACTTCTTCATGACGTCTCCTCTATCGGGGCCTGCCTCGGTTTCCGGCTTGCGGGTAAGCCCAGGCCACCCACTCCCGCGCCGTTCTGTTTTGCCCTCGTTGGCTAGGCCTGCGCTAGCTCCGCCTCTTGCCAGGCCTTGCTGACGGCCTCGAACATCACCGCCACTCCAACCGCGCCGGCGTCCACCGAGTCGCGGCTGCGTTCGCCGGTGTAGGCCGCCCGCCCGCGCTGCGCGAGCATTCCCTTGGTCGCCTCGGCGCTCTCCCGGGCCTTCACAGCAGCCCGCTCGATTGCCACCCCAGCGCCCTCGGACAACGAGGCCTCGAGCTCGTCAACGGCCGGCACGAGCGCGTCTAGCAGCGTCTTGTCGCCGAGGTCCGTGTTCCCGCGCTGCTTGATCCCTTCGATCGCGGCGCGCAACGCGCCGATCACCTGCTCAGGGCTGGGCTTGGGGACATCCGTCAAGGCGCCGCCGGCGCGCAGGAACGCCGTACCCCAAATCGGCCCGGAGGTGCCGCCGATGCGCTTGGTCAGCACGATCGCCGTCTTCTTCAACAGGCCACTCGGGTCGCTGTACTCCATCGAGTCCCAATCTCCCAGGACGACTTCGAATCCGCGCGCGAGCGAGTAACCGAAATCACCGTCGCCGACGACGGCGTCGAGGTCACAGAAGTACTTCTCGTTATCGACCGCGGTCTGGGCGATCACGCGGACGACGAGCTCTGTCTGCCCCATCGCTGTCTCGGTCATACAGCCTCCTTGTCCAGCAACGGTTGAGTTCTGCACGCGTCAAGATCGGCGAGCGTCACCATCACGCCCACCTCAGTTGCCCCGCGGTTGGCCAGCACCTCGGCGCCTTCGCCGGGATCGCCCAGGCTCGTGACCACGAGCACCGCCTCGCCCATGTCCTCGTCGCCCGTATAACTGCTGACCGTGACGACGCAGCGCAGTCCGGCTCCGACCGCGGCGAGCAGCCCGTTGCGCGAGTCCTCGATCACGATCCCGTCATCGGGCCCGATCGACGAGCCGTTCCATCGCGAGCGCGTAGATCGCCGGATCGGGTTTCTTCGCCGGGACGATGTCGCCCGCGAACACCTCGAACCGCTCGGCGGCGGCGGCGCCCACCGCGTGCTCGAGCACGGCTCTGACCGACTCCTCGGCCGAGGTCGAGGCGACGGCGAGCGTCCAGTCGGCAGCGAGCGCCTGATCGACGATCCGCGCGATCCCGGGCCGCGCCGGCAGTTCGCCGGCAGTGACCATCGCCTTGTATCGCGCCGTCTTACGGCGGTGCCAGTCGGCGATCAGCTCCTTCTGGCGCTCTGGGTCGGTGGGGAGGTCGTTGGCGCGAACAAAATCGTCGGTCAACAGCGAAGCCATCCGCTCCTTGCCGCCGGCGATCTTCAGCTTGACCCCGTATTCCTCGACCGACCACCGGACCGGAAGGCCGACCTCGGCGAAGGTCTCATTGAACGCGACGCGGTGGCCGTCGCGCTCGGTATCGGCAAGCACTCCGTCACAGTCGAAGATGAGCGCCGGCACGTGTTTTACGAGGTCGATCCGGACAGGGTGCTGGCCTTTCCGGCGGACCCGAACATGCCGATGTGGAACTCGGCCATCTGCTTGACCGCCGTCCGCACGTGACTCAGCATCGCCGGCGGATCGTGCTTGGCGGGATTCGCATCCAGATACTCACGGTGCGAGTCGACGAACGCGATCTTCAACGCTGTCGAAATGTTGACCTTCGCGCATCCGCGGGCAATCAGGTCACTGAACTGCTGCTCGCTCAGGCCGGTCCCGCCGTGCAGGACCATCGGGATCGGGTGCAGCGCGACCAGTTCGGTGACGCGCTCAGGCTTGAGCTCCGGGGCGCTCTTGTACAGGCCGTGCGCGGTGCCGATGGCCGGCGCGAACGAGTACACGCCCGTCGCCTCGATGAACTTCGCCGAGACCTCAACTGGATGCACCAGACCGGCCTCGTCGGATCCGACGCCATCCTCGACCCCGAGCACGCTTTCGATCTCTCCCTCGACCTGTGCGCCGTAGCGATCGGCTTCCGCGACCACCTCGATCGTCTGGCGCGTGTTCTCCTCGACGTCGAGCGCCGAGCCGTCGAACAGCACCGAGTTCCAGCCGGCCTGCAGGCAGATCGAGATCCACTCGCGATCCGGACAGTGGTCGAGGTGGAGCGACACGGGAACCGGGACCTCGTCGGCGCGCGCGCGCCACATGCTGTACAGCGGGCCGGCCCCGATCGACTTGACCGTCTTCAGCGAGGTCTGGACGATCAGAGGCGACTCGAGCTCGGTCGCCGCGGCGAGCACAGCGTCCAGTGTGAGGTCGTCGACGATGTTGATAGCCGCGACCCCGTAGCGCTCATCGAAGGCGCGGTCCAGGATCTCCCGAATTGGGAAAACCGGCATCTACGACCTCCCTCTTGGTCCAGCTCGGCCCCAGCAAAGCCAACGAACCGGGGTTGTTGTTCGATCAATTTTACCGCTGGGGCGTTTGCCGCTCAAGCGATGACGGGGTAACCACCACCGGTGGACAAGCCGTGTTACACGGATATCCAAGCCCGGCCGATGACAGGGTGATCGGTCGGTCCCACGACGCCAGGCGGGCCTTCGGCTGGTCGAAAGAGAGATGCAGGCAGAATGTCGGGACCGATGATCACACCAAGCTTCGAACGAGACCCACTCCAGCCGGCGACGCCGATGACCGACGACCATCGCGGGCATCCGGTCGTCGAGCTGATACGGCGGCGGCGGGCCGAGAACTCGCGACCCGGTGAGCGACGAGACGCTCGGAGGGTCGCGTTGCTGATCGAAGGCGGCGGCATGCGCGGCGTCGTCTCGGCGGGCATGACCGCGGCCCTCGAGCAACTCGGCCTCCGTGATGCCTTCGACGAGGTCCACGGCTCTTCCGCCGGCGCGTTCAACGCGACCTTCTTTCTGGCCGGCCAGGCCGGCTACTTGACCACGCTCTACCAGCACGGGTTCGGCGACCCTCGTTTCGTCAGCTTCCGGCGGGTGCTTCGCGGCGGCCACGCTTTCGACATGGACTACGTGATCACCAAGGTCTGGACGCGCCAGCGGCCGCTTCGATTCGACGCGATCTTCTCGAGTGGGATCGAGCTGCACTGCACCGCGACCGACGCCGATCGCGCGGAGATCGTGGACCTCACTGACCTCGAACGAGCTGAGGACATCCAGGCCGCGCTTCGCGCCTCCGCGCGTCTGCCCTGGCTGGCCGGGCCGCCGGTCCAGTTCCGCGGACGCAGGTTGCTGGACGCCACGCTCGCCGAGGCGATCCCCGTGCACGCCGCGTTCGCCACCGCCACGGACGTGCTCGTGCTCCAGACGCGTCCGCACGGAGTCTCCCATGCGCCCCTCTCGGGTCCCATCGCACGTCTCACCGATCGCTATTTACAAAGGATCAATCCCGCCCTCGTGGAGCTGCGCCGGACCCGCTCGCCTCGCTACGACGAGCTCAGCGGCCGGTTGGCCGCCCAGGCGGCGGATCGTTCGACGTCGCCGTCCGTGTGCGTCATACGCCCACCTGCGGGCTCATTGCTCGTGAGCCAGCTCGAGCACCGGTCAGCGGCGCTTCAGGTCGCGGCGAGCCAGGGGATGCGCGCAGCCTGGATGGCGATCGAGGGCGAAGATCCCGAGTTGGTCGCCGTCCTGCGCGCTTACCCGCGCGCCGTCAGCGGGGTGCAGAGCGAGGAGCGTGGCCAAAATTCGGATCGCGCGCACGCGTTATGATTTTTCCTTGACGGACATGGAGTCTCCGGGAGGATCCGAGCCACGCCGACCGTCCGCCGTTCGGCTCGTGGGGTCGTTGGATGGCCCATCTCGAACGATCACGGTCGAACCGGTGCAGACGCCTATGCCGGCGCCGCAGCAGCCAGTCGAGCCCGAGCCCGCGCGCGAACCGCCGCCGGGCGAGCGCGACCGCCCCCGCGAGCCAGCAAGCTGACCGGAGCAAGCGGTGGAGGCGACTGCTCCCGACCTCGTCACCGCCGTCATCGGCTTTCGCCAGTGGCGGCTGCGCGGCTCGGAGCTGTGGTCGCTGCGCGCAACTGAACGGTGGCACCGCGGCGTCCACACCGCGCACTGTGACCTGGGAAGGCATGACGGAAGCGCGCCCGCGAAGGCCTGCAAGTGTGGGATCTATGCGTTGTACGACCCGCCACCTCGCGGCGCTTCTGCTGCGACCCCCGACCTGGTCGCCGGCGCCGTTGCGCTCTGGGGCCAGATCGAGCTGCACGCCCACGGCATGCGAGCCCAGCACGCGATGGTCGTCGCCCTCGCGCGCCCGTTCTCGTGGGGCGGGAAGCGCCGGCGACTCCTAGCTGCAGCCGATGGTTTGGAGGTTCCCGTCGTCCCGGCGCGCAAGCTGCGCTCAGCGGCGTTGGCGCACGGCGATGTGATCCCCCGGTGGATGCGTCCTCCCGACACGATGCCGAACAAACGCCAGGCGCCAGGCCCTCCTGCCCCCGCTCGGCTCTATGCCGTGGCGGACGGATACCCGGGCAGGAGGGGGTGAGGGCGGTGGCGGGTCGCCGGAGCGCGCGGTTGACCTGCTCCTGCTCCGAACCCGCGGTTTCTGCCGGGAGTGTGCTGGGAGCGTGTCGAGAGTGTCACGGGGATGGTGGACAGTGCGCCAACACCGGCGCCAGATCCGAGCTGTGGCGCGTTGAGCACACTCTTCGTGCATAGCACGCCCCGCCTCGCCATCCGGCCCGGAATTGGCGTGCCACGCATCATCGAACGACGCGCCCGCGGCCCGGGATGGCGGGCGGCTCGGTACCCCGCAGGGAAGGGCGGCGGGATCGGCGCCATCGCGCCCGCCCAGAACCTCGCGCTGTCTACGACTGCGGCGAGAACCGCAGCCCGTCGAGCGCGATCCGGACGAGACGCTCGATCTGCTGGGGGTCGGCGGATGGGATCTTCGAGATCCCCATCACCATCTGCAGGATCTCAGAGAACTCGACGTCGGACCGCACCTCCCCGGCGTCCTGGGCACGCTTCAGGAGCGGCTCGCCCGTCGCGAACAGTGAGCTGCGACAGACCCGGAACAGCGGAGCATCCACGTCGACGTAATTGAGCAGTTCGTGGGCGAGCGCCCGCTTCGTCGCCATGTAAGCGATCAGGCGCTCGAACCAGGCGTCGAGCGCCTCCCCGGGATCTCGTTCCTGAAGCCCCTCCGCCGAGCGGCAAAGCTCGTCAACCTCGTTCACGTATAGGGCTTCGAGCAGCGCCTGGCGGGTTGGGAAGTGGCGGTAGAGCGTGCCGATCCCCACCCCCGCGCGCCGCGCGATCTCTTCGAGCGAGGTGGATTCGCCGCCTTCCGCGAACGCTTCGCGCGCCGCGACCAGCACTTTCTCGTAGTTGCGCCGAGCGTCGGCGCGTTTGGGCCGCGCGATCAGCGCTTCGGTTGGTGTCTCTATCGCAGACATGGTTTCGCTTGACAAACGGAGGACCCCTCCGTATATTATCCGGAGGGCGACTCCAGATATTTCGGAGGTGGCCTCCAGTTTAACACCAGCTCACAGTTCCCACAAGCCCCGGAGCAATATGAACCTCGTCTCATCTCTTTCCGCCGGATCCGAGCGGCGCCGCTGGGCGTCGCTGTTCGTCGTCTGCCTCGCGCAGCTGATGATTGTGCTCGACGTGACGATCGTGAACGTTGCGCTGCCCGCGATCCAGCGCGATCTTCACTTCAGCCAGGGCAACCTGACCTGGGTCGTAAACGCGTTCCTGATCACCTTCGGGAGCCTCCTGCTGCTTGCCGGCAGGCTCGGCGACCTGGTCGGCCGAAAGCGCGTATTCCTCGCCGGTCTGACGATCTTCACGGCTGCGTCGCTGCTGTGCGGACTCGCGCCGAGCCAGGCGGCCCTGATCGGCGCCCGTTTCCTGCAGGGGATCGGTGCAGCCGCGCAGGCGTCGGTGATCCTGGCGATCATCATCACCGAGTTCCCGGAGGCGGCCGACCGCGCCCGAGCGATGGGCGCGTACGTGTTCGTATCGGTCGCCGGAGGCTCGCTCGGACTGCTCGCCGGAGGCGTGCTGACCCAGGCGCTCAGCTGGCACTGGGTGTTCTTCGTGAACCTCCCGATCGGGATCCTCGCGTTCGCGCTCGGCCAGGTGCTGATCCCTGCCGACAAGGGCATCGGGCTCGAGCATGGCGTCGACTGGCTCGGCTCGCTGCTCGTGACCGCCTCGCTGATGACCGGCATCTACGCGATCGTGCAGGCCACCGCGCACGGCTGGCTCTCCTCGCAGGTGCTCGGGTTCGCCGGGGTTGCCGCGGTGCTGATGGTCGCGTTCCTGGCGCTCGAGGCCCGGCTGGAGAACCCGATCATGCCGCTTCGGATTCTTCGGCTTCGCGGGCTCGTCAACGCCAGCCTTGTACGGGGATTCCTCGTCACGGGCATGTACTCGACGTTCTTCCTCGGCACGCTGTACCTCGAGCACGTCCGCCACTACAGCGCCCTACAGACCGGGGCGGCGTTCCTTCCATGGACGCTCACCGTCGCGGTCCTCTCGCGGGGCGTCACGGCCCGCCTGGTGAACCGCTTCGGGCCGATCCCAGTGCTGATAGCCGGAATGGCGAGCGCCGTCGCCGGACTGCTGCTGTTCAGCACCGTCGGGCCGGACACCGCATTCTTCCCGACGATCTTCTTCGCCTGCTTCGCGATCGGGCTGGGCATCGGCAACGCGTTCATGCCGCTCCTGACGATGGCGATGCAGGACGTCCCCGCGGCCGACGCCGGGCTGGGCTCGGGCATCACCAACGTCTCCCAGCAGATCAGCGGCGCGCTCGGGCTGGCCGTGCTCAGCACGATCGCAGCCAACCAGACCAAGGGGATGCTCGCCACCCACCACAGCGTCACGAGCGCGCTGCTCAGCGGGTATCACCTCGCGTTCCTCCTCGGCGCGGCGACGATCGTCACCGGTATCGCGGTAGCGCTCGTGCTGCTGCGGCCCGTCACGCCGCGCTCGGCACTGCAAGTCGCCCGGACCACCGATGACACCACGTCCCTCACCACCGACCTAGACCTGGAGCAACAAGCCGCATGAACAATCGCACCATCAACCGCCCCCACAGCCAGACTGACGCTCGCAGGCGCCCGAGCGGGGCGAGCATCTATCGCCCGTCGACTCGTCCCGAGCTGATCGCCGACGGCGTCATCGCCGGTTACATCCACGACATCTCGGCGCGCCACGTGAGCTCGAGCCAGCCGACGGCGACGACCCGCGGCCTAGCTCCATGTCGAGAACGGCGTCGCGGCTCCGACTAGGGTCCGTACGATCCCGAGAGGAGCGCGAGACAGCGATGAAATACATGATCCTGCTCTACGACAACGCCGACATACGCGAGATCTTCTCCTCGCGCCGAGACCTGATGGAAGAGATGGACGCGTTGCTCGAGGAGATCCGGCAGTCCGGCGAGCTCGTCGCCACCGAGCCGCTCGCGGACCCCGTCCAGACGAAAACGGTTCGCCCGGCCGAGGGCGCCCCAGTGGTCACCGACGGACCGCTCGCCGAAGCCAAGGAGCACTTCGGCGGCTACCTGATCGTCGACTGCGAGACCGACGAGCGCGCGGTCGAGATTGCCGCAAGGTGGCCGAGCGCACGGTTCGCGCCGATCGAGGTTCGCCCGATCCTGGATGTCGGCGGCGCCGATCTGTGAGAGCTACGAGCACCTTCTGCGCCCGCTGGCGCCGGAGGTGCTCGGCCTGCTCGTTCGTCGTTACGGCTCCTTCGGCTCGTGCGAGGACGCCGTCCAGGAGGCTCTGCTCGCGGCGGTCAGGCGTTGGCCGGAAACGGGCGTGCCCGAGAACCCGCGCGCGTGGCTGCTCGCCGCTGCCTCGCGCCGACTGATCGACGAATTCCGCAGCGACGCCGCCCGACGCCGGCGCGAACAGCAGGACGCGCTTCAGGCAACACCCCAGAACGCACCGGAACACGACGACTCGCTCGCACTGCTGTTCCTCTGCTGCCACGAGGCGCTCTCCCCGGCGTCGCAGATCGCGCTGACCCTGCGGGCCGTCGGCGGCCTCACGACCGCCGAGATCGCCAGCGCGTTCCTCGTCCCCGAGGCGACGATGGCACAGCGGATCAGCCGCGCGAAGCGGACGATCGCCGAGGCGGGCGCGAGCTTCGAGCTGCCGGAAACGGGCGCTGACGACCGTCGCCTCGCAGCCGTACGACAAACCCTCTACCTGATCTTCAACGAGGGCTACACCGCCAGCTCCGGCGCGCACATCCAGCGGCTCGAGCTCGCGGACGAGTCGATCCGGCTGACCCGGATGCTGCGCAGGCTGATGCCCGGCGACGACGAGGTCACCGGTCTGCTGGCGCTGATGCTGCTGACCCATGCCCGCCATCGCGCGCGCACCGGACCCTCAGGCGAGCTGATCCCGCTCGCCGAGCAGGACCGCAGCCGCTGGGACCGCCGGCAGATCGCCGAGGGCGTGGCCCTGACCGAAGGCGCCCTGGAGGCGGGGCCGGTCGGCCCGTTCCAGCTGCAGGCCGCAATCGCGGCCGTCCACGCCGAGGCGCCAAGCGCGGCCGACACCGACTGGCGGGAGATCACTGCGCTGTATGAGCTGCTCGAGGGGATCGCCCCGAGCCCTGTCTTCACGCTGAACCGCGCCGTCGCGCTCGCCATGTTCAAGGGCCCCGAGGCCGGCCTCGTCCTGCTGGCTGAGGTCGAGGAGAACCCGCGCCTGCGCACCAGCCACCGCGTTGTCGCGGTCCGCGCTCACCTACTCGAGATGGCCGGCGAGGGCGCCGGCGCCGCCGAGGCATACAAGACCGCGGCTCGCCTCACGACCAGCCTGCCGGAGCGCGACTACCTGCTGCACAAGGCGATGAGCGTCACGGCACCCACCGTTCGCCGGCTGGCGTCACAACCAGCTCGTGGGTGAGAGCCCGCGGCCGCTGCTGCACGAGAAAGGCAACCGCGTCCGCGACCTGGTTCATGTCGCCGAGCGCCTCGGGTGCCACGTCGCGCGTGAAGCCGGCGGTCTTCGGCGATTCGAGCGTGGCGTCGACGGCCAGCAGCGCGACGTGGATGCCCTCCTGCCTGAGCTCCTGCGCGGCGGCCTGCACGAGCGCGCGCGTGGCGAATGCGCCGGCGGCCCACAGTCCCTTGTCTGGCATCGCGCGACGGGAGGAGCCGCCGGTGATCTGGACGAGCGCACCTCCATCGCCCTCCCGCAAGGCGTTGGCGCCGACCGACAAGAACACGAATGCCTGCTCGGCCACCGCCACGGTCCATCCCTGGAAGGCCTCGAGGTCCGCGCCGGCGAGCGGACCGCCGCCGAACGGGCCCGCTGTCGGTGGCCGCGCCGCCGAGACCGCGTTGACGACCGCGTCGAGCGAACCGAGCTCGGCTCTCGCGGTCTTCAGCGCGTCGGTCAGGGCGGTCACCTCGGCCGCGTCAGCGCCGATGGCCAGCGCACCCTTCTGGCGCACACGCTCGAGCGTGTCCTCGCTCTGGGCCACCCCCGCAGCGTTCCAGCCCAGCTCGAGAAAATGATCGATGATCGCCCCGCCCAGGTTCCGCGCTCCCAGCACCACCACAGTCTTCGGCATCTCCACTCCTTCTAACTCGATCGTGAACTCCTAATGATCCCTGTAGAGCCTGATCAGCCCAGCCGGCAGGAACTCGAGCAGCTGGTCGAGGCGTTTCTGGCCGCGAGCGTCGGCTACCGGGTCGGCCGCGCCGCGCGGCTGCTCGCCGAGCATCCGGAGATCGCCGACTACAGCCTTGCGACGGCGGTCGTGCTCGGCGACGCGGGACGCGTCGAGCGCGAGCTGGCCGCCGATCCCGGGCTGACGAGCGCGCGAGATCCTCGAACGGGTTGGACGGCGCTGCACGCCGTCTGCGCCTCGCGCTGGCATCTGGACGCTTCACGCGCCGAGGGCCTGTTCGCCGTCGCCAAGCTGCTGCTCGATGCCGGAGCGGACCCGAACGGTCTGAGCGGGGACGGTCGTTGGTCCCCGTTGGAGTGCGCGGTGACCAGCGCAAACTCCGATCGGAGAAACGAGCCGATCGTCCGGTTGCTGCTCGATCGAGGTGCAACGGTGAAGGATGCCGATCTGTACGCCGGTGGGTTCGCGGGGAGCTGGTGCGTGCGGATGCTGCTCGAGCTCGTTCCCGACGCGGCGGAGATCGTCGAGCAGGCGCTCGGGGCTCCAATCAGCACGGGGGACTTGGACGGGGTGCGGCTCCTGCTGGACGCCGGCGCCGACCCGAACCGCTACCGCGACGGCGACGGCCGTCCGGCGGCCGTGATCCCGGAGGCGCTCGCCGAGGGCGCCCCGACCGAGGTGATTGAGCTGCTGCTCGCCCACGGCGCCGACGCAGCCGCCCCGGGCCCAGACGGCAGATCGCCCTACCGGCTCGCGACCGCGCTCGACCGCGGAGACGTCGTCGAGCTGCTGGCGCGCCACGGCGCCCGGGACGACAGAACGACGGCCGACAAGCTGCTGGGCGCCTGCCGGCAGGCGGACCGTCAGGCGGCGATGCGATTGATCGCCGATGATCCCGGGCTGCCGGGGCGGCTCACCGCCGCCGAGGCCGCCACGATCGTGACCGCCGCGGAGGGTGGCGACGCCCGGGCGGTGGAGGTGATGCTGGACGCCGGCCTGCCAATCGACGCGCACAACGACGGCCACGGGGCGACCGCGCTGCACGTCGCGGCGCACTCGGGCAGCGTCGAAACCGTGACGTTGCTGCTGAGCCGCGGCGCCGATATCGAAGCGCGCGACGCGACGTTCAACGGCAACGCCCTGGACTGGGCGGTGGTCGGCAGCGGCGAGCAGCCGTCCCGCGCCCCTGATCCCGACTGGGAAGAGGTTGTTCGCATCCTGCTCGACGCCGGTTCCTCGACCGACAGGATTGTCCTAGCCCCCGGAGAGCCGAGCCAGCCGAGCCCCGAGGTCGTGAGCCTGCTGCGCGAACGACGGGTCCTCGGCCGGACGTAGCGCCTTCAGCGAGGGCCAGCCATCAGGGCGACACCGGACAGAGTTCGCGCCGTGGCGCTCCTCCGCGAGTCGCGGGTTTGCCTTCCTGTCCTGGTAACGCCCTGACTGGCCTCACGAACCACACGGAGTTGTAGTCCGACATTCGGTCGGATTGCCGGAAATTGATCACACGCGTAGAACTCCGGGGTATGGCCGCGTCAGAAGCGACGATCGTCGACGCCGGTGGCCGGGAGCTGCGGGTATCCAACCCCGATCGCGTGATCTTCCCGGCGACCGACCGCTCGGTGCCGGTCACGAAGCTCGACATCGTCAACTACTACCTGGCGGTCGACGACGGCATCATGCGTGCGCTCGAGCGGCGGCCGACCACGCTCGAGCGGTGGCCGAAGGGCGTCCACCCCGGCATCGTCCTCTCGACGCGGGAGAAGGGGGGTGGCGACGCGTTCTTCCAGAAGCGCGTCCCGCGCGGGGCGCCGGACTACCTTCAGACGGTCGAGATCCAGTTCCCGTCGGGTCGGCATGCCGATGAGATCTGTCCGACGGAGATCGCGGTCGTCGGCTGGGCGGCGCAGATGGGGACGATCACGTTCCACCCGTGGCCCGTCCGCAGCGCCGATGTCGACCATCCAGACGAGCTGCGGCTCGACCTCGATCCCCAGCCGGGAACCGACTTCGCGGACGCTGTGATCGTCGCCGCCCAGGCGCGGGTGCTGCTCGGCGAGCTCGGCTTCGTCGGCTTCCCGAAGACCTCCGGGGGCCGGGGCGTGCATATCTACGTCCGGATCGAGCCACGGTGGACGTTCACCGACGTCCGCCACGCGGCAATCGCGTTCGGCCGCGAGCTCGAGCGCCGGCTCCCCGACCAGATCACGACCAAGTGGTGGAAGGAGGAGCGGGGCGAACGGATCTTCCTCGACTACAACCAAAATGCGCGCGATCGCACGATCGCCTCGGCCTACAGCGTGCGGCCCAAGCCGGGAGCCACGGTGTCCGCGCCGGTGGACTGGGACGAGCTCGCCGAGGTCGCGCCCGAGGACTTCACGGTGGCGAGCATGCCCGCTCGCTTCGCCGAGGTTGGCGACCGCCACGCGGCGATCAACGACGTCGCCTATTCGCTCGAGCCCCTGCTCGACATGTACGAGGCCGAGGGACAGGGGGACATGCCCTACCCGCCGGATTACCCGAAGATGCCAGGCGAGCCCAAGCGGGTGCAGCCCTCGCGCGATCGCGACCGCCCCAGGTGATGTTCGGGGGCGCGCATGCGCGCCCCCGCGGTCGGCGCATGCGCCGACCGGCCACCGGCGCATGCGCCGGTGGCTACCCGGACTGGGGGAGCTTGACCGAGCCGCGCTTGGTCACCGGCGCCGACGGGGGCGGCACGACCGGTCCGATGTCGCCGTCGGGCGCCTCGTCGAGGTCGACGATCACCGGGGCGTGATCGCTCGGCCCGCTGCCTTTGCGAGCCTGCCGGTCGACCCACGCCGCCTTGACGCGGTCGGCGACGGCGGTCGTGGCCAGCGCGAGGTCGATCCGCATGCCGAGGTCCTGGTGGAACATCCCGGCGCGGTAGTCCCAGTAGGTGAAGACGCGCTCGTTCGGCCAGCGGTCGCGGACGAGGTCGTGCAGGCCCAGCGCCTCGAGGGCAGCCAGCGCCTCGCGCTCGGGCGGGGTGACGTGGGTGTGGCCGACGTACGCCTCGGGATCGAACACGTCCTGGTCGGTCGGCGCGATGTTCATGTCACCGCAGACGAAGATCGATTCCGGGCCCTTGGCGACGACGTCCCGCAGCGACGCGAGCCACGCGAGCTTGTACCGGTAGTGCTCCGAGCCGGGCTCTCGCCCGTTCGGCACGTACACCGAGAAGATGCGGACCCCGCCGCACGTCGCGGCCACGGCCCGCGCCTCCGGATTGGGAAAGCCGGGGGCTCCCTCGAGTCCGCGGACGACGTCATCCAACCCGGCGCGCGACAGGATCGCCACACCGTTCCACGCTGTCTCACCGTAGACGGCGATCTCGTACTTGCGCTCGGCGAGGTCGTCGCCGAGCAACTCGATGAACGCGTCGTCGGCGAGCTTGGTCTCCTGGAGACAGACGACGTCCGGCTGCCGGTCGTCCAGCCACGGAAGCAGGCGGGGAAGGCGCTGCTTGACGGAGTTGACATTCCAGGTGGCGATCCTCATTCGTCGCTACGGTAGCGAGCCGCATGCTCACCCGGTTCGCCACCGACGGAGCCGTCGCCGCTGCCGATCATCTGGCGGCCTTTACCGGCGCCTCCGTCCTCGAGCGTGGCGGCAACGCCGTCGACGCGGCGATCGCGGCGGGCGCGGTGATGGCCGTCACCTCGCCGAACATGTGCGGTCTGGGCGGGGACCTGTTCGCGCTCGTCGCCCCGGCCGGCGAGCCCCCGGTCGCCCTCAACGCCTCCGGCAGAGCCGGCTCCGGCGCCGATCCCGAACAGTTGCGGGCCGAGGGGCATCGAGTGGTGCCGTTCCAGCACGACATCCGCGCCGTGACGGTCCCCGGTTGCGTCGATGGGCTCGTGGCACTGCATGGCCGGTTCGCGACGGTGGAGCTCGGCGAGCTGCTCGTGGCCGCCCACCGTCTGGCCGAGGACGGCTTTCCCGTGTCGCCGTCGCTGGCCGGCGGGTCGCTGGCGCTCAGTCGGGATCTGCGAGCGCAGATGTTCGGGCAAAACGAGGCACTGCGGGTTGGTCAGCGCCTGCGTCTTCCGGCGCTGGCCGCAGTGCTCGTGGGGCTCGCCGGCGGCGGCCGCGCCGGCTTCTACGAGGGTCAGGTCGGGCGCGCGTTGATCGCGGCGGGCGCCGGTCAGTTCAGCGAGGACGATCTACGAGCAGCTCAAGCCGCCTGGGTGGCGCCGGTCAGGATCGATGCGTGGGGCCGTCGGCTGTGGAGCGCGCCTCCGAACTCTCAGGGGTATCTCGCGCTGTCGAGCGCCTGGATCGCCGAACAGGTCGGGCTTCCCGAGGACGCGGATGACGAGCGGTGGCCGTTCGTGCTGGTCGAGGCCGCCCGGCAGGCCGGCTTTGACCGCCTCGAAGTGCTCCACGAAGGGGCCGACGGGCAGCGCCTGCTGGATCCCAAGCGGCTGGGGCCCCGCGCCGCGGCGATCGGCGAGCGCGCCCGCCCGGACATGGCGGACGTCTACGAGGATGGCGGCACGACGTGCATCTGCGCCGTCGATCGCCACCGGACCGGGGTGTCGCTGATCATGTCCAACGCCGGCGGGTTCGGCTCGCACCTCGTCCTGGCCGAGCATGGGATCTTCCTCCACAACCGCGGCCTGGGCTTTTCGCTGACCCCGGGGCACCCGGCGGAATACCGACCCGGCCGCCGGCCTCCCCACACGCTGACCCCGATGGCCGTCACCGACGGTGACGGCGCGTTGCAGGCCGTGCTCGGCACGATGGGCGGCGACGCCCAGCCCCAGATCCTGCTCCAGCTGCTCGCGCGGACGCTCGGCGGCGGGGAGGAGACGGGGGAGGCGATGGCTGCCCGGCGGTGGATGCTCGCGCGGGAGGGCGCCAGCGCGTTTCACGTTTGGGACCGCCACGGCCGGCTTCTCGTGTGCCTGGAGGAGGGCGCGCCGCCGCGCGTGGGCTCCCGGACTGCGCCGGCGCGGTTACGAGGTCGCCGAGGTCGCGTCCGGCGAGCAATCCTTCGGCCACGCGCAGATCATCCAAGTCACCGACGACGGGCTCCTGTCGGCCGCCTCGGACCCACGGGCCGGGAGCGGTGCCGTCGTCGGTTACTGACGCGCTCGACTTGAATGCCCGTCAGCAGCCGCGTACTGTTGCTGGTGGGCGCAAGAAGGAGGAGCAATGCCGAGGTATCTGGTGGAACGACAATTCAGCGTCGGCCAGGAAGAGATGAACGCGGTCGGACGGCGTTCCCGGGAGATCGCCGAGGAGCAGTTTCCGGGGATCACCTGGGAGCACAGCCACGTGGCGATCAGGGAAGACGGCTGCGTGCAGACGTTCTGTCTTTATGCAGCGCCGAGTGAGGAAGTTATTCGTAACCATGCGGACGAGCTGGGTCAACACGAGGTGTTGCGAATCTCCGAGATTGTCGGGGACGTCACCCCCGCCGATTTCCCTCCCGCTTAGAAGACGTCGCTTGGCTCGGACTCAGCAGGACGTGACAGATAACGCATGTCCGCGACATGCTGGAAGGCGGCAAGGGCCAGCGCCCGCTTCCTAACCAGCTCCCGCCGGCGCTCAGGGTCTAGATCGGGAAGCTCGAGCGCCTCTCCGTACAGCGCCGCCGCCTCGTCCTTGGCCCACCCGCGGCCGGCCTGATCGGCCGCGAGCAGCAGATACTCGAGGGCGCGCGCGTTATCGCCAGCCTCTCGCCAGTGCCGCGCCAGTGCCGTGGCGGTTGCTCCTGCGCCGCTCGTCGCCTCCTCGAGAAACCCGCCAACGATGGCGTGCAGCTCCTTGCGCCTGTTGCGCGGCAGCGTCGCGTACGCGACGTCTCGGATCAGTGCGTACTTGAACGTGAACTGCTCTTCTCGCTCGATCCATGAACGGGGCTCGTGCCTGATCAAGTCGCGCGCCTCGAGCGAGTCGAGCGCCTCGGCCAGCACGATGCCGCTCTCGCCCATGCGCTCGAGCGCGCCGCGCCAGAAGACCTTGCCTACGATCGAAGCGTCGAGCAGCACGCTGCGCTCTTGGGGAGGGAGCGCGTCGAGACGCGCCGACACCAGCTCTCGGATCGTCGTTGCAGGCCCTGCGCAACCGAGGCCGGACGCTCGATGGCCGCAGCTGCGAGCTCCTCGATAAAAAGCGGATTGCCTTCCGCGGTCTCTACGACCCGAGCTTGATGATCGGCGGCGCGATGCAACAGGCGCATCGCAAGCTGGCTGGCCTGCGCCCGATTGAGCGGCTCGAGCGACAGCGCCGTGTAGGCCGGAAGCCCCCCACCCCAAGAGGGACGTACGAGCAGGAGGTCCGGGCGGGCGAGCGCAAGCAACATCAGCTGCAGGTCTCGAACCCGCGAAGCAAGCACCTCGAGCAGATCGAGCATTCCGCCTTCCGCCCATTGCAGATCTTCGAACAGGAGCACCGTAGGTCGAGCGCCCGCCACCGCTTGCACGAAGCGTCTCGCCGCCTGAAACAGGATTTGGCGGTCAGCGACTTCGCCCCGGGTACCGAGGCCAATCAAAAGCTCAAGATGGGAGGCGGTCTCGTCGACCGACTCGGGCGCTGCTGACTTCCCCAAGCGAGGAGCGCAGCTTATGCTGCCCGACCGCAATGTCGTCGCTGGCGAAGATGTCGGCGAACTGCTTACGTGCTGCGAGACGAACCGTATGGCGTGCTCGCGCCGTACGGAAGCGATCGCCCTCGAAGGATCCGCACTCCCTGTCGTTCGAGTTGGGCGGTGAATTCAGCTGCCAGCCGCGTCTTTCCGATGCCGGCCTCGCCGAGGACGTCGCGAGATGCGGTCGCTGCTCGGCAACGACACCTTCGAAGACACGGTGCAGAGCGGCGATCTCATGGATCTGGCCGAGCATTGGCGCGCTACTGACTGCGCGCTCGCCAGGTCCTGCTCTGGTGTCGATCGCGAGCCATGACGGACTGGCGCCCGCTTCCCCTTCGCCACGAGCGGCTCGACCTCTCGGTAGTCAACGAGGCCACGGGTCGCGCGGTAGGTCTCTTCGCCGACGAGAACGGCGTTCGTCGGGGCGCCCGATGCATCCGTGAGGCCGTATTGACCACGTCGCCGGCGACCATTCCTTCGCTCAATTCCGTCTTGCTGAGCGAGACGATCGCCTCTCCCGTATTGACGGCCACTCTCACCTCCAACTTGAGCTGCGGATCGACGGCATTCATCTCTGCGACGGCGCTGCAGACCGCCAGCCCAGTGCGCACCGCTCGCTCGGTCGCCGCCGTGCGCGATCGGAGCACCAAATACGGCCACCACTGCGTCTCCGATGAACTTCTCGACGATCCCACCGAACGCCTCGATCTCGGCCCTGAGCCTCGTGTAATAGCTGTTGAGAATCGCGCGGACGTCCTCGGGATCGAGGAGCTCGGCACGGGCGGTGAACCCGGCCATGTCGGCGAACAAGACCGTCACGATCCTCCGCTCCTCGTGTGCCTCAGTTGGCGTACCCAGCAGCGAGGCACCACAGCCGTTGCAAAAGCGGGCTCCCTCTCGATTCTCCTGTCCGCAGGTTTGGCAGGTGGTCATGGCGCGTAAGCGTACGGCCACGGCCGACCCAAGAACGCGCTAACCGACGGCGCCAAGGTTCACATAGTCCATCGTGTCAACGCTCAGTTCGGGTCATCCAGCTCTCCAGTGTGGTCGGCGCCGACGCTGCTGCCGAGGCGCTCGGCGACGAGCGTCAGTTCCTGCACAGCGTCGGCAATATCGTCCCGGTCGGCCTTGTGCTCGATCGCGAGCCGGAGCGCGGCGATCTCCCTCGCGAGGTACTCGGCATCGGCCAGGGCGCGAGCGTTGGTCTCGCGATCACGCTCCGTCTCCGCCTTGTCACGGTCGGCCTGTCGGTTCTGGGCGAGCAGGATCAGCGGCGCCGCATATGCGGCCTGGGTCGAGAACACCAGGTTGAGCAGGATGAACGGGTAGGGGTCGAACCGCAGCGCCACCGCCGCGACGTTCACCAGGATCCACAGGAACACGAGCACCGTCTGGAAGGCCAGGTAGCGCCCGGTCCCGAGGAACCTGGCGATCGTCTCGGCGAAATTGCCGAACGCCTCAGGGTCGTACTGAGGGCCGCCGGGCGTCCCGCGGGGCTTGCTCAGGTCATCTCGATCTCGACGTGCCAACTACACGCGCTCCTCTTCCTGTCGGATGCGCCAGCCTTCCGGAAGTATCCGATCGAGTACGTCGTCGATCGTAACCGCCCCGAGCAGGCGCCCCTGCTCGTCGAGCACGCCGATTGCCAGCACGTCGTAAGCGGCGAGCCGTTCGGCGACCTGGCGATCGCTGGCGTCGGCGGGAAGTGTCTGAGGGTCATCGTCGAGACAGCGCGACAGCGTTTTCGAGGGGGCCTCACGGAGCAGGCGCTGGAAGTGGGCGACGCCCAGGAAGCGTCCGGTCGGCGTCTCGGTCGGGGGAAGGCAGACGAACACCTGCGTCGCCAGGGGCACGGGCAGGTCGTGATCCTGGATCCGGGCTAGGGCCTCGGCGACCGTGGCCTGCGGGCCGAGCACGACGGGCTCAGGGGTCATCAGGCCGCCGGCGGTGTCGGGCTGGTAGGTCAGGAGCCGCCGGACCGGCTCCGCCTCTTCGGGGTCCATCGCGCTCAGCAGCTCGGCGCGTCGGACGTCGGAGAACTCGCCGAGCAGGTCCGCGGCATCGTCGGCCTCCATCTCGTCGAGGACGCGCGCCGCCTTCTCGAGGTCGAGGTCCTCCACGATCCGCACCTGCTCATCCTCGGAGAGCTCCTCGAGGAGATCCGCGAGGCGGTCGTCGTCAAGCGCCGAGGCAAGCACGCGGCGCCGGGACAGAGGCAGCTTGCGTATCGCCTCCGCCATCTCGACCGGATGTAGCTGTTCGATCGCCGCGGCCTGCCTGGAGGCCGGCGGTTCGCTCTTGAACAGCTCGCGTGCCTCGCTCCAGTCGACGATCTCCGGCGGACGGCGCCGCGGCGGAATGCCGCCCCCGCCCAACGCGATCGTCGCGACCTCCCAGCTGTAGGGCTCGGGGGCCGGCGTGATCCCCACATCGGTGATCGTCTGACCATCGAGTCGCCGCCGGAACAGCTCGCCGACCACCAGCTGCTCGCCTGCTCGGAGCTCGAACTGACGCATGTTGACCGCTCCGCGGCGCAGACGGACGCCGTCGGCCTCGATCTCGGCGACGCGGCCGATGCCGACGAACACGCGACGGCGCTGGACGGCGACGACGAAGCCGTTCACACGGGGCGGCCCGCCGTCGCCGGAGGGGTTGAGGACCGCATCCGCCATGTGGCCAACCTCGGCCCCATCCGCTCCGACGAGTGGCAACCTCACGAGACGGGAGACATACACGAGGCGACCGGTCATGGCCGCATTGTGACCGGTGCGCCCCGAGAAATCGTCGCGAACTCCCCGCCACTTGCTTCGGGGCCGTAGGATCGCCCGATGGAACCGGCTGACGCCGTGGTTCTCGGAGCCGGCCCGTCCGGTCTCGCCGTGGCCGGGGAGGTTGGTCGCCGTGGTCGGCGCGCGCTTGTGCTCGAGCGCTCGGACACGATCGTCGCCCGCTGGCGGACGCGCTACAGCGGCCTTCGGCTGAACACGTGGAGCGGCTTCTCCCGGCTCCCGGGGTCACGGATTCCGCGGAGCGCGGGGCGGTACGCCTCCCGGGACCGGTTCATCGGCTACCTCGAGGACTACGCGCGCCGTCACGCGGTCGACGTCCGTCTGGGCGCCGAGGCCACGCGTGTCGACCGTGACGGAGGCGATGGTTGGGTCGTGTCCTGCAGCCAGGGACCGGTCCGCTGCCGGAACGTGGTGGTGGCGACCGGGTGGGACGCTGTGCCGACGTTTCCGGAGTGGGCTGGCGGATCGGCGTTCGCGGGGCCGGTGCTGCACGCGTCCGAGGTTCGGGAGCTCGGCCAGTTCACCCGCCGTCGGGTGCTCGTCGTTGGCGCCGGAAACACGGGCATCGACCTGGCCGGGTTGCTCGTGCGCGCCGGCGCCGAGGTGACCGTGTCGATGCGCACCCCGCCGAACATCTTCCCGCGGGACTGGCTCGGTATCCCGCTCGGCCCGATCGTGCTATTCGCCGAACGCGGGCCGAGCCAGCCGGCCGACGCGATTGGACGGTTCATACAGCGGCAGGCCTACGGAGACCTGACGCCGTACGGAATCCCACGTTCCCCGGATGGCTTCCTCACCCGGTTCCGCGCCGGTGTCAACCCCGCCGTCGACGATGGCTTCGTCAGCGCCGTGAAGAGCGGCCGGGCGTCCGTCGTCGGCGAGGTCCGGGGGCTCGAGGGCGATGGCGCGATCCTCGCCGGCGGCCAGCGGCTCGGGTCCGACGTCGTGATCTGCGCCACCGGCTACAGCCGCGGACTCGAACCGCTGGTCGGTCATCTGGGCGTGTTGGACGCCCGCGGGGCGCCTCGCTACAAAGACGGCGTGCCGAGCGATCCCGTCGCCCCGGGCCTCTACTTCGTCGGCTTCCGCGTCGCCCTCAGCGGGCAGATTCGGGCGTCCTCGGCTCAGGCCCGGCGAGTCGCCAAGGCGATCGCGGCGGCCTGACCCGGGCTCAGCTCGTGGGCGGTCGCTTCTCGTTACGCACCTCCAGTTCGTCGACGACGAGGTGGGTGATGTGGAGCTCCTTGACCTGGAGCCGGCCGATCGCGGCGCGGCGGATAGCGAGGCTGCCGATCGCGAGTGCGCCAATCGCCGAGGCTCCGCTGGCCAGCGCAGCCAGCGCGAGGGGTCCAACGGCCACCGGGCCGCGGGTCCGGGCGCTCCTGTGGTTGTTCTGCTGGCGGCCGAGCATCAGTTATCGACCACGGCGTCGGTTACGACATTGACGATCCCGAGCGGTGCCGCCACCTGCTCGCTGAGCCCGTAGCGCGCCGCGAGCGCGCTCGGCGACAGGTAGCTCAGCTTCGTCTCGGGCCCGTCCGCCCAGACCAGGACCTTGAGCGGAAGATCGAGCGCCACCAGCGGCATCTCGACCATCGCCGGCGTGCCCCCCTTGGGGTTGCCGAACATCACCACCTTCGTATCGCGGAGCTCGAGGCCGACGGCCTCGGCGGCGCCACTGTGGTCGATCACGGCGAACACCTTGATCCCACGCCCCTCGACCTCCGCGGAGAGGCGCGCGACGGCGTCGGTCACGGACAGAGGGCTGCGCTTCGTGATCACACCTTCACCAACTGCGGTGGGTGTGGACGCAGCGGTGTCTTCGGGCACGACGGCTCCTTTGGTCGGGTTGGCGTGGCCGGACCATACCTCCGGAGTTGAGGGGGCCTGGGGACAATCTCGGCCGTTACCGGCGTACACTGTTTTGCCGGTGACGCAACGAGGTCGCTGTCGGAGAGGTGGTAGGGCTTGGAGCTGACGCTCGAGTCGGTGGCTGAGCGTGCCGAGTCGCAGCCCGGCGATCGCGCCCCGGCGCCGGGAGACCTTGGGTTGGTTCAGGCCTTCGTCAACAGCTTCTACGACCTTGACAACCACGGCGGGGACCTGTTCCAGACGCCCGAGTCGCTGGGCCGATGGCTGCTCAAGTGGGATCTGGCCGAGGCGGGGGCCAGGCTCGGCCCAGCCGATGTGCACCGCGCGGTGGACGTGCGTGAGGGTCTGCGCGCCCTGCTGTTCGTCAACAACGGATCCGAGGCCGACTCAGGTGCGATCCGGCGCCTGAACCGGGCGTTGCGCGGCCCGGGCGCATGGGTCCAGTTCGAGCCCGGAGAGCGACCCGACTTCAGGACCCGGCGCGCGGGTCTCGAAGGGGCGTTGGCGCTGGTCGCGACGATCGTCGCGGTGGCGCAGCTCGACGGGCGATGGTCGCGGCTGAAGGCGTGTCCCGGCGATCACTGTGGCTGGGCGTTCTATGACACCAGTCGAAACATGGCGAGCAACTGGTGCTCGATGTCGGTCTGCGGGTCGCGAGCGAAGGCGCGCGAGTACCGCCGGCGGAAACGGCGAGGTGAACAGTGAACTCGTTCCGGCTTTGTGCAATCGCGGGCAGTTGCCTGGCGGCCGTCTCGGTTGGCGGCTGCGGGCAGTCGAGCCCGGCCAAGAAGCAGGCGTCCCGCGAACACCCCCTGACCGCCGCGCAGATCGTCTGCCAACCGAGCGCTCGGGACGCGGTCGCGCAGTTTCTGAACGTGCATCCGAACACGATCGGGCTCGCCAAGTCGACCGGCAACAACACGATGCCCCAGTGCGCGTTCACGGCACAGCTGGGGCCGAGGAAGCGCGTGATGCTGCTCGCCAACTACAACACGGGGCCGCAGCCGTACTTTGTGCTCGAGCGGACCGCGATCGAGGCCGGTCAGGTGTTCACCCAGGACCGGATGATCGCCGCGCCAGTTGCGGTCACCGGCCTCGGGATCGAGGCCGACTGGTTCCCGGCGGAGAATCAGCTGATGGCCACCGACGGGCTGAAGCTGATCACGGTGACAGTCACGTGGCACGGCAGCAAGCTCGCTCGCCAGCGAGCGGTGGCCGAGGCGCTGATACGCACATATCTCAAGCAGAAGACGAGCAGATCGGTCGCCAAGGGCTATCCGTCGGGGTGACTCAGAGACCGAGCTCGGCTCGTAAAGCCGCCGGTGAGGTGAACCGCACGGCGCGAAGTCCGGCCTCGATCGCCCCCTCAACGTTTGCGGGGCGGTCATCGATGAACAGAATCTCCTCGCGCGGGTGACCAACGATCCGTACGGCGGCGTCGAACGCCGACGCGTCGGGCTTCACGGCCCTGAGCTGCGCGCTGAAGATCAGGTGGTCGAAGTCCGCGAACGCTGGGAGGTCGCGGATCGCGACCGCGAGCTCGTGCGGCGCGTTCGAGAGCAGCGACAGCGCGCACCCGTTCTCGTGGGCTTCGTCCAGGAGCGCCAGCGTCTCGGCGTTCATGTGGCTCCAGCCGTCGATATCGAGGCGGATCAGCTCCTCGAGCACATGCTCGTCGATCGGTTCGCCGATCACCTCCGACCAGAAGGCGCGTGCCTCGCCGCCGAGATCGTAGGGCACCCTGTGTTCCCAGTAGCGCTCGCGGAACTCGGGGACGTCGAGTCCGACGAGCGATGCCATCGCCGCGATCGCCTGGGGCGGTTGGGGCCGGCTGATGACCTCTCCGTAGTCGACCAGAAGGGCGCGCGTCGCTTCCCCGCTCCCGGCGGGTGCCTCCGTCACGGTGCTCCTCGGTTCACGGCGTGGATGTTAGGGTCGAGCGCGTGAGCGATGTTCTCCTGTACGGCGACACCGAGCACAGCGCGGCGATGCGCCACGAGATCCCGATCTCGATCCCCGACCCGTTCCTGTACGCGGAGGTTGGCGGGAAGGCCTACGTTATGACCTCCAGCCTCGAGCGCGAGCGGATCGGCGTGGCGCGGCCCGACGCCGAGCTTTTGGACATCGCCGACCTCGGGTTCCACGAGCTTCTGCGCAGCGGGTTGGAACGCGATCAGGTGTGGCCCGAGCTGGTGGCGCGGGCCGCCGCCGAGACCGGCGTTCGGACGGCGATCGTCGACTTCAACTTCGCGCTCGGCGTCGCCGAGCGGTTGCGGGCCGACGGGATCACGCTGACCGTCGACGACGCGGCGATCAAGTTGCGGCGCCGGGTCAAGTCGGCGAGTGAGATGGACGGGATCCGGCGTGCGCAGCGCGCGGCCGAGGCCGGCATGGCCGTGGCGGAGTCGCTTCTGCGCCAAGCCGGGGACGTCGACGGCACGCTCTATTTAGACGGGGAGCCGTTGCTCGCCGAGCGCATCCGCGACGCGATGAGCGACGCCTGCTGGGAGCACGGCGCGCTGCTGCCTCCGGACGTGATCGTCGCCTCCGTATGGCAGGGGTTCGGCCACGAGCCGGGCAGCGGGCCGCTGCCCGCCGGATTGCCGATCGAGGTCGACCTGTGGCCTCGGGATCGCAAGACCGGGTGCTGGGCCGACATGACGCGGACGTTCCTGGTCGGCCAGCGTCGGCGGGGAGGTGGCTCGTCAGGAGGAGTTGGTGCGCCAGGCGCTCGAGCAGGTCAGGGCCGCGGTCAAGCCCGGCGTGCCCGCCGACGAGCTCCACGCCATGACCTGCGATCTGTTCGAGGCCGCGGGTCACGCCACGCAGCGGACGGGACCGGGCGAGGATCCGACCGAGGGGTTCCAGTTCTCGTTGGGGCACGGCGTCGGTCTCGAGGTGCACGAGGACCCGGTGCTCGGAATGTCGAGCGGCGAGTCGCTGATCGCCGGCGACGTGTTGGCCGTCGAGCCCGGGTTGTGGTCCCGGGAGTTCGGTGGCGTCCGGTTCGAGGACCTGCTGCTCGTCACCGACGACGGGTGCGAGACGCTGACCTCATACCCGTACACGGTGGCGCTCGAGTAGGGCGACGTGGCGGTGGCGGCGGAGTCAGGGCGTTCGGGGCGGCGGTCGGCTCGGTAATCGGCAGCAGGGAGGGGGCTCGTTGAGTGGCGCAGGCGCCCGCCGCTGCGAACTTCGGCGTTCTTGTCCCGGCGGGCTCAGGCAGTCAGCGCAACACGGTCAGTTTGCCAAGGACGCTGACATCAGGTAGCGACCGTCGTTGCGGAGCCGAGCCCGAAGGGCGACGCGTAGCGGCGATGGTCGCTTTAAGCACCTCCGGTGGGGGGTGCGGCGAGGAGCTCGGCCATCTTCTGGGCCGGTTTGGCCCACCCGAGCGTCTGGCGCGGGCGGCCGTTGAGCAAGTCGCTGATCCGGTCCAGTTCGGCCTGGTCATGCACGCTGAGGTCGGTGCCTTTCGGGAGGTACTGACGCAGCAGGCCGTTGGTGTTCTCGTTGCTGCCTCGCTGCCACGGCGAGTGCGGATCGCAGAAGTACACGCTCACGCCGCTGTCAACCGTGAACCGTTTATGCGCGGCGAGTTCCCGGCCCTGATCCCAGGTCAGCGACCGCACAAGACCAGCCGGGAGCGCCTGGATCCGGTCCTTCAGAGCTTCGATCACGTTCTCGGTACTGCGGTCCCTCCCGACACGCGCGAGCATCACGAACCGGGTTTGGCGCTCAACCAGCGTCACGACCGCAGAGCGCTGCCCCGCACCCAGGATCAGATCCCCTTCCCAGTGCCCGGGAACCGCACGATCCTCGATCTCCGCCGGCCGCTCAGAGATATTGATCATCTCCGCGATCCGACCGCGATTCTCAACCCGACCCTGTGGCCTGCGGGCCTTTCGAGCAGTCCGCAACTCGGCCGTGAGCTGTCGGCGCAGCTCCCCACGCGACTGCACGAACAACGACAGGTAGATCGTCTCAGGGCTGATCCGCATCTCCAGATCATCCGGGTAATCGACCCTCAGTTGCGCGGAGATCTGCGCCGGCGACCACTGCCTCAAAAGCCCAGTCTCAACCTCCGCCAACAACCGAGGACTCGCCGACAGCTTCGTCGCCTTCGGCCGGCACCCCAACCGCCGCGCCCGCCGCTCAGCCGCGAACGGCGCATAGTGACCACGCCGCTTCCCACACCGCCCCAGCTCCCGCCCGATCGTCGATCGATGCCGACCCAACCCCCGCGCGATCACAGCGTTCGACTCGCCAGCCGCGACCCTCATCCCGATCTCGATCCGCTCCTCGATCGAGAGCCGAAACCCCGAATCCCTCCGACGCCGCTGACGGCGCAACACCGCATCCGCCTGCGCCCGCAACACCGTATTAGCCGAGCACCCCAACTCGACCGCGATCACCCGCGGCAGCACCCCAACCGCCAACCGCTCCTCAACCAACCGCCGATTCTCCGGCGTCAACCACCGATACCGCCTGCCCTTCGCCATCCCACCCTCCGATCACCAAACCACGAAAACACCATCGTGTTGCGATGACCGGATGAATCCACCCCCGAGGGGCGGGACGAAAACGCCAAAGTTGCCTCTGTGTCTCGGTTGAGCGGGCTCTGAGTCGATAGCCGACTAGCCGGACCAGAACGGCAGATGGGCCAGCCCGGGCCACACCGAAAGGCGCGCGAATGCGCGCCCTATAAACCCTGGAGCCGTTCGGCGAGCCGGCTGTGGCGCCGTCCGGTGTCCGGCGTGCGGGCGGCGCGGACGATCGCCTCGCGCGTGCCGACGATCACGGTTGCGATCCGGGCGCGCGTAACCGCGGTGTAGAGCATCTCGCGTCGCAGGAAGAACGCGCCGGCGGCCGGGTGCGCCACGATCACCGCCACGGGGAGCTCGATCCCCTGTCCGCGGTGGACCGAGCAGGCGTACGCGAGCCGGAGGCGATCGGCCTCCTCGGGCGGTAGACGGAAGAGGGCGTCCTCCGCGCTCAGCAGCAGCGCGCCGTCGTCGTCGTCCGATCCCTCGACCTCGTCCAGCAGCCGCAGGACCGTGCCGTTCATCAGGCCCAGCTCGTGGAGGTTGCGGCCGGTCATCATCAGCTTGTCTCCGATCCGCAGCCGCCCGCCGCGCAGCGGCTCGCCGGCGGGATTGAGCGCGTCCCGGAGCGCCGTGTTCAGCGCGTCGATCCCGAGCTCCCCGCGGTAGACGGGGGCGAACACCTGGATGTCGCCGACCGGATCGACGCCGTAGTGGTTGGGGAGGCGCTCGCTGACGAGCGAGACGATCTCCTCGCGCGCGGCCAGGGGGTCGGTGCGCTCGATCAGGAAGAGGTCGCGGCGCATCTGTGGCGATGGCCTGAAATCAGGCGGCTGACCGCGCCTGATCGCGTGGGCGCCCTGGACGATCATGCTCCCGGCGGCCTGGCGGAAGATGTGGGTGAGACGGGTGGTGGGCACGGCGCGGCTCTCGACCAACTCCGCGAACGGCTTGCCGGCACCCACGGGGGCGAGCTGATCGGCGTCGCCGACGAGCACGACGTGCGTCGGCTCCGCCACGGCGCGCAGCAGCGTGACGAGGAGCTCGAGGTTCGCCATCGACGACTCGTCGACGATCAGCAGATCGCACATGAGGGGATCGTCTTCGCTGTGGGTCGGGCCCTCGCCCGGGATCCAGCCGAGCGCGGAGTGGACGGTGAGCGCGCGGACACCGCTGGCCTCGGTCATCCGGATCGCCGCCCGGCCCGTCGGCGCGACGAGCAGCACGCGCGCTCCTTGACTCGCGGCGAGTCCGGCGATCGTCTTGATCGACGCCGTCTTGCCGGTACCGGGTCCGCCGGTGATCACCGACAGGCGGTGGGCGAACGCCTCGAGCACGCCGGCGCTTTGCTCGTCGGTCAATTCCTCGACTATCGGGGCCTCTGGTAGGCGCCGGTTGCGGGAGCCCCCGAGCATCGCGTCGATTCGCTCGGCCAGCTCCGCCTCCAGCGCGGCCGTCTGGGCGCGGTAGATCCACCGCTCGGCCCGCACCAGATCGCCGTCGACGACGAGCTCGTTGATCACCGACTCGGCGACCGGCATTCCGAGCAGCTCCGCGAGCGCGGGCTGGAGCAGCTCGAACGGCATGCACGTGCTGCCGCTGCGCTCGGCCTCGGTCAGCGTGTGCAGGACGCCGGCGCGGATCCGCTCGCGGCCGTCGGTCGGAGCGCCGACCGTGCGGGCGATCCGGTCGGCGATCAGGAAGCCGACGCCGAACACACTCGTCAGCTCGTAGGGATGCTCGACCACGACCCGATGGGCGCTCGGGCCGTAGTGGTCGCTGATCCGCGTGACCAGGTAGCCGAGGCCGTGGGGGGCCAGCAGCAAATGGAGCTGGCGCATCACGCGCAAATCGGCCCATGAGTCCGCCGCTTCGGCGGCGCGGCGGTGTCGCAGCCCGACCGCGGCGAACGCGGTTGCCGGATCGCGGTCGATCACGTCGAACACCTCGGTCACGCCGTAGCGTTCGACGAGCGCCCCCGCCCGCTTGGCGCCCACGTGCTTGACGCGTCGGAGGTAGGCGATCACGGTGTCGATGTCTGTCGGCGGCAGCGGCCGCGCCTCGGTCACCTTAATCTGGAGGCCGTAGCGCCGGTCATCGACCCAGGTGCCGATGATGTGCGCGCGTTCGCTTGCCTCGAGGTGAATCAGCGGCCCCACCAGCACGACTGGCTCGCCGGCGTCGTCGTCGGCGTCGAGGACCGCCCAGCCGGTCGTGTCGCTCGCGTAGCGCGTGCGCCTTACCGTGACATCGGCGTCGAACTCGAGCATGGTGGTGACGTTAGCCGCCCGCCTGGCTGGTCCGCCACGGGCGTAACAAAGATGTGACTAGCGGTGCTCAGCGATCCGGACGGCCGCTTCGATCCCGTCGCTCCCGACGAGATTCTGAAACGCGCGGATCACCGGCCGGACGGCGCTGACGCCGATCCGCCCCTGGGTGCCGATCGGCTGCACTCGGGTCTCCGAGGTCAGGGCCGCGCCCCCGCCGTCGATCGGATCGACCCAGTTGGCGAAGGCGACACGGGCGGTCCCGCGTCCGGACCACTCAAGAAACTCCTCGGGCGTCCTCAGTTCGGGGTAGTCGCGGCGGAGGGTCCAGATCCGCCCCACGATGCCGGACACGAGCGCCGTCTCGTGCTCCTCGAGGACG
Organism: uncultured Solirubrobacterales bacterium; assembly: GCA_963773165.1. Lineage (GTDB taxonomy): Bacteria > Actinomycetota > Thermoleophilia > Solirubrobacterales > Solirubrobacteraceae > Palsa-465. Next base: position 66,071 of record CAVZAK010000011.1, read on the forward strand.
ACGAACGGCGGGGTTCGGAACAGCTCGTCGAACGTGACGGCCGTGTCAGCCCGGGATCCGCCAGCGGACCAAGCGGCCGAGCCTCGAGGTGTCAGTCAGCTTCACGGACCTGGCGGCATCCCACAGCCGATCCGGATCGGCGCTGCTCTGGCGGCGGTGGGTGATCCGGACTGCCGGGTCCGGCAGCCACTGGTCAAGGTCGGGTTTCATCGTGCGAAGGGGCAACGGTACGGGCTCCAGTGATGTGACGGCGTGGCCTGAGAGATCATTCCCGCCGTGGTCCGCCATGCACTCGCGCCCGTGGTTCCGGCCGCAGCACGCGCCCTGGATCTCCCGCGTGTGCTCAGCGGCGCTCCGGGCGTGGCCGTGACTTTCGACGACGGGCCGCACCCCGAAGGCACGCCCGCCGTCCTCGAGGTGCTCGCGCGGGAGGGAGCGCACGCCACGTTCTTCATGATCGGCGAGCAGGTGGAGCGGCGGCCGGCGCTCGCGGCCGAGGTCGTCGCGGCGGGCCATGCCGTCGCGCTGCACGGCTATCGGCACAGGCTCCAGCTCCGTCTTTCCTCCGATCAGGTGCGTGCCGATCTTCGGCGGGGGGCGGCGGCGATCGAGGACGCGACCGGCGCGAGCCCGATCTGGCATCGCCCGCCGTTCGGGATCTACAGCGCCGCGGGGCTGGGGTGGGTGCGCGAAGCCGGCCTTCGGCCGCTGCTGTGGTCGCGGTGGGGCAAGGATTGGCGCAGGTTCACGACGCCGGCGCGGATCGCCGCCCGGGCAACCGCGAACGTCGGCCCCGGCGACGTGATTTTGTTGCACGATGCGGACTTCTACAGCTCGCGCAACTCCCACCGAAACACCGTCGAGGCGCTGGAGCCGATCCTCTCAGCGCTGAAATCGCGCCAAGTCGGTACCGTCCTGCCTGTCTGACAGGCTTGCCCGCGCGCACAATTAGCTGAGAAGATGGGGCAGGCCGAGGCACGGAGGCTCGCCGCCAATGGTCGGCGCAGGCGCGTGCGACCCCCAACCTCGGAGACTTCGATGACAACCGCATCAGCACCACCCGATTTCGCACGCTTCGCGATCGGTTTCGATCCTCGGGACCGCACCCGCGTGCATACGCTCATCGACGAGGTGCTCGACTCGAACCGGTGGACCGAGTCGACGATGACCGAGCGGTTCGAGGCTGCCTGGGCGGAGTGGAACGACGCGCCTGCCGTCGCCGTCTCGAGCTGGGCGGGGGGCGCGTTGGCGGCGCTGCACTTTGCCGGGGTCCAGGGCGAGACCGTCCTGTGTCCGTCCAACACGTTCATGGCGACGCCGCTCGCCGCCATCCGCGCCGGTGCGACCGTCGAATTCGTCGATTGCAACCGCGAAGACCTATGTATGTCTTTCGCGGACTTCGAGGCCAAGGCGGAGCGGACGCGCCCGCGTGCCGCGTTCCTGGTTCACGTCGGCGGCCACATCGCGTTCGAGTCTGAGCGGATCGCCGACTACTGCCGCGAGCGTGGGATCTTCCTGATCGAGGATTGCGCCCACGCTCATGGCGCCTCGTGGAACGGGCGCAAGGCGGGTACCTGGGGCGATGTCGGCGTCTACTCGCTGTACGCGACAAAGACGATCTCCACCGGCGAGGGCGGCGTGCTCGTCTCGCGCCGGCCCGAGGTCATCGAGCACGCGCGCGCGTTCCGCAACTACGGCAAGCCCACCCACGATGTGCACGGACTGAACTTCCGGATGAGCGAGTTCACCGCCGCGCTCGGACTGGTGCAGATCGAACGGCTGCCCGAGATCGTGGAATGGAAGAACGCCGTCGCCCGCGAGCAGCTCGATCCGCGGTACCCGAGCCGGCTCGAGCTGCCGGACGGGATGACCTCCGGTCTCTACAAGTACGTCGTCTTCGACTGGCTGGAGCGCTCTACCGGCCGCGTCTACGACGAACCGTGTCACCGGATTCTCGGCCATGACGTCGAACTACCCAACAGCGACTGGGTCGCGCGCAACCACTCGTGCGTTCCGTTGTATTACAGACCTGAGGCGCCTGAATCGTGAGAGTTCTCGTCACCGGCGGATCTGGCTTCATCGGCTCGCACGTAGTCGACAAGCTGCGCCTGCGCGGCCATCAGCCGGTGATCTACGACCTGCGGCCCTCTCCGTGGCACGAGCCCGGGGCGGTCGACACCGTGCTCGGGTCGATCACCGATCGGGAGGCGCTGGAGCGCGCGCTCCACAGCTGCGACGCGGTCGCTCACCTCGCCGCCGTCGCCGACGTCAACGACGTCCACGCCTCGCCCGAGGATGCGGAGCGCATCAATGCCCGCGGCACCGTGTCGGTGCTCGAGGCGGCCCGGCGCGCCGGCGTCAAGCGGATCGTCTATGCGAGCACGATCTGGGTCTACTCAGACTGCGAGGGCGAGGCGGTCGACGAAGAGACGCTGCTGCCGCCGCCGAGCCACCTGTACACGAGCACGAAGCTCGCCGGCGAGCTGTACTGCAAGGCCTACCAGGAGCTCTACGGGATCGATTTCACGATCCTGCGGTTCGGGATCCCCTATGGTCCTCGCGCGCGCGAGGCGGCCGTGATCCCCGCGTTCGTCAACAAGGCCTTCGCCGGTGAGCCGCTGACGCTTGCCGGCGACGGGATGCAGTCGCGCCGCTTCGTGTACGTCGAGGACCTCGCCGACGGGGTTGCCCTCGGGCTGAACGACGTCGCCAGCAACCGCGTCTACAACCTCGCCAGCGCCGAGAACGTGACGATCAAGCAGATCGCCGAGACGGTCCAGGAGCTGATCGGCAACGTCGAGATCGTCTACACGCCGGCGCGGCCCGGGGACTTCGGCGGGAAGATCGTGTGCAGCAAACGGGCCGAGCAGGAGCTCGGCTGGACGGCCGCCACGCCGTTCTCGCATGGCGTTCGCAAGTACGTCGACTGGCGCCGCGAGCAGAAGGCTCGCGCCGCCGAGCGCGAGGACGCCGGGGTGATCCCGGCCGGCGAGCCCGATGCCGAGTCGCGGCCGCGCCACGTGCTGATCATCTCCGCCGACATCGGCGAGGGCCACGATCTGCCGGCCCGCGCGGTCGCCCGTGAGTTCGCGGACGAGGACCCCGACGCCCAGGTCGCGATCGTCAACGGACTGCCGGCGATGGGGCCGGTGCTCACCAAGGTACTGCGCGAGAACTCGGCGTTCATGTTCCGCTGGGTCCCCTGGTGGTTCGATCTCCAGTACCGACTGTTCATGAACTTTGCGCCGACGCGCTGGCTGGCCAAGCGGCTGCTGACGGCGTTCGGACGGCGTGGGTTGATGCGCCTGATCCGCTCTTATGACCCGGACCTGATCGTCTCCACGTATCCGGGTGTGACGGCCGTGCTCGGCGAGCTGCGGCGCAAGGGCAGGCTCGACGTCCCCTGCTATTCGTCGATCACCGATCTCGCGGGGCTGCAGTTTTGGGCCCATCCCGGAATCGACCGGCACTTCGTCACTCACCCAGAATCGATCGAGGAGGTCGAGCGGATCGCCGGTGCGGGCAGCGGGATCTGGGCGAAACCGCCCACGTCGCCGGCGTTCCTGGCGGCGCGCTCGCGCTCCGATGCCCGCAAGGGGCTGGGATTGCCCGCCGAGGCGACGGTGATCGCGGTCTCCGGCGGCGGCTGGGGCGTGGGCGATCTCGCGGGCGCGACCGGGGCGGCGCTGGCCGTGCCGGACGCGATCGTGCTGTGTCTGTGCGGCCGCAACGACAAGCTTCGCGCGCGCGTGTCGACGCGCTTCGCGCACGAGCCGCGCCTGCGGGTGATGGGCTTCACCGACCGCATGGGCGACGTGCTCGCGGCCAGCGACGCGTTGATCCACTCGAGCGCCGGCCTGACCGTGCTCGAGGCGATCATCCGCGGCTGCCCGGTGATCTCCTACGGCTTCGGCTACGGCCACGTCCGGGCCTCGAACGCCGCGCTCAAGCGGTTCGGGCTGGCGCAGGTGGCCAGCTCCGAGGGCGAGCTCGGGCCTGCGCTGGCGAAGGCTTTGGAGTATCGGCCCGAACCCGATGGGGCGTTCGCACGCCGGCCTTCGACCGCCTCGCTGATCCTCGGCGATGAGCGTCGCGCTCGCCAGGTCCCGGTGTGGCGGTTGCGGACCGCCCGCGTGGTCACCACGGCTGCCGCGACGATCGCGGTCCTCGCCTGGACGCTCACGGCTGGCGTCTCCTACACGCTCGTTTCAGACTTCGTGCACATGCGCCCGACCACCACTATTGCGACGAGCCGCCCCGAAGTCGGAGTGCTGGTTAGCGTCTCAGCCGCTGAGCTGCCGGTGATCGCGAACGAATTGGCTGCCGACGGAATCCATGCCTCGTTCGCGCTCAACCGGGCTCCTTCGCCCGGCGAGCTGAGCGTGCGCAACTATGGCGATCAGGCGATCCCGCTGCTGCCGCCGGGCGGGCTGGTCCGGTGGCTGGGCACTCGCGACCAGCTCCACGACGCGCTGCGCGCGATGGGCTTCGGCCGCCACTTCCTGTACGCGTCGAACGGCCCGAGCGTCGGCCAGTGGTGGCTGGCACACGGCGCCGGCGGCCATCTGATTGCGGGCGCGGTGAAGCTCCAGGATCGTGATGACTCCGTCGGCCCGCTGCACGCCGGCGAGCTGATCGAGGTCAAGCCGACCCGGAGCACCGACGTGCTCCTGCTGGTGGGGCGCCTCGAGCAGGCGTTGAAGGCCCAGCACCTACAGGCGGTGCCGGTCGGCCGCCTGATGCACGACGCAGGCGCCCAGGTCTAGCTAGCTAACCCAGCTGTCGCGTGGGTTTCGCAGCGGCGTGAGCGTCGGCTCGATCTCGTCGCGGAGGTACTCGTATTGCGGCGTCAGCGACAGCTTCTCGCCGAGGGCGTCGAGCGGCTCGTCGACTGTGAAGCCCGGGCCGATCGTCGCGATCTCGAACAGCACCCCCGAGGGCTCCCGGAAGTAGATCGAGCGGAAGTAGTGGCGGTCGATGATCGGCGTCGGGTGCGCACCCGCAGCTCCCAACGCCTGGTGCCACGCCTCGTGGTCCTCGGGCTGCGACGCCCACGCGACATGGTGCACGCTGCCCGCGCCCTGCAGGCCCCGCTCCGGCGGGGGAGGGTCATACAGGTAGAAGTTGCCTCGCCGCTCGCCGCGGAGCTCCCTGGAGAGGATCGATCCTTGCGGGCCGACTCTCATCGGCGCGGAGAAGCCGAGCGTGTCCTCGAGCAGGGCGCGACTGCGATCGGGGTCGGCGGCGTACGCGCGCACCGCGTGGAACCCCTGGAGCGCCAGATCGGCGGGGATCTCGGGATGCCTGGCGATCAGCGGCTCGTCGCTGGTCTCCACGACTCGGAGCTCATGCGTCAGTCCCTCGGGGTCATCGAACACGAGGCTGTCGTCAAAGCGACTCGTCTCGTACCCGCGACCTGCGAGGCGTTCTTCCCAGAAGTCGAGCGCCTTGGGACCGGTCAGCCGCCAGACCACCCGGTGGATCATCCCCGCGCCGGGGCGTCCGAGCGGTACGCCCGGGTACTCGAAGAACGTGATGTCCGATCCCGGATCGGCGTTCTCGTCGGCGTAGAAGAGGTGATAGACCGACGTGTCGTCCTGATTGACCGACTTCTTCACCAGGCGTAGACCAAGGACGTCAACGTAGAAATCGACGTTCTGCTGGGCGTCGGCGGTGATCGCGGTGATGTGGTGGATGCCCTCGAGCTTCATCGCTCTCCTCGTCTTGGGCTTGACGCGTTCACCAGTGAACCCCACGGGTCGCGCGGACGAAAGCTCGCTGCTCGGGCGTGTCCTGTTGGTCGATTTGCTCCTTCTTGCCGTCGCCCTCCGGGAACAGCTTGTAGGCGCGATTGACGACCAGATCCTGTGCGCCGGGTACGACCGCATAGCTCAGCTGTCCCAAGTTCCCGAGCGTGGTGGCGACTCGCTTGGGCCGCTTGCGGATCGCGTCGCTGATCATGTCGGCGGCCTGGTCGGGGCTGAGCGTCGGGAAGCGGTCGTAGATCTTGGTCGGCGCGATCATCGGCGTCCGCACAAGCGGCATGTACACGGTCGTGACATGCACCCCGTCATCGATGATCTCCGGCGCGATCGAGCGCGAGAATGCATCCAGCGCGGCCTTCGACGCGAGATACGCCGAGAACCTCGGCGTGTTCGTCTGCAGCCCGATCGTCGAGATGTTGATGATGTGGCCGGACTTCTGCGACCGCATCTCGGGGAGCAGGTTGAGGATCAGCTTGACCGCTGCGAAGTAGTTCAGCTGCATCGTGCGCTGGTAGTCATGGAAACGGTCGTACGACCGGTCGACCGAACGCCGGATCGAGCGTCCGGCGTTGTTGACGAGGATGTCGACCGCCTCGTGTTGCTCGAGCACCTCCGCTGCCATCCGGTCGATGTCGTCGAGGTCCGAGAGGTCGCAGGGATGTGCATACGCGATCCCACCCAACTCCTCGACCTCACCCACCACCTCGTTGAGCTTCTGCTTGTTCCGGGCGACGAGCAGCACGGTCCCGCCCGCTGCCCCGATCTTCAGCGCTGCCGACTTGCCGATGCCCTGCGAGGAGCCGGTTATCAGCACCGTCCTTCCGTCGACGGCATCGTCGAGCGAACGCGCCAGCACTTCGCCCGCCCCTGGGATCCGCTGTCCAAAAGCCCGGAGCGTCTTCGCGCTGCGGACCGCGATGTCGGTGATGTCGCTGATGTTGGGTGTCGTTGCCATGTGGCGTGACCGTACCACTGGGGTTCCGTCCGGTCCTTGAGGGAACATACGTTCGCATGATTATCTGCGTTCTTCTGCCGCGCTTCCAGCTCACGATCGCCGCCGGCGATCGAGCGGAGTTGCTGCAGGCGCCAGTCGCGCTCGCGCCCGAGCCCGGCGGAACCCAGCGGATCGGAGAGGTGTCACTCGCGGCGGAGGCGTTCGGCGTCCATCCCGGGATCCCCCTCGGCGAGGCGCTTGCCCGCTGCCCGCGTCTCACGCTGATCGCACCCGACCCTGCCGGCGTGGCCGACGCCTGGGAGCGGCTGCTCGTACGCCTCGAGTCGATCGGAGCGGCGGTCGAGCCTGAACGCCCAGGGCTCGTTTGCTTCGATGCGCGTGGATTGCTCCGGCTGTATGGCGGACACGCCTTTGGTGATGGTGAGCGGGTCAAGGGAGTGCTGGAAGCTGCCCGACGGGGACTGCGAGTGCCGGCGCGCTTCGGCGTCGCCCCGTCGCGATTCGCAGCCGTGGCAGCGGCCACTCGGGCGCGGGTGCGCCGGCCAGAGATCGTCGTCGGCGACCGCAAGCAGGCGCGCGAATATCTCGCTGCGTTGCCGGTCGCGCTCCTGCGCGCGCGAACTGCGCTGGCCGAGCTGCCCGAGGCGCTCGAACGTCTCGGCGTGCAGACGCTCGGCGAGCTGGCGGCGCTCCCACCCGCCGCGCTTGCGGATCGCTTCGGGGCCGCGGGGCTGCTGGCGTACGAGCTCGCCAGCGGTGGCGATGGCGCATTGCGCCCGCGGACCGCGAGGGAGTTCATGCGCGAGGAGCTCGAGCTTCCGGAGGCGGCGTCGGGTCTACAGCTGGAGCGAGCGATGGGGTTGTTGATCGATCGGCTGCTCGCACGGCGAGAGCGGCGCGGACGCACGATCCGAGCAGTCGCGCTCTCGGCGGTGCTGGTCGAGCAGGGAGGCACCTGGCGCGAGCAGGTCGTGTTCCGGGAGGCGCTCGCCGATCCGGTGCGGATCCGCCTCGTGCTGACTCCGCGCCTTGCCCTGATCCCCGCACCCGCCGAGGTGCTCAGGCTCGCGATCGAGAGCCTGGGCCCACCCGCCAGCGATCAGCGAGCGCTGCTCGAGGATCCCGCTGCCGCCAGGACGGCGCGGCTGCGAGAGGCGATCCGCCAGGCGCGTGTGGCGGCAGGCCCAGACGCCGCGTTGCGCGTGCTCGAGGTCGATCCCGAGTCTCGGTTTCCCGAGCGCCGGGCGGTGCTGACCCCGTTCGAATGACCAGTCCCCGTCGCCTATCGGTTCCCCGGAGGGTCTCCGTCACCCCAGACAACCACGGTCAGCCGGTGACGATCGACGAACGGGAGGTCGATGCCGTGCGGGAGTCCTGGCTGATCGAGGATCGCTGGTGGACGGACCGTCCGCTGCGCCGCAGCTACTGGGAGGTCGTCACCATCTGCGGCCGGGACGAGATCGTGTTCCAGGACCTTGCCAGCGGGAGGTGGTGGAGGCAGCGATGATCCCGAGGCGTCCCCATAAACTCCTGTGGCGATGTCACAGCCGCTCTCACTCGATCCGGGCCCCACCGCCGTGGGCACGTGGAGCGGTGGCCGCTTCATGCGCTTCGGGCAGCCGCTCGATGATCACCGCTTCATCCCGCTCATAACCCCAGACGAGTCGATCCGCACGGTCATCACCGCGGATGTGTACGGCGCCGGCGAGGCCGATCTGATGCTCGGTCGCGGGATCGCCGGCCTCGACCGCGATGCGATCTCGGTGGTCGGAGCGGTCGGCCACGACTTCTACACAGGCGAGCGCGACGGCCCGCGAGGCTTCCCGCGCTTCACGGACGCCCGGCTGAGAGGCGAGGCCGACTACGCCGGCTATCTGCGGATGGCGACCGAGCGAAGCCTCGAGCGTTGCGGGATCGACAGCTTCGACCTGCTCATGCTGCACAACCCGGACCGCATCGGTTACACGAGCGAGGCGGTGTGGCAGGGGATGTCGGCTCTGCGCGACGCTGGCCTCACGCGGATGATCGGCGTCGCTCCCGGCCCGGCGAACGGGTTCACGCTGGACGTGATCGACTGCCTCGAGCGCTTTGGCGAGCTGATCGACTGGGCGATGATCATCCTCAATCCGTTGGAGCCGTGGCCGGGCGAGCTATGCCTGGATGCAGCGGCCGCCAACGACGTGAGCGTGATTACCCGAGTCGTCGATTACGGCGGGCTGTTCTTCGACGACGTCCTTCCCGGTCAGGAGCTCCTGCCACAGGACCACCGGAACTTCCGGCCGGCGGGATGGATCGAGGCCGGCCGCGAGCGCCTCGACGCCATCCGCCCGATTGCCGAGCGGGCCGGCTTGACGACGATCCAGCTCGCCTGTCAGTGGAACCTCGCACACGAGGCCGTCCGGTGCGTGGTGCCGACGCTGATCCAGGAGATCGGGCCTGCCGCCCGTCCCGTCGAGGACAAGCGCGCTGAGCTCGCGGCCCTGCCCGGCGAGGAGCGGCTCTCGCCGCAGGACGTCGCGCAGATCCGGGCGATCGGGGACAACACGGGCTGCATGGCGCTGAAGGGCGCCAGCCCGGCGCACGATGGCGAGGAACGGCCCGATCGCTGGCCGATGGACCAGCGACTCGAGTCCGTGGCTCGCCGCTGGGGGATCGAGCCCGAGCGAGATCTCGTCCAGGCGGCCGCGTAGCGCAAACGCTCCCTCGGGAGCGCGCACGATCGGCGTGACGCCGCGCAGCCGACCCGGCCACGCGGCGTCGCGCGAGATGTCAGCCGTGCCTAGCTCGCCGGGATCACCACCACCGACGCGTGGCAGGTGTTGGTGGCGCCGCCGACCGCGGAGAGCGTGATCTGCAGGTCAACGGGCGTTCCACTCGCCGGCAGGAACAACAGGTGGAAGTACGAGTTAGCCGGCGTTGTCGTGGCGCTCGACACGGACACCAGCTGCGCCGCTGTGGGGTGTGCTGGGAAGGCGAGACTGAGCGCATGCGTGAGGGTACCCACCATGTCGAAGCCGTCGATCGTCATGGCCGGGCCGACCTCGAGCAGCCTGGTGGTGGTCGTGCCCGCGCTCGGCTGAATGCACTCGGTACTCAGCCCGTATGGGCCGGCCGTGCCCAGGGTTGTCGCGGTGGGCGTCGCCGTGCCGGCTCCGTCGAAGACGAGGCTGGTCGCGCCGGGGCCCTGCGGACCGGTGGCGCCGGGTGCGCCCGTGGCTCCCGTGGCACCCGTGGGCCCCGCCGGTCCGGTCGTGTTCCAGGTCAGCTTCTTGTCGTGCTTGGCGCACTTGCCCGAGTACAGCCCGCCGCCGTGCTTGTGCACGCAGGCGGTGATCTTCTTGCTGCTGCTGCTGGCGAGCGCATAGCCGCCGCCGGCCGCGAGCAGAACTACAACACCAACGATCGCCGCGACGAGCGCGCGCGATGTGACCGGTCCCCTCATCGTCCCTCCTGGGATTGAGTGTGAGTGATGGCGCAGGAACCCAAGCCCCGTGAATCCGCCGGAGTCTCCAGGCGTGGCCCCGCTCAGCTCCGAAAATAAGCTGGCCCTCAGACAACGGTAACTACCGCGCGCGCGGCGGTCAACAGTGGCTGCAATCAGCCGGCCGCGGTCAGCGGGCTGCGGTCGGCGGGCTGCGGTCAGCGGTCAGGCGGCCGTGGTCAGGACTGCTGCTGCTCGGCCTGGACCCACTCGCATCCGGCCGACAGGTCCTCGACGCCCATCGCGGCAGCGACGTTCAGCCACATCCCGTAGCGGAAGAACTCGTCGATCCGTTCGGGCTCGGCATCCGAGAGCCGCTCGACTAGGGCCACGAGCCGGGCGTAGCACCCTCGGACCCGCTCGCGGATCACCGGGTCGTCGCACGCGGCGTAGGCCTGGTGCTGCAGCATCAGGTAGTCGCGGTCGGTATCGAGCAGCTGCATGTAGGCGTCGCCCATCGCCATGGTCACATCGATGTCGGGCGGCGCCGTCTCCGGGTCGAACTCGGCGGCCGCCCTCTCGAACGCGTTCCCGACCAGCTCAAAGCAGCGCTCGACCGCGGCGAGGAACAGCTCGCGCTTGCTCCCGAACAGGCTGAATACGTAAGGCTGCGCCACGCCGACGTCCCGCGCTATCCGGTCGACCGGCGTCCCGTGTAGCCCCCCGTGCGCGAATTCGTGAACCGCCGCGTCGATCAGCGCGTCCCGGCGCTCGGCAGCCGGGACGCGCTGGCGGGGCTTGCGCTCCGAGGAAGTAGAGGTGGTGGTCATTTCGCTAACTCGATCCTACGAGACCCTCAGGCGGCCGCGCGGGCGAGCTCGCCGGTCTGGTACTCGCGACGCTCTCGCGCCTCGATCGCCGCGTGCTCCTCCGCAGCGGCCCGTGTGCTGAACGGCAGCACCGCTGCGATTGCGGCGCCGACGGCGAGCACGACCGCGCCCACCCACATCGCCGGGACCAGGCCGTCGACGTACGCCTGGGCCGAGAGGTAGCTGCCGTTGCTGGTGAACACCGTCGCCAGGACGGCGATCCCCAACACGCCGCCGAGCTCGCGGATCGCGTTTGTCGCACCCGACGCCTGCCCGGCCTGGTCGCTGCGCACCGACGAGAGGACCGCGTTCGCCGCCGGCGCGAACACCAGCGCCATCCCGCTGCCCGCGAGGATGAACGGGCCGATCATGCTCGCGTAGCTCTGGTCGACGCTGATCTCGCTCGCCAGCCATCCCAGCGCGAGCGCCTGGAGAGACAGTCCCGCGACCATGAACAGGCGGCTGCCGACACGCTCGGAGAAGAAACCGGCGAGCGGTGAGACGATCATCGTCGCGCCCGTCCACACGAGCAGCTTGATCCCGGCCTGCAACGGCGTGTTGTGGAGCACGTTCTGCAGGAACTGGCTGAGGAAGAAGATCGAGCCGAACATCCCGAAGTACATCGCCAGTGAGACCACGTTGGTGACGGCGAATCCGCGGTTGGCGAAGAACTGCATCGGCAGCATCGGGTCCTTCGTGCGCAACTCGTAGCGGATGAACGCGAGCACGAGCACCGTGCCGACCGCCAGCGAGATCGCAACCTCCGGGTTCGTCCAACCCAGGGACTGGGAGCGGACGAGTCCGTAGACGATCCCGAACAGGCCGCTCGAGGCCAGCACCAGTCCGCGGACGTCCAGCCCGCGCTCCGGTCCATGGCTCTCGGTCAGCCGCGCCGCCGCCAAGGGAACCAGCACGGCACCGATCGGGACGTTGATCCAGAAGATCCAGTGCCATGAGCTCAGCTGCACGACCGCGCCACCGACCAGCGGTCCGAGCGCCACGGCGACGCCGCTGATCCCCGACCAGACTCCGAGCGCGACGCCGCGCTTGGCGGGCGGGAATGCCTCTGCCAGCAACGTGAGCGTGAGCGGCGTCGCGATGGCGGCGCCGACGCCCTGGGCGGCGCGGGCCGCGATCAGCGCGCCGATGCTCGGAGCGAGTGCGGCCGCGGCAGATGAGAGGGTGAACAGCGAGATCCCAGCGATGAACATGCGCTTGCGGCCGAGCCGGTCACCGAGTGCGGCGCCGGTCAGCAGCAGTACCGCGTACGCGAGCACGTATGCGTTGACGGTCCATTCGAGCGCCTGAATCGAGGCGCCGAGCTCGCGGTGAATGCTCGGCAGCGCGACGTTGACGACCAGGTTGTCGAGGACCACCATGAACAGTCCGATCGAGACGATTGCGAGGGTCCAGCCCCTCTTGCGTGTTTCCGACATCCGAGCCTCCAAGGAACTTAGTGAGCACTAACTACGGAGCAGATTAGCAGTCACTAATAATTTGTCAAGAGACCTTGGGAGATCCGAGTCGTCCGGATCCGATGCGAACATGTGTTCGTGCCTTACGTCGAGCTCCACTGCCACTCAGCGTTCTCGTTCCTCGACGGAGCCTCGCTTCCAGACGAGTTGGTCGCCTCGGCGATGGAGCTGGGCTACAAAGCGCTCTCGCTTACCGACCACAACTCGATCTCGGGTTCGATGGAGTTCGCTGTCTCGGCCCGAGCACTCGGCCTGCGCCCGATCCACGGAGCCGAGATCGATCTCGACGATGGGCGCCATCTGACGCTGCTCGTGGAGGACGCCTGCGGCTGGTCGAACCTATGCCGGATCTTGACGCGGGCGCACGTGCACACGCGTGAGAAGCCGGGCCCGCCCTCCCAGGCGTTCGTGCCTCTGTCCGAGATCCTCGACCACAGCGAAGGCCTGATCTGTCTCAGCGGATGTGCGCTACGGGGCGTACACGATGAGTTCAGCTTGCGACGGCTGCTCGATGCGTTCGGCCGGGACCGGCTGCGCATCGAGTTACAGAGACCGTTCCTGCGCGACGATCGCGCCCGGAATCGCCGGCTGTCAGGGTTGGCGCAAAGGATGGGCCTGGCCTGCGTGGCCACCGGAAACGTGCACGCTCACGCGCGCGTGCGGGCACCGCTGCAGGACGCCTTCGTGGCCGTCAGGCTGCACATGACGCTGGACGCCTCGGAGCCACAGCGCCGGGGTAATTTCAGTCACGTCCTGGGCGCTCCAGAGGCGATGGCGGCGCGCTTTCCCGAGTACCCGGATGCGGTGCAGGAAACCGAGCGGCTGGCCGAGCGCCTCCGCTTCGATCTCGGCAGCGACCTGGGTTACCGCTACCCCGGCGCCGAGGACTCGGATGCGATGCGCAAGCTCGGCGAGCTGTGCGGCGATCGTCTGGCGGAGCGCTATGAAAATGCGCCTGCGAGCGACCGGGACGGCGCCGGCGCTCGCCTGAACGAAGAGCTTCGGATCATCGAGCAGTTGAACCTTCCCGGCTTCTTCCTGCTGCACCATGACCTGCTCGAACTCGCGCGCGAGGTCGCGGTCGAAGTTCGGGGACCCGATACCGCCCGCGCACTGCTGCCACCCGGGCGGGGCCGCGGCTCGAGCGTCTCCTCGATCGTTTGCTTTCTCACCGGCCTCTCGCACGTCGACCCGATCGCGAACGAGCTGCTGATAGGCCGCTTCCTGAACGAGGAACTGACCGCGTTGCCGGACATCGATCTCGACTTCCCCCGCGACATCCGGGAAGTGCTGATCCCGCGTGTCCACGAGCGATACGGACATGACCGCTCGGCGCTGGTGGCCGCGTTCCCGACGTATCGAGCGCGCGGCGCGATTCGAGAGCTGGGCAAGGCGCTCGGGTTGCCGCCGGGTGAGATCGAGCGCGTGGCGCGCGGGAGCGAGGGGTGGGACGCGCGCGAGGTCGCCAACGACATTGAGAGCGCGTTCGGGCTCACACCCGGCGCGGGCAATGGGTCTGGCGACGGCGCCGCCAACGGCTCTGACGCGAACAAGGGGGATCCAGGGGGTCGAGGCGGACGCCGGGGATCCAGCGGCCGCTGGGCATGGCTGGCGCGTCTCGCGGCTCAGGCACACGGACTCCCCCGCCACCTCTCTCAGCACTCGGGCGGGATGATCGTCGCCACCCGGCCGCTGATCGACTGCTGCCCGATCGTCCCCGCGGCGATGGAGGGCCGCCAGATCGTCCAGTGGGACAAGGACTCATGCTCGGACGCGGGATTTCTGAAGATCGACCTGCTGGGTCTGGGGATGCTCTCGGCGGTCGAGCGCTGTGTAGATCTGGTGGCGCGGACGCGAGGCATGAATATCGATTTATCCCGGATTCCCTACGACGATCCCGAGACCTACGAGTGCATCCAGAACGCCGAGACCACGGGGGTCTTCCAGATCGAGAGCAGGGCGCAAATGCAGTCGCTGCGCAGGACCCGGCCCGAGAATCTCCAGGACATCACCATCCAGGTCGCGATCGTCCGTCCGGGGCCGATCCAGGGAGGCGCGGTCAACCCGTACATTGAGCGTCGCCAGCGGCTGCGGGTCGATCCCGAATTCCAGGTCCCGTACGACCACCCCTCGCTGGAGCCCGTGCTCCGAGAGACGCTGGGGACGATCATCTTCCAGGACCAGGTGCTGGAGGTAGCGATCGCTTTCGCCGGTTTCTCGCCAGGCGAGGCGGAGGGACTGCGGCGCGCGATGAGCCGCAAGCGATCCGAGGCGGCGATCGAGGCACACCACAAGCATTTCGTCGCCGGCGCGAAGCGGCTGCATGGCGTCGACGAGGACACGGCGGAGCGCGTGTTCTCGATGGTTCAGGGCTTCTCCGGCTTCGGCTTCCCCAAGGCGCACGGCGCTGCCTTCGGGCTGCTCGCCTACCAGTCGACGTGGCTGCGCGTCCACTATTTCCCCGAGCTGCTGTGCTCACTGCTAAACGAGCAGCCGATGGGCTTCTACCCACCCGACGCACTCATTCACGAGGCACAGCGGCGGGGGATAGAGGTGCTGCCGCCGGATGTCAACGAGAGCGGGGCTGAATGCGAGATGGCGGAAGCGGGCGCGGTTCGAATCGGCCTCGGCTATGTCCGCGGCGTGCGCGAGCACGAGGTGCACCAGCTCGTGAGCGCCCGCAACGAAGGCGGGCGGTTTCGCGCCCTTTCCGATCTTGCCTCACGCGCCGGGGCAGGAGCTCCCTCGCTGGAGCTGCTGGCCTGGTCTGGGGCATGTGATTCGCTCGCCGGCGGGGTGGCATCAGGTTCCGCGCGCCGGATCGCGCTGTGGCAGCTGGGCGTCGCGACCCCTGGCAGGTCGGTTCCCGGTGGGACACAGCTGGCGCTCCCGCTCGACCTGCCCGCGCCACCGAGATTGCGCGAGCTCTCGGCGTGGGAGTCGATGCTCGCCGATTACGGGTCGACCGGGCTGACCGTGCATGCGCATCCGCTGGCACTGCTGCGCGACCGGCTGCCGGCAGACGCGGTAACGAGCCGCGACCTCGAGACGCTTGAGCACGGGATCCGGGTGAAGACGGGCGGTCTCGTCGTGGCGCGCCAGCGCCCAGGGACGGCGAACGGAATCGTGTTCATCTTGCTCGAAGACGAGTTCGGGACGATCAATCTGATCGTCCCGGCACAGGTGTACGAGCGCAACCGCCTCACGGTCCGGACCGAGCCGCTGATGCTCGTCGAAGGGAAGTTGGAGCGGTTTGCCGCCGCCGGGGGTGCGATCAACCTGCTGGTCGACCGGATCGGCACAATCGCCGCCCCGGACAGGATGGTCGCCGAGATCAAGGACTTCTCGATGCTCGATGAGCAGGTGCGCCGCGGCCGGATCGAGCAGGGGGCCGCCCGGGAGACGGAGGCCGCGAGAGACGAGGAGACAGCCAGGTGGCGGGAGGCCGACCGAGAGCGGGAGGCCGAGGACTTCCGCGCCGTCGCGCCACCGGTGATGAGCTTCGCGTCGGGAAGACGCCGATGAGTCCGCGGATCCGGGCCGCTCATCAGCCCATCCAGGCGGGTCGCACGATATGGTGCCCCGGCCATGCTTGGAGTGGCTCTCTTTGTCCTCTTCTGGGTCGTTCTCGGGCTCGGGCTGTTGTTCGTCGCCATCCGCGGAGGGATGGGCGGCGCCCGCAAGCCCGCCGAGACGAAGGCCCGCGGCGGACGCAGGGTTATCAACTGGGTGTTCCTCGTCGTATACGTCGGGTTCGGGGTCGCGATCCCCCTGCTGATCCTCACGGGCAACCACGCGAACGCCAGTAAGCGCGTGGGCCAGGTCAAGCTGACCCCCGCCGAGGCGCAAGGACGCGAGCTGTTCGGCCAGCACTGTGGCGTCTGCCACACGCTCGCCGCCGCCAACGCCACCGGCAAGGTCGGACCCAACCTGGATCAGCTCCAGCCGCCCGCGACTCTCGTCTACAACACCATCATCAACGGCTGCCTGCAGAACCCGCCACCCGGCTCCTCGCAGGCGTGCCTCGGGTACGGGACGATGCCCGCCCTGGTCATCCAGCCGCAGGACGCGGCCAAGGTGGCGGCGTTCGTCGCGAAGGTCGCCGGCAAGGAATAGGCGGCCTGCTCGCCGGGGCGCGTCCGTCCGGCGCCTCTATCTGGAGCCGCTGCTAGGATGCCGCGCCCGTACAGCTGAATTCCCGCAGCGCCGCCTCTTTGCCGGGGAGGCGCAAAGGAAGCGGGGGACCCAAGCAGTTGGGGCTAATCGCCTGTAAATGCGTAGCGCCGCTCTTTCGGCGCGAGCCCGTCAGCTAACCCCGCAAGCGACTGAAAGAGGTCGGTATATGCCGCGAGCAGGGGTTTCCGTTAAGCCGGAACGAGCGCGCCACGTAGAGGCGTGGCTGGACGGCTCCGAACTGGACATGTTCAAGCGCCCGTCAGACGCGTCGAGTGACGATGCCCACGACCCACGGGTGGGCGCCACCGGCCGCCCGGGCACCGCCGATCGCCGCGGCGCCACGGCCCGCCCGGGCGCCACCGATCCCACCGCCACGGCCCGCCGGACCGTGACGATCACCGGCCGCGGCGCCGAGCGCTACAACCCGCGCCTGGAGCCTGGTGCCCGCTCGCGCCCCCAGCGCCGCCGCCACGAACGCTCCGACTTCCGCCCTGACCGCGCCGCCATGTGGGCCGTCTTGCTCTGCCTGGCGCTCGTGCTCCTGGCCGCGACGAGCTCGCACGCCGCCACTCCGGGCGCGGCCCGCGCGCACGCCACGGCCCCCGCCACGGCCCAGGCGCGCATCACGGCCCCGCCGCGCACCACGACGCCGACGCCGTAGAGCACTCACAGAACGCCGGATGATCCGGCTTTTGGACGAGCACGTATAAGGGGACGTGCTGCCTGTCCACGCCCGCCACGCCGGCGGATTCGAAAGCTCGGCCCGGACCCCGTCTGCGCCGCGGTACGTACGTTTACCGCGACTTGTGCGAGCGCGTTCTCGCAGCTAAACTTATCAACCGTAAGCAGGTCCCGAAAATGAAGGGTTGTCTGCTTTTGACGGTGGATCACCCCCGTTTGGATCCTTGGATGGCCAACTATGAAAAACGCGATGAGCAGATTCCAAATCCACGATGACTTGACGGCCCCCGATGGCTCCGTTGCGGTGCTTCGGGGCGCGCTCGCGTCGGGCGGTCAGCTCCCGAACTTTCTCGGGGTACTGGCTGGCTCTCCGGCGGCGTTGCGCGGCTACGCTCGGTTCCGGTCTGAGCTGCGCCACGGCAAGTTGAAATTGGCGACGCTGGAGCGGATCGCCCTGGCGGTCGCCGAGCACTATCACTCACAGCCGGGCATCGCGATGCACTCGCGCACCGCGCGGACCGCGGGCCTGGCGCTCGACGAGGTGGCGGCAGCACGCCAGTTCACCTCGAAGGACGAGCGCGAGGCGGCATTGCTGCGCTACCTTCAAGCGCTGCTCGAGCAGGGCGGACGCCCGCCGATGCATCTCCACGAAGAGGCCCGTGAGGCGGGCTGGGACGACGAAGAGATCCTGGAGGCGATCGCGGCGGTCGCGCTCGAAGGCTTTACCGCGATGGTGAACGTCGCCGGCGAGGTGCCGGTCGACGGATCGTCTGAAGCGTCGCGCGCGCTTCAGGCGGCGTAAGCTTCACAATTGCGATGTGCGCCCGCGAGGAGACGGCTGGCGGCGACCGTGAAAATCGGCCGGGGTGTTGTCCCTACTACCACGAAGCGGTAGAGCTGATCGGACGCCGCTGGACCGGCGCGATCCTGCGCGTCCTGATGGACGGCCCGCTGCGTTTTTCCGAGGTGGCGCAGGCCGTCCCTGAGCTCTCCGACCGGCTTCTGTCCGAGCGGATGAAGGAGCTCGAGGCTCGTGGGATCGTCGACAGGCGCGTGATCCCCGGGCCGCCGCTCCGGGTCGAGTACGAGCTCTCGCGGATGGGTCACGAGCTCGAGCCGGCGCTCTCCGAGCTTCAGCTGTGGGCCAAGCGCTGGCTCCGGGGCGTCTCCGCCGGCGTCCACGAGCGCGCCGCCGCCCGCTAGCTGGCCGGCCGCGCGAGCTGCCAGCCACCGGCGCGACAAGTAACGTTCCGCGCCCCATGGCAAACCGTCCCACGACCCCCGAGGACGTAATCGCGCTCGTCGACGAGCGCGACATCCGCTTCATCCGCCTGTGGTTCACCGACATCCTCGGCCAGCTCAAGGCGTTCTCGATCAACGCCACCGAGCTGACCGACGCCTTCGAGGGCGGGATGGGGTTCGACGGGTCATCGATCACCGGCTTCAATCCGATCGAGGAGTCGGACATGATCGCGATGCCCGACCCGACCACGTTCGCGAGCCTGCCCTGGCGCCCGGCCGAGCAGGGCACAGCGCGGATGTTCTGCGACATCCAGACCCCAGAGCGCACGCCGTACGAGGGCGACCCGCGCTACGTGCTCAGACGCGCGCTGGGCCGGGCCGCCGAGATGGGGTTCGACCACTTCTACGTCGGCCCCGAGCTCGAGTACTTCTACTTCCGCGACTCGAAGTCCACCGAGGTCCTCGACGAGGGCGGCTACTTCGATCTGACCACGCTCGACGCGGGCTCGGACCTGCGGCGCGAGACCGTGCTCGCGCTCGAGCAGCTCGGCATCCACACCGAGTACACCCACCACGAGGTCGGTCCGAGCCAGCACGAGATCGACATGCGCTACGCGGACGCGCTCCAGATGGCCGACGACTGCATGACCTACCGGATCACGGTCAAGGAATACGCGATGAAGTACGGGCTCTACGCCACGTTCATGCCCAAGCCGCTGTTCGGGGAGAACGGCAGCGGGATGCACACCCACCAGTCGCTGTTCCAGGGCGAGCGGAACGCGTTCTTCGACGCTGAGGACCAGTACTACCTCTCACCCGTCGGCAAGGCGTTCATCGCCGGCCAGCTCCGCCACGCCCGCGAGATCTGCTCGGTCTTCGCCCAGTGGGTCAACTCGTACAAACGCCTCGTGCCCGGCTACGAGGCGCCGGTGTACTCCGCCTGGTCGCGCCGCAACCGCTCGGCGCTCGTCCGCGTGCCGCTCTATCACCCCGGCAAGGAGCGGGCCACGCGGATGGAGCTCCGCTGCCCGGACCCGGCGTGCAACCCGTACCTGACGTTCGCCGTGCTCCTCCAGGCCGGGCTCGAGGGGGTCGAGCATGGATACGAGCTGCCCGAGCCGATGGAGAAGAACCTCTACCACCTGTCCGCCGACGACCGCCGGCGAATGGGGATCGAGCAGCTCCCCGAGACTCTCGGCGAGGCGATCGAGCTCACCGCCGAATCCGAGCTCGTCCTGCGCACGCTCGGCGAGCACGTGTTCAACCGCTACATCGAGATCAAGCGCCAGGAGTGGGACGACTACCGGGTGCAGGTCACACCCTGGGAGCTCGACCGTTACCTGCCGGTCTTGTAGGGGCTCTGCCCCGAGGGCCGGACGCGGGCGGCGCCGTGTATCGCCGTCACCCAGCGAGCGCGGCCGCGAGCTCCTCTGCCGTGCTCACCGGCGCCTGACAGGCGAAGTGCTCGCACACATAGGCGGCGGCGCGCCCGTCGATCGGGGCGCGGCCCTCGAGCAGCGGGATGCCCTCGCCGGCGGCGAGCACCAGGTGCGGGCGGAACTCACCGCGGACGACGCGCACCAGCTCGCCGGCATCGGGCCCGACAATCGCCACCTCGCGCACCGGCGCGAGATAGAAGTCGAGCGCCCGGAGCAGGTGGCCGAACGCCCCCGGGTGCCGCCCCGCCATCGGATAGAGCAGCCGCAAGACCCCGAGGGCGTCGCGCTCGTAGGAGCCCTCGCCGGACAGCAATGCGAGGCGCAGCAGACCGAACGCGGCGGATGAGCTGCCCGAGGGGACCGGCGAGTCCTCGAGGTCCTTGCGACGGGTGATCAGCCGCTCGTGGTCGTCGGGGGTGGTGAAGAACCCGCCCCGCTCAGGGTCCGAGAAGTGGGCGATCATCGTGCCGGCGAGCGCGACCGCCTCCCGGTAGATGGCCGGGTCGAACGTCGCCTCGTACAGCGTGATCAGCGCCTCGACGAGGTAGGCGTAGTCGTCGAGGAACGCCCCGATCCGTGGCGTCCGCAGCAGCCTGCCCTCGGCGTCGCGGCGCTCTGAGAGCAGGAGCGACGCGCACATCGTCGCGGCCTCGAGGTAGTCATCGCGCTCGAGCACGGCGCCGGCGTCGGCCAGCGCACTGATCATCAGCGCGTTCCAGGCGGTCAGTTGCTTGTCGTCGAGGCCGGGGCGGACCCGTTCCGCGCGGGCGCCGTAGAGCTTGCAGCGAATCTGCGGCAGGTCGGATGGCGCGGGCTCGAGGGCGCGCAGTATGTACTGCCCGTGCTCGAACTCGCTGAGCTCGAAATGCCCATCCGCGCCGAGCGCCCGGAGCTCGTCGAGGGTCCACACGTAGAACTTCCCTTCAACGCCCTCGGAGTCGGCGTCGAGCGCCGCGTAAAAGCCGCCCTCGGGGCTTCGCATCTCGCGCAGCGCCCAGTCGAGCGTCTCGCAGCAGACCTGGCGCATCCGCTCCTCGCCTGACACCTGCCAGCCGTGGAGATAGGCGCGGGCGAGCAGCGCGTTGTCGTAGAGCATCTTCTCGAAGTGGGGGACGGTCCAGGTCGCGTCGACGGCGTACCGGGAGAAGCCGCCGCCCACCTGGTCGTAGATCCCGCCGCGGGCCATCGCCCGCAGCGTCTGAAGCGACATCTCTCGCTCCCCGCGCGTCAGCAACAGCTCGATCGTGGAGCTCTGCGGGAACTTCGGCGCCCCGCCCCAGCCGCCGTTGGTGCGGTCGTAGGTTTGCTGTAGGGCGGCGAGCGCTCCGTCGAGCACGTCCTCGCGCATCGGCTCGGACGACGGCTCGAGCCGGGCGGTCGCGCCCAGGGACTGGACGAAGCGGCCGCCCTGCTCGCGGATCTCGGCTTGCCGCTGCTGCCAGGCGTCGGCGATCGCGAGCAGCACCATCCGCCAGCTCGGCAGGCCGTGGCGGGGCTCCGGCGGGAAGTACGTGCCGGCGTAGAACGGAGCCTGCTCGGGGGTGAGGAAGGTGTTGAGGGGCCACCCGCCGTGGCCTGTCATCGCCTGACATGCCTCCATGCAAATCGCGTCGATGTCGGGCCGCTCTTCGCGATCGACCTTGATCGGCACGAAGTTCTCGTTCATCACGGCCGCGATCTCGGGATCCTCGAAGGACTCCCGCTCCATCACATGACACCAGTGGCAGGCGGAATAGCCGATCGACACGAGCAGCGGCTTGTCCTCGTCGCGCGCCTTGCTCAGCGCCTCCTCGCCCCAGGCGAACCAGTCCACCGGGTTGTCCTTGTGCTGGAGCAGGTACGGGGAGGTCTCGTTCGCCAGGCGATTGGCCACGACGCCCAGGCTACCCCGCCGCGGTCTGCGGAATACGCTTCAAGTTGCGGACCCGTCGCCGGCGGGGACGCTGAAGCTATGACGAGGAGGAATCATTGCCCGCGCACCGCGAGCCGGTAACCGCCCCGAACGCTCCGACGGCCGTCGGCCCGTACGTCCACGCCATACGAACGGGGAACCTGCTGTTCTGCTCAGGTCAGATCCCGCTGGACGCGCGGACCGGCGAGATCGTCGGCGTGACGCCGGCCGAGCAGGCGGGGCGCTGCCTGGAGAACCTCGCGGCCGTGTGCCAGGCCGCCGGCGCGAGCCTCGGCGACGCGGTTCGGTTGACCGTGTACATGACCGACATGAACGCGTTCGCCTCGGTCAACGAGGTCTATGGATCGTTCTTCGAGAGCGATCCGCCGGCGCGGGTGGCGATCGGAGTGGCGGCGCTGCCGCGCGGGGCGCAAGTGGAGATCGACGCGGTCGTGGCGCTTGCAGACTGATTCCGCGCTCGGAAACGTCTCGATCGAGGACATCGAGCGGGCCGTGGCGGCAGGGGCCGGGGTCGTCCGCGAGACGCCGGTTCTCAGCTCCAACACCCTGACTCGGCGGGCTGGCGCGGTCGTCACCTTCAAGGCCGAGAACCTCCAGCGGACGGGGTCTTTCAAGCTTCGCGGCGCGCTCGCGAAGATCGCGTCGCTCGGCGACGCATGCGCGCGAGGGGTGGTCTGCGCGAGCGCCGGCAACCACGCCCAGGCCGTCGCCTACGCGGCCCGGGCGCGCAATGTCCCGTGCGAGGTGTTCATGCCCGAGGCAGCCGCGATCGCCAAGGTCGAGGCCGCGGCCGCCCTGGGGGCGACCGTCAACCTGGCGGGGAGCGCCGTCGAGGAGTCGCTCGAGCACGCCCGCGCGCGGGCGGCCAACGGCGGCCTCGCCTTCGTTCACCCATTCGATGACCCCGAGGTGATCGCCGGCCAGGGCGGCATCGGGCTCGAGCTGCTCGCCCAGGTGCCCGACCTCGAGCGAGTGATCGTCCCGGTCGGAGGCGGTGGGCTGATCAGCGGAGTCGCCACAGCGCTCAAGGGCCGCAGGCCCGAGATCAACGTGATCGGCGTGCAGCTCGACCGGGCGCGCGCGGGGGTGACGATCGCCGACGGGATCGCCGTCAAGCGGCCGGGCGAGCTGACCGGCGCGATGATCGAGCGGCTTGTGGACGACCTTCTCGTCGTCGACGAGGACGACATCGCGGAGGCGATGGTGTTCATGCTCGAGCGGGCCAAGCTCGTCGTGGAGGGCGCGGGCGTGGTGGGCGTGGCCGCGCTGCTGTCGGGGCGGATTCGCCTGCAGGGCACGGGGACGACGGTGGTGATCCTGTCGGGCGGCAACGTCGACGCCGGGCTGCTCGCGGAAGTGGCGCGACGGCATGAGAGCGTAGCCGGGCGACGGCTCGTCCTGCTGGCGCGACTGCCCGACCGGCCCGGCTCTCTGGCGCAGCTGCTCTCGCTGGTGGCGGACGCCGGCGCCAACCTGCTCGACGTCCAGCACATCCGTGAGGGCATCGACCTCCACGTCCGCGAGAGCGCGGTGCAGCTGGTCCTCGAGACGCGCGGCCACGACCACGCGCTCGAGGTCACCGACGCGATCCGTGTGGGGGGCTATCCCGAG
Organism: uncultured Solirubrobacterales bacterium; assembly: GCA_963773165.1. Lineage (GTDB taxonomy): Bacteria > Actinomycetota > Thermoleophilia > Solirubrobacterales > Solirubrobacteraceae > Palsa-465. The sequence goes on from CAVZAK010000011.1 coordinate 89,617, forward strand.
CCCGAAGTGCTCGGCTAGACCGTGGCGCTTCGATACGCGCGCGCCTGGGCGACGAGCGCCGCGATCACGCGGCTGCTCTCGTCGGCCTCGGGATGCCACTGCACGCCGAGCACGAACTGGCACGCCGGCGCCTCGATCGTTTCGGGCAGGTCGTCGAGCGTCGAGTAGCCGGTGACGATCAGCCCGTCGCCGAGCTGATCGACCGCCTGGTGGTGGTGGGACTTCGTCCCGTGGGTGCTCTCGCCCGCCGCGCGGACGGCCAGCGAACCCGGCTCGAGACGGACGTCGTGGTCCGAGTCCTCGAAGCTGCCGGGGTTGGGGCGGTGGTCCTCGTGGCCGACGAGGTCGGGGATGTGCTGGTGCAGCGTTCCGCCCTGGGCGACGTTGATCACCTGCATCCCACGGCAGACGCCGAGCAGCGGCATGTCCCGCTCGATCGCCCGGCGCGCCAGCGCGATCTCGGTGCGGTCGCGCTCGGGCACCGTGTTGCGAGTCGTCGGGTGGGTCTCGGCGCCGTACCCGGACGGGTCGACGTCCGCGCCGCCGGCCAGGATCAGGCCGTCGATGAGGTCGAGGACCTCGTCGGGGTTGGTGGTCAGGTGCTCGTCGGGTGCGATCATCAGCGCCATCCCCTCGGCGCGCTGGATGTGGGTGACGTACTCGTAGGGGAGCAGCACAGCCCGCCGTTCCCAGACGCCCCACCGGGCCGGCTCCAGCGCCGCGCAGATTCCAATCACGGGACGGGGATCGCTCACGGTCTCAGATCTAAGCATCCCGGAGTACGGCTCGCTGCACCTTCCCGCTCGCGGTCTTCGGCAGCTCTTGCGCGAAGTCGACGATCCGCGGGTATTTGTAGGGCGCGGTCTCGTTCTTGACGTGGTCCTGGAGGGTCTTTGCCAGATCGTCGCTGGGGGCGAAGCCGTCGCGCAGGACGACGACCGCGCGGACCACATGGCCGCGCTCGTCGTCGGGGCTGCTGACGACCGCGGCCTCGGCGACGGCCTCGTGCGAGACGAGCGCCGACTCGACCTCGAACGGCCCGATCCGGTACCCGGCCGAAATGATCACATCGTCCGCGCGCCCCACGAAGTACAGGTAGCCGTCCTCGTCCTGGTGGACGCGGTCGCCGGTGAGCCACGGGGTCGCGTGCGGGGCTGGTTGTTCCTCTTCGAGGTAGCTGACAAAGAACGTGGGATCGGTCGTCGGGTCGCCCAGGACCAGCTCCTCGTCCTTGACCGCGAGCTCGATGCCGGGGAGGGGGCGGCCCATCGAGCCCGGGCGGACCCGCTCGCCGATCGGCATCCCGGTCAGCTGACCGGTCTCCGTCTGGCCGTAGCCGTCGCGGATGTCGAGGCCGGTGGCATCCCTGAACGCACCCAGAACCTCGGGGTTCAGGGCCTCGCCGGCAGCGACCATCGTCCTCAGGCTGGGGACCGGACGGAGCGTGGTGCGCTTGGCGATAACTCGGTACTCGGTCGGGGCCATGCACAGCACGGTGACGTTCTCGGCCCGGGCGATCTCGAGGCGCTCGGCGGGGTCGAAGCGAGCGTCGTGAAGGAGTGCGGCGGCGTGGTTGATCCACGGCGCGATGAACACGTTGCGGGCGGACTTTGACCAGCCGCTGGCGGCCGTGCACCACACGAGGTCTCCGGGCCGCGCGTCGAGCCAATGCGTCGACTGGAGTATCTGCCCCGGGAGGTAGCGCTGCCCGTGGACGATGCCCTTCGGCTCGCCTGTGGTGCCGGAGGTGAAGGTGATGAGCGCCGGGTCCGTGGGGTGGAGGTCGACGCTCTGGGCGCGCTCTCCGGCAAAAACCCCCTCATCCGGAACCTCCAAAACCGGGCAACGAGAGTGGGCCGTGCCCAGCTCGCCCAGATTGCGCGCGTCGGCGACGATCAGGGCTGGGTCCGCCACGTCCAATCTCAACTGCAAATCCCTAGCTCGCAACTGCTCGTTGCAGGGCAGCGCGACGGCGCCGATGCGGAAGCACGCGACCATCGTCAGGACCCACTCGGGCCGGTTGCCGATCAGCGTCATGACCGTGTCGCCGCGCCCGACGCCCTCCGCCACCAGCCGCCCAGCGAGCCGGGCGCTCCGGTCGGCGACCTCGCCGAAGGTCCACTCTCTGCGCGACCCGTCGCGGCGGAGCTCGACGAGGGCGAGCCTGTCGGGTGGCGCTGCGTCGACGATCTCCCGTGCGAAGTTCACGGCGCCGTAGTGTTGCAGCGCGTTACGCCGGCAACTGGCTGGGCGTGCCCGGGATCAGCGTCGCGGGCTGCGCCGGCGGGCGCTCGGCGAGGCGGGCGGGCTGCAGCCCGCGCCGGCGCGGGCGCCACACGCGGACGTACTGAGCGGCGAGGTAGGAGCCGACGACGAGCGCCACGGCCGCGAACTGGGCGAGCCACGTCTGGACGTTCGGGAAGATCGAGAACCACGTCCCCGCCCATCCGGGGAGGTGCATCCAGGCGATGTTGGTCGTGCCGATCCACCCGGCCAGCTGCATCTCGTTGATCTCCTCGCCGACCATCACCCACAGGACCGCCACCAGCAGCACGCCGGTGATGATCAGCAGCCGCTTGTACGGCAGGTGCTCGTGCAGGACGAACGTGATCACGCCGACCGAGGCGGTGAACAGAAGGCCGAGGACGACGCCCTCGAGCACGACGCTCGAGCCGAACGTGACCCGCAGGCCCTGGAGGAAGACGACGATCTCGAAGCCCTCGCGGTAGACGGAGGTGAAGCCAAGCAGTCCGAGCCCCAGGAGCATCGCGCGCCGCCCGTCATCGCCACCGAGCAGGCGACGGCGGCGTTTGTGGTGGTGCGAGATCCAGCCCGTCCAGTACATCCGGTGGAAGAACCAGTTCATGACGATCAGCAGCACGATGATGGCCGGGATCCCCGTGGCGGCCTGAACGGCGAGGCCACCGTTGCCGAACATCCCGATCACCCACACGGCCCCGAACCACGTCGCCACCGAGGCGGCGAGCGCCATCGCGCCACCGAGCGCCACGGGCTTGCGATAGCCGCGGTTGCCCCCGAGGAAGCTCGCGGTGATCGCCGCGAGCACCAGGATCGTCTCGAGCCCCTCGCGGAACACGAGGATGCCGCTGTCGATGACCGCGCTCGTGCGGCTCATGTGCGTGCCGGGCGCGGTCGGGTCGGGCGTGCCGCCACGGGCGTGCCACGACACGATCACCGCCGTGACCGCCACGGCGAGCACGACCGCCACCCATAGATACAGGGTCAGAGAGCTCTGCCTGGCCCGTTTGGAGGCGGGACTTGAGATCGTCGTATCAGTCAACACGGCGCCACCTTACCACGTCTTAGGTACCCCTAATTAGGTTCTCCTAACGGGGGTGTAATCGCCAGCACAGCTAGGCCCGCGGAACGCCTTCTGTAACCTCAAACGCAATGGGTCTGATGACCGGAACCGGTCCGTTTGGCCGAGTGCCCGCCGGGACATTCAACTTCGAGCCGCCGGCGCCCGGGCGCGCCGTGTACCTGGAGCCAAGCCCGAAGCGGATCCGGGTCGTCGTCGCCGGCGAGACGGTCGCCGACAGCCGCCGCGCGATGCTCCTCCACGAGTCGGGCCATCAGCCGATCTACTACTTCCCGCCGGAGGATGTGCGCGCGGATCTGATTGAGCCGAGCGATCGCCACACCCACTGCCCGAAGAAGGGCGACGCCTCCTACTACTCCATCCGCGTCGGTTCGACCGTCGTCGACGCCGGCGCCTGGTACTACCCGGAACCGATCGTCGACGCGCCACCGCTGCTCCGAGACCTGGTCGCGTTCTACTGGAACCGGATGGACCACTGGTACGAGGAGGACGAGGAGGTGTTCGGCCACCCGCGCGATCCGTATCACCGGATCGACGTGCTGCGTTCTGACCGCCACGTCAGGATCTCCCTGGACGGCGGGCTGCTCGCCGAGAGCAATCGGGCGATGGCGCTGTTCGAGTCGAATCTCCCCACCCGCTGGTACCTCCCGCGCGAGGACGTCGTCGCGTCGCTGTCGCCGACTGACACCACAACCCTTTGCCCGTACAAGGGTGTTGCGAGCTACTACTCCGTCCCGGTCGAAGGCGGGATGGACCTGATCTGGGTCTACGAGGACCCACTCCCCGACGCCGTCAAGATCAAGGGCCTGCTGTGCTTCTTCGACGAGCGGGTCGACATCGAGCTCGACGGCGAGCCGCAGGAGCGCCCCGAGTCGCCGTGGAGCCACGGCGTCGGGTCGAAGGCGGCAAACCTGGCGCCGGCGCAAACCCGGGGCTAGCCAGCTCTTCGTTCTTCCAGGATCTTGTGGAGGCGGGCGGCCTCGGGCTCCGGTCTGCCAATCAGTCGGTCCCAGGTGATCCGGACGGTCCCGATTCCTTTCGCGAGTGCGTCGGCATCCCGGTTGCGGTCGCTCTCGAACGAGGTGCGGCTCGAGTGGAATACCCAGCCGTCGAGCTCGACGATCAGCCGTTCGGCCTCGAAATAGGCGTCCGCCTCGTGGCCGGCGACGATCGTGTTGACCTTGGGGCGCGGGAGGGCGTGGCGCGCGCAGAAGGAGAGGAAGGCGTCCTCGAACTCGGAGCGGGTGGGGCCGTCGGTGGCGGTCGCGAAGGGCTTGAGGCGTTTGCTCGGGTGACGGTCGAGGAACTCGGCCAGCTGCGATCGCGTGAGGTAGTTGGACCGCAGTGCGTCGTTGACGGCGCGGGTGAGGGCGGCGTCGCCGAGCTTCGGCGCGGAGTCGAAGAGGGCGCGGGCCGGCTTGGTAACCCGGATGCCCGAGGTGGGTCGTGACGTCCCGACGTTGAAGAGTGCGCGAAACGGTGGACGGTGATCCCTCGTGGCCGGCGATCACGCTTGACGGTTACGTCGAGGCAGGGCGGCCAGCGCTTCCTGAATCCCCATAGCGCCATGGCCGAGCCGTGGCTTAGGGCGGCACCGGCGCCACAGGCGAGGACGGCGGCGGCGGCCTTCTCGACCGGGTCCTTGGCGGGTGGCCTACGGCGTAGACGGTGGGATGGACGCGGTGGAGGACTCCGACGCGGGCCCGGTAGGCGATGGCGTCCGCGACCCAGCCCCACCTTCCGCAACTGCTCGTACGTGATGTTTCGCTGCTGGCGGGCAGCGATCGCCACGATCGCCCTTTGGATCTCAGCCGCCATATAGGCGTGTGAGATCCAAACCCATCCGGTCGCGCCCCCGAGCGGCGCCTTTTGACACACTCTCGTGACCCTATGGCCCTTGCGACCCTCGACCGCACGGACGAACAACGCGCCATCTGCGAGATGGTCCGCCAGTTCGCGGACGAGCAGATAATCCCCAACGCCGAGCACTACGACCATGAGGACTCGTTCCCGGAGCCGATCGTCGAGCAGATGAAGGAGCTCGGCCTGTTCGGAGTGACGATCCCCGAGGAGTACGGTGGGATGGGACTCGACCTCACGACCTACGCGATGATCGTGGAGGAGCTCAGCCGTGGCTGGATCTCGATCTCCGGCATCGTCAACACCCACTTCATCGGCTCTTACCTGCTGCTCAAGTTCGGGACCGAGGAGCAGAGGCAGAAGTACCTGCCGCGGATGGCCACAGGCGAGATCCGGGCCGCGTTCTCGCTGTCCGAGCCGGAGCTGGGCTCGGACGTCGCCGCCATCAAGACCTCGGCGAAGAGAATCCCCGACGAGGACGCCTACGAGATCAACGGCACGAAGATGTGGGTGACCAACGGCCTCCTGTCCAGCCTCGTGTTCGTGCTGGTGCGGACCGATCCGACCGCCGACCCCAAGCACCGCGGGCTCACCTGCTTCATCGCGGAGAAGGAACCGGGCGTCAGCGAGAACACCGGCGCCTACAAGGGCTTCGACGTCCCGCCGAAGATCAAGAAGATGGGCTACAAGGGCGTCGAGTCCACCGAGCTCGTGTTCGACGGCTACAAGTGCCCGGCCGAGAACATCCTCGGTGGCGAGGAAGCGGGGCTGAACAAGGGCTTCCCCCAGATGATGGACGCGCTCGAGGTCGGGCGGGTGAATGTGGCCGCCCGTGGCGTGGGCATCGCTCAGCGGGCGCTCGAGCTCGCGCTCAGGTACTCGCAGGAGCGAAGGACGTTCGGGAAGCCGATCGCTGAGCACCAGGCGATCCAGTTCAAGCTGGCGGACATGGCGACGCAGGTCGACGCCGCCAGGCTGATGACGATCCGCGCCGCGCGGCTCAAGGACGCCGGCGAGCGCTCGGACCTCGAGGCCGGGATGGCGAAGCTGTTCGCCTCCGAGGCCGGCCGCTTCTGCGTCGAAGAGTCATTCCGGATCCACGGCGGCTACGGCTACTCGAAGGAGTACGAGATCGAGCGCCTGTACCGCGACGCACCGCTGCTGCTGATCGGCGAGGGCACGAGCGAGATCCAGCGGATGGTCATCGGACGCAAGCTGCTCCAGCGGCACAAGATCTAGACTCGGCTCTCTGTCCTCGCCAACTGACACGAAGTCGCTGATCGAGACCGCGGTCAACCGGTTCCTCGAAGACGTGCCGTCGCTCCAGCCGCTGAAGCTCGTCGTCGGACTCGAGCTCCGGGGCCGTGGCGATGTGCAGATGTACCGCGTCGAGTTGCCCGGCCCGAAGGTGACCAAGGACATCGCCGCCGACGCCAAGGTGCACGTCTCGGTATCGCGCTCACACTTCAACGATCTCGCCACCAAGGGCCACATCCGCGACTGGCGCGAGGCGTTCGTCCATGGGGACGCGAAGGCGACCGGGATCGATCAGGTGATGAAGCTGATCGTCAATGTCGTCGAGCGCCAGGAGGAGCGCTCGCGCACGCGGAAAGCGGGGAGTACCCGGCGCTAGGAGCCGCGCAGCTCGCGCGTCGCGACGAGCTCCTCGGCATCTCGCAGCTGCTGCTCGACCAGCGCCAGGCCCGAGTCCCAGAAGCCGGGGTCTGCGAGGTCGATCCCGATGATCGAGCCGAGCTGCTCGGGGTCGCGGGAGCCGCCGGCGGCGAGCAGCTCCAGGTAGCGCGCGACGAACGAGTCGCCCTCCTCGAGGTAACGGCTGTAGGCCGACAGCGCGAGCAGCTGACCGTAGGCATACGCGTAGACGTAACCCGGCGAGTTGATGAAGTGGGGCACGTAGGACCACCACATGCGGTAGCCGTCGGTGATCTCGACCGAGTCGCCGAACAGCTCCATCTGCGTCTCCACCCACAGGTCGCAGATCCGGTCGACCGACAGCTCGCCCTCCGCGCGCCGACGCGTGTGGACCAGATGCTCGAAGCGGTTCATCGCCATCTGGCGGAAGACCGTGGCGATCGCGCCGTCGATCCGCTCGGCGAGCAGCGCCAGCTTGGCGTCGTCGTCCTCGGCCTCGCCGAGCATCCGACCGAACACGAGTGCCTCGCCGAACACGGATGCGGTCTCGGCGAGCGTGAGCGGGGTCGACTGCTGAAAGACGCCCTGCGGCTGGGCGAGCGCGGCGTGGAGGCCGTGGCCAAGCTCATGGGCCATCGTCAGCACGTCGCGCCGGCGCGCGGTGAAGTTGAGCATCACGTACGGGTGGACGGTCGGCACCGTGTAGGCGCAGAACGCGCCGCCGCGCTTGTGCGGGCGGACGGGCGCGTCGACCCAGGCCTCGGCGAAGAATCGCTGGGCGATGCGGCCCGCCTCCGGCGAGAACGATGTGTAGGTGTCGACGACCATCTCGCGGGCGTCGGCGAACGAGAACGCGATGTCCTCGGATAGCACCGGCGCGGAGCGGTCGTAGTCGCACAGGCGGTCGAGCCCCAGCAGCTTCGCCTTGACCGCGTACCAGCGCTGCGGGATGTCGTAGCGCCGGCGGACGGCCTCGATCAGCGCCATCACCGACTGGTCCGAGGCCTCGTTGGACAGGTTCCGGCCGGCCAGCCAGTGGGGGTAGGCCCGTAGGCGGTCCTCGACGGCCTTGTCGTGGACGAGCGTGTTGTAGATGAAAGCGCGCGTGCGCAGTCCAGGCTCGAGGGCGTCCGAGACGGCCGCGGCGGCGGTGCGGCGCGTGTCGCGGTCGGCGTCGAGCAGGCGGCTGAGGGCGACATCGAGCGCCACCTCGCCGTCGTCGAGCTTGATCCGGAGCGCCGAGACGAGCTCGCCGAACAGGCGTCCCCACGCGCTCTGGCTGGAGATGGACTTCTCGGCGAGGATCTTCTCCTCGGGCTCGGTCAGCAGGTGGGGGCGGTATCGGCGCGCGGCGCGCAGGTAGTGGCGGCAGAAGTCCAGGCCGTCGGCCTGGAGCAGCTCGTCGGCCCGCTCGTCATCGAGCGCCGCCCACTCGAGCTCGAAGAACAAAAGCCTGGTTTCGATCTCGGTCGCCCGTTCCTGCATCGCCTGGAGGAGGGCGCCGCGCTCGGGATCGGCTGTGTCGGTGGCGAATCGGAGCGAGGCGTACGACGCGGCCCGGCCGACCAGCTCGTTGATCGTCTCGAGCTCGCGCATCGCCGTGACCAGCCCTTCGGCGTCGAGCTCCGCGATCTTCCCGGCGTAACGCTCGGCGACCGCGTTGGCGCGCTCTCCCGCCTCTTCGAGCAACCGCTCTACGCCCGCGTTGCCCTCGCCCTCGACCAGCGGCTCCAGATCCCACGCGGTCTCAAGCAGCTCGGGGTCGGAGAGGTGGTCTTTGGCTGTGGCGGACATAGCGACTCGGGGAGGTTAGCTACCCACGCGAAGCGTAGGCTTCCGCGATCAATCCGCCCCAGCTGCAAACGCCCCGCTCGATCCTCCAGATCATCACGGACGCGCTCGGGCTGTACCGACGCCATCCGTTGCTGTTCGCGGTTCTGGCGCTGGGAGTCGTCGCGCCGTATGAGCTGATCGTCCTGGCGGCGACCGGCGCGACGCCATTCGGCCAGGGCAGCGAGAGCGTCTCCGCGTTCCTGATCCTGGCGCTGATCGACTCGGCGATCGTCGGTCCGCTGATCTCGGCGCTGTACGTCCACGCGGTGCGCCGGATCGGTGCCGGCGAGCGGCCGACGATCGGTCAGGTCGCGCTCCAGGGTGTGCGGGTGCTGCCGACGGTCGCCGCCGCCGAGATCATCGCGTCGCTGGGGATCGGCGCGGGGTTCCTCGCGCTGGTCATCCCCGGCGTGTTCCTGCTCGTGCGCTGGGCCGTAGTGGCCCAGGTCGCCGCCATCGACAACGAGAACTGGTTCGAGGCGCTGAAGCGGAGCTGGGCGCTGACGCGCGGCAACTGGCTCCACGTCTTCGGTCTGCTGTTCCTCACCGGCCTGAGCGTGGCGGTGCTGCGCGGGCTTGGACTGTCGGCGACGGGCACACACATCACCCCGATCACGGTCGTCGTCGGCATCCTGATCGACACGCTCGCGCGGTCGTTCGTCGCGCTCAGCACGGCCGTGCTGTTCTTCGACCTCGTCGCGCGCAAGAGCGGACGGCCTTGAGCGAGCGGCGGTCGGTGCGGCTGCTCGCCGCCGGCGGCACGATCGCGATGCGCGGCGAGCGGGCCGTGCCCGCGCTCGACGCCACACAGCTGATCGAGCAGCTCCCACCCCGCGTCGCCGCCTCCGGGATCCACGCCGAGAGCGTGCTCGCTTTGCCGAGCGCGCAGGTGACGCCGACGCAGGCGCTCGAGCTCGGGCGCCGCGCGGCGGCGGCCGGAAGCGCCGGCGAGGGTGTCGTGATCACGACCGGCACCGACACGATGGAGGAGCTGGCCGCGCTGTGCGCGCTCCTCTATGACGGCGAGGCGCCGATCGTCCTCACCGGCGCGAACCGGCCCGACAGCGGGCCGGGCGCAGACGGGCCGGCCAACCTGATCGACGCGGTGACCGTCTCATCGGCGCCGATGGCCGCCGGGCTCGGCACGGTGGTGGTGTTCGGCGGCGAGATCCACGGGGCGATGACCGTGCGCAAGGTCGACAGCACCGGCCCGGCCGCTTTCGGTTCCCCTGGCGCGGGAGCGCTCGGGCGGATCGTGGAAGGGCGCGTGTGGCTGCACGCGAAGCCGATCCGCCCGCGGCCGCTGCCCGTGGCGTCGCTCGATCACCGCGTCGAGATCGTGACCGCGGCGCTCGGCGACGACGGGCGGCTGTTGCGCGCGGCCGCAGATGGCGCCGACGGGATGGTCATCGTCGCGCTCGGCGCCGGTCACCTCCCCGCCCGGATGATGCGCGAGCTGCGCGCGGTTCTCGAGCGGCTGCCGGTCGTGATCACTTGCCGCCCGGAGCGATCGTCGATGCTGTTCGACACCTACGGATTCGAGGGCGCCGAGGCGGACATCCGCGGCAGCGGCGCCGTGTGTGCGCCGTTCCTGTCGGCGGCGGGGGCCCGGATGGCGTTGATGTGTTGCCTGGGGGCCGGTCTCGACCTCAACGGGATCGCCGACGCGCTGGCCCCGTACGACGCCCAACCCGGCTAGGGGCAGCTCGCAGGATCGAGCGGCCCGGTCAGCTCGAATACCGAGATCTCCTGTCCGAGCGCGTGCTTGATGTAGATCAGCCGGGCGTTCGGGTCCGACGCGGTCCAACGGCCCTCCGGCGAGGGCAGCAGCACCTTGGGCTCCCAGAACTCCCTGCCGGGCGTGGTCACGAGGTAGCGGAAGTGGCCGGCGTTGACGGTCGTGCGCCACGCCTGACACGACGTGATCGGCGTGAACGATCCGTGCGGGCCGGTGTGGGCGATGTACTTGACCGTGTTCGACAGGTTGGCCCCGAACAGCGGATAGGAGAAGAAGCCGCCGTAAGTGCCGCCGACGCCGATCCGCGCATTCTGGACCGTCCGGAACATCGACCACACGTGAGCCATGTAGGAGACGCCCTTGCGGAACTGGTAGCGGCCGCGCATGTAGTGCCGCTGCCAGGTGTAGCCGGCCGCGGCGCCGGCGGTGAGGAGGACGACGGCGCCGGCGATCAGGACGACGCGGCCGAGCGGCGCCGAGCGCCGGACGCCCGGCTCGATCGCGGCCCGGCGGCGCCGGGGTCGGAGCGCGACCAGCGTCATCAGTGCCAGCACGATCAGCCCGAGCACGACCGCGGCGACGGAATGGGCCCGCGGCCAGAGTGACGGTTTGGCCACCGTGGCGGCGAGCGTCGCGACCATCCCGGCAGCCACCAGCAGCTGTCGGCGCGGCCCGGCCAGCACCGGCGCCAGCGGCAGGATCGCCAGCGACAGCGTCAGCCCCGGTGCGAGGTAGCGCATGTTGAAGCCGAACCCGACCGGGTCACCGGCGGGGCCCTGCGCGCCCTCCGGGGTCAGCAGATACGCGACGATGCTGGCCAGCGCGACGAGGCCGAGCATCCGGCGCAGGCGGTCCGAGCCAGGGCCGAGGCACAGCAGCGGACCGGCGATCGCGGCGCCGATGATCGCCCACCACCAGCTGCCGAGCTCCGAGGCGATCCCCGACACGAAGAAGTGGCTCCAGAACCGGGCGTCGGTCAGGTAGTGAACAACCGAGTAGCCGGTGTGCTGTTGCAACGCCGCCGCCGGCGTGGGCAGGAAGCCGAAGCTGACCCAGGGCAGCGGGTTACCGACCGAGAACAGGTTCCGGACGTACCAGAACGCGCCGGCGAGCACGAGGGGCGCGAGCCACAACCACGCCGTTCGCCAACGCCGGCCGGGCGGCGCGATCGCGATCACCCCGACGGTGAGCGCCAACACCGGGCCGAATAGGGTCAGCTTGACGGCGACGGCGAGGCCGGCGGCGATCCCGGCCAGGACCGTGGCCGCGCCGCCCTCCTCGGCGTTGACGATCAGCGCCACCGAAGCCATGAGCAGCGCCACGCCGGCGACGTCGTTGTCGGCGCTCCCGGCCTGAGAGAAGACGATCATCGGGGTCGCCAGGGCAAGGGCTGCGCCGAGCATCGTGGTGGCCCCCAACCCGCGCGGACGCCCGATGCACCAGGCCGACAGGAGCGTCAGGCCGAACCACAGGAAGTTCAGCGCCGGCGACAGTGTGTCGCGCGACAGGGCCACGATCCCCAGCGAATGCAGCAGCTCCGCGCTCGCCGGATAGAACTGCAGCATGTACTGGATGTCGTACTGAAGTGGCGTGATGTGCCCGGTCTGCGCGAACGTGGCGGCCCAGGGCAGGTGGTAGTAGAGGGAGTCGAAGGTGTGGATTCCGACGTCGTAGCTCTGGAGCATCGGCGACGCCCAGACTGCGAACACCGCGGCCACCCCCAGCAGGCTCAGCGCGAGCGTCAGCGCCGAGGTGGCCTGGCCGGTGTCGACCCAGTCGCGCCGCCAAGCAGCGCGACGCGGCACGCCTTGGGCGACACCGACCACCAAGCAGGTCCCCGCGCCGACGGCGAAGCAGGCAACCACGATTGGGAGTAGCCGGAACAGCCCCACGGCCCCGAGCAGCTCCAACACCGCGATCAGCAGGGCAACCCCCATGACCAGCTCGCCCAGTCGAGCGACAGCACCCGTCCATCCGCGGAAATAGCGCCGGCGCAGGACGAAGGCGGCGAGCGCCAGCGGCACCAGGATCAGCGCCAGCGAGACGACGCCGAGCGCGTACCGGGCGACGGTCGTGTTCATGCGCGCCACCAGAGCAGCCGCTCGGGCTCGAGCACGAGCAGCGGCCCGGCCGGCGGCCGATCGAGGTAGGGCTCGTAGCGCTCGGTCAGCGCGGCTACCGAGGACGGCACGGCCTGCGCCTCGACGATCCGAACATCGCCGAGCGCCTGCACCCACGCCAGCCTTGACCAGTCGTCGTCGTAGTGGTCGATCGTCAGCGCGGCCCGGGGGCGTGCGCGGAGCCAGCGGACGCGCGCGAGCCGCTCGGCAGCGACCCGCTTGGGCTTGTGGTCGACGGCCGTGACGAACGCGCCGCCGTCGAGCGCGTAGGTGATCGGCAGCACCCGCGGGGCGCCGTCGTCGTCAATCAGACCGAGCCGGGCGACATGCTCCTGCGCGACCAGCGCAAGGGCCCAGCCTGGGAGCTCGGCTACGCTTGCACTGCATCCCATGACCGTCGGAAGAGTAAGCGCCATAGGGCTGCCGGCGTTGCTCGTGCTGGCGCTCGCCGGTTGCGGGTCGGTGAAGGGCGCCCCGCCCCCCACGGCGGATCAGCTGCCCCTCGTCCCCGGGGCCCAGATCGTCGAGCAGGCGACCCAGTGCGACAAGGGCGCGAACGCCTTCTGCGCGCTCGAGCTGGTCATCGTCGACCCGCGCTTCAAGACCTCAGAGGACCTCGTCAACGCCGAGCACGATGTCGTCCACAAGGCTGGGTGGGCCGGCCTCGGCGCCGATACCGGCAACGAGCGTGCCGCCGAGTCGCCGGGCCACAAGCTGCGCGTCACCTACGCCACGGCGAACGGCGATCTGACCGGGATCGACCTCGGCTGGATCCACCGCTCGCGCCGGATCGCGGTGGCGCTGTCACGGACCCTGTTCAACCACTCCACCGCGATGAGCGTGCAGCTCGACCAGGGTTCATCCTGACGGCGGGCCGAGCTTCAGCCGCCGGTCGGGGCCGACGGCAATCGCGCTGCGGCCGGCGAGCAGGTCGGCGAGGTCGGCGCCCACCAGCTCTCGCCGCCACCCGGTGAGCGTCCGCACGTCAGGCTCGCGCTCGCCGCGCCGGGCCGCCCCGACGATCAGCTCGAGCTCATTTCGCGAGGCGATCAGTTCGTAGGCGAGGCCAGCCTCCAAAGCCCGTGCGCGCAGCAGCGCCTCGGCCAGCGCGATCAGCGGCGCGTCGCCGGAATCGGAGCGGCCGCGCGCCTGGTCGCGCGGGATCGCCGGCGCCTCGAGGCCCCGGGCGATCACCTCCAGGATCTCGACGCCACGCCGGCGGATCCCTGAGGGATGGATGCCGCGAATCTGCTCGAGGCCACGGACGTTCGCGGGCTGGCGCTTGGCCAGCTCGACGAGTGTTGGGTCGGCCACGACCGAGCCGACGGGTCTGTCTTCGCGCGAGGCCGTCCGCTCGCGCCACGCGGCGAGTTCGCGGGCCACGGCGCGGGCGCGGGGATCGAGCTGGCCGATCCGCGGCAGGCGCTCCCAGGCCGTCTCGGGATCGCGCTCGTCGGTCGAGGACTCGAGCCGGCGGCACTCCTCACGCGCCCACTCCAGACGGCCGGTTTCGCGCAGGCGCCGCTGCAGCTCGTCGGTGAGCTCTAGCAGGTGGGCGACGTCCTCGGCGGCGTAGCTCAGCTGCTCGGCGGTCAGCGGGCGGGAGTCCCAGCGGGTGTAGCTGGCGGTCTTGCCGACCCGGCGGCCGAGGATCGCGCCGAGCAGGTTCCCGTAGCCGGACTGGGCGCTGGCGCCGGCGAATCCGGCGGCGAGCTGGGTGTCGAAGATGTTGTTGATCTCGGTGCTCCACACCCGGCGAAGGATCGCCACGTCCTGCCTGCCGGCGTGGAGCACGATCTCGATATCGGGGTCGGGGAGCAGCTCGGCGAGCGGCGTCGGGTCGACCGCATTCAGGCCGTCGAGCAGCACGATCTGGGTACCGTGCTCGGCGTCGGGATCGTCGACCGCGATCTGCACGAGACACAGCAGCGCCCGGTAGCGGCCCTCGGACATGAACTCGGTGTCGATGCCCAGGCGGCCGCGCTCGCGGGCAACCGCCGCGACGTGAGCGACCTGATCAGCACTCGCCAGCCCCCATTCCTCCATGCTCCGCACACCCTACCTGCCCGTGGCGCCGGTCATGCATAACCTACCTGCATGGTAGGATTTGCCTATGATCTTTTCCTCGAAGGCCGAGTACGGGGTCAGGCTGATGGTCGAGCTCGGACGTCAGTCGCCGGCACATCCCACCAGCTTGAAGGCGATCGCGGACGCCGAGGGGCTGCCGCTCGCCTACCTCGAGCAGGTGGTCGCCCGGCTGCGTAAGGCCGGGTTGGTGATGAGCGCGCGCGGCGCGCACGGCGGCTACTGGCTGGCCCGCCCGGCTGAGGAGATTGCGATGGATGAGGTCGTGCAGGCGCTCGAGGGCACGATTGCCCCGATGGAGTGCTTCGTCCACGATCACACCGAGCGCGTGCTGTGCTCGCATCAACCCGATGCCGGGCGGGGGTGCGCCACGAAGCTACTGTGGACTCGAGTGCAGGGCGGCATCATCCGGTCGCTGCAGACGACAACGTTGGCGGACCTGGTCGAGTTCTCGCGCCGCAACGAGCGCGTGCCAACGGCCGCGGCCTGACCAAGACACTACGAAAGCTGGTTTATGGCAGACCTAGAGATTCGAAACCTTCATGTCCGCGCGGGTGAGAAGGAGATCCTGCGCGGGCTCGACCTGGCGGTCGACAAGGGCGAGATCCACGCGCTGATGGGCCCCAACGGCTCCGGCAAGTCGACGCTCGCGAACGCCGTCATGGGCCACCCCAACCTCGAGGTGACCGAGGGCGAGATCCTATTCAAGGGCGAGAACATCACCGAGTCCTCGCCCGACGAGCGCGCCCGGCTGGGGCTGTTCCTGGCCTTCCAGTACCCGGTCTCCGTCCCCGGCGTGACTGTCACCAAGTATCTGCGGACCGTGATGAACGCGCATCGCGATGCGCAGGGCGAGGAACCGATCTCGCTGAAGGAGTTCCGGCAGACGGTCGAGGCGGCGATGAAGCTGACGAACGTACCCAAGGATTTCTCGACCCGGTACCTGAACGAGGGGTTCTCCGGCGGGGAGAAGAAGCGGATGGAGATCCTCCAGCTCGCGGTCCAGCGGCCCGAGATGGCGATCCTCGATGAGACCGACTCCGGGCTCGACATCGACGCGCTCCGCGTCGTCGCCAACGGCGTCAACGCCGTCGCCGGCCCGGACATGGGCGTGCTGATCATCACCCACTACCAGCGGATCCTCCATCTCGTGCAGCCCAGCCACGTGCACGTCATGTACCAGGGACGGATCGTCAAGGAGGGCGGCCCCGAGCTGGTCGACGAGCTGGAGGCCAAGGGCTACGGGTGGATCACGGAGGGCCTGGAGCAGGCCGCGTGATGAGCACGGTCGAGGCTCTGCGCGACGTCGCTGCCGAGTTCCCGGTGCTTCGCCGGGAGATCGGCGGTTATCCGATCACCTACCTGGACTCGAGCGCCACGTCGCAGACACCACAGCCGGTGATCGACGCGATGACCCGGTACTACACCGAGTCGCGCGCCTCGATCCACCGGGGCGTCTACCCGCTCGCGGTCGAGGCGACCGACCTGTACGAGGGCGCGCGGCGGCGGATCGCCGAGTGGCTCGGGTCGACTCCCCAGGAGACGATCTTCACCGCGAACGCGACGGCGGCCATCAACCTCGTCGCATACACATGGGGCCGTCAGAACGTGGGCAGCGGCGACCTCGTCGTGCTCACCGAGATGGAGCACCACTCGAACATCGTCCCGTGGCAGCTGCTGTGCCAGGACCGCGACGCGGAGCTCGCCTATGTCCCGGTGCTCGACGACGGGCAGCTCGACCTCGACGCGTTCGACGAGCTGCTGGCCCGCGGGCCGAAGCTGGTCGGCGTCGTCCACGTCTCGAACGTTCTCGGGACGATCAACCCCGTCGCGGAGATCGTGCGCCGCGCCCACGAGGCGGGCGCCGCGGTCCTGATCGACGGCTCGCAGGCGGTGCCCCAGATCCCGGTCGACCTGCGCGCGATCGACGCAGACTTCTACGTGTGGACCGGCCACAAGGCGTACGGCCCCACCGGGATCGGCGTACTCCACGGCCGCCGGGCGCTCCTCGAGGCGATGCCACCGTTCATCGGTGGCGGCCACATGATCCGGACGGTCGCGGCCAACGAGTCGACGTGGACGGACCTGCCGTGGAAGTTCGAGGCCGGCACTTCGCAGATCGCCGAGGCGATCGGGCTCGGCGTGGCCGTCGACTGGATCCGGGCGCTCGGCATCGAGCAGATCCGGGCCCACGAGGAGGCACTGGTCGCCGAGACGCTGGCGCGCCTCGGCTCCGAGGTTCCCGGCCTGGAGCTGCACGGCCCGCCCGCCGCCGCCGACCGCGGGGCGCTCGTCTCGTTCGCGCTCGACGGCGCCCACCCGCACGACATCGGTGAGATCCTCGGGCGCCAGGGCGTGTGCGTCCGCGCCGGCCACCACTGCGCCCAGCCGTTGATGCGGAGGCTCGGGGTCACGGCGACGACCCGAGCGTCGTTCGCCGTGCACAACTCGAGCGCCGAAATCGACAGGCTGGTCGAAGGGCTGCACACCGTCCGCGACGTGCTACAGCTGTAGGCACCGACATGGACGACCTGTACCGCGAGAACATCCTCGAGCACTACAAGCGACCCCATAACTGGGGCGAGCTCGACAACTTCGACCTCGAGGCCCACGACCTCAACCCGCTGTGTGGCGACGAGCTGACCGTTCAGCTCAAGGTCGACGGCGAGGGACGGATCGAGGACATCAAGTTCTCCGGCCACGGTTGCGCGATCTCGCAGGCGGCCGCCTCGATGACCTCGGACGAAATCAAGGGGATGAAGGTCGACGACCTGCTTCGCCTCGACCGGTCGTTCGTGCTCGATCTGCTCGGGATCGACATCTCGGCCACGCGCGTCAAGTGCGCGCTGCTCTCGCTCAAGGTCCTCAAGAGCGCGAGCCTCGGCCACGCGGTCGAATGGGAGCCCGAGACGCCCGAGAGCGACCGCGCCGCTTAGGTCCGGCAAATCCGATCAGTGCGCTAGGATTTGGGGTGTGCCGGAAGTCATCGAAGTGTGCCCCGTAGAAGACCTCCAGCCAGGCGCGATGCTCCTGGTGGAATGGGAGGATCTCGAGATCGGCGTGTTCAACTGCGCCGGAGCGGTGTACGCCATCGAGGACCGCTGCTCGCACGACGACGGAACCCTCGTTGAAGGCACGCTCGACCAGGAGCGGTGCACGATCGAGTGCCCGCGCCACGGCTCGCTGTTCGACCTCAAGACCGGCCAGCCGCTGACCTTGCCCGCATACATTCCGGTTGACACCTATCCGGTGATAATCGAAGACGAAACGATCAAGCTGGAGGTGGAGTAGTGGCTACGACTCCCGTGACCGCCCCGCAGACACTTACGGAGAACGAGCAGCTCGCGCAGATCAACGACGACTACGAAGAGCGCTACGGCTTCCACGACGCCGAGAACTACCTGTACAAGGCGCCGAAGGGCCTGAACCGGGAGATCGTCGAGAAGATCTCGGAGTTCAAGTCGGAGCCGCAGTGGATGCGCGAGTTCCGGCTGAAGGCGTACGACCACTTCCTGGCGCGGCCGCAGCCGACGTGGGGCTCGCCGCTGCTGGCGCAGGTCGACTACAACGACATCCGTTACTTCGTGCGGGCGTCCGAGCGTGCTGAGCGCTCGTGGGACGACGTTCCGGAGGACGTCAAGAACACCTTCGACCGGCTCGGGATCCCCGAGGCCGAGCGGAAGTTCCTGTCCGGCGTGGGCGCGCAATACGAGTCGGAGGTCGTGTACCACCAGGTGCGCGAGGATCTCGAGAAGCAGGGCGTGATCTTCAAGGACATGGATTCCGGCCTGCGCGAGCACGAGGATCTCGTCCGTGAGTACTTCGCAACGATCATCCCCCCGAACGACAACAAGCTCGCGGCGCTGAACTCTGCAGTGTGGTCGGGAGGCTCGTTTGTATACGTGCCGCCCGGCGTGCATGTCGAGATGCCGCTGCAGGCCTACTTCCGGATCAACACCGAGTCGATGGGCCAGTTCGAGCGGACGCTGATCATCGCCGACGAGGGCTCCTACGTGCACTACGTCGAGGGCTGCACCGCTCCGACCTACAGCTCGAGCAGCCTGCACTCCGCCGTCGTCGAGTTGATCGCCAAGCCCGGCGCCCGGATCCGCTACACGACAGTGCAGAACTGGTCGACCAACGTCTTCAACCTGGTCACCAAGCGCGCGGTCGCCGAAGCTGACGCGACGGTCGAGTGGGTCGATTGCAACCTCGGCTCGCAGCTGACGATGAAGTACCCGAGCGTCTACCTGATGGGTGAGCGCGCTCACGGCGAGGTCCTGTCGATCGCGTTTGCAGGCGCCGGCCAGCACCAGGACGCCGGTGCGAAGATCATCCACGCCGCTCCGAACACGACTTCGAACATCTTCGCCAAGTCGATCTCCAAGGACGGCGGGCGCGGGTCATACCGCGGCCTGCTCGAGATCGCCAAGGGAGCCCACGGCGCCCGCTCGAAGGTCGTGTGCGACGCGCTGCTGCTCGACGATCGCTCGCGCTCTGACACCTACCCGACGATCAGGATCAGCGAGGACGACGTCAACGTCGCCCACGAGGCGACCGTCTCGAAGGTCGGCGAGGACCAGCTCTTCTATCTGATGTCGCACGGGATCGCGGAGGACGAAGCGTCGAAGCTGATCGTCAACGGCTTCATCGAGCCGATCACCAAAGAGCTCCCGATGGAGTACGCCGTCGAGATGAACCGCCTGATCGAGCTCCAGATGGAGGGTTCGATTGGCTAGCTCCGTGATCGACCTCCCAACCTTCAAGGGCCGCCCGGGCTGGGAGTTCACGGATCTCTCAGAGCTCGACCTAGGTGCATACGAGCCGGGTGAGGTGGAGCGCGAGGGGGGCGTTGGCGAGCTTTGGAGCCTGGAAGCGCGCGAGCCGCCTTCGGGCGTGTCAGTGAATGTGGACGCCGAGGGCACGACGATCAACGTCGGCCGTGGTGTCATCGTGGAGACACCGATTCCGCTGAAGGCCGTTCAGACGCTGGGGGGCACGCTCGTCAACCAGCGGACCCGGATCGTGCTCGAGGAGGGCGCGAGCGCGGAGATCTGGGAGCAGTCTCTGTCGGCATCCGAGGAACTGGACGGCGTCTTTAACATCACGACCGATCTGGTGGTCGGCCAGGCGGCGCGATTGCGTTACGTGTCGGGTCAGGCGCTGTCCGAGCGCAGCTGGGTGTTCGGCTCCCAGCGTGCCACCGTCGCCCGGGACGCGACGCTCGACTGGGTCGCGCTCGGCTTCGGCTCACGGTCCGGGCACGTCCGGATGGAGACGCGGCTCGGAGGCGAGGGCGCCGACGCTCGCGTGACTGGGGCCTACGCGACCCACGGCCGCCAGCACATCGACTTCGACACAACGCAGGAGCACGCGGCGCCGAACACGACCTCCGACCTCGCCTTCCGCGGCGTCCTCCAGGGCCGTTCGAGCGCGGTCTGGAAGGGCAACATCATCGTCGACCCGGGCGCGCAGAAGACCGACGCCTTCCAGGAGTCGCGCAACCTGCTGATCTCGAAGCGGGCGCACGCCGACGCGATCCCCGGCCTCGAGATCCAGGCCAACGACGTCCGGTGCACCCACGCGGCGGCGGTGGCGCAGGTCGACCCCGAGCAGCTGTTCTACCTGCGCTCGCACGGGCTCGAGGACGAGGTGGCGAAGCGACTCGTGATCGAGGGGTTCCTGTCCGCGCTCGTTGAGCGCTTCGAGCAGGGAAACGTGCGCGAGGTCCTGGCCGACGCGCTCGAGCGCCGGCTGGCGCTTATCCTCGCCGGCTGAGAGCGGCCGCGCCGCTAGGCGTCGGTCGAGACGATCAGGACGTTGCAGCGGGCGCGGTGCGAAACCTTGTTCGGCACGTTGCCGAGCACGAACCGCGAGGCGCTGTGCATGCCCTTGTTACCGACCACGATCATGTCGGCGCCGACCTTCTCCGCCACCTCCAGCAACGCGTCCGCCGGGTCCTTCTCGAGCGCGTGGGTGGTGACCTCGATGTTCTTCATCCGGACGCGGGCCGCGGCCTGGCTGAGCGTCGACTCGACCTGCGAGTCGGGCAGGGGCTGCCAGACCTTCGCCGCGCCCTCGGGCGCGCCGGCGATCTTGGCGCCGCGCAGCGGCTCGAACGCCGACACCACGTGTAGCTCGGCGCCGAGCGCACCCGCCAACCTCACCGCCTCGTCGACGGCGCGCTGGGCCGTATCAGAGCCGTCGGTGCCCACTACGATCGCTTCGCCCATTCTCTGATCTCCCTCGTTCCGGGCCCCTCGCGCGCACCCTACCGCAGTTTCCGGGTGTGCGTTTACGATGAGGCTTGAGATGGCCCGCGCCACCCCGCTGATTCCACTCGGGTACGGCAAGTTCGTACGCGCCGACCGCGTCTACGCGCTGGTGCCGCTCGAGGGGCCGGACCGCGGCGACGGCCGGCGAACGCTGGTCCACGTCGAGGGAATCGTCGAGCCGCTCGTCGCCTCGAGATCCGAGGGGGCGATCGCGCGAGACGTGGCGCACGCGCTCGGCCACTCATCGCCGAGCGGCCGCCACGACGGCATGCCGGACCAAGAGGCGCTCTTCTGAGCGTGGCCGCGCGCGTCGTGCTGCTCCGCGGCATCAACGTCGGTCCGAACAAGCGGATCGCGATGCCGGCGCTGCGGGAGGCGCTGACCGACGCCGGCTTCGAGGACGTCCGCACGTATGTGCAGAGCGGCAACATCGTCCTGTCGAGCGGAGACTCCGCAAGTCAGCTCGGCGCCAGCTGCGAGGAGCTGATCAAGAACACGTTCGGGCACGAGGTCGAGGTCGTCGTCCGCACGCGCGCGGAGCTCGCCGAGATCATCAAGCGCAACCCGCTTGGCGACGTCGCCGACGATCCGAAGCGCTACCAGGTGAGCTTCCTCTCCGCCAAGCCCAAGGGCGAAGTCATCCGCAAGCTCGACGAGCTGAAGGCGCCGAACGAGGCGTTCGTCGCCATCGGCAAGGAGTTCTATGCCTGGCATCCCGAAGGCGTGGCGCGATCGAAGCTGTGGAACGCGCTCGCGGGCAAAGGCCTGGGCGTCACGGCAACGTCGCGCAACTGGAAGACGGTGCTGACGCTGCTCGAGATGACCGATCAGGTCTGAGCTTGTCCGCGCTCGGGCGCGGTGGGATACTCGAACCGCTGAATATCCGCATATTCGCCGGGAGGTGAATACATGTCAGAGCCGGCCCACGTGCTCGTGGTTGCACACCAGACCGCGGCGACGCAAGCTCTACTGGACGCGGTCAGAGACCGCGCGCAGCGCGGCCCCGCCGAATTCCACCTGGTGGTGCCCCGTCATCCCCATGGCATGCACAAGGTCGTCGATCCCCAGGACGCCGGCGACGACGAGGCGCAGCATGTCCTCGACGCCGCCCTGCCGAAGCTTTCCGAGGCAGCGGGCTCGAACGTCGCGGGCGACCTGGGTGACTCCGAGCCGCTGATGGCGATCCACGACGCGGTCAACCTCGGCGCCTACGACGAGATCATCATCTCAACGTTGCCGCTGGGCGTCTCGCGGTGGTTGAAGCTCGATCTGGTGAGCAAGGCGAAGGCGCTTGGACTGCCCGTGACCCACGTGCTCGCGTCGAGCAGGGCGGAGGCGATAGCGTAGGAGGCGTGAAGCTCACCACGTTCGCCGCGCCCGAGCACTCGCACCCACTGGCCGGCGAGGTGATCGATGACCGCGTGGTTGCATTCGCGGATGGGCTCACCGTCGTCGACGTGCTGGCGCGGCCGGATCGGGCGTCGCGCGCAGACGAGTCGTGGCCGCTCGCGGATGTAAAGCTGCTCGCGCCGGTGCCCGAGCCGGGCACGGTCTACGCGATCGGGCTCAATTACGCCAAGCACATCGAAGAGACCGGGACCCAGCGGCCCGAGACGCCGATCGTGTTCGTCAAGGTCCGCGGTTCACTCTCGCCGCCCGGCGGTCCGATCCGCCGGCCCGAGGTCGTGCGCCGGCTCGACTACGAGGGCGAGCTCACGATCGTGATGGGCGCCGGCGGGAGGATCGCCGGCTACTGCATCGCCGACGATGTGACTGCCCGCGACCTCCAGGCGCGCGAGCCGCAGTGGACCCGGGCCAAGGGCGCCGACACGTTCTGTCCGTTCGGACCGTGGGTCACGACCGCCGACGAGGTTCCCGACGCGGGCAACCTGCAGCTGCGCACATGGGTCAACGGCGAGCTCCGCCAGGACTCGAACACCTCCGACCTGATCTTCGGCTGCGCGGCGCTGGTCGACTTCATCGCTCAGACGTGCACGCTCGAGCCGGGCGACATGATCCTCACCGGAACACCGAGCGGGGTAGGGACGGGGTTCGATCCGCCGCGGTTCCTCCAGTCGGGGGACGTGATCCGGATCGAGATAGAGCGCCTCGGGAGGATCGAGCACGCCGTCGAGTAGTTCGGTTCGGCGCATGCGCCGAACCGCCGGTCGGTGCATGCACCGACCGGGGCCGGGCCGCATGCGGCCCGGCCTTCCAAGATCTAGTGGTGCTCGATCACGCGGTCGATGAGGCCGTACTCGACGGCTTCCTCGGCCTTGAAGAAGCGGTCGCGCTCCATGTCCGCGTTGACCTGCTCCACCGACTGGCCGGTGTGAAGGGCGTAGATCTCATCGATCCGCCGACGGATGTTGAGGATTTCCCGCGCGTGGATCTCGATGTCGGTCGACTGCCCTTCGAAGCCGGCCGACGGCTGGTGGATCAGGAGGCGGCTGTTGGGCAGCGAGAACCGCTTGCCGTGGGCCCCGGCCGCCAGCAGCAGCGACCCCAAAGACATTGCGACGCCGATGCAGATCGTCTGGATCTGCGGCTTGACGAACTGCATCGTGTCGTAGATCGCCAGGCCGGAGTAGATCGAGCCGCCGGGGCAGTTGATGTAGATCGAGATGTCCTTGTCGGGATCCTGCGACTCCAGGTGCAGGAGCTGGGCGACGATGAGGTTCGCGATCTGGTCATCGATTGGCGTGCCGAGGAAGATGATCCGTTCGTTGAGGAGCCGGGAGTAAATATCGAACTCCCGCTCACCACGCGCGGTCCGCTCGATCACCATCGGAATCAAGGGCATGCTCTCTACCCTAGCGTAGGAAGGATCACGGCCGATCCCTCGAAGCGTCCTGCGCGTAAGTCGGCGAGGGCTTCCTCGGCGCGATCGAGGGGATATGTGGTGATCGTCGTGCGCACGGGGACCTTGGGCGCGAGGGCGAGGAACTCGTAGCCGTCATGGCGCGTCAGGTTGGCGACCGAGCGGATCATCCGCTCCTCCCACAGGTCCTCGTAGGGGAATGAGGGGATGTCGCTCATGTGGATCCCGGCGCACACAACTCGCCCGCCCCGGGCGAGGGCCTTCAGGGCGGTTGTGACGAGTGGGCCGGCCGGCGCGAAGATGATCGCGGCGTCGAGCTCTTCGGGTGGCAGCTCATCGCTGCCGCCGGCCCAGGTGGCGCCGAGCGTGCGCGCGAACGCCTGCGTCTGCTCGTCGCCGGGGCGCGTGAACGCGTACACCTCGCGCCCCTCGAACACCGCGACCTGACAGATCTGGTGCGCGGCCGAGCCGAAGCCGTACAGGCCGAGGCGGGGCGCGCCGCCGGCGAGGCGCAGCGCTCGGAACCCGATCAGCCCGCCGCACAGCAGTGGCGCCGCCTGCTCGTCGCTCAGCTCGCTCGGGATCGGGAAGCAGAACCGCTCGTCGGCGACGGTCAGCTCGGCGTAACCGCCATCGATGTCGCGACCGGTGAACTGCGCGTGCAGGCACAGGTTCTCGCGATCGGCGCGGCAGTAGCGGCAGTCGCCGTCGGTCCACCCGAGCCACGGAACGCCGACGCGGCGGCCGTCCTCGGTGATCCCGATGATCTGGTGGCCGAGCACGACTGGCAGCTTCGTCGCCTCGATCTCCGCGTCGCGCAGATGGAGGTCGGTGCGACACACCGCGCACGCCCTGACCTTCAGCAGCAGCTGACCCGGCTTCGGCTCGGGGTCCGGCAGCGTCCCCTCGACGAGCGGCTGGCCCTGCTCCACGAGAAGCATCGCGCGCATGTCGTGACGCTAGGGGAGGAGGTCGAGCCAGGCCTGTCGGCTCGTCTGCGGCGGGGAGGTGTCGCCGGTCTCGATCTCGCGCCGGATCTCGCCGAGCGTTCCGAACCGCTCGGCGACGACGTTGTGCTGGTGGATCGTCTCCAGGTTGACCTGGCGGGCGGACACGAACGCCCGGTCGTCGAGCGCGGGGAACCGCTGCACCACGCCGCGGATCATCTCCCGCACGCAGTCCTCGACGAACCGCGGGCGGCGGTGCGCCTTCTCGACGACGTGCGCCTCGTCGGAGCGCTTCATCAGCTCGTAGATCTCGGAGGACATCGACTGCTCGACGATCTCTAGCAGCGTGGCCGCGTCGATCTCGTCGTCGCACAATTCCGTGCAGCCGATATACAGCGTGCCCAGGCCGCGCTGGTTGTGCGTCGCGACCGGCACGGCCTCGAGGATCTTGTCGATCTCTTCAGAGTCGAACCCCTCGGCGTCCAGCCGCTCGCGCGCGGCCTCGGCGACGAGCTCCTGCGCGCATGGGCACGCCGTCATGCCCTGGGCGGTTACGCCGATGAGCCGGCGCGTACCGAGCTCGCTGCTGATCGCCGAGCCATGCAGCGTGTAGAGCTCCTGCGTCATGATCCCGGAGACGGGCGCGGGCTTGTGCTCCGGGAAACGGGCCTCGACGTTGACCTCGGCCCGGCGAGCGCCCTGCCGTTCACGGACGCGCTGCGCGATGTGCTCGGCGAGCGTCTCGACCTTGAACGTGGACTCGCCCAGGACGACCGCGTTGATCGCCTCGTTGACGACCTCCTCGAAGCGCGACATGTGCGCGCCCTTCTGCGCCGCGCCGAGATCGACCACGCACTCGAAGCGCGCGGAGAACAGCTGCTCCGAGCCGTTCTGGCGGATCCGGATCACCTTCTCGACGCCGGTCACGCCGACGCGGGAAAGGCCCAACTGGATCGTCGGCAGCTGCGACTGGACGTCGACAGTAAATAGCTCTGTTGACCGTTGCTCATTCATCGGATGCTTTAAAGCCTAGAGGGGCCGACGCGCGTGGTCCTTCCGGGGTCGTTGGACAAAAGGCCGGATTGTGCTATCACTCACCGCCTTCGGATTGGGAGACTTGCGAGAGGGAGTCACCCTGGACGTGACCCCATACCACGTTTGGGAGGAGCTCAGGGGCTGTGAGCGATAAAGCAGTCGTGCTGTTAAGCGATGAAGCTCCGATCACGGAGTTCGACGAGCTGCGTCCGCTCATCGCGTCGGGACAGGAGCGAGGCTTTCTCACCTTCGACGACATCGCCCAATGTCTCGAAGAGGTCGACATCACGAAGGAGCAGATCCAGGAGCTCCATGCGTACCTGGACGATCAGGGAATCGAGGTCGTCGAGGCGGACGGCCGGCTGGCGAAGTCCGAGGGCGGCAGCGTCGAGGCCAACGCCGAACAGGCGGCCGAGCCGCAGCCGGGCCAGCGCAAGAAGGTTGAGATAGATCTGACGGTGGAGCCGTCGCTCGATTCGCTGCGGCTTTATTTGAGGTCGATCGGGCGGGTCCACCTGCTGACCGCCGAGCAGGAGGTCCAGCTGGCTCGGCGGATCGAGCGCGGCGACATGATCGCCAAGCAGCAGATGATCGAGGCGAACCTGCGGTTGGTGGTCTCGATCGCGAAGTCCTATCTGGGCCGCGGGCTGACCTTCCTGGATCTGATCCAGGAAGGGTCGATGGGGCTGATCCGGGCGGTCGAGAAATTCGACTACCGGCGCGGCTACAAGTTCTCGACGTACGCCACGTGGTGGATCCGCCAGGCAGTGACTCGGGCGATCGCGGACAAGGGCCGGACGATCCGGATCCCCGTCCACATGGTCGAGAAGCTCAACAAGGTCGTCCATGTGGAGCGTCAGCTCGTGCAGCAGCTTGGGCGAGAGCCGACGCCCGAGGAGATCGCTGTGGAGCTGGAAACCACGGTCCGCGAGGTGCGCGACGTGCTGCGGATGGCGCAGCAGCCAATCTCTTTGGAGAAGCCGATCGGGGAGGAGGAGGACTCCGAGCTCGGGGACTTCGTCGAGGACCAGACGGCCGAGTCGCCATTTGAACAGGCGGCCGAGCATCTCCGGCGCGAGAACCTGAGGCGGGCTCTGGCGGCGCTGCCGGAACGCGAGCGCGAGGTGATCGAGATGCGATTCGGCCTCACCGGCGAGCGGCCGTACACGCTCGAGGAGGTGGGGCGGGCGTTCAACGTTACGCGCGAGCGGATCCGGCAGATCGAGAACCACACGCTGAAGAAGCTCGAGGCGCTGCCCGAGGCGCAGCGCCTGCGCGACGCGTCGTAGGGCTTCGTTTCGCCGCGGCGTTCCGTCCGGTGGCGAACGTATGTTTGGGTGTATGGAGCGGGGTTGTTAAGCGCATCGATGCCCCTCGCTGCGACAGCCTGTTCGTGCATGTTGGCGACGGCCGACGGTGGTTCATCCCGGTATCGGCGCTCGACGGCGGCTCAGCGATCGTCGTCGGCGGCCCCAAGTTCACTGACTACGAGGTCGAGTCCAGCGACCCGCTGCCCTCGCGATCTGAGCCTGTCGCAACCGCTCAAATCGAAGCGCCCTCGCTAGACTGACCGCCCCCGGCGGGGTTCCCGAGCGGTCAAAGGGACAGCGCTGTAAACGCTGCGGCTCAGCCTTCGCAGGTTCGAATCCTGCCCCCGCCATTCCGGCTTTTCGTCCGCCCACGACGCCCTGAGCCGCACCCCGTATCCTGGGGCACTCGATGCCTCCAGAGGAGCAGGAGCCCCAGCGAGAAGAGATCGAGAAGGCGGCCCGGGACCGTGCCGACGGTTCTTCGCGCGTGCGCGAAACCGCGGAGCGGCTCGACCAGAACCCGAAGCTGCTCGCGTACGCGCGGCGGATGCGCGAGCGCCTTCCCGGCGACGAACGGTTCGGCGATCCGCTCTCAACGGCGGGCCAGGCGCCGGTGGAACTCGTGGCACGCGGGATCTCGTCGCTGAGCCCGGAGCGAGAGAGCGTCGTCCAGGAGCTCGGGCTCGCGGGGCTCCAGGTCTGGCAGTCGATCTCCGAGGCGACGGGGCGGGGCCAGGGCGAGGAGGACGTGGCGCTGCTGTTCACCGACCTGGTCGGGTTCTCGTCCTGGGCGCTACACGCCGGGGATGCCGCGACGATCGATCTGCTGCGCGATGTCGGGATCGTGCTCGAGGGCGCGGTGCTTGCGCACAACGGACGGATCGTCAAGCGGCTCGGCGATGGGGTGATGGCGACGTTCCTAACCGCTCAGGAGGCTGTTGACGCGGCGCTCGAGGCGCAACAGAGATTGCAGGAAATCGAGGTCAACGGCTATCGCCCGCAGATGCGCGCCGGCATCCACTGCGGCCGACCGCGCAAGCTCGGCGGTGACTACATCGGCGTCGACGTCAACGTCGCGGCGCGGGTGGCCGCGGCGGCCACGGCGTCAGAGGTCACGGTGTCGGAGCCGGCGCTCGAGTGCATCGACCTCGATGGCCTAGAGGTTGGCCAGCGCCGGCGGTTGAGGGCCGATGGCGCGCCGAGCGAGCTGCACATCGTCACGGTCGCGCGGCGCTGAGCCGCTCAGAGTAGGGGCTGGACTAGCCGACCCGCTACGCTCCCCGCCACCGCCCTCTTAGCTCAGCTGGTAGAGCACTTCCATGGTAAGGAAGGGGTCGTCGGTTCGAGTCCGACAGAGGGCT